>DATGMF010000083.1:0-17997 GCA_035293765.1 Ktedonosporobacter sp.
CCAGTAGTCCAGTTGTTGGGCCAGCACCTCCCCTTGCAGCCATCTCCGTTGCCAGAGCGCATAATCGGCATATTGCAGCGGCAGCGGGGCCAGCGGAGATGGTCGTCCCGTCTCCAGAGCGTTATAGAGCGTGGTCACCTCCCGCACCAGGATGCTGCGCGACCAGTGATCGGAGATGATGTGGTGCATCGTCAGCAGCAGCACATGTTCATCGGGTCCCAGCCGCAGCAGTAGCACCCGCATCAGCGGGCCGCTGCTCAAGTTGAAGGCTCGCCTCCCCTCTTGTAAAGCTAAACGCTGTACCTGTGCCTCACAAGGCTCTGTTGCCAGGGTACTTGTATCTATAAGAGGCAGGCACAATTTGGCTTCACTCCCGATCACCTGTACCGGTTGCCCATCTTTAACGCTAAAAGTCGTGCGCAAGCTTTCATGGCGTCGCACCACCTCATATATGCTTAGCTCCAGGTTTCTTACATTCAACGAACCATAGAGGCGAACAGCAACTGGCACGTTATACACCGATGAGCCGGGCTCTAATTGATCAAGAAACCATAAGCGTTGTTGAGAAAAAGAGAGCGGATAGGAGTCTGCCTTTTCTTTTCTAGCCTCAAGCGTCGGCGTTTTTAGGAGAGCAATACCTTTCTGCCTCAGGCGCAACTCAAAAAGCTCTCGTCTTTTTAATTCGTCAGATTGACCGGGAAATGCCTTCATCTATCATCAACTCACTATAAACTAATCATGCATCTTTCTCATGCAGAGTTTGCCTGTTATGAACCGGAAATGTGCAGCAGATTAGAAGTTGTTTTGTAGTTCGTCCTCGGCGAGATTCTCTATCTCTTGATGAAGCTGAGCTATTTCATCTACCAGCTCACGATTGCCATGAATCTGTACAATCTCCTCTACAATCCCAGAAACCGTTGGCGCATTAAATACTCTTACAAGCGATAATTCGGTCTGGAAAATGTGACGTACGCGGGAGACGACCTGAATCGCCAGCAAGGAGTTTCCCCCTGCAACGAAAAAATTATCGTGGATACCTATTCGTTCCACCTTCAACACCTCTGCAACAATCGCCGCAATCACCTCTTCCGCTGGCGTACGAGGCGCTACGAAAGGTATTCCCGCTTCTAGTTGGGACTGACCAGGAGGGGGGAGTTGTTTTAAGTCTATTTTTCCATTAGAGGTTAATGGCAGTTTGCGCAATTTGATGAATTCCGCAGGCACCATATAGGCGGGCAGGCGTTCCTGCACAAAGCGTCGCAGTTCGTCGCTTGTTGGTCCTGGCTGCTGCCACATTACAACATATCCAACGAGAAACTGCTTCTCCGGCTGCTCTTTGTATACAATTACGACCCCTTCGTTCACGTCGGGATGACTTCTTATGACCGCTTCGATCTCCTCTAATTCGATGCGGTAGCCGCGCAGTTTCACTTGATTATCTGCACGCCCTAAATATTCAATCAACCCGTTAGTCGTATAGCGGGCCAGATCTCCTGTCCTGTACAATTTCGTCTCTTGCTGGCCAAAAGAATGCGGCAGAAAGCGCTCCCGCGTCTGCTGTTGCTGGCGCCAGTAGCCAGCCGCCAGCCCCACGCCTCCTAGATATATTTCTCCAGTTACCCCGACCGGCACAATTTGCAGATTCTTATCAAGAATGCAGGCTTGCATATTAGCAATAGGAGGCCCTAAAGGCACTGTCGCACTCTGATCTGCCTCTTCTCGCCATCGCTCCAGCCCGTCCAGATCTCCCAGCACATTCACAAGCGCCCCAATGGTTGCCTCTGTCGGGCCATAATGGTTGAGAACAACACAACCAGCTTTTTGCTCCCTTATCTGTGTGAGAAGATCCCAGCTTAAAGCTTCACCACCCAGTATCAGGAAGCGCCGTGGTAGCACCCGCGAACCTCCTGTAGCGAGCAAAGCCTGTAAATGAGAAGGGACAATCTTGAGCACATCGATGGGATGCTGTTCTACGTAGCGGCTAAACGCCTCGCCGTCGGTTACCAGTTCGTAGGGCAGTATATGCAGACAGCCCCCAGAGGCCAGTGAGCAGAAGATAGCGGTATTGCCCAGGTCTGCGGCCAACGTTGAGACGGTAGCAAAGTGCAAGCCTGGTTCTTCCGCAACGAGCCGCTGCATCCAGTGTGTATAATTGACGACACTGCACTGCCTGATCATTACGCCTTTGGGAACCCCTGTAGAGCCGGATGTGTATATCACATACGCCAGAGTATTGGCATCGCCCAGCGCCTCTAAATTTGTGTCATCATCTTCTGCCGACCAGGCTACCTCTTCGTCAAGGCATACATACCGACCTTCCCACTGAGGTAAATGCTCCGATACTCTCTGTTGCGTTAACACCAACGAAATGCCTGTATCATGCATCTGGTAGAGCAGTCGAGCAGCAGGTTGTTCAGGCTCTAAGGGAACATATGCTCCTCCGGCTTTCAGAATCGCCAGCAGACCAACCAGCATTGTTGCTGAGCGCTCCATACAGAGTCCTACCAGCGTGTCAGGACCTACTCCCTGCCGCCGTAACCAGCGAGCAATCCGGTTGCTTCTACTATTGAGCTGCTGGTAGGTAAGACGCTCTGAACCACAGACTAGTGCGGTCTGTTCGGGAGCGCGAGCTACCTGCTCCTCAAAAAGTCTCTGGAATGGCAGCGGTGGAATGCGCACCTCCGAACCAAGAAACGATTGCAGCAGATGTTGCTGCTCTTCAGCCGTCAACAAATGTAGTACACTTACACGCGTCTGCGGCTCGGCCAGGGCGTGCTCAATCAGTGTGAGGAGATAGCGGGCAAGCTGTTGAGCCTGCTTTTCGGATAAACGTACTGCGTTATAGTGCAGTTCCAGCCGCAGTTGTTCATTGCTCTCTATACTTACCAGTTTGAGCGAAAAGGGTTCTACGGAAGAAAAACAGCTCTGTAAAGAAAAGCTGACTCCCCCTCTATATCTACTAGCGGGCCATGCTCGCGCCTCAAATGCCAGGGGAAAGAAAAGAGGCGCATGCTCCCTTCCTCCAGGCGCGTCTGGCGCGCAAGCTTCCCAGGTGAAATAATCTTGCAGTTCAATTGCTTCATTGAGTGCGTTATTGACGAGAGCCAGCGCACGCTCGAAAGGAGGATCTTGCGCAAAAGCGGTAGAGATTGGCACAAACCGCGTATAGGGGCCAAGTGCTGTAGCCAATTCTTCATAATGTCGCCCATCACAGGCAACACCAACTACCAGTTCGGCTTCTGATGATAGATGCCAGAGCACTGATTGCCAGCATGCCAATAAAAACGTAGTTGGAGCAACCTGATAGCGCCGGGCTTCGCTGACGATCTTACCGGCAATTTCTTCTTTAAGGGGTATCTCAAGCACTTGAGCTTCGAAAGTCTCTCCTGCCCCCTGACTGAAACGACGCTCAAATGGCAATTGCCAGGCCGCTGCCTGAGCTATCTCCATTGCCCGCCAACGAGCTTGCTGCTCCTGCGCTTCCTCTGTTTGCAGTAAAGAATTCAACCAGGTCGATGTATCAGCATACTGCAATTGTTCTACCGTGGTATCGCCTTCTCCTGCATCTTCCTCATATATTTGACTGAGTGCGACGAACAAGTGCTGTAATGTTACGGCATCCGCACATAAAGCGGGAAGGCTTACAAGTAACATGTAGGTACACGGAGCGAGTCGTAGCAGAGTCGTACGCATTAACGGAGCCTGCTCAAGGTTAGATGGTCCCTGGAGCATCTCTCGCAAATATGCCTTGATTCGCGCGTGCTGCTCCTCGTCGCTTAGTCCAATCAGGTCTGCCTCAACAAAAGAATATGTCCCATCCTCAATGATCACCTGCATGGGAATATCGCTCTGCGCTGAGGAATAAAATACGGTACGCAGTATCTCATGCTGTTTCAGCACCTGTCGCAGCGCCTGGAGGAGCTTCTCTCTATCCAGCTTGCCTTCAAGCAGTATGCTCCCTTGTGAATAAAAGACCTGTCCTCCCTGTTGAATGGACCAGAGACGGGCCTGTTGAGGAGAAAGACGAAAACCCTTTACTGCTGTTTGCATCTAGCTACCCATTCTCTATGCTACATGGGTCAGCACCAAGTACTACACGAGCCAGCGCCAACCCTTTATCGACTTACACTTTGAAGCGTCAGACGCTCTTCACTTGCAAAAAAACAACCCTGTCCCCATTTCCTCACCCGAGTCCTGATTTCGCTATTGGACCTCTTCTCTTCGATTGCTGCTCAGCCCTTGCAGCCTGGCTCTGCGTTGCTCCTTTTTCTCTTGCTCTATCTGCATCTTCTCTCTGTCCGTATAGATCTCCACTTCATTAACATGGACATCTGGCTGAGTTACCAGACGGCGAAGGACAACGTGGAAGCGTTCGATCAGCAAGACAATAGTTTGCTCATTAAACAGGTCAGTGGCGTAGTTCACCATCCCCTGCATCCCCTCAGATGTCTCTTGTAAAAAGATGGCCATATCGAATTTGGCGGTTGTCAGCTCTTTCTCAAAAACATCGACCTCCAGAGAGGGCAGGGTCGATGACGATACAGGCACATTCTGGAACACGAATAATACCTGTATCAGCGGCGTGCGATCCAGCGAACGCTCGACGCCGAGTATATCGACTAGCATCTCAAAAGGCAGCTCCTGATGGGTATAAGCCCCCAGCAGCATTTCTCTCACACGATGTAACAGTTCGCGGAAAGACGGGGCATCACTCAAGTCAGAGCGCAGCGCCAGCAAGTTCACAAAGAAGCCGATGAGTTGTTCGGTCTCGGATTGCACGCGATTAGCGATATCCGTTCCAATAAGCACATCATTTTGACCGGTGAGGCGAGAGAGTAGTACCTGGAAAGCCGCCAGGACGGTCATAAACAAGGTCACTCCCTCCTGATAGCTTAATGCGGCAAGCTCTTCGCAGAGAGGAGTCGGCAAGCTAAAGAAATAGCTTGCACCCTTTAAGCTCTGGCGCTGCGGCCTTGGACGATCAGTTGGTAACTGTAAAGGGCGAGCTCCACGCAGTTGTCTGGTCCAGTAATCTACATGACTCTTGAGTACCTCGCCTTGCAGCCACTGGCGTTGCCAGAGGGCGTAATCGGCGTACTGCACCGGCAGGTCCGGCAGAGTCGAGGGCCGCCCTTCGCTCAAGGCGCTATAGAGCGTCGTCAGTTCCCCGATCAGAATCCCCATCGACCAGCCATCCGAGACGATGTGGTGCATGCTCACCAACAACACATGCTCCTGCTCTCCCAGGCGCAGTAAGCTGCAGCGCAGCAATGGCCCCCGTTGCAGGTCAAAGGGTCGGGCCGCCTCCTGCTGCACCAGCTGGTGGGCCACATGCTCGCGATGGGATGGGGAGAGCGCCTCCAGATCGAAGAGGCGCAGGCCACACTCCTTGCCCGTGCCAATCACCTGCACCGGCTGCCCCTCTTTCTGCTGGAAGGTGGTGCGCAAGACCTCATGACGGCGCACGATTTCTCTCACGCTGCCTTCCAATGCCGCCACATTGAGGGCTCCACGGAGTCTCACTGAGCTAGGAACAATATAGGCAAGACTTTCGGGGAACAACTGATCAAGGAGCCACAATCGTTGCTGAGCAAAGGATAAGGGGAGTTCATCAGTACGAGATGCACGCTGCAACGGCGGCTTTTCCACTCCCTGCCCACTACGTAGCAGCATCTCAACATGATCGGCAAATTGTGCGATGGTAGGTAGTTCAAAGAGACTACGGAGTGGTACCTCCACCTGAAGCGTTGAGCGAACACCTGAGATAACCTGGGTTGCCAGCAGAGAATGTCCCCCCATATCAAAGAAATTGTCGTAAACGCCGAGTTCTTCTCGCCCCAGCACCTGCTTCCAGATGACCAGCAACATCTCCTTGATAGTTTCAAGCAAGGAGGAGCCCTCCATCTGAGAGAAGTTACTGGAGATGCCTGCTTCGTTATGTCCCGGGAGCAATTCTCTTTTAACTTCAGGCAAGGCAACTTCCCGGGCTTCAAACTGATCCGGTTTCGACAGTGCTCTCCTGTTCACTTTACCATTGAGCGTCCGGGGGAGTTTCTCCAGTATGATATAAGAAGATGGCAGCATATATGCAGGGAGAAGAGTACCGATGTATTGGTATAAATCTTGAAGCGAGAATTTACTGTCCGGCCTCAGAACTATATAGGCGACCAGTATTCTTTCACCTTTTTTCTCCACTGAGACCACCGCGCATTCTGCTATTTCAGCGTATCCCCTGAGCACCTCCTCGATTTCACCTAACTCAATCCGGTACCCTCGTACTTTCACCTGTAGATCGCGCCTCCCCACGAATTCGATAGCCGCATTTGCTAGATAACGCCCCATGTCGCCAGTTCTGTAAAGCCGTGCGCCACTCTGCGAACCATATAAATCGGGCACAAAGTTTTCTGCCGTTCGTGCTGCATCATGATAATAGCCACGGCCCACGCCTGCTCCTCCCACGTAGATTTCTCCCACGACACCCACCGGTACCGGCATCAAGTAGCTATCCAGGATGTAAAGCTGAGTATTAGCAAGAGCCTGTCCAATCGGTATATTTACCCCTTGCTCTACCTGGGAAGGTATGACAACGTATTGAGCGACATCATCCGAACATTCTGTTGGTCCATAAGCATTTACCAATGGAATATGAGGATATCGTTGATACCAGCGTCGGCACAAGGAGCTCGGCAATACTTCTGCAGTTGCGACAAGCCAGCGTAGCCACAGTTCATATGCTTCCTTATTCATGGCCTCTACGAGCAAGGCCTGCAAAAGTGAAGGCACTACCTCCAGAATTGAAACCCGTGCATCAGCGATCTCTGCCAGCAAACGCTGGGGATCACGTACCACCTCATCGGCGAAGACATGTACCTGCGCTCCGCAGAGTAATCCCGCCAGACATTGCCAGACTGAGATATCAAAACAAGGAGAAGCTGTCTGCGCGACAATATCTCGCTCGTCCAGCCCTAATGTTTGAATCTTAGCAAACAGGTGGTTGAGCATCCCCGCCTGCTGGACCATTACGCCTTTGGGCTTGCCTGTGGAGCCGGAGGTATAGATGATATATGCCAGAGACTGACCACTGGCAGCAAACTGCGGTGTCGTTTCGTTATCAGCCCCAGCAAATTCCTCAGCCTGCGTATCACGACAGCACAAAGCGGTTATTCCAGCAGGAAGAGTTGCCGTTAAAGATGGCTGCGTGATCACCAGGCGGATCTGCGTATCGTGGAGGATGAAAGCCAGGCGCTGAGCAGGATAGGCCGGGTCGAGAGGGACATACGCTCCTCCTGCTCGCCAGATCGCAATGATAGCGACAATCAGATCAATAGAACGCTCCAGGTAAATGCCCACCGGCACATCAGATCCAACACCTGACGCGCGCAATCGTTGCGCCAGCTTACTTACACGCAGATCGAGGTCACCATAGGTGAGCACCTCCGTCTCGCACACCACAGCTATCGCTGTTGATCGACGCCTCGCCTGCTGCCTGAATAGAGCATCAAAAGAAGCATGCAAAGGGTAAGCAACATAGGTATTGTTCCATGCCACAAGAAGCTGTTGTCGCTCTTCACCGGTTAGCAGAGGAAGAAAAGCGATGTTGAGGTCAGGTTTTGCTGTAATACCTTCCAGGAGTATCTGCCAATGACGCAGTAACTGTAGTATCGTGCTTTGCTCGAACAAATCAGTATTGTACCGTAAGGTGCAATCTAGCCCCCGCCGGGTGTCCACCACTGTGAAGAAAAGATCATGTATCGCCGTCGCATCATTCCCTTCGATGTTTTGTATTTCAAGCCCCTTGAAACTCTCATTGGAGCGAGGAACGTTCTGCAGTACGAGCATGACCTGAAAGAGAGGAGAGCGACTGAGATCGCGGTTGGGCTGCACCGCCTCCACTACTTGCTCGAAAGGCACATCCTGGTGGGCATAGGCATCCAGCGCGACTTCGCGTACCTGCGCTAAAAGCTGGCGGAACGCGGGATTACCAGACAGATCGCCACGTAAGACCAGGGTATTGATGAAAAAACCAATCAGCCCTTCTATTTCCGGTCGAGTACGATGGGCCACCAGCGTCCCCACTGCGATATCCTCCTGTCCGCTATAGCGAGCAAGGAGAACCTGCAAAGACGCCAGAAGCGTCATAAACAAGGTAACGCCTTCGCTTCGACTTAACATTTTCAGGTTCTCGGCCAGAGGATCGGCAAGCAGGATAGACTCTTCTGCCCCATGCGAAGTCTGGATTGCCGGGCGAGGACGGTCGGTAGGCAACTGTAAGGGTTCGATTCCGTTCAATTGCTGTTTCCAGTAATCTAACTGGGATGTAAGCACCTCGCCTTGCAGCCACTGGCGTTGCCAGAGGGCGTAATCGGCGTACTGCACCGGCAGGTCCGGCAGAGGTGAGGGCCGCCCTTCGCTCAAGGCGCTATAGAGCGTTGTCAGTTCCCCGATCAGAATCCCCATCGACCAGCCATCTGAGACGATGTGGTGCATGCTCACCAACAACACATGCTCCTGTTCTCCCAGGCGTAGCAAGCTGCAGCGCAGCAATGGCCCCCGTTGCAGGTCGAAGGGCCGGGCCGCCTCCTGCTGCACCAGCTGATGGGCCACCCGCTCGCGATGTGCGGGGGAGAGCGCCTCCAGATCGAAGAGGCGCAGGCCACACTCCTTGCCGGTGCCAATCACCTGCACCGGCTGCCCCTCTTTCTGCTGGAAGGTGGTGCGCAAGACCTCATGACGGCGCACGATCTCTCGCACGCTACCTTCCAATGCCGCCACATGCAAGGCTCCACGGAGCCGCCTTGCATTATGGATATTATAGTTCGCCGAATTCGGCTCAAACTGATCAAGGAACCAGAGCCGTTGCAGGGCAAAGGATAATGGCAAATCTTTTGTGCGATCCGCCAGTTGCAATGGTTGTAATGGGAGGATCTGCTGTTCTCGCCAGCGCGCCTCTTCTATCTCCTGGGCTAACCTGGCAATGGTCGGCTTTTCAAAAAGGCTGCGCACAGGCAAATTGACCTGCAAGGTTGCTCGTATGCGCGATATGACCTGCGTTGCCAGAAGAGAATGGCCGCCCAGGGCAAAGAAATCGTCATGAATACTGATATCACTGCCAGCGCGTCTCAGCACCTGCGCCCAGATGCTCGCCACCAACTCCTCAACAGGGGTACCAGGAAGCACCAGTCCTTGCTCCCGCTCGACAGTAAAAAGGCCAGGAGAGAAAAGAGCCCGACGATCAACTTTGCCGTTGGGAGTCAGGGGGAGTTTATCGAGATATACAAAAAACGAAGGAAGCATATAACCGGGCAGGTGCGCTGCGAGATAGCCCCTGATCTCGCTCTTCGCAGTTGGAGATACCTCCGCCTGTTCCGGCACAACGTACGCTACCAAAATCTTATCATCAGGCGTATCCTCGCGTACCGCCACAACTGCCTCATGTACGGCAGGGTGCATTCTCAGGACCGCTTCAACTTCTCCGAGATCAATGCGATGACCGCGTATTTTTACCTCGTGGTCAGAGCGCCCCAGGTATTCTATCGTACCCTCTGGCAGATAACGGGCCAGGTCGCCCGTTCGGTAGAGCCTCGCTCCCGGCACATTACTAAATGGATGGGGCACAAAGCGCTCTGCCGTCCGGTCAGACTGATGAAGATAGCCACGGGCAAGACCATCGCCACCCACATACATCTCTGCCGTCACGCCCACGGGCACCACCCGTTGTTGGGCATCGAGCAGGTACACCTGAACGTTGTTAATAGGCCGCCCAATCGGTACACGCCAGAGATCAGGCTGCAACAGTGTTGCATCGTAGTGGGTTGCATCGAACACCTCAGAAGTGCCATAGAGATTGAGCAGCATACATTGAGGCATTTGCTGACAAAAACGCTGCCAGAGCTCCAATACAAGCGCTTCACCACTCGTCACGCAGACTTTAAGCGCGGGCAGGCGTTCTCGCAGGTCGGAATATAGATCAAGCAATGCACGCAAGAGCGAAGGTACCACCCAGAGGCGCGTCACATGGTAACTTGCCAGCGCGTGAACCAGTGCATAGATATCCCTGACCTGCTCATCAGGAACAATTACGGTCGGTACGCCCTGCAGCAATGGTCCTAGCAATTCCCAGATTGAGTCCACAAAGCTGACCGTTGTCTTCTGACAGCCCATTTCATAGTCTGCAAAGGGATAAGCTTGCCACATCCATGTAAAGCGATTGATTAATTGCCGCTGAGGGACGGCAACCCCCTTGGGCTGCCCTGTGGAGCCAGATGTATAAATGACATAGGCCAGGTTATCGGCGCCAGCCGTACTGCTAAAGTTTTCCTCACGCTCATGGGCAATTGCATCCCAATCGCTATCCAGGCAGATCACATGAGCCGGGTGGCCGGGCACTTGCTCTCGAAGTTGCCTTGTGGTCAACACAATTGAAACACGAGCATTCTCGACCATAAAGGAGAGGCGCTCTCGGGGATAAGCGGGATCAAGTGGGATGTAGACGCCACCCGCCTTAAAAATCCCTAGCAGTCCTATCACTGTTCCCAGGGAGCGACCCATAAATACGCCAACAGGTATCTCTGGTCCAACTCCAGCTCGATGCAAGAAGCGCGCCAGTTGATTGGAGCGCTTATTCAGCTCGCGATAGGTAATCTGCTCCTCGCCACAAAGCAGGGCTATGCGATCAGGGGTCTGCCGGACCTGAGCCTCAAAGAACTGATGGAGGCCTGCATCCTCCGGGTAGGCTGTATCTGTAGCATTCCAATCGAGCAGGATCTGGCGTACCTCCTGTTCGTGTAGCAAGGGCAGGTCTTCCAGGCGCTGCTCAGGATGCACGGATACATATTCCAGCAGGGCAAGAAAGTGATCTAAAAGCCGATTGGCCGTGTCGGCATGAAAGAGATCAGTATTATACTCCAGGGACCCATGCAGCCCTGTGGTTGTTTCAACCACAGAGAGCGTCAGTTCGTATTTAGCACCCTGCCTCTCCTCTTCCTCACCCAATGGACTCCAGGTAAAACCTGTCTGCTCTTCATCTGCCTGTTGCACGGTTTGCAGGTTAAACATCACCTGGAAGAGGGGAGAACGGCTCAAGTCCCGCTCAGGCTGAAGGATCTCTACGAGTTTTTCAAAAGGCATATCTTGATGGGCATATGCTCCCAGGCATACCTCACGCACCCGAGCCAGGACCTCCAGAAACGAAGGATTACCTGAGAGGTTGGTATGCAATACCAGGGTATTCAGGAAAAAACCTATCAGTGTTTCAATCTCAGCGCGTGTACGACCTGCAATAGGGGTACCCACAGTAACATAACGTTGACCGGTATAGCGGGCGAGCAAAACCTGGAAGGCCGATAACAGGGTCATGAATAAGGTTGTTCCGGCGTTCTGGCTCAGGCGCTTCAGACCCTCGGCAAGAGCAGCCGAGACTTGAAAGCTCAGTCGGGCTCCCTGAAACGTTTGCGTAGCAGGGCGGGGACAGTCAATGGGGAGTTCTAGAGGAACGAGGGTCTCCAATTGCTTAACCCAGTAGCGTATATGTCCATCTAGAATCTCGCCACTGAGCCATTGACGTTGCCAGAGTGCAAAATCGCTATACTGGATCGCCAAAGGTGGTAACGGCGATGATTTTCCGGCTACGAACGCGTTATACAGCGTGGTTACTTCCCGCACCAGAATCCGGCTAGACCAGCCATCAGATATGATATGGTGTAACGTTTGCAGCAAAACATGCTCCTGCCTGTCTGACCGCAAGAGCAATGACCGCAAGAGCGGCCCTCGGGCCAGATCAAAGGGAGCATCTGCTTCCTGCTGAGCCAGTCGCCTGGCTTCCATAGCCCTGCGATCAGGAGACAACGCGCTCAGATCTGCCACTGGCAAAAAGAACGAATCGGCTTCCCCTATGACCTGAACTGGTTGCCCTTCTCTTACCTGGAAGGTTGTGCGCAGGATGCTATGCCGACGCACTACTTCGCGGAGGCTGCGTTCCAGCGCTTCAACGACCAGCACGCCGCTTAACCGCCCGGCATTGGGGATATTATAGAAGGAACCATTGGGAATGAGTTGATCGAGAAACCAGAGCCGCTCCTGAGCAAATGAGAGGGGACTCTCTCGCCCTACTGTAAGCGGATGCACCTCAATAGGTGTAAGAGCCCTCTTCTGAACTGTTTCGCTTTTTTCCTCGGGCGCTTCCTGCCCTTTTTCAGGACGCTCATAGCCAAGCGAGGCGGCTATCTCCCAGGTAATATCGCCCAGGAAATCAGTAGCATAGGCCTCTTTCCATCTGGTAGCAACGCTGGCCTCGATACCTTGATAGGTATGAAATTTGACATCGCCCAGCATCTTTGCCAGAGGATGAATGCCATCTGTCATTCTCCCTTTTTTGTAGGGCTCAAGCATATCCGGGTGAAAATCTAGTTCAAGAAACTGGCACATGCCCTCAAGAACGGCCTTTGGGTTCTCTACTAACTCTTCAAACCTTAGCTGGTATTGTCTCTGTGCCGGAATAGAACGCAGGAACTCCTGGATGTTCTGCTGACAAATGATCCAGATAAGCTCCGCCAGCTGGCGTGTTGAAAAAGGATGTTCGTAGCGGAAAAACCCTAGTTCGCTTCTTGCTTCTTCAAACGAGCGAATCATGCCATAGGGATGACGGATCAGATGGATATAACGAACATCAGCAAAATCCTGTTCTGCGCGCCTGAGTATCTCCATATCTAATGCATATGCCGGAGTTTTATCGACCAGTTGCCGGGTTCCAATCCAACTCTGTAGCAACTGATAGAACTGTTTCGTCGTCATTTGCTGCTCTTCACAGGCGGCCATAATACGCTTAGCTTCTTCCGCTCCACACCCTTTGAGCTCCATAATGGCTCTGATGGTTCCTTCTAGCCAGAAACTATTGCGCCCAGAAAAAGCCGCAAGTCTCTCCTGCAATGTATTAAAGGAGAGCAGCTCTAATTCTGGAGGAGCAAATAGCTCTGGATGCCCACCAAGCATCACGCGCAGGAGCGTAGAACCCGAGCGAGGCGGCGATAAGACGAAAATAGCTTTAGCGTTTTTAGCCTCGCTAGAAGCAGCATATGGTTTCAAGGGGGGAATCAATTTTCTAAGCTGGACAACGTTCTCCTCAGTTACCGTTGCCGACTGTGTAGTACTGAGATTTTCGCTGTACTCCAGTTGCAGACCAAAAGTCTGCTCGATAGCTTCTGGATAGTGCTCACAGAGATGCTTTACCAGTTGAGCGATGGTAGGGGCATCGAAGATAGTGACGACATAAATAGGCACCCCAAGTTTCTCTTGCAGCTTATTAATCAGGACAGCCGCAGTGATCGACTCGCCGCCCAGTTCGAAAAAAGAGTCATCCAGACCTATGGGTTCTATTTCCAAAAGGTCCTGCCACAGCTCTACTAAAAATTGCTCTAATGTCGTACGCGGGACCGACACTGTTTTGATGGGCTGAGATCTTACCTCTTCAGGCCGGGGCAAAGCCTCGCGATCTATTTTCCCATTTGGCTTGAGGGGTAATGAATCCAGGACAAGTACCGTTGTCGGCACCATATAGGCAGGCAGATACTTCTGTACAAAAGCGCGCAGCTCGGTCCCCATAAGAGGCGAACGAGCGGTAACATATGCTATCAGACGTTTGTCGCCGGGTGAGTCCTCGCGCACGACCACCACGCACTCCTTTACCTCTGGGTGCTGACCAAGAACAGTTTCTATCTCTCCTGGCTCAATCCGGTACCCCCGCACCTTCACCTGGTAATCCTCGCGGTCCAGATACTCAAGGTTACCATCGGGCAAGTAGCGAACGAGATCGCCTGTTTTATATAAACGTTCTCCCGGCTCTAAGGCATAGGGGTGGGGAACAAAGCGCTCAGCGGTCAGCCCAGGTTGATGCAGGTAACCGCGTGCTACTCCAATGCCTCCGATATATGCCTCACCCGCGATGCCAATAGGAACCGGGTGCATGTATTTATCGAGAACATATACCTGGACATTCGCCAGGGCCCGCCCTATCGGGGGCCTCCCATCGCCAGGTTGGCAGAGCGTAAGCGTTGCGCAGACCGTCCCTTCGGTAGGCCCATAGGCATTGAAGAATTGACGATTCCGCGACCAGCGTTTCACCAGTTCTTCACTACATGCCTCACCCGCTGCAATGATGGTCTGCAACGCCGGTAACGCTTCGGCTGGTAACACAGCCAGCGCGGTAGGCGGCAATGTTATGGTAGAAATCGCATAACGCTGCAATACAGTGATTAGCTCGGCTCCCAGGCGTAACGCATCCTGCGGGCAGACATAGAGGGTCGCTCCTGCAACCAGCGCCATTGCGATCTCTGAAATTGATGCATCGAAGTTCAACGAGGCAAATTGCAAGACATGGCTATCGGGATGGACGCCGAAGGCGGCAGCCTGTGATACGGCCAGATTACTCAGGCCAGCATGTGCAACCAGTACGCCCTTGGGTCTACCCGTGGAACCAGAGGTATAGATGACATAAGCCAGGTTGCTATCCGTTGCTTCGCAGCAAGGATTTTCCCCACTCTCGCAAGCTATGCTCTGCCAGTCCGCATCCAAACAGATGGTTTTCGCCTCTATTTCGCAAAATATATGCATATACTGCTCTTGTAGCAAGAATAGCTTTAGTGGAATATCATTGGCAAGAAAAGTGAGACGTTCCAGGGGATAACTTACGTCTAAAGGAACATAGGCTCCTCCAGCTTTAAGAATGCCCAGTAGCCCGATTATTTGCTCTAATGAGCGCTCCGCACAAAGCCCGACGCAGATGTCTGGGCCAACCCCCGACTTTTGAAGATAATGGGCGAGCTGGTTGGTACGTCGATTTAATTCTTGATAGGTTAGATGATGATCATCACAAACGGCGGCAACCGCCTCCGGCCTGCACAATACCTGACTTTCGAAAAGACAGCGCAAACTGGTCGTTGGCTGATCTGGCTGCCGGGTCGCATTCCAACGCTCCAGAAGTTGAAGCTCCTCTGCTGTCATCATGCTCAATTGAGAGATCGGCGCATCAATACTATTTAACGCGTTTTTAAGTAACTGGACCAGATGAAGTGCAAAAAGCCTTATGCTTTGTTCCTGGTAAAGCTCCTGCTTATAGGCTATGTTTCCAGTGAGCTTGCTATCTACCTGGAGAAAATTAATGATAATATCGCTATCAACATCCGCTATATCTGTATGCAACCCCTGCAACGTCAAGGCAATATCAAAGAGGGTGTGATTTTGCTGTCTGCGTTCCAGCTCCGCACCATCCATCAGGTGCTCGCAGAAATAATGCTGCCGGGCGTAAGCCTCCTGTAGCGTCTGGCGAACTTGCAAGAGCATCATCCGAAAGCTCTGCGCCTCATCCAGTCGCGCAATAATCGGCAACCATCCTCTTCCTTGATATTCGTCAGCTTCCTGGACTCTGGACGGACTCCCTACAACAATGGCGGAGTTGCCGGTATATTTCTGTAAGCAGATCGCCAGAGCAGACATTAAGGCCGCATACAGGAGAAATGGCCTTCCATTCGTCAACTGCACCAGCTTCTCAGATGTCTCTTCCGAGAGCAGAAGCGCAACTTCTCCAGCTCTGTTCGTATCATGCGAGAGCCTCGGACGATCTAAGCGTATATTGGAGGGCTCTTTTACCAACGAAAGTTTGTCAAGCCAATATTCTTTTTCTTCCGCTAGCAAGCTATCATATAGCAACGTTTGTGGCTCAACTTCTTGTTTCAATGATCTCTCCACCTTCCTAAATAAAATAAAAGAGTCAGCAGGTTATTGGCCTTTTTATCGTCATTAGTCTTGCGCACAGCTCATTCAAAGCTAAATGTGCCAACTTCATCTTCGCGGGGAGCCAACGCAATACTCTTCGGCTTGCTATCCAGATGGCCAACGCTGCTGGCGCGTCTAGCTTCGCTCAGGCCATCTGCAAGGAATTGCTTGCCATTTTTCATACCGTTAAGGGGCGGGATATCAAATAGCCGCCTTTCAGGGGACGTTGCCATACTGCTAAGGATGGTTGTAAAGTACTCTGACATCTTCTTGATGGTAGAGTGCTCAAACAGATCTGTGTTATACATCAGCGAGCCGCGTAACCCTTCCACCGTATCGAACATACCGAGCACGAGGTCGTTCCTGGCCGCCTCTTCGTCGCCTTTTAGCACATCCAACTTTATATCACCTAGCTCAATTGATGACTGAAAGGCTTCTGCGACATGCTGTAGCACAAATACTACCTGCACCAGCGGTGCGCGGCTCATGTCCCGTTGAGCAGAATAGACTTCCACCAGTTTCTCGAAAGGCATATCCTGATGGGTATAGGCTTCTAACGCTACCCGACGAACTCGCTCCAGTACCTCACGAAAGGTTGGATTGCCAGAAAGGTCCGTTCGCAGTACCAGCGTGTTAATAAAAAAGCCAATCAGCCCTTCTGTCTCGGTCGGCATCCGGTTCGCAATGGGCGTGCCTACTGCAATATCAACTCCTTCTGTATAGCGAGCAAGCAGCATTTGAAAAGCTGCCAGTAGCAGCATAAACAGTGTGACGCCTTCCTCACGGGCCAGTTCTTTTAAGTCGTTGCTCAATTGCTTATGTAGCTCAATATCTACCTGTGCGCCATGAAATGTTCGCCTCGCCGGGCGTGGATGATCAAGAGGTAATGCCAGGGGAGAGAGTCCATCCAGTTGCTGCTTCCAATACCTCATTTGTGCCTCAAATACTTCTCCCTGAAACCATTGTCGTTGCCAAAAAGCGTAGTCGGCATATTGCACTGGCAGATCCTGTAATGGAGATGGCCTCCCGGCTACAATAGCTGTGTATAGAGCGGTCATCTCACGCAAAAATACCCCATTCGACCAGGCATCTGAAGCAATATGGTGTGTTATTAGTAGCAGCACATGTTTCCTGGTATCTAACCTCAGCAACATAGCACGAAGCATCAGGTCAGACGTCAGGTCAAACGGCAACTGTGTCTTCTCATCCGTTAATGCTTTCATCTCTTCTTCACATACGCCACTGGAAAGCACCCCCAAATCAATCACCGGCAAGAAAAAGTTTTCGGCAGGCCGAATGACCTGCACCGGCTGCTTTTCAACTACATGATAGGTTGTGCGCAAAATTTCATGCCGCTGGACAATTGTGCGTAAACAATATACTAGAGCTGCTACATTCAATTCGCCGCTTATTTGTAAACTTATAGCCTTGCTGAAAGCCGTGCTGCCAGGCTCTATCTGATCAAGAAACCAGATCCGTTGCTGAGCAAATGAAAGCGGCAGGTTTTGCGAACGCGAGGTTGGAACTAACGCAGGCATAGTCGAGGAATTACCAGAACGCAATTTCTGCTCAACAAGCTCACCCATTTTAGCTACTGTCCGAGCTTGAAATATGCTTAAAATAGGAAGTTCGACCCCGAGGATGGCCCGCACTTGCGCGATCACCTGCATGGCGACCAGCGAATGTCCCCCCTGCTCAAAAAAATCATCGTGGATCCCCACCGGCTGCCGACCCAGCACCTGCTCGAAGATCTCTACCAGCACTTGCTCCACCACGCTGCGCGCTCCCCCTGCCTGGCCTTCCCCTCGCTCCCACTCCTGCTCTGACTCTGAGGGCGCAGGTAACCGCTGTCGATCCAGCTTCCCATTGCTCGTTAACGGCCATTGCTTCACCGGCACATAGTCGCTGGGCACCATATAGTCCGGCAAGCGCTCCTCCAGGTACCCCCTCAGCTCACTCCTGCTCGGCACCGTCGTCCCCTTGCCCATCACATACGCCACCAAGCGGCTCTGTTGGCTCCCCTGCTCCTGCCACTGCACCACCACACTCTCCCTCACCTGCTCATGCCCTCGCAGCACCTCCTCGATCTCCCCCACCTCCACCCGGTACCCTCGCACCTTCACCTGCCCATCCATCCTCCCCCGATACTCCAGTTCTCCATCCCCTCGCTGCCTCACCCGGTCCCCCGTCCGATACCCCCGCTGTCCCTCCTGCCCACTCCAGTCCACCGGC
>DATGMF010000084.1:0-79449 GCA_035293765.1 Ktedonosporobacter sp.
CAACCCCTGAAGCCGCTGGGCTAACCCGCGAGGGAGGCAGGCGTCGAGGGTGGGGTCGGTGATTGGGGTGAAGTCGTAACAAGGTAGCCGTACCGGAAGGTGCGGCTGGATCACCTCCTTTCTAGGGAGTCTCTCCTCTTCGGGTGAGAAGAGGACACTTCCAGGTCGGTTCCTATCTTTAAGATGGGAGTATAACCATTGAGCTTATCTGACAGGTACAAAAATCGGTACTGTTAGGAGCCTTGCCACTCTTTAGTTGTCCAGGTGTTGATGCCTTTGTTTGCGGGCTTTTAGCTCAGGTGGTTAGAGCGCAGTCCTGATAAGACTGAGGTCCCTGGTTCGAGTCCAGGAAGGCCCACCCCTCCGAGGGGACGTAGCTTAGTTGGAAGAGCGCCGCCTTTGCACGGCGGAGGTCAGGGGTTCGAATCCCCTCGTCTCCACTGGGAGAAAGCCTTCACTTGCTATGCACAGACGCAGTGGACGCGATCAATCGGGTCCCTACGGAGAATTGGACCGTTTGTACAAGCAGGTGGGGTGGTGACTATAGCGAAAGGGAAACACCCGTTCCCATCCCGAACACGGTAGTTAAGCCTTTCAGCTCCGACGATACTGTGGGGGTAGCCCCATGGGAAAATTGGACGTCGCCACTCCACCCGCCTGTATGGGCGGTCTTTTTTATGCCATTGACCGCGGCGAAAGAGTTATCTCCGCTCGCGCAATTTCGCGTAGGCCAGCCTCAGCCCTTCCAGCGGCAGGTACTGATTAACATGCTGTATTTCAGGGATGATAGGAGCCATTAATTGGGCCAGGCCCCCGTGCGCTATGATTTTGACCTCGCTCTTCTCTTTGACGCCAGGAATTTCCTTACGCAGCCGACCGATTAAGCCCTGCACCAGACCAACATGCCCGTAAATGATTCCCGCTTGCATATTCTCGATGGTGTTTTTTCCCAGCGCGGAAGGTGGCGGCGTCAGGTCAACGCGATACAGGCGAGAAGCTGCATCGCTCAACGCTTCCGCCGAAATGATCAATCCGGGAGCAATGGCGCCTCCCAGGAAGTCCCCTTCGGGGGAGACGACGTCGAAGGTAGTGGCAGTGCTGAACGCGATCACGATGGCGGGACCACCATAAAGATGGTGCGCGGCTAATGTGGTCACGATGCGGTCTGAACCCAGCTCCCAGGGATTGTCAATGAGCAGCTTGAAGCCCAGATCCAGCCCGTGGCTGATCATCAGCGGCTCTTTGTTGCAGTAGTGTACAGCCAGATCGTGAAATACCGGGGTGAGCGGTGGCACGACGCTCGATATAATAATATCGTCAATATCTTCAAAACCTCGACCGGCATGCTGCATCAGATCGCGTAAAACCATCGCGTACTCGTCAGTGGTCCGCTGCCGCGCGGTCGATACTACCCAGTGGCGCTCCATCACTGCACTGTGATAGAGACCAAACTTAATATTCGTGTTGCTGATATCAATAGCAAGCAGCATAACAAACTCCAAATTCCCTGAGTGCGATTACTTCATACTATGCTGCACATCGGCGGCATATTGTTTTAAGAGACCACCAATAGCGAAGGGGTCTCCGTAAGCTTCATCGGTGACAACGGTTATTTCGTTATCTGTACGTGTATCGATGAAGGCCAGCGAAGTAGGAGTGCGCATGCGCTTGCGGCGCCAGCGTGTGCCAGATGAACTGAGGCCGCGTCCGAAAAAGAAGCCCGTAATGCCTTCCCCCATTCCCGGAACGCCTCTAACGCCACTCTCTGTCTGTGGAGGAGGTGTCCGATCAACGGGAGGCAATCCTCTGGCCGTGACATGACGTACATGTTCCAGCGGCACCAGGATAATTTTATTGCCTTCTTGTTTCACGAAATGATCAGGCGTAATAACGATAATATGCTTCTCTGACTGACTTAAACGGCGTATATCGATGATAACAAGATAGATGCTGCCCAGTCCAATGAATAAGAACATTCCCAGTAAGATGGTACTGAAGGTCGCTGGAAACCAGCCGCGCTGATAGTTAAAAGGGATGACGATACTGGCAACCAGTGCGAATAATCCAAGCCCAAGAATAATGCCGAAGATCCATCCCACAATGCCGAGGACAACTTTGCTGCGTAAAAGCGGAAACACAATCCAGCCGTGAGGAAGGTCTGAGCCTGATCTGGTTTGTGCGAGTATCTCTTCTGCTTCCATGACATATTCCTCCTTAGCAGTCGATGAGCCAATGATAGTGAGTGACATAATATCCCGCTTAGTTTTGATACTATAACATATTTCTAACGGAGGGGTGTATAGCCTGTGATTCAGTTCAAATCCCGGCTCTATTTGTTCCTCAGTGTATCATATTGTAAAGTTTTGTGAAACGTCCTGAATGGCAATTGAAGCAACAAAAATGAGGCATATCTGGTATGCCTCATGCTGGGAACGTGCCTTGCCAGTCTATCCTGGTAAACGTGCGAGAATTTGTTGCAAGAGTGTTGTATGTTCTGCGAAACGCTGACGCATCTCCGTTTGCAATCCGGCAACTTTGCCATCTAATCCAGCAATTTTGCTATCCTGCTCGCTGAAACGCTGACGCATCTCCGTTTGCAATCCGGCAACTTTGCCATCTAATCCGGCAACTTTGCCATCTAATCCGGCAACTTTGCCATCTAATCCGGCAACTTTGCCATCTAATCTGGCAACTTTGCCATCTAATCCGGCAACTTTGCCATCTAATCCAGCAACTTTGCCATCTAATCCAGCAACTTTGTCATCTAATCCGGCAATTTTGTCATCTAATCCGGCAATTTTGCTATTCTGCTCGCTGAAACGTTGACGCATCTCCGTTTGTAGGCCCACGACCTTCCCATCTAGTTTGGTGAACTGCTCTCTCAGTTCAGCTAACTGATGGTTCGTAAACTGATCGTGGCTTATCAACGTATCAAAAATCTTGTTATTCTGCTCGTTTACCTTTTCAAGAGTGGCTTTGTTCACTAAAGCTCCTAATGCTATGTTCATGAGTTCAATAGCTCTCTGAAGTTCAGTATTCGATCTCTTGAGTTCAGTATGTTCTTGTTCAAGGGCCTGTACCCGTTCTTCGATGGTTGGCATTAGTTATTCCCCCTTACGTTAATCCATAATCCACGCGTCACTTAACCAATAATGGTATGATACATCAGGTTTGTGGTTTTGTCTAGCTTTAGCTTATTTGTACTGTATGATTGCATGTATGCCTGAGCATTCTACATCAATGATAATTTTGGTAGTATATTTGGAAGGGGCAGGGACCAGCGCCGCTCCTACGTCGAAAACAAAGGCCCAGAATACGGTATAATAAAGGGTGGCGTGTAATTCTGGTTCAGTTTGAGAGGGCAGCATTATGGATAACCGTATGCGTATAATGGCGGTGGAAGCGGCTCGTCTGGTTCTACGGCTCTACCGCGAAGAGCATCCTGAATGGGTCGATGATAGGACCCCGCTGGATGAGCTGGTGAGCTGGCTGGGATTGCAAGTTGAGACCTTTCACCCCGACGATTATAAGCCGGGAACATACGGCTTCGTGGACGCGGATGAGGACGAGAATCTGATCTGGCTGTGCCGCGATTTGTCGGAGATGCTGCGCCGCTTTACGCTCGCACACGAGTTGGGCCACGCCATTTTGCACTGCCACGGCGGAAGCCGTGTCCAGACGCTGGCAAACAAGCTAGCCGAGCTTTCCAGCGCCGAACCTTTATCGCAGACTCTTCCCGATCCTTCTCATACGGACCCGTGTCATGAGATGGATGTCCAGGAGAATATGACCTGGCTACTCGATCAGGAGCAATTTCAAGAGGCACTGGGCATTGGACAGGACTATGATCCGCGTAGCCAGCGCGAACTGGCTGCCAATATCTTTGCTGCTGAACTACTAATGCCGATTGAACGACTGCACAGGCTTTACCTGATTGAATGCGTTCCCCCGCAGAGTCTGGCGGATATTTTCGCTGTCTCCAACGCGGCCATGCTTAATCGGCTCGCCGGATTGCTCAAAGAGCACGTTAGTCCGGCAGGGGAGATTACTGAAGGGGCAACTCAACCGCAAGCTCCTGCGGTTGCTGCTCCCAAAAAGCAGTATGACGAATTCCAGCAAGCGGCGATAGAAGCTCCCACGCCTTCGCTGATTGTGGCAGGCCCGGGCAGCGGCAAGACCAGCACGCTAATCGGGCGCACGGAATACATTATTCGTACCCTGGGCGTCCCATCACAGCAGATTTTAGCCTTGACGTTCTCGCGCAAAGCTGCCCAGGAGATGGAGGAACGGCTGCGGCAGCTCCTGGCGGGCGCATATGCATTGCCCAAAGTGAGCACTTTCCACGCCTTTTGCGCTGATATGCTGCGACAATATGGGCAGCTTGTGGGGCTGCGCCAGGATTTTGCTCTGATTGATGAGGCAGAAGGTTATTTCCTTTTGCGCCAGCAGGCAAACGCTCTGCGTTTACGACACTATCAGAAGCTCCACTCGCCCACTTATTATTTTCCTGATATGCTGAAGGCAATCTCACGGGCGAAAGATGAGCTGATGGCGCCAGAAGCGTATACCGATCTGGCGCAACGGATGAAAGAGCAGGCACAGGACGATGAAGCGATAGAGCAGGCGGAAAAAGCTCTGGAGGTTGCCCAGGCGTATGTTCTCTATGAGCAAGAGCTGCGACGAAGGGGTGATACCGATTTTGGCGGATTGCTGCTGCTCGCCGTCCAGTTGTTCCGCCAGCATCCCGAGGTGCTACAGGAGCAACAGCAAAAGTACCGGCATATTCTCGTGGACGAGTTCCAGGATGTTAATCGTGCCAGCGGCGTACTGTTACGCGATCTGGCAGGTGAGGAGCAGCGCGTCTGGGTAGTGGGAGACGCGAATCAGGCAATTTATAGCTTCCGGGGCGCTTCTCCCGCTAATATCAGCCAGTTCACGCAAGATTTTCCGCAGGCAAAGGTGTTGCCACTCAGTCGCAACTATCGCTCACGGCCCGATCTGGTGGCGGTGGCTGAAGCGTTTCGTTGCAAACACCTGGAACCGAACGAGCAGCCCGGCAAGAATCAGCCTGCACGCTTCGTTCATTCTGATGTTTCTATTGCGCTGGCGCAGGCAGCGGACGATACCAGCGAACTGGCAGGGCTGGTGCAGGATATTCGCTACAAGCATGCGAGCGGCTATGCCTACAAAGATATAGTCATACTCTGCCGAACGCGTGCGCAAGCCCAGAAGATTTCGCGTGTGCTGGCTGCGGAAGGGCTGCCGGTGATTGAGCGCGGGGGTACGCTCGAACAGGCGTATATAAAAGACCTGCTTTCGATCATCCTTTTGCTCACAGATCAAAGCGGCATGGGGTTGCTGCGAGCGGCCCGGCAGCGTGAACATCCTCTGTCTCAAAGCGATATAGAAGCATTCCTGCTGGCTGCCAGCAAGCAGCATGTCAGTCCCAGAACGCTGCTTTTTGCTGGCGAGGTGCCGCTCAGCGTGAGTGTAGAGGGCCACCGTTCGCTGCGTCGCCTTGCACAGATTTTGCAGGCATTGCAGCGCGCCCCCGATACCTGGTCGCTCCTTGCTCAATATCTCCTGATCGAGACGTCTCTGGTACGCGATCTGATAGCCGATGAACATAAGCAGCATGGCACGATGCTTGCCGATTACGACAGAATATTGCAACTGGCTCGCCACTACGATCAGCAGCAACGAGCTCATCTCAGACAACACAAGCAGGAAGGGAGCGAGGAGGATGAATATGCCGCTGAGCTCTTGCTGGAAGAGCGCCTAAAAGGCTTTCTCGAATACCTCAGCTTGCTGGTCCTGTTGCGTCAGGATGGAGCGAGCAGACAGGGGAGCGGGGAAGATGAGGCGGAGAGCGCCAACATTATTCGCGTGATGACCGTTCATGCCAGTAAAGGACTGGAGTTCCCGGTAGTGTACCTGCCAGGTCTGGTACAGCGTCGTTTCCCGTTGCAAGCCCGTTCAAGTCCCGTTCCAGCCCCTGAAGGGATGCTGCCGCCGGAAAGTGTGGGGAACCTCGCCCATGAAAATGGCGAATCCTGCCTTTTCTACGTCGGTGTGACGCGGGCGCGCGATCATCTCGTCCTAAGCTATAGCGAGCGTTATGGCAAGCAAAAGTATAAACGCTCGCCCTACCTTGATGCGCTGGAGACGGGAGTGCCCGCTAAACGTATTACCTTCTTGAGATGGGAACCGGAAACCATCAGTCTCACCATTTCTGCTGAAGAGGCTGACGAGCAGGCGGAACTCGCTCCACCCGGCCCTGGAGAAGAGTTTATTCATGCCATGAAGCCTGCAACGTTGAGCGCGGGCGCCATCGAAGCCTATCAGCGTTGTCCACGTCAGTACGCCTACAGCGCCATCTATCGCTTTGGAAATCGGGCTGACGCCTATCAGCTTTTCTGGCAAGCGACGCACAAAGCCGTTGAGGACCTGCACAAACGTGCGCGACAGGAGGATGGTAGCGGACAGAGTCGGATTCTGGCGGAAGAAGAAGCGCGTGCGCTCTATACGCAGCACTGGCAGGCGCTCGGGGGTCATCTGGCACCATTTGCAGAAATGTACGAGGAACATGGGCATAGCATCATAGAGGCCGTGCGGCGCAATTTGAGCATACAGGAAGATGTGAACTGGGAGGCTCGTCCGCGTTATAACGTAGAGATAGCAGGCAGAACCGTTCATGTCACTGTGGATCGTGTAGAAGCCTCAAATCAGACGGGTACGCCCGCCAGGTTTGTGCGTACGCGTTTTGGCAAGCGCAAAGATAAGCCCGTGGCCGAGATGCGCGAGCTATTCTACGTCCTGGCCTCGCGTCAGCTACATCCGGGGCAGAGCATAGAATTGCATAGCCATAATATGAGTACGGGCGAGATGGTGCCGGTCAAAATGACAGCCAGGAAGGAACAGAGCCTTTACGAAGACGTGGAGCGGAGCATTCAGGGATTGGAAAGCAACGCATATCCGGCGCAACCGGCAGAGCCATTTCGCTGCCCCGGTTGCCCCTTCTTCTTAATTTGCCCTGCCTGACGCGCTCTGGAAGGTTGCCGTCAGGCGCTGACTACTGCTGAGCGTTGCCGTACACGCCGCGATATTGCGCGGGCAGCAGAGCCGCGATGCTCTGCATTACCTGTTCAGTGGCGTTATTAATCTCTTCGCGGGTAATCTTCACTCCCTGTGGTTTTAGCTCAATTGGTTCGCCATAGACAATAGTGACGCGAGCGCCAAATTTTTTTAACGCGTTTTCGCTACCCCAGATTGCCACGGGAATCACCGGTACGCCTGAACGTAAAGCAATCATCCCGAGTCCGGCATGGCCGCGTGCCAGAGTGCGCGTCTTACTCCGTGTCCCCTCGGGGAAAATGACCAGCACCCTGCCATTTTTTAGCTGCTCATCGGCGGCGCGCATAGACTGGCGATCAGCTTCGCCACGCTTCACCGGGAATGCCCCTAGAAAGCGTACCACCCAGCTGACTTTGTTGTGGAACGTCTCCTCTTTTGCCATATAGATCACTTTCCCCGGTATATAGGCAGCTATGAGAGGGATATCGGTCCATGAGAGATGATTGGCAGCAATAATATATGGCCCTTTTCTAGGAATATTATAACGTCCACGCACGCTTACTCGGACAATAATGGCAAAAATAAAGAGGACGACCCAGCGTAGCATCTCATAGACGACGCGTGGAGTGGAGTACGGCACGTATAAATTTTTTTCGGGCTTTCCAGGTTTTCCAGGCTTCTCCGGCTTCCCTATCTCTGCTTGAGTGGTCACATCCTGTGTCATACTCAGTCCTCCAGATAATGGTAGATTAACTCCAATACTTGTGCGATGCTCAGATGATCGGTCTCTACAATGATCGCATCCTTCGCCGGTTGCATGTTATCATGATCGAGGTTGTCGCGACGCTGAATCTCTTTGACGACCGTGGGGAAAGAAGGCAGGAGAGGATTATGAGCTCCCAGGCGCTCTATCAGTTCTGCATGGCGGCGGCGAGCGCGTTCCTCCACACTGGCTGTAAGATAAATCTTGAGTTCCGCCTCTGGAAGGACCACCGCTCCAATATCGCGTCCCACCATGACGACCTGACCGCGAGCCGCTATTGCTCGTTGCTGCGCGATCAGAATAGAGCGTACTTCGGAGTGGGACGAGACGATTGATACCGTGCCTGTCACCGCCGCGCTGCGAATATCCCAGGTGATATCGCGACTGCGGGCCGTCACCGTATATTGTCGTCCATCCGCCACACTCGGTTTGCTGATCACAATTTCGGCGTGGCGGGCGAGCTGCTCTAAAGCCGGCCCGTTGTGGATATCTATGCTTTCATGCAATGCCAGCCATGCGACCGCGCGGTACATAGCTCCCGTATCAATGTAGAGGTAGCCCAATCGCCGGGCCAGTTGTTCTCCGATGGTACTTTTGCCGGAACCGGCGGGGCCGTCTATGGCAATGCATCGTGGCTCTCGCATGAATCCTCCACTAGTTGATGAGAAATATTCTTACCGCTATCTTACCACCACAGATTTTCGCGTGTCTAGAATCCGTTTCGGCTCAGTTCCGGTTCCTCAGAAGCGAGAATGCTCTGTCAGTTGCTGGCGCATCGTGTCGAGCTCTGCTGTCGTTAGATTGCGCCACTGGCCCGAAGGGAGCTTATTAAGCGTCAATGGGCCGATACCGATACGTTCCAGTTGTATTACGGGATGACCAGCCGCCGCGAGCATACGACGAATCTGGCGCTTCCGGCCTTCGTGGATGCTGAGCGCCAGCCAGCTATTGCTCCCCACGCGTTTTAAGAGGCGCACCTGTGCGGGCGCAGTCTTGTGGCGATTGTCGTTGTCCTCAGTAATCGTAATGCCGTTGCGCAAGATGTCGAGCGTCGTGGTCGAAGGATGTCCCTGCACAAAGGCGCGGTAATGCTTTTCCATTGAATAGCGTGGATGCGCCAGGCGCAGCGCAAAGTCGCCGTCATTGGTGAGCAGCAGAAGGCCGCTGGTATCAATATCCAGCCGACCCACGGGATAGACGCGTAACGCTCTTAATGCTGGAGGAAGCAGATCGAGTACCGTAGGGCGTCCCTGTGGATCGTGAACTGTACTGACATAACCAATGGGTTTATGTAAGAGAATGTAGACATGCTGCGTCGTCGCCTGGATAGCTTTTCCATCGACGCTCACCTTGTCGCTGGCGGGATCGATACGAGCTCCCTGAGTGGTCACAGTGAGGCCATTCACCTGCACGCGTCCCGCTGCTATCAGCTCTTCTGAGCGGCGGCGAGAGGCGATACCGGCGTGGGCCAGAAAGCGGGCAAGGCGTTCTCCCTGGCTTGCTGCCTCTTCTCCGGTTGCGTTCTGTTGTTCCTTCATACATTATATTGCCCCGCGATACATAGATCGCAGCGTTTCTCCTGACATGTTTGTTGATAAATGTACTGTAATCCTTGCTGCTGGCAGCTATTGTGCGGCTCCTCTCGCAGAAGCAACTGCATACGCATCACGCGAGTAATGCGGTTTGAGGGCAATCCCGGATGTTTCAGGTATAACTCCTGCGCTTGCTCTGCCAGTAAGGTATTGCGCTCCAGGAACGCCACTGCTGCCGCGAAAGGAAGTATGACGTTACACATAAGTATATCAGTGCGGGCAAGACTTAATCCTGCTTCACAAAAAATAGCACGAATGGCCTGCAACCCCTGAGCGTCCGGCAAGAGAAGTTTGCGCATCGTTTGCCATGCGCCCGCCATACGCCATTGTGCCATCAGCATAGAGAGAGCTCGCAAACGCCCGGCATCCAGTGGTGACAGGCGTGATGAACGGCCAGGTGGTTCGGGCAGACCAACGGTTCTGTCTAATAAATATGCACCGATATGTCGAAAAAAAGTGCGGTCTCGCCCGTAGCCCAGCCCTTCGGCGAGCGCGGGAATAAAATAGCGATCATACTGGTCATATGCCGTTTTATGTGTGCTCTCAGAGAAACTCTGTATAGTGGCGTCGCGTAGCTGCTCAACAAAAGCGAAGGTTTTTTGCTCGAAACGCAAGAGCCCCGCGTGTCGTAGCAGCTTATTGCGCTCTGTATCGCTCAGGTCGGACATAACCTGGTGACAGGGCCAGATGGCCTGTTGGCTGGCTGCGGTCAACGGAAGATCGTAAAGGGAGCAGACCGGCACGATCTTTCCATCCTGTCGCATGGTTGGTCGCGTGTCATCGCAGCGTAAGACCACATGCAGGATCACATTGTTGTAACGTGGGTCGCTATCGTGCCGGTGTGTTCGCCAGTCGCTGGAACGCAGATGAAATTCAACGTCGCCAACGCAGCGGGACATACCTGTTGCGTCAACCTGCTGGGAAGGTGCGATGCAAAGGATAGCGTCGCGCACATCCGGCCCCATCGCGCCACCCGGACGCCCGGCAGAGAGCAATTGATATATCGCACCATTGCTCAATGGCAGCAGACTTTTCATGCGCAGTGACCACCAGCGACGAGCAATATCACTCTCATGAGCGAGGGCGACGGGAAAGGTTTCCCTGAGCCTATCGTTCAAGCGAATCTGGTAGTGAGTATACATGATCTATATATGTGCCCATTCAAGACATCTCGATGTTTTTAGAGGGCCAGTGGCGCCTCTCTATCATTACTATACGTGTTTGTGGCGGAATTGCGGAAATTATTGCTCATCTGGTAATGATTTTTAAACAGCCTGCGCGTTGCGTTAATTAAAATGAGAGATGACCATATGTTGTTGAGTGGTAAATTTATCCATCTGGTTAGCTGGACAATAGAAAGGAGGTCAGTTATACGGTATGATAGAATGTACACAGGATGCATGAGCATCAACAGGTGTAAAAAATTATTCGCTCGAAGCGCTAAGCCAGGCGCAAGTTTTATTACTATTTTATCTAGCCTTACTTACGTGCGAGCATCTTGCTGTGAATTACAAAATCCCTGCAGCGGGGAGAAGAAGGGCAAATTGAAAAAAAAGAATTCTGTGCAAACATCATTTCACCCGGGACAATGGTTACTGCGAACAATGCTGGCACTTGGATTTGTACTTCCTGGCTTATCTGGAATTATTGCAACTTCTGCCACTGCACGAGCGGACGGAGTTCCTGGCGGGAATATCGCTAATCCAGTGGTTCGTGCAGTAGATATCGCAAAGCCTGCTATAGTCCGTATTATCACCACGTTGGGCGGGCGCCTGACAGTTCATTTTAACAGCACACAGAGCGCGGACTTTCCTCAGGGAGGTGGCACCTATAAGCTCGAACTATCGGGCAGTGGGGCTTTTATCTCCGCGCATGGGGATATCTTGACCGCCGACCATGTTGTTAGACCTCCGCATGATCAGGAACTGGATAACTTCCTCTTTGAAACGGCGGCATCGGATATTGCCGGATATATCAACCAGCACTTTACCGTTAATCCGCCGTACACAATGGCTGATGTTGTTAGTGCGCTGGAAAGCGGGTTCTTCCGTGCAGAGACGCGCTATGACCAGGCGACCAGTGAGGTATTTTTTAGTACCGATTATACGGGGCCAATCGGCGCCAGCACCATGCAAACAGTGTCGTCGGATCTACATGCTCCTGTTGACCGGATTGAGCAAGAAAGTTTATTCAACCAGGAGGATGTAGCCATTGTTCATGTGAACATGGAGGATACGCCCAGCATCGCTTTGAGCGACTCGGGCAATATCGAGCCGCAGGATGATCTGGTTATCATTGGCTTTCCTGGCAATGGTGATGTGAGCAGGAGGGGCGATCCGACAGAGGTTCTTACCTCCTCGATCAATAGAGTCTATGTCAGCTCAATCAAGAAGACCGACGAAGGAGCGCCCGTGATCCAGGTTGGGGGCAATGTGGAGAATGGGGATAGTGGCGGGCCAGCGTTAGATAGCAACGGCAATATTGTCGGGGTTGTTAGCTTTTTCTTGCCAAAAAGCAGCCCGACCGGTTCCAGTTTTCTGCAAGCCAGCAATAGCGCCCGCGTGTTAATCCAGCAGGTTCCGGTGGATGTCAAACCCGGGGCATTCGAGAAAGCCTGGCGGCAGGCGTTCAATGACTATGCCTCCACCGTCCCCGGTCACTGGCATAAGGCGGCGCAAGAACTTAGACAACTGATGCTCCAATACTCGAATTTCCAGGCGGTGAAGCCCTATCTGGCATATGCACAGGATCAGGCCAATCATGAACAGTTGCCGCAGTCCGGCCCAGACTTTACCTGGCTCATCGCGGGAGGCGTTGCGGTCCTCCTGGTATTAATCATCGGAGTCATCGTTTTCGCTGCACGCCGAAGGAGAAAGCCAACCACGCCCGGCACGCCTGCTCTAGCAGAAGTGCCGACCCCGATGGTCCCGTTTGGCGAGTGGCAGTCCGCCCCTGCTATGCAGCCCGTTGGCGGGCCATCAGAAATTGTCATGGCATCTTTCGAAGCCCCTGCAAGCAATGTGGTGGCACCCTTTGAGGTTCCAGCAAACAATGGCATGGCGCCTTTCCATGAACTGCCAACCAGCTCTTTGGCGCAACCACAGAACGGCTTGATTGCGCCGCCTCCACCTTTCCCTGCGCAAACGGAGGAGCAGGAGATGAGCAGCGCCAGCACGCAACCATACCCCGCGGTGCGGGTACTGCCAGCATCATCCGATGCTCCCACCGAGTAGGCAACAAAACAGGGATATCCTTTTTTGGGATATCCCTGCTATCATTGTTGACAAACGGTGTTTAAGTAGAGAAAATATGCCTAGAAAGATCTTGCAGGTACACTGACTAATCTTTTTCAACCCTGTGGTAGCGTACCTGCAAGATTTATTATTCTATTTTTACCTCAAATATTATACAAGATCAATATTTTGGTCATAAACAGGTACAAGAGTACCTGTCTCTATGTTAACCGGTTTGATCTGCCCTATGTTAATTTGTGTCATAAATCTTCTCAGCCTCTTGAAGGTAGCGCGTAACTTGCCTATAATATATGTGGGTACGTCGATTATGGGCTTCAGGAGGGCAACCGGTAGTTCCGTGGCTCCCCGCTTCATCGTGGGAGATCGTGGGAGTTGCCCCTACAGCGACGGCGTTGAATATGGAATAGAAGATCATTGCGCGGTGCGGAGGGATTGGCCTATGAAAACATTAGGACGGTTGTTAGTAGCTGCCTGCTTCATTATATTTCTCCTCTACTTATATAACCCAGATTTTGTCAGTAACGCAGGCAATGCGCTCATTAAGTCCGTTGGCGGCTCGGCTGCGTATGGTTCTGCCCAGGTCATACCGCATATTCAGGGGACGGGGAGCGATCTGCAAGTCAATCTCCAGGGGCTCAGTTCTCGTGCGCAATATGTTGTAACGCTTGATGAAGGGAGCTGCGGCGGCACCACTGTAGCGACGATAGGCAATGCTTCCTCAGACTCCAGCGGCACCATTACCTCCACATTCTCGCTGGATAAGCTCAACACGACGGCTCCCAAAAACCTGTATGTGAATGTACACCAGGGCAGCGCGTCAGGGCCGAGCGTGGCCTGCGGTCAGGTAGAGATCAACAGCACATTAGCATCCCAGATTAATAAGACCTCGAATAGCGGTTTGCAGAACGTCCTGAGCAGCCCCAGCAATAATGTAGGAGGCTTTCCGCAGACGGGAGTTGCGCCTGCTAACAAGAATACGTACGATAACTACAAGTATCCGCGCAAATACTAATGTTTGAGGATCAGCACTTTGAAGTTGCCCATGCCGCCTGGTTCAGTCAGAGCGGTCACGCGTTGGCGCAAATTGTACCATTGCAGCAGAGCTATCTGTCCTCGGTCGGTGGCGCGTTTGCTATCGATGATCGAGAAATCGCGCGCGCGCAGGCGTTCCAGCTCATCATAAATGCCCAGATCGGTCAGCCATTGGCGCTGGGTTGTGAACAGGTGAAGGCGTAAACCACAGCGCCGCCCCTCGTTAATGAGCGCGCTGAAGTTGACATGCGCAGTAATATCCTGCTCACCCGGGCGTATGAGTGGCCGCTCAGTAAGCTGGTGCCGGTAGTAGCAGGCGAGTGTGCCTTGATGGCGATAAGGCGTGTAGAGAGCCCGCGCTTTGTCGCCGTAGTCGATGGTGAGTAAGAAGCCGTGCCGCCGTCGTGCTGGCGCTGGACCTGTCAGCAGGTGCGTTGTGCGTTCCATCCAGCGCAAAGCCTCCAGATTGATTTCCGCGCGCCACCCATCCTTAAAAGTGGTCCAGGGTAACTTATAGTCATCCAGGTAGCCGGCAATCGCAGGAGACGAAGGCTCTGCCAGTTCCTCGTACAGGCGGCCTGGTGGCTGTGCTGCTACATAGACTTCGTATAGTCGCGCTTCACGCTTCTCCACAATATGAACCGGCAAGGCATCGACCAGCTCATTGGAGAGGATTACCGAGGGGGTAAGAGCACTGGCAGCATGCTTGATTGCATCCTGACCGGTGCGTATATCCTCATTTTGATAATCGAGGACGGCGTGGAGGTCGGGTGCTTCCTGTTGCGCCCATGCTCGTATCTCTTGAGCCAGTTGACCGCGTCCCGCGCCCTGTTCCAGTACAGTAAAGAGGGCTGGATGCCTGAGATGCTTCCACATCTGGTAAAGCTGGCGGCCCAGGCAATGAGCAAAAAGATTTGAAACATCGCTACTGGTATAATAATCGCCTTCCCATCCCATTTTTGCCGGTCCAGTCGTATAGTAACCATATTGCGGATCGTAGAGCGCCATACGCATATACTCGGCGAAGGTAATCGGACCTTCGCGTTGAATGCGCTCTATGATGAGCTGCTGGAGCGGTGAGGGAGCCGTTGACATCATAACTATTCCTCAGGCCACAGATGTTTGGAATGTGCGCGCTGATAGAGATGCTCGAACATGGCGAGCAGAGCAGGGTCAAAAGTCATCGCAGATTGATTATAAGCCCGACTGCGTGCCTCTGTTATGCCATGCTCGTGCCAAACTTTGCCTTGCGCGAAAACATTTTGCGCAAAAGCCTGTAAATTGTCAATAGCTCTGGCAAATTGCGCTTCTGGGGTCTTAGCTACCTCAAATTCTTGCCACCATGCGTTGAGGCGTATAGCTATATCTTGTGGGAGCAAGGAAAATAATCGTTGCGCACTCAACTCTTCGCGTGCTTTCTGATCAAGGCGTCCTATTGGATCATGGGCGTAGGTATCACCAGCGTAGATTTCAACTAGATCGTGCATTAAAATCAGCTCAAGAGTATGTGTAATATTGACCTCAATAGTAAGCTCCTCATGGAGTAATAGTGTTAATATTGCCATGTGCCATGTGTGTTCGGCGTCGCTTTCGTGCCTGCCCTGGTTCGCGAGATAGGTGGCCCTATAAATGCTCTTGAACTCATCAATCACTTCAAGAAAATAAAGTATCTGGTTGAGCCGTTCTGGATTGATCATGCGTGCCTTCTTGCAGATATGTGATGTAACTTATATCAAGTAGTTGGGAACGTTGTAGACATCATCCACGCAATCACCAGCGCGCTCAATATGGCCCCGGCAATGGCGGCGCGTCCGTTGGCGTAAAGCTGTGTGCAGAAGGCCACCAGCGCCAGAAAGAGCAGCGCCAGTACGGGTAGCACGATGCTCAGGAAGCCCAGGCCGGGCGTCAGCAGCAGGGCTGCCAATAGGCCCGCAGTCAGCAGCACCTTAAAGAAGAAGCTTGCCAGAATGCCCCTCCACAGGCCGCGCTCCTGGTAGCCGCGACTGATGCCCTCATCGAGCAAAAAGATTGGCAGCACCAATAGGAAGATGACGGCGAACCGCCACAGGCGAGGTAGCGTGAAGGTGAAGCGTTGCCAGGAGAACGTTGCTAGCTGCCCCAGCGTGAAGTAGAGAAAGGCCGCCAGGATCACCCCGACCAGAATCTGCTGCGCTGCCTGACGTAGTAGTGGAATAGGGATCGTGCGGCGTAGCGCGAAAATGAGCAGGGCCATAACAACGGCTGTAAAGAAGAAGTAGCCGCTGACATAATCGGCCAGCAGGATATGAATGAAGCTGAAAGGACGCCATACAAGTTGTATGCCAATAGCTGCGGCGATGGCTAGCAGCAGGAACAGAAAAAAGAGCAGCATCTCGCGTCCACGGAATGCCCGGGCGGTGGCATGGATATCGAAAATATCTGCCAGCAGGGCACAGAGCGGGAAGATAGAGAGCAGCACACCTGCGGCGCCGAGCAGCATCCAGAACAGGCGCATATCGGATTGCATCTGGTCGATGTTGACCTGCTGAGGAGATCTCTGCTTGAGCCAGTTAAGCATCTCTCTAAATGTGCTGCTAGCGTTCAAGATCGTGATATGGTTCACGATGGGCAAAATCACCATACGTCGTCCGCTGCCATTGGCTGGATTGCCGCATGCTAATGGCAGCGGTTGGGAATCGCTCAGGCCACAGCCCTGACGCAGCAGGCGCTGGCTATTTGTAATGGCGAATGGGACGTCGTTTTGCCCTGCCAGTATGAGTAAATTTCTGGGTTGAGCCTGCGTCGGCTGCTCCAGGCCCACCGGCGAGACGAGAATAGTAGAGATAATATCATCATCGTTCGCATGTGCCATCGAATAATCTCCCACGGCTGCCGATCCCATCGAATGGCCCAGGAGGATGATCTGAGGATTCTTCGTGGCGTTATTGGTAGTGCGAGCGTAATCGACCACCTCGCCCACGGCTGCGACGTTCTGTTGCGCGACGCGGTCCGAATAGGTGCTATCTCCAAGAGGGATGGGGGATTCGCCATGCCCGGGAAAATCGAACATATAGGCGGTGATGCCGGCGCGGGCCAGCTCCACGCCAAAACCGGTCATCAGATCTTTACTGCCGGCAAATCCATGCGCAATTACCGCAACCAGAGGCGTTTCTCCACGGGCGGGGCGCATCTCCAGCACCGGAATAGGAAGAGGGCCTGGAATAGTGAACGTGGAGCGTGTAATGCCATCTTCATAATTGATCAGACGGTTAAAACTGAGCGTGAATATTACAAGGCAGAGCACGAGGAAGAGCAGGTTGAGCGCATAGAGGTGTCGCCGTTTCTGGCCCAGGCGATCAAGCGCCGCTAATTTGCCCGAGATTTGACTCTTGCCTGTCTTGTCCATCATGCCCTCCTGATGAAATTATGCAACTCGCGTGGGTCTGATAAGCGAGTATGTGCAAGGATCGACGGTGGGGCAGCTTCACTGGCCCCTATGAACCGAAGTTGACCACAAGGAGATCCAGGGCCATCTCCGGCGTAAAACGACTGCGTTTGAGCGCGGCATCGGTTGCGAGTAATTGACGATAGGTATTTTCTAACTGGGCCATGCTAAAATTCCCTGCCTGGCGTATGGCTTTATCAACGACGAAGGGAGCCAATCCCAGCGTGGAGATGATTTGAGCAGAACGCATGCCTTTTTGAGCCAGCTCTTTGACCAGCAGCAGCGAGCGTACATGTGAAGTGATGTTGCTGATAAGCCTGATGGGTGGCTCTCCATCGGCCAGCAGGTCGTGGAGAATGTTCAATGCCTGCCTGTGTTGACGCTGGGCGAGGGCATCGGTCAGTTCGAAGACGCGGGCCGCTTGCACCTGCGCCGATAGCAGGCGAACGTCGTCGGCGGTGATCGTGGCTCCCTTGCCGACGTACGTGGCTAGCTTATCAAGCTCGTTTGCCTGTAAGCGCAGATGGTTGCCGATGAAGTTAGCCAGCAGCGAGACGGCTTCGGGCGTGATCTTTACGTCCATGCTCCTGGCCCGTTTCGTGATCCAGCTCGTCAGCGCCGCCCCCTTTGGCAGCTTGTTCTGAATCGCTTTGCCGTATTTTTCAGCGGCTTTAACCAGCACGTTGGTGCCATCTAGCGTCTCATCGACGAGCATCACCAGCACGGTTGTTGCCGGCAATACTGCGACATGTTCAGCCAGAGCTTTTTCAAAACCGGCGCGGGTAAGGGCGTTACTTTTGCCTCCCTTTTTGCCCTTTTTGGCTTTGCCTGTGCTGGCAGCATCTTCTCCAGGGGCCGCCTCAGCAGACGCTGAGGACTCGCCACGCTTCTTTTTAGGCAGACCTTCTACGACGACAAGGCGCTGCTCGGATAGAAACGGCATCGTATCGCTGGTGATGATAATGGTCTTGAGCTCAGTATCAGCGCCACTATACGTATCCTGATTATAGCCGAAATCACCCTGTTGCCGCAGTTGCTTTAATTGCTCTCGATTGGTGAACTCGTCTTCACCGTGCAGCAGATAGAACATAGCTGTACATTGGCTATTCGTGAACAGGCTGGCGAGTATAGTCTTTTCTGCGTATGCGTGCAATAAGCATATCTGTCACAATCCCCCCGATCAACCCACAGATGGAGCAGAACAGAACAGAGCCGAAGAAGACCGAGGCTCCGTTTGCGCCTGGCAGAGGAGTATCAAAGATGAGGGTACCGGCCCAACCCAGGATGATAAAGAAGCCAAGCACAGCGCCAACGAGCGCGCCGACCACGACGGCTACGTGATTTTTGACGGCGCTCATCCAGTATGCGAGGAAGAGCGAAACCGGGAGCGCCAGGATCAGCCCAAAAATATCGCCAATAAAAATAGGATCTCCTATATTTACGTTAAGTGCAGGGTACATGTACGATAAGCCTCCTGATGATATTTGTAGCCAGTTACTACATCTCAATTATACTTTCAGTACCCTCAAACGGGTCGAGAATGTTACTGGCTCCTGCCGCCTCCCATGAGAAACAGTATACACATCACACTCTGAGATGTCAAACGAAAATGCATTAAGGCCAGGGCTTTCCCATTCTAATACACCGAGCAAGAGCCGGTGAGAAGGCAGCCCCTGGCAGTTCATATGGTTTGAGGGAGGTGTTGCTGTGGCTGTTGACGCTGGTTGTTGCGCCACTGCTGGAGAGATTGGCGCAAGGTTTCCAGGAGCGAGGCATCGCGCTGGTGGGCGTGGTAGAGTGCCCAGCCAATTTTTGGCAGGCTCAGTGTGTCTGAATAAACAAGATAGCGGCTCTCCCATGTCGGCTGGAACTTCTTTTTAAATTTGAAGAGCAACAGGTTTTTGGTGGGATTGCCGAAGCGACCGGTCAGGAAATCAATACTGGTGCCCAGGAAGGTCTCGTCTTCCTGATTTGCGTTGCCCAAAGGGGCAAGACCCAGGCTGATGATCTGCGCTCCCTTATTTTTGAGATGCTCAATGGAGCGCGAGAGCAGCAGTTCCATCGTGCCTGGCGCGCACTGCTCGCAGCGTCGCATTAGATCAAGCGCCCAGCCATTGCGTCCATAGATTGGCACAAAGCTGACAAATGCATGCACTTTATTTGCCGGATCGACTGCAAGCGCAAAATAGAGATGGTCGTTGCCTTGCGGGTCAAAGCGTCCCATACTAAAACCCATCTCTGAGCCACCTCGACCCGCCAGCCAGTGGCGCGAAATCTGCTCCATCTGTGCCAGTCGCTCTGGCTCGCTAACATGTCCAGCGTAAAAAACGGCGCGAATACCATCTTTCTCGGCTCGTTTGACGCTGGAGCGCACATTAGCCATTGCTCCCCCTTGTAAGGAGAATGTCGCTGTGTTGATCACCGCATCCTCGCCGATTTTTAGAGCGTGCAGCCCCATGAGCCGGTACTGTTCGATCAGCTCGGCCTGCACCTGCCAAAAGACAATTGCCCAGTCTTGCTTACGGCAGAATGTCACAAACTGCTGGATGCCGGTGGCGATCTCGTCGCCGGGTCCAATGGGATCGCCCGCGACTACGGCGGTGCTGCCTTGCAATACGTAGCTGATCGCCACCTTGCCAGAAGACGAAAAGAAGTACGACTTGTCGTTATCCAGGGCAAAGTAGGAAATAGAATTTTTGCCATAATGGTAGAGCAGATGCTCCACTTTGTGCTGCGCTGCCTCGTCTGGCAGCAAGGTTGCTGCTACGGGCCTGAAAAGCTGAATCATGCCATAAAGAATGGCGCTGATGCAGAGTATGGGCAAGGCCCGTTCAAAAACAAGCGCAGCCGTATCATGCGAAAAATGAATATGGGTAAAAGTGATGATGTGGAAAATGAAGCCTTCCAGGCCAAAACGTTCGATAAGCGGCTCAAATTGCTCGAAGAGAGCAAAAAATCCGCCAATGGCATAGAACACGACCACCGCCATCCCTAGCGCCAGCATACTGTAGCCGCGCCGCACTGAAGGAGGGTCGCTTCTGGCCTGGAAGAGGCGAAAGAGCAGGCAGAGCGCCAGCGTAAGCAACAGGGCGACCACCGTCGAGAGCACCGAGCCGCTACGCCAGATATGGAGGCAAGCCGAGAGCAGCAGGAGACATACGGAGATGCGCCAGGCGTGTTGCTTCCCGCGTGCCAATCCATAGGAGAGCATGATCAGGAAAAATCCCACCACCACTGTAACTGTTTGCGCCTGCACCCGATGAGAAATAAGGGGCCATACTCCCAGCAGAACGGTCCAGCTGAGCCTGGGCACAATCGCTGAAAGCATGTCGGCCAGGCCGACCGATGCCGTTACCAGTCCCGCCAGGGAGCGGACGACGCGATGTACGCGATTCGTATAACGAAAACGCGTGTCTGCTATCTCTCGTTGCATAAAAATCCTTTAATCTGCGATAGGGCAAGCGCCTCGTACCTACTATAATAACGATTGAGAATAGTGAATGTATGCATGCTTCCTTCTATTATTTAAGTTTTTTTAGCACATAGCTGATAAATAAAGGAGAGGCGCAAAATTTCGCCTTATTGTAGCATGATGGTGAATGTTATTCATGGTAGAGCTGTCTCGGTCCCCCCCCAAATGTACTATATGGGGTATTGAATGGGTCGCAGGGGAAAGATAGAGGGATGAGCATATAACAGCTTGCAACGCGCTTTATTTCTGTACGTATATATGGCAAAGAAAACATCTGGAAAGAAGACAAAGGACCTCATGAAGGGGTCGAATGTCGGAGAAAGAGGCATAGATCATGATGCATAGAGCAACAACGCTCGGTCTGGATGAGCGCCTGGAACGGGTCCTGGCGTACGCTTTTGGTTGGGTATCCGGGCTCATACTTTTTCTGCTTGAAAAGAATCGCAATGTACGCTGGCACGCGGCGCAATCAATGATCACTTTTGGCACGCTTTCGCTGGTATGGTTCGGAGTAACCATGCTGAAGGGGATGCTAGGCGGAATACCTATTCTCAGCCTGTTAACGAATTTCGGGCTTGGTCTGCTGCTTGATGTATTATGGTGGTTAACGATATTCCTGTGGCTCTGGTTAATGGCGATGGCCTGGCTGCGTCCCAATTATCGCCTTCCCTTCGTTAGCCAGTGGGTAAGCTACTTTGTATAATTGGTAGGGGCATGTCCCGAATCACAGCAATAGCCGCATCTGCCGTAGAGCTGTGATTCCATCACGTCCGCTTCAGCGCCTATCTGGCCCAATATCTTTATCTTGCCATCGTTTCTCTTGCCGCAACGACTGGGCGCTAAAGCAACAGGACAGCAGGGCAACCGCAAGGGATTGCCCCTAGCCATCCTGTCCAGCAGTGCCCCATAGCGCGGTGCCCCGTTGTATGAGTGGGGATGGCCCTTGTTCTGTTCCCCCCACGCTGCCCTGCGGCGGCCCTGCAATGATGGCGGATGGGGAGGCACCCCCTTGCGCTGGCGCTGTTCCATTGTGATACGTTGGCCGGTGGACGACAACGAATGGGTAGGGGCAATCCCTTGCGGTTGCCCTGGTACGGGCTTATTTGTCGCGGTAGAGCCATCCTAACGTCAGGCCATAGGCAAGATGGCGGATAAGATTTTGCAGGAACGCGGGCCAGTTAGCAAGCTGGGGCATCTCGCCACTTTTGATCAGCGGATGATATTTATCGGCGAGCGGGGTCAGCCACCAGACACTGGCGACAAATATCTCGCCAAACATGGCTCCCTTCAACCAGTCAGGGCCTGGTAGGAAGCGTTTAACAACTGCGGCATAGATTTCCGCCAGCAGCACGCCGTTGAGCAGGTGAATGATCCAGGAGAGGATAAAAATGCCTTTTGAGCGCGATTTCCCTTCCAGTATGCCCTGAATGAAGCGCACATCGCTAAAACGGTTGCCGATCAGAAATCTATCACCTTCCATAGCGATACTATATACAATAGTTGCGAGCAATCCCGCCTGCGCCGCCTGTCCGGGCTGCCAGTGCTGTGCGATGAGCTTACGTCCGATACTCATAGTCGTGCATCCCTTTCTTGAAGGTATTCGTAATCCTATTATACGAAATCAGGAGGATGTTTTGAGCGCAGAAAAGGCAGTTGGAGCAGCATTGCCGCCAGGCCGCCGACCAGGGTAGACAAAAAGTTGACCATATCATTTGTCATCCAGGGAAGGCCACGCAGAGAGCGGGTCCTGGCGCCGCAATTGTGGATCTGCCGCTCGGTCTCTTGATCGCATGCGGGGCAGTAGAACATGGCCTGCGTAGTTGCACCTAGAAAACTGTCAAAGAGATTACCAATCGTGCCGCTAATAAGCGCGATCAATGGTAAGGCCAGCAGCGAGCGGCGACACCCTCGCAGGATCCAGAAAAACAGCCCGGATGCCAGCGCTCCTAATATGGCTGCTCCAGTACCCAGGGAGGTGATGCCTCCAGAGGTGCCAGGAGTAGTGAGCGCGCCCGTCGTAATTAATCTGGGAGGGTGGGGGCTAAGCACGCCCAATTCGGTGGCCCAGGTGTCTGCGGTCGCCGTTGCGATTACTCCGGCATAGCCTGCTTGTAGGAGCTCGCGTGTTACGGGGGACGGGGTGGCCCCATAGCCGAGAGCCAGCAGCGTAGCCATGCCGCCATTGGCGGCAACCTGGCCGATGTCACGCCGGGAGCCTTTGCTGAACTTATCTGCGGCAATGGCGGCTTTATCCCTGGCGCGGAAGTGGGAGAACAGGCTGGAGGAGACGAAGAAGAAGATCAGCGAAAGGCCCCAGGCCCAGCCTCCCAATCCAAAGGTTGTCGTGCCCGTAACCACTGCCCCTGCGACTCCGCTGCGGCTCAGTGAACGGCGGCGATACGCCAGTAATCCTATGCCGGTGCTGAGAAATAGACCGAGCAGCAGCTGTACTCGTGACTTTGCAAGAGCATGCTTTGCTTGTTTGCCACCACTTTCGTGTAATAAAGGTATCGCTGGTAGAGTAGACATATATTACCGCCTCAAAGAATTTGGGTCATATTCTGTTACAGAACGCCGTTGTTATCAGTTTTATCATAAAGAAGGCGTGGTATACTGGCAAGAGCGGTCGTTTATGTGAGAAGAACGTACTCTTTGTCGAAATGCCAATCGTGAAGTGCCTCCAACTCAACATCGAGGTGGGGATGCAGAGGGTCAATATGTTTCAATAAGTGGATAGCGACGATCCGATTGTCGTTCAGCCCCAGCCCTTCGCAGAGCGCATCCTGCGTAATCTTGAGGCCCCCATCAAGGTCTCGTTTGAGTGGTGTGGTAAAGTAGAAGTCCAGGAAAAGAGCAAGATAACTCTGGCGGAATTGGTGGCGCAATTCGTCATGTAAGGTTGCCTGTTGTTCAAGCGAGCGCAGCACCGCTCCGACCTCGCGTTTGAAGCGGCGTGCTACAGGTGTGCTAACGCGATGCCCATTGACAGTTGCATATTGTTCATTAATACTGGGAGGAAGTGGCAGAGTAAGACGTAGTAATAGAGGGGAGTTTGAGGATTGCTGCTTACCTGGAAATTGCTCTTGCATGAATGACTCCTATGATCGTATATAGTACTTTTGGAATGACGATACCGTGCGTATTGTATCATATCAACGTGTCTTATTTTGTGAAAATAGTTGCTTTCAATCAAGGAAAGACTGATACACCCGCCAAGAAGTGAAGCCTGGCGAAAGTGAGGAGCAAAAGTGATTACGTGTAACCACTGTGGAAATGCTGTCCCTGATGGCGTGAAGAATTGCCAGAAGTGTGGTTGGCCTCTCAAGGCGGATGGTGGGTCGGGTCCACGCGCGAAGGCTCAGGAACAGTCCGCGCTTCCGCCCTGGCTGGAGTCGTTGCGTGCGGGTGAACGCCCTTCCGTTCCTACTAACAATGCCTCGAAATTTTCTACCGCGGACCTCATTGATGAAGGGGCCTTGCCTGGCTGGATGCGCTCAGAACGCTCTGGGACGAGTGATGCTACCGGCCCTAACGCGCAACTGCCCTCATCCGCTCATCCCGCGCAAGAGGGGGGAGCCATGCAAGGGAGCAGTCTACTGGCGCAATCGTTAATTGATGAGCGCTCTCTCCCATCCTGGATGCGGGAAGGGAAACCAACTGAAGAGTCCGCGACGCGGCCTGCTGCGCAAGGCAATAAAAATATTCCGGCATCGAGTCTTGTCCAGCCGGAAGCTATGCCCGAGTGGATGAAATCGCTACAGCCCCAATCTCCGCCCTCGCGCTCGGCTCCCACCGCGCCTGCCGTATCGCCATCTCAGCCACCTGCGAGACCGGCTGAGCCGACGCCGCCCCCGGCGCGGGGATTTTCTCCCAGGGAGTTGATTGACGAGTCGGCGCTGCCTTCCTGGATGGCGCCACAAAATGGCACGCAGGGAGCAGCTTCACCGACCAATGTTAAAGTGACCGGACCCGAGCAGCAAGGGCAAAGCGGCGGCCTCTCCGGTTCTTCTTTGCTAGATGTGAGCGCCTTACCACCCTGGCTGCGTGAAGGTGAACGGGGGGGACCATCAGGTAGTGCGGGCTCGTCCCCCACTCAATCTTCTACCTGGCAGCCCCCAGCGCAGACGCCGCCTCCAGGTGCGCAGGGCGTACCGGGATCTTCCTTCCTTGATATGAATGCGCTGCCCGAATGGCTCCGCTCGGCTGCGGAACCGGGAGGAGCAGCTAATTACAATAGTCAGGGGCCTGGCGCGTATGCTGGCCCGCCTCGGGTAGAGAACATTCGCGTGCCGAGTCGCCCGCGTCATGAGATGAGCCCGAGCGAAAGCAGCGAGGTTGCGGCCAATGTCTTTGCCTCTATGTTAGGGGTAGCCCCCGCGACCCCTCAATTTCCGGGAGGCCCAGCGAATCCTGCATACATGTCGCAAGGGATGCCTCCGATGGGCGCTATGTCTGGCGCGACTCCAGAGCCTGTGCCGGGAACGCCTCCAAGACCGGCGGGGATGCCTCCTCAGGGCTATAATCCGGCAAGTATGGGATATGGTGGGTACCCGGGCGGCAATCAGGGAGGCTATCCCGCAGCAGGAGGGCCGCAATATCCGGCGGGTATGCAGGGGATGCCACCGGGAGCGCCGGCGTCTCCTCAACCATATATGCCATCTACACCGGCTGTGGCAGGTGAACAGCGTGTCAATAAACCTAAACGTGGGTTGGTCGAAGCTTTGCGCGACTTGCTTTTCCGCTAGTCGCAGAGAAGAGGGATACTGGAGATGTACACACAACCCTATCCAGATGGGGGACAGGGTCCAACGCAGAAACAAAATGCACCTGTTGCCAATTCACTGTTGGTGGCAGATTGCGGAGCTGTATTTACTAAGGTTTCGCTTTTTGGTCTGGTGGAAGGGCAATACCGCCTGATGGCGCGAGGAGAAGCGCCTACCACGCTGGGGTCTTCTCAAGAGGATATTACTATAGGCGTCATCCAGGCAATTAATGTGATCGAGTTTATTACCGGGCGTCGCTTTGTCGAAGATAACCGGATTATCTTTCCTGAACAAGACGATGGGAATGGCGTTGATGCTTTTATTGCGACGATGAGCGCGGGCGGCCCATTACGTGTGGTCGTGCTAGGAGCCGTGAGTCCTGCCCTTGAAGGATTGGCATCGCAAGCCTTTTCAGGCTTGTATGCCGAGATGAGATCACTGGCAGCTCCATCCCATCAAGCCACAGCCGCGCCTTCCCCGGTCTCCGTGGGCGCATATGCCCCTTCAGCAGGTAGCGCCTGGACGCAGGAGCGAACCTCTATGGAGTGGGAGCGCCAGTTGGGGGAGATGCGAGCGTTCCAGCCTCAAGCTGCACTCATTATAGGGATGGCTGATGGTCAGGCCGGCCCCACCCCTCTACAAGAAGCCTGCCATTTGTTAGTCAATGCGGCTAAGGAGTGGAACGAACGACGTAACTCTAATGGCCTGGAGAATAGCGCCCCAAAAACCTTCTCGGTTCTTTATGCAGGCGCTCCCCAATATGTAGAAGCGGTGCGGCAAATGTTGCAGGGGATAGCGGAAGTGATACGCGTTGATCCCCTGCTTTCTCAGGCTCAACTGAGCATGATCAGTATGGCGGTTGGCACGCTGCATGATCGCACGGTGTTGCAACGATTGCCAGGCTATGATCGCCTGCGCTCCTGGTCGAGCGCCTCGCCACTGGCGACCGCGACCTCGTTAAGCAGCCTGGTACGTTTCCTGGCCCAGCATTATGCCATGAACGTGACCGCCGTTGACGTCGGCGGGACGACTACGACGGTGATGCTGGCGGGAGAGCAAGGCGAGTTTATTCCTATGGTGAACTCAACCGTCGGCGTGGGTCAGAGCATTGGCGAGGTCTTACAGCGGGCAGGATTACAGCGCATTACGCGCTGGCTGCCATTTAGCGTCACGGAAGAAGAGATACGGCAGTATGTGCTCAACCGCATGATGCATCCGCAGGTGCTGCCCGCCAACGCGCGTGAAGTACAGATCAGCCAGGCATTTGCTCGCGAGGCTATTGCACTGGTATTGGAGGCGGCGAAGAAGCAGTACGCGGAATGGCCTGAGAGTGATCTGGTGCTCGCGACCGGCGGCGTGCTTTCGCATGCACCCAGATTTGGACAGGTGGCGCTGATGCTGCTGGATGCCTTGCAGCCCAGGGGGGTTACCTCCTTAGTGCTGGATCGCACCATGCTGATCTCGCAGCTAGGCGCTGTGGCAACGGTCGCGCCGATCACTGCCGTGCAGGTAAACGAGAATGATGCCGTTTCCCATCGCCTGGGCACCTGCGTCATTCCCTTTGGCGATTTACAGCCGGGACAACTGGCTGTGCGGGTGGGTGTAGAATATAGTAATGGACGGCAACTCTCAGTTGATGTGATGGCAGGCTCAATTGAAGTCATACCGTTGCAGACCAATGAGCAAGCTCTGCTGACGCTGTTTCCAGCGCCAACGGTTGACGTTGGCCTGGGTCCTGGAGAGCGCGCGCGTGCCGCCGAAGAGATTGATGGTGGGCTCATCGGGCTGATTATCGATGCTCGCGGCAGGCCTCTGGCTCTACCTGCGGATGAAACCGAACGCCACGCTCGTCTGATGCAATGGGCGCAGGCGTTAGGAGCATAGACTATTTTCAGTACCCTCAAACGGGTCGAAAGAGCCATCAGCTCGCGTCGCCCCCTTGAAGGGGAGTATAGACATCACACGCGAAGATGTCAAGTGAAAATGCACTGGGGAGGAGTATCTCCCGTTATGACCTATCCACTGGCTCGATCAGCCATACCCAGGATGTTTGTGAGGAGAGAACGTTGGTCGGGTGGGTACGGAGTCAAGGCGGTTCCCCTGGTGTACCCTGGGCAGGAAGTATTGCCTGATCAGCCTGTAATGCGTTTATTATCATCAAGTCAGCCTGATACTGGCTCAGGTGAGATTGTGCCTGCCGGATTGCGCGGACGGGTCGTTGAGGTCTCGCCTAGAGGCGGTGTGGTGATTGAATCCCCGGCTGTCCTGGTGCAGGGAGTGATTGGGGCTGGAAAGCAGATAGCTGGTATACTGACCTTATGGCGGGAGAAAGCAGGTAAGCAACAGAAGATACCTGCGGGCGCGATCCTGGTGGTACCTGATCAGATAAACTTTGCCCTGTTGCACCGGGCCATGAGTTCCGGGGTGTCCGGCGTTGTCGCTGGCAGTATCTCTCTGCGCGACCTGGAGGGGTTTCTGCGCGTAGATCTGATCCAGTTGCTTAACTGCGCCGACGTTGATCTCGTTCAGGCTCATCTGCCGCCGCTAACCTTACTTTTTACCGAGGGCCTGGGCGCAATCGCCATGTCGCGACAGATGACAGCACTACTGGAGCATTATCAAGGCTCGATAGCGCTGCTCTCAGGAGCTACTTCAGTACGCCGCCGCCTATTTCCCGAACTGGTAATCTCACTGCCGGTCGCGGAGACGCAACAAAACTGGCAATCGGTACAACCAGAAGCTGTGCTTGTCTCCGGGGCGTCGGTGCAGATATATGAGGGCGAGCATAGAGGGGCAGTAGGCACCATTGACTATATCTTCACCTATCAACAGATCTTCCCCTCCGGCATACGTGCGCGGGCCGTGCGCATTGCCCTTGAAGACGGAACGATGCTTACCGTTCCTGCTATATATGTTAAACGGCTGCTCTAAGTTTCAATTTCCTCAAGATGAGCACTGAAGCGGACGGAGTGAGGGCTCATTTTAGGGGTAGTATATACATCTGAAGCGATAAATTGAGCCTCTGCAAATGTCAAGTGGTAATGTTCAAGCACATTTATCCACAAATATCGAAAGTTATCCACATAAATAGCCCGATATGTGGATAACTTTCGATGCGTGATAGGAGAAATTTGCTATGGCAGAATCAATGTGCGTCCCGACATTTCCTGGGGCTGGGGAATACCCATGATTTGCAGGATGGTCGGAGCAATATCCGCCAGGATACCGTCGGTACGCAACCGCGCCTGCGCCAGCCGCGGAACAACCAGGTATACGGGAACAGGATAGGTAGTGTGGGCCGTGAAAGGCTTGCCTGTTTCATAGTCAATGAGTTGCTCCGCATTACCATGATCGGCGGTAATCAATAAACCGCCGCCGCTGCTCAGAGTAGCCTCAACCACGCGCCCAACCCCGTTATCAACCGCCTCAACTGCTTTTATCGCGGCCTCTATCACGCCTGTATGGCCGACCATATCGGCGTTTGCGTAATTCATCACCACGAAATCATATTGCCCGCTACGAATATGCTCGACGGCGGTATCGGTCACGCCTGCTGCGCTCATCTCCGGCTGCAAATCGTAGGTGGGCACCTTAGGTGATGGCACCAGCACGCGCTCTTCTCCAGAGAAAGGAGTTTCGCGGCGACCATTGATGAAGTAGGTTACATGGGCGTACTTCTCGGTCTCGGCTGTGTGGAACTGGCGCATCCCTTGCTCGGCAATGACGCGCGCCAGCGGCATCTCTACCTCGTCGGCGCGATAGGCCACTGCCGCATCAAGGCCCGCTTCATACTCTGTCATCATCACGAAAGCTAGATCAGGAATGCGCGGCCCACGGTTAAACTTGCCCTCGGCCTGCGGTGGCAGCTCTTGCATCACGAAGGCTTTCGTGAGCTGGCGAGCGCGATCAGGCCGGAAGTTGTAATGAATGACTGCATCGCCCTCTTTGACCACTGCGACCGGGTGGTTATCATCCATGATGACGGTGGGAACAATGAACTCATCGGTCACATTCTTATCATAGGATTGCTGGATCGCCGCTAGAGCTGAGGCGGCATGCTCTCCCTCGCCGCGTGTCATGGCGAAGTACGCCATCGCTGTACGATCCCAGCGATTGTCGCGGTCCATTGCGTAGTAGCGCCCGCTCACGGTAGCCACTCTGGCAGCATGTTTCCCGCCAATCTCGCGCGCCCGCGCCTCCAGACGACGCATAAACTCCAGTCCACCGGTAGGAGAGCTGTCGCGCCCATCGGTGAAAGCATGGATATACACATGCTCAATATCGTGCATCTGAGCCAGGCGCAACAGGGCTTCCAGGTGAGACTCATGGGCATGAACGCCTCCATTGCCGAGCAGGCCGCAGATGTGGAGCTGCGCATGATTTTTCTTGACGTGTTCAACGGCCTTGAGAAAGGCGGGATTCTGGTAAAAGCTGCCGTCCTTAATGGACTCGCTGACACGCGTATAATCTTGCAGGACGCGTTTCCCCGCGCCGATATTCTGGTGACCGACTTCAGAATTGCCCATCTGTCCTTCCGGTAGACCGACAGCCTCGCCGGAGGTCTTGACCGTCGTGTGGGGCCATTCGCGGGCAATTTTATCAATATTGGGGGTGTGAGCGAGGGCAATAGCGTTGCCTTCTTTGCGAGGATTCACCCCCCAACCATCCATGATTACTAAAACAAAAGGGCGAGGCCGCCCGGTTGTTGTACTCATCACTACTTCTTCACTCCATTGAGCTAATAACAGGTTGATATCTGCCTCTATTGTAGCATGTGGGCGGCAATTGTGTGATCGGGAATAATAAGGTCAGCAGGTTAATGAGGTGTAACCGATGAGCGCGATAACACGTATACCTCTTGTAAACAAAGACTGTTTACACGGTTGCCTGCTCGTCTCACTAAGGGAGCTGAGATGAACAATGCGGTGACAATCATGCTGAAGGACAACAGGTTGGAGATAAAGTGTCGGTGTGCGTTTATCTATGGGGAGGAGGAGTAATCTGAGATGAAGAGGCGTTATTCCAGGCGGGGTTACCAGGAAAGGAAAAGAGGGAAAAGCATGAAACGTGATTATGCACATTCAACGGTGAGAGGACTGGGCAAGGCTCTCCTCGCTACTGTTGTTGCTCTGAGTCTACTGTTGCTCGCAGCCGTGAGTGTGCTGGCCGATACGGTGCGTATATCAGATCAGGCCGGAGTACTCAATGCGTCGCAGGTACGCAGCGTGGGATCGAGTCTTGGCTATCCAGTTGATATATATACAACCAGCAATTTTTCCGGTACAAAACAGTCCTTCAATCAGCATACAGCCGGTCGTATTGACAATGCAAGGAAGATCGTCATAGCGGTTGATACCACTAATCACTATCTGGCTATCGCGGGTGGGCGCAGCGTGCCACTGACCAATAGCCAGTACAGTGACGCGGTGAATGCGTTCAGAGGCTCTTACGCTGGTAGCGACTATACAGGCGCGACTATTGCGGCTCTTCGTTCGTTGCAAAGCTCATTGGCGGCATCGGGCGGCAATAATGGCGCTGGCGTGACGCCAGCGCCGGCGGGTGGAGGCATCTTCAGCAACTTTGCGACGAGTACATTATGCTGCATTGGCCTGATAGTGCTGGCTCTGATTGCCCTCTTCGCCTTTGTGCGTCGTCGCGCCTCGCGTGGCTTGTTCGGCGGCTTTGGTAGACAGGGCAATGCTTATAATCAGCCATACAACCAGCCGTATAACCTGGGTGGCTATCCTCCTAACTACTACGGTCCTGGACAGGGGCAGGGAGGCATGAATCCGTGGGCTGCTGGTGGCCTGGGAGCTGCTGCGGGCGGCTTGCTCGGCTACGAACTGGGGAAAAATCAGGGTGAACGCGAAGGAGGCAACCAGGGCCAGGGAGACTTTGGCGGAGGAGCAGGAGGCAATTTTGGTGGAGATCAGGGCGGAGGCTTTGGTGGCGGTGATTTCGGCGGGGGGGCAGGTGGAGGCTTCGGCGGAGATCAAGGAGGCGGCTTTGGCGGTGGGGACTTTGGCGGCGGTAGCGGAGGAGACTTCGGCGGAGGCGGGGGTGGAGGTAGCGGTAGCGACTTCTAAAAGCTTTTACGCCCTGGCGTGATTAATGCTGTTGAGTTGAAAAGAGACCCGTTCGACGCTAAAAGCCGAACGGGTCTCTTTATGTATGCTGACAACGATCAGACTTATTGTTCTGAAGAAGGAGGATACTCGCGGCGAGGGTGACGGCGTCGGGCAATTTCAGCAACCCTCAAGCGGTTCACTGCGCGTTCAAGGGCGCCTTGCAGCTCTGCGCGTTCGCTATCCGATTCTGCCTGGGCCAATCGTTCCTGAGAGCGGCGGCGAGCCTCTTCGGCGCGCGCCTGGTCAATTTCCTCGGCGTGTTCCGCCGCATCGGCCAGCACAGTCACCGTGTTGTTTGACACTTCGGCAAAGCCGCCCGATACGAAGATCGCTTCCTCTTCCCCACGAGAAATGATACGCAGCGCACCGGGAGCCAGGAAGGCCAGGAGCGGAGCGTGACGCGGCAGGATGCCAAGTTGCCCCTCCGAACCTGGAACATTAACCATATCAGCCTCGCCGTTGAATAACTCGCGCTCGGCGGTCACTACCTCGACATGCAATGTGTTGCGTGTCGCCATCGTTTACCCCTTCTGCTTTTCAGCTTCGTAGCTCTGCACCACCTCTTCGATATTGCCCTTCATGTAGAAGTGGTTCTCAGGAATGTGGTCGTAGCGGCCCTCCAGGATCTCTTTAAAGCCCTGGACCGTTTCCTTCACAGGTACATAGCGACCTTCCAGGCCGGTGAAGACCGTAGCCACGGTGAATGGCTGCGAGAAGAAACGTTGCAGCTTGCGCGCGCGAGCAACGGTGAGCTTATCCTCGTCGGAAAGCTCGTCGATACCCAGGATCGAGATGATATCCTGCAAGTCGCGGTAACGCTGCAGCACGCGCTGTACGCCACGGGCCACGTTGTAATGCTCCTCACCGACGATTTGCGGGTCAAGAATACGGCTGGTTGAGGATAGCGGATCGATAGCCGGATAGATCCCTTGCTCGAAGATGGCGCGTTCCAGCACGATAGTCGAGTCAAGGTGAGCAAAGGTGGTTGATGGCGCGGGATCGGTATAGTCGTCGGCGGGCACGTATACGGCCTGCATCGACGTAATCGAACCCTTCTTCGTCGAGGTGATGCGCTCCTGCAACTCGCCCATCTCTTCCGCCAGATTGGGCTGGTATCCCACCGCCGATGGCATACGGCCAAGCAGCGCGGACACCTCGGCTCCCGCCTGGGTGAAACGGAAGATGTTGTCGATGAAGAGCAGGACGTCTTTGCCCTCTTCGTCGCGGAAGTATTCCGCAATAGCCAGCCCGCTCAATGCGACGCGCAGGCGAGAGCCGGGGGGCTCGTTCATCTGCCCGAAGACCATTGCCAGGCGGTCGATAACCTTCGCCTCTTGCATTTCGTGATAGAGGTCGTTGCCCTCGCGGGTGCGCTCGCCCACGCCGGCGAAGACGCTATAGCCACCATGCCCTTTGGCGATATTGTTGATCAGCTCCTGGATAATGACGGTCTTGCCCACGCCTGCGCCGCCGAACGCGCCGATCTTACCGCCTTTCATAAAGGGGCAGACCAGGTCGATAACCTTGATGCCCGTCTCGAATACCTCGATGTTGGACGCCTGATCCTCCAGGTCTGGCGCTGGTCGGTGGATCGGGTAATGCGGAGCATCGACCACATCGGGCTTATTGTCGATGGCCTGACCAAGAACGTTAAAGATGCGTCCGAGCGTCTTTGGTCCAACGGGTACCGAAATGGGGCCGCCGGTATCGACGATATCGACGCCGCGCTGAAGCCCATCGGTTGGACCCATTGCCACGCAGCGCACCCAGTTATTGCCCAGGTGCTGCTCAACCTCCAGGGCCAGGTCCTGATCTGTGCCAGAGGGCCGCGTGGTGAGCTTGTTATATATTTCGGGGAGCTTGTCTGCTGGAAACTCAGCGTCTACCACGGCTCCCAGCACCTGCACGACTTTCCCCTTCGTGCCTGTTTGTGTTACTGCCATATCTATCTCCATACTCAGGAAGATGCGTAGTACTGCCCTACAGTTGCTATAAAGCTTCAGCGCCAGAGACCACTTCGAGGATCTCAGTCGTGATAGCGGCCTGGCGAGCCTTATTATAGGTCAAAGTGAGATCTTGAATAAGTTCGTTCGCACTATCAGTTGCATTCTTCATTGCGACCATGCTGGCGGATTGTTCGCTGGCGACCGCTTCGAGCATTGCCTGGAATACCACCACGTCTACGTACCGGGGGAGTAGAGCCTGGAAAATCGCCTGGGGGTCAGGCTCATAGATATATTCTATGGTTTCCCGTTTGCCCTCTTGCTCTTGCGGTGGCTGCACCGGTAGAAGCTGTACGGCAGTTGGCTGTTGCGTCATGGTATTAATAAATTTGGCGTAGATCACATAAACGATATCGACCTCCCCTTTCAGGAAAGCATCGACGGCGACCTGCGCGATAGCGGTCGCATCGTTCATTGATGGCCTATCGCCATAATTAATGAACTCGGCAAGCATGTGCTGTCTGGTGCGCACAATAAAGTCGCGGCCTTTGCGACCAACGGCGATGAAGTTAACTTCGGGGCGCTGACCCTGTTCCGCCAATCTGTTCTGTTGCTCCAGGGCGGTGCTGGCGGCTTTGCGGTTGATATTGCTCGGCAGCGCGCCACAGAAGCCGCGATCAGGCGTAATCAGCACAATGCCGATGTTACGCACCGGTCGCTCTTTCATCAGATCTATGCCCGCGCCAATATCGACCCCGCTGGCAAGCGCGAGACGCGAGACCAGGTCGCGCAGTTGATCCGCATAGGGGCGGGCCTGCTGGACCCGCTCCTGCGCCCTGCGCATCTTACTGCTAGCCACCATCTGCTTGGCTTTAGTGATTTGCGCGATATTTTTGACCGAGCGTATGCGCCGCCGAATCTCTCGGGTTGATGGCATCTTACTGTCTCCTAGTGCATTTGCACTTGACATCTTCGGCTTTGGTGCTATACTTCCCCTCAAGAAGGCGGCGAAAGCCAGTGGCTATCTCGACCCGCTTGAGGGTACTGAAATTAGCGTGCCGCAGCAGTCTCTTCAGACTTGCGTGGCGCTGCCGTCTTCTGGAACTCCACGATAGCGTCTCTCAGTTGCTGGAGCAGCTCGTCGGACATCTTATCGCGTTGCTTGACGGATTTCTCGATGATCTCTTCCCCGATCTCTGGATGGTTGGCGTCCATATAGCGGTAGAAAGCGGCCTCCCAGGCGGCAACCAGGTCCAGCGGGACGCTATCCAGGTAACCATTGGTGGCGGCGAAGATGATCATCACCTGCTTTTCGACCGGAACCGGCTGGTATTGTGGCTGCTTCAAAATTTCTTGCACGCGACGCCCGCGCTCAATGCGGTTCTGCGTGGCCTTATCCAGATCCGAGGAGAACTGCGCGAAAGCGGCGAGTTCGCGGAACTGGGCGAGGTCGAGTCGCAGTGAGCCGGCAACCTGGCGCATGGCGCGTGTCTGGGCGCTGCCACCGACGCGCGAAACCGAGAGGCCGGTATTAACGGCGGGACGCTGGCCCGCGTTAAACAGGTCGGCTTCCAGAAAAATCTGTCCGTCCGTAATGGAGATGACATTGGTCGGAATGTAGGCCGAAATGTCATTTGCCTTCGTCTCAATGATCGGCAGAGCGGTCAGCGAGCCACCGCCGTAATCGTCGTTCAGGCGGGCGGCACGTTCCAGCAAGCGCGAATGCAGGTAGAAGACGTCGCCAGGGTACGCCTCGCGTCCAGGCGGGCGGCGAATGATCAGCGAAATGTTGCGGTACGCTTCTGCATGCTTGGTCAGATCGTCGTAGATAATCAGAGCGTCGCGCCCCGATTCCATGAACTCTTCGCCCATCGCGCAGCCCGCGTAGGGAGCGAGATACTTCAATGGAGCGGGATCGGATGCGCTTGCCACCACGATGATGGTATGCTCCATCGCGCCATGCTGCTCCAGGATCGCCTGGGTACGCGCCACCGAAGAGTTTTTCTGACCGATAGCGACGTAGATACAGATAAGGTTTTTGCCTTTCTGATTAATGATCGTATCGATAGCGATAGCCGTCTTACCCGTCTGGCGGTCGCCAATGATCAGTTCACGCTGACCGCGCCCGATGGGGATCATGCTATCGATAGCTTTTAGACCGGTCTGTACGGGGGTATTCACCGACTGGCGGGTGATGACGCCTGGGGCGACGCGTTCGACCGGGCGGAACTTGTCAGTATTGATCGGGCCGCGGTCGTCGATTGGCTCGCCCAGGGGGTTGACAACGCGCCCGAGCAGGGCGTCACCAACGGGTACCTGAATGATACGTCCCGTTGTCCGTACTTCATCGTCTTCGCGAATATGCGTGTATTCGCCCAGGATGGGGCAACTGACCGTCTCCTCTTCGAGGTTGAAGGCCAGACCATACATGCCTGTGCGCGGGAATTCTACCAGTTCAAGATATTTCACATCTTGCAGACCATAGACGCGTGCAATACCGTCCTGTACGGCGATCACGGTCCCGACGCTTGCCGTTGAGGTTTTTTCACTCTCAAAGCCTGCGATGTTTTTCTCTATGATGGCACTGATCTCATCAGCCCAAGATGCCATCGCTCTTCCTCCTAGTCATTCCTGGTGGTTTGTTACTGCTTCTATTCGGTCAGCATCCCACTCTTGATGGGATGCCGGATATGGGTTTGCTATACCTGTGCCTGGGATGGATAGGTTGGTGCCGGTCGAGAAACCTTTGTTTCGCCGGTATGTTTATCGTTGTCGTATAACCTAGCCAGTTCCTCCGTGGAGGTGTCAGCTCTGGCGGCAGAGACCCCCGCCAGCAATTGCTGTTGCAGGGCGGACAAGCGATAGCGCACGCTACCGTCGATTACTTGATCGCCCACGCGAGCAACAATGCCACCCAGGATAGTCGGGTCGATCCGCGTCTGCATGATAATCGTTTTGCCGGTTCTCTGCTCTAATGCTTTCTTCACAAGATTGAGTTGCGCATCATCCATAGGGGCTGCCGTGGTAACTTCTGCTATCGCCTCATTCCTATAGTTCAGCACGAGCTTTTCAAGCTCGGCGGCAATATTGGGCATGACCTCAACCAGTTCACGCTGGACGACCAGCAGAGCAAGGTTGAGCGAAGTTGGCAGAACCTTAGACGTTAGCGCCTCACGTAATGCTGTCTCTTTGCGCTTTGCCGGAATCTTTGGCTCACGTAGGAGATAAGCAAGTTTGCGGTTCGCAAATAGCGTCGCTATCTCTTTAATATCCTCAAGCGAGCGATCAATCGTATTCTGCTTTTGTGCGAGACCGAAGATGGCCCCGGCGTAGCGGCGTGCTATCGCTCCCTTTAGCATTAGTTATTCCTCGCCTGGTCGTTAGAATTGACGAACTCTTCCACCAGACGGCGGTTATCCTTCGTATCAATCGACCTGTCAATAACTTTCCCGGCGGCATCGATTGAAAGGTTGACCACCAGACGGCTCAGCTCCGAGCGAGCGCGACTGGCCTCTTGCTGGATGCGAGCGATTTGCTGCTGGCTGATCTGCTCAGCGCGCGCGCGGGCCTCCTCTTCAATCTGTTGACCTACCTGTCGAGCGGCCTTTTCTGCACGTTCTATGGTTTCCTGAGCCTGGATGCGAGCGTTGGCAAGCTCCTTTTCGGCGCGTGCGGTGGCTTCCTTGAGGTCGCGCTCGGCCTGTTCTGCTTTCTCCAGACCTTCGCGGATCACTGCCTGTCGCCTGTCGAGCGTTTTGATAACGGTGGGAAGGCCCCATTTCCAGAGGAGCCAGAAGACGATACCAAAGCTGACAAGTTGCGAGAGGAAGGCAAAAGCGTTAATGCCGAGGCCGTTCAAAAGAGCGCCAACGCCGCTATCTGCCAGGATAAATGTATGCACCACTGTGTGCCTCCTTTCGTCAGAAGTAGTACAATCTGCTCTGTTGCAGATATGCTGCGTGGAGACGCGTACTGTGTGTTTGCTGCCGGGAAACCTCCGCGTTGTTGCCCGCTGCTCTGCGTAACATCATTGTCCGCGTCTCTACAGCAAATCTGAGCAAATACTATTTGACGAACTGGATGAGGAAGGCGATCAACAGTGCGTAGATGGCGATAGCTTCAGCAAACACCAGGCCGATGAACATATTTGTGCGGATCAACGGCTCGGCTTCCGGGTTGCGCCCAATAGCGTTAAATGCCTGACCGGCGGCAATACCGATGCCGATACCCGGGCCGATGGCGCCCAGACCGATTGCCAAAGCTACTGCGAGTGGTGCAATGTTCATGATAAAAATCCTCCTTTAAGGACGAAGCTGTCGCTTTATGTAATTAATATTATGCAATCGCAGCAAAAACCTGCGAGTAGCAAGCTTGAGAAACAACATCCAATGCGTGGCTAATGAGTTGCCATCGCCTCTTGCTCCCGTGCCTGCTCATGTTGCTCATGAGCCTGGTGGTGCTCGTCGTATTCAGCGGCGGCATGTTCGTGGCTGGTGGTAGCGATCTCCATGAAGACCAGCGTAAGCAGTGCGAAGACCAGCGCCTGCACGAAGGCGACAAACAACTCAAAGGGAATGAAAATGATGTTTGAAACGAACGGCAGCAGGAAAGCGAAGACTGCCAACAAAGCACTGCCCGCGAAGATATTGCCAAAGAGACGGAAGGAGAACGAGATGATGCGGGCCACTTCGCTGATGATCTCGATGAAACCGGCGATGAATTGAATCACCCCTGCCGCTCCGCCTCCGAACAATGCCTTGAAGTTAAAGTATTTGCTCAGGTGTTCCTTTGGCCCTAACGTGTAGAAACCAAAGATCTGGGTAACGACCACCGAGACAATTGCCATTGCCACCGTCAGGTTCAGGTCGGTAGTGGCCGGACGTATCCACGGGATCAGCAGGTTTGAAGCCTGTCCGAAGAGAAAATTGATGCCCAGGAAGCTATATACCCCGGCATTGCCTATTTTCGCCAGATCCTCGGTTCTGACCGCGCCGATGGTATCGACGCCTGGGAACACGTCAAGCACGTTGCAGGCAAAAATGAAGATGAAGAAGGTCGCAACCAGCGGGAAAAACTTTTTCCCTTTTTCTTTACCCGATACCCCCTCAACCAGTCCCAGGAGCAGCTCCACCATCCATTCAACGAGATTCTGCATGCCGGTGGGGAGCAAGTCGCGGCGGCGGGTGCCAAAGTAGAACACCAATGCCAGGACAATAATTGTAAGCCAGGTGCAGATCAGCGTATTTGTAATCCCGCTACCATCTGCGAACAGTGGAATCACCACATCAGGTGCGAGTCGTATTTCAGGAAGTTTCCAGAGCACTCGGCATCCTCCCTAATCTGCCGAACTCTGCCCGGTCTGTACGTTCTTAATGGTTTCCGTCTATCATCCTAGCACGCTCTTAAATAAACGGTAGGCTCCATATATTCCCGCTATCAGGCCAAGCAGCAGCCCGAAAAGTAAAAACAAATATCCGGTATGAAAATGACCATCAAGGTAGCTTCCTACAATGGCTCCTATGGCGATGGGGATGGCTAGTGTAAAGCCCATTCCGCCCAAAGCCGCCAGAGATCCCAAAACAGAGGGTGGTGGCTTCCGGTTCATCGATTAATCCCATCTGTCTTCTTTCATAATTATACCTGTCGGATTATAGCACATGGAACGAAATTATTGCAACAGTAGATACAGCATGGCTACAGCAAAGTTCAAGGGGTTTTACCCGGCCTTTGGAGCGGGCGACTGCGCCTGGTGTTGCACCTGGTAAATGCTCAGGACGAACTGCTGATCGTCAGCATGGAATTGTGCTTGCAGCTCTGCATGGTTCAGCGCGTCTTTGATCATCTGGAACTGCGCTCCCCCATGATTGATATCGTTGAGCATTTCAGGGTCGGCCACGATATAGTCGATGCGATCCCAGTTATTTTGCAGTATTTTGGCGTATAGCTCGGGATCGGTGGCGACATTGAAATAGATATGAGCGTAAGAGTAAGGCGCTCCATCCCTCACGCCCAGGCCGCCCGGTTCGTGCAGGTCCATATAGAGATAGCTGTTGATCACGATAAACGCGTTGTGGGGCACATGTTTGCGTATCCACTTCATCGCATCGGTCTGCGCGGTTGTGGGATGCTGGGTAAAAAGATCTTTTGCGTGTGCCAGGTCATAGGGAATAATTGCTGCAATTACTCCAAAGATCAGGATTGCATACATCAGCTCCTTGCGCGTCCGTTTGCTCAGCCAGTTGGCAGTAGTGTGGATGGCAAGCGCGACGTTGATAGCGGTCAGGGCAATCAGCGGGATAAAGTAGAAAGGCGAGACATTCCCGCCTCGCAGGAGCAGCAGAGCCCAGAAACTGACGCCGAGCAATGCAACCATCAACTGTTTGCGGTTCCACCAGCCGACAATCAAATTGAAGATGAGCGTCACCACGCTGAAAATCGTGAGCGCAGCATCGCCGTGTAGCCAGCTATTCAAGCTTGTGGCAAGCGTGCTCTGGCTCTTGCCGCGCCCGATTTGCTCTAGCAGCGTCTGAATCAAGCTCAAGTGTTCATTGTGGTCCCAGAGAAGATGCCAGGAAGAGGGGAAAAGCTCTCCCTTCAGGATTGCCAGGAGGACAAAGCTTGAGGCGAGGGCGATGACGATATAGGTAAAAACGACCAGAACGAATTTGCGCTGAAAACTGCTGGTATGCAGCCAGACAGCATAGATCATTACCGGTGTGAACAGCAGGAAAAACTCTTTAGAGAGAATAGCTATGCCTAGTGAGAGTGCGGAAAGCACAAGGGTCAACAGGCGGCTATTGCTCGCGACCAGGAGGTAGAGCGAAAGCAGCAGCCAGAAAATGCCAATGTTGTCCAGGAGGATCTGGCGTTGATAGGTGATGCCCAGTGGCGAGAGTGAGAAAATCAGCATTGCCAGCAGGCCAGCTATGCGGCTATCGCTCAGGCGTTTAACAATCAGATATACCAGGAGAGCGCAGCCAAGAGCGTAGAAAAGCATAAGTACTCGCCCAGTATTAAGCGCGTCTCCAAAGGTAAAGAATCCGCCTGTTAGTTGTACCCATGCAGCAATTTGCAGCCATGCCAGAGGCGGATGGCTGTATCCATAAGGGTAAGGTGCGAGCCTCCCTTGCAGGATTGCCCACGCGCTTGACATATAGGTGCCTTCGTCCGGCCCGTAGCGGGGGAAATTAAACATATTGATGGCGTGGGCGATCATTGAGATGAGCAGGCCAACAGTGATAATAGCCGCCTCTAGACTGGCTGGCATGAAAGAGGTTCGAGGTTTAGATGGGGTAATCGGTGAAACTCTGGGCAGCGAGAGCGTATCAAAAATAGCGATACGCTCTCGCTGGCGTAGCTTAACTTTGGGAATGGTTGCGGTGATTGTCGTCGTCTGGCTACGTTGGGACCCCTTTTTATCTGGTTGATAGGCCGTACGCACAAAAAAGTTAGCCCTGCGCAACAAAACGATGCGATCATTCTCGATTTCCGGCTTCTGCTGTTCCAGGGCAATGGCGGCTTCAGAGAGTTTCTTTACTTTTTGTCGCACGCGTGCTCTGGCGGGTATGATATACCGCTTTGGAGAGACAACCTTATCCGCTGCAGTTCGCTCCTGTTCTCTCTGTTGAGATGGGGGTTGATAGGACGATACCATAAATTTCCCTCCCTACTTTTATATTCCCTCAGCGTATTTTCGCCTGACGCTCGTGATCTGCTATAGGCGTTTTTCCTCCAGCACTCGACCGGTTGGAGGTACTGAAACTAGCGATAACTTGTAGCCGTAGCTTTACGGCGGTGTTGGCCGATATGGGTAGTTTTCTCCCAGTCGGAGCTCCCTTTGATATAGCGGTAGATGGCACGAATAGAGCCGACGGCCAGTATCCATTGATAAGGAAAGAAGGTGAGTAGCATCATCATGGCCTCGCGCCAGCTCCACCTGCGTTTATGGACCTTCAAGAACTCGTGCAGCCCTGCTAAATCGATCAAGATTGCCAGCGCCAGGCAGTAGAGAGGGATGAAGGTCAGCATAGCCAGCCAGAGTGGAAACTTCACGAAAAAGAACATCAGCAGCGATACCGGAACCATCGCCACAAGGAACGTTTGTAATTCGGGCTGTATCAGCACGTAAAGGGCCAGGAGCCGCTGTGGAAACTTGCGTAGCTTCATCCAATCGCCTTTGAAGAGGATCTGAAGAAACCCTTGATTCCAGCGTGTGCGCTGTTTGATGAACTGTTCGATAGTATGGGGCGTCTCTTCGCGGGTGACGAATTCGTCGTCATAGATGATGCGTACGCGGGCACGGGCAAGGCTCAGGCGGATGCCAAGATCGGCATCTTCGGTCAGGCAGGTCTCATCCCAGCCGCCAAGCTGTTCCATCAAGTCGCGGCGCAAGAAGACCGTATTGCCACCGAGCGGAGTCATACCAATGCGTGAGAAAAAGTGCATAGACGACTTAAACCAGAAAAAATACTCTAGCACATTAAGAAAGCAGAACCATTTGGTGTTGTGATTCATTAACTGGACGCCGCTTTGCACCACATCGACATTCTCTTTGAGCATCGTGGTATTGATAATATTCAAGATGTCGGGATGTGGGTCGTCTTCGGCATCGAAAATGCCCACAACATCGCCGCGCGCCACCTGAAGAGCAATATTTAACCCGTGCGGCTTATTCACCGGTAAATCGTTGAAAACGACCAGTTGCACGTTAGAATCGCCAAGCTCATCAATCTTGGCCTGCGCCCTGGCGATAGTTCTGGGGTCATCTTCGCGACAGATAGCCAGAATCTGCACTAACTCTTTGGGGTAGTTGAGGTCATAGACTTTCTGCATGGTGCGGCGGAACACAGCCTCTTCATGGCGTGCCGGAAGCATAATGGTAAAGGAGAGACGGGGCTTCTGGTAAGTAGAGGGCGCATGATTAATCTTTGCATGCTCCGGTTTCTCCCAAATAAAGAGGCGCAAACGTATATTGAAGATAGCTTGAGCCGTCATCAACATACAGATTAACAGGTAAATGAACTCAAGAAATCGTATCAAAATAAGCATGCTATTCCTCATATTCCTTCTCATCGTGAGAAATTTTAGCCGTTCATCATAACTGGTCGGCACGTTCTCAAAAGAACAATAGGGGGAAAATCTATCACCACCCTCCCTACTTCGCTGTCCATGCCTCAATATCGAAAAATTTATATCAGCTTTTTAGCTTTGCTATGTTGTATCATCATAGAAGCGGTATGGAGGAAGGGCTAGTAAGGCAAGCTATTGCCACATTGTCAGGATTCGGATAGACTGAGATAAAGAGAAAAAGACAGAGCTTGATAATAACCTCATAAGGAGAACCATAAGCATGGTTGATGGTCTAAGAGTGATCAGCACATATCCCTTTTCCTCTACATCGCAGGAAATGCTGAGCGAAGCTGCTGGTGCGGCAATACTCTGTATCACCAATACAGAAGAGTTTTTAAGCAAGTTGCGAGAGGCTGAAGTTCTCTGCTCCTACTGGGTGCCAAACAACTGGCGCGAGCTGGCTCCCAACCTGCGCTGGCTCCAGGGCTCCGGTGCGGGCGTTGATGGGTTTACCGCAACCGGGATTCTCGATCCTGATAGTAAAGTCATTGTGACAACGGCGGTGGGTATTCATGCTACTTCGATTGGCGAGTACGTTTTTGGCAGCATGCTGATGTTTAACCGGACATGGCCTGAGATGGTGCGTTTGCAGGACCGTCACATCTGGCCGCGCAGCGCAAACTGGTATAAACTGGGCGGGCGTGAACTGGTGGATCAGACGCTAGGAATCATCGGGCTGGGCAGTATTGGGCGACGTATTGCGCAACTGGGGAAAGCGTTTGGCATGCATGTGCTGGCGACGCGGCGCTCGGCAACCGGTAACGAGGTAGATCCTGACGTGGACCGCTTCTGTCCAATGGATAGGCTGCATGACATGTTGCGCCAGAGCGACTATGTGGTGATCGCGGTTCCTTTGACGCGGGAGACAGAAAAGCTGATCGGGGAGGCCGAATTGCGCGCAATGCAGCCCCATACCTATCTGGTCAATATTGCGCGTGGACGTGTGATTGATGAAGCGACGCTGGTACGGGCGTTAAAAGAGGGGTGGATCGCCGGAGCCGGACTGGACGTCACTGAAGAGGAGCCTTTGCCCGCCGACAGCCCTTTGTACTCCATGTCAAACGTCATCTTAACCCCACATATTTCCGGGGTAAGCGTCCACTACGATAAGCGTCTGGCAGCCCTCTTTGCTGACAACCTGCGGCGCTATCGTGCCGGGGAGCCGCTGCTCAATCTGTATGATCCAGCTCGTGGATATTAGGAGCGTTGTAGAAGAGAGTTGAGAGGTAAGCAATGAGTAGAGATTTAGGCCATATACGTGTTCTGGGCGCTGACGCCGTGGGTCAGCCAGGTCAACGCCGCTTCCGTCTCTTTGTGCAAACTGCCAGGGATGCAGCCATCATGTGGATGGAGAAGGAGCAGTTGAGCAATCTATCGGTGATGATAGATCGTATTCTAGCGCAGGTGACTGAAGGGCAGGTATTGCGCGTAGAAGCGAGAGCGGACGCAGGCAATGAGCCTGTACCGATGCCTCTCGACTTTCCCGGGTCGCCGGGCCATGAGTTCCAGGTCGGGCAGATGAAACTGAGCTTCGACGAGCGCGATGGCATGTTTGGTCTGGAGGTGACGCCGCTCGGGATCATCATGAGTCAGGGCATGGAGCCTCAGTTAGTGATGCGCGAGGAAGATGCGATCTCATTCACATTTACTCAACAGGATGCGCGGCAACTCGCCAGCTCGATCACGACAGTGGTAATGTCTGGTCGCCCCGTCTGTCCCCTGTGCCGTACTCCCCTTGATGGCGGGCCGCATGCCTGCGTCAAGCAGAATGGTCACAGAGAGATTTTGCATATTGAAGAGAGGGAAGACGAGGAGGAGGATGAAGACGAGGAATGAGAAGAGCGCGAGCCTTCGCGCCCCTCTTTCCCTAGTCAATCAATGCATAAGTATTTGTTTGCTTTCTGAAGGTAAGTCTCCTCATTGGCTTCAATCATGAGCTTATGGAGCGCCACAACATCGGCATCAGGTAAGCATTCGACCGGTTGCAAGCAGAGCCGCATAACGGCGTGACCGTTTTCTATTACCTGGACATATCCCTTCGCCCGGGGGACACGATATACACGTTGAGGTTCGGTGGGGCTGGGTATTTCCAGGTAGCCTCGCCAGCTCAATTGACAAAATTGCTCTGGTGTCAGTATATCGCGTAGCAGGTCCGCGGCACGCCTCTCTGCGCGCGACCATCCCTTAAAGTATGGTTGAAAGATTAACCATACCATCGGTAAGATTGCAAGCAGAATGACAATCCAACACAGGGCGGTGAGCACCTGAGAGACCAGATTCATCCGCCAACGACTCGCGGGACCATCACTATCTGTTCTGCGGTAGCGTCAAACTGGTCGATGCGCTGTATGGGTTTCCCAGGGTCAATTCGGAAGGCCGTAGCACCTTTAGAGCGTTCCTGGGCGAAGATCCTCTCTGCTTCCCGCACGGCTGCAACCGCTTCGGGATCGCCCGCCAGAACTTTCTGCTCTTCCCAGGTAATACGGTCATCGCCGCGCCGTGACATTACCCGTAACATTCCCACTGTCGTTCCTCCTTCGTAAGTCTACGCCAATTTCGCATGGCTATTTACGATGAACAATCTCAGGGCTTCCGCCTGGTTGCCCCTTGTAACAAAACGAACTACATGGAACAGGTGAGCGGACATCGATTAGAATGCCTCTATGTAATAGCACGTATCGCTCTGATAGAACGTTTCTCGAATCTCCCTACGCCTGTGCGCGAAGTGGAGTATGGCGCGTCCAGGTACTTCCGCTCCGCGTTCTGTAGGGGCAGGGCTTGCCCCTGCCCCTACAGAACGCCAGCAGCGTTGGAACGCGGAACATTTCAAGGTACAAGCAGTAATAGGTTGAACTCGATCTATTATTACTATTGTACGTGACTGCGCCAGGATAGTCAATGCTTATGCTCTATCCAAATCAACTTGCCGTTACCACCGAGACTGCTGCGGTGCCTGGTCCGGTGTGGGTTCCCAGTACTCCTCCCAGTTTATAGATCGGAATCTCACCGGAGTAGGTTGCCTTTAAGGCCTGGGCGAGCTGCTGACCGACTTCGTCGCTCGCTTCAGCAATGGCGATGTACTCGATGGGCTCCATCTCGCCGACCAGTTGCGCCAGGCGTACATAGGCTTTGTTGCGCGTGCGAGGCTGCTCCAGTGGAATAACCTCGCCGTCCTTCAACGAAATAATTGGCTTGAAGCTCAGCATATTCCCCAGCAACGCTTTGGCTCCCCCAATGCGCCCTCCGCGCTTGACGTACTCCAGCGTATCCAGCACTGCCAGGATGCGGGTGCGCGCGAGTTGATCGAGGAGGTGCGCTTTGATTTCTTCGAGGCCCGCCCCGCTTTGCGCTTTCCTGGCGGCCTCCATCACCGGATATGACATGCCGACGCTGATGCTTTGAGAATCTACAATCTCAATGGGGATCTTCTTCAGGTTCTCGGGGAGCGCGTCACGGGCCGTACAGGCCGACTGGTATGTGCCGCTCAGTTTTGAGGAAAGGTGGACTGAGAGGATGGCATCGGCTCCCTCGTTGATCAGGCGAGTAAAAGCTTCATCGAATGCCGCTGGCGACGGCTGCGATGTTCTTGGTAAATCCTTACTTTCCTGCAACTTTTTGTAGAAAGCGGCGTTATCCAGTTCGATGTTATCAAGATAGGCGTCATCCCCGAAAAAAACGGTGAGCGGGACTATCGTGATGTTGAGGGCTTCCGCCTGGGCCACAGAGATATCTGCGGTGCTATCGGTGACAATACGAACGACCATAGGGCCTCCTGATGATAGAAAAATAATAAGGACAAAATAAGTGCGAAACGGTGGTGAGAAAACGTCTGTACAGGGTAGCCTTACTCCGCTGAAATGATATAGGCATAGTAAGGTTGGCCTCCATCGACGACCTCAATTTCAAGATGAGAATGCCGCTCTTTGATGGATTTCGCGGTCTGTCGCGCCTCTTCGTGCGTGACATTTTCTCCATAGTAGAGCGTCAGCAGCTCGTAATCGCCGATGTTCATCCGCTGCAAGGTGTCGTGAAGAACGCGCGTGATATCCTGGCCTGCGACGGCGAGATCGCCGTTGACGACTCCGATGAAATCGCCCTCGCGCACATGCACGCTCCCTATGTGTACGGAGCGTACCGCCGTTGTGATTTCGGCGGTCTGGATATACTTGATCGCTTCGGTCATATGCTGACAATTGGTGGTGAAGTCGGCCTCGAAGTTGTAGCTGAGAAGGGCCGCAATGCCCTGGGGAAGCGTCTTGCTTGGAACGACATAGACCTCTTTTGGCGTCAGATCGACTACCTGCTGGGCGCTGAGGATCACATTACTGTTATTTGGCAAAATGATTACCTGGCTGGTTGGCTGTGCATCAACGGCGGAGAGCAGCTCCTCGATGCTGGGATTCATGGACTGGCCGCCGGCGACAATAGCGTTGACGTGAAGTCCCTGATAAACTTTCTCAAAGCCTGCGCCTGAGACGACGGCGATAGTGGCGATCTGCGTTACTGGCGCTGTCTCCTGAACGGCTTCTGCGGCGTGTTCGGCCTCGCTCTCGGCGGCATAGGTAAGGCTCTGTTCTTGCAGGTTTTCGATATTGATATCGAGCAGGCTGCCCAGGCTCACGCCATAGTCAAGGATTTTGCCAGGGGTCAGGGTATGAGTATGAACCTTCAGCATTTTCTCGTCGCCTGCTACAACGGTAGAAACGCCACCCATATCAATGATCGTCTGACGAATGGTTTCAACGTCGAGCTTCTCTCCCCGCAGCAAGAAAACAACCTCGTAACCAAACTCTTCTTCGATAGTGACGCGGCCCTTCATGGTGCGAGCTTCTGGCTCTTTTGGCACTTTGACGATATTTTCAGTGGGGGAAGGCGCTGCGTTGGCTTCGCCGCGAATGTAGCGCAAGATGCCCTCTAACAGCGTGCAAAAACCCTGGCCGCCGGCATCCACCACGCCTGCTTGTTTAAGCAAAGGCAGCAATTCGGGGGTGCGCGCTACTGCTCGCCGGGCCGCTGCGACAACCTCTTGCATTTGTGCGACAAGGTCATCTCCTTTCTCGGCGCTCTGCGTGGCTGCCTCAGCCGCTTCTCGTACCACTGTGAGGATAGTGCCTTCTACCGGCTTAATTACCGCGCGATAGGCCAGGCGAGAGGCTTCCTGTAGCGCGATGGCAAGATCCTGAGCAGTGAAGGTTGACTTCTTTTCCAGGCCCGCCGCCAGGCCGCGCAGCGTCTGTGAGAGAATAACGCCAGAGTTGCCTCGTGCCCCCAACAAGGCATCATGAGCGATTTTCGATGCAATGACCGTGGCGGAAGTTTCGTTGCTGGTGGCGATGTTGCGAATGGCAGATTTCATCGTCGCCGACATATTTGAGCCTGTATCGCCATCGGGTACGGGGAAAACATTCAGTGCATTGATCGCATCGCGATGTTCTTCTAACCACGCAGCGCCAGCCAGGATAGCTTTCTTCAGGTCCTGACCATCGAAGACGCTGATACGTCTGGCTCTGATGCGTATTCTGCGTGGTGATTGTTCCTGCATAACGGCTCTGTTACCTTTTATCCTTTATTGCTTTCGCTGATTGTGCCGGCCCGTGCAGCAGTCCCTGGACATTGACATTGACCTGGGCAACCGGGATATCTAGCATCTTCTCTATCGAAAATTTGACGCTGCTCATGATGTTATTTGCGATTTCAGATATGCGCAACCCATACTCTAATGCGACATACACATCGACGATGAGCTGGTTGTTGATGGTATTTACCCGTATCCCTTGATTGCTCTGTTCGGGAGGAAGAATGACGGCTCGCCCATTCTGTAAGCGCGGGGCGGCAATGCCCAGCACGCCGTAGCACCCACTGGTGGCCTGGACTGCAATTGTATGAATAGCGTTGGGCAAAATCTCAATCTTACCAAGCGGGCGAGATCCATCCTGTGGTTGAATAGCAGATGCTTTTGGCATACGCACATATCTCTCTCTTGCCAAAATTCTTGATATCGGTTATACTCGCTTAACGTGTTCGGGTTTCCCAGATCGGTTCGCGAGTTTTACTGATGCAGTATACCAGAGGCTCCAGGGATAATCAAGTAAACATAGCGGAGCCTGGATACAAACTACTCTGGAAGGTCCAGAGAGAATCCATTGAGATTTTAGGGAGGAAGTTGATATGCCAGCAGGCCGTTGTGATATATGCGAGCGCAAGCCGATGTATGGCAATAATGTACCACATTCTCAGCATCGCACGCGCCGTCGCTTTGTGCTCAATGTGCAGCGTCGTCGCATTGAAGTGAATGGCAGGCCCCGCACCGTCAATATCTGTACGCGTTGTCTGCGCACTATGAGCAAGCTGCCCAGGACCCGCTAGCCTCGGCCATGCCATTCTGTGCCAGTGGGGATAGGATACCCACAAGGGGTACTTTACTTGTTGCTAGATGGAGTGCTCCTTGTGGGTATCCTGTTGCTTTTTGAGATTTATCCGGCATGATAATTAGACAGTGACGGTTGGCACTGCCGTTTTGCGCTGCTTTTCAAAACGCGTACGCAACTGCCCGCATGCGGCAGCGATATCGTCGCCGCGTTCGGCTCGCACGCTATTGCTGACTCCGTATTCGAACAGAACATTGCGAAACGCACGTATAGCCTCAGGGCCGGGAAGACGATAGGCAGCGGAGGTTGCATTGACCGGAATGCAGTTGACGTGCGCGAATTGTTTGAGCGGCGCAAGCAGTTCCGCGAGTTGCCGCGCGTGCTCCGGTGTATCGTTGACATCCGACAGCAGGATATATTCAAATGTCACCTGCCGTCGTGTGGCTGCGATATAGTCCTGGCAGGCGGCAAGCAGCTCCTTTAGGGGATATTTCCGGTTGATGGGCATGGTCCGGCTGCGCGCCTCATCGGTGGGGGCGTGGAGCGAGATTGCCAGATTGACCTGGAGCTGTTCCTGGCTGAGCTTGCGAATAGCGGGTACCAGCCCGACGGTGGAGACGGTCATATGCCTGGCTCCCAGGTTGAAGCCCTCTGGACTATTCAGAATGCGCAAGGCTTGCAGCACGTTATTGTAGTTATGCAGCGGCTCGCCCATGCCCATTAAAACGATGTTGGTGATATGGTCGATGGGGTTACTCTCAGGGAGTCCGGCGGCCACCCAGGGCGCGGCCCGCAGTTCATGGGCAAAGTAGAGCACCTGGGCCACGATCTCACCTGCGCTCAAATGGCGATCAAAGCCCATCTGTCCGGTTGCGCAAAAGGTACAGCCGAAGGCGCAGCCAGCCTGGCTGGAGACGCAGACCGTTGCCCGCGCGCTGTTTTCCTTCAGCGGCGGATAGAGCATCAAGACCGATTCGATCAGCTTACCATCAGCCAGCTCCAGCAGGATTTTGCGCGTGCGATCATCTTTCGAGTGCAGCTCGTTCCTCACCACCATTGGTCCAATGCATGCCTCGGCTGCCAGTTTATCGCGTAACGACTGGGGCAGGTTGGTCATGGCGGCAAAGTCGGTCACAAGTTGCCGGTAGAGCCAGTTATACACCTGCCGGGCGCGAAAAGGTGCCTCCCCTCGCTCTTTCAGCCATTGCTGAAGCTGCGGCAAAGTGAATGCAAGTAGATCCGTTTTTTGATTCATTGTAGGTTGCGGTGTCGTTATTGTTGGTGTCATCATCGACTTTCATTATAGCATGGATTTGCTGTGAGCGCACCATCTTTTTCCCCACCGTTTTCGTTTTGCAACGCTCCCTTGATCTCACGAATTACCTGTCTTGCCTGCTTCTCTCCCGGTGCGCTACCGATTTTAACGATCAGCTCTCGTAGCGTTGCGGGGTCTGTAATCTGTTCTGCTACTTGCCTGACCAGGAATCTGATCCGTGGAAAGCGTGCCTGCACAATCTCCAGCATCACCTGGCGCTGCTCCTCGCGATGGCGTCGGCCTTCTTCCGCCCTTATCTGCTCCTCAATCTCCTGATAGATCCAGGTATTACGTAACATATCGTAATTGCGCATACTCCCTCCTGATGCTATTTCCGCTCTACCACTTCTATACCGCCCATTTTGAATAAAGCGGAAAATGTTGTAGATGGATGTTGCGAAGTAGTTGTAGTATGGGGAGGCAGGCAAGCGCGTAAGGAAAAATGAGCTATCGCAGCTTCCCTTTATGCCTGTTATAATCCAGGTAGATAGGATCATGACCTTTTTGAAGTAATGTGGTTTTGGGGGATGCTAATGGATTTTGAGCAACAAAAACAGCCTCAGTCTTATGATTCAAGCCTAAAAGCACTGGTGCAGCAACAGGCTTCTGATATTTTGCCTCTATTCTTACCAGGAGCCATTTATGAGGAAACGCTGAACGTCGAGATCATCAGGCCGACAATGCGAGCGGATAAGGTCTACAAAGTGGGATACAGGGACAGGGAGCATATTCTGCATCTAGAGTTTGAGTCGGGTGCAGATAGCCATATGTGTTCTCGTTTGTTAGCCTACAATTCGATGCTTTACCTGGATCATCACCTGCCGGTAATCTCAATGATTATTTATCCGTTTCGGACAAAAATGGCGGAATCCCCATTGCTCGTGATGAGCGGGGAAGAAGCTATTGTTACTTTCAACTTTTTGAAATTACCGTTATTTCTGCAGGATGCAGAATACTATGTACGTGAGCATGTATCATGCATGTATCCATTGCTGCCCACGATGCGCAATGTCGATCATAGACTGATGCAGCGGGTCATGGATGAACTGAAAGAACTGTACAGGGATGACGAGGTGACTTTGGCTCAACAGTTGGTATGGATGGAGCTTTTACTGAAGCGGACGGATACTGTGCCAGTAAAAGAGAAAAAGAAAATCTGGAGGAGCATAAAAATGTACGATCCTTTATGGGAAGAACATCCCAAAGTGCGGCAGATACGAGCGGAAAGCAAAGCGGAGGGCAAAGCAGAAGGGAAAGCGGAGGGCAAAGCAGAAGGCATTGTTCAGGGAGAGCTTCTGGCGCTGCGAAGGCTGCTGGTGAACATTGTAAAGACGCGTTTCCCGGCATTGGTTGAAGTAGCGCAGAGGGAGGCCGGGCAGATTAAAGACCCTGAACTGTTGGATTTGTTGATACAAAAGATAGTTGCTACCCAGGATGAGCGTGCAGCTTGCTGGCTGCTAACTGTACGCGATTTTGAACGCTCATAGCGCAGCTTTTTTCACGACGAATACCAGCTCCGTCGGGAACGCGATACGCTGCACGTCCCAGGGGTCGTTGCGTATCAGCTCCCGGAAATGCGCTTCATAGTGGGCGGTCATCCCTTTGCTGTGGCCGCCCAGGCTGTGTACCGGGAATGAGACGATAAGATACCTGGCGTTTAGTGCGTGCAACAGGTGATATCCGGCCTGCCTGTCCACCTGCTCCAGGCATGGTAGCGTTTTGAGCACCAGCGCGAGATCAACCTGCTGTGTGGGGCACGCCTGGATAATATCGCATTGCTGAACAAAACTCTTGACTGGCATGAGGGTGAGAGCGTCGGCAAGAAAGTCTAGCATGCTCCGGTAAATATCACAGGCGTAATACTGCGCATCTGCTTCCAGTGGCATCCAGGGAATGGCAAGCGGGTTGAGGCCGCAGGCGACATCGATGACACTGCGAATGGGCGGAAGGTCGGCCAGGATGGTGGCATAGAACCGGTCCAGGATGGAGAGGCGTTCCTTTGTGGAGGCATGATGGCTCATAATCGTCCTGCAAGCTTGCTGCAAAGTTGCTCTATCGCCTGTCCGGGCCGCTGCTTGCAGCTCGTCAAGCCAGCGGCTGTAATCATGGCGGCCAGCGAAATACGCTCCTCCGATCTGGTGTAGCTTGTTGCGCGTGCTTTTTAGCGCCTCCTTAAAGCTGCGTCGTTTTGCCAGCTCCTGCGCGCCGATGCGCCTGATCAGATCCAGACTGATGTCGCTGTATTTGGGGCTGGCGCTAACATCGTTGATCAGCCTTTCAAGCTGGGTTTGCTGATCAGTGGGGAGCATGGTAGCAGGCTCTCAGTCGTTGGGCCAGCATAGTCATAAATCTAAGATTGTGGAGCGTCGCCAGGCGCAGAAACAGCCCATCATTGATTTTGAAAAGGTGATGCAAGTAGCCGAGTGAGTAATGCGTGCAGCACAGGCAATCGCACACGCTGGATACGGGCGCATCATTTTTAATATATTTGTCGTCGTTGACGTAAATATAGGAAAACCATTTTTCATCGAAATTAGAGGCGTCAGCGTTAGTGAAGGCATAGAGCCGTCCGTGGCGCGCATCTCGCGTGGGCATGGCGCTATCGAAAAGGCCGTAGCCGATGCGAGTGCATTCCGTAATATTGGCGGGATGGCCCACTCCCAGAGCATGCATAGGATATGAGGCTGGCACCAGTTCGCGGGTGTAAGTGATCATATCGGTCAGCAGCTTTCCCTCGTGGTCCAGCGGCCAGCCTCCATAGCCGAAGCCATCGAAGCCGATGTCTAACAGCGCCTCAGCGCAACGCCTGCGCAGTTCAAGCGATCCGCCTCCCTGGATTACTGCGAACAGTAGAGGCTGCTTCTCAGGCGAAAAGCGCTTCTGATCAACGACGCGTTGGAACTCTTTTTTACAGCGTTTCGCCCAGTTGATGGTATGGGCAACCGCCTCCTCCTGAACCGCGAACGGAGCATCGACATGCGTGCAATAATCGAGGCACATGACGATATCGGCACCATAGCTAATCTGCAACTGAACGGCTTTTTCAGGCGTGAGATGGAATTTACGGTCAGAACCTTCGGGCTTGAAGGTGATACCATCGTTGTCCAGACTGCCAAAGCGAGCATTTTGTTGAATCAGCGAGTATGCCTGAAAACCTCCGGAATCAGTGATGATGGGACGCTGCCACGCGCTCATTGTATGCAGACCGCCCAGCGCCTGGATCGTTGATGAACCGGGGCGCTGCATCAGATGAAAGGTATTCATCACCACAGCCTGTACCTCACAGCCTGCGAGATCGGTGGCATCGACCGAACGCACCACTCCTAGCGTTGCGTCCGGCATAAAAGCGGGGAGCTGCAACCTGCCATGTGGCAATTGCAAGTCATGTGATTGTCTGGATGGCTCTGATGCGCTCTCGCCGGATGTGGGTATATCCATGCCGCTCCTTCTAACTGGCTCTTTATACGTCCAAGAGTTATCGCTATTCTATCAAGCGCAGATGCAGATAGCAATATTCTGGCCCTTGATGGCAGGGCTGAGAATTTATGGACAGTCATACATAAAACACGTACAATAGAGCGTAGTGATAGTAAAACTATAGAAGAAAGAGTGTATGCATGCGTGAATTAGCAATCAGGGCTATCAATGTTGCTCAGCAGCTTGGTGCCAGCTATGTTGATGTGCGCGTTATGGAGCGTACAACTGAGGGGATTGAGGTCAAAAATGGACGCGTGGAAGGTGTCTCAAGTGGCGCCAGCAGCGGCTTTAATGTACGAGTCATTGTAAACGGGGCCTGGGGTTTTGCCAGTAGCGCCAGCATGGATATGGCGGAGGCGGATCGCGTGGCAGGACAGGCTGTGCAGATAGCGCGTGCCAGCGCACTGGTCGCGGGCGAACCGGTACTTCTTTCGCCGCTGACACCACAAAAGGGCACGTATCGCACGCCAATGAAGGTCGATCCTTTTGCCGTCCCTTTAAACCAGAAAGTGCAGTTGCTGCTTGACGCGGATGCCGCTATGCGCAGCGTTAAAGGTGTATCTTTGACCAATGCGATGATGGAATATGCGCGCGAACGTAAAATTTTTATGAGCTCGGAGGGCAGCGAGGTCGAGCAGGAATTATACGATACCGGTGCAGCAATCAGCGCCAGCGCGGTTGATCCTGAGAGCAGCGAGATTCAGACCCGTTCTTATCCCAACTCCTTTGGGCGGCAAGCCGGTACCTCCGGCTACGAATTTATCGAGGCAATGGATCTGGTCAAACACGGCGCTCGCGTTGGCGAAGAGGCTGTGCGCCTGCTGGCAGCTCCTCAATGTCCCGGCGGCATCATGACGGTTATTCTTGATGGGCCACAGACCGCTCTCCAGATCCACGAGTCATGCGGGCACCCGATTGAACTGGACCGCGTGCTGGGGATGGAGGCGGGCTTTGTGGGCAAAAGTTTCCTGACTCTGGACAAATTAAACGGGCAATATCGCTATGGTTCGGAAATTGTAAATATAACAGCCGACGCCACTATTCCAGGCGCGCTGGGAACTTTCGGTTGGGACGATGAAGGGGTGCCAGCGCAGCGCACACCGATTGTTAGCAGCGGACTTTTTACAGGGTATCTTATGTCGCGTGATACCGCTCCCCTGATAGGCATGAGCAGCAACGGCTGTGTGCGGGCTGATGGGTGGAATCGTCTGCCAATGATTCGCATGACCAATGTGAGCCTTGAGCCGGGCACCTGGAAGTTTGACGACTTGATTGCCGATACCGACGATGGCCTGTATATGAGCATTAATAAAAGCTGGAGCATTGATGATCGCCGCCTCAACTTCCAGTTCGGCGTAGAGTTGGCGTATGAGATTAAAAATGGTAAGCTTGGGCGCCTCTTCAAAAACGCCACCTATACGGGTATTACTCCGCAATTCTGGGGTTCGTGCGATGCCATCTGTGGGCCTGCCGAATGGACGGTGTGGGGAACGCCTAATTGTGGGAAGGGCGAGCCGATGCAGGTTATGCGCACGGGACATGGTGCCGCGCCTGCTCGTTTTCGCAATGTGCAGGTCGGCGTGGGTCGCTGGTCGTAGTTTATGAAAGAAAGGCAGTAGAAGATGTATTTTGATGAGACGAGCGTCCAGGCACTTTTAAAAAAAGCGTTAAGCTATTCTCAGGCGGAGCAGACAGAAGTGGTCTATCAGGGGACGCAGAGCGCGCTGACCCGTTTTGCCAATAACCATATTCATCAGAATGTAGCGGAAAACAATCATGAGCTGCGGGTGCGGGCCGTCGTGGGGAAGAGGGTCGGCGTGGCGATCACCAATCGTCTGGATGACGATTCGCTGCGGCGAGTGACAGAACAGGCTTTGGAGATTGCTCGTATTCAGCCCGAGAATCCAGAATTCCACTCTCTGCCTGCCCCGCAACCAATTGTCCAGGCGTCTGGATATAGTCCGCGCACGGCGCAATTCTCGCCCGAAGAGCGGGCACGCAGCGTTGGAGTAATCGTAAAGCTGGCGAAAGAGCAAGGGTTGGAGTCGGCGGGCGCTTTCTCGACCAATACCTATCAACTGGCTATAGCCAACTCTCTAGGTATCTTTGCCTACGAGCCACGCACTGAAGCCGAGTGCCATACGGTGGTCATGGCGGATGAACAGGGGTCCGGCTATACGCAGCGCATGGCAACCGATGCCTCGACCATCGATTTTGAAGCGATGGCGCGCGAGGCTGTAGGGAAGGCGCAGCGTAGCCGCAATCCCGCATCTATCCCCCTGGGTGAGTATCAGGTCGTACTGGACGCCTATGCTGTAGCCGATATGCTGCAAAACCTGGTCTTTATGGGACTGTCCGCCACCGATGTGCAGGAAGAGCGCAGCTTTATGAACGGCCAGTTTGGTAAGCAAATTGCTGCCCCATCGGTCACCATTTACGATGACGGTTACGACCCCGCCGGACTCCCTCAGGCTTTTGACTTCGAGGGAGTGCCGAAGCAGCGCGTGATGATGATCGACCGTGGCATTGCTAACGCTGTAGTGTACGATTCCTTTACAGCCGCTCGCGAAGGCAAGCCGAACACGGGCCACGCCTTGCCCGCGCCTAATGTCATGGGTCCGATGCCATTGAATACCATGATGATGGCGGGCGATGCCAGCCTGGAGGAGCTGATCAGAGGCGTTGACAGAGGGTTGTACGTAACGCGTTTCCACTATACAAACACCGTTCATCCGGTCAAAACGCTCTTTACAGGTATGACGCGCGACGGGACGTTTCTGATCGAGAACGGCGAGCTGACGCGCCCGGTCAAAAATCTACGCTTCACCCAGAGCATCCTTGAGGCTCTGAGCCATGTGCAGGCTATTGGCCGTGAGCGCATCCAATGCACGGACTATCTCCCCGTGGTGGCTCCTGCTTTGCGGACTGCTAAATTCAATTTTACCGGTATTACTGGCGAATAGCGCGCTCTCCGCATCTCATCTCCCTGATAATGCTTCTGCACTATCAGGGAATGTTTTTTGACAGCTATTGTCAGCTAATTGGGATATTCCTGTTACAACTTGCCTCATTGTAACGTCAAGAATTGTGAGATAATAGACTCATCAACTCGCAATTTATCACGTCAGGAGGCATAAAGTATATGCAGCTCAGCTTGATTGATATCCTCTTTCTGGTCACCGTCGCCCTGCTCGTCTTCAATGGCCTGCGCAATGGGGCGGTGATTAGCCTTGTCAACATGATTGGCATTCCGCTTGGCATTGGAGTGGCAATCATCTTTGGTCCCTCCTTTACCGCGCTCCTAGCCTCCAACAACCTGCCCGCCGTTCCCCTCATCTCCTATGCTGCGCTTTTCCTGGGGACGGTGATGGTATTACATATTATTGGCACCATTGTGCGGGGAATTGTGCATAAGATCCCGTTAATCAACATGGGAGATTCGCTGATCGGTGGAGTGTTAGGCTTTGTAGAAGCATGGCTGATCTGGCTGATATTATTAATCGTGCTGGGGACCTTCCTCGGCAGTTTGCAGAACACGATAGATCAGGGGTCGCGTATTCTTCCGGGGCTCAACATTCAGGTAGACCAGTTGAAAGCCTGGCATGACTTTTACAATGGAGCTGTAACCAATAGTCTTTTTGCCAAAGTCAATGGCTTTTTTGTCAAAGAACTGCCCAACTTGCCGAAACTTCCACAAGGCTAGCTGAACTTGCGTTCCCCTGGTTTGCTAGATACAATACATATTATGAGTGTTTTCTGCTGAAAGAAATTAGGAGGGAATTACGACCAGGCAAGATCGTCTCGTTGACACGGGCGTGAATCGAGGCCCGGAGCGTGCCTATCTGATCGCGGTAGATGCCAGCGATCATGATCGTTTATGGAGCGTTGAAGACTCGGTGAGCGAGCTGGGATTGCTGGCACGGACGGCAGGGGCAACAGTGGTGGGAACAATCATTCAGAGGCTCCCTCACCCCGATGGCGCGACCTATGTCGGGAAAGGCCGTGCGCAAGAACTGAGAGATCTGGAGAAACAACTGAGTTTTGATCTGGTTGTCTGTGATGATGAACTGACGCCGACGCAGCAGCGCAATCTGGAGAAGCTGCTGAACGTGCGCGTTGTGGACCGAACGGCGCTGATCCTTGATATTTTTGCTCAGCATGCCCGCACACGCGAAGGACGTTTGCAGGTTGAACTGGCGCAGCTCGAATATCGCTTACCCCGTCTGGCCGGTCGTGATACCGACTATTCGCGCCAGGCTGGCGGCTCGCGCGCAGCAAGCGCGGGGGGAGCCGGCGGTATCGGTGGTGCAGGTGGCGCGATTGGCGTTCGCGGCCCTGGTGAAACGAAAATCGAGATAGATCGTCGCCGCATTCGCAGCCGAATCGCGGATCTAAAAGAAGATATCGAAGAAGTACGCGCGCAACGTGCCGTTTATCGGCGGCGGCGGTCCGCTCAGGCTATTCCCATTGTTGCTCTTGTGGGCTATACTAATGCTGGAAAATCTACCCTGTTCAATGCCCTGACCGAGGCCGGGGTACTGGTAGAAGATCAGCTCTTTGCTACTCTCGATCCGGTGACGCGCCATGTGGTGCTGCCAGGCAATCAAGAGGCGCTCATCACTGATACGGTTGGTTTTATCCAGAAGTTGCCCACAAAACTGATCGCCGCTTTTCGCGCCACCCTTGAAGAGGTGATTGAGGCTGATATTTTGCTGGAGGTAGTAGATAGCAGCCACGAGAACGCCATTGAGCAGAGCGAAACGGTAAACGATGTGCTGGACGATCTGGAGGCTGGCAAAAAGCCGCGTGTGACCGCGCTCAATAAGATTGACTTGCTTGACGATCCGGCAGAACTGGATACGACGCTCTATCCCAATGCCGTTGCTGTATCTGCCTTGAAACATATTGGGCTGGATGCTCTGTGTGAGAAAATTGCTGAGGTGCTGGCAAAAAGTATGGACGCGATTGAGGTGTTAATTCCTTTTCACAGAGGTGAACTGGTGGAGCTTTTTCACCGGCGAGGCCATGTAGACATGGAAGAGCATGTGCCGGGAGGCACCCTTATTGCCGGGTGTATCCCTCGTTCCCTCTATGACTATTATTCATCTTACATCGCTAATACTGTTGACGAGTAGGTGCCGATCAGCCCGTATTTGTCTTTAACTCTACAAATAGGCAATGACCGTGTATTGCCTAACAAGTGTCTATAAGTGCTATGTGGCTTGTACAGAAGCACTGGATGTGTTATGCTGCTATAGATGGGCGCTTTAGCCTCTCGGGCTATTAAGGAAGCGAGAAGTGGTCTATGCCAGAACGAAAACCGCAGACGAGATTTGTGCCGTTACGCATTCGCTTTCGCTCATTTTTAGAGCCATCGCAAAAAGATTATGAGCCTGCGCAGCCCACTAACGGCGTACAGCCGAATGGAGTCGCCACTACTATGCAGTCGAATGGAAATGGACATAGTCTAACCCAGAATGGGGTCGCCAATGGGATGCAGCCAAATGGGGTTGGGTATAGCTCAATGCCCAATAAAACTGCTAATGGGATGCAACCAAATGGCGTAACACATGTTGTATCATCCAATGGCGTTGCTCTGCATGCAGAGTGCGAAGAACAGAGGCTGGCCTGCATTCTGGAAGAGCAGAAACGCACCAGGCAGGTGAAAGAGTTGCTGCGGCTGGGCAATTTGCTGCGCGCAGACCTGAGTCTGGATGAAGTGCTACAACATATTGCAGCCTCCACTGCAAGCTGTACAGGGTTTCGTGTCCTGGTGATGAATCTCATTAATGAGAAAATGGGCTATATCATGGGCGTGGCTTTTGCGGGCCTCTCTGAGGAGGATCAGGATACGATGCGCAATGCCCATGATCCGGCTGAGAAGATCACGCGGCTGATGCGCCCGGAATATCGTATCGGCCAGAGCTATTTTATCTCTCACGAGCATACAGAAGCGTTTGAAGGTAGCACGGTGGTTATGGTCAAATCACCCGATGGCTGGAAGCCTGGAGATTGGCATCCTGCTGACGCCCTGCTTGTGCCCATGTTTAGCCCTCGCGAGCAGAAAATGCTGGGGTTTCTTTCTTTAGATGATCCAGAAGATGGGAAAGTACCTACGTTGGAAAGCATTGAGGTCGCCGAGCTTTTTGCCAGTCAGGCCGCGATAGCCATCGATAATGCCCGGCTTTTCCAGGAACGTGAAGAAGAGCATGCCGCTCTCGAACAGGGCGTTGCGCTACTGAGAGAAGATCTGGAGCGTTTGCGCGCTGGCGATATGCACACGCATATCCGCTCTTCTCATGAGAAACTGCAACCGATAGCCGATACGCTCAATGTGATGATAGAAGAGATCAACGGCATTTTGAAAGATATGCAGATGGTGGCTCATGCGGTTGATGATCATACGCGCAATGTGCAGCGCAGCTCTGAATCCCTGGTACGCGATACCATCCAGCAGGAGCGGCAGGTGCATCAGATATCGCAGGTCATTAACGATATCGCGAGCATGATGCATAGCGTGTCCGAGCGCGCTGCTATTCTCTCTAAAACCGCTGTCGATGCGGTTGATGTCACAGTTGAGGCACAAGGGGCCGTTGATCGGGCAGTGGAAGGGATGGGGATGGTGCGTGAGGCGACGATGCAATCTGCTCGCACAATGAAATCGCTGAGCGAGAGTGGACAGGAAATCAATGAAACGGTGCTCGATATCAATAATTTGACCACGCGTATGCACCTGCTCTCGTTGAATGCTGCAATTGAGGCCGCACGCGCTGGTGAGCAGGGCCAGAGCTTCGCGTTGATCGCGAAAGAGATTCGCACGCTGGCTATGCTCTGTTCCGAAGCCGCTCGCAAGATCGATACGTATATCCGCACTGTACAGCATGAAACAATCGCCGTTTCCCAAAGCGTTGAACAGGGTACGCAAAAGGTCGTGATGCAGACCGAACTGGTGACGCAGGCGGGGGTCGCGCTCGAAGCTATCAGTATCGTGACGGAGCAATTGACAAATCTCATCCAGGGGATTTGCGAGACGGCTGAAAATCAGTCGCAGGGCTCGCAACTGGTTGTCAGCGCCGTCTCCGAGATTTTGCATATGACCGGCGACATCACCCGTCATATGCGCGAAATGCAGCATTCGATGGCTCATCTTGTGGAGCTTACTAATTCTTTGCGCTCACGTATGGCTGTTTTTCAACTGTAAAGATAGATCAGCCTTTGCTCAACTCTACCTATAAATAAAATCCCAGGCTGCGCGCTTCCGCATAGGCTTGTTGCGCTTCCGCGTGCCGTCCCAATTGCTTGAGCACCTGCCCCTTATGGTAGTGGAGAATGGCTGCTCGCGGCGCTAGCTGGATGGCTTGCTCATAAGCAGCCAGCGCTGCTTCCTGCAACTCCAGATCAAAAACTCTTTCATCGTATTTGAGCGATCCAAATTCGTGCTGATCGGTCTGTTGTAACGCTGTGGCATCATTCCCTAAGATCCCATCGCCTGGCTCATCTAATATCATCAATACACCGCCGTATAAAACGCTGCTTTCCGCAAACAGGTAAAACTCTTCACTGAAATATTTACGTTCCGCAGTAAACAATTGGAAGTTGGGTATGAAATTGCTTACTTTTGTACTACTCCCATGCGCAAAAGCAACCTGCTCCTACTCGAATAGAACTCCACGGACGGCTTTGTCCACGACCCCTCGTGAGGAAGACGCTGTATTATGACTGATCCGGTCATCACTTCTGGATATTCTCTGGAATTTTCCAGAATTTGTCAAGTCATCAATCAGACTGGGTATAAAAGTAGGGGTAGAAAAAAAGTGTACTGGAAAGTAGGTATTGAGAGGAGGAACAGATTGCCGCCGTCCCTCCTGGTAATAATGATTAGCGCCGGTACCAGAACTGATCCCAGGCTTGCCAGAAAGTATCGGCGGTTGATGTAACCGTTCTTGGCCCCTCGATGCGCACGCCGGTCTGTCCAACGAAGTCGTGAACGCGGTCGGGCGTTGCCAGCTCCACTTTGAATGTTACCGGCCCGGCTACTTTGTATGGTTTGGGCCAGTTGCGCATGCTTAATGCCTGGGCGGCGTTCATTTCAATTAAAGAGCAAGCGTCTTTAGGTGCCATGCAGCGAGCTGAGAAGCGGCCCAGCCCTTTTTTGACCTGCGCAGTTACTACCTCATTGCCAAGCAGGGTGCGCACCTCTCGGCAGGTTGCTTCGTCACCGGAAACGAAGATCGCGGGCACATCCCAACAACCCGCAATCGCCGCCAGAATCCCGCTTTCGCCCACCAGCGTATCATTAATCCAGGCGTTATACCAGGCTTCCGAAGAAACTGTATGGCACAGCACGCCATCAGGAGTGCCCGCCATTGCATGTGCGCCTACGAATAGAATGGCATCACAGCCCTGGATAAACGGTTCGATATAACGCGCCCAGGGATACCCAAAGACATATTCCGCACCAGATTCCAGCCGTTCAGGGTTAAAACTCTTAAAACTGTATGCGCCCCCAGCTCCGTGGCAATCGACAACGGTGACTTCTCTGGCGCCAGCCGCGCGTACGCCTCGCACTGCTGCATTCATCTCTTCAGTATAGAGCCTTCGACATTCTTCATAGAGAGCCGTCCCGCCTGTCACCTGTTCCCAGGTCTCAATGCAGGAGATACCTTCCATATCGCAGAAAATGACTACTCGCATGCTATCCTCCTCTTAATATATGCACAAATAAGTAGTAATATGCATAACGGATTTGCCCGCTAGATAGCTTTGTTGCTGGTCATAATAGCCTGTTAAGGATGTTTAGATTGCCAGCGCTGCTCCAGACGCTCAAGTCGTTCTTGCTGCCGAGGATCGGGCTCGTATTCTCGATAGAAGCGTTTGCCAATCTTCCAGCCGAGAAATCCACAGATTGCTGCTCCCAGAAGGGCAACCGGTAGTGTGGCAATGCCAAGATAACCGCCATTTGATAGCAGGATGGAGGTGGTCAGTATGATTGCGAGCGTGAGTAACAAGCCGACGACAATGCCGAGGCAGCAGCCAAGTGGCCCTCCGTTGGTTTCTCCCCGAGCCTCTGGTGGCAGCATTGCTTCGAGGGCAGGTTCCTGTTGAATAAGCGGTGCCAGTTCTTCTGGCTCTGATTCTATTGAGCTGGAAAACTCTTCCTGGAATGGCTCGATCTGATATTGCTCATTTTCTGGCGGCCAGGAATCTGAAGTAGGCACTGATGTTAATCCTTTGAAAATAGCTGGACTGGTGCAAAATAACGTCCAGGCTGCCTGATAATTAGAACGTTCCAAACTGGCGGTCTCCGGCATCGCCCAGGCCCGGAACGATATAGCCAATATCGTTCAGCTCCTCGTCGAGAGCCGCGATGTAGATATCAATATCCGGGTGCGTCTGCGAGAGCTTGAGCAGGCCATAGGGAGCCGCAATAATGCCGATGTATGAAATACGGCGTATGCCGCGCCGCTTTAAAATGTTGACGGCGTCGATGGCGGAGCCGCCGGTAGCCAGCATGGGGTCCACCGCGTAACATATCTGGAGGTTCACCTTATGCGGGAGCTGGTTATAATATTCCAGCGCCTGGAGGGTTTGCTCATCGCGTCGCAGACCCAGATGCCAGATCTGAGCGTCAGGGATCACCTCGCGGAATCCCTCCGCCAGTCCGAGACCGGCTCGCAAGATAGGCGTAATCCCTATGCCGCCCGCCAGGGTATACCCCTGCGTTGCTTTCAATGGCGTTTCAATCGTGCAGGCGTCAAGGGCCAGCGTCGCCGTGGCCTCGTAGGCGAGCAGCGCCCCTATCTCTTTCACTAAACGATAAAATTCCGGCGGCAGGGTGCGTATATCTCGTAGCATGGTCATTTTGTGCGTCATCACAGGATGAGTTGAGATATGCACGCGGGGCAGATGAAGTACCTCCTCGCGCGTCGGCTGCGCTATTCCCTGCATGGGCAAGGGCTGGCGCCCTTCGTTACTGTTTATATCCATCATTACAAAATTCTCCTTGTGATCCAGGCTTACGCTTATGAGAAAATTGTATCAGAGTTATGCATGTGCGTCGAATCATGGTATTCTCAAGCCGGGGCTTTTCAGTTTTCGTCATGCTCGCAGGGCGAAGCACCTCTCTCCCCTTGCCCCGCGCCCCGAACGGGGCGCGAACCCAGGAGGCAGGAGCCAGAGGAGAGGAAAACTGAAAAGCCCTGACGGTAGTCATACCTTGAATGACGTTGTCGGTCGGGTATGTTATACTATTCCCGTGTCCTTTTCTTGTACCCTGAAGCGAATCGCGCAGGGATAATGACTCCCACCGCTCCCTGGAGGCGAAGTATAGCCATCAGTTTCTGAGGAGTCAAGGGGGAATACATTGAACATATGGTTATTGGAGCTTGCGAAATTACACTGCACTTGCCGGACTGTCATTCGCTAAAGGAGAAGCGGCAGGTTATTAAATCGGTGATGGCGCGGGTGCGCAACCAGTTCGAAGTGGCAATTGCCGAAGTCGATGAGAATGATCGCTGGCAAATTGCCGTGCTTGGTATAAGCTGCGTGAGCAGTAGCGGCCAGCATGCGGACGAGATACTTGGGCGAGTGCAGCGTTATATTGAAGAATCGCGTCCCGACCTGATGCTCTCTCATATTGAAACAGAAATAATTAACTGGTAAATTTATGTCATTACGAATGTTACATACCCCCCAGCCGGGTTTGCCGCCCCCCGCTTATGTACTGGGCGTGCGCGTAGATCGTCTTTCGCAGCAGCAAACCCTTGATGCGATTGAGCAGATGATCGGGCAGCGCCATGCCGATAACAGCCTTCCATGCAAGCAAGTTGTGACGGTCAATCCAGAGTTTGTCATGATGGCGCAGCACCATGCGGTTTTTCGCCAGTGTATCAATCAGGCGGCGCTCGTTGTTGCCGATGGTGTGGGCATTGTCTGGGCGGCGCGCTACCTGCGGACCCCCGTTCCTGAGCGAGTCACGGGCACCGACACCGTAGCCGAGCTAGCCAGGCGCTGCGCTCCTAAAGGCTATCGTCTCTACCTGCTGGGTGCTGCTCCCGGGATCGCCGAGCTGGCAGGCGAGCGGCTCCAGGAACTTGCTCCAGGGTTGCAGATTGCCGGTACGTATGCCGGTTCTCCGGCTCCTGAGGAAGAAGAGGCAATTATTGGGCGCATCTGTAGCGCGCAGGCGGACGTGTTATGTGTAGCATATGGCGCGCCTGCTCAGGAGCTATGGATACGGCGCAACCTCTCGCGGCTCCCCGTTGCTGTAGCAATGGGGGTTGGCGGCGCTTTCGACTTTCTATCCGGTCGCCAGCGGCGCGCTCCCCTGCTGCTGCGGCGGATGGGCCTTGAATGGTGCTATCGCCTCTATCGCGAGCCCTGGCGCTGGCGACGCATGCTGGCCTTGCCGCGCTTTGCCGTGCAAGTTCTATTAAAAGGGAGCGGAAAACAATGACACTCGATACCAATGCATCTCCCACAGCTACTTCACACTTACGCTCATTGATTGATGCATTCCGTGGTAAACGCATGCTTGTAATCGGCGATATGGTGGCGGATGAATACCTGATCGGGCGTCCAACGCGCATCTCTCGCGAGGCTCCCGTTCTGATCCTTGAATTGCACGAGGAGCGCATTGTGCCCGGGGGGGCGAATAATGTAGCCATCAATGCTAATACACTCGGCGCAAAGGTTTTTCTGGCCGGCGTTGTTGGCGATGATGCTCCCGGCCATAGCTTGCGTCAGGCTCTTGAGGCGCTTGGCATGCATCAGGATGGCGTTGTGACCGATCCCGCGCGTCCCACTTCTACCAAGACCCGTGTGCTGGCGGGCAGCCCGCAGCTCGTTCGACAGCATATCGTGCGCATCGACCGTGTGGACAAGACCGAAGTAGCCGAGCCCTGTAAAGGTCGGATTATTGACTATATCAAGCAGATACTTCCTTCGATTGATGCCGTTGTGCTCTCCGACTATGAAAATGGCGTCATCAGCCCGGCAATTATTGATGCCTGTCTTCCCGCCGCCCGCGAACTGGGCAAAGTGGTCGTGGTGGACGCGCATGGCTCACTGTTTCGTTTCCAGGGAGTGACTGCACTCACGCCGAACCAGCCCGAAGCGGAAGCGACGCTGGGCGTAACGATCAATACATTGGCTGATCTCAACGAAGCCGGTCAGCGTTTGCTTGAGGGCAGCAAGGCCGGCGGTGTGCTGATTACGCGCGGCAGCGAGGGTATGAGCCTGTTCGAGGCAGGCAAAGCTCCCCTGCACCTGCCGATTTACCGTTTACCATCTGCCAGTGAGATCGTTGATACTAATGGAGCAGGCGATACTGTCGCGGCAACTTTTACTCTGGCGCTCGCGGTGGGCGCGAGTATGAGGGAGGCAGCCTATCTGGCTAATGCCGCCGCCGCGCTCGTGGTGCGCCGTTTAGGCTGCGCCAGCAACACTGCCGAAGAATTGATGAGCATTTTATGACAAACAACGTATTACCCGATACTCGCTATAAAATAGTGACGCGTCAGCAAGTCGCCGCCGAACTGCATCGTCGTCAGCAAGCTGGGGAGCGCGGCGTGTTCACCAACGGCTGCTTCGATCTGCTTCACCTCGGCCATGTGCGTTATCTGCAAGAAGCGCGCAACCTGGGCGATTTCCTAGTGCTGGCCTTGAATAGCGACGAGAGCGTGCAGCGATTGAAGGGGGCCGGGCGACCGCTGGTGCCTGAGATGGAACGGGCCGAAATTCTGGCTGCTTTGACCTGTATTGATTATGTCACGATCTTTCCTGAAGCGACCGCCAGCGCCCTGCTAAAGTTACTGCAACCCGCCATCTATGTGAAGGGCGGAGATTATGCCGGAGCGCAGGGCAACATGCCTGATAGCAGTCGTTTGCCGGAAGCTGCCATTGTCCAGGCTTATGGAGGCGCTATACGTCTGATCCCATACGTGCCGCAGCGCTCAACAACAGAGTTGATTGCCGCCATCAAACGCTTGCCTCTTTCAGTACCCTCAAACGGGTCGGGAGAGCTATAAATTCTCGCCGCGTCCTTGAGGGAAGGGTAGACATCATGCCCTAAAATGTCAAGAGGAAATGGAATAAGAAAAAATGGTGAAAGATTGCCACTGATAGCGGCCAGGAGCGAAAAACGATATGGCTAAAAAATCTATCAAAAAAAAGCCCGTCAAAGAGAGCAGCGTCGAAGCTATTCCTGTCACAACCATGCCGCCCGAATTACTTGTGGAGGTAGTCGAAGAGAAGGGGTCGGAAGCCTCCTCAACCGAAGTCGTGCAACGGGCAAGCGGAGAGCCAATGCCGGTAACACCTGCCATAGAAAAGCCTGCGGTTGAGGACGAGCAGGTTGTTCAGGAGTTACCTGGGGCGCAACATCCGCAGGGGGAGCGGCGCGAGATTGTCAAATCCGCCAGCCTGGTGATGCTTGGCAATCTGGGGAGCAGCATGATGGGTATGGTGCGGCAGATCGTTGTTGCCGCCGCCGGGATCGCCGTCTCGGGCGCATTTCTTGCCGCGCTCACGCCAGCTCAGAGTTTCTACGACTTCCTCATTAATGGCTCCGTCTCGGGAGCGCTCATTCCTACCTTCAACGATTATTCTGCCCCTGATAAACGCGATGAGTTGCGCCGCATCGTCTTCACCATCGTCAATCTGGTGATCATCGTCACTTTAGCCGCCTCGATCCTGTTTTTCTTTATCGCTCCCTGGCTATTTAACACCTTTCTAGCCAGAGGATACGAATCGGGAGACAAGACGCTGACGTTGCAATTCGCGCAGATCATCTTCTTCTCATTGATCGCGCTTGGCCCATTCTCGGTGCTGCTGGCGGTGCTCTATGCCCTCAAAGAGTTTGGTTGGCCCGCCTTTGCGACCGTCTCGTATCATCTTGGCATTATCGTTGGAGCTATTGTTGGCGCTCTCATAGGTAGGAGCTATTTTGGCGATTATGGTCTGGCCGTTGGTGTGGTCGTTGGTGCGCTAGGCGAAATTGCTTTACTCATTCCGGGAATGCGCAAGCAACGTTTTGGCTATATGTTTGTGCTTGATCTGAAGCATCCCGCGCTCAAGCGTATCCTCAAGCTCTACGCACCTGTCTCGTTTAGCTTCCTGATCAGCATGGGGCTGGTATTTTTTGATCAATTCCTGGCGACAAGTACGCCCTGCGCGGTCTTTATGCATACCAAATGTGGCGAGGCCAATTATTCTGCTATGAAGCTGGCAACCACCCTGATTCAATTCCCTATAGGCTTGGTTGCTGCCGCGCTCTCCTTCGCGATCCTGCCCACGCTCACGACTCATGTGAGGGAGGGAAATACGGAGCAATTCAAAGCAACCTTACAGCTTGGCTTTCGCCTGGGTCTGCTATTGATGATCCCTGCCGCCGCTGGTCTGATCGTTCTGCAAACGCCGATAGTCAGAACCATTTTCGAGCATCACAACTTCGATCAGCAGACTGCCACCCTGACAGCGATAGCGTTGCAAAATTACGCTTACCAGCTCCCTTTTGTAGCGATGGATCAGCTTTTGATCGCGGCCTTTTATGCTCGTAAGAATACGATTATTCCGGTTGTCGTGCTGATGGTCTCTATTCTGGGCTATCTGGCGGTCGCACTACCGTTCTGGCATAGCATTGGCATGCCAGCGCTGGTCTTCGCCAATACCGTTCAGAACTCGCTGCATGCGATTATCCTGTTGTTTATATTGAGAGCGGCGATAGGCCCGATCCACATCCGCCCGATGATCCCGACGGTATTGAAAATTCTGCTGGCAACTGCGGTGATGGTCGCGGTCGCCTGGAGCCTGCAAATTGTCATGGGCCATGTACAGTTCTTCTCGCTAAACACCTTCCTGGGCCAGCTCTCGACGGTCGTCATCGCCGGTGGCCTCGCCGCCGCCGCCTACTTTGCCGTAGCCCTGTTGTTGAAAGTGGAGGAGGTCGGCCTGCTAAAAGGCGTTGTGCTGGCAAAACTGGGCAGGAAGTAAACGGGCCAGGGTGGGCTCCTACGCAGATGATGACATTGGCAGCGCTCGACTTTCCGTACATACGCCTGTTATAATGACCGTAGAAATATGTATTTCTATGGCTTTGAGCTACTACCACCGTCAATGAAGACAGTTAGCTCATTGAGGAGATGTTGCTATGTCACAATCCCATGCGACCGAACAGGGACACGTTTATCAAAATTTCATTGGAGGTCAGTGGCGTGCCTCCAGGGGCGGAGAGACGTTTGTTAGCACCAATCCGGCGCATACCAGTGAGGTGATTGGATATTACCAGAAATCGACCGCAGCCGATCTTGATGATGCTGTTGAAGCCGCGAGCAAGGCTCAGCCTGGATGGGCCGCGACTCCAGCTCCCGAACGAGGCGAGGTTCTGCTGCGCACAGCCCTCTTGTTGGAGCAACGCAAGGAAGAGCTTGCTACCCTGATGACGCGCGAAATGGGGAAGATCCTCAAGGAGACGCGCGGCGATGTCCAGACCGCTATTGATGTCGCCAAATTCATCGCTGGCGAAGGCAGGCGAGCTGAGGGAGAGACGCTACCATCGGGCATGCGCAATAAATTCTGCATGACCATTCGTCAACCGCTTGGCGTTGTTGGCATTATTACCCCCTGGAACTTTCCTCTGGCTATTCCCGCCTGGAAAACCTTTCCCGCGCTCATGGCGGGCAACGCCGTTGTGCTCAAGCCGGCCAGCGATACCCCGCTGCTCGCGCTTAAACTGGCGGAAGTGTTGAACGAAGCAGGGTTGCCGGAGGGCGTGCTTAACGTTATCACCGGGCCAGGAGGCTCGCTGGGTGATGCGTTAGCCAGTCACAAGAGGGTGAGTATGATCTCGCTCACCGGCTCAACCGAGGTTGGGCGGCGTGTGGCGGGGATTTGCGGACGTGACCTGCGCCGCTGCGCACTGGAACTAGGCGGCAAAAATGCTGTGATCGTGCTGGAGGATGCTGATCTTGATCTCGCGATTGAAAGCGTCGTCTGGGGTGCGTTCGGCACCACCGGGCAGCGTTGTACGGCGACTAGCCGCGTCATTGTTCATAAAGCCGTTTTGCCCGAATTCTCTGATCGCCTGGTCGCGGCAGCCGAGAAGCTAATTGTCGGCGATGGGCTCGACCCGCAGATTGAGATGGGGCCGCTGGTAAATATGGGGCGGGTGAAGGCGGTGCATGAATATACTGAGATTGGCAGGCAAGAGGGGGCAAAGCTGCTCACCGGCGGCGCGCGCCTCTCCGATGGCGCATATGAAGAGGGGGCCTTTTATCAGCCAACCATTTTCACCGACGTGCTTCCTGAGATGCGCATCGCCTCCGAAGAGGTTTTCGGCCCCTTCATTTCGCTCTTGCCCATCTCTTCATATGAAGAAGCGGTACAGATTGCCAACTCGACGCGCTATGGCCTCTCCACATCGGTCTTCACCGAAAGCTCGCGTCTAACCTTCCGCGCCATGCGTGATATCGAGACCGGCCTGCTCTACTTCAACGCCCCCACCACGGGAGCCGAAATTCATCTGCCATTCGGCGGTACCAAAGAAAGCGGTAACGGCCACCGCGAACTAGGCTCCGGTGCCGTTGACGAATTCAGCGAACTGAAAAGCATCTTTGTATCGTATCCAACGCGTCCCTAACGGGAGAACTGTAGGGGCGGAGCTAGCCCCCGCCCTGCTCCCATTTCGATACGTCCCTAACGCGAAACCCGTAGGGGCGGGGCTTTCTTCGCCCTGCTCCTATCCTAATATGCTAATCTCGATCCGTCCAGAAACACCATAAGAAGGTTCCCAAACGTCTGCATGCGCCATTGCATTTTTCCCCTTTGGTGTATATACTGATAGAAAAGGTTTTATTGACATAAATATTGTGTCAGCGAACACAGTCTCTTTTTGCTGCTCATGACCGTTTAAAAAGTCGATCATAAAGACCTGCTCTGGGAAAGATATGATGGAAGACACTCAATTCTGTTCTCATTGTGGCGCCGCCAATAGGAGCGAGCAGGATCGGTGCTTTGCCTGCCACCAGCCCCTTGATACTGCTGATGAAGCGGACCAGTCCCCGTTGTTGCGTGAACGCTATCGGCTGCTCGTCCAGATTGGCAGCGGTGGCTTCGGTGCTGTTTACAAGGCGCTGGATACCGAGGCCAACGAGACATTGATCGCGATCAAGCAGATCAATCTGAAGAAGCTGACCCCGCAGGAGATCATCGAGGCAACCTCGGCCTTCAATCGCGAAGTGGAGCTGCTCTCCAGCTTGAGCCATCCCCAACTGCCGCGCATTTACGATCAGTTCAGCGATCCCGAACACTGGTACGTGGTGATGGACTACATCGAGGGGCAGACGCTGGAAGAGTATTTGCAGGAGCGCGAGACGCGTCATAAGCCATTAACGGTGCTGGAGGCGCTGGATATCGCGTTGCAGCTCTGTCATGTCCTGAGATATTTGCACACGCGACAGCCACCGGTGATCTTTCGCGATCTGAAGCCGGACAACGTGATGCGCACGCCGCGCGGAGAGCTGTACCTGATCGATTTTGGCATTGCGCGGCACTTTAAGCCGGGGCAGAAGCGCGACACCATCCCGCTGGGTTCGCCCGGGTACGCGGCTCCCGAGCAATACGGACGAGCGCAGACGACGCCGCAAGCCGATCTTTACAGCCTGGGTGCGCTGCTGCACCGCATGCTCTCGCAGATCGAGCCCTCGGAGCGGCCCCTGACATTCGTCCCACTTAATCTTCCTGCTCTGGAAGTGAATAATGCCCTTAATATGTTGCTGCGGCGCATGCTGGCGCTGGTGAGCAGCGAGCGACCGCAGAGTATTCGTGATGTGGAGTACGAACTTCGGCACATCAAACAGCTCCAGATCGAGGCGGAAGGGACGCGGATCTGGACGCCGACGCAGCCTGTCACATTGCCCCCGCTCAAGCCGGGGCAGAAGCCGCTCTATATCCCCTCGGGCAGTGGGGGAATGCAGCAGCTCCAGATGCAGTCGCAACAGCAGCAGCGCGCAGCGTTTTCGCGCCGCCAGGCGCTGATTGCCGGGGCGACCGTCGTCACCGGCCTGACGCTCTTCGGCGGCATGATATCCCCTCTGTTCAGGACTTCCCGGTTCAGAGGGGGACATCGACCTCATGACTTCGATCAGCAAGCGCCAACGTCAGAGCCTTTTGCCCCCGAACCGGCTGCTGGGAACGTTCACTGGTCAAACTCGCTCCAACTGCTGGCAATTGCTGATCCCGGTGCTGGCGCAGTCAAAATTTACGATCCCCGTGTGCAAAGTACTATTAGCTCATTTCGAGTAGAAGGCAGCAACCCCTCTCTCGATCTCTACTGGTCCGCTGACGACAAACGCCTGCTCATGGTAGTTGACCAGAATTACCTGGAGATATGGAATGTGCCGGATGGAGAACGAGTTGCTCGTTTCATTCTACCGGGAAAAGTTGGCGCCTCTGTCGCGGCCTGGTCAGCAGACGGAACGCATATCGCTGTGGGCGGACAAAACAACCTTTTTGTCTGGCCTAGCACGGGCGAAGCTGGCGACTCTAAACCGCTTACGGTTTCTCAGACGCCTATCTCTTCGGTTACCTGGTCCCCTGATAACAAATCTCTCGCTTTTCTTGATGCCATTGATGTTACAACAGACGCACAGACTATAGCGGTATGGGATGTCGTCCACAACCAGCATAGGAGGGATATTACCGGACCTATTTCTATGAGATATCCCGGTTCTTCTGTGTATCCCGGCTCTAAGATGCTCTGGTCGCCCGACGGGAGATGGATAGCTTTTGCCGAGGATGGTTTATGGATGCTCGATCCTGTAAACGGATTTGCATATTTACTGAGTGGTTTCCTCCCTTCGACATTTTTTGGGATGGCCTGGTCGCCCGACGGGAAGCGGCTGGCGATTGGTCGGGAAAAAACTATCGAGATATGGAACGCTCCCGACCAGCTCCAGCCAGAAAAGATTCCCGAGTTGCAAAACCAGCCAATCGCGATTGGCTGGTCTCCTGACGGGCAAAATATCTTGACCGGCGATGCCAACGGCAACGTTAGTAGCTGGCCGGCTAATTAGTGATCAAAATGTTTTTATCATAGCCAGAACCGCAACACGCCCACCAGCGCGCCCGCCAGAATCAGCCAGGCCGAATTAATCTGGAAGCGCAGCAGGACGACGAGGGCAGCCAGTGCCATGAGCCATGTCAGCGGATCGATCAGCGCGCTCTGCCCCAGTTGCAGCATCACTCCACCCATGAGCGCCAGGGCTGCGATATTGACGCCATCTAAGATAGCGGAGGTCCAGGGCGAGCGGCGTAACGTAGCCGCGAGGGGATGGATGATGGCGATGAAGACGAAGGAGGGGAGGAAAATTGCCAGGGTGGCGATCAGCGCGCCCTGCCAGCCCTCCACCAGATAGCCGACGAAGGTTGCCGTCGTAAAAACCGGCCCCGGCGTGAACTGGCCGACCGCGACTGCGTCGAGCAACTGCTTATCCGTGAGCCAGCCAAGCCCCTGCACAAAGTCGCTGCGCAAGAATGCCAGCAGGACGTAGCCGCTGCCGTAGAGAATGGCCCCTATTTTAAGAAAGGTCAGGAAAAGCGTCGTCAGGCTTATCGGCACCGCCGTCAGGACGAAACCGGAGGGCGTTAACGCCAGCGCGCGCCACCATTCACGGATGCTACCTATTGAAAAGGGGAGAATCGTCGTGAGCGTTTGCGTTTTGCGCCGCTGCTCAAACCAGCGCATCACTCCGAACAACAGGCCGGCGGCGACGAGCAGCAGCAGCCCGTTTATCCCAAGCAGATAGCAGACCATCACCACCAGCGCCAGGATGACAGGCATGACTCCCTTTAATACGCGGCGAATCAAGCCCCATAGGGCCTGCGCAATAATGGCGATCACGACCGGCTTGATGCCATAGAAGAGCCGGGCCGCCTGGGGCAGCGAGCCATAGCGGACATAGAGCCATGCCAGCGCCAGTACAATCAGCATCGCAGGACCGATAAAGCAGATGCCGCCAATGACGAGGCCGGGCCATCCCGTGCGCAGATAGCCCAGATAGATCGCCAGTTCGGTCGAGTTCGGCCCCGGGATCAGGTTGATAATGCTCAACAGGTCAAGAAAGCGTTCATCGCTCACCCACTGGCGACGTTCCACCACTTCGCGGCGCATCATCGCAATATGGGCGGCGGGACCCCAAAGGCCGTAAAGCCCAGGCGCAGAAACAATGTCGCAACTTCGGCAAGCGAGCTGTGTTGCACTTTTTGCTCAGTCTTCATTCTCGTGTCACCACCGCCAGTATCTCTGGCACTCTATTCAGCATACGGGGAGCGACAAGCGCGGTAACAATGGAGTAGAAAGCCAGACCGTAGAGGAGCGAGGCCGGAATAGAGAGGACCCATATCCATCGCTGCTCGAAGATCACCGGCAAGATCAGGGCCAGCAACACCGGCACCAGGATGGCAAGCATGATAAAAAACGCCATCATTGACATCATCCCGCGCAGGCATCCTCCTTCAAACGATTGATTGCCGGTGGTCTGGAAGCCGCGCCGCATCTGGCGCATCCTCTGTGGGAGCAGAATTGATGTAAAGTTGCCGCAACCCAGGATGACGCCCATACCTGCCAGCCCTATCACCAGCGCAGGCAGCACGAATTCCCAGGAATGCGCGATAAATGCCGCAATAAACACCAGCAAGAGCATTTCCGTGAAGCCTATCGCGAACACCACCATGTTCTTTCCCCACAGGATATGTTTGGGGTCAACAGGGAACAAAAACAGCGTGGTCAATCCCTGGCGCTCGAAGCCCAGCACGTTATAGGTGAGCGCATAGAGCGAGAACAGCACAACGCCGGGTATGATCATGACAACCCAGGGTCCCAGGAAAGAAAGACTCCCCCGGCCTGAATTGAGAAAGGGGATCACGATAAAAATCGCCATTGTTACCAGCGACTGGACCAGCAGCGCCTGCAACTGGGGATCGCGCCGAAAGTACTTCATATCTTTAAGCGCAATAGAGAAGGTCTGGGACGAGAGCAAGCGCCCGATGAGCCCGGTTGAAGTAACGCCTGAGCTTGCGGCTATCGATTGCGTGGCTGGTCGGCGGCTGCGTTTGACGCCTCCGCTCTCCGGCGTGCTCAGTCCGCGCTCGACAACAAGTTGCCAGAGGTATAGCACCAGCATGCTCAGCACCAGCAGGACGCCTAGCCAGGCAAAGCTGATGCCCCAGTTGCCCACGGCTGCCTGTTGAATAGCGCGCGCAGCCATGCCGGGGGGCAGCCATTGCAGGTAGGGCGAGAAAGAAGCGTGACGCAGGGCGCCGATGAAATTTGATGTGCCCACGCCGCGAAAAACTAGCTGCTGTATAAGATAGCAGCTAGATGAGAAGAGCGCGACAAGAATAATGCTCAGATCGCGGAAGCGGCGGCTCTGCAACGTGCGCATCAGCAACGCCAGCACCAGTTGGCTGATGCCGACAAGCTGGACATAAAAGATCACGATGGCAAGCAGCGTCACCAGGGCCAGCGGGACCGAGAAGGCCCAGCCCGCGATAGTGGCGATAAAGACCAGGAGCAGCCCCACCGTCGGAATGTCAAGCAGGGTTGAGAGGACCAGGCTTGCCATCAACTCTCCCCTTGTGAGCGGGAACAGGGCCAGTTTCGAGATGTCCAGCCCCTCGTTGATGTTGTATTCGAGTAGGGGCAGGACGATCCACATCAGATAAATGGCAGTCAGCACCAGGAACAGCACTTCCGCCGCCATTGTTTGGGGCAGCAGGTGGTAGGCGAAAAATGTCGCAACAGCTATGCCGCCAATAAAGGGCAAGCCGAATAACACCAGGAAAATGGCGCCGATAATGCGGCTCTTATCGCGCGCATAGCCGCGAACAAGCATTTTCCAGCGTAACCAGAACAGCCAGCGCAGCTTATCTCCATGAATGACCATCATTCCTCCTCGTATTGCAAACGTATGATTTTCCGCATACATTTACTTATCAATCGTCATTGATTTCACTTACACATATATGGATAGAACGCAGAAAAGTACCGGATATCTCATTGTACGGTTTACGCTAGGGTTGATACTGTACCACACTTAACTTTATCATAGTTTTTGCGTATGGTAACATAGGTGTACTCGTCACAACATTACGGAAGGCGATAGATAAACTATGTCAATGTATCCAGAACCGCAGGCGCAAGTATCGCAGGAGCAGATAAGTATGCTCCAGGCGCAGTCCGCTACTACGACGGCGGCAGTCGTAACCGTCAATCTAACGCGCGTGTTTGAGCAGAAAGTAGCCGTCAATAACCTGAATTTGCAGGTCAGGCGGGGCGAGTTTTTTGGCTTTCTTGGCCCTAACGGAGCGGGTAAATCGACGACCATCAAAATGTTAGTGGGCCAACTGCGTCCCACCGCCGGAGCAGCCTGGGTTGGCGGGATAGATGTCTGGAAAGATCCTCTGGCCGCTCGTTCGCTGATGGGGGTGCTGCCGGAGTATCTGAATCTTTACGAGCGCCTGACGGGCCGAGAGTTTCTGACCTTTGCCGGTCATATGTATGGCCTCTCCAATGCCGATATTCAGCGGCGCTCGGAGGAACTGCTGCATGTCCTGACCCTGACAGAGGATGCTGATAAATTGATCGTTGACTATTCGGTCGGCATGCGCAAAAAGATCGCGCTGGCTGCGGCCCTGATTCACCGTCCGCAGGTGCTTTTTCTGGACGAGCCATTCGAAGGCATCGATCCCATTGCCTCCCGTGTTATCCGCGATATCCTGCGCAGCTTAACGCAACATGGCACGACCATCTTTTTCTCGTCCCACATTATGGAGGTCGTGGAACGGCTTTGCACGCGCGTCGGCATTATCAATCAAGGTATGCTGGTGGCTGAGGGGACGCTACAGGAACTGCGCGAGCGCGCCAGTGGGGAGCATAAAGATGCGACCCTCGAAGACATTTTCTTGAATGCCGTTGGGGTGCGGAGCGAGAACCACAATCTCAGTTGGCTAGAAGCAGAATAAGCATCACCGTCATGCCCCTCATGAAAAAGACGGTGATGCTTATTCGCATCATTATTCTGCCTCGGCGACTCCGATCTCTGCATCGGTCGCCTGGTAGACCTGTTCAAGCGTCTTGCCGCGAACGCGTTCAAGAATAGCCATGCGTTTCTGGAACTGGAAGTGCGCGGCATTGATAAATTCGGGGTTAGGTACCTCAGGAGTGACCTGAAAGCGGGAGATCAGCTCGTTCATCTGCTCCTCCACCTGGGACCAGAGCGACGGTTGCTCGGCCAGCAGGCGAGAGACCAGAAAAGTGCCGTAGGCGATGTGCCTGGACTCGTCGCGTTTGATATATCCCAGCCCTTCTCGCAGCCCTGGCATCATCCCGGTCTGGTCAAGCAAAGATGCGAAACGCTGATAGCCTGCTTCCGCCAATACACCTTCGATAAACATATTGTAAAGGACCGAGGCCCTGAGCTGGGCGGCTGGTGATTGATCGGTGATCAGAGCGCCCATTACTTCTGAGAGGTCGTCGCTAAAGAGGTCGCGACCTGTCGCGTTGCCGCCCGCGCGATATTCATGAAGATCTTCGCTTACCTCTGCGACTTCATCGAGGAAGCGGCGGAAGAATTCCGTGTGTTTGGCCTCTTCCCAGAGAAAGGTGGTCAGGAACATTTCCTCTTCCAGGCGGCCCTCTTTTGCCATTACCAGGATCAGGGGCAACAGATCAAGCGTAACCGCTTCTTCACCGGCTTGAAAGCCAACGATCAAGCGTAGCACACCTTCTCGCCGGTCCTCTGGAATTTGCTGCCAGTGCAGCCGATCTTGCGTCAAATCAATGCTGCGCGGGTCCCAGACGCCTAGTCTTTTCGCCTTGTGATAGAGACGCATGGGGGGGATATCATGGCGCAGTCCACCATTTTTTAGCGTGCTATAGGATCGGCGTTGCGATGTTGTCATAAGAGATGCTCCTTCTCTGTTGAATGCTTGGGAAACAAATCTGACCAGAATATGTTGTTATTGAGCCTTTTCGCTAATAAAAGGCGGCAGTTTCTGCTACAGGTGTCGATTACCTTTACTTCTGTCGCTATTTCTACGATAATATGTGGAATGGAGAGTGTCAAGGAACAAAAATGCTTCGGGTGTTAGATAATCGACACTGGAACGGAATTTGTCTATCAATTCACCTTCGGCTCCAGCCTCGGGCTTTTTACCTCTGGACTCCACCGCAATTCTGCATACCTTCGCAGGCGTGCAGCTTTGGCTTCACGGTCCGAAGCATCAGGGGCCATTGACAACAGCCCCGTCGTACTCCAATCCTGTCGAAGTACGAGCGTTCGCATCACCACATTTCTTGCACCCACTAGATCAGCGTGCAGGATATACCTACACTTTACGTTCTGACACATAAAAAGCAATCCTTTGTGTGGTCGGTTCTTATCGGCAGTATAGCCGCACATTGGGCAACTCTTTGAAGTATAATCCGCATCGACCTTAATGGCAAGGGACCCTGAAAGCGCCGCTTTGTAACTGATGAGGGTGTGCAGTTCGGCAAAGGACCACTGTGAATACACCCGGTTGGACTTGCGCGCCTTTGGCGACACAGGCTCGTATCCTTTGCCGTTCTTCTTGCGTTTGCGCTTCCGGCGCTTCGTGCGGTCTCGAATACCGGTCAACTGTTCCAGGCCGACTAAAGTATGAGGATGCTCTCTCATGATCTGGGTGGCAATCTGGTGGTTGGCTTGCATTTTCAACCGTCTCTCTCGCAGCCCGATGCGTCTCATGCGTCGTTTCGCGCCGCGAGTGCCTTTTTTCTGCAAGCGTTTGCGCAATCGCGCATAGTGGTTGGCTTTGTGTCGCGTTCGTTTGCCTGAGTAAAAGGTGGCCTTGCCTGCTGCGGTGGAGGTGACCGCGAGATACCGAACACCGACATCGACGCCGACGACCTCGCTGAGATCGTCACAGGAGGGGTCAGGCAACGTGATCGCTAAGGACACGAGCAAATAGAATTGTTTTCTGGGCTGGTCGTACCAGAGCTTGGCATCACCAACGCGGGCGATGTGGCCTCCTTGCTGGATGAGCAGCAGATGCTTATAATAGCCCTGGTACGGCACACTGATACGCCCGTTCAGCGTGCCGATACTGACCCTGCTCTCGCACTGAAAGGTATAATCCCGCTCATAGGTATACTGCACCGTGGGCGAGCTATATTTAGGAGGCTTGTCCAGCCCCTTAAAGCGTTTCTTGGTGATCTTCAGGCGGCGATGCTCCCGATTGTTGAGCAGCTTGGTCCAGAGTCCCTTATAGGTGGCAGCGACCTGCCGTTCCACGCTGCACGCCAGTTGCGAGGGCAGACGATACCGTGCGCGTAGCTCGGCATACATCCCTTTGTGGATCTTCGTCACACTGCTGGTTTTGCCGTGGGCAAAGGCGTACTGGCTCACCGCATTGAGGCCATCACGATAGGCCAGTTGCGTCTCGCGTAACGCACGATGCTGCTCTGGCGTGGTCGTGAGTTTCAGTTTGGCGGTGATGATCTGCTTCATGGCAATCCTTCAATACGGGAGGAGCGTGCCATCACTCCTCAGCTTTTCATCTCTGACGTGGGGAGAAGGGTACCGCCTGATACCCTTCTCCTGGGACATTATTCGTTGCTCGTCTGCTTGAACAGGTCGTTCAGGCATTGCATCAACCGGTACGCCTCAGTCGCATCTAAG
>DATGMF010000085.1:0-24530 GCA_035293765.1 Ktedonosporobacter sp.
GAGCAGTTCTCGGCGTGGACATTGCTCTGGCGATCCGTGTCTTGCCCAACGAGACCGACCGGGGCAAGGATCTGGGCCTGATCTCGGCGGCGATTTTCCTGCCCCTCATCGCCAGCCCGCTCATTGGCGCGCTGATCCTCACCACCGTTCAGAGCTTTGCCGTCCTCTTTGGGGTGGCAGCCGCTTCAAGTGTGCTCGCGGCAGCGTGCATGCTTCCTCTGCGAGCCGTGCGATAAGCAGGGATGGAAAGCAAAAAAAGGAGATGGTTCCATGAGATTTCGCGATAGTTATGCCGGGTTTCAACGCCTGGTCCTCCCCAATGGCGTAACGCTCTTATGTTCAGGAGCGACCACAGGTGTCATGGTTCTACTTCTGGCGGGGAGAAGAGGGTCTTTTCTGCTTGCTGTAACTTTATTCTGGCTGGTTCGTTGTAGTAAATATCTCGTCAGCGTACGAGCCCCTAAACCTGTGGGGGGTGCTACTTCTGCTTGTAGAGCAGTTGCACGCATATAACAACACAGTATTCGAGAGATTTTGCTGATGCTCAGCAACTCCATGAGGAGGTTCCGATGAGTCAATCTATAGCCAAGAGGTGGTCAGGTGGAATGGAACTTTGGAGCTGGTTACGAGGCGATGCGCCGCAGCATCCCTTCATTACAAGTCCTCGCTTACGTATCTTTCTCGTTTCTTTCACAATGCTTTTCTTTGAACTCCTCTGCATTCGCTGGATTCCATCCTACGTGCGCTTTCTGAGCTACTTTACTAACTTTGTGCTGATGGCCTCGTTTCTGGGCATTGGTCTTGGCATGCTCTCCGCCCGACGCAAACGTTTCTGGTACCCGCCTTTTCCGGTTCTGGTGCTGGCGCTTACCATCATCGTTGCATTGAACAAATTTGATTTACGCATCAGCTCAACTCAGGTGCTCTACTATGGTGCAGGTGAGGCGCAAAGCGTGCAGGCAGAAAATTTTATCGTCCTACCGATTATTTTTGGCCTGGTTACGCTCTGCTTTATTCCCCTGGCCCGCTCTTTCGGCCAGCTATTTAGCCAGACGAAACCGCTCACGGCCTATACGTACGACATTATAGGCAGTCTGGCAGGCATCGCCACATTTTCCATCATGTCGTTTTTCACTCTCCCGCCGGCCCTCTGGTTCATCGTGCTGGGGCTCCTGATCCTCCTGCTGGAGAGCAGGCAGTGGGTGATTGGTGCCGCGGCAGTGCTGGCTGCGAGCCTGGTTGTCGTCTGGCAGTTGCAGCAAGGGGCCTACTGGTCGCCATATTACAAAATTTTGCTCCATCCCGCGACCCCAACGGGCTATATTATCGATGTCAATAATGCCGGCGGCCACCAGGCAATGGTTCCCTGGCAGTATAAAGAGCCTTTTTATCGCCGCGTCTACGAGATTTTTCCCGGCCACACGTTCCATAAGGCCCTGATCCTGGGCGCGGGCAGCGGCTCCGATGTGGCAACGGCGCTGCATTACGGCGTGGACTCGATCACTGCGGTAGAGATCGATCCCACCATCCAGAAGCTGGGCGCGCAGCTCAACCCCGATCACGCGTACCAGGACCCGCGCGTGAAAGTCGTCATCAACGACGGTCGCTCTTTTTTGCAGAACGACACGAATCATTATGACCTGATCATCTTTGCCTTGCCTGATTCGCTGACCCTGACTTCGGGCAATACAAGCCTGCGCCTGGAGAGCTTTCTGTTGACGCAGGAGTCGATCTCCGCCGCTCGGGCTCGCCTGACCAGCAATGGTATCGTAGTGCTTTACAACTACTATCGCGAAACCTGGCTGGTAGATAAACTGGCGGGGATGGCGGGACGGGCCTTCAATCAGGACCCGCTGGTTTCGACCTACGGCGGATGGGGACGCGCCGCTGTGATTATGGCAGGGCCACGGCTGGCGTCGCTCCCCCCGGGCGCATTCGGGACCTACCACGAAAATCCCCCTCCCGACAATAAGACGCTGCGCGTCATCGGCGAGGGCTATTATCCTGTAAGCGGGCGCACACCGGCCACCGACGACTGGCCGTTCCTTTACCTGCAACAGCAAAGCTTCCCGTTGATTTATATTGAAGGGCTGCTCATGGTCCTGGTCTTCGCATTAGGTGGCACCCTGACGTTCGCTCCGAGAAAAGTGCTGCGGCGCTTCGACTGGCACATGTTCTTCCTGGGCGTCGCCTTCATGCTGCTGGAAGTGAAAAGCCTGACCACCTTCGCGCTGCTGTTTGGTAGCACCTGGCTGGTCAATTCGCTGGTCTTCTTCGCCATCCTGAGTAGCGTGCTGCTGGCGATAGTGGTAAACCGGTGGTTGCAGATCAGGCGCATCTGGATCTTCTACCTCCTCCTGTTTGGCGTCCTCTTGCTCAATCTCTTCTTGCCGCCAGAGGCGCTGTTGCTGAGCAATCCGGTGCTGCGCTACGTGCTGGCGAGCGTGCTGGCCTTCACGCCGGTCTTTCTGGCAAACATCGTCTTCACCAATTCCTTCAGGGATTCTGAGGCTGCGGATATCGCCTTTGCCTCCAACCTCATCGGCATTATGATTGGCGGGGGACTCGAATACTTTAGCATGCTCGTCGGCTATCGTATGCTGCTCATTCCCGTGATTATCTTTTATGCCTGCGCGATGCTGCTGCGCATGCGTCGGCAAGTGGGAACAGCAACAGAAGAAGCGGCAGGGGCTTCAGAGCCCTCACTGGTACCGTGAACCTCGGCGGCCTGGTTTAGCAGATAGACTATCCGGTCCGCCACTTCACCAGGCATGTGGGTGACGACAGAGTTTTATCATAAAAATGCTTCACCGGAAGTATCGCCAGTGAAGCATTTTTATGATATGCGCAGATTTACACCAGAGTGATGGTAGCAGTAGCCGAGGAGGCGCCTTTACTATCGCTGGCCGTGAGCTGCAAGCTATAGGTCCCTTTCGGGAGGAAAGATACGTCAGTGAAACTGAAAGCGTGAGCATCCGTCTTCCCTGCTCCCAGGCTCACCTGCACCGAAAAGCTTGCCGTCTGACCGTTGGGCGCTGTCAACGCAAACGTCTCCTTGACGGTGAGGCTAGCTTTTGTGTTATTCTTGACGGAATAGCTGACATTGACGGTGTTACCAACAGCAGCCTGGTCAGGATTTGCTCCATTTGACGTCAGGGAAGCTGCAACGGTAAGATCGGGATTTTGATTGCCGACGGCGGAGGAGGCAAAGGCCGTAGAAACGGTCGCCATACTCATAATCATGAGCGCAATCACAACAACAAACCATTTGAGATGGGACGCCTTGAACATGAAATCTCCTTTCATGACCGCAAAAGCGGTAGTAGAAAAATATCGCCGCACATAACCTTGCCCCCTCCAGGCTGTGCCACCACCTTACTTCTGGCGGTGTAATAAATGGATGAGCACGAATTAAACTACAAATGGAATTGCAGAGTTTTATTCTTTTCACAATTCGATTTGCAATTTGCTTACCAACGCTCTTTTACGAAGGTAGTGTATAATAAGTGCTCATTAAGTAATACGCGTACAGGTTACAGATGATGGCGGGATAGAATTTCATGCTACTTATATTATGTAAACAGAGGTGATGATATTTTACTGGTGGGGCAGGCAGAGGTGGCAAGTACAGAAGAGGTGCAATAAAAACCCATCAGAGGGAGAGGGTCCAGGGAAAAGTACGCTGGACCCATGCAGGGAAGAGAGAGTATCGCGGATGGCAAGCGCCTTATCCAGCCTCCGCCTCCATCTCTTCCACGACCTCATTGACCACAAGCGGATCTCGAATCTCGATTGCCAGTTTGCCATCAGCCGCGCTCACATGCACTTCTCCATTTTCGGGAATATCCGCCAGCAGGATGCGCAGGCTCAGGGGCACCGTCAGCAAGCGTTCGATCACACGGCGCAGAGGACGCGCGCCCTGCGTCTGGCTGAAGCCTTCCTTGCACAATAGCTCAATGGCGCTTTCCTCGGTATGCAGAGTCAGGCCCTGTTCCCGCAGGCGTACCGCGAGTTCGTTCATCTGCAAGCGCGTGATGGCCCGGGCCTGATCCTGGTCTAACGGATGGAAGATCACCACCTCGTCAATGCGGTTGAGGAATTCCGGGCGGAAGGTCTGGCGCAGGCGTTCCATCAGGCGCTCACGCTGCATCTCCTCAGCCGTTCCCTTGATACTGGCGCGGAAGCCGCTGGGCATTGAACGCCCGAGCATATCGGTTCCCACATTTGAGGTCATGATCCAGATGGCGTGCTGGGCATCGACGGTATGCCCCTGAGCGTCGGTCAGGCGACCCGCGTCGAACACTTGCAAGAAGAGATCGAAGACCTCGGGATGGGCCTTTTCCAGCTCGTCCAGCAGCACGACGCAGTGCGGTCGCCGACGCAATTTGCCGGTGAGCTGCCCTTCCTGATCGTAGCCGACATAGCCTGGGGGCGCGCCCACCATCCGCGAGACGGCATGCTTCTCCATGTACTCTGACATGTCAATGCGAATCAGGTGCTCATCGGAACCAAAGACCTCCGCGGCTAAAGCGCGGGCGAGCTCGGTTTTGCCGACTCCGGTTGGTCCCAGGAACATAAAAACGCCCACGGGACGGCTGCGCGGCTTCAGGCCCGCGCGGGCCACCTGGATGGCCTGCGCAACGCGCGTAATCGCCTCGTCCTGTCCGATGACGCGAGCTTTCAAGCGGCTATCCAGCGTCAGCAAGCGGTCACGCTCCTCACGACCGGGGGCGCGCACGGGAATGCCGGTGCGATGCGAAATCACTTCCGCAATCATGGGGGCAGTAATAATGGGCGATGTACCTATCTCGTTGCGATCATGCTGCTCCTGCGACTCGTGTTCAATCGAGAAGACGCGCGCCTGCGAGCAGGCTTCATCCAGCACGCTGCACGCCTTATCAGGCAGACGCAGGTTGGGCAGGTATTGCACCGAGAGATGGACGGATGCCTGCAAGGCTTCGTCGGTGATAGTCGCGTGGTGATGCTGCTCGTAAAGGCTGCGCATCCCCTCCAGGATCTTCAATGCCTCTTCAGGAGACGGCTCCTCGATCATTACGGGACGCAGGCGGCGCTCCATCGCGGCATCTTTCTCGATGGTGCGATACTCCTGGGGAGTGGTAGCGCCAATACAACGCAGGCGGCCACCCGCCAGCGCGGGCTTGAGGATGCCTGCCGCGTCAATGCTGCCATCGGCGGCGCGACCTGTTCCGATGAGCAGGTGCATTTCATCAATGAACAGGATGATATTGCCGCTGTTTTCGGCCTCTTCCAAAACCTTGAGGAGGCGCTCCTCAAATTCACCGCGGTACTTCGTGCCTGCCACCAGCGAGCTGGCGGATAGCTCGATCAAGCGTTTGTCCCGCAGCTCTGGCGGAACTTTGCCTTCGACAATGCGTTGCGCCAGCCCACCCACAATGGTTGTTTTGCCAACACCAGAGTCGCCTATAAGGATGGGATTATTGCGATCCTTGAGCATCAGGGTCTGCATCAGGAGGCGAATCTCTTTTTCACGTCCGATCAGGGGAGTCAACTGGCCGCTGCTGGCCTGTCTGGTCAGGTCGCGCCCTAGCTTCTCCAGCACCGAATTTCCGCCCTTCATCGCTCCATCGGGACCGATTGCCCCGGGCAGTTCTTCGGGCAGCACCTCAGGATTGGCGCTGGCGGAGGGCACCAGCTCGATCAGCGAATGAGCGTTACTCGCCATAATCAGATCGATCAACTGCACCGAGTTGATGCCGAGCTTTTCCAGCAACTCGTGCGTGACGCCGTCGCTTTCACTTAAAACGGCCTGGGCAATCGCGCGCTCATCCACGGCAGCCGAGCCAGCATTCATGGCGTTGCGCTCTGCCGTTTGCAAAATTTCTTTGCAGCGCCTGGTTGGTAAAATGGGAGTATCGCTCGTGGCCTTGCCGGAGCCCAGGGCCAGACGGATCACGTCGCGCACCTGCTTAGGCGAAAAGCCCAGGCTGCGCAGCGCGTCTTGCGTGCAGCCGCCATCCAATTTCGTCAGGGCGATGAACAGGTGCGGCGTTCCCAGGTAATCCTTGTGCATCTGCTTGGCCTCGCCAAGCGCGATCTCCAGCACCGCACGTAGAAAACGGCGGTCGGGCGCATTGCCGGCGGTCAGGAAGGAGGGCATCAGATGGGTATCATCAAAGGGATCAAAGTGAGGCTCGACGGGCCGCTCTTTGGTCGAGAGGGAGCTGACGATCAGGCGCTGAGTCGGGTCCCCGTAGAGCACAAAAGACATCCACGAGGAGTCGTCCGCGTAATGTTGCGCCATCATCACACGCGTCCGCCGGACCGCCTCGCCCAGCGTCACGCCATCGGCAATATCCTGATAGAAAAGCGCCGCGAACTCGCGCGCGCGCTGGAAATTAATCGGCCAGCGCATCGTCAAGACGGCTCCGGCTCCGGCTCCCATCAAGCTGCCGACCAGTTGCTCTATCGCCTCATCGCGTTCTTGCTGGCTCGGAGGGCTTCCGCCGCGACTCTGTGTGCGCTCGTCATCGTGGAAGCTGAGGAATACCAGGGGACGCCTGGGCAACGTACGGAAGAGCTGCTCAAAGGTATCCTCATCTAAACGAGAGTTACCGGCCAGGGCCAGTTGCGGTTTCTCGCCCCCGTTCGCCAGCGGCAACGAACCGGCGTAGTGCAACACATGGAGCGGCTCGGCACTGATCCGCATGCGTATCTCTAGCTGATTGGCCTGCTGACGGTAGAGGATCGAGCGGCCTATCGTTTCCGGCAAACTGGTGCAGAGCGCAACCACCTCTTCTTCCGCGCTCGGGCGCTCCCCCGTGGGATTGACGAGAAAGAGCACAGACAGTCCCTGCATATCGCGCTTCCCTAGCTTACGCATCGCTCGGTCGGAAAGAGTGTTATATGACCCAAGATCCCGGCTCCCCTGGACAAGCCGACCGACGCTGATTGACTGGCAGAGGAAGCGTCCGGGCTTGGTCATATTATCGAACATCAGCTCCCAGGGGATCTCGGGCGTGTTTGTGCTGATGATCAGAGGGATATCGAGACGCCGCAACAGATCTTGTAGAGGCATTGGCAGGACCGACTCAAAAAGGAAGCGTCCTAGCGTCAACGACGCATCATTCACCGCGCTCAGCTTCATCGTCTGGCGCCTGACATCTGACAGCGCCATCATCTGCATAGATTGCATAGCGGATTGCATCGCGCGGCGCAGCCGTTCACGAATCTCAACGGTGAGATCGGTATTGTACTCCTGGCCTGCCTGGCCGTCGGGAAGATCAAAGCGAAATTGATAGTGCGTATCGGTCCGAATAATATTTAGCAGCGCTGGTTGTTCCATGGATATTTCTTTTCTACAATCTTCCCGCTATATCATGAAAAACCTTTCTGAAGCCTCCCCACGCCTTTAAGCAGAGAGAGAAAAGAAAGGTGCAACAAAAATCAGGATACCCAACAGCAAAAGCTGTATACGACGCAAGTATACGAGGGAAAACACACAGGTGTCAATAGCCCGGGTTACTATGTTTTAATCTATTCCTTATTATGCCTTATTATATCAACAAGTTTCTCATCTGGAAAGCTGCGGATAGCAATTATTGCCCGTCTGACTTGCCTGATGGCCTGGTAAGGCAAATGATAAATCCGTGCCACTCATGGTACCATTAAAGTGCAGGCCGGACGTGCCAAGCGCGGCGCAATTGCCAGGCGTCGGCAGGATGGTCAGATCGAGCGTAGGAAAGGTACTCGCCTGACGCTGGATGAGCAGGGAATAGGGGGCATGGCTCATTGGTGGTACATACCAGGAGAGCGTTACCGTCATGGTACAGTTTTTGGGTATCACCACCCAGCCGCCAAACATAGCGCGCCCTGGTTCATCGCTGGCAAAATTCGTTGGCGGCCCCACCCGGTCCAACGGATGCCACTTTTGCGCGTACGGATCGTTTAACATCGGCGTCGCGGCCCCCGCATCGGTGACGGCGGACGAGCAGAGGAGATCGCCGTTCTGATAGATGTCGTTCTGTGGGCATACCTGGTAGCCTGCCCCACAGAACGGTATCCCTGAATCAAAGCCATCGCCCCAGAGAAATTGGCTGCCCGGCGGCACGTACACACGCACGTAATCACGATAGGTATCGAGCCCATAAACCGGGCCGATCTGGTTATAGATCAGGCGCATTTGCAGCACATGGAGCGCGCCGCCATCGGCATTGAGGGTCACAACGTCATGCAGCAGCGTCTGGACAAACTGCGAAGCCTTATTCGCGCTCAGATTCGCCTGCACCACATAAAGCCCATCATGGGTGGTCGAACGATCCATCATGCCCGCAGCGCCAAAGCGAGCCAGCAGCCCCTCTATTTGCGCATTGGTAACGTAGACCTGCAAATCTCTGGTTTTGAGCGCGTGCAGCATGGTATGGGCAATAGCGATCAACTCATCGGGGGGAGCGTGGCGCACATGATCCTGGAGGACGCGCGAGAGCCTGGCTGTAAAGAGTTTACGCGCGAGGATCGGCGCGTCCGGCCCATTCACATGCTCGACGATCTCCTCCTTACGAATGCCCTGGTTGTCCAGTTGATAATAATGGAGCCGATCCTCCATATTTTGCGCGGTGATGGTTTCATGATACTCAGGAATGGTAATCGGTCCGGTAATTTGCAGGACGCGTGTAATCAGAAAGGGGGAGAAGACTATCACGCCATCCACATCATGCCCAAACTCGTACTTATAAGTGGCGATGGCGATGCGCGCGGAAGTGGGGAAATCGGCGGACAGGTTGGAGTCGCGCAGCCCCCAGTTGGGAATAGGCCACCAAGAGCGATAGGGCTGCGGCGCCAGTTGCCCATTCGCGGGACTATTCGGATTCAGCTCTTCGTACGGGCCAATATTCTTCAAAGCAAATGGGGCGATACGACCGCCATTAATTAATAGCTCGCCAAACTGACCGGTAAACCCGCCTGTGGGGCGCAACTCCGCTCGATCCATCGTCTGTACAAGAAATGTGCGCGGCTCCCCCACCCCGAGAATCCAGCCCAGCGCATTGAGCAACTGCCGCCCCTGGCTGATATCAAGCTGCGCCTGCGGAATAAGCTGGAGCAGTTCCGTCAATTGCTGGCGCTGTGCGTCGCTAATGGGAAGCGCGTCAGGTGAGAGCTGGCGCGACTGCACCTGGATATCGCTGAGATAGGGCATCAGCCGGTCAATACTGCCCCCGATCTGTTCAAGCATGGCGGGCGTCACAAGCGGCTTCTGGGTATTGGTGAGTAGAGGACCGCGAAACGTCGGGGCCAGCGTCATTGCGGTCTGCGTCAGCTCCTGCCCAATGTTGGCGACATCCACTCCGATCTCGCTCAAGGCATAGGCCGATGTAACCTGCGATGCCCAGGCTCTCCCGGCCACACCTACCACCAGATCTCGCGTCAGCATCCCATGCAACTGCTCGAAATCGTCGTGGGCGGCCACAAACTCCTGCTGTGCCCGGCGCAATTTGTTGACGTCCAGAAAGCCCGTCAGGTGCGTCCCCGGGCCAAGAAAAATACTCTTGACGTTGAGTAAATGCTCTACGCCGTTATGGGCGCGACTGTACATCATATACAGGTTGAGACCATCGCCCAGGACGGCGAGGAAAGGCGAGAGCAAGATCAAGAGCATCCCAATCAGGAGTAGTTTTCTGGGGGTATAAGGTTTTGTCGAGAGATAGTGGATAATCGTGCCAATTGCCGTGCGTTTACGTTCTATACGTGTTTGCTGGGCTGGAATATGAGGCACGGTCTCAAGTTGATCAATAGTTTTTCTATCCGGCTCCGTTTCCCGTAACGCATCTCCAGGAGCGGTATCAGCCAGGGAGATATCAATGGGGTGAGTATCTTCAAGGGTAATCGCGGATTGAGGAATGGTGTCGGCATCCGTTACATCTCGCGCCTCGGCTGGCGTCAGTTTGCTTATTGCCTCATTCTGAACAGTATCGGCAGTCGCTATATCTATTGGTTCCGCTGGCTCACTTATGGCCTGATCAGGAAGCGTATCAACGCTGGCTATATCTATTGTATTAGCGGCTTCGCTATGAGCCGTATCAACGCTGGCTATATCTATCGATGCTGTGGGGGCGATTACTGTCTCGCTCCGAACTGTATCAAGGGCAGCGATCTCGGCCCATATGGCTGCTTCGTAAGCTTTGGCCTCGCGGTCCCGAGCATCAATGGGAGAAAGCTCCTGGCCCATTTCCCCATCAACAGCGGCATTCGTGACAGACGTTTTCTTTTTCTCGACATGTGTATCAGTCAGAACAGGCGTTTTGAAGAGCCTCTTCCTCTTAGAGGCACCGGACATAGGCTTCCTCCGCTGGCGATGTAGAGAAATGTGTACGTATTGTTAGAATTAATTATTAACCACCCCAATACATCCGCTCTATATCAAGACGTTTGGCGCTGCCAAACGTTTCTTTCTTCTTCCATCATACAGCAAAGCCATATTCTTCCCGTTCACTTTTACCAGGTTTCACTGTTTCGCGAGACGACAACATATTGGGAGAGACGGCCAAACGAGCAAAACATACCATATTATATTGAAAATGAATTTCTTTTATGGGGATTATCAGCGTTATGTTGACTTTTTTGTGACTTTAATGTATAAAAATATTAATGAGCTTTTAACCGCATGATTCAGGCTTCAGGTGACGCTCCACAATAGTTGGTCTTTGATACCAACTATTCTTTAAGCTATTTTGTGTTGCCTAACCCTTTCAGCAGTGTTATTAAGTATCAGGGAATTTTACCCTAAAAGGTCCTTGAGCTTAATTTGCAGGAGGAATAAAAGTTGAGCATACCTGTAGACATCGTCTCTCTGCGCTTATTTATTCGGTTACTCATAGGATGTATTTTGCTTAGTACTGCAATAGCGAAACTTGCGCATTTACGCCGTTTCCGTCGTGGAATACAAGACTATCAGATTATTCCCCCTTTCTTAGAGAAAAAACTGGGGCTTTCAACTCTGCTCACTTGCAGCATTCCCATTGTGGAGCTTTTTACAGCTTTGGGGCTAATCAGTGGTGTCTTCCTTCTGCCTGCTATAGTAATCGCTATTTGCCTCTTTCTCAGTTTCAGTGCAGCACTCGCCCTCAACCTTGCGCGTGGCCGACGCGATCTTTCCTGTCATTGCGAGGGAGTGTTGGGCAACCATTATATCTCCTGGTGGCATGTTAGGAGAAATGGGCTTTTTCTGCTGGGTCTCTGTATTTTGTTTTTTACACCACAGGACCAGCTTACTTTAGAGTCGTTTATACAAAACCCAGCATTGCTCTCAAGAGCATTATTGACAACGATCCTGCCGGTTATGCTGTTTATAGGCATCTTGTTAATAATGCTTTTGCTCGTTAATTCTGCCCGTGTTCTTTGGAGTACTGATCATTAGTACGCCAGGATCAAGAAAGGAGGTACTCTGCTATTCCTACACTCTGGATTGTAAGTACAGTTGCTCAATGGATTTTGCTGCTTTTTGAGACCGTATTGTTACTTTTGTTGCTGCGCGCCCTGGGCGAATTACGTCAGCATATGGCCTCTTCAGGGACGGGTCAGTCTCGCTTTTTTGCGGATCGCGGGCTTCCACTCGAAAGTCAGGCGCCAATGTTTGTGGCTCTTGATCACGAAGATCGTCCCGTCAGGTTAGAAGACACGCAAGGCCGGCGACGCGTGTTGGCCTTTGTCTCTCCAGGGTGTCCTGCCTGCGAAACGACGATTGACGCTTTAAATGACTTTCTCAGAGAGCAAAAATCTGTTGCTGTGTTCGTCATAGGCGGCACAGACAAAAAGGCTAATCGGGCCTATGCGGCTGAACGTAAGGCTGAGATGCCTATTTTGACGCCAGATGCGAAGCTTGCAAGGGAGGTCTACCTTATTCAAGGAATACCCTTCGTCTATATTCTAGATGAAAAAGGCGTGATTAAGGCCAAAGGCATCGTCAACGCACTGGAACACCTTCATCAGTTGTTGAGCGAAGCAGAAATACCAACTCTGGCTTAGCCTACACTATTAAATGCGTTTGATTATTATGAAGTCAAGGAGGACCTATCTCATGAGAAACATATTGCATGATAGCGAAACAGCACGCTCACGACGCAGCCTCTTTAAATGGATGAAGCAGGTTGCAGCAGGAACCTCTCTAGCGGCAGTCGGTCTTGGGCTGGCAAACGCGAAAACAGCTCTGGCGAATCCAAACTGCACTCCTTGTAGCGGGTGCCAGGTGGTAAGTTGTCAAGTTAGTGGTACCTGTAGAGCACATGATCCTAATACCCCTATTCTCGTTACTTATCAGACACTTAGTGGCTGTGTACCTCCTGGATGTACAATGTCGTCGAATCTTTTTGAATGTAATAGTAGTTGCGCATGCTTCGTATAAGCATAATTTAAAATTAGTAGGCTAGCCCTAACAGGTTAGCCTATCTAATTCAAAGGACACAAGTCTATGCTCAGTTATGGAACAGTATGGGGGATTCTCTTATAATGGGAATAACTGAGTATTTTTATTATTTATTGAATTGATTTGGACGACCTGGTTAATACAAAGGTGGGATATATGAGAAAACATAGCTATCGACTCCCTTTCTTGCTCTGGTGTTTTTTCTTGTTGTGGCTGACGGCTTGTTCTGGCGTTTCTTCCGCCACCCCTACCCCGACTCTCACGCCTGATACTGCCACAAGTACGCCCGCACCATTACAAGGTGCTGCTGCGACTGCAACCTGCGATGAAGCGGTGCAACGAATTCAGCACAACGAGATTGGTCTGGTCCAGATTTATCGGCAGAAAACTCCTATTGCCTATGTTCCAAATAGTGCCAATAGTGTGGTCGATATCATTATTTATCCGCGTTCTGCACACACGGATAATCCGGCAGAGCCTTACAATCCATTTCTACAGGTAAATGTGTATCCTATTGACTATCCAGACAAGGTGTGCTACCCACGCCTGATAGATGCTGTCAAACAGATCAACGCGCATCTTGCAAAAGATCAGCAAGTACAACTTGATATGCTCTTTACCGTCGGCTAAGCTCTATTTGTACTACTAAAGTATATTCTTTACTACTCGTGTCTGTCAGTTTGCTTCGGTAAAGTTGTATTGGCATTTTTGCGGATCAAGCATATTAATATCTTTTATCCAGCTTTTGCGCTAAAAGCTGGATTTTAGCGCATATTCGTTGTATAATACTAACTTAGTAATATTTGCCATCCCTTTGAAGAGGTTCGGGCAGCTTTACTAATACAAGAGGTGGGATCTATGAGCAAACGCAACTACCTGCTTCCTTTCATGCTCTGGTGTTTTTTCCTGCTGGGACTGACGGCTTGTTCTGGCGTTTTCTCCGCCACTCCCACGCCACCTCCCATGCCCGATACTGTTGTCAGCACTCCCGCACCGCTCCAGGGAGCACTCCCGACTGCAACCTGTGACGAAGCAGTGCAGCGAATTCTACACAATGAGATCGGTCTGGTCGAAATTTATCAGACGAAAATGACTCCTCAATATGTTCCAAATGGTCCAAGTAGCGTGGTATCAGATATTTTTATTTATCCGCGCTCCAGCCGCACCAATGACCCGGCAGAGCCTTATAATCCCTTTCAAACGGTGAGCATATCCCCTCTTAAGTTTGCAGATCAGGTGTGCTATCCGCGTGTGGTGGATGCGGTTAAGCAGGTCAACACCCATCTTGCAAAAGATCAACAAGTACAACTTCACTGGAAGTTTACCGTCAATTAAGTTCTATCCGTGTTGCTAAAGCAATTAACGGACTTTAGTGGAAGATTTCCTTATCAGACAGTACACTGAAAGAGTAATATTATGATTTCACAAATATTTCTTTCTCTCTGGCGCAGGCGAAGCCAGAGCATCTTCGCCAGTGGAGGTTTTCTGGTGGCAGCCTGCGCTCTGATCTTGCTCAGCGCTACCACACAAACAACGACCCTGCGTGCCAATCAGCTCATTGCGCAGAACTGGCGTCCGAGCTATGATCTGGTAGTGCTTCCATCTGGCGCACAATTTGCTCAGGGACAGGCCGTTCCCGCCGATACTTTAGAAGGGTATAATGGCGGCATCAGTTTACGCCAGTATGCACAGGTGCAGCAGACGCCGGGCGTGGAGGTGGCCGCTCCGATTGCTTTTATTGGCTATGTGCAGCTTCCTCCTCCAACAATTGAGTTCGCATCTGGTTCGCTCACGCCAGGCTATTATAAAGTCAATTGGACACTGACCGCCTTCAACGGCCAGCGCCAGATCGTCGAACGCCAGGTCAGTTTTATGTATGGTGTGCTCAGCGATTGTGGCAAGCCACACGCATTTGATTCGCTGCGTCAGCAGCACATCCTCATCGAAAGCTGCGGCCTCGCTCCTGACGCTCAAAGCAGCGGTTTCTTAGCAGGTTCAATCGATACAGGGACCTTTCTGCTGGCAGCAATCGATCCGGTTGCGGAAAATCAATTGCTGCACCTGGATCAAGGTCTGGTGCAGGGACGCCTGCTCAGCCCGCAAGATAAGCTCACGGCAGCTCCTCCACCCCCAATCCCCACCGCCGGCGGCAATCCTCCAGGCTACGAAATTCCTTTGCTTTTTCATCAAAACTTACCAGGGCAGATCTCTCTGCACGCCACGTTTAGCCACGTAACGGACCAGCAACCCACGCCGCAAGATATCGAAGCTCACGGCGGCTTCAACTACCTGGACCATTTGCCAGGGCAGCAGGTGCTTTTTGATGGCTCTGTGCCGCTCGTTCAGAATGATCCGCAACGTTTCTCTAATGCCACTCTGTCCTGGAATGGTCAGACGTGGCAGCCGATCAGCGCGCAAAGCTATGGGGTCGTAGGAAACGCTATGCGCTTTCTATATACGCCTTCCGGTCTCACCTATCAACAGATGATCGGGCCTGATGGCAAGCCGGCGTATGGGCTGGTCGCCAGCGATGTCCAGAAGCCTGGCGCGGTTTTGGACCCGCGTACACTGACCGGACAAGAAGATGATCCAGCCACAGATCAGGGACCCGAGCCATTTTTCCGCACCCTGCATCCACTGCTCACAAGTCAGCCGAACGCGACTTATTTTGCCAGGCCTGTAGGCCAGTTTGTTGGCGAGCAGCTCAACGCGCAGTTCAGCAACGAGCTAAACTGGCTGCCTGAGTCCACCTATGCCGCTCCCCCCGTTACTTTACAATATGATGCACAGGGGCGCCCGGTCTCTCCTACCACGATTCTTCCCACCACCAATCCGGCAGGCATGACCTTGCAGCCCCCGCTGGCACTTACCACCCTCGCCGCCGCAACGCAGTTGAAGGGAGATCAGTTGATCAGCGTGATTCGCGTGCGCGTCTCGGGAGTGAATGGCGCCAACGATGCAAGCTGGAAGCGCATTCAGCAGGTAGCCCAGTCAATCGAGCGCAATACGGGCCTGCATGCCCTGGTGACGCTGGGATCTTCTCCGGCTCCCACGCTGGTCTATGTGCCGGGTCTTCAGCCAGGGCAGCATGGTTCAACGCGCGCGATTGATCCGCTGGGCTGGGTGCGGGAACGCTGGATCGCCATTGGCGTTTCGCTGCTCTATCTGGGACAGGTGGGACAGCTACAACTCTTGCTGCTAGGGGCGCTGCTGACCGTATGTCTGGGCTATCTGATGGTGACGCTTTCTTCCTTGTTGACGTCGCAGCGCCGCGAACTGGCTATCTTGAGCGCGCTCGGCTGGCGACCCTGGCAACCGACACGTCTCTTTCTGGGGCAGGTGACGGCGCTCGCGCTTGGAGGCGGATTAGGAGGGATGGGCATCGCCCTGCTCGTCAGCTTACTGATTGGGGTCAGCCCCTCCTGGCCGGTGCTGCTATTGACCTTGCCTGCGATATTGCTGCTGGCAACTCTGAGCGCGCTCTATCCACTCTGGCAGCTCAGGCGCGTGCGACCGGCTGAGATTTTGCGCGCGGGTACGGCGGTTGGGAAAAGTCGTACCTTTATCAGGCGTAGAATGCACGCGCTACTCTCCCCTCTTGCCCTGATGGCGTGGCAAAATCTGGCACGCAAACGCGGGCGCTCGCTGGTCGCCTTAGGCAGCTTCTTCCTCTCGGCGTTGCTGCTGATGGTAATGCTTGATGGCCTGCTGGCTTTTCGCGAGGCGCTGCAAGGCACGCTGCTGGGCAACTTTGTGCTGCTCCAGACGGCAGTACCTCAATTAGCTGGCGCCCTGTTCGCGTTGCTGCTCACGTTCTCAAGCGTTGCCAATCTGCTGCTATTGCAGGTGCGTGAACGATGGCATGAAATCGGGCTGCTCCAGGCGCTCGGCTGGCGTCCGGCCTTCATTTATCGCCTGCTGGTACAGGAGGGCCTCACGCTCGCCATTGCCGGCACCATTCCAGGGGTGCTGGTGGCAGGCGGTATCCTCTACTGGCTGCACAGCGCCCAGAGCAACGTCGCGCTACCATTGGTAGCTACCGGTACAATTCTGCTCATGGCCCTGGTAGCCGTGCTGGGCACCTTCCCCGCGTTACGTGCTGTCAATCGAGTACACCTGGTCGAGGTGATGCGAGCGGAGTGAGCCGCATTATAAGAGCGACACGACAGCGATAAAAAATGGAAAGAGGAAAAAGCTGTGGAGAAAATGCAGCAACAGCAGGAAACGATGCCACCACAGGATCAGGTGTTACTACATGTTACCCATGTTGAGAAGTCATACGCCATCCCTGACGGCACACTAACCATATTACGAGACATCAATGTGCAGGTTCAGCGCGGGGAATTTGTCGCGATCACGGGTCCTTCGGGATCGGGTAAAACGACGCTGCTTGCTTTACTGGGAGGGCTGGATGTGCCTGACGCGGGCGAAATCTGGCTCGATGGCATCGCGGTTCACCAGCTCCGGGGAGCCGCAGCAGCCGATTTTCGCCGCCAGAAAGTGGGCTTTGTCTTTCAACTCTTTTACCTCCTGCCCACGATGACGGCCCTGGAGAATGTGATGGCGCCTTTGCTGCCTTACCGGCGACAACTGGATTTCGATTTGAAGCAGCGGGCACAGGAGTTGTTAGAGCGCGTTGGATTGGGCGGGCGGCTCAGTCACCCGCCAGCTCGCCTCTCCGGGGGAGAGCAGCAGCGGGTGGCAATAGCGCGCGCGCTGATCAATCAGCCAACGCTTTTGCTGGCCGATGAGCCAACAGGCAACCTGGACCCCTCCAACGGAGCGCAGGTGATGGAACTGCTGCGAGAACTGCAACGCACCGGCAAGCAGACGCTGATCATGGTCACGCACGATCCCGCGCTGGCGGCCTTAGCGGACCGCTGTATCCAGATCGGGGCAGGGCAACCGCAAGGGATTGCCCCTACCCATACATCTACCCATCCTATCGAACAGGGCGGGTCCCATTCGCATTGATTTTTTGGTGCGATGCGGTCTGCACGATGTTGGTAGGGACAATCTGCGGTTGCCCTGCCTGCCTGTGATGACCTAGCCCTACGCCAGGACGGATGGGTAGGGGCAATCCCTCGCGGTTGCCCTGCTCGGGCTCGTCGCCACGGCGGGCGGGGAGAGGATTACGTTCCAGGTTGCGCGTAGCAATCTCCTGAGCCGCTCGCCTTTGTTGCGCTATGAGCAGGGGCGAAGGAGGTATCACGCGTGAGGATGCTATCGAAATGCAGGCCGGTGGTGGCGAGCGAGGCGCAATCGCCGGGAGTTGGCAGGACGGTCAGGTCCAGTTCGGGGAAGGTTCCGGCCTGGCGTTGCACCAGCAAAGAATAGGGATCATGGCTCAGCGGCGGCACATACCAGGAGAGCGTGACCGTCATGGTGCAATTTTTGGGAATGACAACGTAACCGCCGAACATCGCACGTCCAGGTTCGTCGCTGACAACATTGGTGGGAGGGCCGATCTGATCAAGCGGATGGAACGCTCCCTGGTAAGGATCGTCGAGCATAGGAGCCGACGCGCCAGCATCATAGCCTCCCGGCGGGCACGCCAGTTCGCCATGAGGATAGATACCATTGGTTGGACAGGCCCCGTATGGCCCACCACACAACGGCTTGCCCGTATCAAAGCCATCCCCACTTAGCAACTTTGCCGTGGGCGGCACGTACACACGCAGATAATCGCGATAGGTATCCAGCCCGTAGACGGGTCCGAGCTGATTGTAGACGAGGCGCAATTGCAGCGTATGAGTCGCACCGCCGGCAGCGTCCAGGCTCACATCGTCATGCATAATGGTATGCACATACGTTGATGCCTTGCTGGCGCTGACATTCATCTGCACGACATAGAGGCCGTCGTGCGTCGTCGAACGATCCATCTGCCCCGCGTACCCCTTTTGTTGCAGGAAATCCTCTAGCTGGGGATCATTCACATAGACCTGTAAATCTCTGGTCGTTAAATCCTGTAACATCTGCTGACCAAGCGCGAGCAGTTCATCGGGCGGGGCATGGCGCACATGCTCGATCAGGGTACGAGCCACCGCCGAGGCAAACAACTTGCGCGCCTGCGCTGGATCTTCAACATGCTCGATCAGTTCCTCTTTCCGAATGCCTGCATTGTCCAGTTGATAATAATGGACGCGGGCTTCCAGGTTATCAGCGGTGATGGTCTCATTATACTGTGGAATTTGAATGGGACCGGTGACCTGCAAGACGCGCTCGATCAGCAAGGGAGTAAAGAGGATCACGCCATCCACATCGTGGCCTACCTCGCTTTTATATTGCTGGATGGCAAGCTGCGCCGACGTGGGGAAATCGGCAGAGAGATTCGAGTCCCGCAGCCCCCAGTTGGCAAAGGGCCACCAGGAACGGTAGAGTTGCGGGGCCAGGTGACCGAAGGTGGGGCTGTTAGCGGTATATTCAACAAAAGAGATATCGTGCAGCGAGAAAGGCGCGACTCGCCCATTGCTGATCTGCAATTCGCCGTACTGGCCGGTAAACCCGCCCGTTGCCCGCAGTTCGGCGCGATCCATTGTCTGCACCAGGAATGTACGCGGCTGACCCACGCCAAGCAACCACCCTAGCGAACTCAAGAAACTGTGGCCCTGGATCAAGGCATCTTTTATCTGTGGCAGCACCTGTATATACTGCTGCACCAGCGCGCGCTGATGGGTATCCAGGGGCAACACATTGAGAGAGAGCTGGGGAGCCAGGTTCTGGATATCATCCACATAGGGCAGGATTGTATCAATGGTTGTTCCGATCAGCGCCAGGTCGTCATCAGTAATGAGAGGCGTCTGGGTCGCGACCAGTAACGGGCTGCGCAGCCGGGGAGCCAGGGTTTGCGCGACGGTGACGAGCTGCTGACCGATAGTGGCAAGATCAATGCCAATCTGACTGGCGGCATGCGCCGTCGCCACCTGCGGGCGATATTGCGGTAGGAACTGGAGCAGTGCAGGCAGGACAGATGAATTATCGAGCAGAGAGCGCGTCTGCGCAAATTCCACGCGGGCCGCCGCAAACTCTTTCTGGGCAAGCTCCAGCTTCTTCGCATCCAGCATACTGGTGGATTGCGCGCCCGCGCCGCTGAAGATAGCTTTGACCGCGAGCAAGTGGTGCAGCCCGTTATCAGCATGCGTTCGCAAAGCGTTATAGGTCGCGTAGGCGCTGATCCCATAGCCCGTCGTCACCACCAGCGGCGCAACGATGCCAAACAACAAGAGCAGCAGAAGCACAAGCGATATCCCCCGTCGCTGCGCCATTGCTCGCATCTGCTTAGGCCAGAGCTTCACACCTGATACAAAGCGGCGAAGGCGCGAAGCAGGCTTGACCAGAACTGAAAGCGTACCCTTAGTGGGATCTGGCTGCCGCCCCTTGTCAGCAGATGTATCTTCTTTCTTCGCCTCCGGCTCAGTCGCCGCAACCTCATCTACAGCGGGCTGGACGGCTTCATCAACTGCGCCAGTTGCCTCTTGTACTTTCTCGCTGGCTACTGGCGTGGCTGGTGGCTTCTCCTCAATGGCAACGGAAGCTTCTCTATGTGAAGAGTTTGCCTCGCTGGTAACTGGCGGCTCCTCCTCGATTGCTGTGGAGGGTTCTAGAGATAATGACTCTTCTTCAGCGTTGGCGCTCACCTGTTCTTCTTCGACAACGGCAGGCGTATCGGGGGTATCAAAAACAAGTACATCTTTTGCGCCATCAGCATGATCTTCTGCTTGCACCGTTAGATGAGTAATAGCTGCTTCTTCATGCTCTGCCGTTTGCTCTATTGACTGGACAGAATCTATTTTTTCAAGTGGACCCGAAAGAGACATGAGCCACCTCTATAAAATATTTTAGCATAGAACTTCTTTAATAGCGTTACGTGATAGCATTACTATTGCGCGGCTATATCACTGTTATAACGCACGAAACGGCTTGTGCGTTTCATTGAAGCTGGAATGTGCGTCAGTTCCGAATATTCTTCGTCGTGAGTAATAGAAGTATACACCCAAAAAAAGGAGCGCTCATAATGAGTCCAGAGCTTGTCTGGAAAGTCAAAAAAGATACAAAGGTCAACCTCAAGGACTATGATCCCGGCTATACCAATAAAGGGACCGATCATGATGCGGCGCAGGCGGAACTAAATAAGCTGAGTGACGAACTGAGTGACCTGCAAGAAGCGTTGGCGGCGGCGCAGCATCAGAGCCTCCTGGTGATATTGCAGGGCATGGATACCAGCGGTAAGGATGGCACCATTCGCCATGTCCTCTCGCATGTGAATCCTCAGGGTTGCCAGGTTCATTCTTTCAAGGAGCCAACCCAGGAAGAGCTACAGCACGATTTCCTCTGGCGCATTCACAAGGTCACACCACCGCGAGGGGTGATGGGCATTTTCAATCGTTCGCACTACGAAGATGTGCTGATTGCGCGCGTTCATAATCTTGTGCCGCAGCAGGTCTGGAGCCGGCGCTATGACGAGATCAACAACTTTGAGCAGTTGCTCGCCAATAACGGCACCATCATCCTCAAATTTTTCCTCCACATCAGCTTTGATGAACAGGAGCAGCGTTTGCGGGCGCGCGAGCGGGACCCGGACAAAGCCTGGAAGGTCGCGCCCGGCGACTGGAAAGAGCGAGCCTACTGGCAAGATTACCAGGCCGCCTACGAGGATGCGCTCAGCAAATGCAGCACCGACGAGGCGCCCTGGTACATCGTGCCCGCGAACCACAAATGGTACAGGAATTTAGCCATCGCCCATACGCTTGTCGCTGTTATGCAGCAATACAAGAGCGAGTGGAAGAAAGAGTTAGAGGCGCGCGGCCAACAGGCTCTCGCCCAGCTCTATCAAATGAGGCAGCAGCAGCAACATCCATAACAGCGAGTCGAACGCGCCTGCCATACCTTTGCGGGCACGTTCGCTCACACTTCACACCTTTTAAAGCTTACGTGTCACTCTGCCGCGAGAGCGCGCCGGGGGCGGGTAATAGCTCTGGACAGTTGTGATAATATCGCCGATGCGGAGCTGCACTTGCAGGTAACGGTTCGCCGGGCGATGGTAGTGTGCAAAGAGCATCAGGCCATGATGAGTAATGACATCGGCTTCATCGGTGTGGCGCGTCAACATCATCTGCCCGCCAAGCGTTTCTTCGGCGGTCGTTACTCCTGCCTCTTCCCCCTCCTCGCCCATGACAAGTCTGCGCGTTTCGCGCCGCGCCAGACGGTTGGGCCAGAGGATCAGCGCAATCGCCTGCCCTTTCAGACGCTGATCCTTGAGGCGCTCGCTCAGAAAATCGGCCAGTTTGCGGATGGCGGCGCATGTTTCATCGGCGTCCGCCGCGTGATGGAAGCGGACGCGCGCATTCTGGCTCAGGGGAGGCGAGTCGGGCACTACGAGGCTGGGGTCTTCGCCGCGCGCGACCTGGTAGACCCATCCTCCAAGACGGCCCAGACGCCGGATCAGTCCTTCTTCCGATAGAGGAGCGACCTGCGCAAAGGTGGTGATGCCGAAATCACGCAGGTGTGCAACCAGTTCCGCCACCGCCACCGGATCGATCTGCTCGCTTTTCCCCTCAATGCGCGTGGGACGGTTGCTGGGGCTGTCTTCCTGATCCGCCAGATCGGGCAAGGCGCCCGGCATCCCCGTACCCGCCGCCCGCAATTGCAGCAACATCGACAAAGGCAGCGTCTGGACAAAGGAAGCTTCGCGCCCCGGCGGAATATAGAGTACTCCCTGGCGACCATCCTTGCGGCTCATCAAGGCCGCCAGTTCGGCAATCGCCTTGCCATTGGCTACGCCGATTAGCGCGGTCAGCCCCATCTCCCCGATTTCAGCGCAGAGCCGTTCCGCTATCGCCACTGGAGAGTCAAACGCTATATCGCAGCCACGCAGATCGATGAAAACATCCCCCATAGGTATAGATTCAATAATGCGCGAATAAGCGCGGTAGCGTTCACGCAACTGCTGCAAGACGGGCTGATAACGGCTATAAGAAGCGGGTAAAAAGCGTGTGCGTGGCGCGATGCGGTGTGCGCGGCGCAACGGCATCCCTGGAATAACGCCCAGGCGTAACGCTGCGGGCGATGCGTCAATCACGCGACCAGGCTCGTTGGGCCTGCCGGTCCCCGTTCCCACCACAAAACATTGCCCCTGTAAAGCAGGATCGAATAGTTCCTCTAACGTACAATAGAGGTGATTGATGCGCACATGCATCACGCCCTGTCGCAGTCGCGCCCGCTCAGCCGCGCGCATGGCCTCCTGCATATCTATCGATGAACCCGCAGACGGGCGTTCATTCATCACAGTCACAACACCCCATCCAATTTTCCTGGCTAATGGATATATGCCATCTCACGCTACTTCCCCCAAATTATTGTGTGATAGCGCATCTGCCCCAAATTCTGGCCGAATTTAGAACAAATATACTATATCATACCTCTTCTTGAAAAACAAACGTGCATCATCAGATTTTTCGCATATGACTATAGGCAATGCCATGTTAAAGCAATATTTCTCACCATGCCTACATTTTCGGACAAAACAAGTTCCACGTCAAGCTATTCTTTGCAGATGGCCCTGCTTTCCCTTGCCCAGGTGCGGAATTGCGGACAACGGTACAATGATAGTAAGAAAAGGATACCTTATGTAGTGGTAGGGGAAGAGGTAGATGAAGCAGCAAGATAGCACAGGCACCGTCGGAGCATGGCACAAAATAACAGAAAAAGAGACTCCTGACATTTCCGCGCTGACCATCGCCTTCGAGCACTTTGCCACCTGCGTTGACAATCGTGCAGGGACGGACGATCTGGAAATCCTCAGTTTCTGCCTGCAACATCTTTTTTACAGCGTTGATGCCCTCTATCAGGTAGCATTGCCAGAGTTAGCCACTCACGAAGGGCAGGAGCAGGAAAGCACGCCTCAGCAACGCTATCGCGTCTGGTTGCTGCTGCGTGAGATCAAAAGCTCGCTTGAACGCCTGAAATTGCTCTGTCGCCTGCTCAACGGAGCGATCACCAGCATTCTGGACACGCTCGATATGGCAGGAACACAGAGCGTCTCCGCAGAGATCGAGCTTGACGAGTCAGATCCTGCTTACGCCCGGCTGTGGCAGGAAGCCATAGCGTTGGAGCAATGGGAACAGGCTTTTAGCGCGCTGACTGCACACCTGCGTGGCTGGCATACTTATTGTGGGGAAGGGCAACCTTTCACCTCCCATTTCTCTCACCTGAGCGCAGCCATTCCGGCACTCGTCCAGGCCAACGCCGCCTTCGCGCTCCTGCTGGAGAACGCCTGCTCCATCTTCGAAGATATCCTGCCTGGCTTCCGAGCTATCCCTCTAGGGGACGATGAAGTGCTAGCAACCGTCTCGCTCGACCTGATGCAAAAGGCCGACCAGATCTACCTGCAAGGAAACACGCTGCTGGAACCCCTCTGCTACCTCATCAAACAATATGCCGCACCATGATGAAGTTTTGGCAAGTGAGTTCAATACCCGTCATACCCTCTTGCATCACATCCTCTCTTCCTGCTGAGGGCGCAGATCCTCATACCATTGTCTCTGCTCATCGAGCCACCCGAGGTCAATCGCCTTAACCTCCCTGGCTAAAATCGCTGCAATGGCTGCGTCTCCATTGTCAACGTCATGTAGCACCCCGATTTGCCAATGAGACGGCACTGCTTGATATGCTACTCTCAGCCGCTCATGATTGAGCTATGTTGGTTCGTCGAGGAAGCGGAAGAACGCCTCGCGACATAGATCCGAGGAAGTTGGCTCTCCATTGAGCTCATGGAGCGTATCTCGCACCACTCCTATTAGGTCACCGGGCTCTAACAAGCTCTCTATTTTGGAGACGGTAAATGTTGCTAGTTCTGATACTCTAATAGACGCGCCTTCCGGTATGATCGTGACAAATTTTCCGAGTGCTACTACACGTTCGAACTCATCGAAGGACATCTTCGTTTTCAGAGGTATTCCCTTACATTCCACAAAAGCTTATCACCTACATCCCAGCAAATAATTTTTCCATCTCTATATACTTCTAGATTAGTCAGAATGTATTGACTATCTCCATCCTTAACGAAAACTGGTAGGCTTTTCCCCACCACAATTTCGTTATGAACTGTACGATAAATATTGCTCATCATAATTCA
>DATGMF010000086.1:0-108698 GCA_035293765.1 Ktedonosporobacter sp.
CTGACGAGATCGGGCTAACTGTACCGCTTCCACCTTAAATTCTTTCGTAAAGGTACGCTGCTCCTTTTGCATGATCTTTTCCCTTTCCCTAGAGGGCCACTCGTTCCAGTTTACCCTCCACGTTTTTCTGGGTCAAGACCATTTTTTACATCCCCTTTCGGAAAACTGAAAAGCCCTGACGGATTTCTTTGTGACTAGCTGTAGCTAATCGAGGAAGGTATTTATGGCACCTGTGTGGATTGCGGGCAACCCATCCCAGAAAAGCGCCTGGAAGCAATCCCCTGGGCTGCACGATGCATTAAGGACGAGGAAAAACTGGAACGCAGAAATCTCAGCCGGGAAGAATTGTATAACACCGATACGCGCTGAAGACCACATAGATGAGCGGCAAGCGGATCTTCCTACATCCTGTGCGATACGGTGAAACGCTTTTCAACTGACGCCAGATCGGGTACAATGTACCCGATGCACAGAAACAAACGTCCTCTGCCGCTCATTCTGTTATGCTGATAGCATAACAGAGAGTGCCTATTGTATTCTAGAGAAAAGAAGGAAGATAGCCATCGTGACATTCAGGCGAGCGCGTATATATGATGCAGTAGCATTGCTTACCGTTATTCTTATCATCATCCTCGATCAATGGACGAAATCTCTGGTAGTCGAGCACCTGAGCCCGCCGGAGAGCAAACCGCCCATTCCGCTGCTTGGCCCTTACCTGGTCATCGAATATATTCAGAACCGCGGCGCTGCCTTTGGTCTCTTTTCCGATAATATATTTCTGGCCGTCCTGATTGCGGCGGCAATTGGCGTCGTCGCGTACCTGTATCTGCGCATGCTCAATTCAGGGCCACTGGTGTATAAACTCGTTTTTGGTCTGATCATCGGCGGAGCTATAGGAAACCTGATCGATAGAGCGCATAACGCCGGCTACGTGGTCGATTTCATCGCTTTCCGCATCCCTGAGATCGGCTTCCGCTTCGCCATCTTTAATGTGGCTGATGCCTGCATCTCCGTGGGCGTATTTCTCCTCTTTGTCCTGGTGCTTTTCAGCGGCTTGCGCCAGAAAGAGGAGAGCGGCAAAGAACGTGAGACAGCGGGATCATCCACACCATCTTCAAAGAGCGGAACAATCCGCCCCACGGAGCAAGATGCATCACTCTAATGAACTCTCTTCCGAGGCAAAACACGCCTGGCACATCGGACCAGAGCAGGTCGGGATGCGGCTTGATCGCTTCCTGGTGTCTGTGCTGAACGCTGTCTCGCGCACAGCAGGACAGCAACTTATCGCCGAAGGAGCTGTGCTTGTCAATGGCCGCTCGGCGAAAGCGGGCTATCTCCTCAGGCTCAACGATGAAGTTCGATTGCTACGGACAGGGCCAGCAACGATCTCTCAAGATGTCAAGCCACAGCAACTACCGCTGCATATCGTGTACGAGGATGACGATCTGCTGGTAATAGACAAAGAGCCCGGGATGGTCGTGCATCCCGCAGCCGGGCATCACGATGATACGTTGGTCAATGCCTTGCTGGCACGCTACCCGGAACTGCGCGAGTTCGATGGAGAGATGCGGCCTGGAATCGTGCATCGCCTGGATAAAGATACGTCGGGGCTGCTCATTGTGGCAAAAAACTTACGTACACAGGCGGCGATGATCGAACAGATGCAGCGTCATCAGGTGGAGAAACGTTATCTGGCCCTGGTCGAGGGGCTCGTTGCGCTCGATCAGGGAAGTATCGATGCTCCTATTGGCCGCGATCCGCGCCACCGCCAGCAAATGACGATCACGGCACAGGAGGGGCGAGCGGCACGCACGCACTTTCGCGTCCAACACCGTTACGCTCATCATACGCTGCTGCTTTTGCAGTTGGAAACCGGGCGCACCCACCAGATTCGCGTTCATCTCAAGGCTATAGGACACCCCGTCGTCGGCGATCCGGTCTATGGCAGTCGCCATTCGCGGCTCCAATTGCCCTTACAGCGACAGTTTTTACATGCGTACCATCTCAAATTTACGCATCCCAGCACAGGCAAAGCCCTCGCATTTACAGCCCCTCTTCCTGCTGATCTGCAAAAAATTTTGGCGCGGGAAAATATCCTATAGACACATAGCATCTCCGACACCCTCATGGTATACTAAGATCAAGCTCAAAGTGAGAGGATGATCTCCTCTCAAAAAGGCGTTTTCGTAGCACTTCGACCCTAGCCACGACTCACAAGGACCTGTAGCAACTATCCTGACGTTAAGACAACCAGATTAGTATTTTGCCTGTTTCATTGTTTTCCATACTCCCTTTATTTTTGCGTTCCTGGATATAGAAAAAATGTTCTAATCTGTGGTATACTAGGTGAGATATCTGCAACAATGCCTCCGACTGAAAGGAGCTATTTCTTCTTCGCCGGACGTACACCGGCATCGTCCAGAGGAAAAAAGCTTGAGTCCACGAGGAGAGGAGAGACCGCCATGCCAGTACTGGAAGCAACTGATCGTATAGCGCCAAAAAGCATTTTGCGCCATCGCCCGATTGGTGATAGCGCTCCCACGGGGAAGAGGGGAGAAACCGCAGCCGGAACTCAACCCGTCGCGCAACGGGCATCGCGCCCGCGTCTGCCGGATGTAGCCGATGAAATCGCGGAATGGCAGCGTGTCACTACCGGTTCTGTCGCCAGGCAGACGCAACCCGGAGGGAAACGGCCAGTCCGTGCTGCCAAAGCGCCAAAAACACTGCCGCGCCCGCTCCGTCCTAAAATCTCTTTGACAAAGCAGGCATGGCCGCAGGCCCATCCTTTGCTCTATCTTGGCCTCGGTATGCTGGCTATGATGACGTTATGGGTAACCTTGAGCGCAGCGTTTGGCTGGTTTGGTACCATGCTAGATGATATGCGCTATGGGCGTCCAAGAACATTTCAGACCGATGCCTGGGTGGGGCATAACGAACAATCTGGTATCCCCAGCCATTTTATTGCTATCAATCTCAATCGCCATATTGAAGTCATCGAAATATCTGGCGGCGATGCTGCCCATACCCATATCTATGTTGGTCCGCAATTATATGGTCCCGATGATGCTCTCGTGCCGGTCACCCTGAGCTTTGTGGATGTTAATCATGACCACCTGCCGGATATGATTATCAACGTTCAGGGGTCGCGCATTGTGTTTATCAACGACCAGGGGGGATTTCGTCCGCTGCAGCCCTCGGAGCGCCCTCAGGTGTTGCAATTTCTGCAACACCTGAGGCCATAGGACCAATGCAACAGTTAAAAAGAGGGGGGAGGCTATACGTTTTTCGATCCGTTATGTCGGCTCTGCTTCGTCTCTGCAGCTTTTTTCGTATTCACCAGTTTGTTGTTATTGATCGCATCCGGGCCAAGCGCGGCTTGAGAGAGCACGGCTCCCACCGAGAAACCAACACGCTTTCTCGCCGGAATGGTAATTTGATTGCCGCCACGAATGGATTTCACTCTTCGTGGCGCGACCTCGCGCAAATTCCAGGTACCAAAACCCATCAAGCGAACCTCGTGCCCCTGAGCCACACCTTCGCGCACGACCTCCGTGAAGGCATCAATCACCTTGCTGGTCTCCTTCAGGTTCAGGCCCGCACGAGCGGCAACCTGGTGAATGAGCTCGTCTTTTCCGACAACAATGTGCTGCTTATCGGTCGAACTGGTCTTCATAATAGTGTCTTACTCCTCAACATGTAAATTAATGGAATATCGGGACAAAAGCCCCTCTGCCTCATAAATATCAACACACATCCTGAAAGCACATGAGTCTGTTTCGCACTGGCACAAGATCTGGCAAGACCTCTGCAGAGCGCGAAGTCGAAGCACACGTCTGTGTGTGCAGCCGTCCTGGCTTCTGGGATCTCCTGCATCTGCACGTTACAGTAAGTGTTTCCATCCACTTCCACTATACAGAGCCCCACCAAACAGTCGCGAAAAAAAGTGCGTTTTCTTGAGGAGCGTGCCACATGTTTGTTGTAATGATCAACTTTCCGTTGTACAAGGCATCTGGGCTCTCCCATTATCCTTCGCTTCGTGCAATCGCGAACGGGGGCTCCCTGGGCGAAAACTCGGACCTCGCGTTTTGCCGCTTTAGCTGCTTAGCAGGGAGTTCGCCAACGGTATCGCACTCACGTTAACAAAGTAGTGCTAACGAGGAGTGTCCAATTTTTGCCCACGGCGTCTCATCTGCCTCCTGTATGAGTTACGCATTTCGATGCGATGATTTATATCTGACATGTTATTCTGATCACTTATGTCAGATGCTCTTTGCATTGCTTGATCGCGTGTGTATCTCACATAATCCGCCTGGTCTTTGATGGTAGCATATTGAAAGAGGCTGGTCAGGCTAATAGGCTGGTTGAAAGCGCTCTGGAGGCGTGCCTGTAGACGCGTAAGCAAAAGCGAGTGGCCCCCCAGATCGAAAAAGTTGTCGTGGATGCCCACTCGCTCGCGCTTGAGCACGTCGCACCATAGCGCGGCTATCAGTTGTTCCAGGGAGGTTGTCGGCTGAATCACCTCGTTCTCTTGTATCGCTTCCTCATCTACCGGGGGAGGCAGAGCTCCCACATCCACTTTGGCGTTGGCGGTGATGGGCAAACTGGCCATCTGTATCAGTATAGCTGGCACCATATACTCAGGCAACTGCTGGCGCAAGCGCTGACGCAACTGTCGCATCGTCACTTCCCTTTCCGCCTTCAGCACGACATATCCCACCAGACCCTGTCCTCCCGCCACATCATTGCGTATGATCACTGCGCATGTCTCCACCTCAGATTCGGCGAGCAGACTTGCCTCGATCTCGCCCAGTTCGATGCGATGGCCGCGCAATTTCACCTGCTGATCCAGCCTTCCCAGATACTCTAACTGACCATCTGCCCCCCAGCGGACCAGGTCGCCAGTGCGGTAGAGCCGCTCGCCCGGTTTGCAGGGATGGGGTATAAAACGCTCTGCAGTCTGGACTGGCCGCCCCAAATAGCCGCGTGCCAGACCGATGCCTCCCACCGCCAGCTCGCCGATCACACCTAGCGGCAGCGCTTCCCCGGCGGGATCGAGCACCAGCAGATCCAGATTCCCGATAGGGCGACCAATCGGCGGGCGCTTCCCATCGGCCAGGCAACGGGCGATGCTGGCGCAGACGGTGGTCTCAGTGGGGCCATAGGCGTTGAAGAAGGCTCGTCCCGGGCTCCAGCGGCTCACTAGCTCCCCACTGCAAGCCTCGCCAGCGGTGATGATACACTCTAGATCAGGATAGGCGCCGATTGGTAGCGCGGCCAACGCGGAAGGCGAGAGCGTCATGGTGTTGATACGCTGCCGACAGAGCAGTTCTTGCAGAGCGGGACCAGGCAGGAGCTGCTCGCGGGGGGCCAGTACCAGCGTGCCGCCCTGCCCCAGGGCCATAATCAGCTCCCAGACTGAGGCGTCGAAACTCAAGGAGGCGAACTGCAAGATCCGCTTCCCATGTTGACTACCAAAGCAAGCAACCTGAGCATCCAGCAGGCTGCTCACCCCACGATGGCTTACCATGACGCCTTTGGGGCGGCCAGTAGAGCCGGAGGTGTAGATCACATAGGCAAGCTGATCTGGATGGATCTGGCAAGCCAGCGGCTCGGGCTCCCGCCATGCACTGGGCAAAAAGTCAGCACCTACCGGCTGTCCAGTAGCATCCAGAATGAGCACCATCGCATCTGAGATGGGCACTCGCTCGCGTAAGGCAGGCTGGGTGAGCAGCAACGCGATACCTGCGTCCTGGCACATGTATGCTAACCGTTCGCGGGGATAATGCACATCTAGAGGCACATAGGCGCCGCCTGCTTCCAGTACGGCTAGCAGCGCGATAATCGCGGTCAACGAGCGTTCGCAGTAGAGCCCCACCCGCACGTCGGGTCCCACCCCTCGGTGGCGCAACTGTCGGGCGAGGAGGCGAACATGTGCGACCAGCTCCCCATAGCTGCACGTCTGCTCCCCGTAGATCAACACCGTCTGCCCTGGCTGACGAGCGGCCTGCTGCCAGATCCTCTGCTGGAAGCCTCCCAGCGTGGATTGGGGAAGATGAGGACCCATTCCCATCTGGACTTGCTGAGCCCAGGCCGCTGGGGAGAGCAGGGGCAGGCGGGCGCAGAGGCTCTCGGGCGTCTGGCAACCGGCCTGCAAGAGCGTGAAGAAGCTCTCCTGCCAGCGTTGGATGGTCTGAGGCGTAAAGAGATCTGTATTGTAGTCCCATTGCAGGTGGAAGTCACCCTGGGGCGTCTCGATGATGTCAAGCATGAGATCCTGCTTGACGGCGACCACTGGCCATACCAAGCGCTCCATCTGTAGGGGTCCCCAATCGGGCTGAGCGCCCCGTTGGGACCAGAAGCCAAAGCCGACCTGGAACAGGGGCGTGTGGCTGAGACTGCGAGCAGGCTGCATCAGCTCCACCAGGCGATCAAAGGGGACATCCTGGTAGGCGCTGATTTCCAGAAGTGTCTCACGGACCTGCTGGAGCAGGTGATGGAAAGCAGGGGCAGAGCGCAGATCGACGGGAACAAGTACTGTATTGACAAAGAACCCCAACATGTGCTCCAGCTCAAGCTGGCGGCGATTGGCGTTGGCGGTGCCCAGGACAACCCGTGATTGACCGCTCAAGCGAGACAGCAACAGAGCGAAAGCGGCGAGTAGGACCATGAAGAGGGTATTGTCCTTCCCTTGGGCTACCTGGCGTACCTGACGAGCCACGGGGTCGGGCAAGGTGCCACGTACGGTCGCGCCCCGGAACGTCTGGATGGGCGGACGGGGAAAATCGGTGGGCAACTCCAGGATAGCAGGGAAGTCATGCAGCCGCTGCTGCCAGAAGTGTAGTTGAGGCTGGAGATACTCCTCGGTGAGCCAGCCGCGCTGCCAGAGGGTGTAGTCAGCATAGTGCAGAGTGGGCACGGGAGGCAGATCCTCAGGGCGAGACAGGGCCAGGGCGCGGTAGCAGGCGGCGAGGTCTTGAATGAGTATCTGGTGAGACCAGCCATCGAATATGAGGTGATGGATGGAAAGCAAGAGCACATGTTCATCAGAGGTCAGACGTAGCAGGTGAGCACGCATCAAGGGGACCTCGGAAAGGTCAAAGGGCCGCGAGCGTTCGGCTTGCGCCAGCAAAGCGAGCTGTCGCTGCTGAAGAGAAGGAGCAATCCCCTGAAAGTTGCAGACCGGCAGAGGCACAGAGCAAACAGCAGCGATGCGCTGAAAAGGCTCTCCCTCCTCCTGTTGCAGGCTGGTGCGAAGGATCTCGTGATGCTTAACCAGCCATGATAGAGCTGCCTCAAGCCAGGCAACAACGAGAGGGCCGCGCAACCGGATGGTCAGCAGGATGTTATAGAAAGGATTATCGAGATCAAGCTGATAGAGGAACCAGAGCCGCTGCTGAGCCAGGGAGAGGGGCAGACGCTGCGGACGTAACTGCCGGATAAGCGCAGGAATAACCATAGGTGTCTCTTTCCCTTGCTGCTGCTCGATGTAGTGAGCAATTGACTCAATGGTTGGCTCTTGAAAGAATAGGTGCAATGGAACCTCTGTTGCAAATTGCTTCTCGATCTGTGCGATGATGCGGATGGCAAGCAAAGAGTGGCCGCCCAGTTCAAAGAAATTCTCATGTATGTCCACATGCTGAAGATGCAGAATTTCCTGCCAGGTCTTAGAGAGCTGTGCTTCCAATGGAGTGAGAGACCTGGTAGCACTTCCTGCATCTTCTTCAGTTTGCTGCGGTTCCGGCAGGGCCCGACGGTCTATCTTGCCATTAGGCGTCAGAGGAAAGGCATCGAGAAGGATGAACATGTGGGGCACCATATACGGGGGCACGCGCTCTTTGAGCCAGGAGCGTAATATGCTCCCCAAAGGACTTTCTTGGCGGTCCGGTTGACAAACGACATAGGCGACTAGGCGTTTATCGCCGGAGGCGTCTTCCCAGGCTGTAACCAGCGCCTCAGAGATGGCGGGATGCTGCATCAGATAGGTCTCAATCTCTCCTGTTTCGATGCGGAAGCCATGAATTTTGACCTGCTGGTCCAGTCGTCCAAGAAATTCGACGCGTCCATCAGGGAGGTAGCGTGCCAGGTCGCCAGTCCGATAGAGACGGTCGCCTGGTTCGGACGCGGTAAACCGTTGCTTGAAATTCCGGTCAACAACGCCACTCCCGTGTCCAGCTTCGCTCAGTTGATCGGCAATGAGGCTCCCTACGAACGGATGGGGAATAAAGCGTTCAGCAGTCTGCTCCGGCTGATTGAGGTAGCCGCGTGCGAGGGTACCGCCTCCTACGCAGACCTCGCCGGGTACGCCGATGGGCACAGGTTGCCAGGCAGCGTCGAGCAGGTAGATAGTCCGGTTGGTCAGGGGACGCCCGATGGCTGGACGCGAGGTCAGATCAACGCAACACTCGGCGCTGGCGAAAACGCTGGACTCGGTCGGACCATAGGCATTAAAGAAGAGGCGACCGGGCGCCCAGCGTTTCACCACTTCAGCGCTACAAGCCTCACCGCCTGCCAATATGCACTTCACTGTCGGCAATGCGGCATCCGGTAGCGTCATCAGCACAGAAGGGGCAGCGAGCACAACTGAAATCGCCTGGGTATCAAGCAATGCGACGAGTTTCGTTCCCTGCATCCTCATATCATCAGGCACGAGATGAAGCGTTCCGCCATGAGACAGCGCCAGCGTAATCTCCCAGATCGAGGCATCAAAGTTGAAGGATGCGAATTGCAGCACACGCTCGCCCGCTGTAATCAGAAAGTCGTGTGTATTGCTCACTGGTAAGCTACACATCCCTTGATGAGGGATCATCACCCCTTTGGGGGTGCCGGTCGAACCGGAGGTGTAGATAATATAGGCCAGATTCGCCCCCGTCACAGCACTGGTCGGAGGCTGCTGATAACGCGCATCATCGGCATACCAATCGTCGTCCAGGTAGTACAGCGAGATCGAGGAGCGCTGTAGCTGTTCAAGCAGGCCATGCTGGGTCAGGATGAGGCGAATATCGGCATCCTGGATCATAAACGTGAGACGATCAGGAGGATAAGCGGGATCAAGCGGCACATAGGTCCCCCCGGCCTTCAGGATAGCCAGCAGGGCAATGATGGCCTCTAGCGTGTGGTGGGAACACAGACCGACGTGCGTTTCGAGACCGACGCCAGCTGCTTGCAAACGATGTGCCAGCACATTTGAGCGGAGATCGAGTTCGTTATAGGTGAGGCATCGCTGCTCATAAACAAGCGCGATAGCATCTGGAGCAGCCTGCACCTGTTCTGCGAATAATTCGTGATAGCACCGCTCTTTTGCATATGGTACCTCTGTCTGATTCCATTGAAAACACATCTGCTGCATTTCAGTGGGGCTGAGAAGAGGGAACTCGGTAATCCTATGTGTCGCATGCCCACAGCAGTATTCCAGGATATGCTGATAATGTTGCACCATGCGTTCGATAGTGGCGGGGTGGAAAAGCTCGCAATTGTACTCGACCCTGATGTCGAGACTGGTTCCCTGCGGGACAATTTCAAAGATCAGGTCCATGCGTGCCGTCTTGCGCTCAACATCCAGCAGGCTCAGTTCCAGATCTCTCAATTGATAGCGTTCGGGGGTGAGATTTTGTAAGACGAACAGGCATTGGATCAGCGGTGATATGTTTGGCTCGCGATCAATATGGAGCTCATGAATGAGCAGATCTAATGGAATATTTTGATGGGAAAATGCTTCCAGGGCTCGTGTACGAACCTGTTGTAACAGTTGTCGAAACTGCGGTTGACCGGAGAGGTCGGTGCGCAGGGCCAGGGTGTTTGCAAAGAAGCCAATCAAAGCTTCCAGATGGATATCGCTGCGATTCGCCGTCGTGGTGCCTACCACCATGTCATGCTGTCCACTGTAGCGGAAGAGGAGAACGTTAAAGGCGGCAAACATGGTCATGAAAAGGGTGACCCCTTCCTGGCGGCTAAATGTACGCAGATCCTCGCAGAGTTGCGTGTGCAGGGAGGAGCGATAGCTGGCCCCCTGGGAAGTTTGTACGGAGGGGCGAGGAAAATCCGTCGGCAGGTCCAGCACGTTCGAGTACCCTGAGAGTCGCGGCAGCCAGTAAGCAAGCTCATGTGCCAATAGGTCCTGGTCCTGCTCTCGCTGCCAGAGTACATAGTCGGCATACTGCAATGGCAGAGGTGGCAGCACGGAAGGTTGCGGTGCCTGCTGTCCTTGATAGGCGAGGTAGAGAGCGGCCAATTCATTCAGAAAAACGGCTTGTGACCACTGGTCGAAGATGGTGTGATGGAAGGTCAATACCAGCACATGTTCATTATAAGCCACGCGCACCAGGCGGGCTCGCCAGAGGGCATCGCGCTCCAGATCAAAAGGTTGCCAGACCTCATCAGCGACCCAGCTCTGAAACGATGGCTGCCACGACGTATGTTGTGCAGCGTCTCGGGTCGCTGCGAGGTCAAGAGGAACCAGGGCCATGCGGTGGGGCGGGTCGATAACTTGCAACAGGGTCGTTCCGTCGAAGTATAGGCGCGTGCGCAACATCTCGTGACGCTCGATAATGGTGTTAAGGCTGTATTCTAGAGCCGCAAGGTCCAGTTCACCGCGCAGGTGTAGCAAGAGGGGAACGTTGTAAAAAGGCGCTTCGGGTTCCATCTCCTGAAGGAACCAGAGACGTTCTTGAGATTGTGCTGCTGGTATGCAGGCCGGGCGTTGGCGCGGTCCAGGGAGAGTGAGTGTGACTTCCTCTTCGGGCTGCACGCGCAGCCGTTCAACTTCCAGAGCCTGCTCGGCAATAGTTGGTTTGTCAAAAAAGGTCTTGAGCGGAAGCCTGACCTGCAACGTATGCTGGATACGTGTTGCTAACTGTATGACCATCAGAGAGTGGCCGCCCAACTCAAAAAAATTGTCGGCGATGCTGATCCGCGACCGCAGTAGCAGGTCAGACCAGATTGTCGCCAAAGACTTTTCTATTGCGGTTTGTGGCTCCACAAACTGTTCGTGTTGCCAGTTCAACAGGTGTTCTTCTGGCGCCGGTAGAGCTTTACGGTCGATTTTGCCATTGGTGGTTAAAGGAAGATGTTCTAAAGCTACGAAGTGAGCCGGGACCATGTGGTCGGGCAGACGCTCCTTCAGAAAGTCGCGCAACTGGGGCAGAACCCAACGGGTAATCTTCCTTTGCAAGGGATTATTGGCGTACTTTAACCAAAGATGGTCGGGAAATACTTCCTGTACCAGTGAAGAAGCAGGCTCGTGGCAGCACATCTGGACGCTCAAATCTTTCTGGAAAGAAACGTCAAAGACGCCTCCATGTCCTGCATCCGACCAGAAGATATCAACGCGGTACCCCAACCGCTCTCCCAATTCCCATATATCCTCTGGCTCGAGACCACAGCGGCCTTTCTGCTTGAGTTCTTCCCGGAACGCTCCTACCGTCTGTGTTTCCTGCTCATGCTCACCAAAGACCCAGTTCACCACCTGCAAATCTTCTTCCACGCGTCTATCGGGGATATGCTGTATGCGCAGACTCTCTGGTGCATGAGTTTGCAAGTATGTTTGCACCTGGAGCAGACTCTCTACCTCCCGCCCCCATTGCCAGGCAAGTGAGGCTTGCTTTGTTACCTCGGTTGCCTCTTTGCGTATCAGCACATCATAACGGAAGCGCGTCAACTCATTGGGAGTTCTTCCCCGTTTTAAGAAAACCTGTACATGTCCAATTTGAGGAAGAGAGCGTTGGAGTAGCTGGAAGAAAGCTGGATCGACCAGCAACTGTTCTTCTTCAAGCAGCTTTTGTTGAATGCGCTGCCGTAACTCGCCCTTAGAAAGGGACGGTAGAGCTTTATAGAACTCTACGGAAGTTGAGTAAGCTCTGTGTAGAGAGAGGTTGCGTACATCGCCTACGAACAGGAAACCGCCAGCATCAAGTACCGCCAGAGCTTCCGTCAGCACTTGCCGCAGATAGACCACGCCGGGGAAGTATTGTACCACCGAGTTGAGAATGATAGCATCAAACGTTTCTGTAGCGGCAGACACCGCCTCATGGGCCGCTTGTTGGGAGAGGCGTACCTGCGGCAAGGATCGAGTTGCTAAGATGTGTTCAACATAGCGCAGGGCACCCTTCGAGAAGTCGGAGGCGACATAGGTCTTGGCATAAGGTGCGATACGGAACAAGAGCAGCCCTGTACCACAACCGATCTCCATCAGTCGCTGAGGTGCCCGGGCCAGGATACGGCTAACAGCCTGTTCTATCTGTTCGCGCATTTCGTCAGCGGTAAGAGGCTGACCGGTGTAACTACTGTTCCATCCTACAATATTGAACGTGCAATCCTCTGTTTCCTCGGAAGATTGGTAGAGGTCATTGTAGAGCATTTGCCACTGTTCAACATGTTCCTCTTCCCAGGATCTGGTGTTGTCTCCAATCTGTTGGGCATTTGAGGCTGGCACCAGATAGGCGACGAGTTGTTTGTCATTGGAGGCGCGTTCTCGAACGACAACGACGCTTTCTTGCACCGCCGGATGTGCCTGCAAGACTGACTCGATCTCGCCCAACTCGATGCGGAAGCCTCGTACTTTGATCTGAAAGTCAATGCGCCCGAGAAACTCCAGCGCGCCCGCTGCGGTAATACGGACCCGGTCGCCGGTGCGGTAAAGACGCTCGCCCTCCCTATAGGGGTGTGGGACGAAGCGTTCGGCGGTAAGATCCGCCTGCCTCAAATAGCCGCGTCCCACGCCGGGGCCACCGATGTAGAGTTCTCCTACTGCGTTAGTGGGCAGCGGGCGCATCGTCTCGTCAAAAACGTAGGCATCAACGTCGGCAAGCGGATACCCGATGGGGACAGTTTTTTCGTCCAAAAAGGCCGTCCACGCGTCCGGCTGAAACGTGAGCGCGCCGACGGTTGTCTCGGTCGGGCCATAGTGATTGACGATGTGATAGGAAGCGTCGGCGTGCCGAAGCTCATGCAACAAAGCAATGGGGAAGGCTTCGCCGCCCAGCATCAGGAAGCGACGTGGCAAAAAAGAGGGCCGCGTGCAAGATTGTAAAAGCGCTTGCAGGTGCGATGGGACAATTTTAAGGACGTCGAAGGGGTGAAGCGCAGCATACTCGGCAAAGCGCGTGCCATCGAGAATAGTCTCATATGGGAGAATATGCAGGCATCCACCAGTGATCAGGGAGGCGTAGAGCATTGTGTTGCCGAGATCAGCCGCCAGCGTTGAGACCATCGCCATATGCCACCCCTCATCGATGCACAGGCGTTGATAGATCGCGTGTGTGTAGTGCCACAAATTCCCCTGAGTGATAACTACTCCTTTGGGATTACCAGTGGAGCCAGAGGTGTAGATAATATAGGCCGCTTGCTCTGACGTAACTGGTATCAGAGGCGGAGTAGCGTTCTGCTGATGGAGCGCCAGGACGTCGAGGGCAAGTTTCTGGCAGGTGGCATCTTCAAAGCGTGCCAGAAGCGTACTGTGGGTGAGAAGAACAGTAGCGGCGCAGTGCTGGAGTTGCCAGTGAAGATAGCGTGGCGGAGCTTCAGGTTCGAGCGGTACGTATGCTCCACCCGCTTTAAAAATCGCGAGGATGGCGACAATCATATCGACCGAGCGGGGCAGACAGAGAGCAATCGGGCTTTCTGGTCCCACGCCTAGATCCAGCAGGATATGGGCGAGCTGGTTGGCCTTACGCTCCAGATCCGCATACGTCAGTTGCTGGTCTCCACAGACAACAGCAGGCTGATGTCGGCAGCGACGCGCTTGCTCCTCAAAAATATGATGGATAAATAGCTGTTTCTTGCTGGTCCGACGCGAAATAGAATGCTCTATGCTCATTACAATCTGCCTTTCTTCTCTTCTTCATCCTAAAAAATGTAAGGGCTCGCACACATAAGTAGCATCCCTAAAACGTCACTGGCAGCGCCTTTACACCGTGAAAGGAGAGATTTTCTTGCCACTCTAATGCATCACTTGCTAAGCGTAAGCGAGGCATGCGCCTTAGTAGAGTCGCGATAGCAATCTGTATTTCCAGCCGCGCGACCGACGCTCCGATGCAATAATGAATGTTGTGCCCGAAAGCGATATGGCGGTTATTTTGTCTGCATATGTCGAGCGTATCAGGATCGGGAAAGTAGGCGGGGTCCCGATTAGCTGCCCCCAGCATAAGCATCACGTTTTGCCCTTTATATATTTTTACTCCTCGGATCTCAGTGGTTTTTTTGACCATACGGGCAGTAAACTGTATCGGGCTGTCGTAGCGCAAGAATTCCTCTACCGCGCTTACGATCAAATCAGGATTTTTTTGCAGTTTTTGCATCTGTGTAGGATTGCGCAGCAATGCTATAGTTGCGTTGCCAATGACATTGACGGTCGTCTCCTGACCTCCTGTAAATAGTCCGACACAATTCATAAGAAGCTCGTCTTCGGTCAATGACGTTTCCTCGTCCCGATTGTGCAAGAACATATCGACAAGGTCTCCTTTTGCCTGTCCCCGGTGTTCGGCCACGATGCCTCGGAAGTACTGCATAAATTCCTGCATGCTCTTCCATACTCTTCGGCATTGATCGAGCGAGTAGGGATTTCCTAAGTAGTCGATGAGATCATCGGCCCAGAGTTTGACCTGGAGGTGATCCCGGTCGGGGATGCCAAGCAGTGTAGAGATGACGCGACTCGGTAGGGGCAGGGCGAGATCCTTAATCACGTCCATTGAGCCTTTATCCTGTACTAGATCAAGCAGGCCGTCAACATTCTTCTGGATGTACCCACGCCATTTCCCGATGAAATGCGCGGCGAAGGCCTTATTAATGGGAGAGCGCAGGCGCGTATGCTTGGGTGGATCGCTAAAAAACATGAGATTGGAAATATGCGTTGAGAGGGGACTTAAAGCAGCCCACCCCTCCTCCTGTAAAAGCGCACCCTGTACAGCTCGTTCGGATGATAAGTCTTTATTTGCCAAAGCTGAGACAACGTCGGAGTACGAGGTAACAACCCAGCAGCCAAGACGGCTGTCCAGATGTACGGGATAGGTAGATCGTAGTTTATGGTAAAGTGGATATGGATTCTCCAGGATATCAGGACCATGTAAGTCATATTCTTTCGGCATACGAATCTCCTATCTCAGATAAGACCACCGTATCCAAGGCAGAATAAGCGGACGCACTATAGATCACAAAGTAGCTTTGTCGTCTGGGCCTGACAAGGTTGGTAAGCAATTATCCCTGAGGATGTGGATCAGGAAGAGGGCCAGCGCTCAGATGAATAGGCACTCCGGGAAAATAGTGAAGCATCATCGGGACAACCACAACCATGAGGACGGAAGCGATGACGAACTAGTAAGACCACCGGAGAGAGACGACGAACTGCGCGATGAAATAAGTGAGGCGAGACAACATGGCAACAATCTCCTTATGTGAATGATGATTAGTATCATTGAACAATCGCCTTCCTGGTTTGATTGTTCAACCCATATCTCAGGTTCACTCGAAGCATATAATGGGGGGATTGGCAATAGATTTACAGCGGGGGAGCACTAATTTGCAGCTTGTTCGCACTCTGTTGAGTATCCTGGTCATGGAAATTTAGACAGGGTATCAAAGGGGCTCATCAAGAGGAAGATTTCTGATGACGCAATGCAATTTTTTGCAATCAGCTTAAGGAAAATCTCTCGCGAGGCAATGCACAAGTGCCTCCGACATGCATGCCAGTTGCTTGTTGAGGGGAAGCGCTTCCTCTGCTCTCGCTGCTGTCCCAGCCGCTCCTGTTCCTGCTTGGACAACATTTCCGATGCACTCGACGATATCTTCTCTGAAGCACTTTTCTTTTTGACAAGTGGCAAAAGCAGTGTAATGGACCGCCGCAACAAGGGCAATGGAAAGTTGTTCATTACACTAGGCAAATGTTCTTTCCCTTCGGAAAGATATCTTTCCTGCCCAACTTCATGAGATTCTATACACAGTTGATTTCTAAAAAAGAATATGGTATAAAAATATTTTATTACAGTGATTGTCATAAATATCTATAGCTGGGATCATTTATAGTATCTGAAGTATAAATGTTTTTCAGCTATCCATCCCAGCTTGCCAACGCGCTGACGCGCTCCCACGATGAAGCGGAGATCTACAGCTCAGGCAAGTTGCAACGAATGGCTTCTCGTAGGGAAAGTCGAAAAGGAGCGATTTTTATAGCAATCAAAGGGGGTTCCCTAACCAACGCAGGGACGCGCAAAACAAACAGTCCATCGGCTACCTCAATCCAGCGCTCTACCTCAACTACCAGGCATTGCGACAAGCAAACGCACTCAAGGACATAGTTCTTGGCAATAATGGAGGATATTCTGCCGGGCCTGGTTGGGATGCTTGCAGTGGGCTTGGCACACCGGATGGAAACAATCTTGTTGCAACACTGCAGTAGTAGCGTTATAACCGACCGGTACGTCTCTGCGAACGAGCTGGTAAATGAGGTGAAGAGCTAGCAGGTTTTATCGGAGGTCCATCATGACTCAACTGAAGGGTATAGACATCAGCGATTTTCAAGGACAGCCTGACTTCGATAAGCTCAAACAAGCAGTAGACTTTGTTTTTACGAAAGCAACGGAAGGCGTTGGCTTTACGGCTAGGACGCTCGACCGTAATAAGGCAGAAATGCGTCGTGTTGGCCTGCCGCATGGTTTTTATCATTTCGCCCGGGGCGGCGATTCGATTGCCGAGGCCGACTACTTTGTTGATCAGATCGGTGATTACCAAAAGGGTGAACTGTTGATCCTTGATTTTGAGATTGAGCATGCGGATCCTGTGTGGTGGTGTCTCTCATGGTTGCAGCGCGTCGAAGCACGCACTGGCACGAAGCCGTTGATCTACATGAACCTCAGTACTGCTCACACTTACAACTGGTCACTCGTAGTGCAGAATAATAATGGTCTGTTCATCGCTTCATTCGGCATTGACGATGGCTTCCCACATCAGATTCCGGATAGCGCCCGGTGGCCCTTCTGGGCGATCTGGCAATATACAAGCCATGGCACGGTAAATGGCGTTGCTGGCCCTGTGGACCTGGACATCTTTAATGGCGACACGGCAGCGCTCGCTCGCTACGGTGGTGCTGACCATGCGGCTGCCTCTCCTCACAGTCTCGCAGTGCCAGGTGGAGCGGAGCGTTACACAGTGCAGCCAGGTGACAGTATGTCCACCATCGCTCAGCGTTTTGGCATCGGTTTGCCGGAACTCGAAAGAGCCAATCCGCAAATTCACAACCCAAACGCGATTCAGGTCGGAGAAACACTCAACATCCCAAAAAGGGAGCAACCGTCAGGTCCACCTGTGAACACTGGGAACATTCACATCGATCCACCCAAAGCAGAGATTCTGAAACAAATACGGCCAGTCCTGGACAAGTACGATGTGCCATTGTCGTTAGTCGCTGCCATCATCCAGGTAGAGAGCGACTGGAATCCTCGGGCCCTGGGTGACAATGGAACCAGCTATGGCCTTTTCCAACTCCATACCCCTGGCGGCCAGGGTGATAGAGCCATCAGAGAAGGTCATAGACCCGAGGACCTCTATGATCCCGAACTCAATGCTCGGTATGCAATGCTACCGATTGATTTAGCCTGGGATGCCCTCAAGGGTACATTCAACCCATCGTCCATATCCTGGTGGCTCGCCTTCGCTGCCGCATCGGGCCATCCTGGCGGCTCGTCCACCGATCCCGTAACAATCCATGAAGCCCGAGCATTACAGAGGGCCTATGGATAAGAAGGAGTCTAACAGACGAGAAACCCCGTGTTTTCAATGCGCAGGGCCAGGCTACAGGTGAGCCTAGCGAAGGCTCACCTGTAGCCTGGCCCGCTTCTCAATATTCCTGGTGAGGAGGACTTATGGTTGATCAAATTGGCGCGATAGGCATGTTTGTCCAGGAGCCTGGACATTTACCGGCACGGACGCCGTCTGGCTAGTCTTGCACAAAACAGCCAGGTTTGAGACTGCACAAGAGTGCGCGACCTACTTTCAGGTGGGCTCAGACGGCTTGCGCGTCTCATCGCATTATGTAGTAGGGCAGGATGGAACTATTGTGCAATGCGTCCTTGAGTCGCGTGGTGCAGGTGCAAATTGCTGCGTCGAGGCAGGCCATGCGCCATTTCTCCCTGACACATGGAGGACAAGCGACAACGGCAATCTCCACACCCTTTCAACCTGCGTTCCTCCGCTCATATTTCTTATAGTCTAGATAAGAAAATTTGTCATATCTGTGCGATACTCCATCCCTTTTGTGACATAATAAGTTCTAAAGAAAGATGTAGACCTTTTTAGGCAGCACTTAGCGCAAAGAAGGAGACCGACGACCTATGTCTGATGCCATTGTGGAGACTCGCTATGGGAAAGTGCGAGGAACCTCTCGTGATACCGTCACTGTATGGAAAGGGATACCGTTTGCTCAACCTCCTCTCGGACCGCTCCGCTTCCAACCACCCCAGCCGCCGGAGCCCTGGACCGACGTGCGCGATGCCACCAGATTTGGCCTGATTGCTCCCCAGATCAGTGCTCCGCTGAGCGCCCTTTTTGGCAGCGGCTCCACTGACATCCCGCAGGGAGAGGATTGCCTTTACCTCAACGTCTGGTCCCCCGGGGCAGATGGCAAAAAACGGCCCGTGTTCGTCTGGATTCACGGCGGAGGCTTTGTGGGTGGCTCAGGCTCAACTCCCTGGTACGATGGCACCTCCTTTGCCACTCAGGGCGACATTGTTGTGGTCACACTCAATTATCGTCTGGGCGCGTTGGGATTCCTCTATCTGGGCGATATAGCCGGCGAGCGTTATGCGTCAGGCAACTATGGGCTGCTTGACCAGATCGCCGCGCTGCAATGGGTACGCGACAATATCGCAGCGTTCGGCGGCGATCCTGGGAATGTGACGATTGCAGGTGAGTCAGCCGGTGCGATGAGCGTTGGCGTCTTGCTGGCGATGCCTGCCGCTCAAGGATTGTTCCACAAAGCCATCTTGCAGAGCGGTGCCAGCCACGGGGTCCCTGATCGGGAAATAGCCACGAAGGTGGCCCGCGAATTTTTAGCGCATGCTGGCACTGACGATATTGCAGCTCTGGCTGATCTTCCTGTCGCCACGGTGCTTGATATTCAGGCCAAATTCGCGAACAGGAGACGAGGGGCGCTTGCTCTACGTCCGGTCATTGATGGAGTCTCTCTGCCGACCCGCCCTCTCGATGCTCTTGCCGATGGATCTGCCAGCGGAGTTTCCGTACTTATCGGCAGCAACCGCGATGAGATGAAGTTATTTACCGCTATGAATCCCCAACAGGGCGTTCTCGACGAAGCTGACCTGAAGAAGACTTTTGGTGATGCTGCCTCTGACGTTCTCGCCACCTATGCCGCAGCTCATCCAGGCGCTTCACCTGACGAGGCGTGGGTGGATATCCTTACGGATCGCACATTCCGCATCCCCGCCGTCAGGCTTGCCGAGTGTCTGGCGCAGCGAGGCTCGCCCGTGTGGATGTACCGTTTCGACTGGCGTACGCCGGCATTTGACGGTCGTTTAGGCTCCTGCCACGCCCTGGAAATACCATTCGCCTGGAACAATCTCGATAGGCCCGGGGTGCCCGCCTTCACCGGCGAGGGACCAACCCGCCGGCCGTTGGCAGATAAAACGCATGCCGCCTGGATTGCTTTCACGCGCACCGGTGATCCGAATGTTCCTGACGCCCAGCCGTGGCCCGCTTATGATACCAGCCGTCGAGCCACGATGATTTTCAATGACGAATGTCAGGTGATCGACGATCCCCAATCGGCTGAACGTCGTTTATGGGATGGGATACTCTAAGCAGGCTTGCTGAGGTGCAACGCGAGGGCGTAAGCTGTATTGCCCTCGCGTCTGCATAGCATCTTCTATGGCAGAAGTGCAGTTGTGAGGAGACTGGAGATTACCATGTTTACCGCAGAGCGCCGCGACTATGTGCGTAATTGGCCCTTGAGTATGAACGGAACGAAAAACAACGCTAAGGAAATCGTCCCCATGATATGATGCAGAAGGGTAGAGCAACAATGGCTGGCAGAACGCTCCAGGGCATTTTGCCAGCCAAAAAAGAGGGTTGAAGAGGGGATGCAATTATGCACTGGTCTCTTCTTGAGCAAGTTGAGACGTTTGAGTCGCCTCTTCTTTCGCCCCCTCTTGCTGGGTTTGTTCTTGCTCTGTCTCTTCCAACTCGCGGAGAGGGTGGAAGGCACCCTGACGGATCTCCTCAGAGAGCGAGAACGTATATCGGCCTAGCAGGTTGATATGGTCATAGCCCAGTGGGGAGAGGCGCTCCACATCTTCTTGCGCGATCTTCATCCCTCGCCCTCTCATCTCATCCAACGCTCGATTCATGTACAACGTATTCCAAAGCACCATTGCGTTGACGACGAGGCCCAGCGCACCTAATTGTTCTTCCTGTCCCTCGCGATACCGTTGGCGCACCTCTCCCTTTTGTCCAAAATAGGTAGCTCGTGCCAAGCTATGGCGACTTTCACCTTTGTTTAACTGGATTAAGATGCGTCTTCTGTACGCAGGGTCATCAATATAATTGAGTAAATAGAGACTTTTCGCGATACGCCCTAATTCCGCGATGGCCTTCGCCAGGGTGGAAGGATGTCCATTCCCCTGGAGCGCGCGCAATAATTCAGTAACATTGACCGTACCCATTTTGAGGGAACCCGCGACTCGTAAAATATCATCCCAGTTCTCTTTGATCAGGTTCTGGTTGATCGTCTGGCGTGCCAGGCCATTCAACACGCCGTAGTCAGCCTGTGCATCGATGCGCCAGAAGCGGGACGCGCCCACGTCGGCCAGGCGAGGACTGAATTGATAGCCCAAGATGTGGAATAATCCGAAAATAATATCGGCGTAAGAAGCCGTATCAGTCATCAGTTCTTTGGGGTGCAGCCCTGTTTCTTGATTGAGCAATCCTTCCAAGATCACCAGCGAGTCGCGCAACGTGCCAGTAACAACGATGTTTTTGAAGCCGCTAAACTGGTCTGACGTGTAGTTGACGAGGGTGATGCCGCGCCCAGTGCCAAAATATTTGGGGTTGGGACCAGCATTCAAGGTTCTCAGAGGAACGACAAAGCGCAATCCATCGGCACTGGCGACTTCTCCACCGCCCCACGCCTGGGCAAGAGGGATGGTTGCTTGATAATCCACCAGGCGCGCATTGGCTCGGGAAAGTGTATCGGGTCGGATGTAATTCTGTTGGACATAGAGCAACCGATCTCGCTCCAGCGCGGGAATCCCTTTGCGTACCATGGGTGTGAGTCCTACATTGCAGGCTTCGGCAAGCAGGACAGCGCAGATGGACGTGGGCAAGTCGTCCAGGCGTGAGCGTGCTTCGCTGACATGCGAAAACTCGGAGGCAAAGCCAGTGCGAGCCTGAATTTCTAACAGGAGTTCTGGCAAATCGACCAACGGTTGGCGTCGTGCTACGCGGTGGCGCAGGAGGTGCAGGCTCTCTGGTTCTTCCACCTTGTCCAAACCAGTTAGAACGAGGGTATCCAGTTCCTGTCCGGCTTTGTTTTTGATCTTCTCGATGCGCACGTCTGGCCGTGGAAACCGGGCGGCGGTGGCGCGATACGCCTCATCTAAACGGCGTGCAAGTTCCTCGAATTCCATCTTTGGCTCAACCTTTCTTCCTAATGATTGACAGATGGTGGGTCGGACTCGTTCCCATTGCTTCCCAGCCAGCAGCTTCGCCCGTGGGTCGCCCCAGCGCGTACTCTCCTCTACAAACACATCATGGCGACGCAGCGCGTCATGGAGTCGTTCCAGCACACATAAGGTATAGTAGCGACGATCAACAGGCTGATCTTTGGGAGCCACATGGCGCTTCCAACTGGCAGGAACAACCTCCATCGGGGCCTCCGAAAGATCAGGATGTTTGCGCCCTTCCAGGTCCTTGAGAAAGGCAAGAGCTTTCAGCACCGGTTTTCCGGCCTCGTTACTTGCGAACTCGACCGTGCGTAGGAGGGCCGGGAAAAAGCGACGTACCGCAGGATAGCGGGCCACGATTTCTTGATAATAATTGTCATCTGCTGGACGCGCCAGCTCGTAAATGGTCATCACGGCCTCGGTAATCTTGGCCTGTTTTTCGGTGAGAAAGGTTCGGACCTGCTCATCCGTCCATTCTGGGGTGATAACCTTCTCACTGATTTCAGCCAGCGATAGGGCAGCAGCATCCAGATCACGCAGCGTCCGCAAGCGCGCTTTTTTCCCAGCGTGAGCAGAGCGGGCCAGCAGATCTCGGATGAGCATATCCAGCACATCAAGCGCATCATCTTGTGCCGTGACTGCAAGCTGGCGAGCAAAGGACACCAGCGTCGCCGTGCGACGCTGTTCGGTTAAATTGGCGATGTTCTGGGCTTTGGTCGTCACTGCATACTGCGCCAAGGCTTTGATGCGAGATACTGGAACATTCTCCAGATCGAGCGGGCCAACATCAAGCGTGCGTACTTCCGTAAGGCGAGCCAGGGCCTGGACCAGGACTGGCGCACTCGCGCGAGAGGGAGCCCGCCGCAGGCGCTCAAGATGCGTAATACGAGAGGTGCCTGCACGTGCCAGGAGTCCTTCCAGATCCGTTCGTTGTTCGGGCGTGACTGCCGCACTTAATCGTTGCCATAAGCGCTCGGCGACTCGCTCGCGCACTGAGGCAATTAAACGCGTGAGCGTGGTAACACCAGGCAACAAGACTTTTTTGTCGAGTAACCAGGCCGTCGCCAAGTCAAAGAGCACACTGGGTCGCTCGGTGCCAATCCAGGTCCGAGCGTAGAGGAAACGCATTAAGGCAAATCCTCCCCGACGATCCGAAAACTCTTTGTAGTCGTAGTGTTGGCGGATTTCCTGGGCGTGATCTTGCTGGGTCTGGATACGCTCGGCATAGCGAACGATACACTGCGGATTCTTGATCCGCAGTTGAGAAGCCATGTACGCGATCACTCCCACCGGGATGTTGACCGGATCAGCAAGAAAGGTTCCCAAAAACCTGAGCGTCCCGATCTGTACCGCAAATCCGAGCCGGTTGTGGTCTCCACGGCGCTGGGCAATCAGCCTGCGATCTTCATCGTCCAGGTGAAAATAACGAGCGAGTTGCTCTGGTGTCGGTTCGCCGATGTAGCGTCCATAGCGTTGTTCTTGTTCCTCCGTGAGATAATCAACGGGCATGTCTTTTCTTCCCCACTGTGGGGTATTCCTCCCTCATACGTTTTTTCATTGGCGCAGACCGATCTGCTGAACGCTCAGGGCAAGCTTCTGTGCCAGGTGGCTGGGAAGTCGAGATGATCTGTCGGTGCCGATGAATGACACGCCATATGGTTCATGGTCGATGAACCACCGTCGGGTCGCTGAGTGCATGATGGATGCGTTCATCCAAGGCACGATAATCACGAAAGACAGCCGCGCAGGCGGAGCACACTTCCAGATGCTGCTCCAAGATTCTTCGCTCCTCATATGAAAGGCTCGCCGGGTGGAGTCCGATCAGATGGTCTGCCCACGTGGAGCACGGCATCACCTTGATGTTTCTCTTCACATGCGTCTCCTTTTCGCGTGCCTCTCCTCCAGGCTTCTACTCGATCTCAACCATCCGTGAATCCTCTCCTGTGGTCCGGGAGAGGTAGCACGCTCATGCCCTGTGCGTCCACGCTTGAGCACACATCTGCACGGGATCCCAGGGACTGCCTAGGGGAGGCGTGTAGGACAAATCGAGATCCGAGAGCGCCTCCACCGTCATCTCATGGAACAACGCCATGGCGATGACATCGATGCGCTTGGCAACTTCTGTCTGCACCGGTCCTACCATTTGAGCACCCAGCAGGCGGCCTGTCCTCCGGTCTCCGGTAAGGCTCATACAGACGGGTTGTGCGCCTGGATAGTAGACTTTATGGTCAAAGTAACGGCCTTCAACGGTCAGCGGATCAAAGCCTGCGGCTTTTGCCTCGTGCTCACGCAGCCCCGTTCGTGCCACGACCTGGTCAAACACCTTCACCACCTGGGTTCCCAGTGTTCCAGCAAAGAGCGCGGGTTTGCCAATGGCCGTTGCGCCAGCAATGCGCCCCTGTTTGTGGGCGGTTGTTCCCAACGGGAGGTACATCGGCTGCCTCAGCAGATGATGCCAAGTTTCCACACAATCGCCCGCTGCCAGCACATCGGGAACGGAGGTCTCCATCGCTCTGCTCACGCGTATCGCGCCTTGCATGCCAAGTTCGGCCCCAATGGCTTGCGCCAGATCCGTCCGAGGCTCGACGCCGACAGCCACGAGCACCACATCGGCTGAGGCCGTAAACCCACCAGCGCCAGAGATGCACAAGTGTTCCTGTCCTGCTACAATTTGCTGCACCCCAATATTCGTGTGGACGACCACTCCATGCTGCTCTAACTCGGCCTGTACCAATGTTCCCAGACTCGGATCAATGGTTTTGAGCACAGAAGCCCCATGTTCAACGAGCGTGACGGTGAGGCCACGTCGCGTGAGCGCATCAGCCATTTCTAGCCCAATGTAGCCCCCACCGACAATGAGGGCTGAGTGGACGGAGTGCGTAGACAGGTAGTGCTGCATCTGGAAACTGTTTTCCATCGTATGCAAAAAGAACACGCCCAGCAGGTTGAGCCCTCCGATGTGGGGACGACGCGATCTGGCTCCTGTCGCCAGAATGAGTCGATCATAGAAGATCCGCTGCACACGCTCAGCCGAATCTTTGACAGTAACGGAATGCGCTTCTGGATCAATCGCTTGCGCCGTATGATTGAGCAGTAGATCAATGCCTGCGCCGTTAATCTCTTCTCGCGTGCGATGGGCAAGCTGACGGTAGTCAGGAACTTCACCACTGAGGTAGAAGGGCAAACCACAGATGCTGTAGTTGGGAAATGCATCTTCGACAATCATCGTGACCTGTATTGAGCTATCCAGTTCCCTGGCACGCAGAGCGGCGCTGATACCTGCATCGCTGCCACCTACAATGATCAGATGACTCATGCCTGTTGCTCCTCCGCTTTGGCCGCTGCATACAACTGCTCAAAAGAAAACGAGGGCTGGTGGGAAAGCCAGTGGTTGATTTTTGCAGCAATCAGATCGCGAATGTGACGAAAGGCGGCAAGCCGTTCCTCTTCTGTACCGATGACGCGGCTGGGATCGGGAAACCCCCAATGGACCTGGGATCTGGCATTGGGGAAGAATGGACACGTTTCTTGTGCTTCGTGGCAGACCGTCACCACCAGATCCATCGGGGGCACGCTCGCGAATGCCTCAATGCCCTTGGCAGTCTGGTTGCTGATATCAATGCCGATCTCATGCATGACCTGGATTGCCAGCGGATGCAGGATGCGTGGCTCGGTGCCTGCACTGAACACTTCGTAGGCTGGCCCACCTCGCGTACGGAGCAGCCCTTCCGCCATTTGTGAGCGAGATGAATTGTGGGTACAAAGGAATAAGACGCGCATCGGGCGCTGGTCCATTGCATGTGTTTCTGTCAAGGTCTTCCTCCAAACAAGTCAGGTGTCTGTTCTTTTTTCTTGCGTTGAAATAGTTGGAGCGGATGATTGCTCTACCGTTCCTCTCCCGCGAGCATGTCTACGACAGATCCGGGTCTTGTGCCTCGCACGCCAGCAGAACCTGCCACTGCATGAGGTGCGTGGTGAGTTGTCTCGCACGCGAGAGCGCTTCTGCACACTGCGATTTGTAATGAGCCTGTGTGTGATTCATCTTCGAGTGGGTGCGAAGATCGGTCACCACTTGTTGCATCTCTCGTTCCAAGAGGGCGATTTTCTCTTTCGTGACATATGCATTTTTCATCAGAACTTCTCTCATCATGCGAGATCAGCGCGCGGCAAGCCTGCCTGACGAGGGCCTCATGCTGATCAGCTTCTGCTCGCGTCACCTCCAGGCGGCAGGGTTGGGCCGAGCATTCAAGCACGATGCGGCCCCCGCAACAAGCGATAGACCCACGCTCCGCTCACCGCTCCCAACATCGGCCCACAAATGTACACCCATTGGGCTGTCCAGAGCCATGCTACCAGTGCTGGTCCCAGCGAACGAGCTGGGTTCATCGAGGCTCCGCAGATTGGTCCTGCAAACAGGGCCTCAAGGGCGACGGTTCCCCCTATCGCGAGAGCCGCTGCTTGCCCTACCGCGCGGCTATCCGTTGCCATCGCCATAATCACGATCATCAGAAAGAACGTGAGGAGATATTCGAGGCCAAACGATTGCCAGGCCCCTCCACGACCGGCAGGCAACGTCGCCCCTAGATGAGCCACATCCCCCAACAGCAGCCGGAGACTTCCGGCGGCAAGCGTGGCACCAGCAAGCTGGGCAATCCAATATCCCGGCACCCGTCGCCACGGAAAGTGGCGGACCAGTGCGAAGGCGAGGGTCACTGCCGGGTTGAAGTGTGCGCCACTGATGTGCCCAAAGGCATAGATCATCACGGTGATGATGAGGCCAAAAACCAGCCCAACTCCAACATGGGTCACCTGTCCACTCGAAAGCGCGTCGATCATGATGGCTCCACAGCCAGCAAAGACCAGACCAAATGTCCCAATGCCTTCTGCCACGTAGGCAGCCCACTGCTTGCGATCCTCTGCCCAGCCTCTTTCCGTCGCGGCTCCATCTTCTATATGTTGTTCAATCACTTCATAACTCACGTTTTCAGTGTCTCCTTCTTTTCCTCATCTGTAGTATACCCCTTCCCTGCATGCTCATCGGGAAGATCAGAACGCTTCCTTCCACCAGTCTTCGGGGAACGTACCTGATTTCGGCGCAGCTTCCATCTCAGTCACTGTTCCCTCAAAGATCACCCTTCTGTGATCTGACACCTGGCACGCAAATCGTGGGTTGGAGGTCGCAACAACAATGGTGGTGGTTTCCTTGAGGTGCATCAGTAGTTCAAGCATGCTCGGTTTGCTCCCACTCGCCTCCAGATGGCTTGGCTCATCCAGCAAAAGGACCTCCGGTTCGACGATGAGCGCACGTGCCAGGCACAGGCGATATTGTTGCCCTTCTGACAGCCGCCACGCGCTGTGTGTCAGTCGGTCTTTGACTTCCTCCCACAGACCAACACGTTGTAATGTCCACTGGACGGCTCTGTGCAGGCTCCCTTTCTCATGCGCGCCGAGCAGGCGTAGGCCATAGGCCACATTCTCGAAGATCGAGGTGGGGAAGAGATGGGGTTGCTCAAAGAGCAGACCGACCTGTCGATGGATCTGCGTTGGGTCTTTGCATCCTGTATAGATATCCTCTCCATCGAGAAGCACCCGACCCACGAGACGGATAGGAGCGGTGGAATCATGCAGACGTGCTAGCGTACGCAGCAGAGTAGACTTCCCGCTCCCGGAAGGCCCCAGCAGGGTCGTGATGCGCTGCTCCTGGACATCGAATGAGACTTGATGAAGGACCTGTCTCTTGCCGAAAAAGGCCGAGAGATGGTGGACTTCGATTTTCATCCGCGCGTCCCTGGTGCTGCTCTTCTCCTGGATTGGCAGAAAGCTCCCTGGAGGCAGCTCGGATATGCTCAGTGGTCTGGCTGTTATCCCCTGTCCCATCTGCGCGCCTTCCTTTCTACGCTTCGGCTAACGGATATTCTTTATGTAACGGAATGGCGGTATCTACGATCAGCCGATCAGGTGCAACGATCAGCCGAATGTAGCGACCGGCAAGGGACTTACTGATAAAGTACGGGCGACCATCGTAAGAGATGTGTCCGCTGCGAGCGACTTTGCGTGAAAGAATTGCGGTCCCATCAGGCAATGACATGCTGGGAGAGGCGCACACCTCTCCGTCCTCACCATGTGTTGAGGCTTGCCGACTGGCCTGTATTGCCTTGCTCATCTGCGCATCTCCTTCCCTCTTAACTAAAGCGTCCACTCAAATAGTCTTCGGTTTCTTGAAGCTTCGGGTGGGCAAAGAAGTGCTTCGTCTCTCCGACTTCGATCAATCGCCCTTGCAGAAAGAAGGCAGTCATATCGGCAATACGTCCCGCCTGCTGCATGTTGTGCGTCACGATGATCACCGTGTAGTCCTTTTTGAGTTGCCTGATCAGTTCTTCCACTTGCAGCGTTGAGATCGGATCAAGTGCCGAGCAGGGTTCATCCATCAGGATGACCTGTGGAGAAAGCGCGAGGGCACGTGCAATACAGAGCCGTTGTTGTTGCCCTCCAGACAACTCAGTGGCGGGCGTGTGTAACCGATGTTTCACCTCCTCCCACAAGGCGGCCTGCCTCAGACTGAGTTCTACCTGCTCCGCAACAGCCTTGCCTCGTGCGACTCCGTTGAGATGGAGCCCCAGGGCAACATTCTCCGAAATGGAGAGGTGTGGCAAGAGATTAGGTTGTTGAAAGACCATGCCGATGTGTCGCCGCACACGCATCGGCTGGATCGAACGTGCATAGAGATTGACGCCATCGACCAGTACTTCGCCCGTCAGCCGGGTCTCTGGAAGCTCTTCATGCATGCGGTTGAGACAGCGCACAAAGGTCGATTTGCCACACCCGGAGGGGCCGATCAGTGCCGTCACCGACCGCTCTGCAACGTTCAGCGTGATATCATAGAGCGCCTGGGTTTTGCCATACCAGGCATTGACGTGTCTCGTCTCAATGGAGGCCATAGGTACCTCTCCTCTCGCTGTGTTTCTTCATGGATTCGTCCTCCCTGCTTATCCTCGTGGTTTGAAGCCTCCTGTGGCAAAGCGAACGGCAAAGGAGGCCAGAAGAATGAGCAGAATGAGGACGACTGCCCCGGCATATGCCTGGTTCACTTGGATCTGGTAGGGGCTCTCTGTGAACACGAAGATCCGCAAAGGAAGGGCATCCATCGGCTGCGTCACATCGGTATTCAAAAACGGTGTGCCGAAGGCGGTCATCAAGAGTGGGGCCGTCTCACCCGCCACGCGTGCCATTGCCAACACGATGCCCGTGATGATGCCACGACTGGCGGCAGGCAACACGACCCGAAGAATCGTTCGTGCTTCCGTCGCCCCAAGCGCTAATGATGCCTCGCGCAACTCATGAGGAACCAAGCGCAGCACATCTTCCGAGGTACTGGCGACGATGGGGATCATGATGATGCCGAGCGCCACGCCACCAGCCAAACCGGAGAAGGTATGGGCAGGAATGACAATCAAGGCCCAGGCAAACAGGCCAAAGATGATCGTTGGCACGCCTGTGAGTACCCCCACCAGGAAGCGGATGAAAGCCGCGAAGCTCCCTCGTCCAACCTCGGAGAGGTAGACCCCTGTGAAGACTCCCAATGGCACCCCGACAAGAGAGGCGACCCCGACGAGAAGCACCGTCCCCACAATAGCTTCTGTCATCCCCCCACCAGGCTCTCCATTGGGGGTCGGCAATTGCGTGAAAAAGGCAAGATCCAGATAGGGCAACCCCTGGCGCAGCACATAGAGCAGCAAGTACAACAAGATGACCACCGCAAACCCAGCACAGGCGAGAGTGAACACGATGGCAAGCCCATTGGCAAGTTGCCTGCCTACGCTGTGTGCAGAGCGCGGTGTCTGGAACGGATGCGCAACAGTACTCATGAGCGTCTCCTTCCTGCACGGCTCGTTCCTCCGATTCTGGCAATCAGCACGCGAGCGAGGATGTTGGTGAGCAAGGTGATGACAAAGACGAGAAGCCCCGCCTCCAGGAGCGCTGAGATGAAGAGCCCCGGCGTGGCCTCACCAAACTGATTGGCAATAACGCTGGAGAGGGTGTAGCCTGTATCAAACAGGTGCCAACTTGGTTGTGTGGCCTGGTTGCCGATCACCATCGTCACTGCCATTGTCTCTCCCAGCGCGCGGCCAAGTGCCAGGATAATCCCGCCCATGATCCCAACCCGTGCGAACGGCAATACGGCATGACGGATGACCTCCCAGCGCGTGGCACCGAGCGCCAGCAGCGCTTCACGCTGGGTGCGTGGCACGGTGAGCATGACCTCGCGCGAGATGCTGATGATGAGCGGAAGCACCATGATGACCAGCACCATCCCGGCGGCCAGCAACCCTAATCCATGAGACGCTCCCTGAAAGAAAGGCAAGAAGCCCAGGTGCTGGCGTAACCAGGGCTCGCCCACGGTTCCTAACCAGGGAGCGAGCACGAGGAATCCCCACAACCCGAAGATCACACTGGGAACCGCCGCCAGCAGTTCGGAAAAGAACGCCAGCGGCATGCGCAAGGGGCGCGGGCAGAAATCGACAAGAAAAATGGCCGCGCCTACCCCGATGGGGACAGCGAAGAGCAGGGCAAACGCCGAAGTCACGAGCGTGCCAAAAAGCGCCGGGGCCACGCCGTAGGTATTATGGACCGGATCAAATGCCTGATTGGTCAAAAAGCTCCAACCGAAGGTGCGTAGCGAGGGCCACGATCCGCTGATCAGCACCCAGGCTATCCCCACGATCAGGCCAATCACTATGAGCACGAGCAGGAGCGTCACCCCACGGAAAAGAACATCACTGATGCGACGTGGCCCTCCTCCGAAGCGTTTCATCCCTGATGCTCTTCCAAGAAGTTTGTGTTGCATAGCACCTTCCCTTTTTCTATCTGTGCGAAGCGCCGCACGGCGTCTGCCTATCATGACGGGAGACACTGTGCCATTAGCTCCCGGTTCCGGCGTAACAGGCGCTTCCACCACATTTCATCGCCTTGATCTGCGCTTCTGATTTGGCAACAATCGGAGCAGGCAAGGGGACATAGGTCAGAGCCGTCGCGTATTGTTGCCCATCATGAATCATCCACCAGAGCAGGTTGGCGAGGGCCTTGCCCTTGTCAGCGTTGCTCTGATTCTGGTAGACCACGATCCACGAGAAGCCTGAAATGGGATAGGAGTCGGCCCCTTGCGCATTGACGATAAAGAAGCGCAGGTCGGCAGGGATGGCGCTCACGTTGGCGGCATCGGCCTTGGCCCCATCCAGAGAAGGAGCCACAAACTTCCCATCCTTGTTCTCGACCAGCGTATAGGGCAGATTGTTTGAGACAACATAGGCCAGTTCGACGTAGCCGAGAGCCCCCGCCGTACTTTTGACCGCAGCAGCAACGCCTGCATTGCCTTTCCCACCAACGCCTGTGGGCCAATTGACGGTAGTTCCAGCACCAACGCGGGATTGCCAGGTGGGACTGACAGCAGAGAGGTAATGGGTAAAGATGCCAGTGGTCCCGCTGCCGTCCGAACGGTGAACCACCGTGATCGTCTGGTGTGGCAGGGCGATGCCAGCGTTGAGTTGCTTGATCTCCGGGTCATCCCAGGTGGTGACCTTGCCCAGGTAAATATCGGCGATGAGCGGGCCGGTGAGCTTGAGCTGACCAGAAGCAATCCCTGTCAGGTTATAGGACATAGCTTCTGCACCCAAAGTGACTGGAATGTGCAAAATGGGACCATTTGGGCTCTTCGCGAGTTGATCGTTGGTCATCGGGGTGTCAGTCGCGCCAAAATCGACGATTTGTTGCAGCAAATTGTTAATGCCTGCGCCACTGCCAACTGATTGATAGTTCACATTGGCTCCACAGGTCGCTTTGGGATACTCGCTGAACATTTTCGAGAAGAGCGGATAGTCGAAGGTGGACCCCGCCCCGGTGAGCGCTTTTGTGGAAGGGCACGAAGCTCCGGTTTGTCCTCCAGAAGAGGACGAGCCGCCCCCGCAGGCAGCCAGGAGGCACAGGAATCCAACCAGAGCTATCATCTGAAAAGCCGTGAACCAGCGTTGCTGCGGTTTTGTGCGGACGAGAAAGAAAAAGCGCATATCAAATCCTCCTGAGAAATACGATGAGTATGACAACACGAGAAGCACGCGTTTTGACGGAGAAGAGATAGAGCCATCCACTTGTTGTTGTAGCAGCTCCCATGAGGATGCACCTCGACCCAGGCGGTAGAGAAACCGAGGGTCGCGAACCGCTGGCGTGGTGAGTAAGGAACGTCCGTCTCGTTCCCGCTCTCGCACACACACGATCTGCGACTACGACCCAGGTACCTCCTTTCAAGGGGAGCGCGGTAGATTCCGCTAGTAGCTGCTCTTGCGCAAGAGCAGCTACTAGCTTGTGATCAGGCAGGTTATGCCTTCCTGTCATGTGCAGCCCCCAATAGAGACCTGCTACTGCGCAGGCTGCAAGCAACGGACCAAGGAAGTGGACCCACCGTTCACCCCATACTGACACAGCAAGCGCAGGTCCGAGCGAGAGAGCAGGATTCATGAAAACGCCGCCAAAAGCACTTCCCAGAAGACTGCCAAAGGCAATGATAGTTCCAATGGTGAGTGCGGCCAGCAGACCCATAGGACCAATGATTTCCCCTTCCTCTGTTGTCGTCGCCGTGAGAAGAACGACCAGTAGCAAGACCGTCGAGAGGCCCATTTCAAGGACAAGCACGATCCAGGGATCACTTTGTAGCGACGCCATACCAATAGCCGGGACCGAAACCCACAACATACGAAGCAGGAGTGCCCCACAAGTCGCCCCGAAGAACTGGCTGCCAACATAGAGAGGAACATCGCGCCAGAAGAGAGCACGAGTGAGCGCAAAGAGGAGCGTCACCGCCGGGTTGAAATGCGCGCTGGAGCGATGCCCTAGCAGTGCAATCAACATGACGACGCTTCCCCCAAAAAGCAGGGCTCCCCCCACAGGAACGAGGAGTCCCGTTCTGGCGTTGACGAGGACAGCTCCATTTGCGATGACCACCAGAACACAGGTGCCTAGACACTCTGCGCCAGCACGACGGAGAAGAACTGGTGTCATGGTTTCTCCTTTGCTCAAACTGTCAACAGCTCATACGCATGGCGAGACAAAAGTACGAAGTGCTACAGAAATGGCTGAACACAGCTCGCAGATCTCGTGAACGAATCGACCCCCAGAGCCATATACCTCTGGGATCAGGAGTGCTTCACGAACAAGATGCCTCAGTGCTGTATCTACATCCTCCTCACAACGCAATGCCCGATAGACGGCGTCAATCTAGTTGCCTCCTCTCCGACTTCGAGGGAGAGACACAGGCATTGTACGCACGTACCGCATGAGCCAGTTCTTCAGCAACGTGTTCTGCTGGCGCGTTGTTAAGAGAGCCATCGCGAACTTCCTTTCATCGAGGGGAGCGTGCGCCTTGCTCACGCGCAATGAGCGTCAACAGGTGACGAATCCTAGTGGTGAGTTGCAAGGCGATCTGTTCAAAGGTGTGCCAGCGTTCCTCATCAGACCCTTCCACCAGAGCTGGGTCGAGGAAGCTCCAGTGAATACGCTCTGGGTCAGAAGGAAAGGAGGGACAGACCTCGCGAACGCGATCACAGACCGTGACGATGTAATCAAACGATAGCCCACGAAACTCGTCCAGATGCTTAGAGCGGTGCAGGCTCAGATCAGCACCGAGTCCTTGCAGCACACGGGAGGCAAGAGGATGCACCTGTGATGGAGCACTCCCAGCACTGAAGGCTTCGACTTGCCCATGACTCAGATGACGAAGCAGTCCCTCGGCAATTTGTGAACGGGCACTATTTTCGGTGCAGAGAAAGAGCACGCGCACGGGCCGATGAGCACCAGGAGAGAGAGCCTGAACCAGGCCCACAGCGGGGTGGACTGCCTCACCAGTTGCGAGGTAAAGCGTGCGAAAGGTCTCCAGATCCAGGCTGTAATACAGCGAGCGCTCATCAGCCGTACTGCGCCGTTCAGTCACGAGATGCAGGTCGCGCAGCTTGCGCAGATGGTAGGACACCACGTTCTGGGGCTGATCCAGGAAGCGAACGATTTCAGCTACATTGTAGTCAGAGCGAGCTAACCGGGTGAGAATTTTCCAGCGCAACTCGTGAGCAAGCAGCTTGAGAAAATCCGGCAACGGCGGTGAAACAATGGCCTGATCCATGAACCTTCCTCCAGTGAATACGTCAAAAAAATTTGAATCAATTCTAATAGAAGTATACAGGAGAAAGAGAGAAAAAACAAGAGGGGGTACTGGTACACTGCATCTGAACGTGTTTTCGAGCCCGTGTCTCGCATGAGAAGAGCAAAAAAGAGAGCGAGGGAGGACGAAGATCCTGACAAACATGTGCAGGAAGGCAGTCGGTTCTCTTTTCCTGATCTCAGAGCGCGGCATTTCTGAGTTTGTGTTTGATGTGCTCGCGATTGGGTTGGGTATAGCGTGCAGTAGTTGCCACTGCCGGGGTTCCTTTCCTAGTCACATGGCCCAGCATAACCGCCACCTCTTCCAGGGAAAATCCTGCAGCGCGTAGCCGATGACCAAAGTCGTGTCGCAAGTCGTGAAACGTAATATCGGCGATCTGTTCCCACTGCTTTCTTGTTGCCCGCTCCTTGACGGTACGCCACCAGGCATGCAGACCTCCTTCGGTGAGCCGTCTGGGGTGATCATTGAGACGTGTTGTGGCAGGGTGCTCTCGCTGTGAGAGAAACAGAAAAGGACATGTAGTCTGGATGCCGCTGCGTTCCTTCTCCAGATAGGTACGCAGGGGTTTTCTCGCGTTCTGCGCCAGATCCAGCGTTCGCAGTTGTCCGCGCTTGTACCCAACGGTGATGGAACCTTCCTTTTTGGTGAGGTGATGAACCTGATCCAGTCGGAACCAGCACACATCGCTGGCCCGGCACCCCGTGTAATAGCCGAGGGCAAAGATGGCTTGTCCGCGCAAATCCTCGGCTTCGACCAACTCTTTGAGGATATAGCGCTGGTCAGGCACAAGTTCTCGCGGTGCGAGCAATTGCTGAGCGGGGAACTCGATCCCTCTGGTCGGGTTGCGTGTGAGCAACCTCTCATCGATGAGCCATTCAGCAAAACTCGAGAGGATGGATTTGGTGCGCTCGCGATGGCTAATACTCGTGCCAGCGAGTTCCTCAAACAGATAGGTTTGCACGGCTGTTGCCGTCAGGTCTCGCAATGGGTCAAAGGGGGCCGCGTGGTTTGGTAGTGATCCAAGCCAGGTCAAAAACTGCTGGAGAATCAGCGTGTAGGTTCTCCTCGTGGTTTCTCGTTTCAAGGTCAGTCGGGATAGCTCATAGCGACTCATCCAGGAGAGGATCTCGTCTGCTTCACTCATGCGCGGATTATCCATCATCGGCTGTTTCTTCCTCCTCCTTGCCACTGATTTCTTTTCAGTTCACAGTTTTTCGGGCGTATCCTCAAGGAAGAGAGCATGACGATGAGCTTGAGGGAGGTGCCAGATTCGGTCCAACTGTAAAGTGAATCGTATTTCAGTTCAGTGCTGGCTCTTCCCTTTTACTCTATCAGCACGAAGAGAAAAACACAAGGGGGGGGCTTTCCACACGCTCCGCAGCTCAGTCAACCCTTAGCGTTGTTTTTCGTTCCATTCATACTCAAGGGCCTAATTACATTTTAGCAATGACCCGGGCAGACCCGCGAACCACAGGGGGCGCGCTCATCGGCTCGCTAGCCGCCGGAGCTGAAGATCGCTGGTCGGACATTGATATCACCTTCGGGATCGCAACCGATCATGCAATTGAGACCATTCTTGATGACTGGACGCAGATACTTGAGCAGGAATTTGGCGTGCTCAGTCATTTTGATCTGCGCTCGGGGCCAAGCATTTACCGCGTATTCCTTCTCCCTGATGGCCTGGAGATCGACCTGTCGGTAACGCCTGAAGCGGACTTCGGCGCGCGCGGCCCGAACTTCCAGAGGCTTTTCGGCACTGCCCGGCAATTGGAACCAGCGCCGCAGCCAGATGCCTCTTCCCTCATCGGTCTGAGCTGGCACCACGTTCTGCACGCTCGTTCGAGCATTGAGCGTCACAAACCCTGGCGAGCCGAATACTGGATCGGCAGCATTCGCGATTACATCCTCGCCCTGGCCTGCCTGCGCAAAGGGGAAAACGCCTTTCATGGGCGTGGCGTCGATCTTCTCCCCGCCTCCATCACCGATCCGCTCGCCGGTGCGCTCGTCCGCTCGCTCGATGAGTCAGAACTGCGCCGCGCCTTAGCTGCGGCAACACGCTGTCTAATCGCTGAGCTGGAAGAATGGGACCACGCGCTTTGCGCTCGCCTCAAGCCGCTGCTGCTAGAATTTGGAGATCTCCAGGCTGAGGGCCAATCGTGACAAATCTCTTCTATTGCCTGCTTGCGCCGCTGCGGCTTGCCACGCCCTTGCCGGCTTGATATAATTTTTCCGCCAGGGCAGGTTAAGATCCAATTTCGTGGAATATGGAAGGATAATATGGGAAAAGAATTGAGTGCAAGCGCGCAAAAAGTGCAGAACACTCTGGAGACGCTGGGCTTTTCGTTCCAGGTAGTCGAACTGCCAGACTCTACTCGGACAGCGAAAGAGGCAGCACAGGCTATCGGGTGCCAGGTCGGACAGATCGTCAAGTCGTTGGTATTCACAGGGCAACATAGCCATAAACCTGTACTTGTGGTTGCCAGCGGGCTCAATCGTGTCAATGAGCAGCGACTCGGCGCACTGGTTGGCGAGCCGGTAGAGAAGGCCGACGCCGATTTTGTGCGTCAACGCACTGGTTTCGCCGTTGGGGGGGTACCTCCAGTGGGCCATGTCGAGCCGATAGAAACCTTCATCGACGAAGACCTGCAACACTACGAGGAAATCTGGGCCGCCGCCGGAACGCCTTTTGCCGTCTTCTGCTTGACGCCAATCGATCTACAGTGTATGACCGGCGGCCACGTTGTTGCTATAAAATAAGCTGCTAATACAGCCCATCGGTCGCGCCCGGCTCAACCTCGTCTAGCACATAATATTTGTATGTCGTCTCAATGCTTTTATGACGCAGCACCTTCTGGGCCAGGCGAGGATTGGTTTTCGCCAGTTGCGTGCCGACGAAACGTCGCAGGTCGTGGGGTTTTACTTCGGGCAGGCCGACGCGGCGCGCATAGCCCTTGATGATCAGCCAGACGCCACGACTGGAAAGCGGCTGGTCGGTCAGGCGGCGTTCACCGCGCCCGGCAAAGCCTGTAAAGATGTACGGGGAGGGGACGGGTCTATTGGTCAGCCAGTCCATAATGGCAGCATAGGCTTCCCGAGTCAGGGGAACAGCATCGTACTCAGCCTCATTTTTGCCGCGGACCTCGATAAAATAGCCTTTGCCGCGCCGTTTGATATCGTCCTGCCGCATCTGGCGCAGATCGGAGACCCGCAGGCCGCTGCCGGCAAAGGTATGTAAAATTGCCAGATCGCGCAGCCCGATCAGCCGCTCCAGGTCAGGCTCATTGGTCATCTGGCGCATCTCCTCCGGCTCGATTTTGATGCGGTTATTCGGGCGTAATCGCTCTTTTAGTGCAACCGTTTTTACTCCTCGTACGCGTTTAAACCGTTCTGCCGTTCCTTCGGGGACAAAGCCCTGTTCCTCGGCCATTTCCATCATGCGTTTGACCGCGCTGAGCATACGATTGATCGTGTGGGGGGAGATAGTGGTTTGAGTGGAAAGATAGGTGCGCCACCGGGCGAAGGTGGCATGATTGAGGGCGGCCTGTCTGGTTTGTGCAAAGGTGAGATAGTGATAAAAGTCGTGGGCATAAATTTTCTGGGAAGACAACGACAGGTGGCCGGCGAGCAGGGTTTGATTGAAGCCCATCCATTGCTGAATCTGGTGCGTCTTTTCACGCAGAGAAAGTGTCTGCTCGTCATCTGGTCGTATCAGCGCGCGCGTCATGGGTCCCTCCAGGTGCGATTTTTGTCTCTTTGCTTATTGTACCACAGATAGCTTCATAAAACAATCCTTTAATGAACCTATTTATTTTTCTTTTTGCCCTGCGGATTCTCTCCCTCTACGAGGTTTGAAATTGCGGCAAACACACTATGAAGGATAAATAGTGCTTAGACACCGTGAATCTGGATCAAAACATGGAAATGATAGCGTTAGAAGTGCTCCCTTTTCTCCACTGCCATCTCATCACGGTTACGGTTCGGCTAAATTTTCAATCATCCTTTTCCAATGATCCAGCAAAATGCTCTTTGACTGTTTGTAGCGTTGAGGGCGCGCTCGCTCGGATACGAGCATGGTGCCAGGCTCACCTGTACTATTATCAGCCTTGACTTTCCTCCATCCCTAAGCCATAATTTAATTAATGGGACAATTAATTACAATGTTGTCTCCTGGTTGAACTGGCGTTGCGCACCGCTTCGATAGTAGAGGGACTTTCTTTTCGCCGCAATTATTAATTGGTCAGTAAATAAATGAACATGGTGCCAGGACGCTAGAGAGAAGGAATCATATGAGCAGTAAACCACACTCGACCTTATCTCAAGGCAGAGAGAAAGAACAGTATATCCTCTTTTTTGAGGAGATTGATCATGCTCTCCTTCCACTTGTGGGAGGCAAAGGGGCGAATCTAGGAGAACTGACACGCGCAGGATTGCCGGTCCCGCCTGGTTTCTGTATTACTACCGAAGCCTACCAACAGGTTGCCGAGAGGGCAGACCTGAACGAACTGCTGGACAGGTTGGCTAGTAAGGAGGGGCAGACTCATAGCGGCGAGATTACGGCGGCCATCCGTGAGCGTTTGCTACAGGTCCCATTTCCACAGGAACTTGCCGATACGGTACGTGGTGCATACTCATCTCTTGGGAAAGGCAGCCCCTTAGCGGTTGCAGTGCGCTCATCCGCCACAGCCGAGGATCTTCCCTTTGCCAGCTTCGCCGGGCAGCAGGATACGTATTTGAACATTGTTGGCGAGGATGCCCTGCTGGATGCCATTCGACGCTGCTGGGCCTCGCTCTGGACGGAGCGCGCCGTGAGTTACCGCATGAACAACCAGATTGATCCGCATACCGTCAGCCTTGCTGTCGTCGTTCAGCGGATGATCGATGTGGCGGTGGCGGGCGTCCTCTTTACCGCCAATCCACTCACGGGACGACGGCGACAGGCCGTTATTGACGCCAGCCCGGGCTTAGGAGAAGCAGTCGTTTCTGGCGCGACCAATCCCGATCATTTTGTGGTCAATACGACCAGCGGAGAGATTGTCGAGCGCCGATTCGGAGATAAACGCGTGATAATTCAGCCCGTACCAGGCGGTGGTACTCAACGCATCGAGCGCGCTGAACAGAGCGATCATGCCTGCCTTACCGATGAGCAGGTGCGGGAACTGGCCCAACTGGGGGCAAAGGTTGAGGCGCATTATCAAGCGCCGCAGGATACAGAATGGGCGATTGATAGCAGCGGGAAACTCTGGCTGACGCAGGCGCGACCGATTACAACGCTCTATCCTCTTCCAACCAACGCTCCCCAATCAGATGATATGCTACGCGTCTACTTTTCTTTTAACGTGGCTCAGGGCGTCTATCAGCCCATCACGCCAATGGGGCTCGCGTTCTTTCGCCTGATTGCATCCGCTCTGGTGCCGCTGGCAGGCTTTCCTCCAGTACAAGGAGACGCCGGGCCGCGCTTCGTTGCTGAAGCGGGCATGCGGCTCTTTCTTGACGTCACAGGAGGTCTACGCAATCCCATCGGGCGGCGCATTATCAGCTTCATACTCCCTTTCGCTGAGGCTCGTTCGTTTGCCTCAACGCAAGTCGTGCTGTCTGATCCGCGCTTGCAAGTGGTCGCCTCCAGGCGCTGGAGCTTTATACGCCGGGCGATCATGTTGGTGACGCGCCTCGGCATTCCTCCGCGTGTCCTTCAAGCAATCTTCCGTCCGGCTGTGGCGCGCCAGCGTGTGCTGGCTCTACGCGAATGGTTGCTGCGGCAGTTGTCTCCTACCCCTGACGCAAACTCGCTCGCACGACTGGGGCTGGTGGAAAGCTTTGTTCGTCATCGCCTCATTCACGTCCTGGCGTCGGTCGGCCCGATCCTACTCAGTGGTATTCTCTCCTTTGGACTGGCCGGAAAGCTGTTAGGGAAGCTGGCGACCGCTGACGAGCGGCAGACGGTGCTGCGTGGTCTGCCCTATAATCCAACGACCGAGATGGATCTTGCCCTCTGGGGCGTTGCCCAGCAGATTTCGGCCCATCAGGATGCAGTCAAATGTATGCTCGAACACTCCCTGGAGGAGCTATCCACAGGATATCATCAACAATCTCTCCCACCCGTTGTACAAAACGGCCTTGCTGAATTTTTACGCGCCTACGGGCACCGGGGCGTAGCCGAGATCGATCTGGGGCTTCCCCGCTGGTCTGAAGACCCGACGCATATTCTGGGCGCGCTCGTGAACTACCTGCGCCTGACGGATGAAGATCTGGCACCCAATGTCCAGTTCGCTCGTGGGGCGCGGCAGGCGGATGCGATGGTACAGGAATTGACGGAGCGGGCAACGCAGCGCAACTGGCTGCGCGGGCGGCTGGTCCACTTCGCTCTGAGGCGCACACGGCTCCTTATGGGGATGCGTGAACTACCAAAATTTTACCTTGTCTGGGTTCTTGCTAGAATCAGAGAGATTCTACGGCCAGTTGCCGAAGAGCTGGTCTCCGCCGGTCGCCTGCAACAATGCCAGGATCTTTACTTCCTCTCCTTTGCTGAAGCGCGAACAGCCCTTGCCGGCACAGATATGCGCTCCCTCGTTCGCGAGCGACGCGCTGTGTACGAGCGGGAGATGCATCGTCGCCACATACCGCGAGTGTTGCTCTCCGATGGTTCTGAGCCGATAGCCGCAACTGAAGGAGATACCGGGGATGCCTTGCAAGGGACTCCAGCTTCTGCCGGGCGGATTACGGCGAAGGCGCGCGTCATCCTCAATCCTGTCGGCGCGCACCTGGAGCCGGGAGAGATCCTGGTCGCGCCTTCAACCGATCCTGGCTGGACCCCGCTCTTCCTGACCGCCGGAGGGCTGGTCATGGAGATGGGAGGCTCGATGTCTCATGGAGCCGTGGTTGCGCGTGAATATGGCATACCGGCAGTCGTTGGCGTCACGGGAGCAACCGAAAAGATCCAGAATGGACAGGTGATTACGGTCGATGGCTCGCTCGGCAAGATTGTGCTGGAAGAGGGGTCTGCAAAGCAACAACCAGCAGCGGAGAAGTCCGTTTGACACCTCCTCCCCCTCTATGTTATGATCCTTTTAGTTAACGATACAAAGTATCATTTGCTGAAAGGATCATCGTTGTGCCTCCACGGAGAAACGTATCTCTATGGCTTTTACCGATGCTTGCGGTCTCACTACTCCTGAGCGCCTGCGGAAGTTCTCCGCAGCCAGGGACAGGCAACACGTCTGCGATTGCGGTGGTGGCTGCTGAGAACTTTTATGGTAATATCGTGCAACAAATAGGCGGAGATCGCGTCTCGGTCACGAGCATCTTGACCGACCCGACGATAGACCCCCATGAATACGAATCCAATGTCCAGAATGCCGTAGCTGTGAGCAATGCGCGCTTTGTCATTAAAAATGGCGGTGGCTACGATGGCTGGATGGATCGTCTGTTAGCGGCCTCGCCCAACACCGACCGCATGGTACTCACCGCCTACGATGTCGCCCCGGTCAAACTGCCCGATAACGTCCACGTCTGGTATAGCCTTGAGGATATCCGCGCCATTGCCCGCGCTATTGCCACGAGCTTGAAGAAACTGGACTCTGCTCATGCCACGGTGTTTGATCGCAATTTGCAGCAATTCGAGCAGGCGTTGATGCCAGTGCAGCAGCGCATTGATACAATGAAAGAGCGATATGCTGGTACTGCCGTTGGACTGACCGAAACGATCTTCCTTTATCAGGCAAATCCGCTTGGGCTCAAAGTCCTGACGCCTTTTGAGTTTCAAAAAGCCGTCGCCGAAGGTAATGATCCTCCCGCTGGCAGCATTATTGAGACGAACGATCAGGTTGAGCAGAGACTGATCAAGGTGCTGATTTACAATGCGCAGACAAATACGCCGGTCACAACCAATTTGCTCAACGCTGCAAAAAGACAGCGTATTCCCATCGTCGCGGTAACGGAAACGATGCCATCAGCTAAGACGTATCAACAGTGGATGCTTGACCAGCTTGTTTCCCTGCAACATGGATTACAACAACCATAGGCAAGCGAAAAGAGAAAGAGCTCCCAATGTTTACATTGCTGCAATATCCGTTTATCCAGAACGCGCTGCTGGCCGGTTCCCTGGTAGCGATTATCGCCGCCATCATCGGCTATTTCCTGATTATGCGTGGTTTGACCTTCGCGGGCCATGCGCTCTCTCATATTGGTTTTGCCGGGGCAGCCGGAGCTGTGCTGCTGGGAACTGATCCTGTTTTTGGCCTGCTGGTATTTACAGTTGGGGCAGGCGTGGGAATAGGTTTGCTGGGCAAAGAGCTGCGGGAGCGAGATATCGTTATTGGCGTGATTACTACGCTCACGCTGGCTCTCGGCATCCTCTTTCTCTCGCTCTATCGTGGCTATGCGGAACAGGCATATAGTATTCTTTTTGGGACGATCATAGGCATTAGCCAGACGGATGTGCTGATTACCATGCTCTTTAGTATCGGTGTGCTGGCACTGCTCCTGGTGCTCTTTCGCCCGTTGCTCTTTAGTTCGTTTGATCCCGAAGTCGCCCAGGCGCGCGGCGTCCCCGTAAAGTCTCTGGCGATTATTTTCCTGGTGCTGGTGGCGATCACGGTCTCTATGTCCGTTCAGGTGGTGGGGATATTACTGATCTTCACCTTGCTGGTCGGTCCGGCAGCCACCGCCACGCGTCTGGCCCAACGCCCATTGATAGCGATACTCCTGGCGATTGTATTGGGTCTGGCTTATACCTGGCTAGGTATCCTGCTCGCGGCGACTACCAGCTGGCCGGTGAGCTTTTTTATTGCGGCCCTTTCTTTTGGCGTCTACCTGCTCGTCCGGCTGCTCACGCCATTGCGAAAAGTCAGAACGCCCGGCAGGATTGAGCCATATCGTCACCATACGCTTGCATCCCCTGTCGATCCGGCTCAGCCTCGCAGAGCAGAAATGACCGGGCCGAGACAAAATTTATCCCACTGAGAGAGTAGGTTATGCTGGAATTATTGCAACACGAACTGGTACAAAATGCGTTTCTGGCTGGCACCATCGTCGCCGTCGTTACGGCTATTATGGGATATTTTGTGGTGCTGCGCGCCCAGGCGTTTGCCAGCCACGCTCTCTCCCATATTGGTTTTGCGGGCGCAACCGGGGCGGCTTTGCTCGGCACCAATGCGCTGCTTGGCATGTTTGCCTTCACCCTCGCGGCTGCCGGTGGCATGGGAGCACTCGGCGAACGGGTCAGGGGAAGAGATGTCGAGATCGGCATGGTGCTCTCGCTGGCGCTCGGCCTGGGCGTACTATTCCTGAGCCTCTATACCCAGTACGCGACAGAAACGGTCAATGTGCTTTTTGGCTCCATTCTTAGTGTGGCCCGCAACGATGTGCTGATCATCCTGGTTGGCGGCATTATCACCCTGCTCATTCTGGCATTGCTCTATCGTCCATTGCTTTTTGCCTCCATTGACCCTGAAGTTGCCCAGGCGCGCGGCGTCCCTGTACGTCTGCTCTCCATCGTCTTTCTTTTGCTGCTTGCTATCACCGTCTCTGAGGCGATACAGATTGTGGGAGTGCTGCTCGTCTTCGCCTTGCTGGTTGCTCCACCCGCTGCTGCCGAGCGCCTCGCGCGTCGTCCGCTGGCAGCCATTGGGCTGGCTATCCTGCTCAATGTCGTTTTCACCTGGGGAGGGCTCATTCTGGCTTTCGTCGGTCACTGGCCGGTCAGCTTCTATATTGCTGCGCTTGCTGCCCTCTCGTACTTTGTCGCGGTGTGGTTCAGTCAGCTCCGTCACCCGCGCCGGTACAAACCGTTCCCGCAACCTTGCCAGGAACATGGCAGGACTTTATGATGATCAGGATCTGGGAAAACTTTGCACTGGACTATTTGCAAGCTTGAGGGAGAACAGGACCCTTGACTGAACTCCTCTCCATGCGTATACTGTTCGTATGGCAAAACAAACTGTTCGACAGAGTGAACATCAATCGGAGCCGCAGGCCCCAGCCGGAGCGGCTGTCGTGCCCGCTCCTATGGTGGAGCGGGCATTCAGGCTGCTGGAGGTTTTGAGCGCGTCAGAAGAAGGCTTGACCCTTTCCGAACTGGCTCGCGTACTTGATATGAGCAAGGGAAGCATCCACGGACTGCTCAAGACGCTGGAGAGCAATCATGTGATTGAGCAATCGGAGGAGCGGCTGTATGTGCTTGGACCCAGACTGTATGATCTGGCGCAAAACTATGTGCAGAGAGCTGGCCTGCGCCGTTTCGCACTGCCTGCCATGCAGCGGCTCGCTGCCAACATTGGAGAAACGCTATTTCTGGGTCGAGTAGAGCAAGACAGTGTGCGCATTATCGAGTGTATTAAACCCGATATGGAGGCCGGGCTGGCGCCAACCCGCTTCACTCCAGACAGCACCGGTTTCGTACCCGCTCAGCCATCGCTGCACATCTCGGCACCACGCGGCACACGGGTCCATTTGCTGGCCGGGGCAACAGGACGCGTCATACTCGCCAATTGGCCCCGCGAGGAGCGCGAACACTATCTGCGAACCGCTTCCCTCCCCCGTTTTACCGCACATTCAATCATTGATCCCACCCAGTTTCTTGCAGCCGTGGAGGAAACGCGTTGCACCGGCATTGGCGAGGACCACGAAGAATATTTGACCGGAGTCAACGCCGTGGCGACTGCGATTAAAGGGCCGGACAACGCATTGGTGGCCCTGCTCTGGATCGTTGGCTTCTCTTCAAGATTCAATGAAAAGACTATAAGAAATGCAAGACAGCAGCTCCTCTGGGAAGCGACGATGATCTCGAAGGCATTAGGAGCCAGGGAGGAGGCAGAGGAAGGATTGGAGCACAGAGAAGCATCACCTGCACACTACGCTGATTAGCATAGAAAGGAGGCCGGTATGCGCGAACTTATCACCCTGCGGGTCAACGGCGAGCGCCACGAAGTGGCCGTAGTTCCCCACCACACGCTCCTTGAGGTGTTGCGCGAGGACCTGGGACTGATCGGCACAAAACATGGATGCGAGCTAGGAGAATGTGGGGCCTGCACCGTTTTGATTGACGGCACCCCCGTTCTTTCCTGTCTCACCTTGCCTGTTGAGGTTCAGGAGTGTGAGATTACCACCATCGAAGGATTGGAGCGCAATGGCAAGCTTCATCCCTTACAGGAAACATTCGCAGAACTGGGGGCGGCCCAATGTGGATATTGCACACCGGGGATGATCCTCTCCGGCGTTGCCCTCCTCAATACCTGCCCGTCCCCGACGCGCGAGCAAATGCGCGAGGCGTTGGCAGGCAATCTCTGTCGCTGTACCGGCTATACCAAAATCTACGAGGCTCTGGATGCTGCCGTTCAGCGCCTTGCATCCGCCGATGTCTCTGCCGCTCATGAAAGGGGAAACGGATGAGCAGACCGCGCAAGAACCAGCGTGCGTACCACGTTGTCGGCACCCCGCGTCCCAAAGTCGATGCGTACGGCAAAGTCACGGGACGCGCGCTCTACGCCGATGATATCATGCTACCGCGCATGCTCTATGGACGACTATTGCGTTCTCCTCACGCTCATGCGCGCATTCTCTCCATTGATGTGCGCCGGGCCTTAGAGCTACCGGGCGTGGTGGCAGTTATCACCGGCGAGGATTTACCCCAGAAATTTGGCATTCTCCCCTCCAGCCAGGATGAACTGGCGCTAGCCATCGACAAAGTACGCTATGTGGGCGATCCAGTGGCTGCCGTTGCCGCGCTTGACCCGGAAACCCTTGATGAGGCTATGAAGCTGATCAACGTGCAATATGAAGAGCTTCCCGCCCTGATGAGCATTGACGAGGCGCTGAGCCATCCAGAGGTGAAGATTAACGATGATGCGCGCATTGGCAATATTCATAAGGCCGTTGCGTATGATTTTGGCGATGTTGAAGCAGGTTTCGCTGACGCTGACTACATTCGAGAAGACTGGTTTTACTACGAAGGCAATACGCACGCACCTTTAGAGGCCCATGCCTGCGTCGCCCGTTGGGAGCCCAATCCGAGCGATCCGGTCGGCGGGAAGCTGACGCTATGGTCTTCGACGCAAACCCCCCACTACGTTCACCGCGAGTTAAGCAAGGTGTTGAAAATTCCCCAGTCGCATATTCGCGTGATTGCTCCTCCCGTGGGCGGTGGTTTTGGCGGGAAAAGCGATCCCTTCTCGCACGAAATTTGCGCCTGCGAGCTCTCTCGCCGCACCGGGCGCCCCGTGAAAATCACCTGCACGCGCGAAGAGGTCTTTCTGCTGCACCGGGGACGCCATCCGGTAAAAATGTGGATTAAGACCGGAGTAAAGCGCGACGGCACGCTGACTGCGATGCATTTCCGTTCGTTCCTGGACGGCGGCGCGTACGGCTCATATGGCATCGCCACCACCTATTACACCGGCGTCTTGCAGACGGTCACCTATCAACTGCCCTGCTATAAGTTTGAGGGCATGCGTCTCTTCACCAACAAGCCCCCCTGCGGGCCGAAACGCGGGCATGGAACGACGCAGCCGCGCTATGCAGTAGAAGTTCACATGGACAAGCTGGCACACGACCTGGAGCTGGACCCGGTTGCGTTCCGCCGCCATAATTTGATCGAGCCATATACCCGTACCATCAATGGGCTGCGTATCACCAGTTGCGCGTTAGGCGAGTGCCTGGACCAGATCGTGACACGCTCCAACTGGCACGAATTTCATGCAGCAAAGGCTGCCCCTGCCAAGAACGGGCAAAAGCACGATCCGCTCAAACGCGGCCTGGGCGTCGCAGCCTCGTCGTACATTTGTGGCGCAGGCAAACCTATCTACTGGAATGATCTCCCCCACTCGGCGGTGCAGATCAAGCTTGATCGCGGCGGCGGCATTACCGTGTATTGTGGCGCGACCGATATTGGTCAGGGCTCGACCTCGATCCTGGCCTATGTCGTGGCCGAAGAACTGGGGGTGCAGCCGGAACAGATCCACTTGGAGACGGCTGATACAACATTGACTCCGGTTGATCTCGGCTCTTACTCCAGCCGTGTTACCTTTATGGCCGGTAATGCCGCTATCGCCGCTGCTCGCAAGCTGAGGGATCAGCTCTTTATAGTAGCCGCTGAGCACTTGCAGCTAGCAGTCGAACGATTGACGGCTGCCGATGGCGTAATTTACGCCGAAGATGATCCCGGGCTGGCCCTCCCATTTGTCAAAGCCGTACAAATGGCGGAGGCGCGCTTCGGAGCTCTGGTTTCTTCCGGCTCTTATGCCCCTCCTGAGGGTATTCATGGCAATTATAAAGGGGCGGGCGTTGGCCCTTCTCCGGCTTACTCTTACTCCGCCTGCGCCGCCCAGGTCGCTGTCGATCTGGAAACAGGCGAGCTGACGGTGGAGAAGTTGTGGTTAGCCCACGACGTCGGCCAATCCATCAATCCCCTGCTGGTCGCCGGACAGGTCGAGGGAGGCGCCTATATGGGGTTTGGCGAGGCCGTGATGGAGCAGCAGGTCTTCCGCAAGGGACGGCATAAAATCCCCTCGCTGCTCGATTACAAGCTGGCGACCACGCTGGATACGCCTGAGATTGAGACGATCCTGGTTGAAATACCCGATCTGGAAGGTCCTTTTGGCGGCAAAGAGGCCGGTCAGGGGCCGCTCAATCCGGTTATCCCGGCTATTGCCAACGCAGTTTATAATGCCACCGGCGTGCGGATTGACGAGACCCCGATCACGCCCGATAAAATACTCCGAGCTATCAGGGCCGTTACAGACACGCGCACAACGCAGCGCGCACAGATTGCTCCTGTAGCTGCTCCCTCACCCTGGCCCACGCGCTTGATTACCTGGCGTCCCGAACAGGATATGGTGCAGGCTCAACCGGTACCGGCGAAGGGAGGAGATGATTAGATGTTACGTCTTCCACCGTTTCGCTATCTGGCACCCCGCAGCCTGGATGATGCGGCAAAGATGCTCGCTCAGGAGGGCGATGGAGCAATGCTGGTTGCGGGAGGAACCGATCTTTACCCCAATATGAAGCGGCGTCAATTCACGCCCGGCGTGCTCGTCGGGCTGCGAAAAGTTGCCCCCATGCAGTCCATGAACGGGACGGCAGAGCAGGGAATGCGCATTGGCGCAGGAGTAACGCTTACGGCGCTGGCAGAACACCCTGAGATCAAGGGAGAGCATGTGGTGGGGAAGAATGGCAGAGGGAGCGCAAAGACCCGCCCCTATGAGGCGCTGGCAATGGCAGCCGGTTCGGTCTCGACGCCTCAGTTGCGCAACGTTGGCACGATTGGCGGGAATTTGCTGCTGGATACGCGCTGCAATTACTATAACCAGACCGAATTCTGGCGCCACTCCATCGGGTATTGCATGAAGAAGGATGGAGAGATTTGCCTGGTCGCTCCTGGAAGCCCGCGCTGTTGGGCGATCTCTTCCGCCGACACCGCTCCCGTGCTGGTGAGCCTGCGAGCGCAAGTACGGCTCATCAGTATACGCGGTGAACGCCTTATACCCGTTCAGGAGCTTTTCCGCGACGACGGAATCGCGCCATATACAAAGGCTGCTGATGAAATATTGAGCGAGGTCATTTTGCCTCCCGCCGCTGGATGGCGCAGCGTCTATTTGAAATTGCGCCGCCGGGGTTCTTTTGATTTCCCAATTCTGGGGGTCGCGGTTGCCTTGCGTTTGATCGATGATGGGACCGTGGCTGATGCGCACATCGTCCTCGGAGCGGTTGCTTCGTACCCGGTTGAAGCAACCGAGGCCGCCGCTATGCTGGTGGGGCAGCGATTGACCCCGGAGCTCATAGACGCGGCAGCAATCGTTGCGGCTAAACGCGCCAAGCCGCTTGATAACGCCGATCTTACTATCAATTATCGTAAGCAGGTAACTCCGGTCTATATTCGGCGCGCTCTTGCTCATTTTACACAGGTGTGATCTTTTTTTGTTCTAGTAGGAAGGATTAGTTTTTATGTCAAATTTGGCAACGGCTACACGCGCTCAGATCGCCGCGCATCAAATAGAACGTCTTCGTCTTGGGCTCGCGCATATTTTGCCTCGCAATCACTTCTACCAGAGGAAACTGGCTAATATTTCGCTCCCCATCAAGAACCTTGACGATCTCAGGCGTCTCCCCTTCACCACTAAGCAAGATCTGATCACCGATCAGGAAACCAATCCGCCATTCGGCAGCAACCTCACCTATCCAATCAGCGACTATGTCCGCTTACATCAAACCTCCGGTACTACCGGGCACCCGTTGAAGCTGCTCGACACCCAGGAAAGCTGGGAATGGTGGGCGGAGTGCTGGAGCCAGGTCTATGAAGCCGCGGGGGTCAAACGCGATGATATCATCTTCATCGCCTTCGGCTTTGGCCCCTTTATTGGCTTCTGGTCCGCCTACGAAGGGGCCAAACGGTTAGGTGCATTAACTGTTGCTGGCGGGGGCATGGACTCCCTGCAACGCCTGCGCGCCATCCAGGAAGTAAAGGCCACCGTGCTGGTCTGCACCCCCAGCTACGCGCTGCGGCTGGCGGAAGTGGCGCAGGAGCATGGTATTGTTACCCACGATTCAAGTATTCGCGTGACCATTCATGCGGGAGAGCCCGGAACATCGATAGTCGCAACGCGGCAGAGGATCGAAAAGGCGTGGGGAGCGCGGGCCTATGACCATGCAGGCATGACCGAGATGGGAGCCTATGGCTTTGCCTGCTCAGAGCAGCGTGGCGTGCATGTCAACGAGCGCGAATTTATTGCTGAGATCCTTGATCCTCAATCGGATGAGCCGGTGAAAGAAGGGGAAATAGGAGAACTGGTGCTGACCAATCTGGGCAGATGGGGGACGCCGGGGCTGCGCTATCGCAGCGGCGACCTGGTGCGTCACGGGGGCTATCAATGCAAATGCGGTCGCACCTTTCTCAACCTGGACGGCGGAGTGCTGGGACGGGCCGATGATATGTTGATCATCCGCGGCGTCAATGTCTATCCTTCGACCCTGGCGGATATCTTGCATCGCTTCCCCGAAGTTGCCGAATACAGGGTCATCGTCACCAAAAAAGGCCCGCTGGACGAGATTTCCTTGCAGGTCGAATGCCCGGCTGAACTCACCACACACATTCAAGAGGAACTGCACTCATCGCTCAGCTTACGCATGCCAATTGAAGCCGTCCCCGTAGGCTCATTGCCCCGCTTCGAGCTCAAGGCCAAACGCGTGGAGGATCGCAGGTCCAAAGTCTGGTAAAGCAGTTAACCCCACAGCACCATATTTGGGGCACGCGTAAAGGCTGCGCGTGCCCCGCTATTTGGCAACCTCGCCCCAGACGGTCAGATAGAAGATCAAACCACAGAAACTACTGACCTGCATCTCTTCCATTGCTTTTTGATACAGCCGTTCTAGCTCTTGTTGGGTGGCAACGCCTGTGCGTAAAAGGAAGGGTTGAGTGAGCCTGTAAACAACCATCCAATCCTGAAATGCTTCGACATGATCTTCCATACCAGCCGAAAAATCACAGCAGTGAGCCCTTCTCTGGACATTTTTACAGCCAGCAGCGCGCAAGAGAGTGCCCAACATCGGGAGCAGTCCAAAATGATAGCCGTCGGGGGAAAAGCTTTGCCCAACCTTTTTTAATGCTGTTGCCATCAATCTTCCCAATTGTTCGCAGGCAGGGCTATTGGTCAGGGTGTTTTCACAATCGGTCAAGCGAAGCGTGCCTCCTGGACGAGCCACTCGCATACATTCTGCTAGCAATTTGGGCCAGGCTGCCGGTGGCATAAAACTAAAAATGAGCCTTGCATTGATCAGGTCAAATGAGTTGTCAGGAAAATCCAATGGCTGCAGGATATCCATCTCCTGGAAATGAACATTGGCAACGCTCTTCTCTGCGGCGTTAGCTTGGGCATAAGCAACCATTAACGGGCTGATATCAACCCCGGTGACCTGCATCGTTGGATATGCCAGCGCGACCGCCGTTGTCCACCCTCCGGGTCCGCAGGCAAGATCCAGCACATCGTGAATCGAGGATACATCTGCTCGTTCCGGGAAAAGCCCTCCCATGACGTTGGTAACAACACGGTCCTGCCGGCTCAGACGCGCCACCTCGGCAGCACTTTCTGAGTCGATCATGTAGGTATTCCGAGGCGCCTGTGGTTCTACTGACATCGTCTCTCCCTCATTTCCTTACTTTGCTGCCTGCACTTTTACGCTAAAGCAATCGATTTGGATGGTCAAATTTGCCGCTCTATTGGTAACGGAACTATTATAACGTAGTGACCTTTGGTACCGCAATATTTCTTCGTACTTGACATCTGATATTGCTATCATTTACAGTAAATAACAATATTATCTAGTTAAAGGTAGACGCGTCCCTATCTGTACGTTTGATTAGGATAAGGGTGAGTGCCAGCTATGATGAACACCTCCATGAACGCCAGGACTTATCGCTACACGGACATGATGCTGGAGCATGCCTCAGTCGGCATCGCCGTGTACGATGCGCGTGATTTACGCTTACTTGAAGCGAACACGCTTTTTATGACGATCCTCAATACGTTCCTCGATTCTCACTGGCAATGCGAGAGGGTTATCGGGCATCCCCTGACGAGTTGGGCCACGCATATCGATTTCTATGCATTAAGTGTCGTAGAAATATTCTGCACCGTTGCTGAAACAGGCGTCCCTTACCGGGGCGCTGAACTGGTTGTGACCACGGGCAAGCGCGGTACCACGTACTGGAACTGGTCGGTGAGCCCTGTACGCGACGAGGATGGGCGGGTCACTCACCTGGTTCAGACGCTCAATGACGTGACAGAACAGGTCCTGGCACGCCGCAAAGCCGAACAGGCTCAGAACGCGCTCAGTCGTACTCATAGCGCGGTCGAAGCCGAGCGCCGACGCCTGGAAGTGGTTGAAACGGTAGCCAGGAGCGTGCGCGAATACCTGGATACAGAGCACATCGGCAATATCGCCCTCGATGCCATTGCAGAGCATTTTCAGGCCGATGGCTCATGCCTGCATATCGCAGACCACGCTCAGCAGGTCCTGCGGCTGGTCTGCGCTCGTCAGCAAGAGGGCGGCGATCCAGAGGGGTGGAAGTCGATGGAGTATATCCCCTTCGAAAGGACTATTGCAGGAAAGCAGACATGCCGGCAACGAGAGCCCATTGTGCTGGAAGATCTACAGGTGGCGGCGGAGATGGGGCTCTTCAACAAGAAGAATCCGTTAGTCGCGGTTGGCGTGCGCGGCTATGTTTGCGTTCCCCTCTGGTTCGGGGATCGTTTTGAAGGAACGCTCTGTGCAAACTTCACCAGGCCGATTTGTCCTGATGGGCCAGAGGTGAAAGCGCTGGTCGGCAGCGGAACGCACCTGGCGGCAGCCTTAGCGCATGCTCGTTTGCACAGTTCCACAGCAAGGGAGCAAACGCGTCTGCTCTCTATCCTCGATCAACTCCCCGAAGGCATCCTGATTGCCGATATTTCCAATAGCACCATCACCTACGCCAATCTGGCAGCAGCGAACATTCTTGGACTGTCGCTCGACGAGCTGCTTTCCACTCCCCTGCATCGCCACCCCTGGTCGCACGCTTACACCGGGCAATCGATTGATGGCAAGCCCATCCTCCCCTGGAATTTTGCCGTCATTCGCGCTTTAGGGGGAGAAACTATCAAAAGTAAAGAAACCCTGGTCATCAAACCATGCGGCACCAAGATCGTGACCCTCACATCGAGCGCCCCTCTCTACGCCAACAACGGAGCCATGACCGGAGCCATGATCGTGTTTCAAGATGTGACCGCGCAGAAGAGCCTTGAGCAGCATAAAAACGACTTCCTCTCCATTGCGAACCATGAACTGCGCACGCCTATCACCATTATCCAGGGATTTGCCGAAATTCTGCAATTGAAGGCAACTCAAGATCAGCCGCTGGACTCTTTGACCCAGTACGCACTCACCAGCATCACGGAGCAGAGCCAGCACCTTACCCACTTGATCGAAGAGATGCTTGATATCTCTCGCATCGAACAGGCTCAATTGGTCTTGCGGCGCACCCCCTGCGACCTGCTGAGCATTCTGGCACGCGTCATTGATAGCCAGTCGATTACCACGCGTCAGCATCAGTTGCACCTGGTGCTGGATGGTCTACAAACTACCGATACGCTGATAGCCTACGCTGATGAGGAGCGTATGGTGCAGGTTTTCAATAACCTGATCAGTAATGCCATCAAATATAGCCCGGCGGGAGGCGAGATCGAAATCGGCTTACGGCATATGCCGGAGAGAGCCACCGAAGTTTTGATCTGGGTCAAGGATCACGGCATCGGCATCGCGGCTAACGAGATACCTAATATTTTCAAGCGGTTCCACCGCGCCAGCAATCTGGACCGTTCCCTGAGCGGCTTTGGCATCGGGCTTTACCTGGTCAAAGAGGTCGTAATCCGTCACGGGGGAAGGGTCTGGGTTGAAAGCCAGGAGGGACAGGGCTCGACCTTCTATGTCATCCTGCCCCTCAACGTCTGACACTCCCCATAAGGAATCGCGAGCGGGCAGTGAGAATGCCCGCTCGCCTGTCATTTGCCAAAGAATGTAAAATCAGCCATTATCATTAGCCTCTTTTTTGATTTACCTCTTGTTTATGGGCAATAACGTTGCAGCATATTAGCAAAATCGGCAATAGAAGCGAAACGATCTTCTGGCCGCTTTGCCAGGGCGCGCAATAACACATTGTTGACGGCAGGCGAAAGTGCCGGGTTGAACGTGCTGGGGGGCTGCGGCTGCATGTTGATATGCAGACGTTTCATGATATGCTCAGCATTGCCCTGGAATGGCGGGCGGCCAGCCAGCAGTTCATACGCAATAACGGCCAATCCATACTGGTCCGAGGCAGGAAACGCCTGGCTATGCCACCGCTCGGGAGCCATATAGGGGTACGCCTCATGCGTCCTGGAAAAGAACGTCCCATCTTGAGAGATGGCAAAGTCTGCCAGCAGCACATGCATATCGCGCATATTTTTGACTTTGTCGCGAATAATAATGTTCGATAGCTTGATATTCTGGTATGTCACCTGGCGATCATGCACATATTGCAGCGCGTCAGCCAGTTGCGAAATAATATAGCTCACTTCGCGCGGGACAAATGGCTTGCCACCGCCGAACTTATGCAGCCAGTCGGCCAACGAGCCTTCCTCGTAATACGGCATGGTCTTGTACACAAATGGATTGCCACTCACATAGGATTTTCCGCTGTTCCAGAGGGGGAGAATATGTGCATGATTCAGGGAATGAACAAGATCAACCTCTTGTTGGAAAAAGTTTGTTTCATCTAGAGAAGCGTCCAGGACATGATACGGGATAGAATTTGTCTGGAGCGCCTTGAGCGCAATTTGCTGTTCACGCAGACGATCATAGGTTTGATAGACATTGCTGTGGGCGCTATCGCCGATCTTGGATTGAATGTGGTACCGCCCGAGATTTTGCCCTTCCAGCGAGATTCTCACCACGTCGCTCTTCTTTTCATCCACTCTCTGCTGATACGCCGGGGGCAAAGCCGTTCTTGAGGTTAAGATCGGGGTGGGGGTCTGAGCAATGGAGGTATGGTATATGCCACTGGACGTTGATGGCGAAGGAGATTGAGGCGCAGTGGTATTGAGCCCCCCGGAAGGTGGGAATGGGGTCCTGGGGCCAGAGGGAGGTGGCACGAAGGTGTTTGGCGCTGGTGATGGCGGCCAGCCACCGACTGATTGCGGCTGCTCGGGGAAAGACATACCAGGGAATTGACGCTCAGGAGGAGTGGGGGAACGTAGTTTGATCAGGGGAACATCCCAATTATATTTTTGATAGATCTGCTGCAACAGACGCTGTAGGAAGAGGCGATTGGACGTATCCTCTTGCCCTAAGATTACAGCGAAGGGAATATAGGGGTTGCGCAAAAAATACGTAAAAGCTTCCAGCGCGGTGCCCATTGTCATCGACCGATACCCTGCGCCCGACAGTAAGTGGGCGAGGAACAACGCCTGTTGTTCCTGAGCATCAATCACTAAAATATTGCGATAATCGGGTGTTTCTCTGCCACTCCCCCTTGCCTGATTGAGCACTTGCTGCAATAGTGTCAATAACGCATGCCGCGCGTCCTCAGGTTGATTGAGCGAAAATAGAATATCGTGCGTCTCAATATGCATCATGCCTCTTCTCCTCTCACAACGGCTTCTCTGGAAAGGACTGCTTCCCTATAGTGTACAGGTGATCGGCTCTATAGTCGAGTTCTTTCCATTTTTCTACCCACAAGGGGGATATGGGTCCTCAAAAGAGCATACAACATGATTGCAGAAGCCCGTTCTACTGCTAAAATGCCCCTTACCATAATAGTACATTGTCAATAAGTTATAGGGATAAATTACACTAGTAGCCGATAATTTGCAACCCTGAACTCCTCAATGGAGTTCAGGGTGATGAGATGTTATTCAAGCGGGGCGGTAAGCTCAAGCTGGACGCCATCGGGATCGTTGAAGCTCAAAATAGTAATCCCAAAGGGCGGCAGATCAGTGATCTCCCCGTGTACGACCCCTCGTTCCTTGAAAAGAGCTGCGGCTTTGGTAAGCTCTTCACGGTTGGCGACCGAGAAGCTCAAATGATCTAACCCGACCCGATGAGGGCTAAAGCGATCATTTATAGGGGCAAGGTTAGCATCCCAGGGAAGGGTAAGGCCCAGCAAAATATTTCCGTTCGTGAGGACAACTCCCGGCGGGAGTTCAGCCGCAACGTGGAAATTGAGCAAGCCGGTATAGAATTCGCGAGAGCGGGCAACATCGGTGACAATTAACCGAATGTGATGGATTCCAGCGGTGGTGATTTTTGCAGACATGGCATCTCCTTCCGTATACTCATTGCTACCGACGAAATAAGAGGTGTTATCAGTGTATCTCACTCACATACATTACGCTACCTTTTAGGAGGATCGTTACTCTCTCGTACACAAAAATAGGGGTGTCTACCACAAAGGCCAGAGAGGAGAATAATTAATAATAGCGGTGCGACCTAACCATACGCTAACAAGCGCATGCTACACTATTTTGTGGTAATAGGTACAGCTACGGCAGGCAAGAAGCGGGCCGTTCAATTTCCAGGAGGTTCATAAGAAGTATGCTGATTGAATCAAATAGCAGCCACGCCTCCTGGTCCTGCCACTCGCTGAGCGGATGCGGCTTTCTGGACCTGACCAGCGGGGCTGAGCTGGCGCGTCAAATGCGTCAGGATGCACTCATTACACAGGCAATGGGCGGCTTATTTCCAGAACATCCCGATCTTTCGCAGGTTGGACGCGTGTTGGATATTGCCTGTGGCCCGGGAGAATGGGCCTTAGAGATGGCCTTTACTTACCCTGAAATCGAGGTTGTGGGCATCGATCCTGACAAGCATATGGTCGCCTACGCCCATGCGCAAGCAAAAGTGCAAGGGCTGCATAATGTCTCTTTCCAGGTAATGGATATTGCAAAGCCACTACGGTTTCCCACGAACTCCTTTGATATCGTCAATGCCCATATGATCGCCCCCTACCTCTCCTGTGAGGAATGGGGATGCGTCGTGAAAGAATTTATGCGGGTCGTCCGGCCCGGAGGAATGCTTCGGTTGACCGAGTGCGATGAGCCAGGCAGAAGCAACAGCCTCGCGTACGAAACCCTCAAGCAGCTTTATGGACGAGCTTTTTCACGCAATGGGCAGAGCTTCCACCCTTTCCCGGATGGTCCGCATATCTGTATCACCCCCCTGTTGAAGCAATTTGTGTGCGAGGCTGGCGGCATTCATGCTCGTCAGAAAGTCCACGTCCTCAACTACTCAGCGCAAGAGCGAGCGTTTCTTAGCAACTACGAGAATATCAAGGTACTTTATAAACTCGGGCAACCCTTCCTCCTTAAAATGGGCGTAGCAACGCAGGAACAGGTGGATCGGCTCTACGAACAAATGCTGATAGACATGCTCTCGGACGATTTCTGTGGCCTCTGGTATTTCCTTACCGTATATGCTGAGAAACCGGCATCGCATCCACCGATTTAATCAAGCAGGGAAATGATATTATTGGGAATGGGTAGTGGTACCTTCTTTGTTCCAGGCTCTTGCCGTTGAAAAAGCGTATCCATACAATGCTTGAGCTGCGTCAGAACGGGTCGTGTTTTGTTCGACGGCGGCAGGTGGATCAGGTAAAGCGGGCAGGCGGCCTGCTCCAAAAGTTGTTGTTTCATCTTGAAGGCGAGTAAAGCTGATGCGTTTTGTTGAGAACAGAGCAAAATCCCATCGCAGCTCATCTCCTGGACGAACGCATTGATACAACGTACGACGTCGTATGTGACAATCTCAAAGCGTTCTATTGGCACGGTAGCTCGCTTTGCTTTGTATTGGATCGCTTCCAGGAAGTCATTAGCCTGAGCTACAGCTTCCGGGCGTAGCCCATTCGAGCGTTGTTGCTCTGGAAGGTATATGACTGCCAGAGCAATCAGCGTCGCATGACAACTGCTGGCAAACTGTACTGCACACTCCATAGCCTCCATATTGATGCCATCTGTGAATGGCAACAGCACGCGCCTGATCTTCATCACCGCTTCTCCTTCCCATGATGCCAAAAATTGATCGTTCTGGCAACAAAATATCCATGTTTCACACTCCCTTGCAGTGTATCTCAGGCTTTATCAACGTACGCTCAGAGAAAAAGAAAACCTCCTCAATGTTTGCTCAAGAGGAACTAACGTAATATTAAATGTAAAAATGGAAATCCACGACTACTCGTCCTGAATAGCCTGTAAAGAGCTGGCGGCTCAACGAGCACAAGCGATAAGAACGCGCCTGAAGACTCCATTAGCCATGTACTAATCTCCAGATTTTCTCCGGTCTGAGCGGCATATCTATCGTCTTGATGCCAAGAGGGGCGAGCGCATCCAGCACAGCATTCACGACTGCGGGCGGGGCGCCAATACAGCCCGCCTCACCAACGCCTTTTGCTCCTAATGGATTGTTCGGTGAGGGAGTCTCGATAAAATCGGTGACGAAGCGGGGAAGCTGCCCGGCAAGCGGCAAGGTGTAATCCAGCAGCGTACCGGTGAGCAACTGCCCATCCTGATCATAGAACATTTCTTCATAGAGGGCCTGGCTGATCCCCTGCGCAAGGCTGCCGTGGATCTGAGCCTCCGCCAGGTAGTGATTGAGAACGCGTCCACAATCATCCACGGCCACATAGGTCAAAACCTGCACTTCGCCCGTTTCAGTATCGATCTCGACGACGGCGAGATGAGCGCCGGAAGAGTACGTCGCACCCGGCGAACTAAAATCACGCCACGCTGCCAGCCCTTCGATAGGCGTACCATTAGCGGGATTGGGAGCTTCTCGCTCGATCAGCTCTGGCTGTTCCTCCACCATACGAGCCAGCTCGCCCAGTTCAAACATACGCGACGGCACGCCCGCGACGACGATTCGACCATCTTCTATGTCGAGATCCGCAGGTGTGGTCTCCCAGAACTGTGCCGCGAGCCGTAGAGCCTTCGAGCGCACCGCCTCAGCCGCCAGTAAGACAGCAGAGCCAGCCGTCTGTGTGATACGGCTGCCGAACGTGCCGATACTAAAGCCTGGCAGGGTCGTATCGTTCAGGCGAACCTCCACTCTGGAAGCAGGAATATGCAAGACGGAGGCTACAATCTGGGCAAAAGCGGTGAAGTGTCCCTGACCGTTATGAGAAACGCCGCTCTGTACAAGAATCGTGCCATCACGCCGGATACGCACCGTCGCAGCTTCATGCAAGGTATTTGCTCCGGCAGCGCCACCCCCTGACAGTTCGATAAACGTCGCCAGACCGATCCCTAGCAGCCTGGTGCCAGCCCGGTCACGATACGCGCGTTGTTTCGCACGCCAGCCTGCGTAATCAGCCAGCTCAAGCACCCGCTCAAAGGCTGCCTGATAATTACCGCTATCGTAGAGAAGCCCTGTGATAGTTGTATGAGGGAAAGCCTGAGAGGGAATAAAATTGCGGCGGCGCACCTCAGCGGGATCAAGACCCAGCTCATGGGCAATACGGTCCATCGTGCGCTCCAGGATATAAGTAGCTTCGGGTCGCCCTGCGCCTCGATAGGGAGCCGTCACAGCCTTATTGGTAAATACCCCCACCACCTTGCTCTCCACTGCCTGCACCTGATAGGGGCCGCAGAGCATTGATGGTACACGGATGGGTACCATAGCGGTAGAGGAGGCGAGAAATGCGCCGAGATCGGCTACAGAGTGTATGCTTAACCCGAGCAGCCTGCCATCATTCTGAAAAGCTGCCTCGACTGAGCTGATCTGCCCACGCCCCTGCGATTGAGCCTGCAAGTTCTCGCTACGATCCTCAACCCATTTGACAGGACGCCCCGTTTTGATTGCCAGCAATGCCGCAATGATCTCTTCCCCCAGCAAGTTATTTTTAGCGCCAAAGGCTCCGCCAACATCGGCATTCTGTACGGTGATGAGGCTGCGATCAATACCGAGGAACCGCGCTAGCGTGTCACGGAAGCGAAAAACGGACTGGGACGAGACCCAGGCCCGTAGCTCCCCGATTCTATCGTGGGAGCTGCTTCCATCGTGGGAGCCGCTTGCCGCATCAAATTCGAACAGACAGGCTCGCGGCTCAAGTGAAGCCGGGGCGAGGCGCTGATTAACCACACGCAGGTGAACAACCCTGTCTGCATGCTCGAACGCAGCCTGAATGTCTCCCCAGTTTGCCTCCTGCGAAAATGCGATATTGGACTCATCATAAAGCAGCGGCGCCCCAGGCTCAAGAGCTGCTTCGGGGTCGGTTACTGTCGGCAATACTTCGTAGGTAACATCGACCAGATCGCGAGCATCCAGGGCGATAGGATAGCTTTCGGCTAAAATTACGGCGACAGGATCTCCCACATAACGCACACGCTCCACGGCTAACGGTCGCCGTTCCGGCCTTCGCAACCCCGGCAATGGCATAATGTCCAGTGTGGGCAGATCGCTTACCAGTTCCGCGCCGCCGAATGCCGCGATGACTCCTGGCAGCGAACGCGCCGCATCGAGCTGGATACCGCTAATTTTTGCGTGAGCATAAGGGCTGCGTACAACTACCATGTGCGCTGCCATTTGCCCTGAAGGAAGTCGTATATCGTCAACATAGTGGCCGCGACCGGTGATGAGCGCATAATCTTCTCTGCGGCGCTCTGATCCTGCTGTCTGAATGTGTTTACTCATGAGCTATCTGTATCCTTACAGGCAGGGGCAAGCCCTGCCCCTACCATCGATGATCCGACCGCTCTGGCTGGCGGGGTGGTCTGTAGGGGCAATCCCTTGCGGTTGCCCTGCGTCCTATTGGGTGATCAACAATGCAGACGTGGTGGCAGGGCAGGCGCAAGGCACAGCCCCTACGGTGATCAACAATGCAGACGTGGTGGTAAATCGCGCTCCGCCGGAAAGGTGTCCAGGAAGGTCTGCGCAAACTGAACCAGCCGGTATACATCCGCGAAGTTCGTGACCAGGCCGAGCGAGACGCGTACCGCGCCCCCGTTCTGCATCCCCAGATCGGCGAGAAACTGATCCCAGCTCAACGTTTTTTCCGCTCCTAAGAACTGTGGGAGTGCGTCCTTCGCCCCCTCATGGAAGGCGTGGTGGAGCGCCTCTTTCGAGAGATTGAAGACCGCTTCCCCCGCGCCAGGGTTACAAAAGCAGCCAGTACGCAAGGAGAGATGGATATCGCTGGCTCTACGGTCAATCACGCGTTCATCAATCATAGACCCGTCCGGTGTTAAGAAATTAAGGGCGATGGTCCCGCCGCGTCTGTCAGTGGTATGCGGGCCATAAACTTGCACCAGCGGCGTGCCATTGCTATGACGCAGGGAGAGCAGCGTATCAAGCAGCCAGCTCGTCAGAATCTGCACTCGTTCATGGATCACTTCCATCCCGATGGCTTGCAGATGCTTCAGGCCAATTTCAACGGCAGGAAGACTGAGATAGTTGAGCGTTCCGTCCTCAAAAGCCTCCCCTCCTGAAAGCAGGACATACCCATCGCCCTGCACCGAAATGCCCCAGACCGTTCCACCCGCGAACCAGGGACGCTGCAAGGTGTCCAGAGCAGCTTTCCGCGCCAGCAGGCAGCCAACGCCGGTTGGATAGCCAAACATTTTGTAGAACGAAAGCGGGATAAAATCCGGGTGCCACCGGGAAAGGTCCAGGCGGTTTGTGGGCACAAAGGCGGCCCCATCCAGCAGCACATGCCATCCTCTCGCCTGGGCCTCCTCAATCCATTTCAGCGGATGCTGCACCCCGGTGAAATTGGACTGCGCCGGATAGGCAAATAAGCGATGAGCGCCCCGATTGTCCTGCGCCAGCAACAAATCAAGCAGCGTCTCCTCCACGCGCAGGTCGGGCGCCATGACGGGCAGATAGGTAAATGACGCACCTTTGGCGCGTGCAAATTCACGAATGCCATTGACGGAGTTGTGGTTATCGAAGAGCAGGAGAAACTGCCCTCCAGACTGGAAGGGGTACGCCTCGCCGACCAGTTTCAATGCCTGGCTGGCGTTGGCGGTGAAGATGACGTCATATTCATCGGGGGAGGCATGGAAAAAATTCAGCACACTGGCACGCGCCCGCTCGACCAGTTCTGTTGAAGCTCGCGATGTGGGGTTGAGCGAATGGGGGTTGCCAAAGACATGGTGGCGCAGCAAGTCAAAGTGCTGACGAAGCTGACTCTCGGCGTAAAGCCCACCGCCCGTATAATCAAGATAGGTATGCCCCAGCTCGTCCAGGCGGGCGTATTCTTTCGCCCGCAATACATCAAGTGAGGAGGTATGTTCAAAAGCCGGGTAAGCCTGCCGAAACGCCCGCTCTGCCTCATGCATTGCTGTTGTCTCGGAGTGGATGGGGCGGCCTGTATCCTTCGCTGCTCCGCTCATTTCATCGATTCCTTTCCTAAAAGTTGCATCTCGATAATGTAGTGTAGCATATTCGATGAAAGTAATTTGGCTCCATTTGTACCATTTTTGCTAAGACTTGAAAAATCAAAATAAATTTGGTATGATCAATAGACAATCAGGTGAATTGACCAGTCACAGGATCAGGGACCATCAAGGGAGTGGGGAGAAGCTTGTATACACCAATTCAAACCGTAAGAGTTTTTGAGCAGGTTGCCGAACAAATCGAGAAGCGCATCCTGGACGGCGAGTTGCGCAGCGGCGACCGCTTGCCCACCGAGCGCGAGCTGGCCGAGCAGTTTCAGGTTAGTCGGACGGCTGTCCGTGAAGCCATGAAGATTCTGGCGCAAAGAGGGCTGGTGGATATGCGGCCCGGTCGCGGAACAATAGTCATTGATGGCGCGCATCGGGCCATGCAGCACTCGATCAATCTAGCAATGAAGCTCAAGTTAGGCGAGGTTGGCGGCTCGGATAATCTCGTCGAGGTGCGCGAGATCCTCGAAACCGAAATTGCCGCTCTGGCCGCGGCGCGCGCCACAGAAAAAGAGATCGCGGTTATGCGCGAGGCCGTGAAGGTGATGGATGAAAGCCTCGATGACGCCGATACATTTATCGTTGCCGACAATATTTTTCATGAGGCTCTGGCAAAAGGGACGCAGAACACCCTTATCCTGATCCTGGTCAATTCGATTGTGAGCTTGCTGAGCGAACAACGCAAGCAGATCTTTGAGGTGGAAGGTGGTCCGCAGCGCGGTCAGATCCACCATAAAGATATTCTCGAAAGTATCATCAGGCATGACCCGGAAGCCGCTCGTGAGGCTATGCGCGCCCACCTGCGTCAGGTGCGCCAGGATGCCGCTTTCAGTACCCTCAAGCCGGTCGAGTGAGCCATTGGCTTGCTGCGCCTGACTTGAGGAGCAATATACGCATCAAACCCTAAGGTGTCAGGTGGAAACGTCATCATCACTGTAGGAGATATTTTATGGCTAATCTTGGCTTTGTGGGACTGGGGGCGATGGGCGGTCGCATAGTCAAGCGACTGCTTGATGCCGGCCATACCGTCACCGGCTATAATCGCACAAAAGCGAAGGCTCAGTGGCTGCTCGACCAGGGGATGCGCTGGGGAGAGACCCCGCGTGCGGTTGCCGAAGCTGCTGACATTATTTTTACGATGGTTAGCAATACCGTCGCGTTATACGAGGTAACCGGCGGGGATAGCGGTATCCTGGCGGGCCTGGGAAAGGGCAAGATCTACATCGACATGAGCACGATCAGCCCGGCTGCTTCCCAGAAACTCGCCGTTCAGGTTGCTGAAAAGGGGGCACACATGCTCGATTCCCCTGTATCGGGTAGCGTGATTACCCTCGAACAAGGGAATCTCTCGCTGATGGTCGGAGGCGAAAAAGCCATCTTCGAGCAGGTGAAACCGGTTTTGCTGGACATCGGCCCGAAAGTGACTTATATGGGTCCCAACGGGTCCGCGGCCCTGATGAAGATCGCTCTTAACCTTAATCTTCAGGTACAGATGATGGCCTTCTGCGAAGGGCTGCTGCTGGCTGAGAAAGGAGGCATTCCCCGGGAAACCGCGCTTGAAGTCATGCTAAACAGCGTGATCGCGTCTCCCTCGTTGAAGTATCGCACGCCGTTTATTCTCTCTATGCCAGACGAAGCCTGGTTCAACGTGAATATGATGCAGAAAGATATGCTGCTGGCGCTGGAGATGGGCCGGGAACTGGACGTGCCACTCCCCACGACGGCGGTCAGCAACGAATATCTGACGATTGCTCGGGCGATGGGGCTGGCGGAGCAAGATTTCGCCATTACCCATAAAGTGCTGGCAAGACTATCCGGTTTAGACGAGTAATTTAGCAGGGTTACGGCCAGTCATTGCCCTATTATGGACACGCTAAAGCGGGGGGAAGGCGATAAATCGCACCTGGACGCGATAAATCTGGTTCCTACGGTAAGATTTATGGCTTGCCCCTCACCCTACGGAGAACAGCAATGTCGCAACCTAAGGCATCCGGTTCGGATGAAAAGGTCATCACCAGCCCGAATGCTACAGAGCAAGGACGCTGGCTATCGATGTACGAGCAAATGCTCAAAATCCGTATTTTTGAAGAGCATGTGAACCAGTTGTATCTTAGCGCCAAAATGCCCGGCCTGGCTCATCTCTACATTGGCGAGGAGGCGATAGCTGTGGGGGTATGCGCCGTCCTGCGTCGCGATGACTATATCACCAGCACGCATCGCGGGCACGGCCACTGCCTGGCAAAAGGGGCCTCCGTTGACCGTATGTTCGCTGAACTGCTGGGTAAGGAAGCTGGCTATTGTCGTGGCAAGGGCGGTTCCATGCATATCGCGGACCAGGATACAGGCAATCTAGGCGCGAATGCTATTGTGGGGGGCGGCGCGCCTATGGCTACCGGCGCGGCTCTCTCCTGCAAAATGCGCGGCAGCGATCAGGTGGCCATCTGCTTCTTCGGCGATGGCGCGCTCGGACAGGGCGTCTTGTACGAAGTGATGAATATGGCCGCGCTCTGGCAGCTCCCTGTAATTTACGTCTGTGAGAACAACCAGTATAACGAATACACCCACAATGCCGAGACGACCGCCGGCGAGATGAGCACGCGAGCCCGCACATTCGGCATCCTGACCAGAGAAGTGGATGGTCAGGACATTCGCGCGGTCTACGAGACGGCGCTGGCCCTGGTGACGCGCGCACGGCAAGGCGAAGGACCGGCCTTTATGCTCTGCGATACCTACCGCTACATGGGACACCACGTCGGCGATATTCAGCGTTCCTATTATCGTTCCCGCGAAGAAGAAGAACGGTGGAAAACTGAACGCGATCCGCTGAAACTGCTCGCAGACTGGCTGATTGAGCAGGGAATGGCCGACAGAGGCACATTTGATCAGATCGAACAGCGGGTGCAGGCTGAGGTCGAGGCAGGGGAACAATTCGCACTCAGCGCACCGTACCCGGACGGAAGCGAGGTAGAGCAAGATGTCTATGCCTAGCACCACCACCAGTCAAAGCCTCGGCCCGGGTGTGCGCGAGCTTACTTTCGGCCAGGCTATCCGCGAGGCGCTGGCCGAAGAGATGCGGCGCGACCCGCACATCTTTATCATGGGCGAAGACGTCGCTGAGGCTGGCACGCCATTCAAAGTGCTCTCAGGGCTGGTTGAGGAGTTCGGAACCGCCCGCGTGATCGATTCACCCATCTCGGAAGCGGGCATCACCGGATTGGGCGTGGGCGGAGCAATGACCGGCATGCGTCCCATCATCGACATTATGTTTGGCGACTTCATCACCCTCGCTCTGGACCAGATCGTCAACCAGGCCGCCAAAGTTCATTACATGTCCGGCGGCAAGCTCAGGGTCCCGCTGGTTGTGCGCACAACGCTGGGGGCCACTCGTCGTTCGGCAGCGCAGCATAGCCAGAGCCTCCACGCCTGGGTCAGCCATATTCCCGGCTTAAAAGTTGTTCTCCCTTCAACCCCCTACGATGCCAAAGGGCTGCTGAAAACGGCCATCCGCGACGATAACCCGGTGATCTTCTTCGAAGACAAGATGATGTACCAGTTAAAGGGGGCCGTGCCAGAGGGCGACTATACCATCCCCTTTGGCGTAGCTGATATCAAGCGAGCAGGCACCGACATTACCATCGTAGCCACAAGCAGCATGATACAGGTCGCATTGGAGGCGGCAGAGAAGCTAGCAGAGCTTAATATCAGCGCAGAAGTCGTTGACCCGCGCACAACGTTCCCGTTGGACAAAAACACCCTGATCGAATCGGCGAAAAAGACCAGTCGCGCCATCGTGGTTGATGAGGGCTACGAACGCTACGGCGTCACCGCCGAAATCGCAGCAGTGATTGCGGACGGAGCATTTTACTACCTGGACGCTCCGGTCAAACGCCTGGGAGCCATGAACGTGCCGGTGCCGTTCTCGCCAGCGCTGGAGGACCTGACCGTCCCCACCGCTACGACTGTCATGGAAGTTGCAAAAACATTATGCGGAATCCCGTAGGGTCCCGATTTATCGCGACCGGCGATTTATCGCCTTCCCGCCCATATCGGCTGCCCGACGCATTGGCGGGAGACATCTAAAGGAGCAACATGATGGCAATCAGAACCTATGGTCTGATGGGAGTAGATTGGGAAGAGCGCGTAAATTTTGAACGCTTGCGCACCGAACGCCTTGCACGCATCAAACAATTGCTCAAAGAGTCAGAGATGGGGGCGTTACTCTGCTTTGATATGAACAATATCCGCTACATTACCGCGACCCATATAGGAACGTGGGCAATGGACAAGCTGGCTCGTTTCTCCCTTCTCCCACAGGATGAAGACCCGATTATGTGGGATTTTGGCTCAGCCGCCCGCCACCACCAGCTTTACTGTCCCTGGCTCGGGGAGCGTTCGCGCGCCGGTATTTCCACACAACGAGGCGCGATGTTGCCCGAATCTGGCAGGGCTGAGGATGTGGCGAAAAAGATCCGCATCGAGTTGGAAGAACGCGGACTGCTTCACGAACCGCTCGGCGTGGATGTGATTGAATTGCCGGTCCTCTTTGCGTTGCAAGCCGAAGGCATTAAAGTGGTGGATGGGCAGCAACTGATGCAACAGGCGCGTCTGATCAAAACGCGCGATGAGATCACCTTGCTTGCCACCGCCTGTATGATGGTCGATGCTGCTTACGATGAACTCTATCGTGCTCTGCGTCCCGGTATACGCGAAAACGAGTGCGTGGCCCTGGTCAACAAGGTGCTATATGAGCTGGGTTCCGAACACGTTGAAGGCGTCAATGCGATCTCGGGCGAACGTTGTAGTCCACATCCGCATGTCTATACCGACCGCGCCCTGCGCCCAGGCGACCCGGCCTATTTCGATATTCTACACAGCTATAACGGCTATCGCACCTGCTATTACCGCACCTTTGCGGTCGGCAGCGCATCGCAGGCCCAGGTCGATGCCTATAAGTATTGCCGCGATATCCTGGATCGGGCCATCAGCGCCATTAAGCCTGGCGTCACCACTGCCGATGTGGTCAGGCTCTGGCCCAGAGCGCAAGAGTTTGGCTTCCCCAACGAAGAGGCCGCTTTCGCCTTGCAGTATGGTCATGGCGTGGGGCTTTCGATCTGGGAAAAACCTATTTTCAGCCGCCTGGTTTCGCTCGATCATCCAGAGGTGATTGAAGAGGGGATGGTGTTCGCGCTTGAGACGTTCTGGCCCGCCTCCGATGGCTGGTCGGCGGCACGTATCGAGGAACAGTTGATTGTGACCAAAGATGGCTGCGAGGTAATCACCCGTTTTCCGGCGGAGGAGCTACTTGTAGCGGGCGTGCGGTATTATACAGTAAACGGACCGCTACCCACAACGCGCGAAACCCAGTCCAACCTCAACGCGCAAACGTCGTAGGGATGCAATTGATCGCGTCCGTCGGGGGCAGGCTGTAGCCCCTACAGCAGGAGGCAAACGATGGCGACCAATGTAATCTTGCCTGCGCTGGGCATGGCGCAAGACACTGGCAAGATTGTGCAGTGGCTGAAAACCGAAGGTGAGCAGGTTGCAAAAGGCGAACCACTGCTGGAAATCGAAACCGATAAGGCTACCGTCGAGGTGGAGGCACCGGCAGATGGCGTGCTTGCTCACATAACGGCTGCCGCAGGCGAGGATATCCCGGTGGGACAGGTCATTGCCACGATTCTTGCTCCTGGCGAGGTCGCTCTGCAAGCCAATGCCGCGCCAGATCAACCATCAGCTTCTGATCAACGCGTGGGAAGAACCGCGACTCCGCTCGCCTTGCGTATCGCTGCCGAGCATAATCTCAATTTGCATGAGGTCCAATCGGCGGGCAAGCGCATTCAAAAAGCTGATGTGCTCGTCCATCTTCAGAAGCAGGACAATGCCACATCAACGCGCCTGGTACCCGCATCCCCCAAAGCGCGCAGGCTGGCCGCCGAGCAGGGGAAACAGCTAAGCGCGATCAACGGTTCGGGACCAGGGGGAGCCGTATTGGCAGCAGATGTTCTCGCCACAACAGTCGGGGTTGTAGGGGCCGGGCTTGCCCTTGCTCCCGCAACCGATGGATTGTCTGCCCTCCCTACGGCTGATGCGCAGCCGTTGAGCAATATCTGGCGTATTATGGCGCAGCGCACAACGCAGAGCTGGACAACCATCCCACATTTTTCCCTGGTACGAGAGGTCAATGCCAGCCGCCTGATCAGTTGGCGCAAAAGCTGGGAGCGCCTCCACGCGGGCAACAATGGCGTTGCCATGCAGGCTGCCAGAGTGACCTATACCGACTTGCTGGTGAAAATAGTGGCGGCGGCATTACGGCTCCATCCTCGTCTCAATGCACTCTGGAACGAGCAAGGCATCGCGCTCCAGCGAGAGATCCATGTCGGGCTAGCCGTTGCCGTTGAAGCGGGACTGGTCGTTCCGGTGATTCACCAGGCCGATAAGCTCACGCTGGACGGGATCGCGCAGCAACGCACAGCGCTGGTGGAAAAAGCGCTGGCGGGAAAGCTCCGGCCTCAAGACATTAGTAATGGCACCTTCACTATCAGCAACCTCGGTATGTATCATGTGGATGCGTTCAATGCTATTATCAATCAACCGCAAGTTGCCATCCTGGCGATAGGTCGAATAGCTGAACGAGTGGTACCGCTGAATGGGCAACCAGCCGTTCAACCCATGATGGTGTTGACGCTCTCTTGCGACCACCGGGCCGTCGATGGCGCGCGGGGAGCTCAGTTCCTGGATACTGTTGCAGCCTTTATAGAGGAGCCAGCGGGACTTGTAGGGTCAATGACCCCCGGCTAAAGCCGGAGGCTTGTAAAAGCCTTCATTGACTAGTCTTCGTCTGAAAGGACTCCGTTCAACGGGTCAGGACACCCTCTGGTGCCTGCTCTAGCCAGTCGCTCTGTCGTTGGTGATTAAAAGACCTGATGGGAAGGGTCGGTGTTGCCAACACGACAAGCCTGTTGAACTTTGACGAAGAGCATCATACTCCGAAAGGAGATACACGTTATGTTCGTGTATATTTTAAATACACATGGTCAACCCTTAATGCCCTGTCATCAGAGAAAGGCACGTCTCCTCTTGCAGGCGGGCAAGGCGAAAGTGGTGCAAATGGTTCCTTTCACCCTCCAACTTCTCTATGGGAGTAGTGGGTATAAGCAGGAGGTTTCATTAGGTGTCGATGCTGGTACTCGTCATCTCGGGGTGTCTGCAACGACAGAAAAGACGGTCCTCTTTGAGGCAGAAGTGAAACTGCGCACTGATATTCAGGAGCTTCTGGCAACTCGTCAGCAGTTTCGTCGGGCAAGAAGGAGTCGCAAAATGCGCTATCGAAAGGCCAGATTTCTCAATCGCAAAAAACGACCAGGCTGGCTTGCCCCTTCGGTCAAACACAAGGTAGAGAGCCATTTGAAGGTGATGGGGGTCGTTCAGAAGATCCTGCCCATCAGAAAGATCACTATTGAAGTCGCACAATTTGACATTCAGAAGATCCGCAATCCTGAGATTGAAGGAGAGCAGTACCAGCAAGGGCCGCAATTGGGCTTCTGGAATACGCGTGAGTACGTGCTCTGGCGTGATGCCCACCAATGCCAATGGTGCTTTGGCACGTCGAAAGACGCCGTCCTCAACGTGCATCACATCGAGAGTCGAAAGACGGGTGGGGATCGCCCAGAGAACCTGATAACCCTGTGCGAGACCTGCCACGATCTCCTTCACCGAACCCACCAGGAGCACAAGATCACAAGGTCGAGCAGCGGGTTTCGGGATGCGACGCAGATGGGCGTCATGCGGTGGAAGATCTATGAGCAGGCCCAGGCGCAGTTTCCGAACGTCCATCTGACCTATGGGTACCTCACCAAGCAGACCCGCATTGCACACGCTTTGGAGAAATCTCATCTGGTAGATGCACGCTGCATCAGTGGAAATCCCCTGGCGTGCTCCGATGGCACCTGGTACCTGATGAAGTTCGTCCGGCGCAATAACCGCCAACTGCACAAAGCGACGATCAGGAAGGGCGGTCAGCGACAGCGCAACACCGCTCCCAAGTGGGTCCACGGTTTTCGACTGTTTGACGGCGTGCGCTATCAGGGGACGGTCTGCTTTGTGTTTGGGCGCAGAAGTTCGGGGTACTTTGATCTGCGCACCCTGGATGGCACGAAGATCCATGCCAGCGCCAGTGCCACCAGGTTGAAACTCGTCCAGAGGGCGAAAGCCTGCTTAATCGAAAGGAGGAGCGGCAGGATACCCACGGGTTCAGCCGTGGGTATCCTGCCGCCAAAGCCATGAAAGGAGTCGAACGATCACTAAAAAGCGAGAGTACCCATTGCGATCACCCACTAGTAACAAGACGTCTCTTTGAAGGAGAATAATTATGGATGGACGACACCCTTTACCCACTGTAGCTCCCCGATTCATCGTGGGAGTGCTGAAGAGCGTTGGTGTGTTGATGGTGACAGTGCTCCTACTCGCAGCCTGTGGCGGCACTCCCAACACCCCTCAACCTCAAACCCCCATCAACATCGGCGTTTCTCTCTCTCTCTCAGGCGATTTCTCCGCCGATGGCAAAGCTTTTCAGCAGGGATATCAACTCTGGGCCGACACCATCAACAAGAATGGCGGTCTGCTCGGTCGTCAGGTCAAACTGGACATCGTATCTGATGCCAGCAGCACGACCCAGGTCGTGACCAACTACCAGAAGCTCATCACGGTTGACCATGATCAGTTGGTGCTCGGGCCTTTCTCCTCCCTGCTGACAAAACCGGCTTCGGTCCTTGCCCATCGCTATAATTATGTCATGCTCGAAGGCGCGGGCGGCGGCCCCTCCGTTTTTACGCAGGGATTGGACAACCTCTTCGATGTTTCGCCGCCGGTGGCTAACCTGCTGATCAGCTTCGCCAAATATATCCTGTCCTTACCGCCATCGCAGCGGCCCACAACCGCCGCCTATGCTACCGAGGATGATCCCTTTACTCAGCCGCAGGTCGATACCGTGCGGCAGCTCCTTGAGCAGGGGGGCATCAAAACTGTGTCCAATCAGGTCTATCCTGCGGAAACCACCGACTTTACGCCCATCGCACAACGCATGATTGCGTCGAACGCTCAGTTGATTGTTACCGGTACGCTGCTGCCCGATATTACCGCTTTCATCCAGGCATTCAAGCAGCAACACTATAATCCTCAGGCGCTCATAGCCACAGCCGGACCGGACCAGGGCTCGCAATTTACGAATGCCATCGGCGGAGCAACAGCAGCGGAGGGGATCTTTGTGCCCAATGGCGGCTGGTATCCACAGATCAAGACATTCCAGAACGCGCAAATGGTGCATGATTATCTGGCGAAATATGGGGGCACCGCCGATGATATCAGTTCCGATGTGGCGGAAGCCTTTTCGGTGGGACAGGTGCTGACTCAGGCCGCGACCAAAATTCACAGCATCGATAATGCCGCGCTTATCAAGGAACTGCACTCGGGCGATACCTTTCAAACAGTCCAGGGGCCGGTGAAGTTCAACGAGCAGGGTGAAAATATTCTGGCAACAGGATATCTTTTCCAGTGGCAAAAAGGCTCTTTGGTATCCGTGTATCCTGCTGACCAGGCAACAAATACACCTGAGTTCCCCAAGCCGAACTGGCCGTAGGGACACTTGTTACTGAGCGACTAAGCGAAGCCAGGCGCTTCCTGATCGCCCTCGTGCGCCTTTGCCCAGCCCTCTTCGTATGCTCATCGGGACAGGGTTGGGCAGAAGCGCCATTTAGCAGGGAAAGAGGATATATCTATCGTGGGACTCATCATTGAAGCCATTATTACTGGCATCCTTACCGGCGGGGTCTACGCCTTGATGGCCTCTGGCTTAACGCTGATCTTTGGCGTCATGGACATCATCAACGTCGGACAGGGAGCTATAGTCATTCTGGGAGCATACCTGAGCTATGTCCTGGAGCAGCGACTGCACATTGACCTGTTTGTCGGTCTGCTGATCACGATGCCGCTGATGTTCGGGCTGGGGTTGCTCATCGAGTGGCTCTTGATCCGCCCGATCAAACGTGACCGCACCATGCTCTCCATCCTGATCACATTTGGCGTAGCCCTGATTATAGAGGGCATCATTAATATCGTCTTCTCCGCCGATTATGTCCAGCTCCATGCCTGGTATGTAACAGCATCCTTTCCAGTGGGTGGATTCTATCTCTCTTACATCTATATTTTCGGTTTCCTGCTCGCGGTGGTCCTATTGGGAGGGCTCTATCTTTTGCTCTATCGCACCCAGTTTGGCTTGAGCTTGCGCGCTTCGATGCAGAATCGCGCGGCGGCTGAGCTTATCGGCATTGACGTTGAACGAGTCTCGGCGATTACCTTCGGCATTGGCATCGCCCTTGCCGCCGCCGGAGGCATGGCTTTTGGCGCGACAACGACATTTAACGCCGGCAGCGCATACGACCTGATTTCGCGCCTGCTCGCTATCATCATCTTTGGCGGCATGAGCAGCTTGCGGGGAGCGTTGATTGCTTCTGTGGGGATGCTGGTGATTGAGGACGTGACAGCGGTGGTCTGGTCACCCGTCTGGGCCAGCACGGTCTTTTTCATCCTGCTGGTGATTATCCTGCTGGTGCGACCGCAAGGGTTGCTTGGGCAGAAGGAGGGAAGGAAGCAATGAGCAATAGCAAGCTCCTCCAGAGCACCGGGTTGCTTCTTCTATTGGCAATGGCGATTGCGTTTCCATTGCTCTTTTCCAATCCGGCAATAACCGCTATTGCCGTCTTTACCCTCTTGTTTGCCGCCGCCGCCACCGGCTGGAATATTTTTTCAGGCTATACCGGCTATATCGCGTTGGGTCACGCCGCTTACTTTGGCATCGGAGCTTATGCGCTGGCAATTATGTGCCAGGATTGGCATATTCCGGGCGGATATATGCCATTCTTGCTGGTACCCGTCGCCGGCCTGCTGGCAGCAATTGCGGCGATCCCATTAGGAGGGATCGCCCTGCGGGTGCGGCGCCATACATTCGTGGTGATTACGATTGCCATGTTCTTCATTTTGCAGTTGCTGGCATACAACCTGCGGAATATTACCAATGGCTCCACAGGCATGGGGCTCCCGATCCCCACCGATTGGAGCGGCGACTTCTTCAATACTCCATTCTACTATGTGGCTCTGGCTGTGCTGCTATTTGCTATCGCCATTTCATGGTGGGTGCGCCATTCTAAATATGGCCTGGGGCTGCTTGCTATCCGCGACGATGAGGACCGGGCGCTGGGACTGGGCGTCCACGTCGAAGCGTCCAAGCTATCAGCGTTTGTCATCTCAGCGTTCATTGTGGGCATGGTCGGAGCCGTCTGGGCCTATTTCGTCGAGTCGATCTATCCGCCCGTTGCCTTCGACGCACTGTTCGATGTGGCCGTCACCTTGATGGCTTTCCTGGGCGGAGTGGGAACGATTGCGGGTCCAATCCTGGGCGCACTGCTTTTAGAGCCAACGCAGCAATACTTTACCTTGCAGTTCGGTCAGAACTATTACCTGGTCATTTATGGAGCAATGTTCCTGGTAGTCATTCTCCTGCTGCCCCGTGGCGTCATTCCCACACTGACAGAATACTGGACCCGCCTGGTAGGGACCCGATTTATCGCCTCCGCAGGCGATTTATCGCCTACCCCCATAGAGCCCGGTTTCATCGCTTCTGAGCAAGCGTCGTCAAAGGAGGAACAGACGAGGGAAGAGGGAATCAACTTATGAGCTTGTTGCAAGTGCAGGACATCTCTAAAGCTTTTGGCGGCATCCGCGCGCTGGACACCTGCTCTATCAGCGTTGAGCAGGGCTCCATTACAGGACTTATCGGGCCTAATGGCTCAGGGAAAACGACGCTCTTCAATGTCATTACCGGCTACGAGCGAGCGGACACGGGCATGATCCGCTTCGGAGATCGGATCATCACCAATGCGCCGCCCGACAGGGTTTTTCGCCTGGGTATCGGGCGCACATTTCAACTCACGCGCATTTTCCCTCGCCTGACGGTGCTGGAGAATATGCATGTGGCCGCCCAGCGTCACGACCTCAAAGGATTGCTCAGTCGCTGGAGCGCAACCCACGAGCAGCAGCATGCCCTGGAACTCCTGGCGTTCGTGAACCTCACCGCGCTCAAAGATATGCCCGCCGGCAATCTCTCCTATGGACAAAAAAAATTGCTGGAATTTGCTCTTATATTAATCGCCGAGCCGCGTGTAATCTTGCTGGATGAACCGGCAGGCGGCGTCAACCCTACGATGATCAACTATCTGGCCGACCGCATCCGCACCCTCAACCAGCGCGGCGTTACCTTCCTGGTGGTCGAGCACAATATGGAATTTGTGATGGAATTATGTGATAGAGTGATGGTGATGCATCGCGGCACGAAAATTGCCGAGGGAACGCCCGCCGAAGTGCGAGCCAATCCGCTGGTGCTTGAAGCTTATCTGGGAGACTAGCCATATGCTACTGACTATGCACAATATCTATGCTGGCTACGAGGGAGGCGACGTGCTCAAAGGGGTCAGCCTGCAAGTGGCGCAGGGGACAACAACCTGCATCGTCGGACCCAATGGAGCAGGGAAATCAACGGTACTGCGTGTGCTCAGTGGCTTGCTGCGTCCACGCCTGGGTGAGATTACCTTTGATGGGCACTCTCTCGTTGGATTGACCCCACGTCATATCCTGGCCCTGGGCCTCGTCCAGGTGCCGCAAAGCCATAGCCTCTTTCCCGCCATCACAGTGCAAGAAAATGTGCAGCTGGGCGCGTACATGCTGCGGGACACGGCCCTCGTTGAGCAGCGTTTGCGCGCAGTCGAGGAGATGTTCCCGATAGTGAAAACACGCGCCCGTGATAAAGCCGGCAACCTGTCGGGCGGTCAACAGCGCTTAGTCGAGTTCGCACGCAGCCTGATGCTGGACCCGCGCCTCATCTTGCTGGATGAACCGTCGATGGGCCTGGACCCCAAAACGTTCAAAATGGTCGTGGAGAAGATCCAGCTGATGCAGGAAAGCGGCAGAACCATCATCCTGGTCGAGCAAAACGCCCGCACCGGCCTGGGCCTTGCCACAAACGGCATCGTGCTGGAAAGCGGTCGCATACGGCTGGAAGGCCCGCCTGCCGAAATTTTAAATAATCCTGAAATCGGCCACCTGTATTTAGGCGGAACGCTTTCCAACACGTAGGGACCCGCTTCAGCGCGTCCGAGCGCGATTTATCGCCTTCCCGCTCAGACCCGATCCACCATCTTCCCGTCAGCATTTGATAGAAAGGAAACACACATGGCACGAGACGCACTGGTACAGAGTGCAATTGATAACTGGGCTCCCCGCTTTATTGCCAACGGCGTGGATGCAATGGACTTTCAACGCGTGACCAATAGTGTGGAACGCTGGGATGACTGGTGCCAGCGGTGGTCTGAGTGCGGCGCGATGCATCAGCAGATGGGGGAAAAGGCCGAGGCAGAAAGACACTACGTGTCGGCGGCAACGCACTATTTTCATGCCGCCATTGCTTACCACTTCGGGAAGTATTTATTTGTGCGCAAGCCACAGGAGCTACGCGTCGCGCATGACCATGCAGTCAGCGCCTATCAAAAAGCCCTTCTCTATTTCGATTTTCCAGGAGAACACGTCGCCATCCCCTATGAAAATGGAGGCACCATGTATGGCATCTTGCGCAAACCCTGGCATACCCCCAGAGCCCCTGTGGTCATCCTCGTGCCGGGACTGGATTCGGTGAAGGAAGAGCTGCACAATTACGGCGACGACTTCCTCAGACGAGGCTTGGCGGTGCTGGCTATCGATGGCCCAGGACAGGGGGAAATGGAGTTTGCGTATCCGATGCGCTACGATTACGAGGTGCCGATCAAGCATGCTATCGATTACCTGGAAAGTCGGCCTGATGTCGATGCCCGGCGCGTCGGATTAATGGGCGTGAGCCTGGGTGGATATTATGTCGTGCGAGCAGCAGCGTTTGAGCCTAGAGTAGCGGCCACTATTGCCAATGGAGGACCCTATAGCGCGTTTGAGAACTTCCGGCAGCGACCGATGCTCACCCAGGAAACATTCATTCACCGCCTGAAAGCCTCAAGCGAAGAGGATGCGCTTCAGGCATTGCGTCGATTCGATCTGACAGGGGTGGCGGCGCAAGTGCAACATCCCTTGCTCGTAATTGCGGGTCGCCACGATAGACTGGTCCCGGCGGAACAGGGGATGCGCATGGTGCAGGAGGCTGGCGCTAAAGCAGAGTTATGGATGTTTGAGGATGGCAATCATGTCTGCAATAACATTCCTTATAAGCACCGCCCACAGCAGGCCGATTGGATGCAGCAGAAGCTTTCTCTGTGAGAGCTCCTGCTGCGAGGTTCCTTAGAACGGTTGAAAAGTAACCGGTAAATTCTCAATCACGAAGACGATCCCGGTACTGATCCCAATTGGAACGCCTTCTACGCGCCGCAGATCTTTCAACTGCTCTACCATCATAGGCAAGGCGATCTTCGCTTCAAGCCTGGCTAATGGCGCTCCAATACAGAAGTGGATGCCATGACCGAAGGTGATGTGGCGATTGGGCTCGCGGTCGATAATGAACTGATCCGGGTTAGCGAACTGGGCGGGATCACGGGCAGCGGAAGCCAGCCATGTCAGGATAGCTTGATTGGCCGGAATGAGCTGCCCTCCCAGTTCAACTTCGGTCATAGTGCGCCGGACGATGAACCAGACCGGCGGCAGATAACGCAGCACCTCTTCTATCGCATCAGGCATCAGCGCGGGCTCACGGCGCAGGCGCTCCAGGGTGTCAGGGTGATCGGTAAAGCAGAGAATGGCATTGGCGATCAGATTCTTCGTAGTCTCCTGACCCGCCGCCAGCAGCAAAACGCAGAAACGCACCAGTTCGTATTCGCTCAAGCGTTCGCCATCGATCTCAGCTACGCTCAAGGCGCTGATCAGATCTTCGCGGGGGGAGCGGCGACGTTCCGCCAGCAATCTGGCGAAGTACTCGCTCATGTCCTCAAACATGTCTCGCGGAAGTTCTCCCATGTCATGACTCGTTTCCCTGGTATCGCCGCCACTGACCCGCGCCCAGCGCTGAAAAATGTCCCAATCCTCATCCGGCACCCCCAGCATCTCCGCAATCACTTTCGCCGGCAATGGAAAAGCGATGTCTGAAACAACGTCCATTTTTCCCTGTGATCGTACCTGATTCAACAGGTCTTGCGTAATCTTCTCGATGCGGCCTGAAAGATGAGCTACGGCCCGTGGCGTAAACGCCAGATTGACCAGGTTACGCAGCTTACGATGATCAGGCGGATCTTTCGAGACCAATGTGTCTTCCGTGGCAGGAATACTAAATCCGGGCAAGGGTTGCGAGGAAAATCGGCTGTAGTCGGTGAGAGCTTCTTTCACATCATCATAGCGAAAGACATGCCATACCGGCTGCGGCTCACCATGAAACACTGGATGATGCGTACGCATCTGCTCAAACCAGGAAAAAACTCGCGGAATATCTTCGGGCGAACGAGGCAAAAGTTGCATAAACGAGGTTGACTGAGACTGCGATTGCTGCTGTTCCATGCATTAAACCTTTCTTGACATCCCTGTAGGGGCAGGGCTAGCCCCCACCCAGGCTTATCTCTGCCCAGGCTAGCCCCTACCTGATAGCAAATCCTTCAAAGAAGATGCGTCCTACCTGACGGCTGAGTTCTGCGGGCGATAACTGCTCCTGAAGATGCAATTGCTCGCTGCGGCTGAACCAGAGCGCATGCATAAAAATGGTCAACATCAACTCGACGGAGATGGCCGCATCAAACTCTCCGGCAGCCTGACCCGCTTCCATGATCTTCCCGACCTGAGCAGCGCATCGTTCCACACGCTCGCATAACCGCCCCTTTTTCTCTAGCAAACTCTTGCGAATATCTGTATCGTGATAGAGCAGGTGCAGCAACTGAGAGCGCAGCCCCTGATGCTCCTGATAGACGGCAAGCAGAATGCTTTCCAGCCTGGCGCGCGCCGTCAACCCGGAAGAGGTCGCAGCCTGCTGCACAATCTGTTCAAAGAGCATCAGCCCCCGCTCAAAGAGGGCAAGCCCCAGGTCTTCTTTGTGGGGAAAGTGCTGGTAGAGCGTGCCTTTGGCGATACCAGCACGGGCCGCGATTTCATCCATAGCTGTGTCATGGTAGCCTTTTTCGACCAGCACTTCTTCAGCCACGTCCAGGATGAGTTCTGTCCGAACCCCACGTAGCTTCTCTCTGAGCGGGCGCTGGCGCATATCTGCTGACATCTACTCCTCCCCTGCGCAAAACTGCTACTTATCGCGATCAATCGGGCGGACGCGATCAATCTAGTTTCTACATCATCCGAGTCATATTACAAAATAGACTTCCCAGTTCAAATTTTAAACTCGCGCGTCCAGGAATGTCAAGAAAAACTTCTTCATGCGTCGTTTTGAAGCTCACGGGTGTAAATTCCCAAAAGCTATTGTAGCTTCTATAGCTACCCAATTTGCGCTGGTAAGCTCTTCGCGCCTTCTCTCAACAGCCTCCCCGGGTTTCTGGCTGGACGCTTAACCCCACCGCCTTCGCTAGCTCTGGTTCGCAAATATTCGCGCAACTCTCATCATCAACTTTCAAGTGCAATAGTGGTACAATTGGTGTGGAATGCGGGTTTACGCCGCTATACGAGCGCCACAAGTTGAAGTTTGTATCTATGGTGGCACTAACAATCAAAGAGAGTCGTGTGTAACATGGCTGTTTTATCCTATGCGAGGGAACAATAGGGGTTCCACAGATGAAAAGATAATATGAAGAAAAAGCAGTTTGCAAGGAGCGCCTGAGCACAGGCTAGATGGGCTCGCATCGGCGCTCGGTATAAAAAGGAGCAAGCATATGTCACTCATCCCAAGAGATCCGTTTGATGCATTAGTGCCGCTGCGTGAAGCAATGAACCGACTGATCGAAGACGGCTTTGTCGGTCCCACCCGTTTTGAAGCGATTACAGGGCGCACCTTCCTGGTAGATCTCTATGAGACAGAAGACCGGCAGCAGTATGTACTTGAGGCTGCGCTGCCAGGCTTCAAACTCGAAGACCTGCACATCACAGCGATGGATGATACTATCACGATCCACGTCGCCAGAAAAGCAGCGGAGAAGGACGAGAAGAGCAGTTACGTCCGCCGTGAGCGATTTGAAGGCAAGATGACCCGCGCTTTCACGTTGCCAACAACCATCGAGCCGGATAAAATCGAAGCTCATTATGAGCACGGGATTTTGAGGCTGAGCATTCCTAAAGCAGAGCAGGTGAAACCAAAACCGATCACCGTACGAGCATAGGAGTTTTCAGACGCCTTCCAGGCAATATCATCTTAGCCATAGCACACCAGGGAGAGCCAGAGCATTTTGCATCTGGCTCTCCCTTTACATTTGGAGCCAACGTTGAGGACCCGGTCAAGATCTGGATTTCGCTGGAGCCAAAACTAGTAGGGGCGGGGCGACCGGCAACGGGCAGATGCAGCTAGATTGTGCCAAAAACAGGAAAATAGGGGGAGTCGTTACTTTGCGACTTATGACCCGTTACGTAGTACAGGCTGGATAGAAGTTTTTATTCTTGTATCTTTGTGTATCCTCTCTGCCGTGAAATGCAGAGAAAACTCTCTCCAGCAGGTCTCGGTTCAACAAGCGATGTTTTCGCAGCTATATTCTTGTTCCCGCGTCACTCTTACTCATTTATTCCGTCTTATAGGGAGGAATTTATGTCAACAACCATCCCGCGATTGTCCACTCCATACAATCGCAATGCGCGTAACCAGGGCGCGCGCAGCCGTAACGCGCTCCAATCGTATATTTTGCTTGCCCTGGGAGTTATCTGTCTTCTCGGCGCCCTGTTCTTACGGCTCGATTCCCGAGCTTATCCAATCGGCCTCTTTTTATTTGGGTTCGGCCTACTGATTGCCGCGCTGGTCAGTCCCAGGCACCTGATCATCTCAGGAGTATTCTTTACTTGCGTCGGGGCCGCTTTCTTTCTTGGCTTCAGAAAGATCGTTCCGTTTGATAACTCGCTGCTGATTATGGCAATCAGCCTGGCACTCTTAGGGATCGCTTTGATGGCCCGCAAGGGATACGTCGGGGCTGGCGCATTAACTCCGGGATTGTTTGTTTTATTGGTGGGGATCATCCAATATCCAGTGTGGAAACTGGGTCCCCGGCTGGCCCCTTTTGTCCTTTCGCTCTGGTTCCCCGGCATCGCATTGCTCGTCATTGGGCTCGCATACTGGTTTTTAAGGAACCGAACGGCATAATCTATCTGTTTGCTGTTCTGATAGAACAGAGCTAACTTTGCGTTCAACCTTCCACAGGCTCTTGAGGTAACTCGGAGCCTTTTTTGCTCATCATCGGGTAATGATTTGCATCCATACACCGGTCAGGAAAGAAGCGCACCCCTATCCAGCGCTATTTCGTCTCTGCGGGCATGTTTGCTTCTTCATTACTATGGAGAGCGCCAACCATCTTCTGTTTGTGCTATACTATTAGGAGGACATATGGTCAATGAAGCTGATAGGTGTTGTGAAGTCGGTAATTGGGACGAAGTAGAGCTATCATCGGCACCCTCCAGCATTGTATTGCATCATCATCTCCTCGCATCACGCTATACTCGCCTTTGAGTAAGAAGTTACTATAGCACGTACAAGCAAGGGATACTGCTATGCAGCTTTCTGAGAGCAGCGAACACGCTTCCCAACGTAGGATTTGCGATGCCAGCGTCTATTCCACCTGTGTACAAGAGGCAATGAGGTACGACAGGCTTTCTTCTGCAGATTATGCCCTCGTCATGACGCTCCTGGATGTAGTACTACAGGGATACTCTGAAGAGAGATGGAAAACAGAACAGCAACGGCTTTTGAAGGGTTTGACCGAACAGTCTCCAGATAAGAGCGTACCCCATGCTGATGCCACCAATCGCTATGAGCAAGTTGTCAGGCGCTTGCAAGATCTGGCGCTCTGGCCCTGGTAACGGATGATTGTTCAGAGAAAAAGGCGGCCTTCCCTCTCGACCCTGTTTGAGAAGTACTTTAAACAGAGCAATGGGCAGTGCTTCGCATCGGTCTTGAAAGGAATTACTGACCATGACATATATACGTAGAAACAGCGCTCAGGAGCCAGAAGAAGCATGTAAAAAAGCACAACAGATAATGGCTATCTGCCAGGAACTGTCTATCACCCTTGATCCTATTGATTGGCAGCACTCAGGTATGCGGGCTGCTGTGGCCGTAAATAAGATCGAAATAGCTGATCTCGCGAATCTCAGTCGGCAAGATAGTGATTCCATTTTGCGTCTCGTTCAGAGCAAACTGTTCGAGTATGCTGCTCGTGAGACCCTGGGTGCTCAACCTGCGCCCAAAGCGTTGATCTGGAGTCCTGTTGATGTAATACGGCCACAACCGTTTTTAAGCCTCTGGATCATGACAATGGAGACGGATGAGCGCATTGCTATCGCTGAATACCTCAGAAATAGCCAGCGCACTTATGAGCCCTATGCACTGAATATCCATGATGAACAACAACTTGAGATGCTTTTTGGACCGCTTCAGACAGGTGAGTACCATCTGGGGAGCATTATCACACTCAAAGAGCGTGAACAGACACGCACTGGAGAAATCATCTATATTCTCGGACCAGGTAAGACTCTCCCTGGCCGTAAACATCTCTCAAGAGGATACCATATCATCGCAGGAAAATCCGACGCGAACAACGCCGCGTCACGATATCTTGTCGATTGCCACGATGGTTTTCCCCATATCGTCCATCAGTGGCAAGTTATCAGTTAAAGATGGTAGGGTACCTCTTAAACGTCCCTCATCCCCAATCACATGGTGGAGTTGGGTAGAGCCATAAGCAACTGTGCGTAAGGTAGATACAATATGATTGTAGCTGGTTCGCCTGATAATCGATGCTGGTAAAACAGAGGCAAGACTCTGTGAGCAAAATGTGATACACTGGGTAATGAATGTAACCTCTTTGTGCGTAGAAATGAGTATAGTAAAAACAAGGGATCCTCTCCATGAGAGGAGGATACCTGAGGAACACTCCGGGTTGGTGGAGCTTCAGTTTTTGGTCGTTGATGCGTGATGGCGTTGTGGATGTATTTAGCAGGGAAACGGAGGAAACACTATGCAATTGCATGATACGCTTCAGGTTTGTTTGCTGGCGCTTGCTAGCAGGTATCCCGAACACACTGTAGATATCAACGAAATCGTGCTTGGACACCAGAAATGGGGCGCTGAGGGGTGGACCTCGGAAGGGATTATCGACCTGTTTGAAAAGACGCGCCCGATGCTGTTGCAAGAGATGGCTCGCCTGTTCATAGATATCCAGAGGTGCGAGATCTATCTGCCGAAATACGCTGAGCGCATCCCCGCTTTCCTGATCCACTGCCGAGGAAAAATTCCTTGCAGTCAGGGCAATGTTACGGCGCGAAAACAAGTATCGGTCACGGGTGTAGCGCAGGCATAAAGGAGGGCTGTTGACTGATGAGTTCGTTTGGGCCGGCTGTAAAGAGATAGCCATACAGCCGGTCTTTCTTCAGCCCGTTTCCACTTCCCCCGGGCAAATTACCACTCCAACTGCTTGACAGAGCCGTATCCCTTGTATAAAATACTGAACAGTTAAGAGGAATAGATATCAGCTTCTTCATCATCAGGTGGATTCCCGCCGCTCACCGTGGCCTGCTATCGTTGCTTACGTTTTAGCAAAAGGAGTTCTATTATGTATTCCCAACCGGACCCTTATTCATCACAGCAACCCTCGGGAGCAGATCCTTATTCCCAGCAAGGTTCTTACCCTCCCCCATACACTCAGCCTGGCGTCTATCCGCCCCCATATCAATACCCTTACCCAACACAGCAGCCTGCCGCAAATCCCTATTACCCCCAACAAAGCCCGTATCCGCCTCAGTATCTTCCGCTCCAGCGTAACGTGCGAGCGAGAAGCGCCATGATTAATGGCATCATTTCACTTATCTTGAGCTTGCTCACACTCTTTACCCTGGTTGGCTTTGCAGGACTCATCACAGGAACATTCGCTATCATTTACGGTTTTACGGGTCTGAAAACGGCAAAGCAGCTCCCAAACAGAGCGGGGTATGGACAGGCTATCGCAGGCATTATCCTGGGCTTCTCCGGCTGGTTTCTGGTCATTCTTTCCCTGATCATCCGAGGATCGCTTGGTTCGTAAGTTTAAGCACGTTGCTGATATGAGGAATTACGGTGTAGTTAGAGGAGAGGTGTGGAAGCCTCTCCCCAACTCTCTGCTAGTTCATCCGTCGCATCGTCGTCGTTTTGCCTGCGCCATTGGCCCCCAGAAAGCCAAAAATCGTCCCCTCCTGTATCTTCATTGATAGATCTTTGATAACATGAAATTGTGCAAATGATTTATTGACATGTTCTACAATAAGACTCATAATGACCACTCTTTCTGCTTTGCCGCATCATGGCTTCTCAAGCCTCCGGGTCGGATTTCTCGGAATGGTCAAAGTATAGGCTACCTGGGCGAGAGAGTCAACCATAGTGCGCGGAGGGGCAAAGGCAAAATAGTTTGTACAATTTGCACAAAAACAGAGGCATAAGTTTCTGGTAAACTGTCTGTAGCGTCGCGTTGTGGAAGGTCATATGATTACTATAGACGTACAGGTTTCAGTCTATGCTGAGCAACAGACGTTTTCAATTATGCACAATAACCAAAAGACGTGAGTAAGGTAAGCCGAGCTGTCCCGCAATGCTGCTGGATAACGTAAGAGGAGAAGACAACACATGACCCCTGAAGCAGTCCTACGACTCGCCCGAGAGCGTGGAGCGAAGATGGTAGATTTCAAGTTCACAGACCTGCCAGGCTCCTGGCAGCACTTTAGCGTCCCTTTGCATGAGCTGCAGGAAGAGTCATTCGTCGAAGGGTTTCCGTTTGATGGGTCCAGCATTCGCGGTTTCCAGGCCATTAATGAAAGCGATATGCTGGTCATTCCTGATCCCGAGACTGCCTTTATGGACCCCTTCACTGCTGTTCCCACGCTGAGCTTGATCTGCAATATTGCTCATCCTGGCCCCGCCGGTCAGAAACAGCCATATAGCCGCGATCCGCGTTACATTGCACAAAAGGCCGAGGCGTATCTGCGCAGTACCGGCATCGCCGACACTAGCTACTTTGGTCCCGAAGCCGAATTCTACATCTTCGATCACGTCCGCTACGCCTCTACCGACAACCGGCAATTTGCCGAGATCGATTCGGACGAGGCGCACTGGGGCAGTGGCCGCGACGGCACACGCAACATGGGTCATCTGATGCGCGTGAAAGAAGGGTACTTTCCCGTTGCCCCCAATGATACGCTGCAAGATCTTCGTACAGAGATGGTGCTCAAGCTGGAAGAACTGGGCATCGCCGTCGAAGCGCAGCATCACGAGGTCGGAGCCGCCGGACAGGCGGAGATCGATATTCGCTTTAACACCCTGGTGAAAACGGCGGATAATATGCTGCTGTACAAATATGTGGTGAAGAATACCGCTCGCAAGTATGGCAAAACCGTCACATTTATGCCCAAACCGGTCTATGGCGATAATGGGTCCGGCATGCATACGCATCAGAGCCTCTGGCAGAACGAGAAACCACTCTTCTACGACGCCGACGGGTACGCGGGACTCTCACAAATGGCGCGCTACTATATCGGCGGCATTTTAATGCACGCTCCGGCAGTGCTGGCTATCGCAGCCTCAACGACTAACAGTTATAAGCGCCTGGTCCCCGGCTTTGAGGCTCCTGTGAACCTGGTCTTCTCAAAAGGCAACCGCAGCGCCGCTGTTCGTATCCCATTGACCGACAATCCAAAGGCCAAGCGCATTGAATTCCGCCCACCTGATGCCACCTCCAACCCTTACCTGCTCTTCTCCGCGCTGCTGATGGCCGGTCTGGATGGTATCCGCCGCGAGATCGACCCGGGCGATTATGGCTATGGTCCGGTTGACAAAGATCTTTACAGTATGTCGGCGGAAGAACTGCGCGAGATCTGCTCCGTTCCTGCTTCTTTGACCGAAGCGCTCAAGGCGCTGGAGAATGACCATACATTCCTTCTGGAGGGCAATGTCTTCACCACGGACCTGCTGGAGAAATATATCGAACTCAAGCGAGCGCAAGCAGATGAAGTTCGGCTGCGCCCCGTCCCCATAGAGTTCGCGCTCTATTATGATGCCTGATCTTAGATAGCGTTTCCATCAGGGATCACTTTCTCCGATCTTATAGAAGACCTCTCGTTTTGTATTTTCGTCACAAAACGGGAGGTCTTCGCTTTGGTACAGATTTCTCCTCAAAAAGTGCGTTGCAGTGCGTCTCATCTCATAAAGGAGGTATGTACATGGTGAAAGTGAAGGCATTCAAAGGACTACAATCCTGAAATATGATTTTCTTATACGGGATCTACGAAAGACATTTGTCGCTCGTAGACCTTTTTTTGTTGCTAGCAAGCAAGGTGACAACTTGTCGTTGCTTTTTATCTGACATGTTCACATCATACACAAGTTAATGTATAATACACTTGTAATTTCGTGTAGGATCAATGTCATGTCGGCCCCGGATTACCGCATAAAACAAGGGCAATTGCCGACAAAATGTGTTATAGTAAGTGAGCATAGCCGATGACATTGTTCTGATAGATAGAGAGGAAGCAACTATGGAGCCGCTCGTAGATAGTTATGGAAGGCGCATCAAGAGCATGCGTATCTCTATCACGGATAAGTGCAATTTCCGCTGTACCTACTGTATGCCTGCCGAGGGTCTGCCCTGGCTCAAGAAGGCTGAAATCCTCTCTTATGAGGAGATTGCCCGAGTTTCGCGTGTGGCAGTAAGTATTGGTATTGAGCAAATTCGCTTGACCGGTGGAGAGCCGCTCGTCCGCCGCGATGTACCGGATCTTATACAGCAACTCCGCCAGATTGAGGGGTTGCGTAGTCTGAGCCTGACGACGAACGGTATCCTCTTGAAACAGCAGGCCAGGGCACTGGCCGAAGCGGGGCTGACACGCGTTAACGTCAGTCTCGACTCGCTGATCCGTGAAAAATTCGCCCAACTCACACGACGCGATCAGCTCGACCGGGTACTGGAGGGTCTGGAAGAAGTAGAGAAATATCCTTCAATTCATCCTATTAAGATTAACGCTGTAGCCATACGAGGCTTTAGCGAAGAGGAGGTGCTTGATTTTGCTCGCCTGGCGCGGCGCAAGGCTTTTGTGATGCGCTGGATCGAATTTATGCCGCTTGACGCCGACCAGGTCTGGCGTAAGGAAGACATCCTGACAGGCGGAGAGATCCAGGCGATCATCGAGTCTGAATATGGGCCACTGGTCCCAATCACCACGGGAGATCCTTCCGAGACGGCTCGTCGCTATACATTTAGTGATGGTATTGGTGAAGTTGGGTTCATTAATCCTGTGAGTGAGCCGTTCTGCGGCACCTGTGATCGCATTCGTCTCACGGCAGATGGACAACTGCGCACCTGCCTCTTCGCCACCGAGGAGACCGATCTGCGGGCTGTTCTCCGCGCCGGTGCTGACGACGAGGAGCTGGTCAAGACGATTCGGCAGGCTGTCTGGCATAAGGAACTCAAACACTATATTGGGGACAAACGCTTCAAGCGAGCAAATCGCAGTATGTCTATGATCGGTGGGTAATATCAGTATGGGTAGACAGGCTTGCACTCTTTTCACGGGAGGAGCATTTTCAAAGCAAGCAGGCTTTACCCACAGTTACAGTGCAACGGATGTCTGTAAACTCTGTTACTAAAAAAGGGGATGTTCGTCGTTATAGTCAAATAGATAATATGTATGCTAGCCCAAAGTATACTTGTACCAGTATCGAAAAGGACTGCATACGATCAACCAGGTCTCAGTTCCAGTAGTAGAAGACCAGAAAGAGGACCCTGTGGTATACGATGAAGCGGATCTACTGACTGTCCGCGAAGTAGCAAAACAATTGCGGGTGGATGACACCACCGTTCGGCGCTGGATCAAAAATGGCGTGCTGGAGGCAATCACGCTGCCCCATCGAGGTGCGCGTCAAGCCTACCGCATCAGACGCGCCACCCTGGACGCTCTCTTGGCACCATCACAGCAGCCTGTGAGCCAGTAAGAGAAGTAGCCAAAAGTCCTCTGACCTGCTAGACTAGAGACCACTGGTTGCCATAGGTCTAGTAGGAAGGAGACACACTTGTCTACAATTGACTCCCAGACTCTCTTCTGTGAATTGCATGGTACTAAAAGCTCCAGCTTGGCCGCAATTCATTCTCCTGTCCATTGCTCGCCTGGAGGGACACCCTACTTGCTCACTCCAGGAACGGTTGTCCTGGCATCCCCCAGGACAAACCTGGAGGGACTGGCAGGATTCCTTGACGGATTTGATCCGGCGCTCCATTTCACCGCTTACCTGGATGACCCGACGCTGCTGCCCGATGGGGCTCAATTGTGCAAAGTGGCCGGGCAGCTCTGCTATATGAGCTTTGGCCCTAAACGCACGATGAATGCGCAATCAAAACGCTATTTCGATAATCTCAAGTCATCCGGTCATGGTTCCGTATTTGAGCATGCTACCTTTAGCATGCTCCTCTATGGCGTTTCGCGCAGCCTGACCCATGAGCTGATCCGCCATCGCGCCGGTTTTAGCTATTCCCAGTTGAGCCAGCGCTTCGTTTCGGGTCGGATGCTGCGCTTCGTGGAACGACCGGAGTATCGCGCCGATGAGCAATTGCACACCCAATTCTTGCAACGCATCGACCGTGCTGCCCAGGAATACGGCGCGCTTGCCAATCGCCTGCTAGAGATGCAGCAGGCTGGAGTTGGTATCTTGAGTGCAGAGGCGCGTACCGATTTGCGCAAAAAAGTGCAGCAATGCGCCCGCTCTGTTCTCCCCAATGAAACCGAAGCGCCCATCGTGGTCACAGGCAACGCCCGCTCCTGGCGACACTTTATCGAGATGAGGGCCGATGCCCATGCTGAGATCGAGATCCGAGAACTGGCGGTGCGCGTATTTCTGTGCCTACGCCAGAGCGATCCCGTTCTTTTCGACGATTACGCGGTTGAGCAGCTTCCTGATAGCACCTATACCGTGAAAACGGAGTTTCGGAAGGTGTGATTCACACTCGCTATAATTCGCGCCGGTACAACCGCATGCCAATCGGTGCAGGCTCTTCCGCCACTCGCATCTCGCAGCGCGCCGCTAATCCTTCTGATCCTGGATCGCTGGCGGGCAAGCAGGCTTCGAAGTAGACGGGAATGCCTTCCTGCTCTGCTTCGAACTCAAACTCTTCCGCGAGCATACGTGCGCGGTTGAGAGCTCCAACCAGCAGCACTCGTCCTGCGTGCTGGCGACGGAATTGCGGATGGACGGTGCCCTGACAACGTATGTGATAGCCTTGCTGATCCTGGTATAGGTGTACAGAAGTATACCCCACGACCTCACCGTCTATCCCGTCCAATGTCCCTGCCGGTCCCCACGCATTCAGTTCATCATCATCATCGGTAATCACAAAGGTATTGGCTGCCCGCTCGGTGTCCTCCAGCCAGGCAACAAAATCGCTCTCGTTGCAGTTCTCAGTGCCGTCGTGCTGAGCCGCCAGTTCTTGCAGATGCAGCAGCGTTGGCAGGTCTTTCTGCCGGTAGTTGCGTATACGCATGAGTCATTCTCGGCCTTTCGTCTTTTGTTTCCCTGCCATCATATTACAACACATAGCCACGCTGCTTCTCTCACCTTTTTTCCTCTCGGGGTTGTCTTTCCCTGGTATATAATTGATGAGCTTGCCATGTGAGTAAAAATGAGACCTAACTATAGAATAGGATTAACCTGAGGCTTTTCATCTTTCTGAGGTAAAAGGAGTTACCGCGTGTCCGACCTCTCACATGTACAACGTATCCGCGAGCAAATGCCTGTTACCACCTCGCACATTTATCTTAATACGGGCACATTTGGCCCTCTGCCTGCGTGTGTTATTCAAGCGATGCAGGAGTGCGTGCAGCATGAATGGCAGAATGGACGCCTGGGCGCTGATGCGTTTCAGCGTATCTCGGATACTTATAACGCTGCTCGCGCTAGTGTAGCTCGCCTGCTCAATGCCGATGTTCAAGAGATTGCTCTGACCGATAATACTGGCGAGGGGATAAATATTATCAGCTTTGGCATCCCCTGGCACGCAGGCGACGAGGTCATTACCACCAACCATGAGCATATTAGCGCGCTTGCTCCGCTGTACCAGATCCGCGACCGCTATGGCGTGACCATTCGCGTGGCAGACCTGGGTGCGCAGGCAGACCGTCCGGCGCTTGACGCGATCAGCGAACTGGTTACGCCGCGCACGCGCCTGATCGTTCTTTCGCATGTGACGTGGACCACCGGGGCTGTGCTTGATATTCAGGCGGTTGGGCGTATGGGGCGCGAAAGAGGCATCCCCGTCCTGGTGGATGGCGCGCAGTCGGCAGGATCGGTCCCCATTGATGTAAAAGCCCTCGATGTTGACTTCTATGCCATTCCTATGCAAAAGTGGCTTTGTGGTCCCGACGGCACAGGGGCCCTGTACGCGCGCCAGGATGCCCAACATCACGTCATCTCAACCTATGTGGGCTACTTCTCGATCAAGCACGAAGAGGGAGTAGAATGGGCTCTCAAAGAGGATGCGCAACGCTTTGAACTGGGAGGGCGTCAGACAGCTGCCATCACGGGACAGGCAGCTGTCTTGAACTGGTTGGAGGAGTTCGTCGGTCATCAGTGGCAGTTTCAGCGTATTTCGCACCTGAACGCTTATGCCTGTGAGGCGCTCAAGCAGCTTCCGACTGTCACTGTACTCACCCCCCGTCCAGGAGCCAGCGGCATCGTCACGTTTAAATTGGAGGGGCATGACGCTCAGGAGGTGGTGCAGCAGTTGAGGGAGAAGCATGCTATTTATATTCGTAGCATTCTATCTGCCGGAACGTTGCGCGTTTCGACCGGGTTCTATAACACTGAGGAAGAGATTGATACGCTAGTGCGGGCGCTGGCGGAGCTCTAAGAGGGTCTGTCATTTGTCGCATAACCTGGCTCTTGACCACCTCTGGTTGTACAAAAAGTCGCGCATGCTGAGGAGTGAACGGAGGATCATATAAGAAGGAGGAGGGGCATTGGTTCGCTCTCACAAGAGAAGGATGCCTCTGAAAGACGGAGGTTGAGATGAAAAAAGCCCGCCTATATGGGCGGGTGAAACGGCGACGTCCAATTTTCCCATGGGGCTACCCCCACAGTATCGTCGGAGCTGAAGAGCTTAACTGCCGTGTTCGGGATGGGAACGGGTGTCTCCTCTTCGCTATAGTCACCGGTTCACCTGCACATACAGGCGGGTCTTCCAACGCCACTCATATTACTACGGCGTTTCGAGTTTGTCAAGCGTTTTTTTCTGATGTTTCAGAAGATTGTTGATAGGCGTAACGCAGATCTTCGGGAATCTCGAAGTGCAGGGTGGTGGTACAAAATTCTTTCCACTCCGGGGTCACCGTATCGAAGATGACACCTTTCTCCTGCACAGGGCTTCTTACGACGACGAAGTCGTCCCACACATAACAGATACTGTCGTCAGAGAGCTCTTCCTCGTTTTCCTCCCGCTTTTCGCTCCACTCGCTAAACTGACGCAGGTCCCCCAGTTTGTAAGCCTTACAATAATGACGCATGGCATCTCCTCATAAACAGCTAATTGCCAGAGTTTGTTTGCTCTTTGCGAGCTGCTTCCTCCATTTGTTTGCGCAAGCTGAGAGGTCGCATGTCCGTCCATACCTCTTTGATATAGGCCAGGCACTCGTCTTTGGGTCCGCTTTTCCCTGCGTCTCTCCAGCCAAGTGGGTTCTCGCGGTCGGCGGGCCAGATGGAGTATTGTTCCTCATGATTCAGGACAACTTTGTAGATTGTTTTATCTTCCTGTTCATCCCTGGACATTGTGTTTTTCTCCTCCAACATAGAAAATATTGGGTACTACATTTGGGTTTTCTCCGCTGAAAATATTAATATGTTCGTCCCCGCTTGTCAAGTGTATTTTTTCCTCTGGCAGCCTTCAACGGTCTCCTGCAACTACTTCCTCCAGGCGAATTGAGAGAAGGCGCGAGACGCTATCCCGCATAGAAACTCCATAAATGACCTGAGCTGCCGTCATCGTCACGCGGTTATGGGTGATGACGATAAACTGGGTGCGCTGAGCCAGCCGCTTCAGGATGTCGCAGAACCGCGTGACATTCGATTCGTCCAGTGCCGCATCGACTTCATCGAGTAAGCAAAACGGCGGCGGGTTGATCTCCAGCAAGGAAAAGAGCAAAGCAGCCGAGACGAGCGCGCGCTCCCCTCCCGAGAGCAAGGAAAGGTCCTGAACTTTTTTTCCCGGCGGCTGCACAATGACCTCTATCCCAGAAGGCATGCTTGAGGGAGCCGGTGAATCGTCATCTCCATTCTTTGCGGCGATTAACTCCAGTCGGGCATTGCCACCGTTGAAAAGCGTGGTGAAGTGTTCACGGAAGCGAGCGTTCACAGCCTGGAAGGTTACTTCGAACTGGCGAGCCATCGTTGCATCAAGCTGCCCGATGATCGTGCGCAGGTGGAGCGCGGCCTGCTCCATGTCGGCGATCTGTGTGGAGAGGAATTCGTAACGGGTTCGTGTCTCCTCATATAGCTGGGGGGCGTTGCTATCACATCCACCCATCGCTTTCAGCCGACCGCGCAGGTTGTCAACACGCCGCCGATAACGCCGCAACTCTCCCTCTTCTTCCTCAGAGAGTTCCCCCGCCTCGTCAGTTGATGCCACCTGGCTATTCCCGTTTACCGCTCCCGCTTCGGCAGAGACTTCCAGCCGGGTGATATGGCCTGGTAGCTCTGCGGGGTCCTCTATCTCCATCTCTTCGCGTAACTGTTCCAGCAGGGCTTCGACGGCATCACGCGCCTTCTGGCTCTCCAGAAGATAGCGGCGATAGAGCCCCTCCAACTCGGTCAGCGTCTGCTGTGTTTGTATGCGCTGCTGCTCCAGGGTCATGATTTGCCGATCCACTTCACCAAGCTGAGCTTCGATGAGGCGTACTTCACCGGCCAGGTTTTGCGACTGCTCTCGCCCCCCTGCCAGTTCGGTCTGGTGCTGCGTTAGTGTCTCCTGAAGCCATTGTTTGCGCTGCTCATTTTCTTTCAGGCGCGCTACCTGCTGCTCGACCTGGCCCTTTACGTCCTGGATTTGTACATGCAGCGATGCCAGTTGCTGGCGCAGGGATTTGGCCTCCTGTCTCTTCACGGCGAGAGCTGTTCGTGCCCTCCCTAGCTCGTCTTGCTGGCGACGATAGGTGAGAGCCCGCTCTTCCATTTCCTGCTGCAATTCCTCGACCAGGCCCGTTATTTCTCGCTGCGTTTTTTCGTGTGCTTGCACGCGCTCCTGTGCGGCCTGGACCTCTTGCTCCAGGCCCGCGACTTCTGAGGCCAGCTGTTGCTCGATGGAGACGGCCATCCGTATCTCTGTTTGCAGACGTTCCTGCTCACGTTGAGATGTGCCGATCACCTTGTTTAGCTCGTTGAGACGCGCTGTTATCTTCTGAAGCTCTTTATCGAGTGCTGCTTGTTCGGCACGTCGCCGCTCCTGCTCACGTTGCACCGCGCTATACATGCCATTCAACTGGTCGATCAGGGTTTGATGCTGCTCCAGTTGCTGTGGTAGTTCGCGTAGCTCGCGTTCATATGCGAGCAGCCCCTGTTGTTGGCCGTCCTTGCCTGTTCCGCCGGTCAGCCAGCCGTCCACATGGAGCACCTCCCCGTCAAGGGTAACGACCATGACAAAGGGAAGATCGTTGTCGGAGGAAAGGCTGAGCGGGATGGCCCAGGCAAGCAATTCTCGCGCTGCTTCCAGATCGCGTACAATGACAATGCCATGCAATATCCTGCGAAACAGTGCTTTGTAACGTGATTCGCATTGAATCTGCTGCCAGGCAAAGCCGGCAGTGCGGCTCTGCAAGGATGGTCTTTCCGCAAGGAAGCGGCGTAGCACGTCTTCCTCAACCTGTCCCTGAATGGCGCTGATCTCTACGGTTCTCTCATCTTCGCCTTCCCGTTCTACCCATACCACCATTGCTTTACCAGTCCGTGCATTCTTGAGATATTCCAGACACTGACGGGCATCATCCAGCGTGCGCACGACCACAGCCTGCATATAGGAGCCGAGAGCCGCCTCCAGCGCGATCTCCATGCCAGCAGGTACCACACCCAACTGAGGAACCGGTCCTATCAGCCCGCTGAATTTGCCAGCCGGAGCGCGTAGAAGCGTGCGTACGCCATCGCTATATCCGCTCATGCTCTGGCGCCAGTTCTTGAGCATGGTTAGGCGGTCCGCAATGGTGCGCCGTTGCCGCTCCGATTCGGCGAGGGTGGATTTAAGGCGCTCCATCTCTTGCTGAGCATCGGTGATAGTACGGGCCAGCGCCTGCCTGCTCTGTGCCACCTGCTGCTCCTCGTTGCGAGCTATTGTTAGTTGCGCTTTCTCTTCGACGAGGCGTGTCTCCAGAGTACGTAATGCTTGCTGAGATTGGGCGATAGTATCGCGTCTCGCTGCCAGGGTGCGGTTGCGCTCGCCCAGTTGCTTTTGCAACCGCCCCAGTTCCGTCTGGCTGGAGCCCAGGCGCGCCTGCACCTGTACAAGATCATTCTGAGCACTACGGAAGCGGCGCTCATCCATTTCATAATCTTTTTGGGCTGTATTGACGCGCGTCTCCAACTCGGCCAGGGCGGCGGAAGCTGTGTCTAGCCCCTCGTCGGCGAGATCGCACTGCTCCTCAAGGTCTATTGCCTGCTTCTGTAAAGCGATCAAACGTTCTCGCAGGCGTCGCTCTTCCTGTTGAAGGTCGCCGCGCTGTCGCTCCAGGCCAACGATCCTTTCCTCATTGACTGCCAGATCGCGTTCCAGCTTCTGCACTACCTCATTTGCCTCTGCGGATGCTTTGCGCGCTGCGTGTATCCGCTCCTGCGTTTGCTGGCGCCTTGTGCGCAGGATGTTCCCCTGTTCTTCGATCTCTCGCAGCGCCAGCTCTACCTGGCGCACCTTCTGTTCCTGTTCCCGCTCGGCTCGTTCAGCTCGCTCGCTATTGGTGCGCAGACGGCGCCATTGCAGCGCGTACCAGGCTGTTAGCACCTCTTGCAGTTCGCTGTTGAGTTGCCCATACTCGACGGCACGACGAGCCTGCTCGGCAAGGGGAGCCAACCGTGGCTCGATCTCGCCTACGATATCGCGCAAACGTTCCAGATTCTGCTCGGTCTGGCGCAGGCGATTCTCGGCATCGGCCCGTTGCACCTGATAAGGACGAATGCCCGCTGCATCCTCGAAAAGCCCGCGCCGCTCTTCGGGGCGTAGACTCAAGGCCGCATCTATTAACCCTTGCCCGACCACCGTATAAGAATCATGTCCGATGCGCGCCTGGGCCAGCAGGAGTAGGACGTCTTTGAGCCGCACTTTTTGCTTATTAATGAGGTATTCATTTTCGCCTGAACGATAGCTGCGTCGTGCCACCGTAATTTCGCTATATTCGGATGGCACCCAACCAGTACTATTGTCGAGTGTCAGCGAGACCTCTGCCATGCCCAATGGGGATCGTCCGTGTCCCCCTACAAAGATGATGTCGTCGCTTTTCTTTCCCCGCAGTTGACGCATGCTCTGCTCACCCAGCACCCAGCGCATTGCATCCGCTACATTTGACTTGCCAGCCCCATTTGGGCCAACGACAGCCGTAATGCCCGGGCTAAACTCCAGCAGTGTACGTGAAGCAAAACTCTTAAAACCGAGCATTTCCAACCGTTTGAGATACACTGTTCGCCCAGCTCCCTATCGATAGCATGAAAAGCAAGCATACTCTTGTGCTTGTTTAAATATTCCTGTAATATGTGTCCTGGTGGACGTTTACAATACGAGACGTTTGTAAAACCGATCATACCATAGCGGGGTATCTGCGTCGAGTAGGTTCGGGGGCAGAATGGGAAAATTGAATGGATCATAGTTTTGGAATCGTATGCTGCTAAACGATGGAAAGGATCACTATGCGTCGGCCACCTGCATTTCGCACATTGATTATCCTGGGAGCGTTGGGGATCATTGGCGGGCTTATCCTGGGATTTACCTCACACACCGTCACTTATCAGAGTGTTGGGCAGAGTACCATTGCCCATTTTTTATCATCATCAAGTAGCAATACTGGGTATTTCCAGATGGAAGGGAGTTCCACGCTTTACATTATCAATGAGAACGATTTTACTCCGGTGATCAATGGAACTCAGACCTTCGTGAATGGCGATGTCATCTCGTTTGTCTATCAACCTGATGACACCACCGATATCGATATAACCTCTACCATAGGCACCCACTTGCAAGGTACTGCGTACAGAATCGTCCAGATCACCTCGAATAATGGCGGTCAGCAGCAGGTTTACACGACGCCAGCTTACAGTCAGCATCCGCAGGGGTACTACCAGAGTAACTGGGTTGCAGGCATTGGCATCGCCGTCCTCGGCTTGCTCTTGTTCATCGGGGCGTTCTTCGTTAAAGCCAGGCCTCAGCCCGGCTTTAGCATCTCTCCTGCTGGCGCTATGGGAGGCGTGCCTCCTGCCAATCCTTATCAGCAACCATACCCAAACGGTGGACCCTACCAGCAGCCACCTAATCCCTATGCTCAACCACAATACGGGGGGCAACAGCCAACACAGTACGCTCAACCGCCCTATCAGCCACCACCCGACCCCTATGCTCAGCCACCATACCAGCAACCACCTAACCCGTATAACTATCCCCCGCAAAACTAGCAATCAGGCAGGGCAGGCGTAATGCCTGCCCGTGATTTTCTGATGTATGCTCCCCTTGACAAAAGTTGTCTGTTCTGGGACAATCACACTAATTATCCTATCATGCAGCAAGTGTGCTGAAAATTTTTGAACCGGTGAGTTGCCTAATCAATCATTGCTTTTCTGTTTCATGTTTGTTTGCTCCCAGTATTACATGATTTTTGATCACAAAAGCTTTGCCAGGGGTGATTTATATGACCCAGAACTCATCTAATGTGCCAAAACAGCCGACTCTAAAATTAGCTCGTCTCATCTCTTTTGTTGGCTTACTGCTGCTTTTCCTGGTCGCTAATCAGCCATTCAACCTTGCCGCGACCCTCGTCTTTGTAGTTAGCCTTGTTGGCTGTGGACTTGTATCAGCCAATTGTTCAGTAGGTGGACAAACTCGATACCTGGCTTTATAAAGGGCTGCGGCTAGCCAGGTGGCTCTGTAAAAAGTTACAGCCGATCATAACATTTCTTTTTAAACCTGCCGTCAGAGCAATAAAATATATCCGTCAGCATTGGGGACGCATTTATAATGTGATTGTCACTTCTGTTCTCATCTGTCTCGTCGTCTTTCTTATTTTTCAACGTTTTTTTCAAAATGCTATTGCCGCTGCGGGAGACTTCACTTTTAGTCAGGCAGCAAAAAATGCGCTCGATATTCTAAAAACATGGCAACAGTCGATCCCTATCGTTTCGCTTGTTTTCTGTCTGGCGATATAGTGTCAATCCAAGAACCCAGAATGTGTGCTCTTTACTCGCACCATTCCCGCTTTGCAGTTCACCTCTAGCACGGAATCTGCGCTTTTTGGACTGTCGATCTGCTTATTTTTGTTGTGCCTGGATTTTGTAGTCTCTTGACTATAAGAAATGTCGTTCTGAACCATTAAAGGCTGACTATCTACGATTAGCGTTACCGGCCCTCCCCACTCGCTGATGCCACGAACGAAATTGTAGAGATGGCGTGCATCCCATTCTTCGGGATGGACGATAAAGTCGTTGTCGGTGGGAAAGGAATGATAGCTGCTTCTGGATTCGTCCTGCGGGATGCGCCTGACAGTTCCCTGCGAGAGCGCCCGAACGGTGCGAGTCAGTAACGCTCCTCCGCGCTTAGCACAGAGCTGCTCTAATTGCCTATAGCGTATACCATCGGGTACGGCTATCTCCTCTTGCGCGAGGATGTCTCCGCCATCCATTTTTTCGCTGACGAGGTGAATGGTTACGCCGGTCATTTGATGGCCCTCCCGAAATGTCCAGAAGAGCGGGACAGGGCCGCGATTGGCCGGTAGAAGCGATGGATGCACGTTCAGACAGCCCAGACGAGGAAGGTCTCTTATCACAGGAGGAATTAGCAAAGAGAAGCAGGCAACGCAGAGCACATCGGGCTGATAATCAATCAGGATACGAACTGTTTCGGTATCTGAGAGCGACGCAACCTCGTAGAGAGGTATTCCCCGCCTCCAGGCCAGTTCCATGATAGACTCTTGTAACGAAGTACGTATCAGTGGCAAAGTGGCATGTGCAATATGAGGAGGCTCCAGGATCTGTATATGGCTATAAGAAGTTCCAGGGGCAGGAATAACTACGGCGCAGACTTCAATGCCGTCTTCCAGCAGCGCTGACAGAACTGGCAAGGAGAAGTTTCCTGGCATGCCAAAAAAGAGGATGCGCGGCAACCGCGCCTTCGATTGTGTATTTGACACGGAAGATTGCATCATGTAGGATCTCAATAAGATTATAGCAATCTCAAATTACTTCGATCCCGCGCTCTAACGCTCCCACGATGAATCGGGGAGCTACTGCGGTAGCTGGGCAGAGGCCAGCCCTGCCCCTACGGAGCGCGGAACGATTCAAATTAGGAGTCTCTATCATGCCACGAATGGTTTATTGTGTCAAATTAAAGCAGGAGCTGCCTGGTCTGGAGAAGCCTCCCTTTCCTGGAGAGCTGGGGCAACGCATTTACGAGCATGTTTCCAGGCAGGCTTACGATCTGTGGCCCGCTCAGAGCACCCAGATTATCAGCCAGCGCCAACTGAACATGGCTGACCCCGAGGCGCGCAAGCTGTTGCGTCAGGAGATGGAAAAGTTCTTCTTCGGCGATCAGCAGGCAAGTTCTACGGGACCTCAGGGAAGCGCCGCTCAAAAAGGTCCGCGCTTGGTCTATTGCGTGAAACTGGGGCGCGAACTGCCTGGGCTGGAGAAACCTCCATTCCCCGGAGCGCTGGGGCAGCGCATCTATGAGCAGATCTCTCAGCGGGCGTGGGATATGTGGCCCACCCAGAGCACGCTCATCATTAATCACTACGGGCTGAACATGGCCGATCCTGAAGCGCGCAAAATTCTACGCGAGCAAATGGAAGAGTTTTTCTTCGGGGAAGACGCAAAAATGCCTGAGGGGTGGACCCCTGAAACCGCGGGAGCCGGGGCAGGAGCTGGTCGCAAGGGCGGAGGAGCGCCACGTAAGAAATGAGAGCTCGTGGCGCTATCCTGCTCATTTCGTGCTATGAACTGGGTCACCAGCCTTTTCACCTCGCCTCGCTTTCCGCTATGCTTGAGCAGGCGGGCTACGCTCCTGTTTTAATCGATACAGCCGTGGAGATGTTACCCGACGAAGTGATCAGTGACGCTCGCTTCGTTGGCATCGCTGTGCCGATGCATACGGCTCTGCGCCTGGGAGAACAGCTCGCCCATCGGATATGTCGCATCAATCCATCCGCTCACATCTGCTTTTACGGACTCTATGCCCTGCTCAACGCACAACACCTGTTGCACGATACGATTGATTCGGCCATTGGCGGCGAATACGAGGTTCCTCTACTCAAGCTTGTCCATGCACTTGAAGAAGGTTTGCCTCTATCTATCCCTGGCGTTTACACGCGCTCTGCCAGCAGCGGCCCTTCTCTGGAGAGAACGCCGTTCATCATCCCGGATCGCAGCCATCTCCCGCCACTGCAACGTTATGCCCGCCTGGAATGGCATGGTGAGTTGCGGCTAGCAGGCTATACAGAGGCTACGCGCGGTTGTAAGCACACCTGCCAGCATTGCCCTATCACCCCCATTTATCATGGTCGCTTTTTCGCTGTTCCGCCGCATATTGTTCTGGCGGATATCCGGGCGCAGGTAGCGTTGGGAGCGCGTCACATTACCTTCGGCGATCCCGACTTCTGGAATGGTCCCACCCATGCCTTACGCATCACGCGCGCTATGCATCACGAGTTCCCTGAAGTCACCTTTGACGCGACCATCAAAATTGAGCACATTCTCAAGCATCGTCACCTGCTCGCGGAGATGAAAGACCTGGGATGCGCCTTCATCGTCTCTGCGGTGGAGTCGCTTAATAACACGGTGCTTGAGCAACTCGACAAGGGCCATACTGCCACTGACGTGATAGAGGCGTTTGATCTGACAGAGCAGGCGGGGATTGCGCTGCGTCCGTCGCTCCTGCCATTTTCCCCCTGGGAGACCCTGGAGAGCTATATCGAACTCCTGAATTTTTTCGAAGCGCGCCACCTGATCGAGTACGTAGACCCGGTACACCTTTCGATTCGCCTGCTGATCCCTCCCGGGTCCGCGCTGCTGGACACGATGGCGCCGCACCTGTTGGGAGAGCTTGACCCGGCTGCTTACACGTATCGCTGGCGGCATCTCGATGCGCGCATGGATCAATTGCATGAGAAAATCGCCGCGCTGGTTGAGACGACAGAACAAAGCAAGGCCGACCCGGTCGAGACATTTTTCCAGGTGAAGGCGCTCGCGCTTGCTCTGCAGGGACAGGATTTCTCGGTTTCCCATGCAATGCAGCATTATGGCACGCGCAAGATCCTGCCACATCTTACCGAAACATGGTTCTGTTGAGCGGAGCCAGCAACGGGCCAGTTGGCTCAATAACCAGAGCGGGTTCCCCTGCTCTTCTCAGAGAAACCCGCCCGCCTGTGCGTCATATCCTACCGTTTCACACGCGCCATAGCATACATGATCTCACCATCGTGCCATTCTGGCGCCCCTTCCAGTAGCGCAAGCAACCGCTGGTAACGCGCATCCTGCTCAGGGCTCATCGCATTTGCCATATACGCTTCCCTGTTTTCGAACACCACAGCAAGGTAGTACTCGTTGGCAGCCGCATCCATCCGATAAATGTAAACCGCGACAGTGCCGGGCACATTGGCAGCTTCAAACTCCCGTATGTGGTCCATAAGCTGTTTCTCCGTCCCCGGCTTTGCACGACAATAGGCAACAGTCCCGTACATCTCGTTCTCCCCCTTCCAGAGCTCACTATTTCACACGCGACTTTGCAGGTCGCCTAACATGTATGCGTTTCGCTGGCTGCACCTCACATTGTGAAACCTATGGCGTCAGAGAGTCAACCTTCCTGGACATCGTTCACCTTCCAATTCCAAAGCCCATTCTCCAGGATCAGGCTGACATTCTGGGTAGAGGTAGATGATAGGGTAGGCTCTGAAAACCCTTGCTGTGTCGCTCCCCCTTGTAGACTAAGAGTGATTGTAGCGGTAGCAGTTGAGCCATTTTGTTGGATATCGCTCACGGTACAGCCGGCAAAGGAGGCTCCAAACCCTTTGATCTGAAGATATTCATAGAGATAGTCTCCTTCGCTCCTATTCTCTTTCACGGGCAGCGCCTTGAAACGAGCAGAGAACGTACTCTCAAGCTCTTTGTCATCTAAACTCTTGTATGCATGACAATAGGTCTGAAGAGTCCTTTCCAGCGATGATTTCTGTATTGTCGGCAGGCCCACAAAAAAGCCCAGGCCGCCTGCAATCAAAACGAGAAGAAGCACAACAGCAGCGATGATCCACCATGTGCGCCGACTCTTCCGAGCTTTCTGCTGCGGGCCAGGCTGCTGCGAAGAGTCGAGAAGCCTGGTATCGGGTTGAGATACACCAAACGGTATCTGTTCTGGAGAGTCATTCATCTTTGAGTCCTTCTTTTATTGTCCTTATCTCGCTCGCTTGCATACATCTTGATCTTCACAATCCTCTCACGGGCGTTACGGTGAACTTGATGTCCTGCTCAGAACTCGGGAGCGCCATACCAATACCACTGGTCGTGATATGGACCTGACTTACACCCCTTTGGCGGTGCAGGATAGCGGTGGCGCCGCCCTGCGCTTGACTGGCGATAAGCTGGGCGAGATGCCGGAGTTGAACATCAGAGAACTGGTAAACCCAGATACTATCAACCTTCACGGAAAAAGCTCCTGCGTCCTCCTGCGTCGCCGGGATCTGTTGCGGGAAGCTCAGTATATTCCCATCCACCTCATAGCCCTGACCGAATAAAGCGCTACCATCTAGCTGTAACTCCAGTTTCGCCATATTGGTTACATCATCCATAGAAAAGTATATACCTTTGCATGTAACAGTCCCTGTTGCAGTTACGTTCTCTGCGTGGTCGTTGCTATGATGATTTGTGGTGATATTGTCTGAACAGTCTGGAGTAGCCAGAGCTTGTTGACCTGCTTTGACCTGATTTTGTACTCCCGTTTGTGCATCGCCTGTCAGTTGGTCCCGTAAGTTGCTCGTCACCTGATCAATATCATCCTGTTGCACGAAGTGAAATGCATCCTGACCGCCACTGAAAGGTGCGGTGTTCTGTAAGGAGACAATGGTCGTACTATCGTCAACGGGCTGATAGAGACCATCGAGATCGTCAGCAGGAATATTGCCGCCTGCTCCGGCCTTCACTGCTGTAGCATCAAAGGTATGTGATGTCCCCGGCAAGATCGAGAGAAATGGGGCACCATTAATGTGAATAGTAATGTCAACTCCACTACTGCTTGTCACTCTCGCATCACTACTCAGATGGCCTTGCTCTAGAGTCAACGTCACCTGACCGTGTGCAAATGTCGCATCCTGGAAGCCTGTAGCCTGTACGGTCTTTGATTGTACCGGGGTCGTAGCGGTATAGACATACCCCTGTATTTCAGCAGGCCCGGGGTTTCCTGTCACGATACCAACAGTATAGGTTTTCGTCAGGCGCTTGCTGTTCGGCGTCAGCGTTACTGCGGCACTGGAGGCAGGGACAATTGTCAGCACATAGTAAGTGAGCAGCAGGAGAACAGTCAACGCGAGGGCAATTCCAAACAATACCAGAGGTTTTGGCTTAAAGTTATCTGCATTGAGCATAGAGGCCCTCCCTCTCGATAAGGAGCAAATCGGCAAATGTTCATCTCTGGGAATTGAGTGCTTTAGCTGGAATACAGTATATACTCTGCAATAAATGAGATCAATGTAAATACAGTGTAAATTTTATGGAAAATAAGCTGGATCAACCGTTATCTTATCTCGGCCAGAGGCGTCAAGAAGGGGTTGCTTTCCTGGTTGCTTCTACTTCCCTATCAGGCTACAATGGAAAGCGAAGGTATGGTGACGTTCCATCAGGAGCTGGCAATAACACAACCATTTCTAACATTCAGAAAGGCTCAGTTCATGGATCTGGCACTCAAGAAGCAAGCTCTGCGTATGCTCACCTATGGGCTCTATGTTGTGATGTGTAATGATGGGGGAGAGGTCAACGCGTTTACCGCGAACTGGCTCACCCAGGTCTCATTCGACCCTCCGCTGCTGGCAGTCTCCGTCGAGAATAATACCAAGTCGCTCCCGATGATCCTGCGCAGCCGTCAGTTCACCGTCAACGTCCTGCACGCGGGACAGCGCGATCTGGCGGGCAAGCTGGGCAAGTCCGCGCTGAAAAGTCCCGACAAGATGCAGGGCATCCAGTATAGCATAGAGCCAGAGGGTTTCCCTATCCTTTCCGTAGCGTTGTCCTGGATTGCCTGCGAAGTGCGCCAGGTCACGCCCGCAGGCGATTCCACGCTTCTCGTCGCTGAAGTCGTCAATGCAGGCGTGCTGGCAGAGGGAGAGCCACTCACAATGGCGGCTGCGGGCTTCCGTCATGCAGGGTAGCAGAGCGTATGTCTGGGGACAGCGGAGATAGTCCGGCAACTTGCAAAAGGGGTATCGCTGTGCGATACTCTTTCAGTACCCTCATTTCAGTACCCTCAAGGGGGTGGAGATAGCCATAAGCTCCCTCCACCCCCCCTTGAGGGCAGGATAGGCATCACATTCAAAGATGTCAAGTGGAATTGCAGTAAGGAGTCATCTGCATGCAACATGGGAGCAGCCTCTCCCTGGATACTGAAACAAACAGTACCAGATGCGCATTCTGCCAGCATCAGCACATTGCCCCCTACATACTCAAAGAGACAGCCACATTTCGCATTGTTACCGACCATGCCCCTCTTACCGAGGGACACCTGCTCATCATTCCCAGAGAGCACCACGCCTGTTATGGTGATGTGCCCGCTGAATTTGATGAAGAACTCTTTGCGCTCAAACACGAAATCCAACGGTTTTTCCACCAGTTTTATGCTCCTGCGATTTTTTGGGAACATGGGGTTTTCCGGCAAACCGTCTTCCATGCACACCTTCATTGCTTTCCCTTCGGCGAACTGACCTATGACCTCGCCGACGCGCTCCATGATCGCATTGTTAGCTCACAGGAGGATATTCGGGCCTGGTATACATCTCAGGGTCACTATTTTTATATGGAAGATGCCCGACATGGTCTGATTTTTCCACCTGAGATGGAGCCGTATCTGCATATTATACGCAGCGTTTTATGGGCTGGCGCAGCGGCGAGAAATGGACATCTCACCTGGCGCTCGGCCCAGCAGCGTCAGGAGGAGGGAAAGCCTCTGATCGAAGCAACCACCGCCAAATGGCACACATTTCAGCAACAGGGAGGATAGTATATGCTGACCAGTCCTGTACATGACGAACTTGTTCGGGTTGGGGAGATCAACCTCCATTATGTCCAGTGGGGAGAACAGGGACCGCCCGCTATTTTTATTCATGGTCTTACCGCTAACGCCTTCTGCTTCCAGGCTTTCGCCGACGCACTGGCCTCCGACCACCGCATTATCGCTTACGATCTGCGCGGTCGGGGAGCCAGCGACAAGCCCGCGACGGGCTATAGCGTGCCAATCCATGCCGCCGACCTGGCACATCTGGTAGACGCTTTAGGACTGGACCGCCCGGTGATCGTGGGACACTCTTTAGGAGCGATGATCGCGCTCTATTTCGCCGCCAATTATCCCGAAAAGCTGAGTAAACTGGTCCTTATCGATGCGGGCGGGCCATTACCCACGGAGCAGCCCGAGTGGCTGAAAGCCTCTATTGAGCGTCTGGGAACTCCCATCCCTTCTTTTGAAACATATCTCGCCCGCCTGAAAATGGCCCCATTTCTCGGCCCGTACTGGAATGACTATGCCGATATCTATATCAAGCATGATGTGAGCCATAATGAGGATGGCTCTGTCGTTGCCAGAACTCCTCGCACCTGCGTGATGGAAGAGGGGCTGAATTTCGTGGAGGCCAGGCCAATAGAATCGTGGCCTAAGGTGCGGGTACCGACCCTGCTGCTGCGTGCCGGTCAGGGCATGTTCTTCGACAATGATCAACTGCTAACAGAGGAGGCAGCCCAGGCAATCCGCCAGGGGATTGCAGGGTGCCGTTACATCAACTTTCCTAAGCTGAACCATTATACGATTATTTTTGGCGTTGAAAGTGGGCCAGCGCAGGAGATACGTCAATTTATAGATAAGGAGCGATAGATGAGTATTCGCAAAGTGGGCGTTGTTGGCTGCGGGCTGATGGGCGGCGGCATTGCTCAGACCTGCGCGCAATCAGGATACGAGACGATTGTGCGCGAGGTCAATCAGCCGTTGCTGGATAAGGGCATGGCTCGCATTTACAGCGCCTGGGACACAATGGCAAGCAAGGGCAAGCTCACACAGGGACAGGTAGACGAGAATCGCGCCCGTTTGCGCGGTACCCTCGAAATGGCGGACTTCGCCGATTGCGATCTTGTGATTGAGGCTGTGATCGAGAATATGGAGGAGAAACTGCGCCTCTTCCCCGCCCTCGACAAGATTCTCAAGCCCGAAGCTTTACTTTTGAGCAATACCTCTTCGTTGAACGTCACCCAGATGGGGGCAGTAACGAAGCGGGCCGATAAAGTATGCGGGCTACACTTCTTCAATCCGGCGCCGGTGATGAAGCTGGTCGAGATTGTACAAACGATTGCTACCTCGCCTGAGACGATTGAAGAGGTGAGAAAATTCGCCATCTCGCTGGACAAAACGCCCGTTCTGGCGAAAGATACCGCGGGCTTTATCGTCAATTTCCTGCTCATCCCCTACCTGCTGGCCGCCATCCGCATGCTGGAGAATGGCATGGCCTCGCGCGATGATATCGACACTGCCATGAAGCTGGGCTGCGGCTACCCGATGGGGCCATTCACCCTGCTCGATTATGTGGGACTCGATACGACGATGTGGGCAGCGGAAGCCATTTACGAAGAGTATAAAGACCCATTGTACGCCCCACCTCCTCTGCTACGCCGTATGGTCATATCGGGTATGTTGGGGCGTAAGAGTGGCAAGGGATTTTATAGTTACGAATAAGTTTCAGACAGCAAAAAAGGGATGTGACGCGCTCACACCCCTTTTTGCTGACCTGCTTAGTCTGGGCTGGTCGTACGCGGCGGAATGGTCGTGCTGGTGGCATACGACTCTTCCAGCAGCGGATTGCGGGTGGAAGGCTTCTTGCGCCGCTCGCCCACATAGTTTTGTGGAGCAGGCACAACCTCTTCGCGATGATAAGAGCCGCTGGCGTCTGTATTGATACCTGGATAATTCGGGCCGTAATTATAATGCCCGGTCTCCGCAGGCGACAACGGACCGCGCGCAAAGAGCGGCGTTCCAGTTACCTTCATGATGCCGGCATCGACCGGCTCCTCATATAAATCGTCGGGCACGCGATCATAGCCACCGGCCCGCAGTTCGGCCTCGCTCAGCGAAAGATGGATTACACCATCCCTCCCCGCTGCCTCGACCGCACTGCGTGGTACATAGTATGCCGTTACAAACAGGCCCCCGCGCTCAACGAGCAGATAGCGGCTGAAGCGCGCCTGCACGGTGCCGATGCGGTGCTGATTTTTGTCAACGACATCCTGATCGATCACGAATTCTGGCTGCGCTCCCGCCGGCACAGAGACATATCTCGCTTTACGCGGAGCCATCGGGTCCTCCAGCGCCCATCCCATAATGCCGATCAGGATAAAAGGAGCGCCAATGATGGAGAGCCACGGATTATCGGGAATGAACAATAAACCAATGACTGTCACCAGGACCGCTACACTTAAAATAAGAGGCCACAAGCTTGGATTTGGCAGGTGAATATGCTGTTTTTCCTCCTCTACCCCCTCTACCTTCTGGTCCACTGCAACGGATTCGTCTGGCTCATCCGCTGCATGCTTGGTATTTTGAAGAGAACTGTCCATACGCTCTGGTTTCCCTCTAAGAAATTTCTCTGACGCACAAGGACCTGCATTACAAATGAGTCCTGTGGTAAGGATACCACTGCCTCGCGCCGTCGTCAACTTTCAGGAGTGCGCCCTTGTAAGTTTTTTCGTGTACTCGTTCTGCCTGTTAGGAGAAAAGCAGGGGGTACAGGGCAACAGGCTCCTGCCGGAACGCGCAGGGTCTCCACCTTCGGCGGCACAAAGAGGACACTGAAAAGTCCCATGCCCTGGTCAGACCATGCTTGACAAAAGAAGGAGCGCTATGCCATACTCTAAGAACAATAACTCACAGGGACTTTACGACATCATGAGAAACACATACAGGTGACAACTCTAGACGCTTGCTACCCGAAGGTCATCTCCTGACAGACGGGTTAGAAGCTGCATATTTCTTTTTCGCGCACCACTTTCCCCTGGTGCTTTTTCTCGTGCCCGCGCGCCTCCATGCAGTGCTCTCCGGGTCGGTTTCCAGGCCCGCATACATACCGGTTGGAAAAAAGCTAATATTTTATGCTCTATCCCCTAGCTTCTTTGGAGGTTTTACTTATGCGATTGCTTCTGCCGACGCGGCTCTCTGCGGTTACAGCCACCGTGCGGCTGCTCTTTACAACCCATCCGCGTGCCTTTATCATCAGTACCGTGGGAACGCTGATCGAGCCACTCTTTTATCCGGCCCTGCTTCTGATCTTGCATCAAATGTTGCAAGCCATTACTGGACCGATAGGAGCCGTACAGATGAACGGCGCAGTCACTACTTCTGGGATCATTTTGATCGCCCTGCTACTCATCCAGCGCCTGGCGATTATCACCCGTGATGGCTCCTCGAACATTCTGCGCCAACAAGCCTGGGTTGTGATTAGCGCCCGCATTATGCACAAGCTGCCTTCGGTTCCCTACACTCTCTTCGAGAACAATGAGTTTCAAGCGCGATATGGGCTGGTCATCCGCGAAGCGGCGCAGCGCTCCATCACGCTGGTGGACTCGCTGCTTTCCACTGTACCGATTTTGCTAGGCGTGCTCGGTCTAGCTGCAACGCTTTTTGCCCTGGCCCCACTGATGGTCGTTGCGCTTCTTGTGATCGCCATTCCGGCCTTGCTCACTGAGCGCCGCCTCAGCCATGCCATGTATGCCCTGCAAGATCGCTCAGCCCCCCAGCAGCTACGTATGGATGTGCTCACCAATATGCAGGTGGATGCCGACTTTCAGCGCGATGTGCGCGTGTACCAGAGCAACCTGGTCTCAAGCGAATACACGCAGCTCGCAGAGCGCTACCTGGCCGAATTAAAGCGTCTCACCGCGCGTTTTCTAGGCTTGCGCACCGGCGCCGCCCTGGCCCAGGTCATCGGCCTGGGTTTGGCGCTGGCTGCTGCCTTCGCGCTTCTTAGCCTCGGTCAACTAAGCCTCGCCAGTTTTGCCGTACTCATTCCCGGTATCTCCATGCTTTCTGGGATGATTAATGCCTTCCTCTACCAGTACCGTTCGCTGCGCGAGTCTCTGCTGTATACTGAGGCCCTTTTCGACTTTCTAACCACCTCCTTTGAGCTTCCTGCTGATTCAGCCGCAATAGCGCCGCTGGTGGCCTCGGCCTCACGTTTGGAAGCTATTCGGCTCGAAGGAATCTCTTATACTTATCCCGAAACCCAGCACGAGGCCCTTACAGACATTTCGTGTGTATTCAAGCCAGGACTGACCGCGATTGTTGGCACCAACGGAGCTGGCAAGAGCACCCTGATCAAACTGCTCTCCAGCCTTGTCGCTCCCACCGGTGGACGGCTGACAGCGTCGCTTTCTACTGGTGAGGAGACATCTCTTGCCGCCTGTGCCAGGGCCATCCTCTTCCAGGAACCGGCCCATTTCCCATTTAGCATTCGCCACAACGTCACCATGCGTTTCGAGCAACAGCCAGAAGAGGATGAGCGCATCTGGGAAGCGCTGCGGCAGGCCGGGTTGGAAGCGGTAGTGCAAGCGTTACCTGATGGGTTAGACACGGTGGTTGGGGCAGGCTTTGGTGGAGTCGCTGATCTATCTGGAGGGCAATGGCAGCGTCTGGCCCTGGCTCGACTGCTGTATCATGATGCGCCTTTGATTATGCTTGATGAGCCGAGTGCAAGCCTGGACCCGGTTGGAGAACGCCAGATCTTCGAACTGCTCGCACGGCTCTCACATGAGAAAATTATTCTCTTTGCCACCCATCGCTATGATACCATTCGTCAGGCCGATACCATTGCGGTGCTGGTCGATGGACAACTCGCAGAGATGGGCACCCATGACGAGTTGGAAAAGAACGCGCGCGACTTCTGGTCCCTCTACCTGGCTCAGGGCTCGTCGCGGACTTCTGATGTCGCATCGTCTTAACAGCTTCTAGAGAGGCTCTATCGCGGGGGTCCAGGATAGAATCATCAGCGAGATCTCAGCACGAAAAAGTCGGAATAGCAAGGAGGATTTCGTGGCGAGTCTCGCTGATCAGAGGCCTCCTTTTCGGGACGTTTGAGTGCATTAAACAGCCCTAACGTCATTGCATGTTTTCAATAATCAGGAAGGTGCCAGAAGAGGTCAAAAAACTTAAGGAAAAAATCTACCAGTTTGACGACAGATTCTTACTCGAAAAATCTTGCAATGAGATGATTTGTCTGGTATGGTGAAAGGAGAAAATGATGTCT
>DATGMF010000087.1:0-63541 GCA_035293765.1 Ktedonosporobacter sp.
GAAAGGAGCGCTGCTTTGGCTTCATCGTCCGATGCATCAGGGGTGATTGACAAGCACCCCGTCTTGCCCCAGACCTGCCGGAGCAAGAGCGTTCATCAACCAAGAACGTTTTACCTGAGCATGGACTTCTTGCTCAGAACCTGTCCGTTCAGTTGGAAAAGAACCGTGGGGCGAAACCGTCTCTCTCCGGCAAGCCGGAGTGTCTTATGCCCTCAAATTAGTGTATCAGAGACCACAAACCAGGTCAACAAGGAGGCGGCGCGGATACCCCTGGCTTGAGCCAGGGGTATCCGCGCCGAATGAAGCATGAAATTCAACAGTTTGCGCGTTTTGATGGTAACGGGTGTCTATCCCACAGAGCAGCAGTCACACGCAGGAACATTCATCAAAAGCCAGGTTGACTCGCTTATCGCAGCCGGCCTCACGGTCGATATCCTTCATCCCAGACCCGGACCGCCGCTGCTGCGCTATATCTCGGCTGCCATCCAGGTCTTTGGCAAAACGTTTACCGGACGTTACGACATCGTACATGGACATTATGGCCTCTGGTGCCTTGTTGCTCGCCTGCAATGGAGAGCGCCGGTCGTTGCCTCATTTCTGGGTGACGACATTCTAGGCACAATTACAGCAGAGGGCCATCATAGCACAAAAGGGCAGATCGTGGCAGCTATCAGCCGCAAGCTATGCTACCTGGCGGACGCCGTTATTGTTAAATCGATACAGATGAAAGAAGAGGCGCGGGGACCGCAGCACAAAATTTTTGTTATCCCCAATGGCGTCAATTTTGAGCAATTCCATCCCATCGCCCGCGAAGAGGCGCGCTCCATGCTCGGATGGGACCAGCAACGCTACTATGTGCTTTTCAGCAATAATCCAGCTATTCCCGTTAAAAACTTCCCTCTGGCTCAGGCCGCAGTTGAACGCGTACGCAGCAAAGGCTTTGACGTGGAACTGGTCGTTGCCAGCGGCCTGCCACATACAACGGTAGCAACCTATATGAATGCCTGCAATGCCCTTATCCTCACCTCCCTCGCCGAGGGCTCGCCCAACGTTGTCAAAGAGGCAATGGCCTGCAACATCCCCGTTATCGCGACCGACGTGGGCGATGTCGCCGCCGTCATTGGCCGCACCTACGGTTGCCACGTCTGTTCTCATGACCCTGAAGAACTGGCAAAGGCATTGGAAGCAGTCCTGCAACATGGCGAACGAACAACAGGACGACAGGATATCAGTTATCTCGACAACGCGCTTATAGCACAACAAATCATTGCACTCTATGGCAGAGCACTGGTAGGGACCCGCTTCAGCGCGTCCGCTTTAGCGCCTTCCCATAACACATGATACTGTAGCGAACATTCGCCCAAAAAAGGAGACAAGCCATGCGCAAAGCTAAAAATATTCTGATGGTAGTGGAAAATCTCTCTGTACCCTCCGACCCGCGCGTGTGGCGCGAGGCCCAGACGTTACGCCAGCTCGGCTTCCGCGTCTGCATCATCTCTCCAAAGGGAGAGACGCGCGACAAAAGTGCCTACGATTGCATCGATGGCATCCACATCTACCGCTATCATCCAGCGCCCGCAAAGCATACATCTTTTGGCTATATGAAAGAATATCTACTCGCTCTGCTCAAAACGTTCGGTCTGAGCCTCAAAATATGGTATCGCCACGGCTTTTCCGTCATCCACGCGGCTAATCCGCCGGATATCTTTTTCATTCTCGGCCTCTTCTACCGCTTTTTTGGCAAGGCGTACGTGTTCGATCAACACGATCTGGCACCGGAGATGTTCCGTGTCAAGTTTCAAGGACGCCTGGCGCTCTGCTACCGATTGCTCCGGTTCTGCGAATATTACTCCTATCGCACGGCTGACATCGTTATCACCACCAACGCGTCTCAGAGGCAGCTTGCTATCAAACGTGGACGATGCCACCCTGAGAAGGTTTTTGTCGTCCGCAACGGGCCGGATATAGCGCGCTATGCGCCCGTTGCCGCCGAACCGTCTCTAAAGCAAGGCAAGCGTTTTTTGCTGGTCTACATCGGGATCATGGGGACGCAGGATGGCGTTGACTATGCCCTCTATGCGTTGCAAAAGCTCGTCCATCAGCGAGGCCGCCAGGATGTTTTGCTGGCGCTCATGGGCGATGGCGATCAGCTTCCAGCGCTCAAGGCGCTCACTCATCAGCTTCGCCTCGATCCCTATGTGCATTTCACCGGCTGGGTGCAGCGCCATGACTTGCTGCGTTACCTTACAATGGCCGATATTGGCCTCTCACCCGATCCGAGCAATGAGCTCAATGATCGCAGCACGATGCTCAAGACGATGGAATATATGGCAATGGGCAAGCCGGTCGTCGCCTTTGATCTCCCGGAAACGCGTTACTCTGCACAGGAGGCCGCGCTCTATGCTACGGCCAACAGCGTAGAGGATTTCGCCGATAAGATCGCAATATTGCTTGACGATGCCGAGCTGCGTCGTCACATGGGTGCCTATGGGCGCAAACGCATTGCAGAGGAGTTGTGCTGGGAGCGCTCCAAATTACCACTCTGGCGAGCTTATGAGACGCTTTTTGCCACAGCCGGCACAATGGAGGTAGAGACAGCTTCACTATCAGCAAAGGGAAAGGAAGATTTGCTCCCCTCAATTATTGGCGGGGAGTAAGTGACATCGCTTTATGAGAACAGCACGTTACCTGGTCACAGGTGGAATGGGATTTATCGGTTCGCATATCGCCGAAGCGCTGTTGAAGCAGGGCGAGACGGTGCGGATCTTCGACAATATGGCAACCGGTCGCGCGCTCAATGTAGCCGCATTGCAAGGGCTGCCGGGACATCTAGAGATCATGCATGGCGATCTGCGTTCTATAGACGCGGTTACAAGGGCGGTCGCGGGGGTAGAGGTAGTCTTTCACCAGGGGGCACTGGCATCCGTGCCGCGCTCAATCGCCGACCCGACCAGTTCACTGGAAATTAATATCAACGGCACCCATAATGTGCTGCTGGCAGCGCGAGACAACGGCGTGCGGCGCGTCGTTTACGCCAGTTCTTCTTCAGTGTATGGAGATACGCCCACATTGCCAAAACGCGAGGATATGCCCACCGCACCTATGTCGCCCTACGCGCTCCAAAAACTCACTGGAGAATTGCTCTGCGACATATTTTCCCGCATCTACGAGCTAGAAACCGTGGCGCTGCGCTACTTTAACGTGTTTGGGCCGCGCCAGGACCCGGCTTCGGAGTATGCCGCCGTCATCCCCCGTTTCCTCACCGCCCTGCTTGAGCAACGCCGCCCTATTGTGTTTGGTGACGGTGAGCAGACACGCGACTTTACCTATGTGGAGAATGTGGTACAGGCAAACCTGCTGGCCGCAGCAGCGTCCGGCGCAGTAGGAGCCGCCATTAATATCGGCTGCGGCGAACGCATCTCGCTCAATGGCGTCTTGCAGATCGCTGGCGCGTTGCTGGGCATCGAGGTGGAAGCTGAATATCGCGACCCACGTCCCGGCGACGTACGGGACAGCCTGGCTGATATTACCAGAGCAAAACGGCTGCTTGGATACACCCCAACGGTGAGCTTTTCTGACGGGCTGGCATATACGCTCGCAGCACTGCGAGCAGAGGCCGCTTCATCAAAACTTGTATAGCACAAAAGCCCATCCAAAAAATGATGGGCTTTTGTTTTCAGACGCTGTATTAACGCAAAGAGACTAATGTATCAGCTTTCTCCTGACCATCCAACTCTTCTTGAGCCGTCGCCAGGACTTTTACCACAGCCAGTCCCACACCGCCATGTGCGCGGGGTCGCGCCCCCGTACGAATAGCGTTGGCAAAATCCTCGCACTCCAGGCGTAGCGGCTCAATCCAGTCAATATGAGGAATGGTGATAGCTCCATAGCGATAGGAAATCACCGGATCGGCGTGGACATCGGCCCCTTTGTTATACACTTTGATCATCTCCGCCGGATTGGTATCGTCATAAACAACCATCCTGGCATCACCAATGATGGTCACGCGTCGAATTTTGCAGGGATGCAGCCAGCTCACATGGAGATGGGCGGTCATCCCATCGGCAAAACTCAGGTCGAGATGGGCGATATCGCTGATATGGGGTTGCAGGTGAGCGTGAGCCTGCACTTTAATACGTTCCGGCGCTTTACCAAAGAGATAGAGCAAGATTGAGATATCGTGCGGCGCAAGATCCCAGATCACATTAATATCATTGCGGAATAATCCTAGATTGACGCGTTCGGTTTCGACGCAATAGATTTTGCCCAGGTCTCCATTCTGGATCATCTTGCGCAACTCATTGACGGCAGGACTGTATTCAAATGTATGGCCCACCATCAACGTACGATCTACCGTTTTTGCCAGCTCAATCAGATCCTCGGCCTCCGCAACGCTGGCAGTGAGGGGCTTCTCGACCAGCACATGTTTGCCATGCAAAAGGGCCGCTTTGGCAAGCTCGTAGTGCGTTCGCACAGGGGTGGCGATCACCACCGCATCGACATCGGAAAGCAACACTTCTTCGACCCGCGTCGTCGCCCGTATCCAGGGCTGGTTCGCCACTATTGAGGTCAGGCGGCGCTCATCCATATCGGCCACCATCGTTACCGCCGCAAGAGGCAAACTATTCAGATTACGCGCAATCTTCGGCCCCCAGTATCCCCAGCCTATAACGCCAAAGTGCAGTTCTTTCATATATTATGATGTCCTTTACTATAACCTTACCTGTTAGCGTATCAGCTCAACCATTCAGGTAAATTATATTGTACAAGTGCAGCATTAGACAAGGCTATAGATAAGAGGCATGCGGCACAATATTGCGCCTGACAGCGTCTACGACCAGTTGTATCTGTTCTTCCGTTAGCTCTGGATACATTGGTAAAGAGACGATACGGCTGGCTGCGGCCTCTGTAACGGGTAGCATACCGGTTTGATAGCCATAGCGCGCGCAGGCGGGCTGCAAGTGCAGAGGAATAGGATAATGGATGTTCGTGCCGATCCCTTCCTGCTCCAGCGCCTGACGAAACTGATCGCGTTCGGGCACCTGTACCACATAATAACAATAGACATGACTCCCCCACGGGCGCGTCACCGGCACCTTTTCCACAACTCCGCGCAACTGCTCGGTATACGTGCGAGCATGAGATTGGCGAGCGGCATTCCATTGTTCCAGATATGGCATTTTTATCTGCAACACTGCGGCCTGCATCTCGTCGAGGCGAGCGTTGACCCCCATAATCTCGTGCCGGTAGCGTACGCGGGAGCCGTGGTCGCGGATCATACGCATCTTTTCGGCCAGCCGTCCATCATTCGTCGTACAGATTCCTGCCTCGCCAAAGGCCCCCAGATTTTTACTATAATAAAGGCTGAAGGCCGCCACATCGCCGAAGCTGCCAACGCGCTGACTCTGATAGGTCGCGCCATGCGCCTGAGACGCATCCTCAATGATCCGTAAGCCGTGCTTGCGAGCAAAATCCATTACGGGCTGCATCTCGACGGCGTGCCCGTAGAGATGGACAGGCAAAATGGCACGGGTGCGAGCGGTAAGCACCTCTTCCAGTCCGCGCCACTCCATCAGATAGGTATCGGGATCGACATCAACAAAAACAGGCGTCGCCCCCACCATAGCAATCGCCTCAACAGTCGCAATAAACGTATTCGCGACTGTAATCACCTCGTCGCCGGGGCCAATATCGCAGGCGCGCAGAGCCAGGGCCAGCGCATCGGTTCCTGAGGATACACCTATCCCATACTGACAGCCGCAATAGGTCGCGAACGTCTGCTCGAACGCCCGCTGTCGAGGCCCGAGAAAGAGCTGCATACTTTCAAGTATCTCCTCGAAAGCAGCCATGATTTCGGATTTTAACGGCAGATATTGCGCGTGCAGATCAACAAGAGGCACTTTCATCGATAGTATCACTCCTTATAAGCTTTTAAGAGGACAACGCCTTACGGTTTTATCACCTGGACGCTTGCTAATTTACAACATCTCCATCCTAATACCTGATCATTATTCACCGGTTCCGGCTAAGCTTGTAGTCAAATAGAGAAAAGGCTGAATGTATCAAAGCAGCCTCAAGGTCGTGTAGTAGGGAGCATACTATGATTATTCAGTCAAGACCTATCGAGACGCCCGCACCCATTACGCTCAATCCTGGCTATTTGCGAGCAAAGCGTTTCCTCGATATTGCCTTCACCCTTCTGCTAGCTCCCTTAATTATATGTATCGGCCTGATCGTTGCAATATGTATTAAGCTGGACTCTAAAGGACCGGTCTTTTTCCGGCAGAAAAGGGTGGGGCAGAACGGTGTTGAGTTTGAAATGCTCAAATTCCGTTCCATGTACAGAAACGCCAATCAGATTGCCCATCAGCAAAATATCGTGAAATACATGAACGGAGAGATGCTCAACGCGGATGGGGCGGAGAGCCATATGGCATACAAGGCCGCCAATGATCCCCGCATTACCAGAGTGGGGAGATTTATCCGCAAAACGAGCCTTGATGAAATCCCTCAGTTCTGGAATGTGCTCCGTGGGCAAATGTCGCTGGTTGGGCCACGTCCTCCTCTCCCCTATGAAGTTGAGCTCTATAGCCCTCATGAGTGGCTACGCATGGTTGGGAAACCGGGCCTGACGGGAACCTGGCAGGTATATGGGAGATCGCGCGTCACCTTCCAAAACATGGTGAAAATGGATCTTGAATACCTTGCGCATCAATCCCTCTGCCACGATATCAAGCTTATTCTCCTTACTATTCCGGTCATCATTTTTGCTCGCGGAGGGGCATAGCGACGAGATGGCCGTTTGCCGGGAATGCTGCAAACGGCCATCTTGTTGTATCGCCTTATCTACATGGAAACCACCCGTAAGTGTGCAGGCTCCTGAGCATCCAGCTCCCCGTTAGAGCGCAGGCTCAGGGTATATCCTACGCCAGGGACGGTTAAAATATAGCGGGGCTTCCCTGGGTCCAGTTCGATCTTCTGACGCAAATGACGTATGTGGGCTTTGATCAAGCATACATCTCCTTCGCCATTATACCCCCATACATGCGTCACAATATGATTCGCCGTGCATACCTCATTCACGTTTGCCGCCAATAAATGCAAGAGTTTGCTTTCGGTTGGCGTCAACCGCACCACCTTCTCGCGGACCGTGGCCTCGTTATGCAAAGAATCGATGCAAATAGGTCCAACGGTAATGACAGAAGAAGGCCGTCGCTCCAGGGTAGAACGCGCTCTCCTGCTGATGGCACGAATACGGGCAAGCAATTGGGAAGGAAAGAAGGGCTTGCGTAAATAATCATCCATTCCGGCATCCAGGCAGCGGATCTCGTCCTGTACATCCTTGCCATCTGTTATCACCATCACTAACGCGTCGTGCTTCTGACGAAGTTCGCGGCACATCGTCAGGGCATCCACATCCTGGAGAGCTGTATCCAGAATGACCAGGTCGGGGCAACGCTCAACCCACTCGCTCCTCGCTTTCTCGGCGTTATAGGCACGATACACTTCGTAACCAAGCGTTCTTAGCCAACTCGTAAGCATTTCGACCAGATCACGGTCACTATCGATAACCAGCAATTTCATCGGCACTCCTTGCATTTTCTCTCTACCGGACTATTCCTTATAGCCCCCACTATTACTACGCATGTTACATGCCTAATACGCACAGCCAGAAAATACAGAAAGCTCATCTTCTACTGGAGTTATCATATGTTACAAGTTTGAAGCGATTACATCGTCAGAAGGAGTCCTACAGCAATGCCGACCAGTCCGCCGACGAACACCTGAACGGGGGTATGCCCGATTAACTCGCGTAGCCGCTCCTCCGCTATTGGGTGTCCTTGAAAGGCCTCATCTATCATCTGATTGAGAATACGCGCCTGGATACTGACGGCGCGCCGGACCCCGGCAGCATCGTACATCACAATGCTCGCCAGTACAACCGTTATGGCGAAAACAGCCGATCCCACGCCGTCCACACGGCCTGTCGCAGTTGCCAGCCCTGTTACCAGCGCCGAATGAGAGCTGGGCATCCCCCCCGAGGAGACCAGGCGATTCAGGTTGAGCTTGCGCTGGCGGAATAATTCATAGATCGTTTTGCTTACCTGCGCAATAGCCCATGCCAGAAACGATGCCACCAGTATACGATTATCAAGCAGTGTATTACTCATCAGATATCAGGGAACCTCTTTTACAATGCCCTTCCGAGCGACTGAGCGCTCCCACGATGATGCGGGGAGCTACAGGTGCGATGGCGGCGTTGTCGCTCGGAATTTCAGGACTATTCCATTTGTTGCACCGACAACGAGCCATCGGCGGCGGTGCTCAGTTGCTGCACCGACAATTCCGCCTGTTGCAATAACATATTGCAGTGTTGCGCCAATTTCATCCCTTCTTGATAATATTGCAGCGCGCGCTCAAGCGGCATTTTTCCATCCTGCAACGCCGTCACCGCAGCTTCAAGCTGCATGAAGGCTTCTTCAAAAGATAACGTTTCCACGCTCAACCTCACCTTCCCTTTACTGGCAAACTTCTACCGGGATATAACCATCCTGGACCTGGATGGTCAACCTGTCACCCACCTGAACCTGTTGTATGCTGGTCACCACAACCTGTTCGGCATCATGGCGCACGACAGCGTAGCCGCGAGCAATCGTTAATAAGGGACTCAAAGCATGCAGTCGCTCAACAACGCCGCGCAGACGTTCGCCGTGCAACGAAACCATATGCTGCATGCGCGTCTGCAAACGCTCAACGGTATCATCGATCTGCTGCCGACGTTGATCGATCAGATTGAGAGGGCTGGCGCGGCGCAAATCCTGCATCGCGTACTCCAGTTGCCCCTGCAAATCGTCGATCCGTTCTCTCATTAAAGCGGTCAGCAGGAGTTGCTTTTCCTGCACCTCCACGCGCCAGTCCTCGATATTGGGGACAGCGATGGTAGCCGCAGCCGTTGGCGTTGAAGCGCGGTGGTCTGCGACAAAATCGGCGATGGTGAAGTCCGTTTCGTGCCCAACGCCACTGATGACAGGAATACGCGAGCGCGCAATGGCACGCGCGACCACCTCTTCATTGAAAGCCCACAACTCTTCTATCGAGCCGCCGCCGCGTCCCACAATGATCACCTCTGCCTCGCCATGCTCATTGAGCAAATCCAGAGCGGTGGCAATGGAGGCGGGCGCCTCGGCTCCCTGCACTAACGCGGGCGAAAAAATCACCTGGACCAGCGGATAGCGCATACGCAACACACGCAGCATATCTTGCAGGGCCGCGGCCTGCGGAGAGGTAACGATCCCGATGACCGCCGGTTGCTGCGGCAAAGGACGTTTTCTTTCGGGATCAAAAAGGCCCTCCGCTGCCAGCCGGGCCTTGAGTTGTTCAAACTGCTGAAAAAGCGCCCCCTCTCCCAACAGCTTGACGCTTTCTACATAACATTGCAGCTTGCCATCGCGCTCATAGTAGGAAATACGACCATTGATGGCAATCGCCATGCCATCGCGCAGGCCAGGAGCGGAGGAGCGCACACGCGAATGCTTAAAAAATACGCACAGGAGCTGAGCTTCCCCTTCTTTGAGCGTAAAATAACAGTGCCCGGAAGGGTAGGTTTTACAGTTGGAGACTTCACCCTGCACCCATATGTTTTGCAGATTGTCATCCATCTCCAACAGGCTCTTGAGATAGTGCGAGAGTTCGGAGACGCTCACAACCGAGGGAGTATCCAGCGCATCTGGCAGATACATACTCCTTATGCCTCCTCCGAGCAATCGATGAGCATTAGCGGTTGTCCGTACTCTACAGCTTGCTCGTCCTGTACAAAGATCTCAACCACCCGCCCGCTTACTGTAGACTCTACCTCGTTGATCACGTTGAGCGACTGAATCGTTCCTACTAGCTGACCAACTTTTACCCGATCTCCGACGGCGACCACGGCTCCCCCTTTGGGTCTGGCCCAGGGATGAAAAACGCCTACGAGAGGCGCAACAATCGTGGCCTTTGCCTCCAGTTCCGACAATGCGCCCTCCTCCGCTCTCGCTGCGGGCGCGATAGCATGGAAACCATTGTGCTCCCCAGCCTCTGGCAGCCGGGCCTTCCTGAGCACCAGGCGCGTCCCCTCTTCGGGACGCTTGACTTCTATTTCGGTCACGTTGCTCTGGTCTAATAATTGGACAAGATGTTGCAACTGCTCGATGCTAATGCTCTGCTCCTCATCGGCAGTCGCCTCGACGTCGTAAGAAGAATGTTTTTGGGCATCCATACAGGCCAGACTCCAATCCCTAAGCTCAGAGGGCATGCAGAAGCGTCCGCTCTCACACTCGCTCTACATACGCCCCCGTTGATGTATTGACGCGAATAAGATCGCCCGTTGCGATGAAGAGTGGCACCTGTACCACCAGCCCTGTCTCAGTGGTTGCCGGCTTGGTGCCACCGGTGGCGGTGTCGCCTTTGAAACCAGGTTCGGTGTACTCCACTCGTAAGGTCAATTTTTCTGGTAATTCAACGGAAATTGGCTCGTCATTATAGCGCACGATATCCAGTTCCAGATTGTCAATCAGGTAACTCTTCGCATCCCCTAATTGTTGCTCGGTCAGGACAATATCATCATAGGTGCTGGTATCCATAAAATGATACTGATCGCCATCCTGATACTGGTAGGTAACGGTTGAGCGATCCAGATACAGACGCTTGAACTTTTCACCGGCATCATAGGTGCGATCAAAAATTGCGCCCGTGCGGATATTACGCAATTTCATACGCACGATGGCGCCACCACGCCCAATTTTAACGTGTTGCCACTCGACGATATTACAGGGCTGGCCCTCGGCCTCAATAACCACGCCCTTTTTCAGCTCACTTGTGGATATCATACCAAAGCTCCTCTATCGTTGAATCACCAACTCGGTTGGTGATTGGGTTAAAACTTCCGCACCATCTTCTTTAATCAGCACACAATCTTCAATCCGTACGCCGCCCCACCCGGAAATATACACTCCCGGCTCAACCGTGACGACGCTGTTAACAGGCAAAAGCTGGTCTTCAGGGGCGCGCATTGAAAGAGCAGGCCCTTCATGGACCTGTAACCCGACGCCATGCCCTGTACTGTGAACATAGTATTGCGCCAGTCCTGCCTGCTTTAAGACGTCACGCGCCAACGCATCACCGGCGACCCCTGACACTCTGGCGCTCAGCCCCTGTTCGCACGTCCTCATCGCCAGCAGAACAGCATCGTAGATCTCACGCATGCGCGGCTCGGCTGGCTCGCCCAGACAAATCGTACGCGTCATATCTGCGCAATATCCCTTATACCGCGCCCCCATATCAATCGTAATCAGCTCGCCACGCCCGATAGGACGCTGTCCAGCGTGAGCGTGGGGCATCGAACTATTAGGGCCAGATGCGACAATCGAGCCAAAGGCCGGACCTTCCGCGCCCAGCTCAACCATTTTGCGTGCTAATTCCCACTGCACCTGCTTCTCTGTCATGCCCGGCTGAATCCATTCGCAAATATAGGCAAAGGTCTTGTCGGTTATCTCAATGGCCTGCCTGAGCAAAGCAATCTCTTCAGCAGATTTGACCTGACGCAACCGGTTCACAAAATTTTGCTCCACAGGTTTGAGGGTATAGACTCCTTCGCTGGCGCTTGCCAGCTTTTCATAATCCAGATAGCTCATATCAGCCGCTTCAAAACCAATTGTCTTCCAACCGTGTTCCTGAGCCAGGATACCAATGGGAGCGGCATACTGACGAGCAGGGGGAATAATTATCTTCCAACCAACTGCCTCTCGTTCGGCAACTTCGGCATAGAGAGGATTGGTTAACAAAATCTGCTGCTCCTGCCCTATCAACAGGGAGCCAGATCCCTCGGTGTCATCATTGAGCCAGCCACTCAGATAGGAGCGGTTCTGCGGCTGAGTGATCAGGAAGGCATCAAGCCCCTGCTCAACCATCCAGGAACGAAGTTGGTTGATATGCTCTTGACCCATGTTATCTCCCCTTTATATTCTCGCGTGCCAGTTCGCCTAATGCTTCTAAGGCCAGAAGATAGCCACGCCCGCCCAGCCCGGCGATCTGCCCCCGGCATACGGGCGCTATTACCGAATGATGCCGGAATGCCTCACGCGCATGGATATTACTCAAATGGACCTCAATCGTAGGACACGTTACCGCTGCCAGCGCATCTCGTAAAGCAATGGAGTAGTGAGTGAGCGCGCCGGGATTGATAATAATTCCGTCCGCTCTCTCCGCATTCTGCTGGATGTAGTCAATCAAGGCCCCTTCGTGATTTGACTGAAAACAGTCCACAGCAATCTCCAAAGACCTGCCGCGTACACAGAGCATCTCGTTGATTTGTTCTAATGTTACTGTACCATATATTTCGGGTTCGCGTTTCCCCAGAGTATTAAGATTTGGCCCATGCAGAACCAGCACAGTAAGCATATCCTACGACCTCTTTCCTGCAAAAAATGCCGTCACGACGCGTTCCACCAGCGCATCGGGCAAGGGTGTGGTTATCACTGCCCCGATACGCTCTGGCATGACCCAATGCACCCGCTTGCCTACCACCTTCTTGTCCAGTTGCGTTGTGGCTAGAATATCTTCCGCCCGCACCGAGCCATGATAGAGCACAGGTAACCCCAACGCGGTCAGCAGCGCATTCTGCCGCGCCGCATCCGTCGCAGCGAACATCCCTGCCTCCTTCGCTATGGCAGCCGCGACCACCATTCCGAGCGAAACCGCCTCCCCATGCAGCCACTCGCCGTAGCCCGACGCGTTCTCTAAGGCATGACCAACGGTGTGACCATAGTTCAAAATAGCCCGCCGTCCCTGTTCCCGCTCATCCCCCTCTATCACTTCCACTTTCAAATCAATGCAACGAGCTATAATTTGACAAAGCAGAGCAACGGGAGGAGGTGCAAACTCTCGCAGCGCCTCCGCATGTGCCTCAAGCAAGACAAATAATTCAGTGTCAAGTATGATACCATACTTGACAACTTCTGCCCATCCCTCCGTACGCTCGCGCTGCGGCAATGTCAGCAGCGTTGCCGGATCAGCCAGGACCAGGCGCGGATGATAGAAGGCGCCAATGAGATTTTTTCCCTTTGTATGATTAATACCTGTCTTACCACCAATAGCGGCATCCACCTGCGCTAACAGGGACGTTGGTACTTGCACCAGCGGTACGCCACGTAAATAGGTTGCCGCGACAAAACCGGCCAGATCCCCTACTACTCCCCCACCCAGCGCAACCACCGCCTCCTTCCTCTCAGCATGATGCTCGATCAGCCAGTCATAGATCGCATTGAGCTGGTCAAACGACTTACTCGTTTCTCCGGCGGGGAGGATATAGCAGTATGGCTCAAAACCAGCCTCTGAGAGGTTGCGCACAAGCATTTGAGCGTAGAGGTCGTACAAGTTGCTATCGGTGACAAGAAATATTCGCGGTGGAAGTTTCAACTGCGTAAGATAGTGCGCCAACCGCCCCACACCTCCCCAATCGACAATCGCATCGTAACCATCGCTGACATGAACATGACGCACAACTGGAGCTGGAGCGTCCTCGCTTAATACCCCTGAGCTGATCAGCATGGCTATAATCTCCTGAACCACTCGCTCGGGACTTTTTCCGCCCGTCCGGCAGGCCAACTCGGCCTCTGCATACCAGGCAAGACGAGCGGATAAGAGTTGCTGTAATGTAGCCAGTGGATCAGGGCCGGTCAGCAGAGGACGTATCTCCGGTACCGCGCTCTGCTCCAGCGCCGCCTGCTGCTGAGCCTGGAGGCGCTGAAGCGCAACTTGCGGTTCAACCTGGAGAAATACGCGTGTCCCTTGCTGCGCCATCAAAGCGCGATTCTCGGGACGCAGGACAATACCACCACCGGTCACAATAATGGCACCATCCGCCTCTTGAACAGCTTTTTTTAATTCGCGGCTCTCATAGTCCCGGAAGCGGTCTTCCCCCCGCTGGGTAAAAATAGTGGTGATGCGCTCGCCACTCTCCTTCTCTATCAGCGCATCTATATCCAACAGGGGGCGGCCCAGGCGCTCGGCCAGGATACGTCCAACTGTGCTTTTCCCACTTCCTGAAAGCCCTACCAAAAATATATGTCGCATAGTTGTTATTGTATCATTCAGCAGCGCCTTTAGTAGAGTTCTTCCCCCTTGATATCGGTAGTGAACGTGCCAATGAGATTAAAGGTGGTCGTATCAACCTCGTTCAGGTGGGGATCGATGTTTGTTGTCACCCCCAGGCGCTCAAAGGATTTGATACGATTATCATATACCTGGTATTTGCGCCCAAAAGAGAAGACATATTGCATAATCTGGCCGGTCTGGCGATCCAGCACCAGGATATCATCGCCAGTAGCGCAGTTGCCATCTTTGATGCAGCGCGCGTGGTCGAGAAACGATCCGACAAGGATCTGCCAGCGCTGATCCCAACTCTTCCCATCAAACTCATGAGTCACCGCTAACGATTTGTCAAAGGCAAGAAAGCTGCTGGTGGCGGTTAACGGGTCATAGAGCATGATGCTCATCTGAGGCATACCAAAGTGACCGACGTAAAGTACTTTATTTTGTCCCCAGTCAGTGTAGAGCTGCTGCTGCGCCAGTTTTAAATCCGCGTCAAAGGTCAGGATTTGTCCGGTGCCTGAACTGGGATCGTAGAGCATCAACTGCGCTCGACCAGAGGCGGTAAAATCGCCGCTATAGGGAAGCCAGTTACCGTCAAGATTATGGACCATCTGATAGTGGGAAATGTGCATATTCCGATCAAAACTGACCATGCGCCCCTCACCAGCTTTACGGTCATAGAGAAAGAGACCATCCTGATCGGCACTGACAAAACGTCCAACATACACTTCCCAGTTGGCATGCCAGAGCGTATACGTTTGCTGCTGGCGCACCTTGAAATCCTTATCGAAGCTCATGACGTAAATATTCGCCGTTCGATTCAGCTTTTCCCAATCCTCTAGCTGGACGCCACTAAGATCACCGACCCCCACAATAGGAGCTGGCCCCGGTGGCGGGTCAATAATGTCCGCCCTTGCCCCTGCCCCAACCGAAGTCGACGTGGGATTCGGGCTCGGTGATGGAACCGGAGTCGGCGCCGCTGTTGGCGTTGGCGTCGGGGTTGGAGCCGGCACAGGCGTTGGCGTTGGCACGGGCGTTGGACTCGGTGTCGGCGTCGGTGTCGGGGTTGGACTAGGCGTTGGTGTCGGACTCGGCGTCGGCGTTGGGCTTGGCGCCGGAGTTGGCGTTGGACTCGGCGCTGGCGTTGGCGTCGGAGTAGGATGCGGCGTCGGTGTCGGCCTGGGATGAGGTTGAGGCGCTGGACTCGGCGTCGCGGTTGGACCAGGAATATTCGAAGGAGGCTCCTGCGTCGGGGACGGCGTGGGTGGAGATGGATCGGGCTGTGCATAGCGTTTATACATGAACACCCCTGTACTCTGCCCATCAAAACGCCCAACATAGAGCTCCCAACCAGCGCCAAAACCGGGCATGGTGACATGCTTCTGGATCGTCAACTGCGGCGTCAGGCTTATCAGATGAATCGTACCGGTCGCACGATCATAGAGCAGGATATCCGATTTACCCGAGCCGGAGAAGTCGCCGATATGAATATCAAGCGACGAGCCCCACTGACCCGCAGGCACGATAGAATCGCCCAGGCTCACCAGCGATGGACCATGCAATGCCGAGGCTTCAATATCGTCAATAGCCTCGCGCGGCAACCGCTTCCCCCCTATCCTCGGCGGTAAAGTGTTATCCAGTTTAAAGATATTGATCGTTCCCTGCTGGCGATTATAGAGCAAGAGATCGCTAACGCCCGTCCCTGTAAAATCGGCGTTAAACTCTTGATCCGAAGAAACCGGCGCAAAACCCAGAGCGATACGATCACTGGTAAGCGCAGTACCAGCGGCGTTGTATGTGACGGCAGAACTAAACATCTGCTGATTGCTCTGAGTCAGCCCAGACAGGCTATCGCCACTAACGCCTGGAAGGCGCATAAACAGATGGGGATCGATGGTTCGTGGGAAATAAATAAAACGCAGCTCCCCATTCTGAAAGCGCGGCTGGTTAATCACCAGAGCATTATAGCCTGTGCCGATATACATTCCTCTAGGATCGCCATAGTTCTGATAGGTCACATTAAATGTCACACCATCACTGCCCACAGCCGTCACAAAAGCAACGTGCCCTTCGGGGCCAAATGCCCAGACGCCATCTCCCCGTGGGAAGACCGCGATAGAGCCGACGCGTGGTGTGGTACCCAGAGGCAGGCCCGAACGTTCGGCATCAACCACCCAGTCGGCAGCATTGCCCCAGTTAACGGGGAGGTTGTACCCCAGCAGGTGCCACTCCTCCCAGGCCCACCACACACAATTGCCCCCGATAGGAAATGGCCCTGGACACAAAGGGAACGGGTTTCCATCAGGGGAAAAACTGATACTCTGACAGGCGTTATTGACGGTTGGCGCAGTATGACTTTGTGCGTCCGCTCCTAACGAGTTAAAAGGAGCAAATTCAAGAGCAATGAGCACAAGTAAAAGAAATATGCCTATAAAATGGCTGATATATTTACGCAGTGAACCGTCAAATAATTTATTTTGTTTCTTTACATTCAGCTTATAAGCCGAAGGAAGCATAAAAACTACACCTTCCTAGGCAAAATACCGCTCTTTTTTAAGAAAATACTCATGGTAGCGGTGGCAAATTCACCACGGCATATCCAGTCATATGGATATCTCAAAGACCTCGACATTGTGAAGTATAACATTGCATTCTTTTATATGCAAGGTTATTATCAGCTATTTTTTGCTGCATTTACAAAAACTATGCAGCTTTCACTCTTGCTATAAATAATACGCTCCCTTCCAGAGCGCCAGGACGCAAGAGGAAGAACATAGCTTTATGGAGTCTGAAGAAAGAGCAAATTCAGCGAGCTCACATTGTAAAACGTTCTCTGTTTTTCCCCCAAAAAAGTACTTGACAATGAATGCCCGTGATGTTATCATTATGCCTGTCCAGGGCGATTAGCTCAGTTGGTTAGAGCGCCACGTTGACATGTGCGCCCTGCGATGCGTACCTTTCCAAGCCGTGAAGTACGGCCACTCTGATACTTACTCGTAGAATGGATTGTTAGCTTAACAGGTGCGATTAGATCAAACTGGATGGGAAGCTGCCATTCATCATTAACTCTTACGAGGGCGATTAGCTCAGGCGGCTAGAGCGTTTGCTTGACATGCAAAAGGTCACAGGTTCAAGTCCTGTATCGCCCACTGATGAGAAGAGACGGCTTCATTGAAGCCGTCTCTTTTTCATTACGTGAGAGGACTACGAGGACAATGAGTGTAAAGCAGAGGTTAACCTTACGCCGAAAGGTCGTAGGGGACAATAGCATGCCGCTAGCAAGGCAGGATGGACTAAGTACCTATGTCCAGGTCTGTCAGCTAATCTCCATATGGTTAAGGCTGATCTGCCTGAACCCTAGCCGAGCGGTCTTGCGTGTGGACCCAGGCATTCATGGTACTATTGAGCCTGTGCGGCAGTCCAATACAAACGATGTCAGTGTATTGGAATGTATCCTGTCGCAGCAACCCTCAGTGAGAGGAGCACCGGCCAAAAGGGAACCTAAGTGGAGACAAGGGGGGATACGTAACCAGGGGATCACCTAAAAGGCGAGAGCCTCATGGTGACAGAACATCCATAGTACTCAAATGCTCAGGGTAATGCCTGAGACAAGGGGAAGGGGTGTAGAAGGTACTCCATCGCCTATCTGTAGGCTGTACCGGAGGGTGCATCAGGCCGAAAAGATGGGACGGTGGCTAGGCGACCCTAGCAACCGTAGGGAGGTACAAAAGCGTCAGTCTAGAGAAACGGCTACTGCCAAAGTCAAAATCAGTGGGAACAAAGCTTTGGTAAATGTGGAATGTTAGCAGAGAAGAGGGATGTATGGACTCGTTTGACAATCTCTATTGTGGGAAAATCCAATACCTACAGGTTATCGACGGTAGATTGCCTATTCACGGAATCGGTAATATTACTACATATTACCTACTCCGCGATATCCACTCGGTCACCACAGTAATGCTGATGATTGTTGATAAGGATAAGGTACCGCTCAAAGACATAGAGAGCGGAAAAGTAATCCCAGTAATGGAAGCCTTACAAGCGAGACCAAGAGCACTTGAAGACGCCATGCTGTCATGGGTTGTCTTTCCAGAAGATAACCGACCAACGGCACTACTAATGCATAACGGCATCAGTACAGACGACTTCAAACAATTGTGCTACTCCCACCTCTGGAGCAATGTTCCTTTGAAAGACATGAGCGATCATGTTCTTAAAAAAGTCAAGGAACAAGTGGATAAAGCAACGCTGACCGACCCCACAAGCATTAAGAGACTGGTAACAACTCTCTTAATAGAAGAGGAAGGGCAGCAGAACTAACAATCCACCTTGCCAGAAAAGCCCAAAGCTCACTGTCAAAGACCAGGCAACAGCCAAAGTGAACAAGAGAATAAGGAGACACCGCAGATGCAGAAAGATGCGGGTTGCTTAAACGGTCTGGAAAGATTAGAAGTAATCCGCAAGCAGAATGCAAATTGCGCGTGGATTAACTCCGATCTCTACAGACTGATGTTCAAACCGGAACTCTATATCCTGGCTTATGAGCGTATCAAGTCTAAACCTGGAAATATGACCCCAGGCACGGACCAGGAAACCATTGACGGCTTTGGTATGGACGAAATCAGCAAGCTCATCAACGAGATGAGAACTGAGAAATACCAGCCAAGCCCCGTCAGAAGGGCACTCATCCCAAAAAGTAACGGGAAAATGAGGAAACTCGGTATCCCAAGCGCCAGAGACAAAATCGTACAAGAGGTGGTTAGACTCATTCTCGAAGCCATCTACGATAGCCCTCACGGCGCATACTTTAAGGATTGTAGCCACGGTTTCAGACGCTCACGTAGTTGTCATAGTGCGTTAAAAGATATCCAGGGTAAATGGAGTGGGACAACGTGGTTCTTGGAGGGAGATATAAAAGCCTGCTTTGATGAGACTAACCACGAAATATTGGTTAGTCTCATGAGAAAGAAAATCAAGGATGAACGTTTTTTAGACCTCATCTGGAAATTTTTGAATGCTGGCTACCAGGACTTAGATGAGTCAAGGAAAGACAGCTTAGCAGGCACACCGCAAGGTGGCATCGTTTCGCCAATACTGGCAAACATCTACCTGCATGAGCTAGACGAATACGTCGAACAATTGCGGAAAGAGCTAGAGAAAGGCGAATTAAGACGCCCCAACCCTGAATACCGCTCGTTACAAAAACGGCGGCAATACCTGGCGAAGACCGGAAGGATTGACACCAGAGAATACAGGGGATTAGGCGTCCAGATGCGGAAATTTCCTTCTTTGGACCCAAAAGACCCAAACTTCGTGCGGGTACGTTATGTACGCTACGCTGACGATTGGATAGTTGGAGTCACCGGACCTAAATGCCTTGCAGAAGAGATCAAGGAAAAAGTAAGGCAATTTTTGAAAGCCAAGCTTGACCTAACTCTCAGTGAGGAAAAGACGGTGATCACCAACGCCAGAGAGTCAGACGCCAAATTCTTAGGCTACAGAATACGGCTAGGCAGGTCCAAAACAGCAGAGCAGAAACAAACACTGTCAACCAACGCAAGCGGGAAGACCTTCAAACGAAGATCAACTGGCATGCAGATAGTGTTACGAGCACCAATGGACGAGTTAATAAAAAAGCTCTGTCAAAAGGGCTTCTGTGACGCTCATGGAAGACCTCTGCACAAGAAAGCCTGGGCTCTGTTGGACGAAGACCAGATCATAAGTCTGTTTAGCTCTATAAATAGAGGTTTGCAGAATTATTACCGGCCTGCGGACAACTGGGCAGAACTTAGCAGGATACAATACATCCTGAAGTTCTCGCTGGCAAAAACGCTGGCGGCCAAGAAACAGGTACCTATAACCAGGATTATCAAAGACAAAGGCATTTATGTCAATGTCACACGCAAAGGGCAACAAAGAACTATCCTATTCTATAGGAACACAGACTGGAAAATCGACAGAAAGGCATTTACGGACAGCCCGACTGTTGATCTAGTTCGTATGCATGAACGGATGCGAACACGGTCTAAGCTAGGACTACCGTGCTGCATATGCCTCGAAAGCAATGGAGTGGCAATGCATCACGTCAGGCACATTCGAAAAATGACCGATAAGCAAGCAAAAGGGTTTAACAGCCTGTTAGCAAAGCTCAATCGGAAACAAGTTCCAGTGTGTCAGGAGTGTCACCGGAAAATCCACAACGGCACATACGACGGGCTGAAAATTTCAGATCTGGCGTATGATCCGAGAAAACCTATGTTAATAGGCAGTTCACTCTAGCGCCCTCCAACTAGGAGGACTGTAAGCTCTTATAAGCTTATATGGATTGGAAGAGGAAACGTATGGTTGAGCGTGTCCTCAGTGGGAAGCTCCCGATGCAACACATCTGGTGAGCGTGTCCCAATGGGAAGCTCCCAATAAAACGCTTCAGCCACAGCTTTTCCAAACCGAGCAAGAGGGACATAGTACCAGAACAATCGAATACGTGAGACGTAACGAACAAACGAACATGTGGGTTAAACCACTAAGAAGATTGTTCGTGCGTTATCGCAAGAAGAAAATCGTTGGTACTCCCAATTACAGGTTGTAGGAACACGGTAAGTACCTCTTGCGATGGCGAAGCGTCAGCGTAAGAGGTTGTTTACTGTGGTTATTAGGGCCGCCTAGATCGAATGGTGGTACCTTTGGAGAGCCGGATACGCTGAAAGGTGTCCGTCCGGTTCGGAGGGGGGTAGTTGGAAACGTACATCTGGTCGAGCTTGTTCCGTAAGGTTCGCTCTCGATGCAACGCGCTGGCTACCTACCCTATCGTGGAGGTCACAGATTCGAGTTCTGTATCGCCCACCAGTATGCGGCTTCATCGGAAGTCGCCTTTTTGTTGCGTATTTTGGCGAGTTTCCCCAACACCAGTAAAAACTTTCTTGAGTTGCTGCCAGGTTTGAGCCTGGCAGCAACTCAAGAAAGTTCTCCTTGCTTCCTCTTCCCATGATACAGGGGAAGGAAAACTTATTGTATACCCCTGCTCAACTAGAGGCTGGGCGCGGCAATATGCCAGTCAACCAGGCGAGATGCGGTCCCCACGACCACTATGAGCCTGACAGTTCCGGCGCTGCAACCCGTTCCAACAACGCTGAACTCAAAGTTTCCATCGTTATCTACAGTGACAGGACTGAATGCCGGAGAAGTGACCGCGCCACAAGAACTGGATACAAGGAACGCGTCGAAGATTTCTCCAGGAGTCCAGCCCTTGCCATACAGGGTCCCCACAACCTCTCCATTAGTCAAGATGACCGCCGGGTTCGGGTTGAAGTAGAGCCGGTGCGCGGGGACAAAGACGCTGGGCGTCTGAATCTTAAAGGTACCGGTGACAAAAGTGCTTGGCAGCACCTGTAGCGTCGCCGTGATCGTGAATACGCCCGCCTGACAGGGCGCCGTCGTAAAGAAGGACGGCCCGCCCAGGAATATCACACTAAAGCGGCCTTCTAGATCCGTGGTGATCACCAGCGAGCCTGCCGTATTGATGCTGTCGGTGCAGGAGAAATTGTTGTCGGTGAGCACATAATTAGCATTCTTATGCAACCCACGACCATTCACTGTGGCAATAAAATTGCCGCTGGTATCTTCCGTTAAGGGATTTTCAGCCACCGTGACGCTGGCAGGAACCCCCACTGCCGCCTGATACGGAGCAGCATAGCTTGTCAGCGAGCTACCCAACATCAAGGCCAGCGTGGTCAACAAGAGGGTTTGCAAGGCCACAACCCGGGACAGGAAAATTTTATACATGATTCACCTTTCTCTACAACACAAGTAACTTGAATAAAACAGCACCTCGTCTGCTTTCGAGTACAGTCAACGGAACAGCCACCCAGGAGATAAACCTCTCACCAACAGTTCCCATACCATCCTCATTATTTCCAATATGAATAGCAACATACGACGATCTATATACAGTATATGAATCAATATGAATAGTACATATAGATGTGCCACATAACAAGTAATTTAGTGAAAGGGACAGGTATACTGTAGAACTCTTGCCTCTAGCACAACCAAAAGCTCTCTTGAGCTGGATCAGGGCAGTCACACACCTGAGGCAAGCTCAAGAGAGCTTTTCTTGCTTCCTCCTCCCGCGGTTATCAGGAGGACGAAAGCTTATTGCACGCTCATGCTCAATTAGAGGCTGGGAGCGGCAAGATGCAACGTGATCAGATGGGCAGATGATCCCACTACGACAAGAAGCCTGACAGTTCCGGCGCTACAGCCCGCTCCGTCAACGCCTACAGCAAAGTTGCCATCCCCATCCACAAAGCCAGTGTTGGACGTGGTAAAACCGGTGATGCCGCAGGAACTGGTTACTATAGACACAGCGAAACTATTACCAGGAGCCCAGCCTTTGCCATACAGGGTACTTACAGCCGCTCCACTGGTCGAGATGACCGCCGGGTTCGGGTTGAAGTAGAGCTGGTGCGCGGGGGTAAAGCTCATCGGCGGCTGGAGCTTAAAGGTGCTGATAACAAAAATGCTCGGTAGCACTTGCAGCGTCGCGGTGATCGTGAATTTGCCCGCCTGACAGGGGGTTGTCATAAAGAAGGACGGCCCGCCCAGGAATGGGACACTAAAACGGCCTTCCAGATCCGTGGTAACCACCAGCGAACCTGCTGTGTTGATGCTATCGGTGCAGGAGAAATTGTTGTCGGTGAGCACATAATTAGCATTCTTATGCAGCCCACGACCGCTGACTGTGGCAATAAAATTGCCGCTGGTATCTTCCGTCAAGGGATTCTCGGCCACTGTGACGCTGGCAGGAACTCCTACTGCAGCCTGATGCGTAGCAGCATAGCTGGCTGGCGAGCCGCTTAACATAAAGGCCAGCGTGGTCAACACCAATGTCAGCAGCGCCGCCGCCCGAGACAGGAACATTTTTCGCATGATTTACCTTTCTTTCTACATATACGACTTGAACAAAGTAGCATCTCGTCTGCTTCTGAGCATAGTCAGCGCAACAGCCACCCAGGCAATGGGCCTCTCACCGGCCATTCTAGCGCCATCCTCAGAGGTTCAACACGAATAGCAGGATCTGATGCTCTACAAACAGTATATGAAGCACTACGAATAGTACATAGAAATATGCCACCTAACAAGGATTTCAAGAGAATAGACCGGTAGACCGTAGAGAACTGATTGGGGAGCGTTTCCGGCATAGCAAAAGCTCTCTTGAGTTACCCCAGATGCTTTATCATCCGAGGCAGCCCAAAAGAGCTTTTCTTCTGCTATCCTCCCACAATGCAGGAGGAAAGCTATTGCACGCTCTAGCTTATTTAGACGCTGGGAGCGGCAAGATGCAAGGTCACGATATGGGATGAGGTTCCCACGATGACGAGGAGCTTGACGGTTCCAGCACTACATCCTGTCCCGCCAAAGCCCAGCGCAAAGTTACCAACCCCATCTACAAAGCTAAAGGGATTGGTTGTTGGGAAAAGGACAGCACAAGAACTGGTCACAGGAGTTATAGAGAAAGCTTTTCCAGGAGTCCAGCCCTTGCCATACAGGGCATCTACAAACCCGCCATTGGTGGAAAGGACCACCGGGTTCGGGTTGAAGTAGAGCGAGGCAATCGTGCCAAAGCTCGTTGGAGGCTGCACTTTAAAAGTGGTCGTCACAAAAACGCTGGGCAGCACTTGTAGCGTTGCCGTGACTATGTATTTCCCCGCCTGACAGGGGGTTGTCGTAAAGAAGGACGGCCCGCCCAGGAATGTGATACTAAAGCGACCTACCAGGTCTGTGGTGACCATCAGCGAACCGGCAGTGTTAATGCTGTCGGTGCAGGAGAAATTGTTGTCAGTCAGCACATAATTAGCATTTTTATGCAGCCCACGACCGCTGACCGTCGCGATAAAATTGCCGTTGGTATCTTCCGTCGAGGGATTCTCAATGACCGTGACGCTTGCCGGGACGGCGGCTGCCTGATGAGCGGCAGCATAGCTGGCCGGCGCGCCGCTCAACATAAAGGCCAGCGTGGTCAGCAGCAGCGTCAACAGCGCTGCTGCCCGAGACAGGAACATTTTTCGCATGATTTACCTTTCTTTCTACATACGATTTGAACAAAGTAGCATCTTGCCTGTTTTGTGGAACAGAACGGGGGAAAATTTACCTGGGAGGTTCCACCACCCTTTCCACCACCACTCCTCTTCCAAAGGGAAGTACAGTATCGGATGCTCTATAGCAAGTGTATACGGTGAAGACAAATGATACATAGAGATACGTATCTTAAAAAGGATTTAGTGCTGTAGAGAAATTCATCCTGCTACTCGATGGATTATCCTCTTTAGCAGCATCATCTGCACTCCATCGATAGGTAGGGGATTCTCGATTGTGAGCACCTCTATATTAATGCTAGGTTGCTTGATATGAAGTAGCCTTGTATTCAGTCTCACATATCCCTATTGTCGTTTCTTCCTGACGCTTTGCTGTGGTCAGGAGAAGGATAGCACGATAGGTGAACGTCAGGGATGGCCGAAATTACTTCTGGAAGGATCTTCATTTAAAGAAAGGGAAATACATATGACCCATTTTGTCCGCAAGCTGGTCCTGGCTTGCCTTCCTCTCCTCCTCCTGGCAACATGGGCGATGCCGGCTCAGGCCGCATCCGTCCATAAAGTGAAAACGCACCAGGCTCCAGGGCCTCTGTGCGTCGTTCACTCGAACCCATCTATGGTCGAGACAGGCTTTCTCCTGACGGAGTCGAGCATCGCCGATGTTATTCAGGTCGAGTGCCGACCGATCTTTAGCCAGAATACAGTGACTATCGATGTGTCTCAGCTCTTCAACCAGTGTCAGGGCAGGCTGTTTGCCTTTTTGCCTTTCGCCCCAGTACCAGTCCCACTGGTAATTCCGCAGATCGTGGTGACCCTCGATAACGATGGCAACGCCACTGCGGTGGTCTTTGGTGGTCCTTCCTGCGCGCCTGCTACCGCCAGGATTTTCGCCAGCTTGAATGCTCCGCCATTCCCAACGGTATCCACCACCTTTACTGTCCTGCCTCCCAACAACACCCCTCCGGGTGTGACTGCTTCCCCCCGCAGTGAGGTTGAGGATGCCGTGTTCTCTAGCGTGGCGACTGTGGTTCAGGTCGAGTTCCCATCCTCGCAGGCCGAGAAGTTCGTGACCCTCAAGTCCGATGAGCTGTTTGCTCGCTGCGCTGGCGGTCTCGCATGGTTTGGCCCAGAGGGAGCACTTTTAGCCGTAGGTCCTGAGGCTGTAGTACAGCTTGATAACAACGGCAATGCGTTCGCAGTGGTCGTAGGTCCGCTGTCCTGCGCGAGCGGACCATCTACCATCACTGCTGAGCTGCATACCGTCCCCTACACGACCTTTGCTTCGACGTTCACGGTTCTCTCACCGCGACCGACAGTCTAGAGTACAGTTCGTGAGATGAAACATCCAATAGCATGTCGTGTTTCTACACGACATGCTAGAGGACGTACACCTTCAATGGTTTTTCAACCACTCCGCACGAAGAGCCTTTTTCAACGTAGGAAAGCTCATTCCTTGAAAGTAGAGTAAAGAAAGGGAAATTCATATGACCCACTTTGTCCGCAAGCCGATCCTGACTGGCCTTTCTCTCCTGCTTTTAGCGGCGATGTGGGTTCTTCCTGCTCACGCAGCTTCTAGCACGAACGAGAAAGCCGCCCCCACGTCAAGGCCCCTTTGCGTGGTCCACTCCAACCACTCTCAGGTCGAGTCGGGCCTCAGCCCATTGCAGGAGTCGAGCATTGCTGACATCATCATCGTCGCGTGCCGACCAGTCTATAGCAAGCAGACGATGACCATTGATGCCACGCAACTCTTCTTCCAGTGTCATAGCAAGTTGTTGTGGTTTGCCCCTTCCCTCACGGCGGCAGGCACAGGTCCACAATTCACCGTGACTCTTGATAACGACGGCAACGCCACCGCAGTGGTCTTTGGTGGACCGTCCTGTGCAGCGGCTACCACTATAATTTTCGCCAGCCTGAATGCTCCGCCATTCCCAACGACATCCACCACTTTTACTATCCTGCCTCCTATGGACACCAAACCAGGCGTGACCGCCATGCCTCGCAGAGAGGTGGAGGATGCTGTGTTCTCCAGCGTGGCAACCGTCATTCAGGTCGAGTTCCCGTCCACGCAAGCCGAGCGCTTCGTAACTTTCAGGTCGAATGGACTTTTCGCCCGTTGTGCTCCTTCCAGCATCTTCTGGTTTGGTCCAGAAGGAATCCCCTTAGCTGCAGGCATTTCCAGCGTCACCGTGCAGCTCGATAACAACGGCAACGCATTCGTAGTAGTCATAGGCGACCTGTTCTGCGCTAGCGGCACATCTACCATCATGGCTGATCTGCATACCGTCCCGTACACGACCTTCTCAACAACGTTCACCACTCTCTCACCGCGACCCACGATCTAAAGAGCAGCGCATGACCCGAACCCACGCGGAATGGAGGGTGAGAGCACTCCATTCCGCTCTGCAATGCGCCTATGCTTCAGCATGAAAAGCTTCATCCCCGTCACGAGTGTAAGGTATCCACACAGATGCTCGATGGACTGTCCTTCTTTAACAGTACCATCTGCATCCATTGGTTGATAGAAGATTATCGATTGCAGACCCATCTATATTAATGCTAGGTTGCTTGATACGGAGTAGCCTTGTTTCAGACTCATCTATCCCTACTCTCATTGCTTGCTGATACCTTGCTGCGATCAGGAGAAAGAAGGGTAGCGCGATAGGTGAACCATTCAAGGATGGCCGAAGTTACTTCTGGAGGAAGCTTATTTGCTTATTTTAAAGAAAGGGAAATGCATATGACTCACTTTGTTCGCAAGCTGATCGTAGCCTGCCTTCCTCTTCTCCTCCTGGCAACATGGGCTATGCCGGCCCAGGCTGCCTCTGGCTCGAAGGTGAAACTGCACCGACCGCAGGTGCCTCTGTGCGTGGTCCACTCTAACCCATCCATGGTCGAGATGGGCTTTGGCACAACCGAGTCGAGTATTGCCGACATCATTCAAGTCGAATGCCGACCGATCTTTAGCCAGCAGACCGTGACCATCGATGCAACACAACTACTCAATGCATGCAACGGCAAGCTAGTTTGGGTTCAGCCTAATGTCCAAGTAGTCATAGGTCCGCAAATCACAGTACAACTCGATAACGATGGTAATGCCATCGCCGAGGCCCTGGGAGGGCCGTCCTGCGCGCCAGTCACCAGCGAGATTTTCGCCAGCCTGAATGCCCCACCATTCCCAACGACATCCACCACCTTTACCATCCTGCCTCCCCAGAACACCAAACCAGGCGTGACTGCCACTCCCCGCAGCGAGGTGGAGGATGCCGTGTCCTCTAGCGCGGCGACCGTTGTCCAGGTCGAGTTCCCTCCCTCCCAGGCTGAGAAGTTCGTCACTATCAAATCGAATGAACTGTTTGCCCGTTGTCAGCGCCTTTTATGGGATGCTTTCGTGGGGGGAGGACCCGCAACGATCTCGTTCTCGTCCGAAGTCACTGTGCAGTTGGATAACAATGGCAACGCCTTCGTGGTAGTCAGACCCCAACGATCTTGCGCGAGCGGTACTTCCACCATCACGGCGGACCTAAACACTGTTCCGTACACGACCTTCGCGACGAACTTCACGATTCTCTCACCGCGACCGACGATCTAAGATGCGGCTGGTGAGATGAAACATCCTCTAACATGCCGTGTGAGAACATAACATGTTAGAGGACTTGTACCCCGATGATTTTTGAGCACCAGACGCAAAGCCTATTGCTTCGGCAAAGGAAGAACCGGCGATCAAATCGGACGCGCTAAAGCGGGTCCCTACGAGGCCGAACATTTTTGTTGCAGAGCCTATTTTTTCAGGATGGGCAGGTTCATTCCCTCATCGCGGGTGCGATGAAAGCCTGCGGTCTCCTTGATGCCACCTTCCGGGTAAACGATCTTTGCCTCGCGCTCCGGCAACAGGCTCGCAACCTCTTTCAGGACGGCGTCGAGGAACTGATCTTCCGGCACTGTTCTGATGACTTCGCCTTTGCGGAAAATCACCCCCTTGCCCTTGCCGCCCGCCAGGCCCACATCGGCGTCACGCGACTCGCCCGGGCCGTTGACGACGCAGCCCATGACGGCGACGTGAATGGGGGTCTGGACCTTCGCCAGGCGCTTTTCAACCTCGTTGGCAACGCCGATCACATCGATCTCGACGCGTCCACAGGAGGGGCAGGAGACGAAGGTGACGCCGCGATTGCGCAATTCGAGCGAGCGCAAAATCTCATAGGCTACCGGAATCTCTTCCTCTGGCTCGGCGCTCAGGCTGACGCGAATGGTATCGCCGACCCCTTCGGCCAGCAGCAAGCCCAGGCCAACCGACGACTTGACTGCGCCCGTTACCAGCGTCCCCGCCTCGGTAATGCCCAGGTGCAGCGGATAGTCCGAGCGTTGGGAGAAGCGGCGATAGGCTTCCACCGCCGTCAGCACGGTTGAGGATTTGAGCGAGACAGCAATTTCGTGATAATCCATCTCCTCGCACCAGCTAATATACTCCAGGGCCTTATTGACCATGCGCTCGGCAAGCGCCTCGCGTTCCTTGCGCCGCGCCTCAGCAGGATCGGTGCGTTCTAAGACGCCATCATCGCGTAGTCGCACCTGGATACGCTGCATCTGTGCTTGCTTATCCAGGGCATCGATTGAACCCGAGTTGACGCCTATGCGCATGGCGATGCCGCGCTCTTTGGCCGCCGCGACGATCTGTTCCAACGATTTACGCCCGTTGAGCAAATTGCCCGGATTGATGCGTACTTTATCGATCCCCTGGCGGATCGCCTCCAGAGCCAGAGCGGGATTATAGTGAATATCGGCAACCAGTGGAATATGGATACGCTTCTTAATTTCGCCCAGCACGACCGCATCTTCCATCTCCGGCACAGCCACGCGCACAATTTCGCAACCGACATCTTCCAGCCGATAGATTTGCGCCAACGTGCTCTCCACATCCCGCGTGTACGTCGTCGTCATAGATTGCACAATGATTGGCGCATCTCCACCAATTGCTACGTTACCAACATGAATCTGTCGAGTTTTTCTTCGCATAACACCTGATACTCCAAATTTGCTCCACTTAGTATCTAATGTATTTTCACTTGACATCTCAAGTGTGATGGTATACTTCCCTTCAAAGGGAGGCGGCAGGAGCGGAGGCTCGCTCGACCCGCTTGAGGGATTGAAACCTAATGAAAAATGTCATGGATGGTGATCACCACCATTAAAGTGAGTAACACAGCCATCCCAATAAAATTGATGAAGCCCTCGCGCTCCGGCTTCAGCCGCTTGCCACCACGCAGCACTTCAATCAACACCAGCACAATGCGTCCGCCATCCAGAGCGGGGAACGGCAATATGTTGATAATCGCCAGGTTCAGGCTCAGGATCGCGGTCAGGTTCAGCACGGTCCACCATCCCAGGTACACCGCATTTTGCGCCGTCTCCCCGGTGAGTTGTACGATACCCACCGGTCCCACAATCTGGGGATGGATCGCGCCTACGACCATCTGCCCAATGGTGCCGATAAAGTCGGTTGTAACCTGATATGTCTGCACAATACCCTTAAATGGAGCCTGCCAGACCGGCGAGCTGACAAAAACGACGTTGGCCGAGATCCCCATATGCCCCTGGCCGGTGGGTGGATTCACCAGCGCATTGACCGTCACTGCGATAGGTACAGCCTGACCGGGACGCCGGATCATCAAATGCACAGGCATGGTTGTATGTTGATTATTATCGGCCTGGGCCTCCTGATTAACCAGCGTCACCACTTCGCTAAAACGGCTGACGGGCTGCCCATTGACAGCAATGATCATATCGGCGGCCCGTAAGCCTGCCGCCTCCGCAGGGGAGCCAGGGACTACCTCGCCGATAAGCGAGCGGGTATCGGTAACGGGATCGCCCAGGGTGTAGATAATGGTGAACAGCACCATCGCCAGTAGAATATTCATCGTGACCCCGGCCACCAGCACAATGATGCGCTTGCCCGCCGATTTAGCGGCGAAGCTCTGCTCATCGTAATTGCCATCAGGGTCATGAACATCGCCATTTTCACCCGGCATACGCACAAAGCCGCCAATAGGGAGCAGGTTGATCGAGTAAATGGTATGGCTGGAAGCTGGCTTTTCGAAAGTACTCACCCCGCCACTTGTTCCGCCAAAGGGCGTTTGCGTTCCGGCTGCGTCTCTATCGCGTCCACGTCCAAACCAGAGGACCTCCCAACCGCCTTCATCGCGCTTGCGAAAGCCGACCAGCGCAGGCGGAAAGCCCAGGCCGAATTCCTCTACCCGGATGCCGGCCCATTTCGCCGTGATAAAGTGTCCAAACTCATGCACAAGTACCAGCAGGCCAAAAACCGGAATGGCGGCGAGTAAGTACCAGTTGTTCATCCTTAATATTCCTTTACTTCTCTGATAATGAGAGATGTCATAGCGCGAGTAATCCAGGTAAGCCAGTCTCAAAGGGCTACGCACAATGTCTGCACAATTCTCGCACCGTTCTGCGCGCCCAGGAACATGCCTCCAGGGCGGTCGCAACGTCGGGCTGCTCCACCGATTGATGGCGCTCAAGCACCGTCTCAATCAGTTCCGCTATCTTTAAATACCCGATGTGACCGGCCAGGAAAAGCTCTACCGCTTCCTCATCGGCCCCAACCAGGGCGCAGGGATAAGTTCCGCCCCGCCTGCCAGCTTCTACCGCAAGACGGAAGCAAGGAAAAAGGTCTTTATCCAGGCTCTCAAAGCGCAGGCAGGCCACATCCGTCCAGCTCAGCTCCCGAATAAGGGCGGTTGGCGTCGTATCGAGCCGGGCAGGATAAGCCAGCGCATGTATGATCGGCAGATGCATACTTGGCAGACTTGCCTGCATCTTAATTGAGCCATCTACGAATTCCACCATCGAATGAATAATGCTCTCCGGGTGAACGACCACATCGATGCGGTCATATGGTACGTCAAAGAGCCAGTGAGCTTCAATCACTTCCAGGGCCTTATTCATCAAGGTCGCGGAGTCTATGGTAATTTTCGGTCCCATGCGCCAGGTTGGGTGAGCCAGGGCCTGTTCGGGGGTTACAGTGTGTAATTGTTCAACGGTTGCTTTGCGAAATGGGCCACCCGATGCCGTCAGCAGCAAGCGATGAACCTCGCTCCGGCTTTCCCCGCGCAGGCATTGCCAGATGGCGCTATGCTCGCTATCAATGGGGAGAAGCGCCACTCCAGCACGCTGGGCCGCCCGCATCACCAGATGACCGGCCATGACCAGCGTCTCTTTATTTGCCAGCGCGATAGTTTTGCCAGCGCCAATAGCGGCCAGCGTCGGCTTCAGCCCCATCAGCCCGGAGGTTGCCGCCACCACAATATCTACGTCCGCGTGAGTTGCAGCTTCCAGCAAGCCCTGCTCACCGATAATCACACCGGGCAGAGCTGTTCGCGCGCGCTCCTCTACCTCGCGTGTCTCCGCGAAACAGCTAATCAACGCAGGTTTGAACTCTTCCATTTGTCGGGCCAGTAGTTGAACGTTGCTGCGCGCCGCCAGAGCAATTATTTGAAAGTGGTCGGGGAATTGCCGCACGATGTCCAGCGTTTGCCGACCAATAGAACCTGTACTTCCAAGCAATGCAATACGCTTCGGGAATCCGGTCATATGTCTATATCCATAGGGCAATTATTTCGCCTGCCCGCCAGCAAATGTTGATATACATCTCTTTGCAGATTATAACACCGGTAGCTTAAAATATTGCTAAACATAGACTAAATTATCGTTTATCCTGGATATGAAAACAATAGAGCTCTCCTCTACGTTCCCACCAACTGCGCAAAAACATACACGACAATGACCGCGAAGAGCAGGCTATCGACCCGGTCAAGCATGCCACCGTGACCAGGCATGAGCTGGCCGCTATCCTTCACATGCGTCTGGCGCTTAATTAGCGACTCCGCGAGATCCCCCAGCACAGCGGCGATGCCAATCAGGACGCCCAGCACAATCGCCAGGTACCAGGGCACGCCAAGAGGCTTGACGGTCAGAAGCAGCCCAGCCGCGATGGAGAGAACGAAGCCGCCAAGTACCCCCTCCCACGTTTTGGCGGGGCTGATCCGTGGCGCCAGCTTATGCCTGCCCCAATAGCGCCCGCTAAAAAACGCCGCTGAGTCAAAGCCCCAGACGCCTAATAGCACGACGAGCAACCACCAGGCGCCACGCGGCAAGACGATCCAGGCTCTGCCGGGTGCCAGCAGCATTCCAGCTTCTGAGCCCCGCAATAACAAAAAGAAACTCATGGACCATCCCACATAAATGGAGATAGCCAGGGTTAGAGCCCAGTCAATCATAGCTCCATCAAGCTTCTGGCGGAAAAATAGCCAGGGGAAAGAGACGAGCAGCGAACCACCCAACCCTATTTCAAGAATCAAAAGACGCCATTGCGGCAACATAGCCGCAACCAGAAAGAGAATGCTCAGCCCAACGCTGATCCATATTAACGGGTGATAGCCACCATGCAGGAGCATGGTATGTAGTTCAAGGGTGCCTAGTATTACCACAAACACGGTTGCGGCAAACGCAACCCAGCCGCCAAACCAGACAAATATCAGCACGACAGGGATAGCGACAAGCGCAGTCAGCCAGCGCTGGCGGACCGATTGACCCTGAGCGCCTGCTCTCTGAGGGTCTGGTAAACCCGTTTCTCTATCCTGCTCATTTGCGCCTTGCAAACAATCTATTTCCTCTATGGAGTATATTTCTCGCGTACATTATAGCATATGGCCTTCGCTGGTGGGCGGGCGCGACGCCTCCTGGGCGAATGCAAGCCCATCGCGGGAACGCATAGGCGGACACAAGGCCCGCCCCTACTGGGTAGTCACTAAACGACCGAATTTACGCTGGCGCTGACGATAGCTATCCAGGGCCGCGAGCAAGTCCTCCCGGCCAAAATCGGGCCAGAGTGTCGGGGTGGCATAGTACTCGCTATAGGCAGATTGCCACAAGAGGAAATTACTGACCCGCATCTCACCCGCCGTTCGAATGACCAGATCGGGATCTGGCAAATCTCGGGTATAGAGATACGAGGCCAGCAACTCTTCGGTGATAGCCTCCGGGCAATGGCCGTCTGCAACGATCTGCCGGACAGCATCCACCAGTTCGGTCCGTCCACCATAGTTAAAGCACACGTTCAGGCCGATACGGGTGTTGTTACGGGTCAACTCAACCGAGTCCCGAACGGCCTTTTGAATATCAGGGGAGAGATCCTGTAAACGTCCAAGATGGCGCAAACGCACCCCGTCGCGATGGAGCTGCTCTAGATCCGAGCGTATGGTCTCCCAGAATAGACGCATCAATCCATTGACCTCCGCTCGTGGTCGGCCCCAATTCTCGGTAGAGAAAGCATACACGCTAAGCATTTCAATATTCTCATCGGTGGCACACTCAACGACCCGGCGCAGAGCCGCCACTCCTGCCTTATGACCTGCTAGACGAGGCAGGTGCCGTCGCGTGGCCCAGCGCCCATTGCCATCCATAATGATGGCAACGTGACGCACTGGCGCTGACTGCTCGGATGCAACGGGCTGTGATTGCGGCAAATTACTCTCTTTCTCCTTCGAGGATGAAAAGAGATTCTGCATCTTGGACAACGTTAGACCTCCAAAATCTCCAGTTCCTTATGTTTCCCGACCTTGTCCATCTCTTCAATGTAACGGTCGGTGAGCTTCTGTAGCCGCTCGGTGCTACGCTTCAGCTCATCTTCGGAAACTTCCTTCTTTTTCTCACGGTCGCGCAACTTATCCTGCACATCCCTACGAACGTTGCGGATCGCGACTTTGTGCTCGTCCAGCTTCTTGTGAAGCATCTTCACCAGGTCGCGTCTGCGCTCCTCGTTCATCGGAGGAATGTTCAGGCGGATCACCTGCCCATCATTGTTAGGATTAATCCCCAAATCGGACTTCTGGATCGCTTTTTCGATATCGGTCAGCATCTTTCGATCCCAGGGCTGAATCACCAGGAGGCGAGCTTCTGGAACGGAGATACTGGCAACCTGGTTGATCGGTGTTGGAGCGCCATAATAATCAACCATGATGCGCTCAACCAGAGCGGAGCTTGCACGCCCGGTCCGAATCGCGCCCAGGTCCTGTTTTAAAGCCTCCACTGCTCTCTGCATGCGCCGTTCTGCATCGGCAAATAAATCTGCTGTCATCCAAACCTCCAATGTGGATACTGTTGCTCTCGTCTCGGTGCGGGGAGATAATACAGTCCCTGATCAGGGAGCCACATACTGCAATCGCACCGCCAGACAGGGTTTCTTATCCGTCTGAGACGAGTGTACCACACTTTTCGCCACGTACGATGGCTTCCAATGCTCCATGCTGATGTAAATTAAACACGATAATGGGCATGTGGTTATCTTTACAGAGCGAGAGTGCAGTGCTATCCATGACTTTTAGCCCCATGTTCAAGGCCCGCATATAGCTAAGCGCTTCAAACTTGCACGCACGCGGATTTTGCATGGGGTCATCGTCATAGATACCGTCCACTTTGGTCGCTTTGAGCAGCACCTGCGCATTCAGTTCGACGGCGCGCAACGCCGCCGCGGTATCGGTGGTGAAAAACGGATTCCCGCTCCCCGCCGCCAGAATGACAACGCGATCTTTCTCCAGATGGCGGACCGCACGCCTGCGGATAAATGGTTCAGCCACAGGCGGCATTTCAATGGCGGTTTGCACGCGAGTATCTATCTCCAGTTTTTCCATCGCATCCTGCATTACCAGCGAATTCATCACCGTTGCCAGCATCCCAACATAATCGGCTGTGGCGCGGTCTATGCCAGTCGAAGCGGCATCAGCGCCGCGCCAGATATTGCCTCCGCCGATCACTAACGCCACCTCTACCCCCAGACTATGCACGCTCTTCACCTCGCTTGCAATGCGCCGGACCGTCTCGGCATCAATTCCATATCCCTGGGGACCCAGGGCTTCTCCACTTAGCTTGAGCAGGATACGCCGATATTTCAGCTGAGCAACCATAAGACACTCCCTCACCCTATTGCGTTCCACTTGACATCTCCGGGTTTAGTGCTATACTCCCCTCAACGGAGCGCGGGAGCCTGTGGCTAGCTCGACCCGCTTGAGGGTACTGAAAAGAGGGTACTGAAAGCAGAGCACTCGTCTACTTCTTCCACGCCCGACGCTCCCATTAAGATGTATCGCCGGGCCATCGTTTGAAAGAAGCGACTAATCCTCACCCAGAGCAAAGCGACTAAAGCGCCGCACCACGATATTTTCGCCCGTCTCCGCAATCACTTTGCGCACAAGATCCCCAACGACTGTAGACTCATCCTTGACCCACGGCTGCATCAGCAGTACCTGCTCACTCATGACTTTTTTGAATTTGTTCTCGACCACTTCTTCCCGCCTGGCCTGCGGAACCTTTTCCATTGATGGCTCTTCCAGAATCTCTTTCCGCGTCTTCGCAACGACGTCGGCGGGCACATCCTCCAGGCTAATATATTTAGGAGCTACGCCAACGATTTGCAGCGCCAGTTCATTAGCAAGTTGGCGAAAGCCCTCGCTGCGCGCCACAAAGTCCGTGCTGCAATTAAGTTCGAGCAACACGCCCACACGGTTATTGTGATGGACATAGGAAAAGACGCCTCCCTCTTTGGTTTCGCGTCCTGCCGCCATCATTTTTTCTGCCTTGCGGTCGCTCCTGGCCTCCAGAATCTTGATCGCTTCTTCCCAGGTCTGGGCCTCGGTTAGCGCATTTTTACAATCTGCGAAAGTCGCACCCGTCTCCTCACGCAGCTTCTTTACATCAGTAGCAGCGAAGTTCATTGCGTTGTTTCTCCTCAGTTTCATCAGTTATGATACTCAGATAGCCAGGACAGTTCAACAGCCTCTGTCCATCCTTTTTGGTTTCTGAGTGCTTGACAAATGTGTATGTAGCCGGTGATACGATTTTGAGCGTGACCCGGCGACCAATTCTACAGGAAAAGGGGAGGTCGGAGGCGAATCGCCTCTTAGACCTCCCGTCAAACAAATGTTTATTGCGTTAGAGAGACTCTTTGGCGACCAGCTCTGGTTCTGCATTCGTAGAAAGCGCCTCAGCAGATTCGGTAGTCGTGGGCGCAGGCAACGCCAGTTCTTCGGTCCCCGCAGGAGCTTCAAGCGCCAGAGGCTCTTCGGTCTCGGTCGGCTCAGCGTCTTTCTGCTGGGCCTCCAGCTCGCGACGACCCTCTATGACGGCATCAGCGATCTTGGCGCAGAGCAAACGAACGGCCCGAATAGCGTCATCATTGGCGGGAATGGGGTAATCCATCTCATCGGGATCGCAGTTGGTATCGGCCAGCGCGATAATAGGAATTTCCAGGCGCCGAGCTTCTAATACAGCAGTACGTTCTTTACGGGTATCAATAATGAAAATGGCATTCGGCAGGCGACGCATATCTTTGATGCCGCCCAGGATACGCTCAAGGCGCACCATATCATCCTGTAAATGCTGTACTTCTTTTTTGGGTAGCCGCTCAAAGTCACCACGGTCCCGGCGCGCTTCCAGGTCCCGCAGGTAGCGGATACGAGACTGAATGGTCTGGAAGTTGGTTAACATGCCACCCAGCCAGCGCTGATTGACGTAATACATGCCACAGCGTTTCGCCTCTTCCGCCACAGCCTCCTGAGCCTGCTTCTTTGTGCCAACGAAGAGAATAGTGCCACCGCCGGCCACCAGTTGCTCAACGAATTTGTACGCCTCGTTGAGACGCGTTACCGTCTGCTGCAGGTCAATGATGTGGATGCCATTGCGGTCCATAAAGATGAACTGCTGCATCTTGGGGTTCCAGCGCCGGGTCTGATGCCCAAAGTGGACGCCAGCCTCTAAAAGTTGTTTCATAGAGATGATGTTTGCCAAAAAAAGGACCTCCCTTTGATCCTCCGCCCTCCTTGCTCCTGGCGTCAGGGTCCCCCTGGTTATGTATCTCGGACCCAGGGTTGCCGCCTCTGTGGAGGGCGTGTGTACTTAATAAAATTTTTCACACGAAACATCGCGGGAGGCAATCCCCCGCTGCCACGCAAGTATAGCACAGAGAAGGCCCGGACGCAAGAAAAATAGCTACCGGTTCTTCCCCCTCTATTTTCGCCGCTAAACCTTTGCAATAACGGGTCATGTTCCATTATAATTGCTGCAGACGAAATGTAGCAGGGAAGAGGAACGAGATGCGGGAGAGAAGACAATACTATCGCGTACAACTGGTGTCTTATGACGCTCTAAAAATGCCTTTCTGGCCCCTACCGACGCGCATACCCAGCCCCAGCCCAACTCCTCTCGCCTACCTCTTGCGTCTGCGCAGGCGTATCCCACACAAGATCCATCTTGTACGCATAGGGCCATAAAAACCATATTACCGCTTGCTTCTTGAACACTCACGTATAGTATAAAGTGTACATATTTATGGCTAACCAGCCATCATATTTTTATGGCTCATAGTCATAGCATTTTCAGGGGTAGCAGAAGTAGAAAGGGGTTACATACACATGGTAAACATTTTAATTGTCGATGATCATTCTCTTATGCGCCGCGCCGTGCGGGAAGTGATTGAAAAAGAAAGTGACCTGTCAGTGATAGCGGAAGCCGCCAACGGTATGGAGGCAGAGGCTCAGGCGGAACGTACGCAGCCCGATGTGATCCTGATGGATCTGGATATGCCCGATTGCAGCGGCTTTGAAGCAACTGAACGTGTGCTGGCCTGTTCTCCCAATTCTCGCGTGGTCATTTTCTCAGCCTCTCACCAGGAACAATACGTCTTCCAGGCCATCCAACGCGGCGCAATGGGCTATATCACTAAAGATATCGAACCGGATGCCCTGGTGCATGCCATTCGCTGCGCTGCGCGCAACGATCTGTGCATCTCGGGTACCCTTGCCGCGCAAGTGCTGGCTCACCTGCGCACCCTCTGGCAAAATCAGGCACTGCATGCTGCCAAAACGTCTTCTGCGGCCATTGCTTACCGGACCCCCCGCCGCTCGGCCTCCCCGCTTGGACCGGTCATGGCACCTCTGGATGGGCAGCCAGCTCCTTCCAATACGCCGCGCCCGCTTACCGGGCGGGAACGCGAAATCCTTGATCTGATGCGTAAAGGTCGCAAAAATCGCGAGATTGCCGGAGAACTCTGTATCGCCGAGTCAACTGTGCATAAACACGTCCAAAATATCTTCGAGAAACTGCATGCGCGTAACCGCACCGAGGCGATTTATCTCACCAGCGTCGAAGGATAGGCCGCTGACTTTTTATGATACAATACGTTATGTCGATAACGAAACTCAGCCACGTAGGAATACGAGCGTGCGAGAAAAACGGTCACCGGGCCAGCAAACAGGCGTCTCTCAGCCAACGGAGAGCAAAGCAGCCTTTCTGGCCCATAGTGATATCTTCCGGCATCTTAATCCAGATGAGATCAACGAGCTTGATCGCATCACGACAATGATCACCTGTTCGCCAGGGCGTGTTCTGTATCGCCCTGGCGAAACAGGCACAACTGTTTTCTTATTGAGATCGGGGCGAGTGCAGTTATATCACCTCTCAGCCGATGGCCGCAAGCTGATCACAGCAACGCTGGAGGCTGGCGCCTGCTTCGGCGAAATGCCATTAACCGGTCTGCCAACCCATCATAGCTTCGCCGAAGTGACAGAGGCATCGCTCGTCTATCTGATCAACCGACACGATATGGAGCTGCTGTTGCGCCGCAGTTCAGAGAGCATGCATGCTCTCTTGCGGCTGGTTGGGCAGCGTTTTGCCCGCATTGAGGAGCAGTTGATTGATACCGCCTTCAAAGGCACACCCGCGCGTCTGGCGGCTCTCCTCCTGCAACTGGCGTACTCTCGGACGCAAAGAGATGGGAAAAAGGCACTGGTCGTTGAGGGGCTCAGCCACGAAGAGCTGGCTGACCGCCTGGGCCTGTATCGCGAAACCGTAAGCGCGGCACTGCGCGAACTGAAGGATGCCGGTGCCATTGAACTGGGGCGGAAGCATATCACAATTAGCCAGCCATCCCTCCTCGAAGATGTGGCTTCATCAGGAGGAAAAGGTGGCCGTGCGTAATAACCTATATAAGGGATGCTGATGATTATTCAGGCACAAAATGTCACAAAAATCTATCGCACCGGGCCATTTCATGTTGAGGCGCTCAGCCAGGTTAATCTGGAAGTCTCGCAAGGGGAAATGGTCGCGATCATGGGCCAGAGCGGTTGCGGCAAAACGACCCTGCTTAACTGCCTTTCCGGTTTAGATACGATTGATGAGGGAGACATTTTCATTCGCGGCGAAAATTTACGCGATCTGAGCGATAATGAGCGCACCACCTACCGCGCCCGCCACATGGGCTTTATCTTCCAGGATTTTAACTTGCTCCCCGTTTTGACAGCGGTGGAAAATGTCGAATTGCCCATGCTTGTCTCGAAGGTTCCCACGCGCAAAGCCCGCGAAAGAGCATTGGAGATGCTCGAACTGGTCGGTCTCTCAGATAGAGCGCACCACCGCCCGGCGGAGCTCTCCGGGGGCCAGCGTCAGCGCGTGACCATTGCACGCGCGCTCACCAATGATCCCGCGATTGTCTGGGCCGACGAACCGACCGGCAATCTTGATAGCGAGACAGCTCTGGAGATCGTGGACCTGCTCTGCCGCCTGAACCGCGAAAACGGGCAAACGTTCGTGCTGGTCACGCACGCAGCGGAAGTGGGGAAAAGGGCCAATCGCGTGATTACGATGCGCGACGGGCGCATCGTATAAGGATTGAAGATAATTATCCAAAAAGACTATGTGATTGCGTATCTAAACCTGAAAACAGGGCTAGAGCAGGATTTCTAGCCCTACTTTCACACTAATGACTATCAAGTGCCTTTACCCTAAAATTGGCAAATGAGTGGCAACTTCAACACTTACACCCATAGCAAGTAACGCCTCATGTACTTCTGGTGTCACACCACGCCAGAAGTACACAACTATATGTGGAGGCTTGCCTGTTATGAGATTTTGCGATGCTGCATTTAAAAGAGCCAGGATCTGTGTCTCTAAACCTTCATTGGGAGCAGTCCACGCTTTATCATGTAGATCGAAAGGATGATGTAATGTAGGGCAGAGCCATGTACGTCCTTGTTCAGCTATCACAGGTATTTCTATTTCCCCACCTGGCTGCTTCGTTATGACCTGTGCTACCCCAACAAGCCCCTCACGTTGCAAAGCGCATGCCCATGTCGCTCGTATCTGGAACAGGTTTTTGCGCACCTGATCTTGTACCGCCAGGTTTTCATGAGATTTTTCATCATATCGTTCTTCAAAGGACTGGGCTTCTATTGCTTGCAAAATTTGCACTTCCTGATTGATACGTGAAAGCAAACGTTTAGCCCCATTAATCTCTGGATACATCTGTATTTGTTCTCTCAAAAAATCTGCATGGAGGAAAGCTTCAGCATTAGAATCGCCCAGCACAGGATTATAACCACGCCCTGAAGAGAAGACATATGCTCCTGAAGGTAATATATCTTTGTATACCATCCCTGGTTGGTCTAGCTGTTGCCAGCGAACAGCCAGTGCGGGACCAAAATAGGTTCGCCAATTACTACCTACAATCTCTTGCAAGTTATTACTCCGTAGCGCGTCTATAAAGCCTTGCACACGCTGGTCTTCATTTGGAAATCCTTCAGAAAAGTAGGCCCATTCGGCTCCTTGCACGTCACAGAGGTGACTCCATACTGCTGCAAACTGTTCAACACGCATCGGGTCGCCAGTTAATCTACTGCCAAAACTATTCCTGGGCATCTCTAAGATCATATGTGGCAAGTGAATACTAGTCCCTGGATGAGAAAATCGGCAGGTTGTTTCAAACCCAGCTATATCAAATTTCACACAACCACCACCATATTTTGTGTTCAGAGCAGCTCGTTCACATTGTTGCTCCAGCGATAGGTGAGAGATACGCTCAGTAGGAGCTACCACTTCTTTCACCTGTCCTATCCCTCCTAAAGCCTCCAATGTACGATGTAATATCTGTAGCTGCCATTGCTCATTCGATAGAGAATCAGGGAAAAATGCCATTCCAGTTGCTAATGTAGCCATATTCGACTTCCTCTTTAAGATTGGCCCTATTTACATCCTGCACCATCTATTTGACGGGGGATTGGGGGGATTATATGGTATAAATTTGACATCAATGTTTTTAAGCCACTTGATCTTGGGATCATCGCCATAAGCTGATTTTAAGCTTGCTAATAGCTCAGCAGCAAGATTACGATCAGAGCCAGGATTCACTACCACTCCAACGCCACGCCCGTTATCTGGTTGCTCATCAAGATATGCTTTCAACTGAGAGACCAGGCTCGAATAGTTATTATCACCCTCCTTAACCACCGAGTTTTTCAACTCGTACCATATATTATCACCACTGGTCACATCTGCACCAATGGAAGGAGGGATCGATTCGATATCGCGTGCCTTCAATGCCTGGGCTACCTGATACTGATATGTAGCACTGTTGGCGTTATCCTGCCATCCCCGGATATTTGTGTCAGTCCACTTCACCCAATTACCATTGTTTATATCGCGCAGAATACGATCAAGATCACCATTCACGTTCTCGTTGAGAAAATGATTGGCGTTAGGATACTTAGAATTTTGTAACTCCTGCTGGAGCGTTTGAAGTTGCCATACGATCTTCAAAGCCTTTATTAAATTTTCCACCTGACCAGCAGTTGGATTTTTGTCCTGAACCTGTTGAAGAATCTTATCAATCTGGGCCGAACTACAGCCATAAACATTCATCAAGTATGTCTTCAGCTTATCCAGATCTTCTGGCGTCAACTGCGAGATTTGTTTTTTCGGATCTACAGGCAATTGGTTCAAAAACACAACTGCGCCGCTAGCGGTAACGACTATACCAATGAGTAGAAGGAACTTGCCAAAATCACCTTTGGGCCCTTTGGGCGAGTCGGGCAAGCGCCCGAGTGGTTCTGTGTTCTTGTATGCAGTAATTTGTTGATCATAGAGTTGCTTCGCCTCTGCTGCATAAGCATTTGCCAGATCTATTTTGGCCTGATCAGGATTGGTAGTCGCTATCTTATATATAAGATAGCCTGCTGTCGCAACGAGTGCTATTGCATCCCAGGGAATATCAAGCCCCCCTTGAAGAGCGGCCCCTGTATCAAGAGTAAGAACGAACCCTCCTGCTGCATCGTCCGCAGCTATTGTTGTCCCTCCGACAGTTGATGGGGTAGGCAATCCCCCATCAGTCGGAATACCCGAATTCGTGGAAACAATCTGTATTGCTCCGTTAATGCTTTCTAATGAGATCCAGAGTTTGTGTGCAATATCCTCACCGATATTTACTGGCTTCTGCATATACCCGTCTAAAGAGGTACCATAGGGGTCGTTAACATCAGTTCCTGATATGACTCTCGCTGCAGAGAGATAATTGGTGACATAGTCCGAAAGAGCTTTTGCACTAGGTCCTTGAAACGTAGGCTGGCCATCAGTACCATTAACAAGAGCACTGATTCCATCCTGACACTGCTTGAGGCATTGATTATGATACCCATTGATGGCTGCTATCTTTTGGCGCAAAGCTTGCAAAGGCTCTACAATAGTAGCTTCCAGGTCACTCTTTATATCATTAAATGTCGGCATCGCAGATTCTTCACCTTCTCATAATAATTACATTCTTACAGATCTCATTAAAATCCATGATGTCCGTGATATTGTGCATCAAATTGATTTGCAATATTTTTATCCGTTCCCGTTATTAAGTCAGTTGCGTCAAAAATGGCTGATGCTAGATCTATTTGCCAATCATAAGAAGAGCGTAAATGATCCATATAAGGCTTGATGAGATTGATAACTATAGTTTGCCATTCTGGCGCAAATGTATTCGCGATATATGTTTGCAGATCACCCCAAGCGGTATCATGCGATAATCGCGCTGTACTAGCATTCACTAAAATTTGCGCCGCGACCTGGCTCATATGATCAATGGGATAAAGTAGTGTCTCGTTATTCTGTGAACCTGCCATAACTTGATTCCTTTCCTGTTTTTATCATCATTATATGATATAATGAGAAAAAGGCATTTTTCAAGTTTTTGAACCGTTTTGTACCCCCAAATCTGGGGGTACAAATTTCTAACATGGTATAGATTCTCACGATGCTAATCCAGGCTTATGCCAGCGTATGGGAACCAAGCAGGTCGTGTACCACTTCTTTAATATGGGCGGATGACAGACCATAGAGCTCTTTCAAGATCGTCGGCGCACCGTGTTCAACCAGCTTATCAGGCAGCCCTATCACCCGAATATCCACATCTCTGATGGCATGGCGCTCAAACAGCTCCAGCACCGCGCTGCCAAAACCGCCCGCCACCATATGATCCTCGATGGTGATAATCCGTCGCGTACCTTTTGCCAGCCGCAGAATCATCTCTTCGTCCAGAGGCTTGGCCCAGCGCGCATTCACAACCGCCACCTGGATACCGTCGGCTGCAAGCTCCTGCGCTGCCGCCTCTGCCTGCGCTACCGTTGAGCCGTAAGCAAAAATGGCACAATCTCGCTGTTCCGCTTCCTCTATCGTGGCCGGCCTGAGCAGTTCCGCCCTCCCAATCTCCAGTTTGCGCAGTTCACTCGTGAGCGGCACGCCCAGTCCCTTGCCACGCGGATAACGCAGGCTTACCGGTCCATCCATATAAATCGCGGTATACAGCATATGGCGCAGCTCTTCCTCATCTTTGGGGGCCATCAGCTTCATATGAGGAATGGGGCGCATAAAGGCAATATCAAAGACGCCATGCTGGGTAGGCCCATCCTCTCCAACAATGCCGGCGCGATCCATCGCAAAAACCACATGCAGATCCTGCATGCAGATATCATGTATCACCTGGTCGAAGGCACGCTGCATAAAGGTCGAATAGATGGCGACAACCGGACGCAATCCGCCGACCGCAAGCCCGCCCGCGAAGGTGACAGCATGCTGCTCGGCAATACCTACGTCGAAATAGCGCTCGGGGAAACGCTGGTGCATTTTTTTCAGGCCCGTCCCCTCCGCCATCGCCGCCGTGATCCCCACCACCGAAGGATCTTTCTCGGCAATGTCAACCAGGGTATTGGCGAACACTTCGGTGTAGGTGAGCGGATCACTGGCATTCTTCTTAATGGTCCCTGTCTGGTAGTCGAACGCACCGGGGCCGTGCCACTTGGTCGAATCGCCCTCGGCTATATCCCAGCCCTTGCCCTTCTTCGTCACCACCTGGACAATCACCGGACCCTCGATATGCTTCACGTTCTCAAATACATCCAGCATCAGCGGGATATTATGCCCATCGAACGGGCCAAAGAACTTCAGGCCCAGTTCCTCGAAGATTGCTCCGCTTTTGCTATGCATCACAAACTGCTTGAAGCTCGTTTCTGCTCGTCCGGCAGCTTCACGCGCCTTATCACCAACCACCGGCAACCGTTCTATCGAATCTTTCGCCATCTCGCGCAGGCGCCGGTAGCTGGGCGTTGTCTGCATCCTGCGTACCTGGCCCAGATAGTGATGGAGCGCCCCCACATTGTCGGAAATCGACTTCTCATTATCATTAAGCACGATGATCAGATTTTTCTTTAAGCTGCCAGCGTTATTAATGGCCTCCAGCGCCATGCCGCCGGTTAAAGCCCCATCACCGATAATCGCCACAACCTTGAAGTCCTTGCGGTGTAAATCTCGCGCGACTGCCAGGCCGAGAGCCGCTGATATGGAAGTGCTGGCATGACTGGCTCCAAAGACATCGTAGGCGCTCTCTTCACGACGCAGGTAGCCCGAAAGGCCCCCAAACTGCCGGATCGTATGAAAGCCCTCGCGACGGCCCGTTAATAGCTTATGGACATACGCCTGATGCCCAATATCCCAAATCAGCAAATCATTCGGGGTATCAAAAATGTAGTGGAGGGCCATTGTCAGTTCGACCACGCCGAGATTGGGAGCAAGATGGCCGCCTCTCACCGAGACCTTTTCGATGATCTCTCGCCTGATCTCTCTTGCCAATTGCTCCATCTCGGGCAGCGTCAAGGCACGCAAATCTTTTGGACTGTCAATGCTATCAAGAATCCTCGTCAAAGGTTTCCTCCCATATTAAACACCGGTTCCCTCTGCACCCTGGTGATCAGCAACCAGTGGACGCTCACTGAGCAATGTCTTCAACCGCAATGAAAATGAAGATGCATAAATATAATACCAGAACATATCGACAGATACCTTCCTACTATTATAGAGGTGCCATCGTCAACAGGCAAACGCTCCGGTTCAGAAAATTCATGCACATAAGGTCTTGACAGCCTTCCGTCTGGCTTCCCAGGCCACCTCATACGATTTTAAGACGCCTTGACAGTAAAAAACTTTCTTTTTATTATGCACTGGTATGGTATCGCTACCGATCCGGGCCACTACCATAGCATCGTAGCAATTCAGGCATACTCGTAGCAGGGCGTGCCGAGCACGTCCCGATAAGTAATAAGATAGAGCAGTGCGTGGACAGATACATCACCCATGTCCACATCGAAAGGAGGAGCGGCTCTCCCTGATCAGGGAGAGAGGCTGAAGTTGTGCTTCAGCATTATGCCGCAGGTCTCATGACAAGAAAAGATAGCGAAAAAGATTCGGAACGGCCACATTACTATTCCCAATTCTGGCTCGATGTAGCCGCCGGACGCAGAATCATTGGTGCCCCCAAGCCCGGTGAAGAGGAAGCCTCCGAATTAGAACTGTCGGAGGTCACCCCACCACGCAGAGCGGGCAGAGTTAGCACACAGGAGCCCCTGGACGAACCCTATGCCAGGCACCTGGAGGATAACACCCATGAGGCGACTTCTGTCGCCACAGAAGAGGCGTATCCTGAGCTAGAAGATGAGGCTTTCGATGAGCAAGAGCAAGATTTACAGGATAGCGCAGTGGAGGATATAGACGTTCCCGATATGGATCTCGGCCTTGAAGAGGAAGAAGAGGAGGAGGACGATTTCTTTGAAGAAGAGCTAGAAGACGAGGACGAGGAGGAGGAGGAGGACATCGGCTGGGGCGGTCGTGGACGTAAAAAAGCCAAACCGGGACGACAGGTCAAGCCACCCAAAAAAACCAGTAAGCGCGACCGTCGCGGTGGCTACTAACCATTCACGACTATCTTTTACACGTAAGAGGGCATCTGCACAGATGCCCTCTCGCTCTATTAGCTCAGATAGTTACCTAATCATCTCCCTGGTGATTTCCATTTGACATCTTCGGGTGTGATGCTATACTTCTCCTCAAGGAGAGCGGCGGGAGCTTGTGGTTATCTCGATCCGCCTGAGGATACTGAAACTATGGATAAATACCGCGAATCTGGGTCGCTTCAGCCACCCGTGATATCGCCAGCATATTCGCTGCCAGACGCATATCACAACTAAACTGATCCGCTTCCTCTGCCACAGCATCAAAGGCGCGATTCATAATCACTTCCAGTTTCTGGGTGATCTCTTCCACTCCCCAGAAGAAACTCTGCAAATCCTGAACCCATTCGAAGTAGCTGACGGTCACGCCACCCGCATTCGCCAGAATATCAGGAATAACTATGCGGCCCTTTTTAAAAAGGATCGCATCCGCCTCAGGCGTTGTCGGACCATTGGCGGCTTCGGAGATAATGCGCGCCTGGACACGGTCGGCGTTTTCCGCCGTAATTACCCCCTCGGTAGCAGCCGGGATCAGAATATCACAGGGTACTTCTAGCACATCCTGTACTCCCACCGATTGCGCCTCGGGAAAGCCTACGACGGTGCCGCATTCCTGCTTATGGCGCAATACCGCTGCCGGATCAAGCCCGGCCTCGTTATAGATACCCCCGCGCGTATCGCTAACCGCAACAATCTTACAACCCTCTTTATGGAAAAGTCTGGCCGCGATATTGCCTGCATTCCCATAGCCCTGAATACTGACACGAGCCCCCTTCAAAGACATGCCAATCCGCTTGGCCGCTCGCCTGGTGACAAAAAGCACACCGGTCGCGGTCGCGTCATTACGACCTTCACTGCCACCAATCGAAAGCGGTTTCCCGGTCACAACGGCGGGGATGGAAAAACCACCATGCATGGAATAGGTATCCATAATCCACGCCATCACCTGCGAATTGGTATTGACATCGGGCGCCGGAATATCGCTATGAGGCCCGATAATAATAGATATTTCAGTGGCGTAGCGGCGGGTCATGCGCTCTAACTCGCTGGGTGTCATGTGTTTGGGATCGCAAATAACGCCACCCTTTGCCCCGCCATACGGTATGCCCACAACGGCGCATTTCCACGTCATCCACATCGCTAACGCCTTGACTTCATCCAGGGTCACATCAGGACTATAGCGGATGCCTCCCTTAGCCGGACCGCGATTGACATTATGCTGCACTCGATATCCTGTAAACGTCTTGATCCGTCCATTATCGAGGCGTACGGGAAAGTTGACAGCCAGTTCGCGTTTGGGTTTGCGCAAGATTTCTCGCATATCTTCCGAAAGCTTCAATCTCTCAGCAGCCAGTTCAAACTGCTGTACCGCCATGTGATAAGGGTTGAATGATTTCACGTCATCGTGCATAGCTTCACCTCTTTGAGAAATTTTATGTTGATCAAAATGCAATGGCCTCCATTTTCAGCTCAGCTAAAAAGGATACCATATTGCCTCTAGTATAGCCTTATCCATCAATGCATGCAATGGCTGAACAATACAAATCTGAACTCTTGAGCAGGTGTAGCGAAAACTTGCAACCATTACCGCAAATTTTCGCTACACCTGCTCGATATTCTGTGACACCACCTGACATTTTATGCCTGGGATTCGTCCAGCTTTTTCTTTAAGAGGCCCTGCACCATATCCGGTCTCGCCTGACCGCGCGTCTGCTTCATGACCTGCCCAACCAGCGATTGTAGCGCGTTGGTTTTGCCGCTGCGATAATCGCCGGCGGCTTTGGGGTTATTGGCAATGACTTCCTCAATAATGCGCTCCAGCGCCCCTGTATCGCTAATCGGCGGCTTGATCCCCTTCTTTGTGACAATGTCCTCCGGCATCTCTCCCGAGGCAAAAGCTTCCTCCAGGATTTCTTTCGCTTGTTTGCCGGTGATGCGCTCCTTATCAAGCAGATCCAGCAGATTTGCCAGGGCAGCCGGCGCAAGCGGACACTCCTGGACGGCAATAGCATTTGCCTTGAGCAAGCGCACGACTTCGCTTAATAGCCAGTTGCTGGCAGCTTTGGCTCGCGCCTTGTAATCGCTGCCCGCAGAGACGGCCATCACTTGCTCAAAGTAATCGCCAAGCGCCTTGTCCTCCGTCATCACGTTGGCATCTTGTTCAGAAAGCCCATAGTCTGTTTTATAGCGCAAGCGGCGCGCATCGGGTAGCTCCGGCAAGCTCGCGCGTATCTCTTCGACGCGGGCGCGACTGATAATTAAAGGCGGCAGATCGGGCTCGGGGAAGTAGCGATAGTCGTTGGCATGTTCTTTGCTGCGCTGACCCACTGTAACGCCCTTTGTCTCGACCCAGCCACGCGTCTCTTGATGAATCACTCCCCCATCACGGATGATCGCGATTTGCCGCCGCGCCTCGTAATCAAGCGCGCGCTCCACAGCGCGGAAGCTATTCATATTTTTGATCTCGGTTTTGACGCCCAGCTTTTGCTGTCCACGGGGACGCACCGAGATATTGGCATCACAGCGCAGGCTGCCCTCTTCCATCCGTCCAGAAGCCACGCCCAGATAGACCAGCACCTCGCGCAACTTCTGCATGTATAACCGCGCCTCTTCCGGGCTACGCATATCCGGCTCGCTAACAATCTCCATCAATGGCGTCCCGGAACGGTTGACGTCGATCAGACTGTAGCCATCGGGATGCAGCAGGCGCGCCGTATCTTCTTCCAGGTGGACACGGGTGATCCCGATGCGGCGCATTCCTCCGTGCGCATCTATTTCCAGATAGCCGTCGCGACTGAGCGGAACATCGTACTGCGAAATCTGATAGCCCTTCATCAGGTCGGGATAGGGGTAACTCTTGCGGTCAAACTTCGAGTACTCCGGGATCGTGCAATTGAGCGCGAGCGCCGTCATAATGGTATAGGTGACTGCCTCTTCGTTAATCACCGGCATCACGCCGGGCATACCCATGCAGATCGGGCAAACATGCGTATTGGGCGCGGCATTGGCGTATCCCGTCTGGCAGGAGCAGAACATTTTGCTCTTTGTGAGCAATTGCGAATGCACCTCAAGACCGATCACCACCTCAAAGTCTGTATCAATAGGCGTATATGCAGTCGTGGTCATACATCGTCCTCATCTTCGTTTCTCGTCACACAACCATGTGAGTGTCATCCCTTCATATCTGTTAGTCTAGCCCTTTCCGCGCTATTCGTCAACCGAAAATGCTCATCTCATCAGCCATTTATTAAGAACACAGCAGAACGTATTGGCAATCTGGCGAAAATAAGATATACTGTCCCCGATACAAATAGCTTCTTTTGCTATTTGATGGCCCGAATTTGGAACGTGCAGGTAGCGGCGCGTATGACAGGTAGGAGCAGGAGAATAACCAAGTATGTCCCTTATCAATATGGCGAAACGAGAGATCAACTGTAAGATCGTCTATTACGGGATTGGTCTGTCTGGTAAAACCACTAATCTTCATTACATCCATCAAGCGGTTAATCCTCAAGATGTCGGCGATATGGTCTCTATCGATACAGAAACTGAACGTACGCTGTATTTTGACCTGCTTCCGCTTGAACTGGGGAAGGTTCATGGCTTCCAAATTCGTTTCCAACTCTACACTGTGCCAGGGCAGATCCTCTATCAGCAAACGCGTATCTCTGTGCTGAAGGGGGCCGACTGCGTTATCTTTGTCGCAGACTCACAGGCAAGCAAGCTCCAGGAGAATATCGAGTGCTGGAATGAGCTGCAAGAGCAGCTCCAACGCATGAATAAAGTCGCATCGGACTTCCCGCTGGTCATGCAATGGAACAAGCGTGACATCCAGGATATCCTTCCCGTCTCTGTGCTGGAAAAATACCTCAACCCGTATCGCGTTCCGAGCTTCGAAGCGGTCGCGGTGACAGGCAAGGGCGTGATTGAAAGCCTGCGCGTCGGGATCAACACCACCCTGAGCCGTCTGGAGCGCATCTAACGAGCATGCAGCATATAAGAGCCTGACGCTCCATTTCTTGCGCAAAGAGAACAAGCCTCATAAAAAGATATTGCAGGCTTGTTCTTTATTTATGCTTTTTAAGCAAACGATCAGTCAAGCGAGAGAAATTGCCATCGCTACCAATTGTTCACAAAGCAATTTGTGTGTATAATGGTGCAACAATCACCAGTACCCCTGTCATTGAAGGGGATCATCAGAATTTCAAGTGTTGGAATTATACAATTACACAAAGGGTCCAGGTAGCAAAAATGGATTTTGGCTGCCTGTTCTTCTACAGAAGGGATTACATGGAAACAATACGCGTCATCATTGTTGATGAACAACCTCTGTTCCGTGAGGGTATCCGTGCGACATTAGAACGAATGGGTGACTGCGTCATTCTTGGGGAGTCTACCGACGCCGCCGAAGTGCTCGAAATGGCCCGCGCCAGCAACCCCGATGTAGCCCTGATCGATGCCGGCCTTATTACCTCCGACCCGCTTGAGATAGCTCGCCAGTTGCGCCATATCGCGCCTCGTATGGCTATTATCATCCTGACTCCTTCAGAGGATGAAGAGCGCCTGTTCCAATCGATTAAAGTCGGGGCCGCGGCCTATTATACGCGCAATATTACACCCGATGAGCTGGCTGAAGCTGTGCGCAAAGTCAGCCACGGTGAATACCTCATCAACGACGACGTTCTCTCCAAGCCGCAACTGGCCAGTCGCGTCCTCAAATCTTTCCGCGAACTGACGGTGGAAGAGGAAGATAACGGGACAAGGGATCTGTATTCGCCGCTCTCCAGCCGGGAGGTGGAAATCCTGGACTACATCGCACGGGGCAACAGCAATAAGGAGATTGCCAAGTCGCTCAAAATCAGTGACCAGACGGTGAAAAACCATATCACTTCGATCCTCAAGAAGCTCTCGGTTAATGATCGCACGGCGGCTGTGGTTCATGCCTTACGCCACGGCTGGATCAAGATGCACGATAGCTAACAGGTATGGGCTAGCCAATTAGTACTAATATTTGATGTTCCAAATAATCCGATGCTCACTAAGGAATGGCACAATCGTTTCAACAATTTCCTTCCAGCGTCGTGCTATTCCCTAGTGAGCATTTCCCGTTGATACTTTTTTTCATTTTCCCCTTCACATTGACCTCGTTTTTCAAAAAACTATATACTGATAATAAAGAAGCCCACAGAGTACGAAACTTACCACCTCGAAGAGAAGAAAGGAAACCTGACCCAGTGAAAGTCTATGGTCGTATTACCGTCTTTCCCGTTATGCCAACGCGGATCAATCGCCTGTATGAGCTGGCTTACAACCTCTGGTGGAGCTGGCATCCAGAGGCGCGCGCCCTTTACGGCTCCCTTGATCCCGACTTATGGGAACAGGTGGGACACAATCCCGTTCGCTTTCTCAGCGAGGTCCAACCGCAGCATCTCGAAAAAGCGGCTGAGAATACGCAGTATCTCAACCAGTATGATAGCGTGATTAGCGATTTCGATCACTATATGCATCCTCGCCCCGATGAAACGTGGTTCACCCAGAACTACCCCGAACTGACCGGCAAAACTATTGCTTACTTCTCAGCGGAATTCGGCCTTCATGAGGCGTTACCGATCTATTCGGGCGGCCTGGGCATTCTTTCCGGCGACCATTGTAAAGAAGCCAGCGATCTTGGCCTCCCCTTTGTCGGCGTCGGCTTCCTCTATCCCCAGGGCTACTTCCACCAACGCGTCAACCGCGAGGGCAGACAGGAAGCATCCTATGATAAACTCCATTTCTCCGAGACGCCCGCCGTGCCTGCCGTCGGCGCGGATGGCAACGAGATCGTGATTAGCGTTGACCTGCCCGGACGCCGCATTTATGCGAAAGTCTGGAAGCTGCTGGTGGGGCGCATCCCCCTCTACTTGATGGATACCGACGTGGCTCCCAACGCTCCGGCTGACCGCGAACTCTCGGCCCGCCTTTACGGTGGTGATCGCGAGATGCGTATCTCCCAGGAAATTGTGCTGGGTATTGGCGGAGTACGAGCGTTACGTGCGCTCGGGATCGCGCCGGGTGCCTGGCATATCAACGAAGGGCACGCAGCCTTCCTCAGTCTGGAACGCTGCCGCGAACTGGTGGCATCCGGTCTCAGCTTTCATGAGGCCAGCGAGGTCATCAAAGCGAACTCCCTCTTCACCACGCACACTCCTGTACCCGCGGGCAACGACACGTTCAACTATGAGCTGATCGATAAATACTTTGGCTCCTATTGGGGACAGCTTGGGCTGAACCGCGACCAGTTTATGGAGGTTGCGCGCGAGGATCATGGATGGGGTCCGACTTACGGCATGACAGTGCTGGCACTCAAGCTTACAGGCATGCATAACGGAGTGAGCAAGCTGCATGGGCACGTTTCACGCCGGATGTGGCAATTCCTGTGGCCTGGCATCGACGTGGATGAGATCCCCATTGGCTACATTACCAACGGCGTCCATACGTTCTCATGGATTGCCCCCGAAATAAATGAGCTTTTCGGACGTTATCTCGATAAAAATTGGGGCCGCTACGTTGACCAGCAAGCATTCTGGGACGAGCGCATTCATAACATTCCAGATGAAGAGCTATGGCAGGCGCATACGGTCCGCAAGGAACTTTTGATCGACTACGCACGCCATCGCTTGCAAAAGCAACATCTGCGCCTGGGCGAAGGCGCGCCCCAGATCACAGAACTTGAAGCTATGCTGACACCTGACGCCTTGATCATTGGCTTCGCCCGCCGGTTCGCGACCTACAAACGCGCAACCCTGCTCTTCCGCAATCGCGAACGCCTGCTCCGGCTCCTCAACAACCCCGAACGTCCCGTGCAGATTATCTTCGCGGGCAAGGCGCACCCGGCTGATGAACCTGGCAAAGCTCTGATCGAGCAAATTTATCGCGCGTCGCGCAGCGATGAGTTCCGTGGCAAGGTCATTTTCCTGGAAAACTACGATATCGAGATGGCACGCTATCTTGTTTCCGGCGCGGACCTCTGGCTGAACAATCCGATTCGTCCCTACGAAGCCAGCGGCACCAGCGGTCAGAAGGCCGCACTCAACGGCCAACCAAATTGCAGCATTCTCGACGGCTGGTGGGCTGAAGGCTACAACGGCCACAACGGCTGGGCCATCGGCGAGGAGCGCGAGTATCACGATCAGGAAATCCAGGCAGAAGCTGACAGCCTCTCTCTCTACCAGCTGCTCGAAGAAGAGATCGTCCCGACCTTCTTCGACCGGCGAGCAGATGGCATTCCTCATCGCTGGCTTGGCTATATGAAGGAGGCAATTCGTACCTGCACCCCTCAGTTTAGCATGCGACGCATGGTCAAGGAGTATACCACCCGCTACTATATCCCAGCAATTCAACAGAATATGCAGATCGTACAAAACCACTACGAGCAAGCTCGCACTCTGGCAGCGTGGAAGGAGCGCATCCGCCGGCAGTGGCATTCGCTGGAACTCTACGTTGATGGGAGGCGCGAGGGGCAACTCAGCCTGGGGGAGGCTATCGAGGTGCGAGCATGGGTGAGAGTAGCAGAACTGACTCCTGATGACCTGTGTGTCGAGCTGGTATATGGTAATGCCAAAGACGAGCAGGTGGTACCGGAACATACATTGCCCATGAGCTATACCAAGCGCGAACTTGATGGCTCCTATCGTTACGATATGCGCTTGCAGCCAGCTGCCAGTGGCAGTATAGCCTATAATATCCGCGTTGTCCCCTTCCATCCAGAACTCAGAGAAAAGTACGAGCTGGGCCTAGTGCGCTGGGCATGATAAACGAGACGATCCTCCCTAAAGGGAGGATCGTCTCTTTAAAGCTTTTGAACGAACTTAAAAGGGATATCTGGAAACGGGTTTCCAGGCGCTTCCTTCTTAGGTAAGCTCAAGCAGTGGGAACGAACGATGGCGGCGCGGCGGGATCAGGAAGTTCTGACGGCGGGTCGCGGTGATGAAGCGCTCCAGCCCATCATCTTCGGCTGCTGAGCCGGTCACACCTGCTGGAATGCCGGTACCGGTGCCACCCTCACTGACTGCAACCATGTCGAGCGAGGCCGCATTGATACGCATCACGCGGAAGAACTCCGCGGTCGGCACGAAGACCATGAACTCCAGCGTCGGCTGGACCGAACCATCGGGGACATCCAGCGACGAGAGGCCCGGACCGTCATTGCGGATATGCAGCGGCGTGCCGTCTGAGGCGCGCGAGGAGCGCTGCAACGCCTGCTCGTGGCCCACACGCAACTGCTTGGTCCCCTGCGCCAGCAGATCGGGGTCGAAGTTGGTCAGGTAATCATTGGCCCCGAAGAACGGATCGGGCAGGAAGGCGGACTGCTGCTGCGTCGCCAGGTTGCCCGTAGGAGCGCCCAGGCCGCCACCATTGGTAAAGGCATCATTAGGATCTACTGGGAATGGTAGGCCAGGCGTGCCATCGGCCTTTTTGGAGCGGAACATATACTGCACGCGCTCGCTGTACGGCTCGGCGCCCGTGAACTTGTTGGAATCTTTGTTATAGAACTGGGCCAGGTCATCGATGTTGTGGGAGAAGTGCATGATCGAGCCATTGTCGAAGTAGTCTCCAGCAACCGCCGTGGTTAGACGCGCATGGCTGGTACCGACAAAGGTCACGACCGCCGCACTGGGGGCGCTACCCGCCAGTTGCTGGTCCACAAAGCCCATCCACATCGAGGAGGCCGGATTGATCTCGGTATGGATCGTGGTGAACGGCGCTTGCCCGAGAGCCGCAGCATCATCGGCCAGTGTGCGCGGCAGCCCCGGCTGCACAAAGTTCAAGCGCGCGGTCTGGAAGCTGAAGAGGCCATTGAATGCTGGAGAGGGTACGCTATTGCCATTAAGGCTATTGCTTCCCGCAACCCAGGCTGCGATATCGGTGAGGTTACCCAGCGAATCACTGCGCAGGGTAAAGAGCACATCGTTGCTCTCAATCTGGACCGGCACATTGAAGGTCGCTTTGGTCACATTGGGATTATTGGGCGAGACATCGGTCGGGCTGGGTACGGCCTCTTCCAGCACGAAGCGGTTGTGATTGGTACTCAGGCGCGGCATATGGCTCGCCACCAGGCTAGCAGGCAAGCGATTGAAGTAGGGCAGACCATAGGACACGAAAGTAAAGACGCCACTGGGGCTGAAGGGAAAATTCGCCTCAATCGTTGCCAGGGCGTTAGAAAGTACCTGTTGATCGCTCTTGGTGGGGTTACGTGTGAGCTTGGCTGGTACCAGCAGAGTGTAAGTCACGCCAAACTGAACCGGAACGCCTGCGATGGTTTGAGCGGGATGGACAAAAGCGCCAATGTCAAACTGGGTATCGGGGAGCGCCAATGGCATAGCATTCGCGACACGGGAGGGCATCCAGGGAGAGCCGACGGTGGCAAGCGCGGCTGCGCTGGCTCCCGCTACTTTGAGCAGGGTACGACGATTCACAGCAGGGGCTGGAATTTTGACGAACTGATCTGGCGTGATAATTTTCCCGGATCGGGGGACACGATTTGGTCTACATCGAGGGTCCATAGGAAAATCCTTCTTTCGTATGATCCATAACAACGCAAGCTATGAGATTCCAGGCATGATCCTTTAGTCCACGGTCGCTCTCCTAAAAAAACAGAGTAGGAGAAGAAGGTCATCCTGGCGAGGGAACAGGCCATGTGCTATCAACGAGCTTCTTGCACATCCCCTCAAAGAAGATAGAAGGTACCACCTCCTTCTATGCTCAAATCCATCCTCCAGAACAAATATTCCTCCTCTAAAAAGGCAACTTCTGGCTGGAGGTCCTATCGCTCAAAACATCCTCCTGACCCGTAAGCAGGCCGCTCACAGCAAAGTTTTTTACTACATGGGGATGTTTCGATCTTATGAAAAATACTGCTGCTTTTTAAGCAGCGCATCTTCCACTTCCTTTTCTTCTGCTACTGGCACCACCGCAGAATTCCTGGGAAGAAATCCTCCATGACTTTGATGAAAAGCCCCTTCTTATGTAATTTCTTTGCAATCTCTTGCCAGGCGATCTTTTAGCCTTTTGCTAGCTTAAAACTGCATACATTGTTTGCAATTCACCTATAAGCATAAGACAGGTATTTCTTCTTGTTCGATATTATAAATAACAAACTCTGCGTTGTCAAGGAAAAAATCTAAAAGTCCTAAAAAAATTTTTTTCTTCTTTGAACTTCACAGTACTTTTTTGTAGTTAAAAAGTAAAATCGATTGCACTCCTCCTTTCACATCTAGCAGGTCATCAGCGGAGTAATAAGTAAATCGATTATACTCATCCTCTCATCTTTCATGGATATCAGCGGAGTAATAAGTAAATCGATTATATCCACTATCCCGCCTTCCACGAGCCATCTACGGGATAATGAGTAAATCGATTATACTCGCTATCTTATTTCTCACCAGCTATTTGCGGAATAATGAGTAAACCGATTATACTCATCCTCTTACTGCTCACGAAAAAGTCTCAGAGAAAAACAAAGTAGCCTTTTTGGTAACAATCTCCATCATGCCCGCTCAGGATAAACTCTTCATTTCAGAGGCAGCGATTTACCTCTCCGATAACGGTTTGCCTCTTAGATCATGAAGACGATATAATAACTAAGATGACATGCCATCCTGTGAGATTGAGCAAAGAAAGAAGGGCACTATGTTATTCGGTATTATTATTCTCTTCGCTATCTTTCTGGGTCTTATTGCTCTGTTGCTGAATGCTTTCTGGATATGGATGCTTGTCGTTTGCGCCCTCAACAAGCAACTAAAAGAGACACCAAAGGTCCTCTGGATACTGCTGATCATCTTTACCCATGCGTTAGGCGCGGCTATTTACTTTTTTGCAGAGTATCTCCCCGGGCGCCGCCAACCCCAATTTGCTTATATTGCGCCGGGGCCAGGGCGTGAGCCGAACCACTCTTATATACAGGGATACCAAATGCAACAGGAGAGGCCGCCCTATCAAGCAGGAGAGCAGCAGAGAAGCGGTGAGCAACCTCAATATGAACCATATGAGCGCCCCCAGGCCCACTATCCTGAGCAGATTCAGGAACAGTAGCATTACTGCTGATCTATCCAATAGCAGATGCTCTTTGAAATCTGCTTTTCACCAGTTTATAATGATACCCGATAGCTATTCTTGAGCATGCTTTTTATCGGAGTTACACGTATGTACGATAGGCTTTTCCAGCCATTGCGCATTGGTCCGCGTGAAACGGGCAACCGTATCATCTTTGGCAGCCACACCACAAATCTTGCCCGCCACAATCAACTTAGCGCGCAGCATAAAGACTATTATGCCGCCAGGGCCGCCGGTGGCGCCGGTATGATTGTGCTGGAAGAGCATATCGTGCATCCTTCCGATCTGCCCTACGAGAGCGCAGTCCTGGGCTATCTGCCAGTAACATCACGAGCTATAGCGGTGGTAACCGAGCAAATCCACGCTCACAACGCGCTGGCAATAGTGCAACTCAACCACAATGGGCAGCAATCGAGCAGCGACCACAATCAACGAGAGCTATGGGCGCCATCTCCCGTACCAAATGTATCTTCGCGCGAAGTGCCCAAAGCGATGGAACAGGGCGATATCCGCGCTGTGATTGATGGTTTCGCTCAAGTGGCGCGTTATGCGGTACAGGGCGGTGCGGATGGGGTAGAGCTCCAGGTAGCGGACAGCTCACTTTTACGCCAGTTTCTCTCCCCTCTCACCAATCAACGCACCGACCGGTATGGCGGCCCTCTGGAAAACCGCTTGCGCTTCGTGCAGGAGACCATCGAAGCGGTTGACGCTGTTCTTGGAGCAGATCGTGTGCTGGGCCTGCGCTTCTGTGCGGATGAACTTGCGCCCTGGGCAGGGTTAACGCCTGAGCAAAGCACAGAGATCGCTCGCATGCTCATTGAAACCGGACGCATTGACTATATGACTATCACACTTGGCAGTATCTTTAGCACGCAGATGTTCCCTTTCCATGCATCAATGCATGTGCCTCCAGGTTACGCCGTTCACCTGGCAGCAGCTATCAAGGCAGCCGTCAATGTACCCGTCTTCGCCGCCGGTCGCATCATGAATGCAGCGCAGGCGGAGCGCATTCTGAGAGAAGAACGGGCCGATGGAGTAGAGCTGATTCGCCCCCTGATTGCCGATCCCAATCTTCCGCAGCTCTCGCGAGCGAACCTTGCCGAGCGCGTGCGCCCGTGCATCGCCTGCAATCAGGGTTGCCAGGTGCGCAGCATCATCAACGCCACCATCAGTTGCAATGTCAATCCCGACGTTACTAACACTCATCCTCTGCCGCTGTCAACTCAAGCAGAGCCGATCAGCGATAGCCAGCAATCATCCGTCTGGGTCATCGGCTCGGGTCCCGCAGGGCTTGAAGCTGCTCGTACGGCTGCATTACGCGGGCATGCAGTAACACTCTACGAACGCGAGGAAGCGCTCGGAGGCACGGTTGCGCTGGCGGCAAAGGGGCCTGGGCGCAGCGAGCTTCAACTCATCACTGATTATTTACAGGCAGAACTGAAACATCTAGGCGTAACCATCTATACAAACACCGAGGTGACAGCCGAGATGGTATTAGAGTGCCGCCCGGCAACAGTGATCGTGGCTACAGGAGCGTATCCCGGTACGGGATTGCTGCCTATCCCCGGGCACGATCTGCCTCACGTCACGAATATACGCGAGGTGCTGGAAGGGAAGCAGGTCGAAGGTCAGAATGTGCTGGTGATTGACGAAATCGGCTCGCATGGCGTGCTCTCCGTCGTCGAACTGCTAGCAGCGCAGGGGAAGCGCGTCGAAGTCGTGAGCGAAGATTGGTATATCGGGCATGATCTGGCCTCTACCCACGATATTGTGCAATGGATGCAGCGCATACTTGCTCATGGCGTGACGCTGACCACCCATACAACGGTGACGCGCATTGAGCCAGGCCAGGTGATCCTGACGGACCGTTTCGCGGAAGACGAGCAGGTACGCCTGGTTGACGCGGTTGTGCTGGGAACTTATGAGCAGCCAGCGCAGGAGTTGTATCTTGCGCTCAAGGGTCGCGTTCCGCGCCTCTTCCGCATTGGTGATTGCGTCGCGCCACGGCGCATTGAACAGGCTATATTAGAGGGACGCCGCGTCGGCGAGCAAATTTAATTTCAGTACCCCCAGTGGGTCGAGCCAGTCATCAACTCGCAGCGCCCTCCTTGAGGGAGGGTCTAGATATCATATCTAAAAATGTCAAAGGGAAATGCCTTAGGGAGTTATCATGGCAGGTCAATATCAGTATCTTTTCACCCCCATTCGTATTGGACAAACAATCATACCTAACCGCATTGTCTTCGCGGCACACCTGACCAATCTTGCCGAGGACAACCTGCCCGGGCCACGTCTCACAGCCTATTATGCCGAACGGGCCAGAGGTGGTTGCGGACTGATCATTACCGAAGAGCAATCGGTTCATGCCAGCGACTGGGCCTATCAAAAATTGATTCATGGTTTTGATCCCCATATTGTTCCGGCCTATCGCCGCCTGACACGCACAGTTCACGAGCATGGGACACGCATTTTCGCTCAACTCAATCATAACGGAATGCAGTCCAACAGCACCTATTCGCGTCGCCCTGTGATTGGTCCCTCCCCGCTCCCCGATCCTATCCACCGCGAGATGTGCAAAGAAGCCGAACCAGAAGAGATCGCCGAAATTGTGCGTGGCTACGCTATCGTTGCTCGTCATGTACACGAGGGCGGTTTTGATGGGGCTGAGCTGCAATCCTCGCACAGTTCGCTCATGCGCCAGTTCTTCTCACCCTATTACAATCGCCGCACTGATGCCTATGGAGGCTCGCTCGACAATCGTATGCGCTTCGCCCTGGAGGTCATCCAGGCCATTCGAGCAGAAGTTGGTCGCGACTTCACGCTCGGTATCCGGCTCTGCGGAGACGAGCTGATTCCAGCGGGCTTGACGCTTGACGAGGTATGCGAAATTGCCAGGCGGCTTGAGGCCACAGGACAACTTGACTTTATCAATACTAGCATCGGTGAATTCCACAATCTCTACATGGTCGAAGGCTCCATGCACACCCCACCAGGCTATCAGCTCTTCGTCTCGGCTGGCATGCGCGAAGTGGTGAAGCTGCCAGTCTTCTGCACCGGACGCATCAAAGATCCCGTCCAGGCCGAACGCATTCTACGTGAGGGGCTGGCCGACATGGTAGACGTTGTGCGCGGTCAAATCTGCGACCCGGCCTTTACCCGCAAAGCGCGCGAAGGGCATACCGAAGCGATCCGCCTTTGCATCTCTTGCAACCAGTATTGCATTGGTCGTATGGGGCTCAACCTGAGTCTGGGCTGTATCCAGACGCCCGCGACCGGCAACGAACTCACATTTCCGCCCATCACTATCACCCGCAGCACCCCTAAAGAGCAACGCGCTACGCTGATCGTGGTCGGCGGAGGACCCGCTGGCATGCAAGCTGCCAAAATAGCAGCCTATCGGGGCTTTCGTGTTAAATTATATGAACGCAACCACGAACTCGGCGGTCAGATCAACCTGCTAGTGCGCATTCCCAACCGTGTAGAATTCGGCGATGCCGCACGCACTTTACAGCGCGAAATCCTGGAAGCAGGCGTTGAGGTAGAAACAGGAGTGGAGGTAACGGCAGAGCAGATCGAGCGTGAGCTCCCTGACGCCGTTATTATCGCCACCGGATCACTGCCAGAGCTGCCACAGATTCCAGGGGCCGACCTTCCCCACGTTGCAACCGTCTGGCAAGTGTTACAGGGCGAGAAAGAGGCGCAGCCGGGAGATTATGTCCTGCTTTACGATCAGCTAGGCTTTCATCAGGCTACCAGTACAGCCGAACTACTGGCAGAAAAAGGCTGTGTTGTCGAGATTGTCACTCCACAATTTTACGTTGGCGGCGATTTGAGCGTCACGTTAGATATCGAGCTATGGTACCGCCGCGTCCTCGCCAAGCATATGCGCCTGACGCCCAACCACTTCCTGGCCGGCCTCGACTTTGAGAGCGCAACCATCATCAATAACTACACAGGCCAGCCTCGCCAGTTAGAGCATCTTGCTTTGGCCGTGCTGGTAACCCCCCAAAGGGCCAACGATACGCTCTACCACGAATTGCAAGGCAAAATCAAACAGCTCTATCGCGTTGGTGATTGTGTGGCTCCCCGCCGCGTCGAGCATGCTATTCTCGATGGGGAGCGAGCGGCAAGGGCGCTGGTATTACCAACTTCGCTTGTTCAAACGCGCTAAAAGTAAGGCGCGCAACAATCGTTGACCATTAGAGATATGGCAATCCCATAATAAGCGGCGGATCGGTCAAACGAGGAGGATGTAAAACGATATTGACGGGTTCTTTCGCCATCCCCTGATGCACGCTAATGGGTCCCTGAGCTCCGACCAGAAGCTTCTCATAGGGCAATATGCAGGTTTGTGGATCTTCTGAGTCAGGGAAAGGAAATGCGGCCACCATCACATAGTAGCGTCCGTCAGGGATATCGTGGATAGCGAAGGGGCCAGGAGCATAAAGCATCGTACAACGCACAGGCCGTCCCTGCGGAATAGGCTTTGGGAAGAGCCCAATGAAAATGACTGTGCTCAATACACCAATTGCATGCACCTGTCCGGTAAGGCCGGCAGGACCAACAATGGCTGGCGGCACACCGGTCGCAACATCGTGTTTAGTGGTGAAAAATGGGAGAGGAACATGCTTCGACCGATGGCGCAGTTGACGTGGTGAGGCCCCAACCAGTTGCGTAAAGCGAGTAGTAAATGACCCCAGACTGCTGTAACCCACCTCAAAACAGATATCAGTGACACTGAGTGACGTTGTCAGCAAAAGATGCTTGGCTCGCTCCAGCCGAAGGGTGGCGAGAAACTCGCCTGGGGGAATGCCGATAATATTATGAAATATGCGACTGAAATAATACGGGCTCAGACAGGCAATATCAGCCATATCTTCCAGAGAGAGTACATCCTGTACCTGGGACCTTAACACCCGCACCACCCGCTCGACAGCTACTAGATGGGACTCCTGCGTCCCAAGACGCGACAGTTCAAGCCCTGATTGCCTATCTTTTATCTCTAACATACCATCCTACTCCTACCATATAAACTTACCAGGCAACACACGAAAATTAAATAAACGCTTCATCCACAGCACTGGAAGATCTGGAGATTACGTCAGGCAGCCGTCCCCACACGACGACTTTCTACAATCGAACGGGCCTCCGGTGAGGGCTCCAGCAGCGAGAAGGTGTTACCGTACGGATCTGCAAAAACTGCCTCCACTCCATACAGTTGCTTCGTCGGGCCGCTGATAAACTTGACGCCTCTTGCCAATAATCGTTGATACGTTTTATGGCAATCATCCGTGTCAAAAACCCAGGGCAGCCCCTGACCAATTTTTTCCATCAGTTCCTGGACATGTTCGAAGCCGTGCAGGGTAACATCGGGCTTCGCCAGGGCGATCTCCGGCTTCTTCTGACCTTTGGGCGCCACCGTTAGCAGGCGCAATCCCGGTCCAAAGCTGACATCCGACCGTTTCTCAAGCCCCAGCTTCTCAGTATAAAAGCGCAGGGCCTCGTCTTGATCAGCAACCAGGATGGAGATAACCGCAAGGTGTGTTTTGAGTTTCATAAAACCCCAAATTCTAGTGTCCTGTCTTCCAAACGTACGTGAACAGCCTCTACAAAGGTATTCTTTTTTGCCTGCGTCCATTATATAAAACATTTGTTCTAATTGCAAGCGATCCTACCGAATATGCCCAAACGCCTCAGAATTCAATTCAGCAGGACTCGACAAGACGCAGTAGATGTGTTATAATAGGAGAAGAATAGAATGTGGGAGGACGACGCGTGGCTGGTTCCTGGGACGGTAACTTGAAACGCCTGGTGCAAGAGGCACCGCAAGATTTTGTGGACTGGCTCCTTTCGGGAGCCCTCTTCGAAGCTGAACTCTCTCCCCATTTGCAACATCGCCAGGTCAACGCCGATCTGCTCTATCGCCTCCGTTTCGGCAATCACCCGTTGTTGTTGCATCTGGAGTTCCAACGGCGCAGCGACCCGCAGATGGCGCGCCGTTTGTGGGAGTATAATGTCTTAGCAACCTGTAAATTTGACTGTCCGGTGTATTCGTTCGTTTTGTACTTG
>DATGMF010000088.1:0-144663 GCA_035293765.1 Ktedonosporobacter sp.
AGACATCATTTTCTCCTTTCACCATACCAGACAAATCATCTCATTGCAAGATTTTTCGAGTAAGAATCTGTCGTCAAACTGGTAGATTTTTTCCTTAAGTTTTTTGACCTCTTCTGGCACCTTCCTGATTATTGAAAACACCTACGTGCGAAAAATGCTACGATAGTGTTCCGCCACCACCTGGGCTGGAAAGAAGCGCAACAGGCTGACGACCACCAGGGAGAACGCGACCCAGTCAAACCCCGCGTCAAGCGGCACCCCCAGCACCGTTCCCACCACAGGCATCACAACGCTCAAAAACGCCTCATTAAAGACGTCCGGGAAAAACAGGATGCACAGCAAGCCCGCGATTGAGCCCAGGAACAGCAGTTTGCGGATCACGGGGATGCGTCGATCCTGCAATAACGCTCCTATCAATTTTGATGTTTTTATACTATGCAGAAAAACATCGCGACGCCGTGGGCGCTCACGATGGCTGATCATCTGTTGCACGATTTCTGGCTCCTTCCTCAATAACCTACACGTAATACGTATCGGAGGGCAGGCCAGTTGTAGCGGGCAAGAAATGATTCAGGCGAGGGATCGCAAGCGCCTCTTTTGTCTTTTAGTGATGGAGCCAGACGGGAATGAGCAGCGTCATGGCAAATTCCAGGTGCCAGAGGGTAAGCCCGACGGTGACAATTGCCAGCAGGATATGGAAGCTGCGCCAGTAGCGAATCACATAGCGCAGATACTGCTCGTGCCGCAATGCCTTCTCCACCTGTTGCAACTCGTTGATATGATCATAAGCGCCAGGCAGGAGCGCCCCCGGACGGGTCAGCGCGCTTTTTCGGTCCGGCACGAAACGATATTGCACCGCATCGCGACTGATCTCCTGCGGCGTTTCCTCCAGCGAGATGTAGGCCATATCCCAGGAGGTTTGCAACACGCCGCGATCTTTGGCGTTACCTGCCGGAGAAGCCTGCCGATTGGCACCGGCCCAGGGCAATGGCGTGCCAAAGGAGGAATCGACCATACTACGGGGATTATTATCGGGCTTAAATGTACGAATTTCCTGTTTGTTATGGACGACAATCGACTGCAAGTTCCGCGTGAGGAACTCGACGCGATCCTCTCCCTGAGCTGTCAGCGCCCGACTGGCAGCTTTAGCGATCTTGCGCGGCGTGAAATGATCGATGGTGCGCCCGATTACGCCACTGATCACCAGCGCGATCATGCCCCAGAGCGCGTAGGTGCCTGAGCGCGGGTTGAGATTGCCGAACGAGTGCAAACAGAGCAAGACCAGACCAATGCTCCCAAAGGCCATATGCCAGTGCAACGAGCCATTCAGCTTGCCCACCGCCCGCTTGCGTGAGCGGCGATATAACGCATAGCGTACAGCCGCGAGCAGCATAAAGAAGGTACCGGAGATCGCAAAGCTATAGCCGGTGATACTATCCGGCGAGGCATCGCCGCTAAAGCGAAGCGCCCACACGAAAGCTGCAATTCCGAGAGCAACAAGGATAAGGGCTACCATAATGCTAGCCATGCGTGAACGGCTCCACTCGATAAAGAATAGCGAGTAGCCGCTTTCTGAGCTTGCTTTCATATCACTCCTCATCTCTTGCAAGAAGCCGTATTTTGAGCCACATCACCATCGCATCTCGGTGCAGACCAACCGGGCAGGGCGAGACGCAGGCCCCACATTGATAACATGCCTGCGCGAACCGCGCCACCGGGGCGGAGATTGTCCCTGAGATCGTCTCGCGATTCAGCACGTCAATCGTGATCGGCTCGGTTAAAGCCGGGCAGGCGAGGAGACATTCATTACAGCCAATGCACGCCCGCAACTCTTGAGCCACCTGGGAACCAGTTTTATGCAAAAGGGCAGGTCGGAGCTTGAGCATCTTGAGCACTTCTTCTCCTCCTTTTCCTTAAATACATCTTAGGGTTTGATGCTATATTTCTCCTCAAGCGAGGCGGCGGGAGCCAGCGGCTGTCTCGACCCGCTTGAGGATACTGAAGATCAATACGTTTTTTCTGGATTGCTATAAGACCACAGGTTCCTGGGCGTTCGCTCTCTGGCTGGCGCTTTTGTTGTCGCTTCGCTGTAGGTCCACAAACTCTGTGACGCGTTCTGCCTTGTGGGAGGCTGATATTCTATCTCCCGCTCTGCTATAGGGGGCAGATTCCCTGAGAAGGGATTCACCTCTTCAACCTGAACTCGGGGCATAGCCGGACCAGCTTCTTCAGCTCTGCCAGGTCGCATAGCGGGCAGATTCCCCGAGAAGGGGCTGATCTCTTCGGCAACTATGGGGCTACTGTTCCATTCCTGCGCGATTGCGGGCTCCTCTCGCCTCGCAGCCGGCCTCGGCGTCTCCTGTCGTCGCACTGTTTCCGGCTGCACAGCCGGCATTGCGCCTGTATAAGGTTGAGGTGGCATTTGCCCCCATTCTCTGGGCGGTGAAACCGCCGGACTTCTGCCCGAACTGATCATATTCTCGGCAACGCGCGAACGCATCTGCGAAAGATACTGGCGAGCATCAAATTTGCCCTTCAAGAGCGCCCTGGTGATGTTGCGCACAGAATATCCCTCGTCGATGATGCGCTTGATCGCAAGGCTATCGGGCTGAGACATGCCCAGCGAAAGATAGCCGATCAGCCGGTCATCAGCGATGGTCATGCGACGGTAGCCGCCCTGGCTTGTATCGGTGAGGGTCGTCACTTTGGGGTCCCGGCTCATAGGATCGCCGACGGAGAGCATAAAAAGCTCACCCAGGTGGGTCGCCTGCCAGGGAGCGCCAAATGGCTGCTCGGCCAGATCCTTGCGGCCTGCCAGCATGGCGCCTGCTATCTTCCCCTGCGAAACGGCGGCGTACCATAGCGCCCGCGGTTCGTAATTGCCCGTCTGGGGATTTTTGAGAGCGGCGGCATCACCCGCCGCGTAAATATCGCGTACGCTGGTACGCAGTTTATCATCCACGATAATGCCGCGTTTGGCGCGAATGGGAATGCTGCACCGTTCCGCCAACCAGGTCACGGGCTGCACACCGGTGCAGGTCAGCACCATCTGGCAGGGAATCATCTCCTGATGATTGGTAATGACGCCGGAAACAGTGGCGATGCGTCCCACAACCCCTACAACCTCTGTCTCCGTACGAATGGAGACGCCCGCACGACGCACCCGCTCCAGCACCATCTCGGAAGATATTTCATCGAGCACCTTAGGCATAAAGTTGGCGCTGCGGATCAGCCAGTTGACGTGAATTCCCCAGTAGAGGAGATTCATCACGGTTTCAATGGCATGAACGCCGCCGCCAATCACAACGGCTTCGCTGACTTCGGGCAAACGACGGCGAAAATCCAGGTAATCGCGCAGGCGGTGCAGTGTGAGCACGCCATCGAAGTTGCGCCCGGGCGTACTGTCAGGCAGCCCCATCGGGGTGCTGCCTGTCGCTAGAAGCAAGGAGTCGTAACCAAAACCGCGATTGCCGCTCAAGGTGACATATTTGCTATTGGCATGGATCTCTTCGACGTGGGCCGTCACTACATGAATACGCTCGGCTCGCTCGGTCCCTGCCGGATAGGCCAGGAGCTGCTCTCGCTCCAGTTTCCCTATCGCAAATTGTTTTAACGCAGGGGTGTTGATGGTGGGATGAGTTTGATCCGTAATCATCACGATCCGCTTATCGGGCGCGAGGCCACGCGCTTCGATAGCTGCGGTCAGCCCGGCGATGCCATTGCCGATAATGACAATATCCGCACGGTCGAGATATGGTCTATTTTGTTGTCGTGCTGGGTCCATTATGCGATCTTGCTTACCAGTTGTCATGTGCTTCCTTACTACCAACATGGAATAGTTGCATGCTGAACGATTTACGCCGTTGGATACACGCGTTCTTCCTATTACGTTAGTTAGTCCACGTCTATTGCAATCAGATTCTTATTCGCGTCCTGCCTGTAATAGACATCGGTATGCGCCTTTTCTGTCAGATGGCGCTGCATATGGCTCAGTTCTCCCCGGCAGCGACCACTGCACTGAAAATGCACTTTCTGCCCCGCGGCTGTGAGCAAGACAAAATCCATGTTTGGGCCTATCGATATAATCTGCCCATCGTTATGCGCCACACCGGTCCCATGCGTTATTTCTGGGCCTATCCACATCGCGGCGCTAATTCCTATCAGCGATAGTACTCCGATGAGCAAAAGCACGTAGATGGCTGCGGATAAGCGTGGATTTATCATCTGTTCTTCCTAAAAAACTTGCCTGCGTTCTAGCCTCCGGCCATTGCCTCATGGCTACACGCTGATCTCTACACACAATGTATAGATGTGTCTGCTAACATCTATGTTATTGTATATCAGATCATTTCCGGCTCCACGTTCTTGCAGAGAAATTAGCCTAAATGTCTTACCATTTCAGGGGCAATATCAACCGGCATCGCAAAAGCGCGGGACGGGGCCGATGCGAATCACGCAGATTACGAGTGCAGGGTTATCAGGCCGCGCTGAACTGCCAGAGAAACCGCTTCTGTCCGGTTGGTAGCGCCCAGCTTGCCCATGATGGAGCTGACGTGAAATTTGGCGGTGCGTTCGCTGATAATGAGGTGGGTGGCAATTTCTTTGTTGGGCATCCCCTGTGCCAGCAGGCGCAAGACTTCCAGCTCTCGCTCGGTCAGCTCCTCTACCTGCATGGGCATACTTCCTCTGATGGGTATATTCCTCTGCTGCTGTTGACCAACGTGGTGCAATAATTTCGATGCCACCACCGGTTGCAGCAGGGAGCCGCCGCTCATGGCAACATGAATCGCCTTGAAGATCTCTTCCCGTGGCGCATCTTTGAGCAGATAGCCATTGGCTCCGGCCTGGATGGCATGAATAATGCGCTCATCATCATCGAAGGCTGTAAAGACGATGATGCGCGGCATAGCTGGCTGCTGACTCAGGCGGCGAATGGTTTCGACGCCGTCCATGACCGGCATTTCGAGATCGAGCAGGAGAACATCAGGGTGGAGCTGCGTCACCTTACGGACTGCTTCTTCACCATTGGCACATTCCGCGATCACCTCGAAGTCGGGCTGGGTCTCCAACAAATTGCGAAGACCTTCGCGCACAATCGGGTGATCGTCGGCGAGCAAGATGCGCACCATAGCCTGGCCTTTCTTTGCGTTTCCTTACCTTGTTTCAGGCAACTGATTAATAGGGAACTGAGGCATCAATGCAAGTGCCGGCGCCTGGCTCACTTTGAATGCGAATAGAGCCACCCAGGAGCTTGACCCGCTCTCCCATCCCTATCAGCCCAAAATGTCCTGCGCGGCTCTGTTGCGATACATTTGAGGGATCAAAGCCCTGCCCATCATCCTGCACGATCAGGCACACCCACTGCTCCTCCGCCTGCAACGTCATTGCAATATGCTGCGCTGCCGCATGTTTGCTGGCATTGGAGAGCGCCTCCTGCGCGATACGGTAGAGTCCGACTTCAACGCGTGCGGGCAACGCAGGAAAGTTCTGGATCGGATCATGGCTATACTCGATGGTCAGGCCCGATTCTGGCTGCTGATATTCACGGGCTATCAGAGTCGCCAGGGCCTCGGGCAAGGTATGCCCTTGTAAGGGGGCGGCGCGCAGATCCATGACGGAGCGGCGCGCTTCTTCAAGATTGCTGCGTGCCAGGCGTAACGCGCGCTGAATGGCGTCTTGCGCCCGTTGGGGATGTGACGTGGTGAGAGCATCGGCGGTTTCAAGCTGCAAAGTGATGGCGGCTAAGCCTTGTGCCAGCGTATCATGGATCTCGCGGGCCAGCCGGTTGCGCTCCTCGATTGTCGCCAGCCTGGCGGCGGCCCGCGTATGGTCGGCGGAGAGGCGCGCCCGCTGGATCGCCAGCCCGATCTGATCGCTGATAATGTGGAGTAATTGCAGTTCCTTCTCCTGGAGTTCGCGCCAATCCTTGCTGGCAACATTGAGCACGCCCAGCGGCGTATCTCCGGCGTAGATGGGAACACTGGCATGGAAGCGCAATCCCAGTGCCGTGGGATCGCTATCGCGCTCGGCATTCTTTAAGCGGCTGCAACGTAAGACATCGACATTAGAGGCCCCTTCCAGATCGCCGCAGAGGAAGGTATCCAGGCAAAGGCATGAGCCGGTCATGCGCTCAGGATGATCGGCAAGATAGGGCGGTAGCGCCTGCGAGGCTGCCAGGACAGGCGTTCCCTGCTCTGAGAGCAACCACAGCCAGCTTGTTTGCAGGTTCAGCATCTCAGTCACGCGGACCAGCACTTCTTGCAGCGCCTCCCGGACATCTACTTTATGATTGAGGTAGCTGGCGATCTCGTAAAGAATCGCCAGTTCGCGATTCCCACGGAGCAGCGCTGGTGTTTCCTGCTGAACAGATTGATTTTCGTGCTGCATATGCGTTGTTATATCTTGAAATTTTCCGCACTCCAATGTCGCCGAATACAATTTACCACTCAGGCGATTGCGAATTTTTTTGTTGGTCAGACTTTTTTGTTGGTCAGGCGATAAATCGCGTCGGTCGCGATAAATCGGGACCCTACAATTTCTCTAAATTTGTGAAGTCCATACTCAACTTTTTTTTGCCATGCTTGCCCTGGAACAGCACATCCACAAACTCGGTCCCCGACTCCATTTCGCTTTTTAGAATGATGCCCTCGCCAAACAGATTGTGGCGCACTCTATCGCCTGGCTTATATTGCTGCCCCTTCGGCCTGGCCGGCTCTATTTTTGGTGCCAACGGCAGCGATGGGGGAGTCTTTGGCGGTGAGGAAAAACTCGCACGCGACGGACTCTGTGGAATGCCGCGTCCATACACTCTGCCACCCTCGCGGGAGCCGTAGATATCCTGGTTGAAATCATCCTCCCAGACATTCCGGCGATTCCTTGAGCTGGATGTATCTTTCTTGCTCTGACCGGTCGTTTTATGGCTGGTCAGGGAACCGGGAATATCATCGAGGAAGCGCGAAGGCTCTGTATATTGCGACTCGCCAAAAAACGAGCGTCGCCGCGCGCGTACAAGGTAAAGATGGCGCATGGCGCGCGTGATGCCAACGTAAACCAGTCGCCGTTCCTCCTCTAATTGCTCAGGCTGGCTGATAGAACGCGCGTGGGGCAATGACCCCTCGTCCATGCCAATAATGAAGACCGCGGGGAACTCCAGGCCTTTGGCTGCATGCAACGTAATCAAAGTGACCGCGTCCTTGTTCTCCTCTTTGATCAGCGTACCATCTTCGCTCGTCTGCGCGGTATCGGCGCCTCCGACCAGCGCGACATTCTCCAGGTACAGTTCGAGCGCAACCGGCGTCTCAATCTCCTCATAGTCTTCGGCAACGCGCCGCAACTCCAGCACGTTATTCCAGCGGTCCAGCTCCTCATCCCCATTGGCGCGTAACTCCGGGCCATAGCCGCTGCGTTCCGCGACTCTATTCACCAGCTCAGGTAGCGGCAATTCTTCCACCGACCTGGTCAGGTCTGCCATCAACTCGCCGAAGCTCGTCAAGGCGACCTTCGCGGCCTTACCGAGCGTGGGATGTTCGCTGATGCGCTGTATGGCGGCATAGAGCGAGATTTGCAACTGGCCCGCCCAGTGTTGCAGTTCGCTGACGGTCTTGGGACCGATTTTGCGGTTGGGCACGTTGATGATACGCTGCAAGCTCAGATCATCATTGGGATTGGCAAGCAGGCGCAAATAGGCCAGCATATCTTTAATTTCTTTGCGCTCATAGAACTTGCGGCTCCCGATCACTTTGTAAGGGATGTTTGCGCGCAGAAATTGTTCCTCGACTGCACGCGATTGGGCATTGGTGCGATACATCACGGCCACGTCGCCCAGATGCTCAATCTCGCCTCTGGCCCGCAAAAGCTGGATCTCTTGCGCGGCATAGTGGCCTTCCTGCTCTTCGTCGTAGGCTGTATGCACCACGATCTTCGGGCCGTCTCCCAGGTCTGTCCAGAGCTTTTTGTCTTTACGCATCCGGTTGCGGCGCACGATATTTTGCGCGGCATCAAGAATAGTCTGGGTTGAGCGATAATTCTGGTCGAGGATCACGAGCCGCGTCTGCGGAAAGTCGCGCTCGAAGCGCAGCACATTCTCGGCGTTGGCCCCGCGCCAGCTATAGATCATCTGATCGTCATCGCCCACGACACAGACGTTACCCCGCCCCTCGTGGCTATCATGAGAACCGTAACCGAGCAAACGGACCAGCTTGTATTGCGGCAGGTTACAATCCTGAAACTCATCAACATGGATATATTGCCATTTACGCTGATAACGCAGCAATATCGTCGGCTCGCTGCGCCAGAGCTGCTCGGTGATCATCAGCAGATCGTCAAAATCGACGCTATTATTTTTCCTCAGTAGCCGCTGGTAGACTTTATAAACGCGGGCTGCGACCTCTTCGCTATGCTTCCTGGCTTGCTCCGCCATCTGGTCCGGTCCCTGCATCTCGTTTTTGGCCCGCGAGATTTGGGCATGGACGTTCCCTGGCCGGTAGAACTTCTCGTCCAGATTAAGCTCTTTGATCGCCTGCTTGACTAACGTAAGCTGATCATCGGTATCGAGGATCACAAACGAGCGGGTCAGCCCCCATGGGGCAAGCGAGTCGGCTTCAATACGCAGCACGCGCGCGCAGATGGCATGGAAGGTGCCGATCATCATCTCTTTCGATTCGCTCACGCCCACCAGTTTCTCCAGGCGTTCGCGCATCTCTTTAGCGGCCTTATTGGTAAAAGTCACAGCCAGGATATGCCAGGGCGATATGTCTTCTTGCTGGACGAGGTAAGCGATGCGGTGCGTGATGACGCGAGTTTTGCCGCTGCCCGGCCCGGCCAGGATCAGCACCGGTCCCTGTGTCGTGGTGACAGCTTCGCGTTGCGGCTCATTGAGGCCCGCCAGTAAGTCTCTCTGTTCCAACATCATCACACTCCGTCATATAACAGCCATAGATAGCTTAAATATCAACACTTTTTCTGAAATCCACGCTATTGTACCACAGATAAGGATGTTAGGGGAGAGGGCTGTTGGCAGGGTCGCAAACTGGTTTTGTTGAAGGAGCAAAGATCATGTTATTCATGTGTTACATTAACATAATGAGCTAAAAGCTCTGCGGGACTCCATCAAACCGGATCAAGTCCACCACCTCATTGTATCACCTCTCCGCACTCCCTACCTGAAAGCATATAGGAAATATTAGACGTTTAGTCCCCAAGACGAACGGCACGTATGTGCTGATTAGCCAAAGCCAGTGTCGCCACCGCGAGAACCCAGATACCTCCAAAGGCAAAGAGCGGAACTACCCCCAGCAGATCTGTGAGCCAACCACCAAGGAGGGCACTGAGCGGGATCAGGAGAACAGCCAGCGCTCCTATCGTGCCGAACAAGCGACCACGATACTCTTCAGGGACTAAAGCAGGCAACGAAGCTTCAACAGAAATTGTTCCCAGAAGCATACATAACGAGCTCCCAAATTCCAGCAAAACAGTGAACGGGACCGATGTTGAAAACGCCACACCAATAGTACATAAACCAGACAACGCCCATCCTATAATAAGTAGACGACCAGCTCCGATGCGCCGTTCGATCAAACCGGCGAGAACTCCACCAAGTATAGCCCCAACCACGCTTCCTGCTTCTAAAAGGCCATAGACCTCAGCACCACCATGCAGCCGTTGACGGACTAGAGCGGGAATAAGCGGCCCCATAAATGTTGCCACATTGATCAAGATAGCGATCAACATAACAGCCCGCAAAAGCGGCTTTTTGGCTATGGTTTTCCACCCCTCCCCAATCGTCGGGAACAGAGATAGAATCTCTTGCCAAAAAGAAGAGCGACTTCCATCATCAGGGGAGATAGGTTGCTTCAACGGTAAATGAGCGATGGCAATGCATATGGCAGCACAGGCGAAGGAAAACGCATCTATCGCCACTGCCCAGGCCGCGCCTACTATGAAGATGACGATCCCGGCAAGGGCACTGCCAATCAGGGAGGCTACTTGTCCGGCAGAAGATGACAGACCTGAAGCCGTTGCCATCAGATCCAGGCCGACAATCTCTGGCATAATCGAAAAACGGGCTGGAGAGAGGAAGGTGTTTAACGTATTAATGAGAAACACTGTTACAAAGATAAGGGCAGGTGCGGCCATGCCTCTAGCAAGAATGACCGCTGCAACTATCCCTACGACAAGAGCTGACACAGCGTTGGTCATGACCATAATGTACTTCCGGTCCCAGCGATCTGCCACTGCTCCTGCGAAAGGACCGAACACAATGCTTGAGATATGCCAAATAACGCTTATCAATGCCGTCTGAAGTGCTGAACCACTCTGGGCATAAATGACCCACATCACCGCTAAATTAAAAAAGGTGTCACCGAGGGTCGAAATCGTTTGGCCGCTCCATACCAATGTAAAAGAGCGATTCCGCAAGAGACGAACATAGATCGAATTTTGCCCTGAGAACGGCTTTGATGGCATAGCAAATGGCCAACCTTTCATAACAACTAACAGTGTAACATATTACTTTTAGTACATCTATAACTTTTTTCGACCAATGTAACGAGGATCAGGCAGGTGGCATATCCTCCCAATACTCACAGAATTGCTGTTTGAATCCTCTACATATACTTTTCCTGACCTCGGGACACAGGTATGAGATTATCCTGACCTGAACGATCCCAGAGGAGGCGGTCCAATGTGAAATTGAAGTTTCCTATTCTCTGATCAGCATAAGCGAGGCGATGTAAAAAGAGTGCAATACCTGCCGACCCTGTTCCGAAATCGGTAGAGATACGGAGGAGCTGATCTCCAGGAAAAGCAACACCCTCAGGTCTCTGCACCTGATACAAAAGCACACTCTTTGCTGCCTCATATGCACGATCTAGATAACCTTTATCGCTAGTAAAATCATAGGCATCTAAAAGGAAGTTTCCCAGCCCGGAAAGTCCTTGGAACAAGCTAGGATGGACGGTATACTTTCTAAAAGTATCTGGAGCCAACTCTTCGAGAAGGGCTAAATCATGAGGATTTTTTGTGTAAGCCCAGTAACGAAGCAAAGCGGTTGCGACCCCTGTACTGCCGTTAAGCCAATAGTGAGAGATTACATTCTCAAAAGAGCCAACAACGCCGCGCGGAAGGCTCAGGATCCCATCTCTCGTTCTTTCAAGAAAGGATAAATCAAAAGCCAACGCTCGCTGACCAGTCTCTAAAAATTGTTGTTCACTTGTCATAAGACTGAGATAGAGTAGATAAAGTGCAATTCCACTGGCTCCTCTGGTGTAGCCGAGGTGTGTGCGCCCTTCTTTATCAGGCCAGTAAAACCCACGTTTCTCGTCTTCCTTTTTCGATACAAGAAGCCATTCTCCTACTTCTACAGCTCGATCTAACCATTCTTGGCCTTTTGTTTCTAAGTACAAATGAAGACAAGCTAATCCATATCCTGCAGCACCATAAAACACATCAGCGACATCCCAAAGGAGCGGATGATTGTCAATGGAACGCATGATTTGCAGCGATATGGTATGAAAACCCAGTTCCCAAAAAGCCCAGCTAATACCTGCTGATCCTATGTAGAGACCAGGTGCATAATCCGCCTGATTGACGGGCTGTTCGAGCAACCAGGACTGGATCAATTGGGGAACTTCGCCATCAATTTTCGATAGAGCGTAAGCGACCCCTGTTGCGCCATACGCAATACTCAGAGAATTGGTTAGGAAGCCTAAGAAATCGCCAGGAAACAATCTATCTTTCCGCTGTACATCGGCACTCGCCCGGATATAGCTGGTAATCTTTGGGAGAATTTGATGTATCTCACTTTGAGAGAGAGGAGTGCGAGCGGATATGCATGAGAGAGTAGGCGCCTGCTTAATAACCTCTACAATCTGGTGGGGAGCAGGTCGCTCAGAAGCGTCTTCGCTCAAACATTGCTCAATGAGAGATTGAATCTGTTGTGGAACTCCTAGCTCAATCCCTAGTTCTCGGGTAAATCTTTCTTTTGCTGACGGATCAACATCTAAAAGCGGATTCATCGTAAACAATGTCCCTAACATGACAGCTCCCAATGCATAGAAGTCATCTTCCTGGCTCCGTTCGCCTTTATGATTTGGGTTTATGAAGCCAGGAGTTGCCAATTGCGTTGGTATCCACCCCTTCTTCCCAAGCAGCCTCTAAATCAATAATGCGCACTTCCCCAGCATTTTCGTTGCTGACAATCACATTTTTGATGGAGAGGTCGCCGTAGACAATGCCTCGGCTATGAATCAGCGCGATTCCTTGAGCAAGTTTCGTCCAAAGTATTCGCAATTTGTCAACATAGACTTTTTTTTGTTGTTGCTCAACCGGATACGGACTAAAAAGCGGATTAGAACTAACGACATATATAGCCAGGTCAGGCCCTGGAACATATTCTTCAACGAGAAACAGATGTTCCCAATCCTGAAAAAGGTCAATAGGTAGAGGAGTAATGCCCGTGTCTTGGAGCTTTTGCAAAAGCCGATATTCTTTGCGTAAACGGTCAACAGCATCATGGTTCTCGGCATCAAATGCAGTAGCCGGTCTTGCTTCTTTGATCACAACTGTATTGCCTGTCTCTTGATCGATAGCAAAGTAAACTCCCCCGCTTACCGAAAATCGGAGCACCTGTCGAATAAGATATCGGCCTTCTTTGAGAACCGGCTCTGTTGCATTTCCTTTCTCAGTATCAGAGTCATATAGATCATCTATTGCCCAGGAAGGAGGATTCTAATAAGGGGCTCGCTGATCTCGAACCAGCTCTCCATCAGGAGAAACAAGCATATGCTGTTTTTCTCCTCGGTATGAAAGAACGCTGAAATCATCAATACCGCCATACCGATAGTAGATCACGCGAGAATCCCTAAATCGTCGATCAGAAAGAATATAAGGTCCTGTAAAACGCTGAAGAGGAAGATAGAGTACCTCTAACAACTCTCGAAAATCCTGTTTATCTTTCGGATAGATTGTAATAAACTTGCCAGCTGCTTCCCTCGGCCAGATTTTCGATGTTGTAAGAGTAACATAAAAACGATCTAAAGTAAATTTGAACGGCGTTGCTCTTTCTGTACAAGTTGCAGCAACAGCCTGCAGAACTTCTTCGCAATTGACTGGAGTTGCTGAGATATGGATTTTCCATCCCTGCTTGGGAATACTGATCTCATCAGGGATCACATAGTACCACTTATTATTTCTATACAATCTCCAAGTTGGAGGAATAACAGCACGCGCTACTTGCAATAATTCACTGGAAGGTTGATAGCGATCAGGCGTCTCATACCATTCACGATGGAATAGACGGAAAAAGATATGAGGAACGGTGTTCATTGGTCATGTCCTTCTTTCTTTTAAATCCTTTTTTTACTGATATACTACTTACACCGTTATACCATTTTTCTGCGTGTAGTTATCAGTTTCACTATACAATATTTGCACACCTAAGAAACATCAGCCCCTTTGATATTAGCCATTCTAGCCTCTCTTAAAAACTTAATGCGAACTTGCTTCAAGTGCCGCAGAACATCCTCTGGTCTTGAGACAAGGGCATCTTGTTGACAAGAACCTACATCAAAAGTGGGAGATTCGGGTGGGACAATATAATGGCCATCCTTTTCTAGAGCCTGGATATTCCTTTGAAGAGCTTTACTTTTCCACATGGAAAGATTCATCGCAGGAACAAAAACAATAGGCCCGGTATAGCTGAGAATACTTGTTGAGAGAAGGTCGTTAGCAATGCCATTTGCGGCCTTTCCAAGAATATCAGCCGTAGCAGGGAAAATTAGGAATAAATCAGCCCATTGGGTTAATTGGATATGTGGTAACCGATCTACAGACGGAGACTGATCCCAATAATCCATAAACACCCGATCATCTGCAAAAAACTCTACAACTTTAGGACTAACTATCTGTGCCGCATTTTGTGTCATAATCACCTTGATATGTTGCGCAAATCCAGCACGAAGATGCTGGAGGTAAATATGTATACTTATAGCATTAATAGAGCTAGTTACCCCCACGAGCAATTTCTCACATAGTTTTTCCTCGATCATGACAATGTACCTTCTTTCCGTTAGTCGTAGATTATTCTCTATAAAGGGTATCTCTGTCGATTACCAAATAAGACGGTTCTTACATGATTTAGTGTATGATAGGCTTACATGAATAGAAGTAAGCTTCCTTTTGAGCACAACTCACAGGTTTTTTCAGACATTACTGAAAAGGTTCCACCAAATCTATGTAAGAGCCGTCCATCTTTCCCAAAATTTCAGGTAGATCAACTAGCAATTGGTCTACGGACGAGATTAACTTGTCAGGGCACAGATTCTCAATAACAAGTTATCTGCTAGTTGATCCTTAATATCGTTAGCAGCTTGCGAAGAGGCAAGAACCACTGCTTTGAACTGCAAATTCAACATCAGGCTCATCAATAACCAGTTTCTGCAGGTTCAGTACACGCTCCATTGCTTTTCCCCCTTTCTTCGAGATTTTGATACCGCAACATAGTAGTTGCGAAAGGCGCATCAGGAATCGAACCTTTCTTTCCTTCCTCAATGCAAGGAAAGTGTCTTCAACCACTAGACGACTGCGCCTGAGAGGATGTCCTTACCGCATAGATTCAGCTATCAATAAAATGCCAGTTAAGTAACAATAAGGTGCGTAAGCCACCTCATATCTCAAATGTAGTGATAACATTTATCATAAGTATAAGCTGTAATGTGGTATAATACCACGACAATACAAGACTTTTTTTTGTCTAGATTTTTTGTTCTATGTTAAAAGGAAATGAGATGGCTTCCGAAAAACATTTTTTCCGTAAAGCGATCTTTGGAGAACGTTTAGCTCAGGCGCGAACTCGCCTCAAACTCTCACAGGAAGCATTAGCTGAAGCAGTCGGCACCACAGCACGTAGCATCAGCCGCTGGGAGCATGATCAGGCAATCCCTCAACAATACTATCGAGAACGTTTGTGTGAAGTGTTGCAGACCACTCCTGAAGCACTTTTTGCAGAAAACGATGAAAAACAACAAGGTGCTGAAAAGCAGGCTCCTCTTTGGCATGTTCCCTATCCGCGCAATCCTTACTTTACCGGTCGTGAGGATATTCTGTACCAGCTGCATGAGCGGCTGCACCAGGAACGTCGGATAGCATTAACCCAGCCCCAAATTATGTCCGGTCTGGGAGGAATTGGCAAGACACAAACAGCCCTGGAATATCTCTATCGGTTTCGTGACAATTACCAGACGGTACTATGGGTTGGAGCGGAAACTCCTGAGATCTTGATGGCGGATTATCGTATGCTGGCTCATCTCTTCCAACTGCCAGAGAAAGATAGTTCAAATCACATTCTCTTGAGAGAAGCTGTAAAACGCTGGTTCCATAGTCACACTAACTGGCTGCTTGTCTTTGATAATGTGGAAGATATGGAGCAGCTTCATATCGTGCTTCCTGACACACGCCAGGGACATATTCTGATCACTACACGTTCTCAGATTGCTGGCTCACTCGGCTTCCATATTGACCTGCAAAAGATGGAGCCAGCAGAAGGGGCGCTATTTCTCCTACGCCGAGCCAGGTTACTCCCCTCTGATGCAGCTTTAGAAGATGCTTCGCCTTCGTTGCTTGCCCAGGCGAACACACTAGTTGAACTTTTAGATGGCTTGCCTCTAGCACTTGATCAAGCCGGGGCTTATATTGAAGAGACAGCATGTAGTTTGTCTGACTATCTTGAACGCTATGCCACTCGCCGAACTGTTTTGCTTAGCACCCGTGGCACGCTTAGCAGTCATCATCCAGATTCCGTGACGACGACCCTTGCCCTTGCAATTCAACAGGTTGAACAGAGATCTCCTGCTGTTGCTGATCTGCTGCGTGTATGTGCATTTTTGCATGCAGAAGCGATTCCTGAAGAGTTTTTTATTCAGACCGGGGAAGCTCTTAGCATGCGGCTGCAATCGATCTCCAACGACCCCCTTCTGTTGGATGAGGCGATCAGGGAATTACGGCGGTTTTCTCTAATTTATAGGGACTCAGAAATGAGCACACTTAGTATCCATCGCCTAGTCCAGGCTGTGCTCAAAGATGAGATGAATGAACGTGAGCATAAGCTGTGGGTAGAGCGCATCATCCAGACCATGCTTCATATCTTTCCAGACTATCGCAATATCTTATCCCATGAAGTTCATAAGCAATCAGGGTATCAAATGCTTCTTCCCCATGTGCTTTCCTGCACTGCTCATATCGGAGAGCTGAAAATCAACTCGCCAGAAGCGGCGGAACTGCTCTACAGAGTAGCTTATTATGTACAGTATTTGGGAAATCATGTCCTGGCAGCGTCATTATTGCTACAAGCTTTTGATATTGCTCAACAAGTTTTCGGGAAAGAACATATTACAACAGCATTTTATCTTCATGAGCTTGGGCTTATCTCTCTTGGCTTAGGACAGTACATCCGAGCCGAAGAGTATTTACTGAGTGCATTAGCTATCCGCGAGACGGTTCAGGGACCAGATCATCTAGACACAGCCGAAACACTTGAGATTCTTGCCAATTTATACGGTTACCAGGGAAAGTATACTCAAGCAATCGTCTCTGCTCAACAAGCCCTAGCGATTAAGAGACAGATCCTGGGATGGAATCATCACGCAGTAGCACCAACGCTCAATGCTCTAGGATCCGCCCTGATGCACAAAGGTAACGAGCAGCAAGCAATCGAGTTGATCCAAAAAGCAATTTCTATCTCAAAAAAAGCTCTAGGGGCAGACCATTTCGCCGTTGCAGCGTTCCTCAAAAGCCTGGGACATGTTTATCACTTTCAAAAACAATACATACCTGCGTTTGCTGCTTACCAACAAGCTTTACAGATCTTTGAACAAAAATTAGGACCCTATCATCCGTCTATATCTTCTGTTTTGGTTGCATTAGGCAACGTCTCTTTTGAGTTAAAACAACACCACCAAGCAGAAGCTTTTTATCAAAAGGCTGTGCAGCTATATGAGAAGCACCCTGCACCAGATCCTTATGAACTTGCTTATGCCCTGACATGTTTAGGAGAACTCTTTATTGCCCAAAATCATCTCCATCTTGCGCGACCTTTTTTGCACCGGGCTCTTATCAATTTGGGAGAATCCTCATCCCCTTTGAACGAGAAAATAGATTATCAAGAGGTTGTTCGCTGTCTTTTCATTATAGCGGATCACCTGGTCAAAGAGGGCCATCTAATGTTGGCAGAGAACCGCTATAGGCAAGCGTTGCTCAAGGGAGAAAGTATGCTTGGCTTAGAACACCCTTATACTATCTATTGTCGTAATCGTCTGGAAATGATTTCTGTTGAGAAAGATCCAGCATACAATTAACCTGAGTTAAGCCCAGCGGAGAAAGAAGCTATTAATAATCCACACAGAGCATCAAAAAATAAAACGGCCTCGCCTTGAGAAAACTTATTGTTTTCATCATGCAAGACCCCTTTATTCCAAACCTCTAAGTAGATATCCCTCTAACAAGCCAAAAGAGTGAGACAACCTTCTGAAGTATCACACAGAATAAAATGCGACGGGATGACTTGGTTTTCTTCTCCCTCATTGGAAACCTCAGAAATACGGATATCCAACTCAAAGATATCATCCTGGACTTCTTCAAAAAGAAATGAGGTAATATCTTTATTCATGGAATGCTATACTCCCTTCGTCCTAAAAGAAAAACGCCTATTCATGAAAAACTTTTTATTTTCCCAGGCCAGACACCTAACAGCTTTCTTCATCCCACAGCCACTGGAGAGCGGCTTGTAAAACAGGATCATCTTTCTCACCGAAGTGGGGCCAATCGACTTTGACATAGTGGTCAGGAGGGATCGGACCATTAAAGACATTCCCTGTTCGATCTGCCCCCCAATAAGAGGTCAGGAATATTTTTGCCCCATCGGACAACTCTTTCAGATCATTGCCAGTTGGTACCCCATAGGTAGGTTCTCCAAAACTGCGCGTCCTGGGACGTCCGCGAAACGCCAAAACGACAAATTCTCCAGAACTACCAGTGCTTTGACTGCTGGTAAGCACTGCTACAGGCGGTAATGGGTGTTGAAGCTGGTACGGATTTTTTACTTCCTCTGCAAGCTTTTCCCATCGCTCTTGTGCATAGGCTTTCCCATCACGATAGAAAATTGGGACTTTCTCCCAGGGAGAAACCAATGCAAGACATTCCCCTTCCCCCAAAAGAGAGCCGATCCCAGCAAGCATCGGCCACATGTTTCCTCCACTGTTACGGCGCAGGTCGAGCACCCAGCCAGAGACCCCCGCCTGATCAATCTCCCTAAGAAGTCTCTGTGTCTCTGCCATATACAACTGTTTGTGTTCTAAATTGCCAGGCAGGTCAGGCAAATCTAAGTAACCAACCTTGTTAGCTATCAGTCGTCCCTCCGGGCTCCTCCTTTCATCATAGGAGGCGGCCTGTAAATGGACCGACCGAAGATCTTGTTGCCCCTTTGGCTGGAGTACCAAATCTACTTGTTCCTCATTTATCATCATCTGAAACTGCTGACGAGTCAATGTAGATAGAGGATGGTCATTGAGCTGAACAATTTGATCTCCAATGCGTATCCCGGCTTGATTTGCAGGACTGTCAGAGAACACGACAATCACGACCCCTTCTGGATACGTGGAGCGCAACCCGATTCGTTTAGTCACACCTGCAAGGCGTCGTTGCTCTTTTTCTGGGCTCAGAAAAAAGCTGTGGTTGTCATTCAAGTGCTTTAAAGCAAGTTCAATACCTGGATAAGTATCAGCTGGTATCTGGGCATCATAGACCAAGTCAAAGACCTTCTGCCTCAGATCCAGCCAATTGATGAGATCTCGCCTGACAGCATTTGCCTGAATGTAGTCCAACGCCTCATTGAGATAGGCCATCGCCTCTGGGGTCATACGCGAACCTCCTGATTAAGAGCATAAACTGTAATATAGTCATGATACCACGACATTACCGGACAGTTTTTTGTCTAGTTCATTTGTTCCTCCTTTTACGCGTGGACGACCCCCAAAAGCTGTGTTATACTCTCACAACGATATCGCATTTTACCCTTTTACCCGCTCTACGAGAGACAAAAAGCAAGGAGGCTTATGGAGAGCATTCGTCATGTTGCAGCCAAAGAATCAATTGATGGGAATCGGACTTCTCGTTCTCCCTGGAGAGTATTCCTTGATGAGCCACTCCGCAGCAAAGCGGAAGGAGCCTCGCTTTGGGTAGCAGAGCACTTGTGCGATCCTGAGTACGTGCAGCAGGTTGCAATTCTAGCCAAAGAGCAGAGTTCATCCTCACAATGGGATCATTCTCATCCCTGGTCAGCAGCAGAGTTCGCTCTCTTCTATTGGCATATAGCCCTTTGTTTCCCTGGACAAAGCCGGCAAACGATTGCCCACCATTACTTGAAACTGGTTGCGACACGCAGTCAGCAGCGAAATTTGACTTCTCCAGGGCTTTTTGGCGGCGTTAGTGGCATCGCCTTTGTCATTCAGCAATTCAGCAAAGCTGGACAGCGTTACCAGCAAACGCTTACCCGGCTCCATCAATCCATTGCCGAACAAGTAAGGGGACACTCATCCTGGCATATACCACCCAATGGGGGTATAGCAGAACCAGAATTTGATCTTATTACCGGCGCTGCTGGCATAGTAGGGTATCTTGCCAGCGTTCCAACTCCTGATCTGGCTGTCCAGGATACGCTACACACGTTACTAGACTATCTGCTCGCTCTAACTGCTCCGGGAGAGGAGCCTGGAAAGGAACGATGGTTCAGTCCGCCATCTCTGCTTATTACTGAACAGGCTCGCCATGACTATCCTTGTGGGCGTTTTAATTGCGGCCTGGCGCATGGCATTGCCGGTCCCCTTACAGCCCTGGCACTCGTTGCTATGGCAGGCTATGACGTTCCTGGCTTGCTTGAATCTATCGCCTATGTGAGTCAGTGGCTCGTTGATCATCAAATCTATGATGAATGGGGCGTTACCTGGCCCGCCGCTATTCCGTATGAACTGGCTTCTTCGCCTGAGCAATGGCGTTCACTTCCAGCGTCTCGTACAGCCTGGTGCTATGGCGCTCCCGGTATTGCTCGCAGTCTCTGGCTCGCCGGACAGGTTCTCAAAGAAGAGCGTTTGATGAACATTGCCCTTGATGCTCTCAAAGCTGTTTTACGTCGCCCCGAATCCGAACGCAACATTTCAGCGCCCATCCTCTGTCATGGCAGCGCCGGACTTCTCCTGATTTGTCTGCATTTCGCTCACGAAAGCCTGGACCCATTCATCTTGGCGCACATTCCGCATCTAGTTGAGCGCATTCTAGAACAGTTTGATCCCCAAAGCCCGTTAGGCTTTCGTAACATCGAGCCAGGAGGCAGGCTGGTGGATCAGCCAGATTTGCTCACTGGCGCTGCTGGCACTGCGCTTGCTCTTCTTGCTGCTGCCTGTGAGGTGGCTCCTTCCTGGGATCGCCTGCTGCTGCTTTCTTAAACCTTTCAATGATGCTAAGAAGGGATTGTTATGACCACAAAAAGCGATGTTCATTCATCTACTGCTGCTCTTTATCTCCCTGCCGATTTTTATCTCATACGCACTCCTGCACTCTCAGCACACACATTTCAACATCTCTCCTCTATCGAGCCAGAAGAGGATATAAGTACTGCACATCTCAGTTCCTGGCTTCAGGCCCAATGTGAGACGACGCAACAGCGCCTCTTGGAGATGAGCGCCCATCCTCAGATCGAGCAAGCGATCTGTGTTGCCAGTGCTTCGTTACATGAAAGTTTGGTCCAGGTGCGTCGTGGAGTAGCTCATCCCAACCGCGCCAAAAAAGCTCTCTCCAGTTTGTTACGCTATCTCATTCGTATGAGCACCCGTCCTACTCCCTTTGGCCTCTTTTCAGGAGTGGCGCTTGGCTTTTTTGGTGAAGAGACCAGAGGCCAATTAGCTACTCCTGCTATTCAACGATTTCGCACTCGACCAGATATGAACTGGCTCCTGGCGGTATTGAAGCAGATTGAAACCTCGCCGTCGGTGGTGAGGCAACTGACAGTTCAAACCAACCAACTGGCCGTTATTGCAGGCGGTCGCGTCTATCTGTCTACAACTGATCCTTATGGGCAACAGCGGCAAGAGGCCGTCTCCTTGCGGGCCACGCCCGTTGTACGCAAAGCCCTGGACCTTGCTCGCTTCCCTCTTCCCTATATAACCTTGCATGATGCGCTTCTCCAGGCGTTCTCTCCGGCGACCACCCAACAAGTTGAGCGCCTGCTGTGGCAGTTGTGGGAGCATGGCCTTCTGATCAGCACGCTTCATCCCCCATTGACCAACGCTCAGCCAACGCAGTATCTGTATCAACAACTGGCAACGCTTTCAGACGTTGAAGAAACTCAGAATCTCTTGCGCGAAGTGCTTACACTCTCCACGGCATCCGATACCATTGGCATTGGAGGCAATCTTGGTGCCCTGAAAGAACTGGTCCAGACTCAGCAAACATTAGTCCCTGGCGAAAAACAGCAACAGCACATTCAGGTCGATAGCTTGCTTGCTTTGCAATCGCCAACACTCTCTACCAGCGTTGGAACGGCGGCGGCTCGCGCGGCGGAGCTTCTGCTTCGCCTCACCCCGCTCCCTCACGGAATCCCGGGTCTGCAAGAATATCGTCAACAATTTCTCGAAAAATATGGTCTTAATGCTGAGGTGCCCTTGCTCGAACTGCTCAGCCCTGAACTGGGTCTTGGTCCGCCTCCTGCCTACACACAGCCCTTGAAGGTCCCTCATGCTAACGCGTTTCCCCAGAACTCCACATATGGGCAGCGTGAACGCCTTCTATTACGCTTAATGCAAGATGCTCTTAACAACCACTCCTTAGAAGTTGTATTAGATGAGGCTCATCTTGCCACTCTGGAAACCTGGAAGCCTCGGCTAGAACAGGCTCCCCGCTCTCTAGAGATTTATCTGCAAATCCAGGCATCCTCTCGCGAAGCTATGGATCGTGGAGAGTTCTGCGCCGTTGTCAGCCCGAATCCTGGTGCTCCAGGTGGCGGTTGCTCCTTTGGGCGCTTTGTTGACCTGCTCGGGGAACCTGCCTTACAGGCGTTGCAACGCCTGCTCGGACGAGAGGAAGCGCTTGAGCCGGAGTGCATTTTTGCCGAACTGAGTTATCAGCATAGCCACGCTCGTACCTCCAATGTCGCACTCCGTCCCTGGTTGCGTCCCTACGAAATTGCTGTCGGCGTGACCCCTTCTGGACCTGTTGAGCGTGTTATTCTTTTGCAAGACCTTGTGGTTGGCATACGCGATGACCGCTTTTATCTGCGTTCTCAACGCCTCAACAAACGAGTGATCGTGAGCCAGTTGCATATGCTCAACTTCTCACAAGCTCCTCATGTCTGCCGCTTTCTGCTCGAAATCGCCTCTGACGGCGTCCCCCTCCTCTCCAGTTTCAATTGGGGCAGCCTCTCTACTGCTCCGTTTCTGCCTCGTATCACAGTCCGGCAGACTCCCTCCGCATCTTTAGTGCTCAGCCCTGCTTGCTGGAATCTCGAAGCGACGACTATTCAGCCGCAAGGTACAGGAACTTCTGAGGATTGTCTGTTCCAGGGGCTACAGCACTGGCGTCAACAGTGGCGGGTTCCTCGCTATATCTACCTGACAGAGGCCGATAACCGCCTCCTCCTTGATCTTGAAAACCCGTTGATGGTCGCAGAGTTGTGCGCATCGCTCAAGCGGCTGAAAGCAGGACAGCACATCACGCTCCAGGAACTGCTTCCCGACTTCGAGCACCTCTGGCTCACAGATGGGCAAGGCGCTCCCTATTTTTCCGAGATCGTGATACCCTTGTTGCGACGAGACGCATTCGAGCCTCGATTATCTCAAGCTCACCAGGCCAATACAGATGCGGTCCGCAAGAATACACCTCTTCAGACCAGCGTTACTCCTTCTCATGCTGTTACTCAGCAAGTGCGGGTCTTCTATCCAGGTGATGCCTGGAATTATGTGAAACTCTACTGCACGCCTGCACAACAGGAAGAGATTATTGCAGGTCCTCTGTGTGATATTGTCCAACAGTTGCGCGAACGCGAACTGATTGATCGCTGGTTTTTTCTCCGTTACGCTGATCCACAGCCCCATTTACGTCTCCGCATTCATGCTCACGCAATCGAGCGGAGCCAGCCAGCTCTTGACGTGTTGCTTTCCTGGAGCCATCAGCTTGCTACACGCGGCTTGATCCAGCGTTTCGTTCTTGACACCTACGAACGAGAAGTGGCCCGCTATGGAGGTCCCGCAGCCATTGATGTGCTGGAAGAGATCTTTAGTGTTGATAGCGATATATGCATGAACATCATTGCTGCCCAGTATACCCACCGCCTGACGCTAGAGCCTCTTGCTATTGCCGTTGTCAGCCTGGATCGCTTTTTTGCTGTCTGGGGGTACGATAGAGGGCAGCGTCTACAATGGCTCCAGAAGCGAACGGAGCAATATACATTTCGTAAGCAGTTCTATCCGAAACGCAAACACTATTGTGAACTGCTGACTTCCTGGGAGAAAGATGGCGACGCCGAGTTAACTACTCAGCGCACTCTTCTTGACGAACTCATGGCCTCTTTGGAGGTCCAGCTTCCTCCTCTGGTGACACAAATACGTCATCTTGCTCAAACTGGCAAACTCTGGGGAACGGAAGAAGATTTGCTGGCAAGTTTGGCTCATATGCAGAAGGTGCGCCTTCTCGATCTAGATACGCACAAAGAGCAACAGATGTATGCATTTTGGCGCTACACATTAGAAAGTATACAGCTACGCAAGCAGTAGTATCAGCACTGAGACTTTGCGCGCTTGCCCACTTGTACGACAATATATATGTAGTATCTGAGAATGTGTCTGATGCTCGACGCTATCACCTGCTTCAGCTCATCGTGGCGCGGCTTCGCCGCGCAAAAGGTGAGGGAGAGGATGCAGTACAGGCACGCTGCGCCTGTACTGCATCCTCTCCCTCATGGAAGCGAGCACCGCAGGCACAAGCACGCGGGCGCGATGAGAATCAGACACATTCTGAAAGTAGGTCCGTTTTTCGATCAACAAAGGAGCGTGTCTTGACTTCCCTGACAACGAATCTCAAACTGAAACCTGACGCGATTGTTGACCTGCATATGCATACCTCTTATAGCGATGGGCGCTGGCCCGCGCAGCAATTGATTGATTATCTTGTAGCTGAGGGCTTCGCTCTTGTCTCCGTGACTGACCACGACCGCGTGGATAAAGTTGCCGAAATTCAAGAACTCGCGGCACAGAAAGGGCTACCGGTGATCTCGGGCGTTGAGGTCAGCACCGAGTGGCAGGGCAAAATGGGACATATGCTCTGCTATGGCTTCGATCCAGCACATAATTATTTAAGCGACGTGACTGAGAATGTCGAACGTTTGCAGTTAGAGAATACGCATCAGGTTAACGAGGAATTGCGGCGGCGCGGCTACGATTTCCCTCGCCAGGAGGAAATTCTGGCGGCCAATGATGGGCGGCTGCGTCTTCCCTCCGATAATATCCGACTTTTGCGCGAACATGGATATGCCGCGAGCTGGCAGGTTGCGATGCAGATGATCCGCGAGGCAGGCTTCCGCTCGATCATGGCGGATATGGCAGAGACAGTGAACGCCGCGCACCGCAGCGGTGCAGTCTGCCTGATAGCGCATCCTGGCCGTCGCGAAGGCGGCTTTACTTTTTATGATCCCGCCCTGCTTGACCAGGTGCGTCAGGAGATCCCCATTGATGGCATCGAGGTCTATCACCCCTATCATCGTCAGGACATCATCGACGCATACCAGGAATACGTCCGGCAGCACGATCTGCTCTTTAGCGCTGGTTCTGACTCGCATTGTGTGCCCGGACGTATGCCAATAAAGCATCGAGCCGAGGTCAGTCGTCGCTTACTGGCCCGGCTCGGCATTAGCGTCGAATAACTACGTTACTTCTGCAAGTACCAATCGGTCGTGGTGATTCCAGGATAATGTACTGTTTTTTTGACCACGCCGCCAGGATTCGTGAAATCGGTGATAGGATGGCCTTGCTCCACCAGCAACATCGAATCATGCCAGATCGGACCCGCGCCATCCACACCGGTCACGTTTACCATCGGCGTGTTGTTGTTATTGCCCGCCCAGACGCCCACCACGAAGTCGGTGGTGTAACCTATCGTCCAGTTGTCACGAAAATCGGTCGAGGTTCCCGTCTTTACAGCAGATGGTCGAACATTACCCGGTTTCCCCGCATAACACTCAGACTGGGTGTAGGTATACAGGTAGAGCGAGCTACACTTACCGAACTCATAGGTACGAGCCACGTTATCGCTTAGCACATCGGTAATCATAAAGGACTGCTGAGGAGTGATGACACGCGTGCCCTTAGGCTGGAGGAGTTGGAGAATGACATGACCCTGAACATCCGTCACGGTATTGACAGCGTGAGGAGGAATGCGTATGCCGCCATTGGCAAAGACGCCATACGCGGAGGTCATATCCAACAGGTGAACGCTCAGCGATCCCAGCACCATCGTATAGTTCGGCACGCCGCGATAATTATCGCCGATGCCCATAATCTGAGCCGTATGCAGAGATTTATCAACGCCAGTCTGCATCAGCAACTTCACTGCGGGAATGTTAAACGAGTTCTGGAGCGCCTGGCGGTAAGAGATCAGCCCGTGGAAGCGTTCATCGTAGTTATGCGGCGAATAGGACGGCAGACCGCAGCACATTTGTACCGTGAGAGGCGCATCCAGCACAGGGGTACCCGGGCTGACTCCCTCTCCAAATGCAGTAGCATAGATGAACGGCTTGAACGCGGAACCAGGCTGCCGGAATCCTTGCGAAGCTACATCAAAAGCTCCATATTGCGGATTATTGGGATCAATATTGCCGACCAGAGTCATAATAGCCCCGGTATGATAGTTGATCACGACGACCGCAGCGTTCGACATATTATGCGCTTTTGCCAGGGCCGCAATATGCGATTGCGCGACCTTCAAGATCTGGTTTTGCAACTTCAGATCAAGCGTCGTCGAGACGATCAGCCCCGCTCGCGATAGATTCTCTGGCTTGACGTGCAATTCATCGGAAAGCTCACGGATGACGTATTGCATAAAATGCGGCGCAGCAGTATTGGTCACATAACTGTGATGAAAGAAGTTGGGTTGTTGCGCCTCAAAAATTGCTCTCAACTGGTCATCGTGAGTGATATATCCCTGAAGGTACATCTGCTGCAGGACTTCTTCCGTCCGCGCTAAAGAAGCCTGGGGATGCAGGAACGGGTCGCGGGCTATCGGCGAACTGGGAATGCCTGCCAGTGTCGCCGCTTGAGCAATATCCAACTGCGAGGCCGCCGAAGCGGTGGGCGTGTCCTTTAAACCAAAGTAGGTAAAGGCGGCGGCATCAGCGCCGTACGACTGCTCTCCATAATAGATGGTATTGAGATACATGGTGAGGATTTGCTCTTTGGTATACTGCCTGGTGACTGCGGGAGCCAGGATGATCTCTTGCAGTTTGCGCGTCACCGTTACCTGGTCGCCCACAATCGCATTTTTGATCAACTGCTGAGTGATCGTGCTAGCGCCAGAGACAACATGTCCCTGCGTCTGATTATCCAATGCGGCGCGCACAATGCCGGTAATATCATAGCCAGGATTATTCCAGAAGTTCTGGTCCTCAATGGCAATTTCAGCGTTAACCAGGTGGGTCGAAATCTGCGAGAGCGGGACCGACGTCTGCAATCCCTGATCCACCATCTGGAACAGCGGCACACCATGTACATCATAAGCCTTCAAGCTATCTTTTGGGAGGATGTCCTCCAGAGTTGTCACCTGCTGACCATACCGCTGCTGTGTTGCCCCCACCACGGCTGTTAGCGTCACCAGGGCGCTGGCAAGAACAACAATGGTGATAAGGGCTCCAAATGCCATTGGGAGCATCGTCCATTGCGTCCCAATACGCTCAGTGGTCGCATAACGCAAGTTGCTCAAGCGCAAGTTTTTCCGCTTGATATAGCGTTTCGTTCGCCACCCGGGGGCGTTGGCAAGCTGATGGGGGACCGGATAATACACACCACGATCAGGTTGTTCAGGAATATCATTGAGCCGTTGCGCCGCAGCCGCTCGGCTGTGGACGGGTAGCTTGGCCGGTTTACCCTGCCAGCCATTGGCAGATCCCCCAGTTTCCAGATTCTGGGAAGCCCGTTGAGAGGAAGATGTGCCCATTGGAATCTGCTCGGTTCCCATTTGCTAACCTCTTTCTGATAAGTGCTGCAAGAACAGAAAAAGCTACACTGTACTTCTGACCTTGCTCCTCCATTACCACACATCCACCGCCAGAGAGAACGCTATTCACCTGTGAGAATGTACAAGATTACAGTATATAAAAAGGTTGCACAAATATTCTCATCAATAAAAATGACAGGTTCTCCTGTTGCTAAAGTCACTAATTTTGCAATAGGCCATGTATAGTATATACTCTTTTCCCTGATTAAAACAACTCCCTGCCTGAGAGATAATCTCTCAAAATAATGCCTTTGGTCGGTTCAGGCCGCCTATAGTACCTAACGGTACGATAGAAAGCGCAGTAACGCTTTGTTAACTATTTGATTACCACCACCCTGCGTTGCCTGCTGGCGTTTTATTCGATGGTGGAGAGAATGCAAACGTATAGCTACTTGGACAATAGGGATGAGCCGTCACAGGAGACGGATTATCACTATTTGGCGGCGGCGTCCCTTCCGGGTCAGGCGATGGTACAGCGGTTGGCGTGGGCACGAAAGACGTTGGCGCTGTGCCAGGAAGGAACCAATCGCTCGTCTGCACACCATCTGCATAGGTAACGGTATCCCATTCCAATCCTCCGGGATTGGTAAAATCGCGGATCGGATGATTTTGTTCCGCGACCAGCATCGCATCGTGCCAGATCGGGGCCGCGCCCTGCACACCCGTGACATCAATCATTGGCGTATTATCGTCATTCCCCGCCCAGACGCCCATGACATAGTCAGTGGTATAGCCAACCGTCCAGTTATCACGGAAATCATTGGTCGTGCCGGTTTTAGCTGCCGCGGGCCGGACACTGCCACGATTGCCGTTCCAGCAATCTTGCTGCGAGTTTGAGTAGAGCTGCAAAACATTGCAATCGAAAAATTCGGGGGTGCGCGAGGCATTATCGCTCAGCACACTGGTCATCATATATGCGAGCTGCGGGCTGATGACCTGCTGCCCCGGATCGGTCTGATGGACAATCGTCTGGTGGGTGTCGGCAAAGACGATTTTATCAATGCCATAATAGGGAACATGCACGCCGCCATCGGCAAATGTGCCATAGGCCGAGGTGTGATCGATCAGATGGACATCCAACCCTCCGAGCACCAGTGAGTAGCCGGGCGTTCCCTTATATTGAATCCCCATATCGGTCGCCGTCTTCATAGCTGCATCGATGCCAACATGCTGCAATACCTTCACAGCGGGAATGTTCAGCGAATTTTGCAGCGCGCAACGCAGGGTCATATGCCCATGATAGCTCCGGTCATAGTTAAACGGCGTGAAGGTTGGAGGATTGGAGTATGGCGGTAGATCAATCGTTAATGGCTGATCATCGATAGCCTGAGCTGGCGACGCGCCCTGCTCAAAGGCTGTGACGTATACATAGGGCTTGAACGAGGAGCCTGGCTGCCTGAAGCCCTGGGTCGCAACATCGAACTCGCCATCAATGCTTTTATCGTTATAGTCAATACTACCCAGCAGCGTACGAATCGCGCCGGTATGGTAGTCAATCAGCACCACAGCAGCGTTGGAAAGGTGATGAGCGTCGCGCAGTTCCGCGATATGCTGCTGGGCAATTTTCTGAATTTTATCCTGAAGCTCGATATCCAACGTAGTATAGACGCTCATATCCGAGCGCGATAGCTGCTGACGGGTAAGATGATAGGTCTGCTCCAGTTGCGAGAGCATAAAGTTAACAAAGTGCGGCGCTCGATTGACCAGGTTGGTCGGGCTTTTGAAGAAATGAGGCATTTGCGCCTCTTTGATCGCTTCGAGCGCCTGCACCTTTGTGATATAGCCTTCGCTCACCATCAAGTTAAGCACAGTCTCAAAACGTTGGAAGGCAACTTCAGGATGAAGCCGCGGATCATTGCTAATGGGAGAGCTGGGCAATCCTGCCAGCATAGCCGCCTGCGCCAGATCCAGTTGCTTCGAGGCGGGCTGATTGGGCTGATCTTCCAGGCCAAAGTAGACGCTGGCAGCCGCGTCAACGCCATACGCCTGCTCGCCGTAATAGATGCTATTCAGATACATTTCCAGAATATCAGATTTTGTATAATACGTGTTGACCTGAGGCGTAAGCGCGATCTCTTGCAGCTTGCGCACGACGCTGGTTTCATTGCCCACAATCAGATTTTTAATTAATTGTTGGGTAATGGTGCTCCCACCTTCAACAACACGACCGCTGCGAATATCATCCAGCGCGGCCTGGATGATGCGGGGGAGATCAATGCCCGAATTTTGCCAAAAGTTCTTATCTTCGGTCGCAATCGTCGCGTTAATCAGGTCGCGCGAGACATCCTTCAAGGCGACGCTGGTATGGATTCCCTGATCAGTCAATTGAGCCAGCATCACGCCTTTGCTGTCGTACATCTTGAGGTTGTCACGCGGCACCAGATCGCGCAGCGTGAGCACGCTGTGCAGATACTTTGCCTGCGTGTCCGTGGCAAAACGATAGGTGGCGAACGCTCCCACTCCGCTCAGAGACAGGAGGAGCACCAGCACGCTTAATACTGTGCTAAAGAGCACCACCCAACGACGTCTGATCGTAAGCTGCGCGTTGCGCCTGTCCCGCTGCCTGTGCTTACGCGTCAGGCGATAGACCAGAGCTTTGCGACGACGAACATTTCTGCCATGTGTGGGTATTCTCTGAAGAGAGCCAGCCACACTTTGAGGAGCATATTCCGCCACCTTGAGGGGTGGCGTCACGGGAGGCTGGAGAGCCGTGTGCCAGACCGGCACCATAGGTCCTGTCAGTTCATCATCCAACAGCAACATACTCAGGGAGAGCGCCGTTACATCATTGCCTGTTGTTGTATTTAATGCCAGCTCTTTTTCCTCAGGCTCAGGCAAAAGTTCTGCTTTGAGCAATGAGAGTACATCATCTGGTAATAAATCTGGCACAGGGAGCGCAAGGGGGGTAGCGGGAAAGAGAGATATCGTTGCATCATCGGTAGGGGCATGCGCTTCTTCTGAGATAATTTCCTGCAACTCCGGCAGCTTGATCGTGATCTTGCTTCGAGGGGCAGCAAGAACATCCTGTATCTCTGCCAGCTTAATTGTGATTTTGCTTCGGGGGGCAACAAAAGAGGGAAGCTGAGCATCCTCTGACTGCTGCTGATTCACAGACATAGCGGCATCCCCTTAAATCCTTGCGATATGTTTTATTCCATCAAAAACATAACATATACCAACATGATTGAACAATATCTAAAAATGAGAATTGCTCGCGGACATGCAGGTACGTAGTTCTGGGGATCGGTGCCATATTTGTCACGCGGCTCCCTCCGCATACCCCGAGCTAGCCAGACACGCTCTTAAATGTGGCTGGAGGCTCCCTACTAAAGAAGACGTTCTAGAAGATAGAAAGGTTTCGGCTTTCTTAATGCCTCCTCTGCTTTTGCTGAAAGGTACTAAATACAGTTTTTCTGGTACTCCGCAAGCACTTCTCGATACTTACGAGCAAGAGGAAGGTCTGAAGTCTCTAAGTTGAGGACAAACCCTATTTGCTCATTATTAATGTAACCAAGTTCAGTGAAACCGAAATCTCGGCAAAGCTTGATACCGGGAACTGTGCCCGACTTCGCCCATATTTGACGAATGTTAATTCCTTGCTTCGCAAAGTTGATAAACACATTCCGTAACTCAAGTAAGAGCAACATTCCGTAAGTTTTCTTTGTCTCTTGTGCTTCATCAGCTTTTACAGCTATCATGGAAACATATGCCTGTAAGGGCTTCCCTGGCTCTAAAGGCGTCATATCCTCTGCTTGGGTCTTAGGATTACCTTTCCTTTGAATAAAGAGGCGGTCTACTGCCTCCTGCTTGATTCCCTGAATGGAAAAGTATCCAACAATGATTCCATGATGCTTTAAAACATAATCTCCATTAGGGCATATCCTAAACCAATATATTCTTTTCTCAGGAGGATGGATCTGATCCCCGAAGTATTGTCTATCTATCTTAATAGTTGCTTCAATATCCTCTTCACTTTGAGCTTGAACTAATTCTGGTTTTTCCTTTTTTTCAGTAAGAGAATAGATCTCCATAAACTGCTCCATCGCGGCTGCCAGCTTATCTACGTCTTCTTTGACGTATAAGCCTCTTTTTGTGTGGCCGGGAGGGAGGACTTTGCGTATTTGTCCATTAGCAACAAGTCGTTTTAGGCTTTCCCCAGCTATTCCTCCTAACTTTTTTCTGGCTTCACTAGCAGTATACAAATTTTGCATATTTCTCCTCGATTAAATGATCTTGGGAGATTGGCTCCTGGTTGATTATATCATTTTTCCTTGATTATTGCTAATAACGTGATGACTAAGGCAAGCATACCAAAGATTATCATTATTATCTTGACAATACAGATTAATACGGCTACAATTAATCAGGAAAGTCAAGATAATCACAATCTTTAAATCATTGCAACTGCCGTAGAAAGCAGCAGTCAACACAAGGAGGTGATACCGAACTGACCCCCTGGTGCGAACAGGAGGTCAGCGAGCGAGAACCAACAAACCCTCGATCAGCAGTTCAGAGGCCCTCTGTTGCTCATTCTAGCAGATGAGGGCCGCAAGTCAAGTGCCGAAAGGAAGCGTGCCGTCTATGAACGAGCAGCAAGAAGAATACTACGCAGTCCCCGTTATCCCCGTTGACGGCCTTCTCCATAACGAGAGCGGCTTTTGTGATGACATGGCACACGAATGCCACGAACATGCCGCAAGCATTGAGAAACTCCATCAGGCCATTCTCGATGGGATCGCCACTACCGATGATGCCAGCCGGATCTTTCGCGGGCAGACGGTGTAACGAGAAGGGGAAGCAGCATGAAAGCACCACATGACGCCCCTCCAGCGCGCCATCCGCACTGGACACAGGCTGCCGTGACGTCTCCCGATGTCCTTGCGGATGAGGAGCTCTATAACGAGCGGCTCTATGCGCCCCGCGCTCCAAGCAGCGTCCGGCGCTATCAGCCTGCGCAGTCGGTCACGGCGTCCCCTGTCCCCATTCGCACTCATATTCAGGTGACCCGTCACGCGATCCCTCAACGGGCCACCGCGCAGCGTCCGGCGAGACAGCAACCGCTGCCTCTCGCTCACCCGTCGCGCCGGCAGCAATCAGTCCCGCGCCTGCACTGGCTGACCTGGGTGGGGGTGGGCATGGTGGTGATGCTCCTGGGCTGGCTGCTCATCACCCTCGTGGCAACATGGTGGAACAGCTATCAGGATGACCTGCACTATGGTCACCCCCGCACCTTTCAGATCGATGCTGTCGTGGGTCACCATGATTCCCCCGCGCATCCAAGCCACTTTATCGCGCAGCATCTGGGCACACACTATTACGTGATTGAGCTTGCCGGGGGAGATCCTACCAATGTGCGTGTCATTCTCCCCATGACTGACATCGGCCCAGGGGGAGACCTGACCCCAATCACCTTACAGTTTCAGGATGTCAACCACGATGGACGGCCTGATATGCTCGTTCAGGTGGGCACCACCCGCATGATCTTCATCAATGAGCATGGCACCTTCCGGCCCGCAAAGCCTGGGGAAGTGACAGGCATGTAAGGAGAGGAGAGCGAGGAACAATGAACGTGACCGGAACGCTGATGATCGTGCTGTGTGCGTCCAGATATGTCAAGCACATTGTCGATGAGTTGACTGATTGGTTTGAGGCGGAAGGGGGAGCCGAGATCCTGCTCTATGGCACCACGATGAAAGCGCAGCAAGGCTTTCTCCTGGTGAACTGGACGGCGCCCGTTCCCGACCGCTTTCTCAAAAAGCTACACACCGATAGCGATATGACCGATTTTGTCGTGTGTCATACGCCTCCTGCCCAGCAGCAGGGAGCTATATCGAGGGAGCACTAGCAGTAGAGGAGCGCGGGTATCGGCCCTCGCTCCTCTACTTTTCCAGACAAGGAGCAACGCGATGAGCCGTATTCAGGAGGATGCCGAGCACATCTTAGCCCAGTTGAGCAGTCTCGACGCGACGCATAGCACCCAGGAGCAGGAGCCGCACGGCCCGATCCGTCTGATTGATATTCACATTTATGAGCCGGAACCGGAGGAGATGCCCCCCACGGACGCGCCAAGCGTTGAGGGCACACTCGTGGAAGAGGAGCGCGTCCGGCAGCCACCGCAGGCAGAAGAACCGCACGAAGACGCCCCGAACCCGATGCGCAGACCGCCTGCTCGTCGTAAACGGGCAGTCCTTCCGGTGCTGCTTGTACTTGTCTGTCTGCTTGCAGGAAGCAGCCTGCTCGTGCTGGTGGCGCTGCCCCTGCTCACCCCTTCGGCGACCGTGACCATTGTGCCACGTTCAACCGTTGTGAGCGTGACCCGTACCCTCGTGGTCGCAACCGATCAGACGCAGCCCCTTACAGCAGGACAGCTTCCCGGAAGATCGCTTGCCAGCCTCAGCATGAGCCAGGCGCTCACCGTTCCCACCACCGGCACAGTGCATCAAGAGGCCCAGATGGCGCACGGCCTGATCACCTTCTATAACGCCGCGCCTATTGTACAAGTGGTCAGTGCTGGTACGCTGATCGTGAGCCCTGACGGCAGGCAAGTCGTCACCGATGCCGACGCGGTGATTCCGGCGGCTGTCTATCCCACCTTTGGACAAGTCACCGTCTCGGCTCATGCCACACAGCCAGGGCCAGCAGGCAATCTGGCAGCAGGCGCGATCTATGGCCCGTGTTGCAGGCTCAATGTCTCTGCTGTCAATAGTGCATTTTATGGGGGACAACTGGCCCGTACTTATCCGGTTGCCACACAACATGATATCGACCAGGCGGCGGCACGACTGACTACCGACCTGGATCAGAGCATTCAGGCGGCGTTACAGACGCAGGTGCAGAGCGAGGAAACACTGCTCGTCCCGCAGCAATGTAGCCGGACAGTCACCGCTGATCATCCAGCAGGAACCGAAGCTACGCAAACGCGCGTCACGGTGATCGAACAATGCCGTGGGATCGCGGTGCCCACATCCCTCTACGAGCAGGCACTCATGCAGGCAGTGGCGCAGGAAGCCGCTGCACAGCTTGGAACAGGATACAGCCTGCAAGGAACCGTCCAGGCACGCGTGATGCAGGTCCGCACCAACGTACAAGGCAACATCGATGTGCAGGTGCAAGCTCGTGGGATGCTCGTTGCCCAGGTAAGTCAGGAGCAACAGCAGCATCTCAAGGCGATGATCGCAGGCAAAAGCAAAGCGCAGGCGATTGCGCTGCTGCTTGGCACTGCTGGGATCAAGACGGTTTCCGTCACGTTGAGCAATAACGGGACGATGCTGCCCACCGATGTCAGTCAGATCCATCTGGCGTTTCTCATCATGCAGGAGTAAAAAGATGCATAGCCCTGAACCATTGGAGACAATCAGCCATCATATCGTACCGCTGTTAGGGGTGCAGGGAACGATCCTGCAAGAGATCACGCTCGGCGTGCATCACCTCTCTATCCTCAGTGATCAGAGCATCATTGTGCGCTGTGAGCGGGGCGAGACGGAAGAAGCTGCTCAGGAGGTTCATCTGGACGCGCTAGAGACCTATCGGCTGATGCAGTGCCTGCGCGAAGTGTTCCAGCAGGCTCCCACCCGTTCGTAAAGGAGAGACACCCGATGAAAAAACGACAGCGCCGAGCGAGACCAGGCGAACTACAGCACATCACCAAAGCGGTCACGCATATCCGCTTAGTGGAGGTCAACCCTGGGAAGCTTGCGGCTCTTGATACGTTGGCATCGGTCTACCTCGCGCTCTGTCAGCAGTACGTCACCCTCTTCTGTACTGATGAGCCTCCCAACAAACTGCGTGACCCGCTTTATCAGACGCCCCTCTCCGAACGCTGGCACCGCGTTGCCATCATGCAAGCAGCAGGCATTGCGCGCTCCTGGCTCACCAATCGCGCCGTCGCCTATCAGCAATACCAGGCTGATCTGGAACGATACCAACACAAACGAGCCGATGGGACGCTTCCTCCGCGGACTAAGGAGCCACAGTGGAATGAATGGAACATTCCCACCTTGCGCGAACCCTGTATTCAAGCCAATGTCAACGTGGTCAAACTAGAGCCGTCCCACGACTCGACCTATGCGTATTGGCTCACGATCAGCACGCTTGAGAAAAGGCAACCAATCCAGGTTCCTGTCAAACTGGCTCCCTATCACCAGCGTGCCCTGATCGACCCCAGGACCCAGCAGGCAAGGAAGCTCAACAGCAGCGTCCAACTCAATCGGCGCAAGGGCGTCTGGTGGCTCACCCTCTCCTATGACGAGGAAGTCACGCCAGACCCTGTTTCGGGTGCGCCTGTTGTGGGGATCGATGTGGGCATCGCCAATTTTGTGACGACCAGCACCGGCAAGCAGTACGGCTCGTTCCATAAAAGTTTGCGCGCGCGTCACAAACGAGATCGCGCCAAACGCCGCAGGAAAGCGAAACTGCGGGCGTGCTTGCAGAAAAAAGGGTGCAAGAAGCTGCCCTCTACCAGCAGTCGGAGCGGGCAGCGGCTGCTGCGCTATGTCAAGCAGGAGATCAATCGTGCCGTCAACCAGTGCTTTACTGATCCAGAGCATCAGGGCGCTCAGTTTGCCTATGAGCAGTTATCGGTCGCGTCGATGCGCTTTAAGGCGAAAGCACAAAACGCCTATCTGCGAGCGTCCAATTTGGGACGCATTTCCCAACAGATCGTTTGGAATAGTCAGAAACGAGGGGTGAAGGCGACCCCGGTCATCAGTGCGTACAGTTCCCAGGAGTGCAGCGTGTGCCATTATACCGACCGCAAAAACCGACCGAACCAACAAACGTTTTGTTGCCGGGTCTGCGGCTTCGAGGCCCATGCTGATCACAACGCGGCGATCAACATCAGTCGGCGGCTCGGGGACAACGCGTTACGTGCGTGTCGTGACCGCAACGCCATCAAGGCCGTGCTCATGCAACGTCATGAAGCATGGAAACAGCAGCAGGGAATGGAAGCTGCCAGTCCGGTGAAACGCAGGAGACGAGGGAAATCTTCACTCCCTGTTTCACCTCTCTGATGTGTATTGCTTCTTCCGCTGTAAGAGGTTGCCCGTAGTGTAACCTGCCGCCGAGTCAGTTGCTTTGTAAACCGGCGTAGCTGAATGCTGAGGGTGTAGGCATGATATCCATGTCTATATTTTTAGTAACTATAACTGATATTTCAGGACATAGCAAGTTGTTTACGTTTGTGCGGCTTCGATAAGTGCTGGAAGGATCTCGTTGGTAATGGCCTGGATCTGATACAGGCTTTCGATCCAGGGAATATCCTGCTCGCGGACCCCGCGAAATTCCACGAGTTGCAGAATCGCCTCATCAAAGAGCGTGCGGAAGTAGAGAAAGGCCCGCACGGCGTCGGCGACCGGCACATGTGATTTGCAGGTGATGGAGCCATATTCCTTGCCCAGTTGCATAGCCTCGCTGCGTAACGCTTCCTTGTTTGTCGCGTCACTCAACGCGCGTTGCAGGAGATCAAGCACGCGCCTCCCTAGATGGCGATAGGCGTCGCGGGCCGTCTCATCGAACTGCTGATACCAGGGCAGCGTGCTCAACGTGCCGTCAGTAAAGGCGAAGCGGACCCGCCCCATGATACTCTGAATAAGCAATTGAGCCGTCGGGTGTGGCTTTGGCTCCATCTCCTGGCGCAGACGAGCCTCGACATCGGCGCGACGAAAGCGACGATGGCCGCCGCTGGTGCGGCGCGAAGGTAGTTCATTGCGATCAGCCCACAGGCGAACTGTGGCCGGATGCATTCCCAGCAGTTCAGCAGCTTCGCGCAGGCTCAACCACTCTTCCCCTCCCTGTGATGACAACACGACACCTCCTACCCTTGAAATGCAGTTGCGAACGCCGCTGGCTCACGGCCAGTCCAGGTGGCTGGACGCACGCAACCGAAAGATTTGCCAACAGTGGTAGCGATAATTTTTAGTAAGCGCCTAATTTGTAGCTTGATTGTATGGAATTCATGACGTGCCGTCAAGTACAGGCTGGCAACTGCTGCATTCTCAGGGTCTTCGTCTCTCATGCTACAATACTAGCAATACTGTTTTGATGAGCCTTTCAATCTTCCGTGCTCCAACGCTGTTGGACGCGATCAATCTGGTCCCTACGCGAAAGCGATAAATCGCAGGCGGACGCGATCAATCTGGTCCCTACAGGAGCGCGGCATTGAAGTGAAAAGGAGATTTGCCTGGTGACTACAACCCAATCGTTACCCCATTGGGACATGTCTGTGGTTTATCCAAGTCTGGACTCGCCGGAGTTTGCTCAAGGCTTTGCCCAGACAACGCAGGATATCGCCGATCTCGCGCTGCTATTTGATGAACATCATGTTGCCCAGCAACCGGCCCGGGCGGTGGATGATAGCATCGTCCACACCCTGGAAACCGTATTTGCACGTTACAATGTGGCTGCGGATAACATTAGAACGCTCCTGGCATATATCAGTTGTTTTGTGAATACAAACTCGCGAGACACTATTGCCCAGGCCCGGTTGAGCGAATTGCAGCAACACCTGGTACAATGGTCTCTCCTGACCACCCGCCTCACCGCCTGGCTCGGCTCATTGAATGTAGAGGAGCTGATTGAACGGTCCGCAACTGCACGCGATCATGCATATATGTTGCGTCGCTCTAAAGTACAGGCGCAACATCTCATGTCGCCTGCTGAGGAAATGTTGGCTGCGGAACTGGGTGTTATCAGCGGAACGGCATGGACCAGGCTGCATAGCAATGTCACCTCTCAACTGACGGTTTCACTGGAAATTGCCGATCAGGTGCAGGAACTCCCAATGAGCGCGATCCGCAACCTGGCCCATGATGCCGACCGGGAGGTACGTCGCCGTGCCTATGAAGCTGAAATCGCAGCATGGAAGCAGGCTGCCCTGCCTCTTGCCGCCGCCCTCAACAGTATCAAGGGCGAGGTCAACATTTTGACGCGGAGCCGGGGATGGGAATCTCCTCTCGCGTCTTCATTGTTCAGCAATAATATCGATCAACAGACGCTTGACGCGATGTTCTCGGCTGCTCGCCAGTCTTTCCCCGATTTTCGCCGCTACCTGCACGCCAAAGCCCACGCGCTTCACCTGCCGCGCCTCGCCTGGTACGATCTGTTCGCACCGGTTGGCTCAAGCAGTCGCATCTGGGAATACGACAATGCTGCGGCCTTTATTGTTGAGCAATTCGGCACCTATTCACCCAGGCTCGCCAATTTCGCGGCCCGTGCGTTCAAAGAACACTGGATCGACGCCGAGCCGCGCTCCGGTAAGCGTGACGGGGCCTATTGCACGCCATTGCGTAAAGATGAGTCGCGGGTATTCGCCAACTTTAAGCCCGCCTTCGGCGGCATGAGTACACTGGCTCATGAACTGGGACATGGCTACCATAACTTCAATCTGGCTCAACGCACCTCGCTCCAGCGCATCACGCCGATGACCCTGGCTGAAACCGCCAGCATTTTCTGCGAGACGATTATCCGCCAGGCCGCGCTGCAAAACGCTGATAAACAGGAACAGATTGTGATCCTTGAGGCCGCATTAAACGGCTCTTGTCAGGTGGTGGTCGATATCTACAGTCGCTTCCTCTTCGAGCAAAGCGTCTTTGAAAAGCGCAAGCAGCGCGAGCTATCCATTGATGAGCTCAATCACCTGATGCTGGAAGCTCAGCGGGCGACTTACGGCGATGGGCTGGATGATGCAACGCTGCACCCATACATGTGGGCCGTCAAGCCCCACTATTACAGCAGCGCCCGCTCGTTCTACAACTACCCTTATATGTTCGGCCTGCTCTTCGGGCTGGGGCTCTATGCGCGCTACCAGCAGGACCCGGAAGCATTCAAGCAGGGCTATGATGATTTACTATCATCAACCGGACTGGCCGATGCGGCAACGCTCGCGGCCCGCTTCGGCATTGATCTCCATTCTGAAGCGTTCTGGAACGCCAGCCTGGATGTTGTGCGTAAAGATATAGCGCAATTTGAGGCGCTAACACAGTAGAAGGGGTTATCGAGAAGTCGGCCTGAGAGATATCGGGCCGACTGGCTTTATACCATTAATGGTGCGTGATAGTAATGGTAAATGGTCCCCATTCGCCGGTTAAGCCCTGTCCGTGGCAGGAGACGCTCTTTCCTTGCGCGATGCCTTTCTCGGTCATCAGGCCAAGCGCGATAATGCAGGAATTTATTTTGCTGGGAACCTCCGTATATGTCCCCACGTTTTGTCCATCAACGAAAAAGCTTACCTCATCGCTATTTTTCGCGTAACTGATGCGATAGCGATGGGTTTGCCCATACGTTGTTTCAACGGGCAGTTCGTTAAAGTCCGAAAAATACTTTGGCTTCACCGGCTCGTCTGGATCTGCCGGGGCGGGCACTCCTGGAAAAGGCAGGCGAGCAAAGACGGTCGCTATTCTATCGTTGCAAGCAAAAACGTCAAGCGCCATACCGGTTTGAAAATCCAGCAGATGAGCCGAAACAAAGCCATCGTAGAGATCATACGGACGCGTACCGCTGCAACGCGCACTCATATCCCACTCGAAGGAGATTGCGCCATCATCAGGGATGACAAAGCGACTGGTCGAGAAAAACATATTTTTGGCGTTATCGAGGATCTGCACGCGGTCATGGGAGCGCGTCAGCCTTTCCACGCGTACCCGCAGGAGATCACCCTCGACGATTACCGCCGCATCCGGCTCGCGGTAGCGCCAGAATGTGCCATCGGGCAGGGCAAAGCCGCCATATTCCCACTTGCGGTCCACGCCGCTGATAATGCTATGATAGCCCGCATAGGTCGATACCTCTACTTGTTGCCGTTCATCGCCGCTTGCCTGTACTTCTTGCATACTTTTCCTCACTTGACAATATCTCTATCCGATAGGCCATATCTCCTTTAGTATACAACGAAGATAGCTTGCAGCCGATAATTACGGAACATACCAGAATTGCACTCCGGCTTTTTTGAAGAAGGGATCGAGCCGGCGAGCCAGTTCCGCCAGGTGATGGCTCGGCACCTGGGGATAGAGATGATGTTCCAGATGATAAGTCAATTCCAGGAAGATGAGCGGGATAATCCTGCCCCGTAAGGTGTGCGTCTGCGTGAGCGGCGTCTCCCCGTAATCCTTGTGCGGCAGATAGACGGTGAGCAGTGGGTAGACCCAGCTACCTACTATCGCCAATATGGCATAAAGTAGGAGAGCCGGGACGATCTTCCATAATAAAATCCCGCTCACCACAACGATCAGAGGGACAAGCGCCTCTGTTATCAGCCAGGCCCGCTGCCCGGCTCGTCCCTTATTGCGCCGAAAGGCCCACCACCAGAGACGGTAAAGAAAAAGGGGGCCATAGAGGATTGCTCCCAGCATGCTTATTTTAGCGGGATAACCTTCGGGATCGTCATTTGCCGGAAAATACTTATGATGCTGGACATGCGTTGTGCGATAGGCGTGTCCACTTTCCATCAGCACCGCCCCCATCAGGAAAAGCGCCCACTCGGTTTGACGCTGATTCAGCCCGAGCGATCTATGCACAACATCGTGCGTTACTGTGACGACCGCGACGAAGATGAGGAAGACGATCAGCGGTGCGAGCCACCATAACCCGGAGGCAACAGCAAAGATATAGAGCGCGAGCCCCACAAATGGACGCGCCAGGGCAATCCGGCGCTGCCTGCGCGTGGTGATCAGCAGGTCGAGCCCCAGTTCATCAAGGCCAGGAATTGCCTGTTCAGGCAGGGTAAGTTCTTTCATGATGGATGCCTCCTGTAGCAAAGAGAGGGAATGATCGACGATGGGTAGTGGTATGATGTACTCGATTGAGAATGCGCTCCGCGATGCTTCTGCTGCCGAGTACGCAGGCGACAGTTCCCAGGCCGGGCCACGTTGTATCGCCAGCCAACCAGAAGCCTGGGACGCCAATATCATGCGGAATCGCCTGCTGGTTGGCATTTTCCAGCGTCAGGCGTACACCGCCAACAGCGCCATCGGGACGCGAGACAAAACGTTCGTAGGTATATGGCGTACCTATTTCGTAGACCTGAGCGTATTCCCCAAGTTGTGGATAGACGCGCCGTGCAAGCTCGACCAGACGCTCTCCAATAACTTTTTTCTGCAACTGGTATGCTTGAGGAGATAGCCCTCTCCACTGGTCAAGCGGGCAATGGGTCGAGAGCACGACAGTATGATAGCCAGTAGGCGCGCTCTCGCTATCTCCGGGAGCTGAGACGGAAATAAACATGTTATTGCCGTTCCCCAATGGCTTTTCATATGACTGTAATAGCTGATGATGCGTAAGATTCTGCCCGGCAACCTGATAGCCTGGCACCCCTAGAAATACAACAACCGCGCCCCCCAACGCGTCGGCATCTCTTTTTATATAGGGCTGTAACGGTTGCGCGACCAGTGATGGGGCAAGCCTGGCTGTAAGTGGGGCTGGCAATGTACACACAACTTGCGCAGCCTCAAAAGTTCCGCGTCGGGTATTGATGAGAAAGCATCCTGCGCTACCCGCGATATGCTCCACCCGGCAGCCCACGCGCAGTTCTCCGCCCATTCCCCGGTAATGCGCGACAAGCTTTTGCCAGAAGCCACGCATGCCGCCTCTGGCCCGCATCAATCCGGCCCCACGAATGGTAATCCCCAGCGCGGCATTAATAAGTGGAGCTTGCTCGACACTACTATGAACGGTATCCTCAATCAACATTGAGAGCAGTCCCACCAGGGCCTTGTCTTCTCCCAAACCGTACATTCGTAGTGCATCTCCCATCGTCCAGCGGAGATAGCGAGCAAGGGGGATATGTTCAGGGCCAAGTACACGGAGGTTGCTAATAATATCCTGCACATTCTGCATAGGTAGCCTGACGCCATTGCGGCTCGCCCGCCAGAATACCTGAGCCAGTTGATCTAGCAAGCGCCAGAAGGCTCGATGAGCGGGCGTATCGCCCAGAGTTTTGAGACGTTCATCGGCCCAGAGAGCGGGGTCGCGATGCAAAGTGACGGTACGATCAGGCAACCAGGCAAGGTAGCCGGGGAGCATTTCGCCTTCAATGGGAGGCATATCAATACTCGCCAACCATTGGCCGCCGACGCCACCGGGAGCGAAATCCACCAGCGTGGTCGCGCCGACATCAAACGAGAAGCCCTTCCGCCGGTAAAAGCCGGCGCAGCCACCGGGCTGTCCATGCGCCTCAAACATAACTGTTGAACAGCCTTCTTTCTGGAGTCGTGTCGCAGTCGCCATGCCAGCAATTCCTGCCCCTATGATTGCAACATCTTTCATTAGCAAATCCCTTTTTATGTTGTAGAACTTATCTTTTACAGCAAAAGCATAGAATGAGATTGTTGCGGCTGCTAGTGCGCTTGCCAACAAATAAAGGGGTGTTTGGAAACATAACAGGGAGAGTGAGTATGCTCATCTATAGGGCCGTTGGTCATACAGGATAAAGCGCATCCTGCGTCCTACCTCCCAACTAATTTCAGTACCCTCAAACGGGTCGAGCTAGCTATCAGCTCGCGTCGTCCCCTTGAGCGTGTATAGATATCGGACGCGTTGTAGCTCCCCGATTCATCGTGGGAGGTCCCTACAGATATCAAGTGGCGATGAACCAGAGTCCACAACTATGTCGGCTAAAGCGTGTACACAGTATTGTATGTATGCTGCTTGCGTGGCATACATTAACCGGAACGTTGCATATCTAGCAGAAGGAGAGAACTATCATGCAGAATACAGCTAACCCGATGCTTACCGATCAAATGAACGATTGTATTCAAGACTGTCTCAACTGCCATACGGTCTGCCTGGACACAGCTATGAGGGTGATGCAGAAGAGCGGCAACGCGGATAATGTGCGCACCCTGCTTGACTGCGCCGAGATTTGTCTGACATCGGCTCACTTCATGCTGCGCAACTCGCCATTACACACCAGCACTTGCCAACTCTGCGCCATGATCTGCCAGCATTGCGAAGAAATGTGCGCCCAGATCGGTGAAAATGACTGCGCCAACGCCTGCAACGCCTGCGCAAACTCCTGCCAGCAAATGGCTAAAATGGTGGCATAGGGGCCTTCCTTGCCGCCCAACCTGAGCGCAGTTAGACACGGTAGCTCCCCGCTTCATCGTAGGAGCGTTGGTGGCGGAATTGCAAGACAGCCCTTCGCGGTTGCCCTTACGAATATCCTACATTTTTGCAAAGGGTGTTGACAACATGGCGGAGACATGATATTATGCATCCAGTTAAGAGAACCGCCTGTATGCGCAGGTGAACCGGTGATCATAGCGAAGAGGAGACACCCGTTCCCATCCCGAACACGGAAGTTAAGCTCTTCAGCTCCGACGATACTATGGGGGTAGCCCCACGGGAAAATAGGAAATCGCCGTTTCACCCGCTCACACAGGCGGTTTTGTTGCCTCTGTCCGGCCAATTCTCCGCCTGGTCAATTAGTCGGCCATCAAAGGATTAGGGACAGCAGGGCAAGCGCGAGGCTTGCCCCTACAGCCACAGAAGGGCAACAAAAGTGGAGCGACTAATCTGAATAGTCGCTCCACTGATCTTCTCTCTATATGAAGGCCAGTTACATAAATCTTCCTTGATCGACGTACCTCTCGGCATAGTCACCAATCACAGGCAGCTTGAAGTATTTGCCCTGGAAGCCATTGATGAGTAGCACAATCCAGCCAACGACCCAGACAAGTCCTACCAGCCCACTGGCGCAAGCGGAAAGGAGGCCCATAAAGGGGAAATTTCCCACAATTCCTAGAAGGATATACAGAATGCTCAACCCGCCAAAAAAGAGGATCGACTGCATCGCATGGAAGCGAACAAAGCGGTTCTGTTTTTCCATCAGGAAGAAAATGATTCCCGTGACCCAGGTAAGCACATAGCTCAGACCGGCTGCTACGTTCTGATCCATGCCCATAGAAGTTGGACCCTGCATGGGCGTTCCATACTGCGCCTGACCGTACTGCTGACCCGGCTGGCCGTATTGCTGCCCCGGTTGACCATACTGTTGGCCTGGCTGACCGTACTGCTGGCCGCTATATGGATCGGTGGGTTGTGGTGGTGGAGTATAGCCGCCGTACTGGCCTGGCTGATTTGGATCTTGTCCCTGATAGCTCATGATACATCCCTCTCTTTGTTTACGAATATAAGACCCCAGTAGCGAGAAACATCTGCCACTCATTACTACATGACGTTATAAGATGCAAACATTAACCTGCCTATCCATATCTCCTCCCTATCACAGTGCTCTGCTAACTCTTTCAAAACATACTACGCAGTAGTTATAAAAAAGTTAGAGCGTGGAAGATAGTCTTCGAGCAGGCTTCGTTTTCCCTCCTCTAACATAGCAGTGTACCATCAAACAGCGAAGATTGCTGTGACCTGCTTCATCTTCCATCTATAACAACGAACAAGGAAGCGATTTATCCAACATCATTTTCGTCCTGCTCGGCACGTACATGAGGATACAGCTCAGACTCATCCTCTTCCAGAGGGTCGCGCCTGGAGGCTCCCCCCTCTTCTCCTCTGGTATCGGAGATACCGGTGCGACGCAGGTTTTGCGGATACAGAGTGGATATGTGATCATCCAGAAGCGAGGACTGAGGCTCCGTTCTCTCTTCAACGGGCGGGGGAGCTTCCTGTAGCGCGTGCTCAATTACCTGATCCATCGTGTCCACCAGGATAAACTGGGTGCGCTGGCGAATTTTGCTGGGGATCTCGGCCAGATCTTTCTTATTGGCTGCGGGAATAATCACCTGGGAAATATTGGCCTGATGCGCCGCGAGCACTTTCTCCTTCAAGCCGCCGATACCTAAAATACTGCCCAGCAGCGTGATCTCGCCCGTCATCGCCAGGTTGCCGCGCACAGGTCGCTTTGTGAGAGCCGAAACCAGCGCGGTTGCAATGGTGATGCCAGCCGATGGGCCATCCTTAGGAATGGCGTTTTCGGGCAGGTGGATATGCAGGTCCGTCCCATCCTGGAAATTCGGATCGATTTGTAACGGCATTGCTCGCGTACGAATGTATGAGAGCGCCGCCATGACCGATTCGCGCATCACATCACCCAACTGGCCCGTGACCAGCAAATCGCCTTTGCCCACCATCGTAACCACTTCGACCGGCAGCAGGATGCCACCGTTCTCTGTTACAGCCAGTCCGATGGCAGCGCCTACCTGGGTACGCAGCAGCGGCATCGCATTGTTATAGCGCGGCGGCCCCAGGTATGGTTCCAGCCTGTTGGCTGAAATGCGCACACGCGTCTGAGGCTTCTCAAGCACCTGCCTGGCTACCCTGCGACAGATGGTCGCGAGCTGGCGTTCAAAGTTGCGCACGCCCGCCTCCCGTGTATAATCAGTAATGATGCGTTGCATGGTTCCCTGCGGGATCTTCAGTTGATCGGGCACCAATCCATGCTCGTTCAAAACCTTAGGCAAGAGGTGACGCAGGCCGATGTTCACTTTTTCTTCAAGCATATATCCGGGCAGATCGATAATATCCATGCGATCAGCCAGGGCGCGTGGGATCTGGTATTTAACGTTGCCTGTGCAGATGAAGAAGACTTCAGACAGGTCAAAGGGGAGCTCAAGGTAATGATCGACAAAGGAGTTATTCTGCTCGGGGTCCAGCACTTCCAGCAGGGCAGCAGCAGGATCGCCGCGAAATTCGGCGGAGAGTTTGTCAACCTCGTCCAGCAGAAAGACCGGGTTACGAACGCCCACCGTCTTCATGCTCTGAATAATACGTCCAGGTAGAGCGCCCACGTAGGTGCGGCGATGCCCACGGATCTCAGCCTCATCATGCACGCCACCGAGCGAGATGCGAGCAAACCTGCGTCCGAGCGCGCGGGCAATAGATTGCCCGAGAGAGGTTTTACCAACCCCAGGCGGACCGATAAAACAGAGAATCTGCCCCTGACCTTCTCTATTCAGTTGACCCCCGCGACTAACAAATTGCTGGCGCAACTGGCGCACGGCCAGGAATTCAATGATACGCTCTTTGATCCCTTCCAGCCCATAATGATCTTCATCAAGGATGCGGCGCGTCAACTCGATATCAAAAGTATCATCGCTGCGTTCCGTCCAGGGTAGAGCCAGCATCCAATCGATATACGAGCGTATCACGCCAAGTTCAGCCGACTGCGAGGGCGTGCGTTCCAGGCGATCAATCTCTTTACGCACTTTGACCACAACATCCTGTGGCATCTTTTTCTCGACCAGCTTGGCCCGCAGTTCTTCTGCCTCTGAAGAGCTTTCCATCCCCAGCTCTTCCTGGATCGCTCGCAGTTGCTCGCGCAGGTAGAACTCTTTTTGAGAGCGATCCACCTGCGAACGTACGCGGCTGCGGATCGTTGATTCGAGTTCCAGGATCTCAATCTCATTCCCCATAATCACGCAGATTTTTTCCAGGCGCTCCATGGGATCGAAGGTCTCCAGCAAGTCCTGTTGTTGCTCCATCTCGGAGACGAGGTGGGCAGCCAGGGTATCGGATAGTCGCGAAGCAGTCTTGAGCACCACAATCGAATTGATATCTTCTACTGAGAAGCGGCGGTTGAGCTGCGCATAGCGTTCAAACAAATTGGTCGCATGACGCACCAGGGCGTCCGCTTGAGGGCCTTTTGCCTGAACCTCCGAGAGGGCCTGCACGCTCACTCGAATAAACGGCTCGACGTCAAGGTATTCCTCAATCTGCACCCGACTCACGCCTCGCACCAGCACCTGGAGGCTACCATCCTGCTGGCGATGCATCGTACTGATCTCGACAAGCGTCCCTACAGAGTAGATATCTTTGGGCTGGGGATCATCGATATCGGCGCTGCGCTGTGTACCAGTGACCAGCATGCGATCTGGCCGCATCATAGCTTCTTCAATGGCGCGCACAGTCTTCTCACGAGCAAAAACCAGAGCATGCCGGTTATGAGGAAACGCAACGATGTTCTTCAACGCCACAAGAGGGTACGCGTCCTGCGTATCCTGCACGACATCCTGGCGTTCTTGTTCACTCATTGGTTCCAGCCTGTCTCTCCTGCCCTGTCACCCAGGGTAACTCAAGCACTGCACTGTTAAATGGGATGAGCCTGCACTAGGCAGACTCATTTTCAGAATAGGCGTTTGCTCGTTCACCACGCGTGACGAGCATCGGTTTGTGGCGTGAGGTGATTACATCTCCGTCAATCACGACTCTCTTCACATCCGCTCGCGATGGAATCTCATACATCACGTCGAGCAAAACATCCTCGATAATGGTACGCAGCCCTCTGGCGCCAGTGCGCTGCTTTAAGGCGCTATCGGCAGCCGCTTCAAGGGCGTCGTTGGTAAAGACCAGCTCGACACGATCAAGCTGGAATGATTTCTGGTATTGCTTGATAACAGCATTTTTGGGCTCGGTCAGAATGCGGATCAGCGCATCCCTATCAAGATTGTCCAGCGATACCACCACGGGCATACGACCAACGAATTCCGGGATGAGCCCATACTTCAGCAGATCATCGGCGATCAGTTGGGTCAGCACCGATTCACTCTTTGTCTCGGTGGTCTCGGTCGTTGCATTGCTGCGGAAGCCCATAGATTTGTTGCTTCCCAGCCGCCGCTCGACAATCTTATCCAGCCCTTCAAACGCTCCGCCACAAATAAACAGAATATTCGCTGTGTTAATCTGGATAAAGTCCTGATGCGGATGTTTACGTCCGCCCTGAGGGGGAACGTTGGCGACAGTACCTTCAATAATTTTGAGTAATGCCTGCTGCACCCCTTCGCCGGAGACATCGCGCGTAATCGAGGGGTTATCAGACTTGCGAGCAATCTTGTCAATTTCGTCAATATAGACAATGCCACGCTCAGCGCGCGCCACATCGAAATCTGCCGTTTGGATAAGTCTCAAAAGGATGTTTTCAACATCCTCGCCCACATAGCCCGCCTCCGTTAGCGCGGTGGCATCGGCGATACAAAAAGGCACATCCAGAACTTTCGCCAGGGTCTGGGCCAGCAGCGTTTTACCGCAACCGGTAGGCCCGATCATCAGAATATTACTCTTGCCTAGCTCGACATCGTCGATCTGCATCCCCACATTGATGCGTTTGTAATGGTTGTATACCGCTACCGCCAGCGTCTTCTTCGCTCGATCCTGCCCGATGACGTAGTTACTGAGCTGCTCATAGATCTTCTTAGGTGCTGGTATCTTCCCTGTTTGCAAGCGTGGCTTGGCGACAGTTGCTTGCTCCTCCTCAATGATTTCGCGGCAGAGGTCAATGCACTCGTCGCAGATGTACACCCCCGCCGGCCCTGCAATCAACCGCTGCACCTGATCCTGACTTTTGCCGCAGAAAGAGCAGCGATAAGTCGTACGCATATTTTTTGAGTTTGCCACGTCTGTCACCTTTCCTGCAAGCGCAACATTACTTCCGGTAGTCGCATCGTCTTTACTCTACCTTCTCCGTTTCCACTCTATCGGAAGGAAGAGATGTCGCTGTTGCAGATTCCTCTGTCTCAACACTTTCATTATGAGTATCAGTCAAAACGGTTTCACCGGCAAGCGCCGCCTCCTGGGCATTGGCAGTCGCAGCCTCATCTTCACTCACCAGATCGGGATCGGGCGGCGTCGTTAGCTCCACCAGACGAGTCAGGGCTTTCTCGCGGCGATAGCTAATGGCAAGCGCCTGTATCTGCTCCGGCGTCTGTGGAAGGGCCTGCCCGGCCTGGGCGTATGCTTGATAGAGCGCCTCTATCTCTTCTACCCCAATGCCAATATCCTCACGGCGGGCCACTTCGTCAAGCACGAGCTGGCGCTTGATGCGATTCTCCGCGTCGGGTCGCATCTCCTGCTTATACTCGTCAAGGTTTTTACGCATCATCATCAGGTATTGATCCATCGAGAGGCGCTGCTGTTCCAACATGTGCGAGAATTGATGCACCATGTCCTCTACTTCTTCATCAACGAGCAGAGGATGCAAGGTAAATTCGGACTGCTCTATCACGGCATTAAGTACTTGATCACGCAGCGCATCGCGAATGCGGCGCTTCTTATTCTCAAGAATGTTATCACTGATGACTTTACTGAGGTCCTCAAAGGTCTTGACTTCACCGTTAGAAACCTTCTCAGCCAAAGCATCGTCCAGTTCAGGAAGGTGTTTCTCTTCTACCTTATGCAGCGTTACTGTATAGTCAGCCTGCTTGCCCGCCAACTTCTCATTGCCATAATCGGTAGGAATAGTGGTCGTGAAGGATTTTGTTTCACCAACCGGCATGCCCACAACCTGCTCGTCCATGCCGGCGAAAAGCCCGTAACGCTCCTGCGTCAATTCAAAGGGATTGTCTTTGAGATCGGAGATACTCTCATCTCCCGAGGTCAGTTTTAAATCGACGGTCACGCGGTCGCCATAGGCGGCTGGTCGCTCCACCACTTCCCATTCCGCGAAACGATTGCGCAACGACTCCAGTTCCTTGTCTACCTCTTCAGAGGTCACGCTGGCCTCTTCACGGTCAAAGTGCAGCGAGCTATAATCGCCCAGCGTGACAGGGGTGACTACGGGTACCGTCATGCTAAAGTGATAGGGTTGCCCCATCTCAAAGACGGGCGCGTCCAGTTTGGGCTGTGTAATGGGGGTCAGCTCATGCTCTTTTAGCGCCGTGCGATATGCCTCTGTGATGAGATCATCCAGACCTTCCTGATAAATATACTCTTTGCCAAGCCTGCGCTCCAATAGCGAGCGAGGAGCCTTCCCACGACGGAAGCCCTGTATATCGACCTTTTGCACTAATTTGCGATATGCCTTATCTGAGGCTTTCTCCATCTCGTCCCACGAGATTTCTATGTCAAGCACCGCCTCACTCGTTGGCAATTTTTCAACCGAGACCTTCACATTTCCTCCAACAGTTGTTTTTACTGCAATCTATTTCTGCTTTTGCCATAATTAAAGCCGGGACTTGCCTGTCCTTTCAGAGCGCAAAGTTCCATCCTGAGATGGCGTTGAACATGACAAAATACACTGTTCAGACAACTTGGAGCGGGAGACGGGGATCGAACCCGCGACTTTCTCCTTGGCAAGGAGATGCTCTACCACTGAGCCACTCCCGCTTAACCGCGCCTCCACCGAAACAATGGGCGGTGAGAGACTCGAACTCTCACGGTTCATCACCAACAGATCCTAAGTCTGTCCTGTCTACCAATTTCAGCAACCGCCCGTACTTCCCAAAGAGTAGGAATGATATCCCCACTTGTGGATAATACATCAGCGACTTACCTGCTGTCAAGACGAATTTAGCCCCCTGCACATTCTGGCTATGATAGCCCATTTCTCCCCCGGCAAAAGCTGGATTTCCATCGCTGCAACTTCTTTGCCTCCTTGCCATCTACGCTTCATAAGGGCTATACTTTCTATAACCACGGAACACCCGTGATCTCTTCCCAGATCAGCATGGTGTATAACACTGCCTGTCCTAAAAAGGATGATAGAGAAGCATATGATGTTAAAGCCGAGACAACCCGGGGATTGCGCGCATGATGGATAATAAAATGCCGCTTGAGCCCGTACAAACTCAGCTCTATATGAATCGCGAGTTGAGCTGGATCGAGTTCAACCGTCGTGTGTTTGAGGAGGCGCAATCCAGTCGCCATCCGCTGCTGGAGCGTGTAAAATTTATCTCTATCTTCGAGACCAACCTCGACGAATTCATTATGATCCGGCTAGCAGGCTTGAAGGATCAGATCGCGGCGGGCACGCCGGTGCGCAGCCCAGACGGAAGAACCGCGGAGCAACAACTGGCGGAGGTGCGGCAATCGCTGGCCCCCCTGGTGCAGGAGGTACGGCGCTACTGGCGCAATCAGCTCTTACCCCTGCTGGCGGAACAGCATATCTATATCCTCGATTACGAACAACTCGACAGCCACCAGCGCGAAACCATGCGCAGCTACTTCGAAAACGAGGTTCTGCCGGTGCTGACGCCTCTGGCGGTCGATCCCGGCCACCCTTTTCCGCACATCTCTAACCGCAGCCTGAATCTGGCGGTGGTGATCAGCGATAGTCATGGCGAACGCTTTGCCCGCCTCAAGGTTCCTCCCGCCCTGCCTCGTTTTGTTCGCGTGCCGGTTGCTTCAGAGCAGGCCGGAGAGTTGGAAGTCTTCGCGTTCGTCTGGATTGAACAGGTTATCGCGGCCAATTTGAGCATGCTCTTCCCTGGCTTCGATGTGTGGGAGTCCTATCCATTCCGCGTCCTGCGCGACGCCGATATCGAGTTGCAAGAGGACGACGCCTCCGATCTGCTGGAATATATCGAACAAGAAGTACGCGAACGCCGCTTTGGCCTGGTGGTCGATCTCACCGTTAATCCCTCCATGCCTCCCCGTATCCGCCACCTCTTACTGGAAAATCTGGAGATTACCACCAACGATCTCACTGTGATAGATGGCCCGCTCGGCATGGGCGACGTGATAGAGCTGCACGAAATCGCTCGTCCTGAGCTCAAAGATCCGCCTTTCGTACCACGCGTTCCCCCTTTCCTGGCAAAGGGCAGCGATATATTCTCCGTCATCCAGAAGCACGATATCTTGCTGCACCATCCCTATGACAGCTTTAATAGCGTGGTCGATTTTATTCGCGCCGCCGCCGAAGATCCCCAGGTGCTGGCAATCAAACAAACGCTGTACCGCGTGGGGACGAACGCGCCGGTGGTCAACTCTTTACTGCAAGCTGTGGAGAACGGCAAGCAGGTCGCGGTCCTGGTCGAACTAAAAGCCCGCTTCGATGAAGCGAATAATATTGGATGGGCCAGGGAGTTAGAAAAGGCGGGGGTACACGTTGTCTACGGCCTGATTGGCCTGAAGACGCATGCAAAGGTCGCGCTGGTGGTACGGAGAGAGGCTGACGGCCTGCATCGCTATGTACACCTGGGCACCGGCAATTACAATGCGACCACGGCAAAAATATATGAAGACCTGTGCTTGATCACCTGCCAGCCTGATATTGGAGCCGATGCCACGGCGCTTTTCAATTCCCTTACCGGCTATTCGCGCCAGACGACCTACCGCAAGTTACTGGTAGCGCCTGTAGGGCTGCGACGTGGGATCGTTGAGCGGATTGAGCGCGAGATCTGGCTACAGGAGCAGTACGGCAATGGACATCTCATTTTCAAGATCAATGCCCTCACCGACCCGGAGATCGTGGCCTTGCTCTATCGCGCCTCACAGGCCGGGGTCCGCATAGAATTGATCGTGCGCGGCGTTTGCAGCTTGCGCCCCGGTATTCCCGGCACCAGCGAGCATATTTGCGTTCGCAGTATCGTTGGACGCTTTTTGGAGCATAGCCGGGTCTATTATTTCCATAACAACGGCGCTGAGGAGATTTACCTGGGCAGCGCCGATATGATGCAGCGCAACCTCAATACACGCGTAGAGACGCTTTTCCCCATCGATTCTCCCCTGTTACGCGAGGCTATCCTTAAACGTATGATTGAGCCGATGCAGGCAGATACCGTCAATGCTCAGGAACTACAGCCTGACGGAACATACAGACCCGTGGCCCCCTTGCCAGGAACGCCACTTTTTGATAGCCAGGCATGGTTTATCACTCATCCCTTATTAGAAATGAAGGATGATAAATATGAAGAAACCGCCAGCCCGACGATCAGCGCCATACCGTCAAATTCGTAACAGTCAGGCAAGAAACGCCTGCCTGATGTACAAAAAGCAAGGAGGATAAAGTATGTTTATCCTCCTTCCAGGAAATAATGTCCCACAATGAGGACATATCGTCTACAGGATGTCCTTAACTACGCCCTCACAAACGATACGCCATAGCCGGGAGCGAACTCCACATAGGTCACCTGCCAGCGTCGCAGTCCCCAATTCATGTTGCTGGAAATCGCGTGACCATTGCTGAGCACGCGTTCGACGACCGCGACGTGTCCAAGCCCGCCGGCCCCCTGCACCCACGGCTGTAGCACGACGATGGCTCCCACTGTAGGCCAGCTAGAAACGTGCCAACCGTGGGCGTATGCACCTGCGCGCCACTGCCAGGCATTACCTCCCCAGGGAACATAGACTCCCTGTAATTGATGGTAGCGCTCATTAGCCCACCAGGTACACTGCCCATAGGGGAATCTATTGCCCCAGTTCGTGACAGCATTCTGACTAGCAGCACCATTGCTCACAGGGGTACACATCTGCTGCGTAGTTGCTTGCTCCAATGGAGAGCAGAGGGATTGGGCAAAGGCCCTTGAAGGATTGGAGCCGACAGCAGTGGCCCATAAGGCCAACCCTAAAAGAAACGCTACAACAACATGCCTCACTACAACGTTCGTCATACAGCGGTACCGAACATACAACTCCTTTTGCTGGTTACCATACATAGCAGCCAAACCTCTTCCTTGAGAATAAGAAAACAATCAACGCAACGATGCAGGCTAGAGTCATTGATATATCATGTCGTCCGTACTGCCGCATTACTGTATCTCTGCCTGCTATGGTCAGCCCCAACATTCTTTAGCTAGCTATACATTAGCCACGTAATAGTGTAATGAAACAATTTGAAATATAGTGACACATAGCAATAAATAGCTATCCTCAAGAAACGAGAGTCATGGGGAAAGAATTTATTTTGGTTAGAGTAAGGTATTGACGTTGGTGAAAAGACGTGTTATAGTAGGCCGGTAAACGCGCCAAGGTAGCTCAGTTGGTAGAGCACAGCACTGAAAATGCTGGTGTCGTCGGTTCGATTCCGTCCCTTGGCATTTTTTGTTTTTGGCATGTCCGTAGAGCCTTTTCTAAACTGGCTTTACGGATATTTTATTTATCGGCGATACATCCTTTGATAGCGAAAATATAGAGTGCCAGTTATTTTTTAATTCTTTTTTAGCACAAAGCAGCTTATTACGCTTGACAATTTTTTTTCCGCTTGGCTATACTTTAAACGGTAACATGTGAAGTATTTCTTAGACAGCAGAAGATCATCGTAGTAGAAAACGCTCGTCAAGCGCAAAATACCGAGTGAAGGTAAAAGCGAAATCATGGTCATGCCAGCCATGTACAGAACTGCGCTCGCTTACCTTCTGGCAGCATGTCGGTCATGTATAACGACCAGTTTCATCAGAAAAACTATTCCCGGCGGTCAGCAGCATCTATAGGGGGTAGTTGCTGCTACTAGCATCGCACTAAATGTTATCGCATCCTCAAGCTTGCAGTATGTGCTATATATTGTAAGTTAAATCCCCTATGCCATTTTTCATCTAATAATCAAACATTATAAGTTTCTATTTCTTTATTGATCGTGAAATAAATACAATTACTCTTGACAGTTAGTATTACCATTATTATACTACTGAGTAGTAAATACATAATGAGCAATTCGAACTTGAAAAGCTCATTGTATTTCGCTGTTTTTGTTATCGCCTTAGCAGGCAAAGGAGAATTTCAATGAAGAAAATTGTCATCCGCAAGACCGAGGCTGTCAAACTTACCAGCAGTGCAACGCCGCTTTACGGCGATCCGTCGGCCTGCCCCATTATTGTCGTCTAACCAGGGTAGGCACCCTATAGCCTGGAGAGGCAGTCTGGTCATACTGCAAGCAGACTGCCTCTCTTCTTCCAATTGATTGAAATGTCACAGCATATTTATTTTGCCTGGGAAAGTTTGGGGGACAGATATGAGCAGCAGTTCCGTGCTGGAATTTTATCCGTTGACCTTTGTTCCCGATGGACCCGACGTTGTAATTGGGCGACTCGACATTGACAGCTTTGCTACCTTTCCAGAGGATGGAGCTGAACTGCTTAAAAAGATACAGGCAGGTTTATCGCCCCAGGAAGCGGCGGCATGGTACGAGCAGCAGTACGGTGAGCCGCTTGATATCGATGACTTCATGGAAACGCTCAGAGACCTCCAGTTTGTACGGGAGGGAGCGGATACCGCAACGCCGTACGTGCCTGCCAAACCTGTTTCCTTGCAATGGTTGGGGAGAGCGATGTTCTCTCCGGTCGCCTGGATCATCTACATCCTGATTATCGGATATTGTGGATATTTGATGTTACGCTTCCCTTATCTGCGTATATCCTATAATCATATCTTCTTCTCCCCCTATTTCACGGTCATAGAACTGGCGCTCTTCCTCGCTCAATTTCCAGGCATTCTTTTTCATGAGTTTTTCCATATGATGGCTGGTCAGCGACTCGGTATTCCTTCTCGCATGGGAATAGGCCGTCGCCTCTATTTTCTCGTCTTCGAGACATACCTGACCGGATTATGGAGCGTGCCGCGCCGCGCTCGTTATTTACCTTTTCTGGCCGGGATGCTTGCCGATGTGCTCTGGATTTCACTGTTCACCATTGGAGCTAGCTTTGCTTATACCCCTTCCGCGCCCTATTCGTTTCCCGCCTTCTGCCTGGCTCTGGCTTTTACTACTACGCTACGCCTCATCTGGCAGTTTTACTTCTACCTCCAGACAGACATCTATTATGTCATCACCAACGCATTTCGCTGCATTGACCTTCAGCAGACGACCAGGCGCTATCTGCTCAATCGCTTCTACCGCCTCATCGGTCGCCCTGACAAACTGGAAGATGAGGAGTTATGGTACCCGCAAGATCGCCAGATTGCCCGCTGGTATGCACCTATTTTCTCTCTTGGATACCTCTTCAGCATTCTGACTTTCCTCCTGCTTGGTCTACCGATCACGATTCGCTCCCTCTCTGGGGTCGCGCTACATCTCGTCTCGCGTTCTCCACTGAGCCCGGATTTCTGGGACTCCTGCATTTTCCTGACGCTCAATGGTGTACAATTGGCGCTCGTGGCTTATATTGCTATACGCCAACATCGGAGCCGACGAGCGAAAGAGAACAGCGACCATTCCTCCTCCGCTATGGAAAGTGAAGTTCCTTCTTCATCTATGGCGGATAACCCGGCAAGGTAAGGTTTCTTATCCATACGAAGATGCATAGAAAGGATGCCGCTAATGCAAGTTAAATTCCAACATAGCTGGATTACCGCGCCCTATCACGGTGACCGCATCGCTTTTGGGGAAGAGTCTCTGGGCCAGACAGACGCCACATTCGTTGTCGATTGCCACCGCAACCATCGCGGCCCTTATACCGGCGTGGGAGAACTCCTCAGGCGATTAGTGCCCGCCGTCCATTCCCAGCATCCCGACCTCGCCAACGCCCATGCGGTCGAAATCCTTTCTATAGCGCCAGAGCTCAAATCTTTACTTTCCGTCTCAATGGAAACCTTGACCTCTCTGGCCGTACCCGAGGAACGCACACGCTTTTACTCTCGTCTGAGAACCTTGCGCCTGGCTCACGGCCTGATTGATTTCCTCAAAGGCTGTATCTTGCGGGGAATCTATCACCACTTAGCTATTTTTTTTGAAAATGTTCATACCGCCGATGTTCTTGACCAGGAATTCATCGGCGTGCTGCTCCGGCGAGCCGATGCGCAGCATATTACTGTAACAGTTGGCACCACCCAGGACACCTTGCCACAAACTATCACGCCTGCACTCTCCAGTTATGCACATCATGTACGACTAAAGCCTCCTTCAAAGGAAGAATGCCAGCAACAATTGCAGAACTGGTCCATCCCGTCGGAGTGGAAGGAATGGCTGGTGCAGCATAGCGCGGGCTGGCAAGGGGAATGGGAGCCATTAAGAACACTCACTGCTGAACTTACCGGCCTGCATCCTGAAGGCTCTTCGTTTGAAGAGGGCATGCAGAGACTCGTTGAGCAATTAACGCCAGAAATGCAAAAAGCACTGGCGCAGGCTTATATCAAATCTAACTGCACTAGCGATTCGTTGCTAGAAATTATTGCCTACCGCCTGCTTGATACGGCGACACGTCAAGCCATGCATGATACCCAGGCGGACGAACTGGAAAAGCTGGAACAATGGTCGCTCAAGCTAGGAGCCATCCCCTATCATTGCGAACGCGGACATGCTCCCGCACAACGCGGAGCCAAAGCATTGCAAGTAGCTCTCGACTACTGCATCAATATGGGCTACTACGAAGCTACTGTCGATCTGGGATATCGTGGGCGCAAGATCGTTGATTGGGAAAAGCAAATCGAATACTACTGGGCTTTTACCACGAAAAACACCACTTCTCTGGCTGCTCTGGGGCGTCCAGAAGAGGCCGAGGAGCTTTATAACGAAGCCCGAGCCTTCAGCACCAGCGCCTCTATTCACATGCAGGCGGCATACGCGACGGCGATGCTCTATACAAGGCACCATACTGAAGAGCGCCGTAACCATACGCTGGCGAAAGCATGGATCAATCAGGCCATCGCCATAGCTGAGCTTCTTCCTAATCCTGGGAGGCGCTCATTCCAAACCGTCTTTAACCAGAACGGGCTGGCTCTAATCGAAATGCACCTGGGTCATGCTGAAAAAGCGTTGCAGCTTGTCACAAATGGGCTGGAGCGCCTGAATCGCGAACTGGAGCCAGGAGAGCATATGCTGCACCGTTCCGTCCTGCTCTACAATCGTGCCCAGGTTTATGCCGGTATGGGCAAAATTGAAGAGGCTCTAACCGACTATACCACAGTCATTGAACAAGATCCTCACTACAGCGAATATTATTTTGACCGCGGCAATCTCTACCGTCGCCTGAATCGTAATCAAGAAGCTCTGGCCGACTACGAAAATGCGATCCGCTACAGTCCACCATACCCCGAAGCCTACTATAACCGCGCAGGAGTACTCTCAGCTCTGGGTCGCGACGAAGAAGCTCTGGCTGATTACAATTATGTGTTGGAACTGGACCCCGATTATGTCGATGCGCTCATCAACCGCGCCAGTATGCTTTATGAGCGAGGTGAGTTAGAGGCAGCCCGGCGTGATGTAGCACATGGGCTCACACTCCGCCCTGACAATGCTCAGCTTCTCTCTACCCTCGGCCTGATCGCGATGGCAGAAGAACGCTCAGAAGAGGCCCAACAAGCCTTTACCGCAGCCTTAGAGCATGATCCATCCCTTGTGGCCGCCTGGACCAATCGAGCAGTACTTTTTTTCGAACAAGGCAATATCAAGGCAGCCATCACCGATCTGACTCATGCTCTGGAGCTGGCTCAAAATGCAACCGTGCTCTATAATCGTGGTCTGGCTTATCAGGCCAGAGAACAGTGGCAACAAGCCATTGATGATTACAATCAAGCTCTGGCCCTGGACAGAACGGATATGCAAGATATCCTTTACCAGCGCGGCGTATGCTACTTTCAACTTGGCAACAAAGAGCAAGCTCGTCTGGACTTTGATGCCCATTTAGCAATGGGCGACTCTACCTACCGAGAAGAAATCGTTCGCCTCGATCCTTCGCTATTGACGGACGAAGCATTATTTTAGATCAGGGGCAACAGGCTGAACTGACGCAACAACCCACATCATTGATGGTAGAAAAGGATGGTGGGAGGTGTACAATGGTAGTAGGATTGTTGACCGCCAGGGATGGTACCTAATTGATAATGCGTAGCGAACAGCTATGCAGCAAGAAAGGTAACACGATGAGTATCAATTCTGGACAGATTAGCCAGTTGCTCAACAAAATACCATTTCCAATTGGCAAAGCTGACCTGGTTCGCCAGGCGAAGCAAATGGGAGCGAACAACCAGATAGTGAGCGTCCTTGAGCGTCTCCCCGATAAAACATTCAACTCTTCACAAGAGTTACAAAAAGAGCTGGGAAGTATGGGCAACCTGGGCGGTTTCAAGGTATAAACCGGACGAGGGTTTTTATCTAAGCTAAGGGAAAAGACACCCTACAAGGTTTGCTTGTAGGGTGTCGAGTTTCTAAAACCCACTGTTGGCAGCGCAAACATCCTATGAGGTCTGATATGCGTTATTGTCCTGTTCTTCCGCAGTCACGGGAGGCTCGACGAGTGGCAGATAAAAGCTAAATACCGAACCTTCATTGGGAACGGTATGCTCCAACCAGAGTTTGCCGCCCATCGCTTCAACGTAGCGGCGACAGATATACAGTCCGAGCCCGGAGCCGCGCACAGGCGTGGTGAGTGAGCGTGTGGCGCGCACAAACTTCTCAAAGATCCTCTCTCTATCTTCCTGCAAGATACCCTCGCCCTGGTCTAATACCCGCACCAGTACCACCGGCATAGCCCCTTGCTCAATCAGCTCTTCATGATCGATCTGGCCCTCCGGCATCAGAGACGCAACCTGAGCGAGCGTCGTCGCGAGGGCGGTAATCTGAATATGGCTCTCCTGCGGAGAATACTTTGTGGCATTCTCAAGCAAATTTGCCAGCACCTGGCGAATGCGTGGCCCATCGCCTTTGATCCAGAGCTGGGGATCAATCTGAAGTGTTATCTCCTGCCGGGCGCTGAATGCAATCATAGTGGCCGCCATCTCGGCAGCGGCAAGCACCTGCACAGGCTCAATCTGGAGCTCTAGATTTTTCTCCACCGCGCTGATATTCGCCGCCTCGGTCATGCTTGAAACCAGATCGATAAGCTGTTGGGCCGCGCTGGCAATCTTGCCAGCATAGCGCGAAACATTCTGTGGGGATACACGCGCGCTCTGGCGCTTCAAAAGCGTCGAATATCCACTAATTGCACTGAGAGGGGTGCGTAGCTCGTGGGAGGCTGTGACCAGGAATTCATCTTTGAGCTTATCGAGGCGTTGGAGCTCTGCATACGCTTCCTGTTTCTCCTCAAAAAGTTGCGCGTTGCGAATGGCGCTTGTTGCCTGAGCGCAAATAGCCAGCAGGGTGCCAATCTCTTTAGGTCGGAAAATACGGCTCTCTGTCGGCGTGGGTACAGCGAGGATACCAACTAAGGCCGCCTGGGAGGTCATGGGAATCATCAACATACGCCGAGCGTGCAGTTCTTCCAGAAAGATCGCCCCTCCCTCTTCACTGTTCTGAGCCAGCTCATCCAATTTAGCGGCATCGAGATAGAAGAAGCCCTCCTGCACCAGTTGCTCCAGAAACGTTCTTTTAAATGGGAGACGAATCGTTTTTATCAGTTCAGCATGCCCCCCTTTACCCCCTGGCGGCTCGACCTCAGGCAAGCCGCTGCCATCGTCCATCATATTGACGCTGCTCGGCGCGTAAAGGGCGTGTGCGACCAGTTCTTCTTTGGTGGGTGAGAGCTGAAAGAACACGCACATATTCACCTTTATCACCATTGCCACCGACTCGACCAGGTTGTTAAGCAACTCGGTCATATCCAATACCGAGCTGATGGACTGGAGCGCGCTATTCACGGCTGCCAGTTGCTCCTCGCGCTGCCTCGCCTCCTTGAGCAGATAGCGATCTCGTTCGTACAGCTTCGCATTCTCAATACTGACCGTGACGATCTGCACCATCGTCTCCAGCACCTGGATCTCCTCAGAATGATAGGCATTGGGGCGCTTACTGGATAGCGAAAGAGAACCAATCACGCGATTAAACATCTTCATGGGGAGGAGAAGAAACGACTCGGCCTGCCGTTGATCGCCCCAGACGCCATTGAGGAGCTCGTAGTACAGATTGGCCTGCTGCGGATCCTGGGCCGGAGAGAAATGGAGCGTATGCTTTTCTTTTTGCGTCACCTGCCACCATAAGGGCCGATCCTCCTTCAACGCCACTACCGGCTGCTCGGTCAGACCCTCGATGCGCGCTCCGTGCCAGATAGCAAAAACATCATAGATCCTCTCAGTGTCGCGGTCATAGAGGGTCAGCAACATCGAAGAAACATCTACGACCTGCGCAGCAAACTGGTAGATATTTTCCACCAGATTTGACAATTTCACTGAGGTTGGAAAGGCGGTACTGATCTCCTGCAACAACTGGAGGTACTCGCTGGTCCGGCTCTTTGAATAACGCAAACGCTCGTTTTGCAAATAAAGGGCAACGCGCTCGGCGTACTGGCTTGCCTGAGCACACTGCTTCGGTTGGAACGTTGCTTTGCCAGCAGGAGCTGCCTGATAGAGCACAACGACCCCCAGCATACTCAACTTCGTAGCTCTGCTATGTATTTCATCTGTCAGCGTAGCCTCCCGGATCGGCACGCTGAGATAGGTCATGGGCACAACATCTGCCTGAAAGGAGTGGCCCTGCAAGTAGATATTGAGGTATTCTTCCTGACTTACTATAAAAGCTTCATTGCTGGCCCAGGTATGGCCGATCAACCCCTGACCAAAGGGGCACGCGGAGCCAACCGCAAAAAGTTCGCACTGCTGCGGGGAGACTTCTTCCAGATCAAACGTTGAGCGCGTATTATACGGCTCTCGGCCTGCTGCGGACGGCGTTGGGGACGCAGTATCCTCTTCCAGAGGGACAGTCCATCGTCCGGGGAGCCGAAAGTTTTTGATCCCCAGAGGCGTATGAGATGGTAAGGCTGCTTGAGTTGCATTACGCAAACGCACATGCAGAGCGATGCGCATTTGGCTGACCCCCTCATCGTAGAGGGCGATGCACGCTCCATGAGCAGTGAATCGTTCCATCATCTGCTTTAATAGCAGTTTGAGCAATGATGGTGAGTAGACTTTGTTATGATCCGAGCCAGAATTACCCCAAACAGAGGTAGACATGGATAGCTCCTCGTATCTTAGCCGCAAGCATCCGGTAGCACATAGTATCAAGTAGCATATCACACGCCTGTACTATATTCAACCTGCGTTGAATATCTTCAGATTTGACAACATCCACACGCCAGGGCTATGATGCTAACTATAAACGCCACGCCTGTAAACAATACTGAACAGGTCGTTGATGCCTCACGCACCAAAGGAGCAATTTATGACAGAAACCACAGCCAATGGCACTGTGTTTTATACGCATACACTTAAAAACGGCTTGCAGATTGTAGGTCAGCCAATGCCCGACTTCGAATCGGTGGCTGTTTCATATTATGTACGCACAGGCTCACGCGACGAACCAGATCCCGCCATAGCGGGGGTTTCTCACTTCCTGGAACATATGGTTTTTAAAGGGACCCAGAACCTGGACTGGCAAGAGATCACGCTCGCCTTCAACAAAATCGGGGCCGAACTCAACGCTTTCACCTCGCATGAATCCACCGTCTATTTTGCTCGCGTACTTGGCGAGTATCTGGATCGCGCAGTCGAATTATTGAGCGACATGATGCATCCGCGCCTGGCAGAGAGCGACTTCGAAACGGAAAAAGAGGTCATCATTAACGAGATTGCGCGCTCCGAAGATCAACCCTACAACATCACCTATCGTCGCCTGATGCAAACCTATTTCGGCGATCATCCACTGGGACATGATGTGCTAGGGTCGCGCACAAGCATTCGAGAGATGCATATTGAGCAGATGCGCAACTACTGGCAGCGCCGCTACGCTGCCAACAACATGATTCTGGCCGTTGCGGGCAAATTCGACTGGGATCATATTGTGCAACTGGCGGAGCGGCTTGCAGGCGACTGGCGTACAGGGAATGCCGGGCGAGACGTCAGCCATTACGAGCCTGCCAGTGCGATTAATAACATCATCGTTGACCAGAAGCTCAAACAGCAGATCATGATTATCGGCATGCCCGCCGTTGATATCAAACATCCAAATTACTATGCTGCCATTCTCGGCAATAGCATTCTCGGCGATAACGATGGCTCGCGCCTTTACTGGAATATTCACCAGCGCGGGCTGGCCGAATCCGCCAGCGCGGGACTCTGGGCTATGGAAGGCACCGGAGTTATGCTGATGGAAGCCAATTCAAGGCCGCAGGATGCCCCCCGTGTGCTCAAACTGCTCCGTGCCGAATTGGATAGCCTGCTGGAGGATGGAGTATATGATGATGAACTGCGCCGCGCTAAAGACAAGTGGATCAGCGGGCTCGTGCTGAGCAGTGAATCAACGTTTTCGCGCATGCGCTCACTCGCCAGTGATTGGGTGACGGAAGGACGCCTGGTTAGCATCGAAGAAGAGATTGAACGCATCGAAAAAGTGACGAAAGAAGACGTAATGCGTGCGCTCCATCATTTCCCCATCCGCGAAAAGCAGGTACTTACAACCTTAGGTCCGCTAAGTGAAGCAGAATTGCTGGCATAGCTGCAAAGATACGAGCAGGGATGGGACGTTTTTGACGTAGGGTCCTGTTCCTGCTTTTCTACCCCTCTGCGATGTTTCTTTGCTACTACTATAACATAGAGTTGATCAAAAACATATTTTACTCGTATCGTTTTATACCTTTCTATCATCATTTCCTCATATGCCATAATTTTAATCCTTTTTCTACTTGACTTACCTCTTCACAGGCTTTATAACATCGAAAAGTGTATAAAGTGAGGTAGGCATGAGGAAACACAATGCGTTATTGAAATCAGCCCGGCTCAGAAAAAGCTGGACGGCTGAATTTGTAAGTGGTCAGGTCGGGGTTAGTCGTGACACCTACATTCGCTGGGAAGCTGGCATGCAAACGCCGCGCCACTCCTCACTCAACGCACTCTGCAGAGTCTTTGGGATGTCCCCCGCAGAATTGGGATTCGCGGATCTTGCCGACAAGAAAGCGCCAGAGCATAATGCAGGAGCGAGGAGCAAGAGAATCGCTTCGACAAATATCCCCTCTTTGGACCAGGAGCAGCTTGATCCATCGGAGGCGCTCACCTTGTGGGCGATGGGCCTCGCTTCTTGCTGGCAACTCTATATGATGGGGGGACAGGAAGAACTGACGCAACTACTGCCAGTTTATCTGACAAATCTGAACAAACCGACGCTCCAGCCAGGGCCAGATCAGCAGCCAGCGGCTCGTCTCATGGCGCAAGCCTACCAACTCAGCGCGCTGCTGGCAATGCAGCGAGGAGACTTTGTCGCCGCTCAACTCAATGGCACGCAAGCGCTTGTCTATAGCCAGCTTGCAAAAGACGCAAATCTTTATATTGCCTCGCAGATCCGTCTGGCCTCAATCTTCTCCGCTTGCAAGCGTGTAGGAGCCGCCTTACATGCCTACAATGATGCGCTCAGGCGAGCTATCTCTGCCAGGGAGACCCTCTCGCCTGTATTGCATAGTTGGGTTTTCGCGGGCTTGAGCGAGATCCAGGCGTCAATGGGTCGAAAACAAGAGGCGATCAACTTCCTGCAACTGGCATTTGCGCTCTTCCCGGATAAACCCGAAAACGACCCCTGCGCCTCCTACGCGCAGTGCGATCATTCCATGCTCTTCCTCTATGAAGGGCTGGTCTTTCTGCGTCTGGGTCGGCCTAAAAACGCCTGGGAAGCGCTGGCTCAGATCGACGATATGAAGCCAAAGCCCCCTGAACGTGTGCGCACGGAATTCCTGAAGCACAAAACGTATACCGCGCTCATCCTCGGCAATATGATCCAGAGCTGCATTTATCTTGAAGCCACCGTGAAGGCCGCGCAGGCCATTAATAGCGATCTCATCTTCGGCGAGGTATATGCTCTTTATGAGCACATGCTCGCGCTATGGGGACAGGAAGCACGCGTGAGAGAGCTGGCACGCCTTTTTCAAAAGTAGCACGTCATGACCCTCCATAGTAAACAAGAAAAGACTTTGTCACGCCCAGAAACCTCTCCTTACAAATCTGCGCTTCGGGAAAAAGGCTCCTTAGCTCCTTTTCGGTCAGCAGGCGTATACCTTGCAGGTAGCTTACAGCCTCCTGCCTGCTTGTGACCTTCCATCCCCAGGGGCTCCTGAAGTGCGATAGAATAAAAACCTGAAGCTTGAAAGGTAAAAATTGAAAAAAGGGCAGCAAAACATGCGGCTCTATTGGAAAATAGCGATTGGGCGTCTGTACACAATATTTTTTGCCGACGCGCCGCACTTCGTCGGCCATCTGCCGTTGCTGCTCATACGAGCCGACATGTTCAATCACCGAGTTTGAGAAGACAACATCGAACGCCTGATCCCCAAACTCATGCATATCTCTTGCATCCCCCTGCTTGCTGCTCAGGCCAGGGTAAGTCGTAACAATCGGAAACAGATTGTATAGCACCACCTCTACATCATCACAGAGAAACTCCATTTTCTCCCAAAATTCTTGCGTTCCTCCCACATCCAGAATAATGAGCGGACGAGGAAGTGACGCTATACGCTCTCTGAAAAAGGCGAAGCGTTTTTTGCGTATCCTGGTTTGCAGTTCACGCCACCAGTTACGCTCTTCCAACTCATATTGCGGCATTGCCAGTCTACCAGCCATTAGCTTCCCCTTATATACATTATTTCTCTTCTGCCACAGGTCTTACGCCGGAAATTTGTAGCGGGCCTGAGCTTTTCAATAAATGCATTAAAATGCCAAACTCGTAAGAGAGCTTCCCCAACACGATAAAGGGCGCATAAAGCAGTACCTTTTTGTGATCGCGTATATTTATCGCTATAATTTGCATGGCAGCCAACAGAGCAATCACAGGCAATACCAGCAAAAAGAGTAGTGGATAGCGCACGGAACACAGCAAGCGATTTTTTAGCCCGATATCGCGATGCTGAATTTTGGTCGTCAACCCACCCGCTCTTCCATGCTTATAGTTATAGCGCAGTAGTGTACACAAAGTGGTATTTTGATGATCGTGAATCACCAGGATATCCGGTTGATAGATTGAGCGATACCCTAGCTTTTGCACGCGATGACAGAGATCAATATCCTCGCCCGAACGTTGTATTTCATCGAAGCCTCCAACCATCTGAAATAGTGATCGATGAATCCCCAGGCTTCCAGCTCCAACGGGGTGATCCATACCACAACTATGCTGATAGTAGCCGCAGTTAGTAAAATCGACGCAGCGAGCAAAGAAGGAGCGTGACCGCCCCGGCATACGAGCGCCAACCACGCCGATACCGGGTCGCTGTAGTTCACGCACATTCTGTTCGACCCAATCGTGCGTGACGAGCATATCATCATCGAGAAACAGCAATATCTCCCCTGTTGCCTGCGTCGCGCCAATATTGCGCGCTCTCCCCGGTTCATAGATCGGCTCGGGATGGACCGCAATAATCGGCCAATGGTGGGCGAGTACGGCAGCCGGAGGCCCGACAACGATGATCTCGATTTTGCCGGGATAGCTCTGGTTGCAGAGGGGCAGCAGAGCCTGCGCAGCTTTATGCAGGCGGGAGGCCGGTATTATCACGCTGACGGTAGTTACAGATTCACAAAGTTTTTTCTCCTCAATCAGCGTATCAACTGTAATGCACATAATCTTGCTCCTTTTCTATATATGGATGCGTGGAAGAATAAAAGTTGGACAGGCAGTAATATCTTGAGCAGCCGTCATAGTGACGGCGCGAGATAGCGAATAGCTAATGGCAGTGCGACGGCGGCCCGATAGAAAATGCCAGATCATGGCTATATCTTTTAACGTGAGCGTGCGGGTCACTATATAGGCGACAACCGTCAGCAAGAACGCGACCGGCAGCGTGAGTAAAGGCGTTGTGTTCTCCTGCCACAAAAGAAAAAGCAGGGTAGGAAGGTTGCTGACGAGAGCAAGCACTATCATTCTAATTGTTGGTAATAAATTAATATGGGCTTTAAGTAGCGCAGTAAACAGGCAGAGCCCGATAAATTCACTCATTATCGCTGCTATGCCTGCTCCTGCAACCTGCAAGCGGGGGATTAAGATCAGATTCGCCGCCAGATTGAGTAGAGAGGCAGTGATCGTCACCAGTGGTATGCGCCGCTCCAGATTGGCTGCCATGCAAGCCCGTTCACAGAGTTGATTAAAGAATGTCGCCACCATTGCCCACATTAGCAGTTGCACAGCAACTACCGCGTCGGCAAATTGCTGCCCTCCCAGCAAAGCCACTATCCATTTAGCCTCCAGGCAAACCAGGAAGGCCAGAGGAATAATAATTTGAGCCAGAATCCGGGTAGCTTCATGGAACACTCGTGCAAAAGATTCGCGCCCATCCTCAAATCTCCTGCACAGGAGCGGGTATACGCCATTGACATAAGCCAATGCAAGCGAAATCAGAGGATCGGTCACGCGCGAGGCCAGCGCGAAAATACCAACGTCAAGCGGCCCGACCATCATCATCAAAAGCAAAATATCGACCTGCCCTGACAAAAGCGTTAGCATGTTATGCCCCATCATCGGTAATCCACCTGACATATACTCACGAAACCGGGGCAAGCTAAAGCGTAGACGGATACCAAAACGGCGGCGGGCAAGCCAGACCTGCAATAGGAACATGGGCAAGTCCGAATATAGCAACAGAACATAGCTCCAGAAGAGCGGTAAGCGCAACAACACGATCAGCAACGTCAACCCGGCAGTAATGATGCGATTAACCATTTCAAGCAACGAGAGCGTTTCGATACGCTGCTCGGCGCGAAAACCGTGCGAGTAGATGATACGCAAGCCGTTAAAAGAAAAGCTAAACAGCAGCGCGCCGCAGCCCACCAGGAACAGGCTGCGTTGCTCTGTGCTGATCGGCAATATCCAGGCCACAACTGCGGCTGCAACCGAACTCATCATAGTGGAGACCAGGCGCGTCCCGGCGGCATAGCTCAGTATATCGCTCCATTGGCTCCGTGGCTGACGGCTCAGGAGGCGGATAATCAGCGGGTCCATTCCTGTACCGCTGAGCAGAGCAAAGATCGTGAAAAAGGGGAATGTCAGGCTATACTCTCCATACTGGATCGGGCCGAGATAGCGTGCCAGCAATGCCGTTACCGGAAATATAATAGGAATTGTTATCCCCCATAAGAGGAGCTGGACAAGCACGGAGCGACCTGTTTTGTGCATACTGGGTATTGACGGCGAAAGCTGTAACAGAGCTGATTCGCCCGCGGCTTGTTCGCTGGTAGGAGCGCCTGCCCTCACATTGCGCCTTCGCCAACTGGAGGGCAAAGCAAGAGAATATAGCTTGTCTGAAGATATCTTCTGCAAGCGTTCGGCGCAGCCCAGGGCTAACCCGACCAGCAGGAACAGAAAAACAGCGCCTTCCACCGGGTCTAGAGGTACATCCAGGAAACCGATCAGGATATTTGCGACCACTGCCAGCCAGGCGGCCAGTAAGAGCACACGCCGGTCAGAGGTGCTACTGCGATAGGCTCGCCAGCAGGCAAAAGCAATGCTGAATAACAGCAGCGTGCCAATTATAAGCGCAAAAATGCCGCTCTCCACTCCCCACTCCAGATATTGCTGGTGCGGCACAATGCCATGTGCATTCAACTGCGCCGTGCTACTCACAATCAACTGCGCGTAATAGAAGCGGAACTGCTGCAAACCTATCCCTATCCAGGGGTGCAAAACTATCAATGTGACAGCCTCGTTCCAGAGAAGAAAGCGGTTGGCAATCGAGGATGGATCGTGCAGAAAACGCGGCAGCAGCGCCCCAGAGGTGAAGACAATTGCCAGAATTGACAGCAACATAGTCATCAGGAGAGTTTTGCAGCGACGGGTAATTACGAAAGTGACAATGGTCAGACCTGAGGCAACAATTGCCACGGAGCGGGTGCCGGAGCCGATGATTGCCAGAGCGGTCGCAATCGTCATTACCATTCCTATGAGGCGGTAACGCCGGCTGGTACCAAGCAGCCAGCAAGATAAAGCAATGGCAAAGAGGTTGATCAGATAGATGGCAAAAGTAGACGACCAGGAAAATGGTCCCCATAATCGCCCCTGCGCTATCTTAGGGTCCTGAGCTCCACTGGCCTCCAGGAAAGATGCCAGATGCAGCCCAAGAAACTGCGCCAGACCAATCAGGTAGAGAGGAATATTGGTCAGAAGAATGGAGATCAGGAACGACGTGGTATTTTTAATATAGCGAGCCAGGAACGTTCCACAAAAAAAGGCGACAACCACCACAATCAGCGTTAACAACCGCTTATCAGCCGAATAGGCATTCGCAGCCACCTCAGGCACATGGATAAAAGAGATGATAGAGATGGCGACAAAGGCCAGAGCGAGTAGATGAGGAAAACGCAATCGCAGGTCAGGACGCCGTAAGAGAATGATCAAAACGCACAACAACAATGGCGGCTCCAGCAGGTGCGCAGTATGGCCGGGGAGAGGCAGGAGCAATGACGGCATACCAGCGCAGGCAAACGTCATAAGTATGGCAAAGCGTGGACGCAGCAAAGCCCCTACACAAAGAGCTATTCCTATCAGCAGCCCAACTGCCAGCAACGGCGACGGCCCCATCGTGCAGCCAAGCACAACGAGCATCAGTAGCAGGCCAAAAAGGATAGAGAGCTTCGTCTGCCATCTCGCTCCTGCCAATAGCCATAAAGATCGAGTGCTATTACCAACTCTTCCATATGCTCTATCTGTTTTATCTTTCAGCGAAAAACTAAAACTGTTGCGCAATTCGCTATACGCCATGATTTTCATCCTCCTTCCCATACAGCCCCAGATTACTGGTGCGTGGAGGAGCATCAAAGGGTAGGCTGGGAAGGCGAATGTGCAGGTTGCCCGGAGGGCGCAAATTGAGCGGGGGAGTTTCCGGCACATTATGCACATCAGTATCTATGAGAGTAAGCGAGACCCCAGGTGTGGAGGGCATTTCTGACAATGCTGGCATTGCTTGCGTCTGCTGCTTCTCATAGGATCTGATCGGCAATTCTGGGGAAAGCTTCATCAATTCATTTGTTGCTGCAATGCCGTCGTGCAAATCTATGGAGCGACCGTCAACATGATCAACATAGAAGTATGATCGATATTTTGCTTGCTGACGATTAACTACCACGCCAAATACAGGAGAACCAGCTTTCTGCAGCGCGTTCCTGGCGGTATGTAGCAGTTCTCTTTGCACCTTACCCGCCTCGACAACCAGAACGGTGGCATCAGTGATAGGTGCCAGTAAAATCGCCTCCGAGCCCTCTCCAACAGGCGAGGCATCGAAGATAATCATATCTATCAGGTGCGGCACCTGTCGGTTGCCGATAGTCGTGGGTTGCTGCAACAGCCACTTGAGCAAATGGCGTAACTCGGGCATACGTAGCAGGGCCGAGGTATGGCCTGCTGCCGGGCCGGTTGGCAAGATCCACAAGTTAGGGATTGGGGCCTTCCACTGGTTGAGCCACGAAGGCAAGAGGGCGGCTGTTTGTTCCTGCAGCATGTAGACATCACCTGGACAATTTATCAGCCCCCGGCTATTGGGAAAACGGAAGATTTCATGCAGCGAAGGACGACGCAAATTGGCGTCCACCAGTAGAATGCGTTTTCCGGTCTGGGCCAGTAAGACGGCCAGACGAGCCGCCACAGAAGAAGCGCCCGAGCCTGATCGCATCCCCGTCACCATAATTAAACGCTGCCCCCTGTTCAGAGCCTCAAAGTTCGTCCAGACAGCCGCAAATGCCTCATCCACCGCCGGATCGCGCACCAGCAGAATATCGCTTACAGTGGCCGCTGCCGCCTCTCTGCTCAGAGGGACGCCTCCCAGCGGCTCCAAAGCTGTCAGGTGGCTGACATCATCGGTGGTTTTAATAGACGTGTCAGCCCAGTCCAGCAGGAGAGCAAAGACCACCATTAATAGCATCCCCAGCAGCATAGCAATGATGGTATTGAGCAGTATCTGAGGGCTCACAGGCTTTTCTGGCGGTACCGCTACCTGGGCAACGGTGAGTATAGCGGAGACATGGATCTGTTGATCCTGCAACTGGCGGTAGTTTGTTAATAAGGCATTGTAGTTTGTCTGATAGGTATCAACCAGCGATCTCTGGTAGGCAAGACGATCTTCCGGTGTGTGAGCACTCTGCAAAGCTTGTAATTTACTCTGGGCAGAATCCAGATCCGTCTTTGCGGCAGTCATATTCATAGATAGCTCCGTCAGCATGGCCTGTAGCTGAGTACTTTCCTTCGCTATCTGAAGCTGAATAAATACGTTGACGACTGTATTGGCAACATTCGCTGCCTGTTGCGGCTCGTTGGCTTGCGCGCGCACTTCAATAAGCTGAGTACTATCTAACGGCGAATCGCTCACTATATTTTGCAGTTGATTTACCGTCAAACCCGGTAGCCTCTGCGCCGTTGCTTGTAGCACATCAGGGTTGGTGATAAGCAATGAATAGCTCACTGCCAGCGCCTGATCGCTGAAAACATCACCAGAATTAGAGGCAACGCTTTCGTGAACTTTTATCAAAGCCGAGGCTTGATATACAGGTGGAAGCATCGAACTTATCGCGAATGTCGCAACAGTACAACCGGCGGTCCCCAGGAGAATCAACCTAAACCAGCGCCAGATCACCCAGCCATAGTGCCAGAGCATAGCGTGTAATTGCATAGCCTTTCCCTCCCCTACTAACAGGCCCCAATACCATATAGCACAGCAGGCAACGTTTTGAACAAGATGTTCAGGTCCAGCCAGAATGAGCATTCCATCACGTAGTAACAATCGAGAAGAGCGCGTTGCTCATAATCGGTTAGCGAGCGACCACGCACCTGCCATAGGCCGGTCAGGCCAGGCTTCACCATGTGACGCACAATGGCAAGCTCACCAAAGGCCGCCACCTCAGAAAATTGAATGGCGCGTGGACCAACCAGGCTCATCTCTCCACAGAGCACATTCCACATTTGAGGCAGTTCATCAAGGCTGGATCGGCGCAAGAAGCGGCCCACACGCGTAATGCGCGGGTCCTCATTGATATGTAGCTTACCGGTACGCCGCCAGGCATTGAGCAGTTCGGGACGTTGCGCCAGGTAGCTATCTGCATCCATGATCATGCTGCGTAATTTATAGATAAAAAATGGCTTCCCATATTGACCGACCCGCGCCTGTTTATAGAAAACGGAGCCTCGATCTTCAATCAATATGAGTGGGGCAACCACCAACAACACCAGCAGCAGAATAATCAGCCCCAGCAGCGCCCCACAAATATCTAAACCGCGCTTGACGATCTGATAGATCCGAGAAACACGCGGCCTTTGTAGCAGCATTTCAGCTATTAAAAAGCTTTGTTGAGAGCTGCACGATGATCCATAAAGAAATTTCGCAGCAACTGCGCTCATCTCACCATTGCTAAGCTCACTCATTTATTCCCCCCCCACTTTTCAAATATTTTCCAGTGCCGTTACCTCAACTTCATCGCAGGCATCAATAGCAACATTCGTTGTATTTACGGCAGGCGCTGTATTCCAGGTTTCCAGCGCCTGAGTATAGATCACAGTAAGCTTCTGAACAACATCGTCCCAGTTATGATTGGCAGCAACATAAGCAGCGCCATTATCTGCCAGTTCACTCCACAAAGCACGATCATCCAAAAGATGCAGAATGGCATTGGCAAACGTCTCGGGTTCATCAGCCGCGAGCAAATCACGACCTGCTATCGCCTGTATGCCAGCAGCAGCATGGGAGCTGGCAATGACAGGCGTTCCCAACGCCATCGCCTCAAGCACCTTATTCTGTATTCCCACGGCATAGGGCAATGGGCTTACAGCAATAGATGCTCGCGCAATATAGGGCCGCAGATCTGGGACATAGCCGGTAAAGGTGATGCGCGGATCAGAGCCGGAGAGGCGTAGTGAAGCAGGAGGATCGCTGCCAGCAACAATCAAGCGAACATCGGGTCGCCGCGTCCAGACGCGTGGCATAATGCGCTTGATAAGGTCATGAGCGCCAGCAATGTTGGCGTGGAAGCTCATCTTGCCGGAGAAGATCAGCGTTTCAGGCAGGCGCGGCCCGCTATAGCGATGAAAATAGCGCTGGTCGATCCCATGAGGGAGAACGTGAATTTCCGCCAGCGTTTTCCCTTCTAGCCTGGCGGGCCACTTATGCGTAAGATTTAGCAGTGCTTGCCGATCCCGTTCGGCGGTGATCAGGATGTGGCGGAAGCGAAGCAACTGAGTCAGTTCGTAAGCGCGTACGCGTCGGGCTTCGCTCAGCCCCAAAAGCCGTAACATTGGCGTCATACCAAACTTCGCCCCCTGCTCATAGAGCTGACTCACACAATCTACAGCATCCCAAACAACAGGCACAGGGAGAGACGCAGGTAACATTCCCAATGCGCGCACAAATTCAACGTGGAGCAGGTCAAACTGCCCGGAGGACAGCAGCTTTTCAAGCGTCATACGCAGGTGAGCGGAGGCGCCAAATGCAACCTGAAGAGGTAAACCCGATCCCAGCGCCAATAAAGCGCGTAAGCACTGTACGAGGCGTTCTTCGTATACAGCGACTATGTCGATACCTTCGCGCTGCACAGCCCGCACATCGGCCATTTCGCGCTCATCCGCACATAATGCCAGCACTTTTACATCATGTTTTCTGGCAAGGTGAGTGACAAAGCCATAAGAGCGGGTGCGAATGCGCGACAACGGATAAGGAGTCACAAACAAAATACGCATAATACCCTTCCAACCATACAAACCGCATATATTTATGCCATCCCAACGATACTTCAACCACCTAATTAAGCGGTTATTCCCCAGCTTAAAATGAGGGAGATTTCTGTTCCCTTATGATTTATAACGCGCAATAAATCGAAATATAACTCTCAGTATGCGCAAAGTTCCATAGATATTACCACATGTATTTATCGTAATAATATCTTGTATAGATTGATCTCTTTCGCATCATCCGCGTGGCACTATGAACTCATATTTATGTTTTCTCCTGATGGGATAAACAATTTTTCACGATGCCTGGTTCTGGCCTGAAACAAACAGCACGGGCCGAAACTGAGAATTTATTAAAAATTTGTAGGGGGGGCAGAAAATCTCTCTTTTCCTACTTGCGCGATCCCGCAAAATACGCTACAATGGCTACGGTAATCGTGATGAGCGTGGCTTGCCTGCTCAATCAATTGACTGAGTCTTAGATGCGTGATCGCGTAACTCAGCGGTAACATTCTTCCTTGCGGGCGTAGCTCAGCGGTAGAGCGAGGCACTTTTAATGCCGAGGCCGAGGGTTCGATCCCCTCCGCCCGCACTATAATTCATAATCCTTGGCCCACCGTACATTTTTTTCCTGATTGTTTTTTGTTGGTTGCAGTCGCAGAGACCCACTGGTCTTACCTACATGATCGACAGGCACCAAGTAGATGCCTTTTGTTTCTGCACAGTAAACTGCGAAATAATCCACCTCGCCCCGATAATCTTTTCTGCCGTAACTTGTCCTACCGGCCCTTGTATGATAATACGAGCTGGCAGTAGCAAATTCGATATAGGCTCCTTCGTTCTCCATCCAACCAGTCTTACACTGCACCCGCCAGAACCCACTATCGGCGTCCTCAATGACCAGATCATACCGTGTATTATCCCCATAGGGAGTGAGTACATGGTAACCAGCCTCTAATAGCTTGAACATGATAATAGCCTGGCTTCGCTCTCCCAAAGCCTTCTTATTGCTTTTCGGCCCAAATAGTCCCACTACATTTTCCCTTCGACCACTATAAACATATATTTGCACAAATTATGGCGCTATTATACATGTTTTTGCATACTTTATAAACACTTTGAGGACTTTCAGCCGCTTATCATAGCATACAGGTTGACTCACGAGTGTGGCTGTAGTACAATGGACGAAGATGCAGGGCAGGGCTTCCTGCATGTTAAATGTCTCTTTGCAGATCGTTCACCAGATCTCGCCGCTTCCACTCCAGGGGCTCTGGTTCGTTTGCATTCCAGGTGGCACTCGATGTAGACGCGGCAATAACGTGAGCTCATCTTTATCGCATTGAACGCTGAAGGGGGCTCTGCTGTTTCCATCGCCAGGGAGGCAGGGCCAGCCGTTTTCGTTGTATAGAGCACATCTGGCGCATTCAGGGTGAGGCCGACTGTTGTATACTAAACGGGGTGGTGAATCGTAATAGCTATCATAAGCGGAAGCATTTGCACATAAAACCAGATCGATTACTCAAGGGTCTTTTTTTGATTACCGGCAACGTAGGGGACAAAGGCAATAATTAGGAGGCGGTGTGTTCTTACACGGTACTGATGTGAGGCATGACACCGATGAGACGTGACAAAACGGATACTAGTCGTTGACGATAGAAATGAACTATTGCATTTGATGCGTCGAGTTCTGGAAGATGAGCAGTACCTGGTTTCTATCTGGCAGGAAGGGAAAGATGCCTTCGCCCGTGTGAAAAGTTTATTGCCGGACCTGCTCATTCTTGATCTGAAGCTGGGCGATATGTCCGGCCAGGAGATTCTCAAGCAGTTAAAAGCTGATACGGTAACTGCTGATATTCCTGTGATTGTCTATACCGCGGCTGTGCTTGAGGCAGAAGAGGTTTCCAGGCTGATAGAAGAGAGCCCCGAGACTTACGAAGGAGTCTACCTGCTGCGTAAACCCTTTGAGCTGGATGTCTTGCTTGATAAGGTCGAAGAATTGCTGGCTAAATCCGGTTAGCGCGGGCACAGTGGACACGAATGGATTGTTATCAGATTATGCAATTCTTGACCGGAGGGGCTTCCGGTCATTCATGTTGTATGTAACATATCTCTTTTATACCATCATTTTGAGAAAAGAGAGGGGAAAGCAATGAAGTTTTTTACAGGCTTACTGCTAGGACTCGGACTGGGCGTCCTTATCGGACTGCTTTTCGCTCCACAGACGGGCGAAGCGACGCGGGCGCAACTGGCAGAACAGGGTATTTTGCTCCGTTCAGGCAACTTTGGTGATGAACTTCGCGCTCGCGCTAACGAAGCAATGGTACAGGGGCGCGATTTGTATAACCGCACTAAAGATGAATTGTCTGACCGCTATACCAGAGCGAAATCTGGCGATCTGTAAGATTGACGAACGTGAGTGGAGGGCAACAGATCGTCGCTGCCCTCCATTCTTTGCTCAAGCACTATGTCACCCACCATCCCTTACTTCCCCGCGCACCAGCGAGACGAGCCCCACACCGGTCAGAATCACGAACATCGCCAGTATCCCTATGATGGTGATATGCTCTCCAGCCCAAACCGCTCCCAGAATCACAGCAACCATAGGATTGACATAGGCATAACTCGTGGCAAGGGCGGGACGCACCGTGCGCAAAAGGTAGCCAGCCGAACCCAGCCACTGATGGCGGGTGGGAGCAACGATACCTCGTATGCGCAAAACGAGGTACATGATGCCACCCGCCACCAAAAAGCGTATGCCCGACATCATAAATGAAGGGAAGCTTTCCAATGCCAACCGCATCCCCAGATAGGTCGAACCCCAGATCAGGTAGAGGGATACGATTGCCAACGCTATCCATACAGGATGAGACTTCTGAGGCAAGGACGCAGGCGTGGATACTTTTTCATTGAAGTCGGTCGATTGTTCTTGTTTTTCCGTAAGCCCAGTTTGATACGTTTCTTTCATGACGATCCGATGCGTTTCTTTCGTGCTGCTAACCTGGATAGAAGCTATTTCTTCTGAGGTAGACATAATTCTATGCTGCAAGGATAGCAGGAAATCAGGTTGGTTGCTACAGCCAAGATGGTTTTCCTGGCGTAACTTGGCTCCCCTGCTCCTGACGCAAAAGACTCTGTTTGCGTTCCATGCCCCAGCGATAGCCGCCGATATCACCGTTGTTGCGTACCACACGATGGCACGGTACGATCAAAGCAACTGGATTACTGGCGCAGGCGTTGGCTACAGCTCGAACCCCTTTGGGATTGCCAATCGCCTGAGCAATTTCGCTATACGAGCGCGTCTCCCCATATGGTATGGCCTGGAGAGCCGTCCAGACACGCCATTCGAAGGCTGTAGCCTGCACATCAAGCGGCAAATTCAGGTCCGGCTGTTGTCCATCCAGATAACGTACCAGCATCTCTACCCACTCGCTCATCTCTCCATCATCGCGTTCAATCGTCGCAGCAGGATACTCGCTTACCAACGCAGCTTCAAGAATTGCATCGGCATCACCCAGACAGACGGAACAGATCCCCTTCTCAGTAGCGGCAACCAGTAAGCGACCCAATGCGCTGTTCGTGATGCTATAGTGAATATTCATTCCCTGACCTCCTTTGCGGTAGGTTGTTGGTGTCATTCCTAAGCGGGCTCGCTCGTAGAGGCGGCTGCTGGAGCCATAGCCCGCGTCATACATCGCCGTCGTCACAGCTTCTCCTTCTTTTAACCGCTCCTTGAGCCGTTTCAGGCGGCACGTCTCGATATACTGGTAAGGGGTAATGCCCGTCACGCGCTTGAATACGCGCTGCAAGTGAAACGGGCTCATATTCATTGCCTCACTCAATGTTGTGAGCGAGAGCGCTTCTTCGCAATACTTTTCGATATAAGCGCAGGCGTGTTGCACCAGCAGCACATGCGGCTCACCGGTAACAGTTTCGCGCGGGCTACAGCGCCGGCAGGGGCGGAAACCGGCCTGCTCAGCCGCTTGCGGAAGCGTGAAGAAAGCAACCTGCTCTCGGCGTGGTTTTCTGGAGGGGCAGGAGGGATTGCAGTAGATACCGGTGGAACGCACGGCATACACAAACGTGCCATCGGATCGAGCGTCTCTGCTGAGAACAGCCTGCCAGCATTGTTCTTCGTACATCGTTCCATCTCCTTGCATATAACAGAGGCTGCACAGTTGCCGGGTTATCAGCAAACCTGCATTTATTTATGGTACTATGATAAAACCTGATGGCTATAGAAGCTATCCGATTCTTGCGTTCATATATTTCGTAACACATCCAGCTTGCTTTTTATTTAGGAGGAGCTATGTCTGTACCTGCTGACCGCTTGAAATCTGAGATTGACGAACTTGTACCTGATCTGGTGGCGACGCGCCGCGATTTCCACGAGCATCCAGAGCTTGCCTTCGAAGAGATACGCACCTCCGGCATCGTAGCCCAGCGGCTGCGCGCTCTTGGACTGGAAGTACAGACAAATGTCGCCAAAACGGGAGTGGTGGGTCTGCTGCGTGGCGAAGGGGGCGAGGGCAACGCCAAAACAGTGGCGATCCGCGCAGACATGGACGCGTTACCAATTCATGAGCTCAATGAGATCGAATATCGCTCTCAAGTTGACGGAAAAATGCACGCCTGCGGTCATGATGGGCATACCGCCATTGCGCTGGCTGTGGCTGATATTTTGAGCAAACGTAAAGCGGCCCTTAAAGGCAACATCAAATTTATTTTTCAGCCCGCCGAGGAAAATGTCGGTGGCGCTAAACCAATGGTTGATGAGGGAGCGATGGCGGGGGTTGATCACGTCATTGGGCTGCACCTGATCAGTAACTACGAACTTGGACGCGTCGGCGTGCGTTCCGGCACTGTTTTTGCCAGCGCGGACAGGTTTACGCTCACGGTTAGAGGCAAAGGCGGACACGCGGCTATGCCGGAAGGCTCGATTGACCCCATCGTGATCGCCGCCTATATCACGACCGCGTTACAGACATTGATCAGCCGCCACACTTCGCCGTTCAGCCCGGCAGTCATCACTATCGGCACCATTCACGCGGGTACGGCTTTCAATATCATCCCCGAAACGGCGGTAATGCAGGGAACCATGCGCGCCTTTACTACGGAGCATCGCGAATTCCTGCTGCGGCGCATTCAGGAAGTAGCAAACGGCGTTGCGACCGCGATGGGCGGCTCGTGTGAAATGGATGCGACCGGCGGCTGTCCTCCCTGCACGAACGATTCCAGGGTGACGGAACTGGTACGCAAAGCGGCCATTGCGACGGTGGGCGAGAACAAGGTGGACGATGGCGAGGAAGTAATGACGACCGGTAGCGACGATATGGCCTATTTCCTGCAATCGGCTCCTGGCTGCTACTTTATCGTCGGCGCGCACAATCCTGAGAAGGGAGCGAAGTTCCCGCATCATCACCCCCGCTTCAATATTGACGAGGACGCATTGCCCGTTGGGGTTGAGATGCTAACGCGTGCAGCACTGGAGATCCTGGGATAGACGCAAAAGTCCCGTTAGAAAACATATACCAGACAAGAAGAAAGAGCCGGTCAGGCTTTTTCTTCGACAGGATTATACTGCCCTTTTGCTTTTCGACTGACAAAAAGTTTCATGGTTCATCATGACCCTTTTGTGCTTGACAAGGATAGTTTAACCCTTAAAAGTTAGAGATTGGTAAGACAGTTACATAGATCTACAAGCACCATTACGACGATTCTAACAGTGCGGCCCGTCTCTCGCGCAAGTATTGGGCGATTTCCGCCGGATCGTCACGTTCGAGGGCTTTGCGTTTGAGTTCGGTCAGGACCGAACTCCACTGTTCTTTAGCAGGCAGGTAACGATTATCGCGCCCGATCAGTTCTTCAAAGATGCGGCGCTCCAGCTCTTGCCAGAGCGCGCGGTCGCGGCCATCAATATCACCATCGTCGGGGACGTAGTCCTGGTCGCTGGTATGGTTATCGACGCGCACATGTAACGCCCGAAAATGATCGCGCAGCATCTCTTCCATCCGCGCGATATCCAGCGAACCGGCATCAAAGCTCATTTTGCCATTGAGCTGCACCTGCACAACCGGCTCGGCATCGATCTCCTGATAACGCATTCCCTCGCGCCGACAGTAATCTTCCAGGCGAGCGTATATGGCATCTGGCTCGTTGAGTCCATCGACGCGCAGGTCATAGCGCACAAAAGGGCGGCGCTTGCTTTTGATGTGCTCGGCATGATGAACGCGCTCGTGCCTGGCGATATCGATAATACGCTCCGGCTCTTCGGTATCGATCTCGACGTAGTAGTAGCCACGATCATCCCACTGCACCTCCTCCACGCTACAGGTTTCGGTTGAACCTGGATTGTACATCCAGCCATCGAAGGCGTAGGGCTTATGGACGTGGCCCAGCGCCAGGTAATCGATATGTTGACGCAACGGCTGGAACTGGGCCATTGTGGGCAAGCCCTGAATGCGCCCCACGATGCCATCCACGCCCGTATGCATCGTGACCAGCCGATATTCGATGCCGCAGCGATCTTCTTCGGACCTTGTGGCCGCTAACGCCTGAGCCAATCCTTCAAGGCTGCGGGCCGTCGCGGCCCCCTGCCAGGGCAGACCATAAACGCGCAACCGACCATCCATCAGATCGACATACGCTCCCTGCATATTCTCTTCCCGCCACGGCTCAAGCACGGGCGCGCCATCTTGCATCACCGGGGCAAGCAAAATTAAATAGCCTTGATGGCATAAAAACTGCAACCACGACACTCCATCGCGATAGTAGCTGCGGTCATGGTTCCCCTCTATCGCAATTACCGGAATATTGCGTTCTTTGAGCTTCTTTAATCCTTCAATGGCATGAATGAGCGTCAGGGCATCGATAGCACGTTTGTTAAATAAATCGCCCGCGATAACCATAAAATCGATGTTGCGGGCGATGGCTTCCTCCGTGATATCCCAGAAGCTGCGACTGAAGTCGTTGAAACGCTCACGTACGCCATATTGTTCGTAACCCAGGTGCGTATCGGCGATATGGATAAAAGAAGCTCGCATGATTCCCCCAAACTAATGTACAACCGGACCGGTCATCCAGGCCCGCACCGCCACAGCCGCCACAATTAGAGCCGCGAGACTGAAGATCAGCACGTCTCGGCGCGGATTTTTGCCACTTGTCGCATAGGTCACTGCGATGGGCAGACCCAGCGCCGCTATTCCTCCATAGACATAATGTAAATAATAGATACCGGTACCTGTACCAGGCTTCAGCCCCATAATAACCATGATGATACCGAGCAATCCCTGTATGAGGGCCAGCACCGCCGTCACAATCAGAGCTATGCGCCAGGATGGATTCATCGTGCGCTTCGTAAAAAAGAGGATGAAGCCCCATACGAAAGCAATCGTGGCGGCGGTTATGACTAGATAGACATTATACGAATGCAATGTAAGGATAACCTGTGTCAATGTGATTCTCCTTCAAGTCGCAATCCAGCGACATCTCTCTAGGGCGTTCTTTTTCGGCCTCGAAATTGCGGAATCTGTTCAGCCATACTATAGCGTGTGCGCACCCGAAAAACAAGCCAGGGAACTTTTGGCTGTCCTGTACGTCTTCTCTAGTAGAAACACGCGCCAGGAAAGGAGTAATCAATGGGCCGTAAAGTTTCACCATCATGTTTTCTCTTCAGCAACTTGCTATTCAGACCGCCAACGCCGCTGTCGCGTCTAGCTGCGCTCAGACGGTCTGTAGTGAGTTGCGTGCTGCTGGCTATCATTCTGGGGATTGGATTAGCTGCCTGTGGTTCCAATCAAGGAAGCGGAGGAACTGCCAGCGGGACGACCCCAACAGCAACAACGGGTTCAACCCCAACGACGCCATCATTGACCGGACAAAACTGTGGCTCGATCAATGTCAGTCCGCGTGGAACATTGCAAGATGCAGGGCTTTCGACAAAGGCGGCTGACTGCTTCATCAAAGCATACCAGCAATGCCAATCAGCCTCGCTCATCTATCGCGTGGGCGGTATTGATACCACCACCGTGCGCACATTCACTATCGAGAAACAAGGGAGCAACTGCGTTATTAGCGATGCGGTACAGAATTTCGTTGTCCCACATCAGATAGGAGCGACAAAGAACTATACCTGTAACGGCGTTGTACTGAGCAACAACCAGCTACACATCTCCGGTTGCGGGACAGATGGCACGGTCATCATCCCAGCCGCGAGCATGTAAATACATATAACCTTATCCGTTGCGTGCCATAGGGCTATCCCTCGCAGTTGCCCTACGGCACGTTGTCGGCATCGCAGGTAGACACAGGGCAGGCGCAAGGTACTGCCCCTACGGCAACATTGTCAGCACACCGGGCAGGGGCAAGCCCTGCCCCTACCGGTTGTCCCCACAGGTTATTCTTCTTTGAGCGCCTCGCGCAGGTATTTACGGAGCGCGGGAGCGATATTGGGACGTTGCAGGGCGTGGGCGATAGAAGTGGTGAGCAGACCAAGAGGAGTGCCCGTATCATAGCGTTTACCGGTAAAATGGATGCCGTAGCAATGACCGGCCTGAGCCTGCATCTCAATCGCGTCCGTGAGCTGAATCTCCCCTCCGCGACCTTTCGGAGTTTTCTCGATCAGTGCAAAAATATCTGGCGTCAGGATATAACGCCCGGCAATTGCCAGATCGGAAGGGGCTTCTTCGGGCGACGGCTTCTCAACCAGGTTCGATACTTGAAATACCTCGGGGACAAGCTCTTTCACCGCCACAATGCCATAGGAAGAAACTTCGTCCTCTGATACACTAAAAAGTGTCAGGACAGAGCCGTTATACTGTTCGTACACCTCCATCAGGCGTGGCAGGCAGGGAGTTTCTTTCGCCATAAATTCATCGCCCAGCATCACCGCAAACGGCTCGTCTCCCACCAGATTTTTCGCGCATAAAACTGCGTGTCCCAGCCCCAACGGCTCGATCTGTCGCACGGTCGCGTAGCTTGCCATTGACTGAAGCTTGCGCAGGTCCTCTAATTCCTTCAGCTTTTTCCTTTGCTGTAACGTTTGCTCCAGCTCAGGAAAACTATCAAAATGATCCTCGATAGCGCGTTTGCTGCGACTGATCACAAAAATAATTTCCTCTATTCCTGCCGCAACGGCCTCCTCCACGATATATTGCAAGATTGGCTTATCGACAATGGGCAGCAGTTCTTTGGGTACGACTTTGGTGGCTGGCAACATACGGGTACCCAGGCCCGCTACCGGCAAAACAGCTTTGCGAATACGCATCGATCCTCCTAGTGCATTTTCTCTTGACATCTTCGAGTGTTATGCTATGCTTCTCCTCAAGAGGGGCTGCGGGAGCTGATAGCTATCACGATCCGCTTGAGGATACTGAAAAAAAAGAAAAACGACAGGAAGTGGCACCCTCTCCACTTCTACAACTACATTACCATTGTAATGCTATTCACTACTGTGGGTCAATGAAAAACGGGCAATAAAGCCGTTGAAAGCCAGCTCCTGCGTCGCGGTACGTTCAACGCTGTTGTTTACACGTTCGCAGGGAGATATTTGCTTCACTTACTCTGTGGGGTTCGCCAGAGGGAGGGTAAAAGTAAAGGTGCTGCCCTGGCCGACAATGCTCTCGGCCATAATGCGACCGCCGTGCGCCTGCACCACCTGTCGGGCAATCGCCAATCCCAGGCCTGTTCCGCCCTTCACCGGACCAATATGGTCAGCTTTGGAGCGCGCGCGGTCCGTTTTATAGAAGCGTTCAAAGATGCGCGCCAGATCACGCTCATTGATGCCAATGCCGGTATCGCGCACAAAAAAGCTCTGGACCTGCTGCTCCGCCTGGAGCGCGGTCCCGATGATGATTGTGCCGCCGGAAGGGGTAAACTTGATGGCATTATGCACCAGGTTTAAGAGCACGCGTGCTATCTGCTTGCTATCGACAGGAACCATGACCTGTCCATCCTGAATATCGGTCGCCAGCCCGACGCGGTGACGTTGAGCCAGAGGCAGCATCCGCGCCATCACTTCGCGCACCAGCCGTTCCGCCGCTACAGGTTCGATGGTCATGGGAAGCTGGCCCGACTCGATCCGCGAAAGCTCCAGCAGTTCCGAGACCAGATCGGAGAGATACTGTACCTCGTTCTCGATCTTCTCCACAAATTCTTGAGCCTTATCGGGGTCTGTATCAATCACGTCCTCCAGCGTCTCAGCCATCAGCCGCACGGAGGTCAGGGGAGTGCGCAACTCGTGTGAGATGTTGGCAATGAAGTCGCGCTGCACCCGTTCCAGGCGAGGCTCAGCCATATCTTCCATCATGACGGCAAAATACTGGTACGTGGAGGATTTTTTCGGTGCGTTGACCTCCGTCTGGGCAAGGGGAACGACGCGCACATACCAGAGATGCTCCGGTCCGCCGCGATCATACAGCCCATTGCGCGCTTCTCCGAACTCAATGCTCTCGCGCGCAAGCTGTACAATGGCGGGATCGCGCACGGCCTGATCAAATGTGAGAGGCTTATCAGCACCTACCAGATCGTCTGAAAGCTGCGCAAACTGATTATAATAAATCACGTTCAAGGAACGATCAATGACAAACGCTGGCATGGGAACAGCTTCGAGCAGCCCCTTGAAGAGTCGCTGGTAGTTCACAGGCTGCTTGCCGGTCAAATCACATCACCATCCTTAGCACGATACACATACTTGGAAATAACATGCTAGAACATTCCATCTAAAATCCATAAAAAACCGCCCAGGAAGCTAATTCCTGAGCGATTCCGGCTCCTCGAACAGGATTCGAACCTGTAACCTACCGGTTAACAGCCGGCCGCTCTACCGTTGAGCTATCGAGGAAGACGCTGTTCGTCCTGCGAACATATGCAGTATATACCAATCGCGAACCTTCGTCAATACTTTGATCGGCCTTTTTTGACGAAACTTTGCAATATATGGAAAATTCATTGCAAGCGCCGCCCTTTCCAGCACGCACAAAGCCAGAAGGGCCGGAACGCTATACCCCCAGACGACCGACCAGCAACAGCGTTATGGCGAAGAAGACGCTCAGGCTGACAACTGCAATCACAGGGTCGAGCAATGGCGCGGTTATCAGGCTGCCACGCAAGCGCAACCCCTGCAAGAGATGCGGCAACACCAGTCCGCAGATCGAGGCTATGAGCAGGGTCAGACCGAATGCCAGCCCGATTGCCACGCTCAACAGCCCCGAGCGGAATAGCAGCCAGACGAGTACTCCCACCAGAATGCTGGTGAGGATGCCGCCCACGGTGCCCAGTCGTAGCTCATGGAAGAAGCCTTGCCAGAAATCTCGCCCGTGACGGGTGCGCAAACGCCAGCCCATAATGCCCAGCGATTGCCCGCCCGCGCTGCCACTGGTCAGCAGCAACATTGGCATCAGACTGATCATGCCGTTTAAAGCCAGCCGAGAGTGCAAGCCGGGGACGACGCCAACTAGCTGGACCAGGGCGGTATTGGCAGAAAGTACCGGGCCAAAAACCTGATAGATGACCAGAGCCAGAATAAAACCGGCCAGGACGTTAACCCAGAGCCAGGCGGAACGCTGCATGGTAGTTCGAAAGGAGAAGCCTTCCTTTTCTTCGGCCTCCTCGACATCGGCTCCGGCAATTTCCGAGAAATCTTCCGCCTGCTCTTCATGAATGACATCAATCACGTCATCAACCGTCACCAGCCCCACCAGGCGGTTGTCAGCGTCAACAACCGGCGCGCCCAGCAGGTCGTAGCGGGCAATAATGCGAGCAACTTCTTCCTGGTCGGCATCGCTGCGCACCGTAATCACATCCCTGTCCATCAGATCGCCCAGACGGGTTGCTGGTTCAGCCGTTACCAGTTGGCGCAGCGAGACTACCCCCATCAGGTGACGTTCCTCGTCGATGATGTAGAGGTAGTAGATCATCTCCAGGTGGGCGGAATGCTGGCGCAGGTAAGTCAGAGCATCCTCGACCGTCGCATCCTGTGGCAGCGCCAGCACTTCAGTGGTCATAATGCCACCGGCAGTCTCCGCGCCGTAACGCAAGAGCTCGCGAATAGGCCGCGACTCTTCCACGGGCATCAGATTGAGCAGTTGCTCAGCCTGCGTACGCGGAATTTCGGCCAGAATATCGGCGGCATCGTCGGGCGCGAGCTGCTCAAGCAGCTCGGAGGCGCGTTCGGGCTCAAGCTCGTTGAGCAGCTCAGATTGGAGCGGATGCTCAATTTCGTTGAAGGCATCCGCCGCCGTCTCTGTGTCAAGCCGCTCCAGCATAGCCCCGGCCTCTTCAACGTCGAGCTGCTCCAGAATATCAGCGATATCGGCAGGGTGTAGATCGGCCAGTTTGGTATGACTCACGTTGAGCTGCACCTGTGGTACTATGCCCCCGCCAGCAACCGCAGCACCCGCCATAGCAGGCGCTAACTGACCCGTGGTTCGTACCATGCGCACCGGCTCGACATAATTCCAGGTAATGATCCTTTCTGGCACCCGCAGCGGCGTCACACGGCTCACCGCTTCAACCACAGGCAGCCAGCCGAGACGGCGCAGCAGCCCGCTCGTACCAATATCAACGCCTACCAGTCGAGCTGTCTTTTTAATTTGAGCCAGCTTGAGATCATTGACCTTTACCACCCGAAACCCCTGCGTATCAACAATCTGCGTATCAAGAATATCACGTTTTAGTAATAACTCATCATCATGAGGCTCATAAGAAGCAATTTGCGACTGACTTACCGTAAGATGAATTTGTGGCTCTTCTATACTATGCACCTGAAACCAGGGAATAAACAGGCTATTAGAGCTTAGTGAAGGCTGCACTACAAGCGCGGTCACTACAGGAAAAATCTCGTTCAGCTCGACGCAAACATCCTTCAGGGTGCCGATGCGGCGATTCTCGTTGTCATAAACGCTCCGGCGGAGCAACGCGCTCAAGAAGATCATAGGTACACCACCTTTCTAAGTAGAGTAATCCACGCACTTATCCACAAAACATGTGCATAAGTGGAAAAAACCGTCCATCTGCGTAACCGCCGTTACAAGACGCATTGCATTATAGCAAAATGCAGAATCCTATAAGGACAGATGCATCTCGCTACTGATGCAAATTTACGCAGGGGACGCTGCTAGACGCAGGAAAGGATCACTGGCGAACGGGGTGTTCTTACTCGACGTTATCGTGCTTATGGGGTAACGCACACTCATCGAGCAAGGTGGTGGCACTTCGATTCCGCGTTCCGTAGGGGCAATCCCTTGCGGTTGCCCCCTCGCTCCCCGATTGATCGTGGGAGACGCGGCAGCGCGTTGGAACGCGAAACGTTTCAAGGCACGCAATGCACCGAAGCTGCATCAATATCAGGAAGAGGCACCCATACCCGATGAGGAGAAGAACAATCCAGAAAGCAGGCACGTTTTCATCACATACCTACTATGACTAGGGCCAGCGTCCATGTCCCTCACCTCCTTTACCCAGGCATTTGCAGCGATCTTCAGCGGCGACACCATCGGCGGCATCTCAAACCCATACTGAAGCATAACTACAACCGTGGGTTACAAAAACATGCTCTTTTAAAGAGTATAGCACGAGGCTGAACATTCGACAAGGGACATAGTGTATCTGGTACCACTTACTCATTCGCCCCGGTGTATCCCTCGCTTTGCACTTACCGTACCAAAAAAGTAGGGTGAGGTCAGTCATAAGGTGCCCTACCCCTTGTGAGCTCGACCACATCCTATCCCTGTGGCAAGAGGGGCAGGATTTTTCGCTTGAGGAGCTCCGTGATCTGCTCAACCGGCAGGGTCGCATCAATCACCTGAAATTCGTACGGCTCAATCATCTTCTCAAATTCGGCGAGCAGGCGCGTCTGGTAATTCACAAAACTCTCGTAGAGATCGGCCCCCAGACGTAAATCCATGCCTGACTCCCAATAGTCGAAGCCGCCGCGTTGCAGGACGCGAGGAATGAGCTCCTTCAGGCCAATTTTCAGGTAAAAGATGGCGTCTGGCTTCAACGCCAGCCCATACGTGGATTTTAGCCATTGTGGATCAGCGTCACGCACCAGCGCGCGCGCTATCAGCGAGTAGATGTAACGGTCGGTCAGCACAATAAAACCCGCGCGTAATGCGGGCAGGACCTCGCTCTCAAAACGGTCTACGAAATCGGTGGCATAGAATAAATTCAATGTAACAGGGCCGAGTGTATTCCCCTCTTTGGCTCGCTTGAGGCCATTGCCGATCAGAACGGAGCCGGTCATCTCGGTTTCAATCACGGCGTAACCAATACTTTCGAGCCACGGGCGCAAAAGATTCAATTGCGTTGAACGGCCAACGCCGTCGGTCCCTTCAATTACAATCAAACGACCCGGCAACACTTCGTCACGTTCTTGCAAGCCAATAGCGTCAATGCCATAAAATTCTAGTTTCGTCATCGCTTCCCCCACAATCATGCCGATGGAGATACATCATACAGCCTGAGTGAAATCGTGATGTGTTGAGTTCAGGCGGCGCACACCATGCAGATGAGGGCGCACGAGCTGGCGCATGCGGCGCTGCTGCTCCTGAATCGGCAGGGTCGCATCCATCACCGTCAATCCCCATTCGTCGATCATCGACTCGTACTCGTCCACGATACGCTGCTGAAAGAGCTTGAAGCTCTCATGAGGATCATGGCTGAGCCCGAGGTCCATGCCCGATTCATAATACTTGAGTTCGCTGCGACCGGTGAGAATGCGGCTCAACGAAACATCCAGCGGGACGCGGAAGTAGAAGGCCATCGTTGGTTTGACCGCAAACTGATAGAGCTCGCGCACCCATTGGCGATCAACGCCACGAGCAGCGTCACGGGCAAACGCTGTATAGATGTAGCGGTCCGCCAGGACGATAGCTCCGGCCTTTAAGGGGGGAATAATATCGTGCTCGGTACGATCAGCAAAGTCGGTGGCATGGATCAGGCTGAAAGTAGTGGGAGTCAGCAGTTGTTTTTTCTTACCCCGGCTGGTCGTCTTCTTAACGAGAGGAGAGGAGTTCCACTCGCTGAAAAATACCGTGTAGCCTTCGCTAATCAGCCATTGGCGCAGCAGGGCGATCTGCGTGCTTTTGCCAGAGCCATCGACCCCCTCCACAATAAAGAGCCGCCCGGGATACTGATGCAATCCATATGTTTCCATAATGAGTCCTTCGCTAGCAGGGCAGGGGCAAGCCCTGCCCCTACAGGCTACGGTAGGGACCGGGCTTGCCCCTGCCCCAATGTCATAGGGTTACGTAACATAACGTACAACCGGTGATATAGCATTGATTATGCTTTGGTTTATCGCTCTATGTCAAGACACGTTTTTCGAACGGGAATAGATGTACAGCTAACGCCATCTCTTATAAATCATATCCATTGATCACCGTTTTTTCAATCAAGCGCCCTCTCACGAATAGATAACTTTTCCTTACAAAATGTGATAGTATCTTAATTATGTGACAGCCATAGTATAAAAGTAGCAGCATAGCCAATCCGTAGAGGAATAAGAACAGGAAGAACATCATGGGAAGCAATCGTGTATTGCACATCAATATACCTACCCCCCAGGGGCACCTGGAGGGGATTCTCAAGCCGGAAGAGGAGGGTTCACAGCCCCGATACGCTGGCCTTGTCTGTCACCCGCATCCACTCTACGGAGGAACGATGCATAATAAGGTTGTCTTTAAGGTCGCACAAACGCTGCAATCCATGAATATTCCGACACTGCGCTTCAATTTTCGCGGCGTCGGCCATAGCAGCGGTACATATGATGAGGGGCGCGGAGAGATGGATGATGTGCGTTACTCGTTGGAGTTTCTAAGCCGTCACTACCCCAGCGTACCTGTGATCCTCGGCGGCTTCTCCTTCGGCTCTTACGTCGGGCTAAGGGTCGCGGCTGTCGATGATCGCGTCCAGGCTATGATCGGTCTTGGCGTTCCCGCTCGCATGTTTGATCTGGAGACCCTTCAAGGCTGCCATAAGCCTAAACTGTTCATCCACGGCACAGACGATGAACTGGCTCCGTATGAGCTGGCGCGCAAATGGTTTGAACAGTTGCCTGCCCCTAAAAGCATGGTCGCCGTCCCCGGAGCCGACCACTTTTTCCAGGGACATCTTGATGAGGTACAGGCTATCATCATTAATTTCGTACGCACTTTGAAGAATATTTGACGATGAGGTAGATCAATTGAATAGACTAACCACGCGCCGCGACAATGTCGTCGAGGATTATCACGGTATCAGCGTTGCTGACCCTTATCGCTGGCTGGAGGATGCAAGATCCGAAGAAACGCGCGCCTGGGCTCAGGCGCAAAATGCTCTAACGCGCCAGTATCTTGATGCAATGAAGCAAAAGCTTGTTTATCTCGCTAATGCATGGTATATTTTAAGTGCCACATAGACAAATATCACTATTATCGTAAAATTCTGCATTAAGCGAGGTAAAGCAATATGGGGAAAAACGTTCGCTTTAAGTATAGCTACAGCACAAGAGGGCATGACACGCTTTACGGGATTGATCCTCAGTTTTACCACGAACTTCCTAACCATGATGTAGAATTCTACGATAGCGGGACTGGAAGGGCCGGAATCCCTCGTCCAGGCGTTGAACAAGTTATCACAGTTGTTGGTAGCGCATTACTCTCTTCTTCCGTTGTTGCTACAGCAATTAAAGCCTGGCTCGATTCTCGGAAACGGAAAATCACACTTTCCTTAGATGGAAGCAAAAAAACGCTGGTGTATGAAGGACCTAATATCAAAGAGGATGCAGCTACGATTCAGAAGATGATCGATAAGCTTGCTAAAGAATCAGGGAACGACGCTATCCGAATCACCGTTGAGTGTTTACCAGAAGGCCGAAGAGGGACGTGAGCATGGAGCAATGCTCCGCGTTCCTGTGATCTGGCGGATGCGCACTACGATTTTATCGATAACGATGGCACGACCTTCTATTTCCATACCACCCTGGACGCCCCACACGGTCGCATTATTGCTATCGATATTGTTCATCCTGAACCGGCAAACTGGCGCGTCCTTGTTCCCGAGCAAGAAGACGTGATTGCCCTGGTAGAGAGAGTAAACCATCAATTTGTGGTGCAATATATGCATGACGCCTCACACCGGCTCAGGCTTTACCATACCGATGGCAGTTTTGCGCGCGAGATTGAACTGCCCGCGCCGGGTTCGATCATAGAGATGTCAGGCGGGCCAGATGATACAGAACTATTCATCAATTTTACTTCGTATCTCTATCCGCCCAGCATTTATCGCTACGATTTTAGCAGTGGCACACTCTCACTGCTGCATGGCTCTGAGATCAAATTCAGCACCGATACTTACCAGACAACGCAGGTCTTCTACGCCTCCCAGGATGGCACCCGCGTTCCCATGTTCCTGACCCATCGCAAAGACCTGCCCCTTGATGGCAACAATCCCACCTTGCTCTATGGCTATGGCGGCTTCAATATCAGCCTGACCCCATCCTTTAGCATCCCGCCGCTGCTATGGATAGAAATGGGCGGTATCTACGCCGTTGCCAATCTGCGCGGCGGCAACGAATATGGCGAAGAGTGGCACCAGGCCGGCATGCTGGAGAAAAAGCAGAATGTTTTCGATGATTTCATCGCTGCCGCCGAATGGCTGATCGCCAACAAGTATACCAACAAGGCGCGGCTGGCAATTAATGGCAGGAGCAACGGCGGTCTGCTGGTAGCTGCCTGTATGGTCCAGAGGCCCGATCTCTATGGAGCGGTGGTCTGCGGCGTCCCCGTCATCGATATGTTACGCTACCATAGATTTACCGTCGGGCGCTACTGGATACCCGAGTACGGCGATGCCGAGCACAATCCTGAGCATTTCAAGTTCCTCCACGCCTACTCGCCTCTGCACAATGTTAAGGAAGGAGTCGAATATCCACCGACGCTGATCTTAACGGCGGACACCGATGATCGGGTCGTGCCGGCCCACTCCATGAAATTCGCCGCCACCCTCCAGGCTGCCCAAAAAGGGTCAAATCCTATCCTGTTATGGGTCGAGATGAAAGCCGGACACGGCATGGGCAAACCCACATCGAAGATGATCGAGGAAGAAAGCGATGTGCTGGCATTTTTGTGTAAGACACTCGGGATGAGGGTGTGAGATAGTCATTACTCATCAGTTATTACAGCAGCGATAGCTACTTTAGTGCAAGTGATACAAAAAAGATTAGAGAAAGATCACAAAAAGATCAGGAGATATTATGACAATACTCAACAAAAGAAGGTATGCTTAAAAAGCATATTACGCAGTGATAGGTAATAGGTTAGGAGGCAATTTATTCACGGGATCATTGGCAAGATCCCATCGCCTTTATGCCAAGTAGTTTCCACAGAAAGGCTATTCAATATGTCAACAAATTTACTCAGAAGACGTTCTCTGGCTATCCTTGTAATGGCACTGCTGCCAATCATGTTTTTGAGCGTAGGAACCCCGGCAGCTCATGCTCAGCATTTGAACAACCAGCAGCAGATGCTCCCTGCCAACTCTCTGGCTGGCTCTATCACTTTTTTGGTTGCTCCTCAGGTTTCGATCACTTGCGGAGGTGCCATCGGCAGTGCGACCGACGGGAATGGTGTCCCTATTAACTGGACTTTCAACACAAAAACACCGGGTCGGACGTGCGTCACAGTCACATATAACGTGCCTGGTGGAACAACCCTCTGCGACTTTCTCTTCTATGTTCCTAATAGGGATGCAACAGGGGACATCTTCTTTCATTTTAGTAACGGTAGTATCGTTAAGTTGAATGAAAACCCTATCAGTGGCTTCACCGATTTAGGGGATCAGAATGATGTCTCTCAGGTTACCTTTACTGATGTCAATGATCAGACCACAAATTCGGTACAGTTAGGCTGGGGAAAGACAGCTAGTTTTGGTCTCAAGGCTGTTTGTCTTGCATGATACGCTGGTTTTTCCTGCCTGGTAAACACGATCAGAGAACAACCAGACGAAAAGCCTCGCTAATCACGTTTTAAAATATGCCTCCCTGGAGTCCTTCTTTCGAAGGGCTCTATTTTTGGAGTTCCTTTACTCACCTCATGAGAATTATTAAACGTTTTTTGCTATCGTTCAGCCTCTCAAGCCATCGCTGAAGCTCTACTTATGAGAGACCTCTCGTGCTTCTCGGTCAAGCAGACAGTTTCTACGAGCAACCGCCCCAAATTTATTAAAGTTGAATCGCTGCGTCTACTCTTCAGTGAGCATTTTATCATCTGCTGATGTAAAATATAATGACCGGTTATATTCATCATTTTTAACGATCATTTGCAGATATTTCATGATAAACCCCTATGTAGCTAAGTATAGATTGTATCCTTCACCGGTTCTGCCTAAGGTGCCACAATGGCAGAACAAAGGAAAAGGAGCACTTCATGGAGAGCAAGCAAGACAAGACGTCCTGGAGCCAGTGGCTCAAGCGCCAACGGGCACTGCATGGTCTGACGCAGCAAGAGCTGGCGCAGAAAATCGGGACCACGCCGTTGACGGTTAGTCGCTGGGAGCGCGGCATAGCCACGCCCCGTTCCTACTCGATCAGGCAACTCCTGGCGCTTTTCGATTCCAATAAAGAGGAGTTTGCCAGGGAAGCTAGATCTGATGATAGCATAGATGCAACTCCTGCCGCATTTATATACGACCCCTCGATCCCTCCTCTACCGGCATTAACAACGGGGCTCGTCGGGCGCGCGGAGATGCTGAATAAAGTTAAGTCGTGGTTGTGCTCCCACAGAGATGCCTTCGCTTTGCAGGGGATGTATGGCGTCGGCAAGACAGCCCTGGCGATTACGCTGGCCCATGACCGCACCATACAACGCAACTACTACGATGGCATTCTCTGGATAGGCGTTGGCCCCAGACCTAATCTCGTAGGGCTGCTTAGCCGCTGGGGAACGTTGCTAGGAATGCCATCGCACGAAACCGCCAGCCTTACCACTATCCATAGCTGGCAACAGGCCATTCATGATGCGATTGGCCTGCGCCACATGCTGCTTATCATCGATGATGTCTGGAAGGCGGAAGATGCATTGGCTTTCAAAATTGGCGGGCCAAATTGTAGTCATCTCATTACCACGCGCTTCCGCGAAATCGCCTTCCACTTTGGAGGCGCTAATAGCATTACACTCACAGAACTGAACGAGGAAGACAGCATCCAATTACTCCATGCCCTGGCGCCAGGGGTCATTACCAGCGAAATGGAGGCAGCCAGAGAACTTGTCCGGTTAGTAGGAGGTCTGCCGCTCGCCCTGACTATTATGGGAAAACACTTGCAGATACAGGCGAGTATTTATCAGCGGCGGCGCGTTCGTAGGGCGATTGACCGCCTGCACAATGTTGAAGAACGCTTGCAACTTACCATGCTTCAATCCCCCCTGGAGCGTTCTCCAAGTCTTGATACGGAGGCCCATCTCTCATTACAGGCAGCTATTGAAGTGAGCGAGAAGCAGATGGATCGTCAGGCAAGTCACGCATTACAGGCTCTCTCTGTCTTTCCTGCCAAACCAAACACATTTTCTGAAGAGGCAGCCCTCGCTGTCTGTAATGTCGCAGGAGAGGTTCTAGACACACTACTGGATAGCGGACTGATCGAAAACGGAGGGCAGGGACGCTACACCATCCACCAAACCATTTCCCATTACGCTCTGCTCCGCCACACTGATCGGCAAGCGGAGGAACGTATGGTCATTTTCTTTGTCAATTTTGTGCAAACACACAGGGAAAACTACGAAGCCCTTGAACGGGAGACAGAGAATATCCTGGCAGATTTTCAGCTCGCTTGCAATCAGCAACTGTGGACAGAACTGATTAAAGGAATAAATGCATTCGTGCCTTTCCTACAAAGCAGAGGAGCCTACTCGATTGCGGAAACCTACCTCACACAAGCCCAACAGGCAGCTATAGCATTAGAGGATAATACTAACCTGGCTGTGACATATCTTCATCTGGGACGCATCGCCGACCTGAGCGGCGATTACGAGAAAGCAGAGCAGTTTTATCAAGAAGGGTTGAATCTGGCACGCACTGTAGGCCAACGCGAGACGATGAGCCTGCTTCTGGCCTATTGGGGCGAGATGCTATTGAATCAGGGAAGATATCCACAGGCTGAGCAGTGCTTACAAGAAGGACTTCTCCTGGCGCAAGCATTAAATGAGCCATTGCGAATAAGTATTCTGTTCAAAAATCTGGGAGAAGTCGCCGACAGTCAGGGACAGTACCAACAAGGAAATATATACTATCAGTCCGGGCTTCATTACGCTCGCCAGGTAAAAAACTGGGAGATCATGAGCGCACTGCTGCAAAATCTCGGTTCTATTGAGACGAGGTACGGACACTATGAACAGGCAGAGATCTATCTTCAAGAGGGGTTACTCTATGCTCGAAAAATTGGACACCAGCAAAGAAGCAGTGCGCTCTTAATGAATATAGGCATGGTGGCATTTAAACGCAAGCATTATAGCGCAGCAGAAAAGCTCTACCAACAAAGCCTGGATATCGCTCGCAAAATGAACAATCCATTCAGAATGGGTTGCGTACTGCAAAATCTGGGCATGCTGGAACGCACCCACCATCATGAGCAGGCTGCAGCACGCTACCTCCAAGAAAGTTTAGAGATCGCTTGCAAAATGAAATACAACTGGTTAATTAGCGAAACCCTCTGTGAGTGGGGCGAATTATATCTTGATCAGAAAAAAATAGATGAAGCATGCCAAGCCTTCGAACAGGCTCTGGCGAAAGCTCACGCAATGGAAGCAAAAGAACTGATGGCAATGAGCAAATTTGGCCTTGCACGCATAGCCTACCTTCAAGGAAACCTCACTCTTGCATATCAATATGGAACAGAAAGTTTGCAGCTTTTTCAAAACATGGAGCATGAAGAGGCAAATCGCGTTGCACAATGGTTACAACAAGCCTTTTCTTAGCCTACCCTCTCATCTACCTCTAACTAAGCTTATGTCTACTATCTGTCTGCTATTGCCGATTAAATCATATACTATTTTGGGAGTATTTTTTCCCTGATTATCCTGTTTCATCTTGACATACCTCTTTTTATCAGGTACAGTATTGATGAGGCGTAAAGCACAGCATCACCCTTCGCGGAAGTTTTGAGGCCAAATCAACCTCTAGCTCGCTATGCAACGCTTCGAAATCTGTCACAGATCAACTATCCCTAAAGTTTGTTCCAAAAGCAGGACAATGTCCTATCAGCCAATAGGTGCCAACTCTTCGTTTGCTCAGTGAGGACCTCGATCATTTGAGCGTCATTCATATCAATTCTATAAATAGTTGATCCAGACAGGAACAAGGTAACACTCATCTATTCTGTTCATCAGTTTGCTACTCGTGTAGCAAAGATAGGAGAAAACCCTTGTTGCGACGACTATGTGCATGTTTTGCCTCTCTTGGCCTGGTCGCAATCTTGCTAGCCTTCTCTTCTCCAGGCATAGCCTTTGCCGCTAGCAGCGGCTCCGGTCCTACGGCGACACAGGCGGCTACCAAGCCAGCTACCAGCAAACCTTTGCCCCCCGCGCTCGATCCTAAAACATACCAGCACCCTAATTACACTGCGGCTCAGCTCCATCAGATTCTGTTGCAGAAGCTAGCGCGTCTGGGTCGTAGCGCCCCCCCGCGTAGCACTGCTGCCAGCACCATTAACGCCTCCTATGTCTCATCAACCGCCTACCCTGTCCTGTTCATTCACGGCATTAGCAACACCAGTTCCACCGACTGCGGAGAGTGGAATTCCGCGAAAAGCTTCCTGAAAAGCAAGGGCTGGAGTGGCACGTTGACCTCGCTGCAATTTTATTCGCATGATACCAACTGTAATGCGAATCTGGCAAGCGAGGCGTCGAACTGCACCGGCTACCACGACAGTGGCAGTAGCGATGGGACGAATAACGAGGATATCCGGCACGTATCTTGCGAGTTGGCCTGGTATATCTGGGATCACTTCACGCAGTTCGGGCAGAACGTCCAGGTAGTAGCTCACAGCATGGGCGGCCTCGTCACGCGCTGGGCGCTCTACGCAACGCCTTTTGAACCTGCATTGCCTCCGTTCCTGCTGGTGCAGGATATTGTCACGATGGGAACTCCTCATGACGGCGCGCCGCCTGCTTACGCCTTCTTCTATTGCAGCAGTTGCACCCAGGGCGGCCAGATCGAGACACTGATGCCTTTTATGCAGGAGTTGATCAATAAGGGACAGAACCCGCAGGCCAATGACGGAACCGACTGGACGATGCTTGGTAGCCAGTGCGACATCGCTAATGTGTTGAACAGCAACGATACAGCCTGGATGACCGGCGGCCATAAGGTTATCTTTAAATCTCCCTGTTACGATCATGGCGGTTATATGGGCGACACTGCAACGAGTTCCGACGCCTCCATGCTCTTCTGCGACTTCTGTGGAACTCCACCGGTCACTTACTCTACCGACAATTCCTCGCCTCACTCCCTGGGAAATATGTTCCTGGCTTTGGAGCTTTCGACCTGGTAATTACTGGCGTATAGTCCACTTACGCATAAAAAGAGTTGGTAAAAGGCAAAGGGTCATCCAACAATCATTATGTTGGATGACCCTCCTTTATGTCATCTTTTTTGTGAAAGAATCGTGAGTTATATAGTTGCTCTTGTGCAATAACCGTAATATCCAGACAAGAACGTATGGTTGGGGTGTATGTTTGGGAACCTGTCAGTAAACACAGCTTCAGCAAAGAAGGAGCAAGAACGATGCAAACGGCTTATACTGAGAAGATTGTAGGGATTCCAACAAATACGGCTCTATTGGAAGGCTCTCTTGTCGTACCCGAACATGCTCAGGGGCTGGTCGTCTTCGCTCATGGCAGCGGGAGTAGCCGCTTTAGCCCCAGAAACAACTTCGTGGCGGCTATCTTGCAACAAGCAGATATCGCTACCCTGCTCGTAGACCTGCTCACGCGCAAGGAAGATGAGAACTACGAAACGCGCTTTGATATTGATCTTTTGACTGAGCGCCTGCTTCTCGTTACCAGGTGGCTGCAAAACCAGCCATTGACCCGCAAGTTCGCTTTTGGCTATTTTGGAGCAAGCACCGGGGCCGCTGCCGCCCTCAGAGCTGCTGCCGATGATGCGACTATTCGCGCAGTAGTTTCGCGGGGTGGTCGTCCCGACATGGCCGTAGAAGCTCTTGCGCGGGTACAATCTCCCACCCTTTTAATCGTCGGGGGCAACGATAGCCTTGTTTTAAAGCTCAATCGTCAGGCCCTTGCTGCTCTGAGAGGAACAAAGCGGTTAGCGATCATTCCAGGCGCAACTCACCTGTTCGAGGAACGCGGCGCGCTTGAAGAGGTCGCCCGTTTAGCAACACAATGGTTCAAACGCTATCTATCCTAAACCGGCAGCAGAAGGCAGTTCCAGCTTTAGCCAGTCTTCCATGCCACCGCGTACCGAGAGGACTTCGCGTCCGGTGGCCGCAACCATGCTGGCCGCTATCTCCGCACGATGGCCGCTGCGGCAAATCGTTGCGATAGTCTGATCGTCCGGTAGTTCACGCATACGTAGCGGCAGATCGCCAAGCTGGACGTGAAGCGCGCCGGGGATATGTCCCTCGCGCCACTCATCGGGTCGGCGTACATCCAGTATGGTCAATTTCTCGTGCTGCGACCAGCACTTATGCAGTGCCTCGATATCCATTGTGCCAAAGCTGGTAGTGGGTAGCGCAGCCGCTTTCCAGGCCGCAATGCCTCCATCAAGATAGCCATCAACCTGTTCGAAGCCGATACGCATCAACTGCACCACCGCTTCGCGCCGTCCTGCTTCGTCCTCGATCAAGATCAGTAGCGGCACATTGAAAGGCAACAGCCAGCCAACATACGTCGCAAACGAACTATCCAGCTCAATATTGAGCGCACCGGGGATATGTTCGCGCGCAAAAGCATCCCGATTGCGGCCATCAATCAACGGCAATCCATTAGAGATACGCTGCAGCACATCCAATGGCGCTAAGGGAGGCGGCGTGGGCATGGCACCCAGGATACGCGGACCTTTGCGATTGATAAAGCCCATGTGGGCATAATAGCGCGGGTAAGAAGAATAGCCCGCGATTTGCCGCTGCACAAACGCTTCCTCGTTTGGCGCGAGAGCCGCGGGATTGACCAGGCGCTCTTGCGCGATGGTGGTGGTACGGCCAGAATTAGCGGAGGTTGACATACAGAATGAGCCTGCGCCATGCGTTGGATAAACGCGCACCTGTCCAGGCAACGTGTCAAGCAGGCGTCGCAACGTCTGGTACTGCTGTCGTGTCAGCGTGAGCATCATCCCTTCGCCCAGCAGATCAGTACGACCCGCATTCGCAGCTAGCAGGCTTCCTCCACTAAAAAGAGCCGTTGGAGCCTCTTCTCCGGTTTCATTGAGCAGATAGCTAACGTGCGCTGGTGTATGTCCTGGCGTGGCAAGCGTTTTGAAGGAGAGACGCCCCACAGTAAAATGGTCGCCTTCAGCTACAGGCAGAAACTCATACTCCAGCGGATCGGCTGCGCTCGCTACGATAGTTGCGCCTGTTTTCGCCGCCAACTCGCGCGAGCCGGTAATGTAATCGTTGTGAACATGCGTCTCCAGCACATGCGTAATACGCATGCCTGCACGGCTTGCCGCTTCCAGGTATACAGCAACATCGCGGCGCGGATCAACAATCGCGGCTGTCCCGCTCTCGTCATCGCCGACAAAGTAGGATTGATGCCCCAAGCCTTCAACCACAAATTGCTCAATTCTTGCCATCTCCAGTCCTTTCGCGTCCTATCATTCTTTGTAGGGGCCTTCCTTTCCGAACGACTGAGCTGTAGCTCCCCGATTCATCGTGGGAGCGTTGTCGTTCGGAATTACAAGATAGGGCTGGCCGCTGCCCTGATCTCGCTCCCGCTTGCTCATTTCCCTGTCCTGGAACTTCCTCTATAAATATGATACTATGGAGTATAGAATAAAGTCAATATGACGACATAACAAGTTATAACAAGTTTATAACCTCGATAAGCGAGGAGGAAATACGTGGCAAATCAACGTCTGAATGCTGGCCCCGTTCCCCTATACCATCAGCTTAAACTGGCCTTACAACATGATATCGAGCAGGGTATCTACCAACCCGGCGGGCGGCTTCCCTCCGAGCCGGAACTGATCCGCCAATATGGCGTCAGCCGCATTACCGTGCGCCAGGCACTCGACGAACTGGAGGGGGAGGGGCTGGTGATCCGCCGTCATGGCAAGGGAACCTATGTCGCAGAAAAGCGCATTGAGCAAGAGCTCGTTCGCCTGACCGATTTCGTAGAAGATATGCAGCGGGCGGGGCAAAATCCATCTTCACGCGTAGTAGCCACAGTGCGAGAAATAGCACGTCTTTCCCTTGCTAACATGCTGCATATAGCCTGCGGCACAGAAGTTGTGCGCATTGACCGCGTACGCCTGGCTGATAATCGACCGATAGCCTTCGACACAACCTGGCTGCCTTTACGCTTTGGAGAACTGCTGGCGAACGCCGATCTCAGCAAAGAGACCATCTATCATATCCTGGAAACGCGCTATCATATTCCGGTCATTTCCGGCACCTTTCAAATCACAGCCACGACGGCAACAACGCAAAAAGCGGCTTTACTGGACATAGCACCGGGAGCGGCCTTGCTCGTGATTCAGCGTATCTCCTACACCGCCAACGGCGAGCCCGTTTATATGCAGGAACGCTACTATCGCCCTGACCGCGTGCAGTACCGCGTCTCCCTGGAGCGATATACCAACGCTAATGGTGGCTCAAAAATTCACGAGTTCCGCCCCATCTTCGAGGATTATTCGCCAGCGGTAGGAGAGTAAAAGGTCAACCAACAGGCAAGATTTTTATCGCGTTTTGCCTGTTGGTTGATATCATGATCGGATGGCATTATATGCTTTTAAAACTCGCGCCCAGCACATAGGTAATCACCGCCTCTATCGCTCCCACAATCGTCATCTCCATGCCACTATTGAACCACGAGCGGCCCGTTACCAGCGTTTTGGCTGCGCCAACGGCAAAGTGCGCCACTAAGCTGATAATTCCCGCAACGATAATGGCAGCGAAGCCCTGCATAAAGAAGAAGGGAATAATAGGAATAAACGCGCCAATGCCGGTCGAGACGGTCGCGGAAATAGCGGCAACCCAGGGATTGGGAAAGTTTCCTTCGGACAGGCCCAGCTCCTCGTGCGCCAGCGCGCGCAGCATCTGCTCCGGCTGCTGAGACATGCGTTCAGCCAGCACCTGCGACTCCTCTTCCGTAAACCCTTTCAATTGATAGAAGAGGGCCAGTTCTTCTTTCTCCTCCTCGGGATCGGTCTCGATCTCACGCTTCTCACGCTGCATCTCGGCCTCATATACTTCGCGCTCGCTCTTGGTCGCCAGAAAAGCACCCGATCCCATTGAAAGCGCGCTCGCCAGACAGCCTGCCAGGCCGCTGATCAAGACAAGATTGCTGCTTGCGGCTCCTGTATAGCCCGCAACGCCGCTGACAATGCCAAAAACCGCGCCCAGACCATCATTCGCTCCGTAGATTGCATCACCCAGCCAGCCGCCGCCACGTTTATGCCAGGACTCGCGGTGAAACATCACGTCAAGGATGCCCTGCGGACCAATAGGACTGATGATCTCGCGGATGACGCGATTATGGCTCTCCTCATCGCGTTTCACCTCGCGCAGCATCTCCTGAGCCTCCGCATCGCCAATACTACGAGCCTGAGCCTCATAGCGCGCAATATCTTTATCCTCTTCATTTTCAAGCTGGCGCAGAGCAGCCTCCGTCCCCAGTTGCTGACGCAGCCATCCCTGTAAGCGCATAGCCAATGTCCTACGCTCTTTGGGCGGCTCAGCTCCCAGCTCTGCCAGTTTGCGCTCCCATTTCTGGGCGTGCCGCTCTTCGGCTTCGGCCATCTTTATCAGCACAGAACGGCGAGTTACATCATGTTCGCCTCTTGCCAGATCGCGATAGGTCCTTGCGCCCTCTATCTCACGTTGCCAGTTCTGATTAAGCGCGGCAATTAGCTCGCGCCTCTTCTCTTCGGAAAGAGCCTGATTGCGCTCTGGCACGATATCGGCAGGCCCTACCTGTATATTTTCCTTATCCATGAATCCTCCCTTTACAGACTCCACAGCGTCCATAGATTCTGATTTCATGCGAATCCAGCTCAATGCCAACGGAGAGAGCTGCGGCCCTTAGCGCCTCATCGGATAGAGGAATATCAACGGGAATATCCAGCAGCGCGCCACATTCTCTACAGATCGCATGATCATGCCGCCGAGTGTGGGCATCGTAGCGGCACTCGTTCTCATACCCTTGCGTCTCCCTGATCAGCCCCAGTTCCGCCAACTGGTGCAGGATGCGGTACACCGTCGCCAACCCGATGCGAGGGCGTACCTGTCGAACCTCATTATAGACCTCCAACGCGGTCGGATGCCGTCCCGTCGCCTGCAACACCTCCAGCACCGCCCGCGCATTCGCATTCAACGTGCTATTCTCCATAAGTTAGGGTATCCTAATAATGATAATCATTCTCATTTCTGTAACGATAGTATATGATGTGGAGAGTGGGGATGTCAAGGTAGTTGGAAGGTCTTCGGTAACAAAGAAACTGTTATTTATGGTGATATATCCGAGGATTGATAGCCATTTCTCTTAAAAACACTTTTTTACAGCTCTGATAAGGTACAATAGAACATGTATTCCTTCTCCTCATTCGTTAGGAATACTGAGAGATATTTGTACAGAGGCTGATGGTACTGAGAGAGAACGATTTAGTAAGCTTATTTCTGAATATCCGATGTGCAAAGCGAGTGAATACTATTGGCCTAAATAGATGGCTAACCAAGCGATTCCTATTTGCAGATGAAAGGGATAATAATGAATGGTAGTTTTACACAACTAACTTTTTATCCTCAGGAAGCAGGAAAGCGCCTGTCAGTTGTACCAAAGGCGGTACCCTTTGTCAAATGGGCTGGTGGTAAACGAAAACTTATAGATTTCATTGTTAGTGCCGCACCAACTTCATTTGATAGATATTTGGAGCCCTTCGTAGGAGGGGGGGCAGTTGCTCTTGCCCTTAATCATCCTTGTATGCTTCTTAATGATGCAAATTTTGAACTTATAAATGTGTATCAAGTCATCCGCGATGACTTAGATGCTTTGGTACTCCTTCTTAAAGAGCACCGAAAGAAACATTCTGAAGAGTATTTTTATTTAGTAAGAGCACAAAAACCCACTGAGTTAACTAGAATAGAACAAGCTGCTCGGTTTATTTATCTCAACAAGACTTGCTTCAATGGACTCTATCGCGTGAATAAGTATGGTCAATTTAATGTTCCTTTCGGAAAATACAAAAATCCGATCCTTTACAATCTGAAAGATCTGCAAGCCGCATCGAAAGTGCTGCAAAATGCAGAGCTTTTTTCCGAAGATTACCAGTCTTTTCTGAAGAGCCATGCTCGTGCTGGGGATTTTATTTATATTGACCCTCCATATATCCCTGTTGGGCAATTCTCAGATTTCAAACGCTATACAAAGGAGCAGTTTCGAGAAAAAGATCAGCGTGAACTGGCCCAACTTTATGCCGAGCTTATAGACCGTGGGGCTTATCCAGTGCTAAGTAACTCATATTCTACATTTGCCCTCGACCTGTATGCACAATACTGTATTCAGATTGTCTTCGCCAAGCGAAATATCAACCATGACGGAACTGGTCGAAATCCTATCCCAGAAATTCTTGTGAAGCCGAGGTAGTTACGTATGACGTTTACTCATCGTTTAGTTGTGGAGCAGGAGCAGATAAACGCTCAATTAGCTTTTTTCCCCAGTTCCCGTTATATGGGAAGTAAACATGCTATTTTGCCTTTCATTCACGAAGTGATGAAAAATTTAGAGTTTGATACTGTTCTAGATGCTTGTAGTGGTAGCGGAGCTGTAAGCTACTTACTTAAATCGATGGGAAAAACCGTGACGAGTAATGATTTTTTAAGGTTTTGCTATCATACTGCGCAGGCATTTATTGCCAATAATTCGGAATTACTATCCCAAAAAGAAGTAGAACAGCTTTTACGTCCACATCCAGCACCTCAAAATTTGATTACCCGCACATTCGAGGATCTCTACTTTACAGAAAGTGAGAACCACTTCCTTGATAATCTAGTTTCTCATATCCTTGAAATGACATCACCTGTAAAACAGTCTATTGCATTTGCAGCAATCACTCGTGCATGTCTGCGCCGCCGTCCCCGTGGTGTTTTCACTTATACAGGGGTAAGATATAATGATGGTCGCCGCGATCTGAAATTTACGCTACAAGAACATTTTCGTGTAGCTGTTGAGGTAATCAATCGGGCAGTTTTTGACAATGGCCGCTCCAATAAAGCACTCAACAACGATGTATTTCAAATCCCAGAAGATGTAACTTTTGACCTGTTGTATCTGGACCCTCCCTATGTTTCTCCTCATAGCGATAATGACTACACGCGACGCTACCATTTCGTTGAAGGATTATCGCGCTATTGGCAGGACTTAGAAATTTTGAAAGAAACTACGACAAAGAAGTTTCGCCGTATTCCCAGTCTCTTTGATACAAAGAAAACGATTTACGAAGCTTTTCACAAAATATTTGAAAGATATCGAGATACGATCATTGTGGTATCATATTCTTCAAACGGCATTCCAGGCAAGGAAGAATTGCTTGATATACTTGCGCATTATAAACGCGAAGTGGTAGTCTACGAGTGCAATCATCATTATTCCTTTGGTACTCACAACCATAAGGTGAATAATAACCAGAATGATGTTAAAGAGTTTCTCTTTGTAGGGAAATGATTAGAGGCTTTTTCGGTTAGGGAAAAGAGAACTTTTCTATTTTCAGTAAATTTCCCACTCGAAAAGGATTTTGAGGATAGCATATGGTGGCTCGGGCGAAGAAAGCGTGGTATCTGGCTAATACAACAATTAGAAATGCAAAACGTATTAAAGATGGTCTCGCTACTCTTGTTGCTTCTCCCTTACATGGTAATCTCGAAGGAAGAAGCCGTGAGAGGCAGTTTGCTGACTTATTTCAAACTGCATTTGCTAAAAAAGCACCATTCGACCACAAAAAAATAGAGGAAATTATTATAGAGTGCATTAATAAAAAAGTAAATGCAGACGCTCCTCAATGGAAGCAGAAAATCAAAGATCACGTTTTAATGATCATCCAACAAATACGAAATAATGTAATATAAAATGGGATACATACTACCAAGCAAGCCACAACTCCTACAAGGGGACAAATTAGTTCTAATGTCCAAAACGGGCAAACTATCCCCTTTCCTGAAATGGGCGGGCGGGAAAGAACAGGAGCTGAAACATATCCTCCCTGCCATCCCACCATTTGAGCGGTACTTCGAACCTTTCGTTGGCGGCGGCGCTGTATTTTTCTCCGTCATGGCAGGCAAAAAATTTATTAACGATAAATCTCCCGAATTGTTTCAACTTTATATGATGATCGCACGTAACGATCAAGATTTTTTTGGCGCGCTAGATATACTATTGGCTGGCTGGCAGCGTATCAGCCAGCTTGTAGACAGCGAGGCACACAACCTGGTAAAGATGTACAAGGCATACTCTTGCAATACCTGCTTATCCAAAAATGCGATGAGCGATTTTTCAGGCTTCATCAATGCCCACGCTGAAGAGTTCAAGGATATGTTCGATGCCTTTTTTCCGCGAGACGCCGAAAATTTTCTGCAAGAGTTGCATAGAAACCTCTTCAACAAAGTTGGGCGCATGAAAAGGCTGGAGGATAGAAAGTGGAAGCTGCCTGAAGATGATATTGTGGCAAACATAGAAAGCGCCTTAAAGAGCGCTTTCTATATGCATCTGCGATACCTGTATAATAAAACCGCACACTACGAGATACCCTCCAGCCTTGCCGCCGCGATATTCTTTTTCGTCAGAGAGAATGCCTATGCTTCGATGTTCCGCTACAATCGCCAGGGGGAATTTAACGTTCCTTATGGCGGCATCTCGTATAACCGCAAGGACCTGGCGCGCAAAGTGGAGTATATGCGCTCGCCGGCGCTGCAATCGTATCTTTGCGATACAGTGATAGAAAATATCGATTTTGCAGCGTTTCTGCTGAAATATGCGCCGCAAGCCGACGATTTTATTTTTTTGGACCCGCCCTATGATAGCGAATTCAGCACCTACGCGCAAAATGAGTTTACGCTGCAAGACCAGAAACGGCTGGCATACTATCTGCTCCAGGATTGCCAGGCCAGATTTATGCTGGTGATAAAAAACACGCCGGCTATTCTGCGCTTATATACCCAAGACGGGCTAACTATCAGGACATTTGATAAAAAGTACCTGGTTAGTTTTCAAGATCGTAATGATAAAAATGCGGAACATTTGATGATTACGAACTACTGATGATTTTTTTCGGAAAAGGGCCTGTCTTCTGGCCTCTCCGTGTGACGTAAACACCAAAAAGTGCGTATCTAGATATGGAGACATTTATTGATAAAAGCACAATAATTGAGGAGCGAGTACATGGCGAACAATGGGGAGACCATCAAGTGGTCGGATCTGCGCGGCATGAACGTCCAGATTCTTAGCGAAGGTCGATCAGCAGGGGTTATCGAGGATTTCTATATCAAGGTAAAAGCATACGGATCGGCAATAGAGAATACAGCTTCCATCTATGCGCTGAAGGTGCGCACGCGCGTAGAAGGAGTTCGCGCGCTCCCGGGCAGTGCAATCGAGGCGATAGGACCGGATGGGGTCATCGTCAAAAATGCTGAGATGCTGGCAAGAGAGCTGCCCCCTCTGCCACTGGGAAGCAGTCTGATCGCGTGCAAAGTTGTGGGTGAAAATGGGCACGCGTTGGGGAAGATCAGCGAGATATGGCTGGGTATCGTGCCACCATCGGCGCTACGGATAGCGAGCTTCGAACTGGACAACCATACCGGACGGTCTCATCGCCGCCGGGGCTTTACCGCCAACTCGGTTTTGCGTTACGAAGATGATGTGATCGTCGTTCAGGAGCAGATTGCGCGCCACCTGGACTAATATCGGGGAACTGCATGCGGGGAATGGCAGGGGCACGCCGTTAGCGTTCGCCGCGCAAACGAGCCATCTCCGCTTCAGCCATACGAGCATCTCTGCCGCGATGCAGCTTTCTGAGCGCCTCGGCTTTGCGCTGCCAGTTATCGGGATCGGTCGGCGATAAGCGAATTGCCTCTTCGGCAGCGGCCAGCGCCTCTTCATGTCGCCGCATCTGCTTGAGCACCAGCGATTTATTGTGCAGCGCGGAAACCAGGCGCGGATTCAGGCGCAGCGCACGCTCGTAGGCATCCAGAGCCATTTCGTAATTGTTGAGATGGTAATAGGCGTTCCCTTTGCCGTTCCAGGCAAGTGGGGCGGCAGGATTGATCAGCAACGCCCGGTTGTAGGCATCAACGGCCTGCTCGTAACGCTCCATCTGACTGAGGATGCTGGCTTTGCCATACCAGGCAGGCGCGTAGCGTGGATCGATGCGAATGGCTTCATCATAGGAAACCAGGGCGCGGGCGAGCTGCCCCATATCGCCCAACACATTGCCCCGCCTGTCCCATGCCTTCACAAACTTTTGATCAATCTTCACGGCCTGCTCAAAAGTTTCCAGCGCGGCCTTGAATCTGCGTTGCGCGTAGCGCACATTGCCCAGACCATACCACGCAGGCACATACTTAGGGTTGCGATTAATCGCCTCCTGATAAGCGCGCACAGCATCATTCAGCCGATTCATCTCGTGTAGCACCAGGCCCTTGCTATTCCAGTAGGTGGCGGTATTGGGATCAAGGGATATCGCTTGCTCGAAAGCTTGAAGGGCTTCGGAATAGCGTTTAAGTTGTCGTAAAACGAGCCCTTTGTTATTCCAGGCTTGCGCCATGCTGGCATCAAAGTGCAGGGCGATTTCAAAGGAGTTCAGAGCCTGCTCAGGCTGGTTGAGCGCGCTGAGCACCGCCCCTTTGCCGTTCCAGGCAATGGCGTTATCCGGCTCCAGTTGCAGAGCGCGATCAAACGCTTCCAACGCCTCCTGGTGACGGCGCAGGATACTGAGCGCGGCCCCCTTCCCATTTAAGGAGGTGGTCAGAGCGGGGTCAAGCTTCAGGGCCTCTTCAAAAGAGGCCAGGGCCTCCCTGTGACGTTCGGCCTGTGCGAGCGTCAGGCCCTTGCCCTGCCAGGCTTGTGGATTGAGCTTATCCGTTTGCAAGACGCGTTCATAGGTGGCGAGTGCATCGTTCAGGCGTCTCTGAGTATAGAACTTGTGGGCATCCTGCAAAAGCTGGTTGGCTCTGGGTTTCGTCTGGTCCTGCGGAGCGGCAATCTTGGCCGCCGACTGGATCACGGTCCCACTACGCTGCTCCTGAGCGGCCTGCCGCAGCCGCTTTAGCACCTCCTGGGCGTTGTCGGGCCGTTTTGCAGCATCCATTTCCAGCATCTGCGCCAGCAGTGTTTCCAACTCAGGGGAGACGACAGGATTCAACTGCGAGGCGGGCCTGAAGAAAAAGGGCTGCTCACTGGGATCGGAGCCCGTCAGGAGGTGATGTAACAGGGCTCCCAGGCTATAGATATCAGAGCGCGGCGTGCTTTGCGTTTTGCCATACTGTTCCGGCGCGGCATAGCCAGGCGAGCCCAGGGCAACGGTATCGTGCAACTGACCCGGTTTGAAGAGGCGAGCAATACCGAAGTCGATCAGATAGATATGCCCGCTCTCGCTAATCATCACGTTAGAAGGCTTGAGGTCGCGAAAGATAATCGGCGGCTGATGGTTGTGCAAATAGCTCAGCACATCGCACAACTCTTCTCCCCAGGCCAGCACCTGATCCAGAGGCAGAGGGCCGCCCCCTGCTTTCGCCAGGTAGTCTTCCAGCGTCTGCCCCTCAATAAAATCCATCACCAGGTAGGAGCGTTCATCTTCTGTAAAGTGGTCGTAAATGCGGGGCAGATTGGGATGCATCAGGTCCGCCAGTAGATGCGATTCATGCTCGAAGGCAGCTTCGGCCTCCTGGACATAGGCACCGGAGAGCCCCGCCCGGCTCATGGCTTTAACGGCGACGGGACGGCTATTGAAGCGCGTATCGACGGCTTTATAGACAGCGCCCATCCCTCCCTGTCCAATGAGGGTTTCTAGTTGGTAACGATTGCTGAGCAGCGTCTGCTCTGGCAATGTACCGGTTGTATGTTTAAATGGAAGCGGTGAGGCGCAGTACTGGCAGTACTGTGCGCTTGATACATTTGCCGCCCCACAGTTCTCACAGAATAACTCCTGTGTCGCCATCGATCTTACTATTTCCTATACCAAAATCTGTATCTATAAATAAATGCGAGAATGAGAACAAAAATGGCTTCAAAGCGTTCCTCTATTATGGACGAATGAAAGATAAACAGGGTTGCATTCTCCGGCTATTGTACCAAATATCCCTTCTTTACAGCCAACCGTAGGGGCAGGACAACCGCAAGGGATTGCCCCTACAGCCCCTGCTCTCAATATCATAACACATACTAGCAGGCACCGGGTTTTGAGGCGTCTATTACACGCCAGAGCCGCAACCACTCTTCGATGCTTAATGTCTCGGCTCTGCGCCTGGCATCGATGGCTGCGGCAGCCAGCCAGGCACGGACCAGTTCATTTTTATAATGCAGCCCGTGCGTGAGCGAATTATGCAGTTGCTTGCGCCGCTCTGAGAAGCCTGCCTGCACGACTTGAAAGAAGCTATCGCGCTCCTTAGGGGTAAGAGGGGCCTGCGGATTGACATCAACACGCAAAATCGCGGAATCGACCTTTGGCGCGGGATAGAAGGCACGAGCGGGGACGCGGGCAACAATGCGAGGCGTGCCATAGAACTGCACGCTTATTGCCAGCAGGCTCATAGCACCGGGAGTTGCAACGATGCGCTGCGCAACCTCCAGTTGCACCATCACCACCAGCAAACGCGGCGGATTCGCGCCTTCCAGAAAGTGACGAAAGGTGGGCGCGGTAATATAATAGGGCAGGTTCGCGACCAGCTTATAGAGAGCCTGGCCGAAAACTTCGACCGGATCAAGAAAGAGCAGATTACCAGCAATCACGCTGACGTTGGGATATCCTTTCGTTGTCTCTTCCAGCAGCGAGAGCATGTCGCGCTCCAACTCCACCGCCATCACCCTGCGGGCGAGTCTTGCCAGTTCGCGCGTTAAAACGCCCGTGCCCGCGCCAACTTCCAGAATTTCGTCATCTGGCCCAATTTCTGCTGCATTGACGATTTTTTGCAACACGGAGCGGTCAATCAGAAAGTTCTGTCCAAAGGACTTATTGGGCCGCATATTATGCGCTGCAAGCAAATTGCGCAACGCCCGTATATTCGTCAGATCGATCTCATCAGGTACCGTGTATGATGAATCTTGAGGATTGTGTAAGCTGTCCATCAAAATTTTCTTTTCTCGCCAAAATGTTTTTGTCAATGTAGCAGAGGAGGCGGCGGCTGTCAAACATTTTGAGCTGCCTCATCGATGGCGCCGATATTGGCAGACACAGTTGAGGAAGGCGAACGGGCGCTGTAGCTCCCCGATTCATCGTGGGAGACGCTATAAATCGGGTCGGTACGGCATTTCATGCACTCCAGACGAGATAAACGGGTGCTAATACGACGACTCATGCATTTTCTAGACAAAAGGGCGAACGGGCGATAAATCCCATGAGCCCGATTTATCGCCAGGAGCGGGAGCGCATACGAGGGCGGCCCCGGCGTATAGGTATGCCCAGCATGGCTAGAAAGATGAGCGCCATTGCCGCGAAGGCCAGCAGAATTGCTAGAAGAATGAAGATCGGAAGCAGGATGGCGAGGAGCGCCACTCCCACTGCCAGGCCAATAGCCCCCAGGATAATCGTCACCAGCACAATAATTGGCTTGATCAGCACTACGGCCAGTATAATCAAAATTAACCAGCGTAGCACCTTATTGCCCTGATGCTGCTGAGGACGCGCCCAGGATGGCACCTGCCAGTATGCCTGGTATTGCCTTTGGGAACGCTGCTGCTGGGGTTGTTCACGCACTGGCGCATCGGCATCAACTACCCGCTCTGACTGTCGGGCAGAGTCATGCTCCTGCGCTTGATAGCTATAAGGCGGGATCGAATCCTCAAACGTCGAAGGATGCTCATCTTTTGGCTCGTCGCCCCTTGTCGATTTCGTTGACCAATAGTAGGGTTGTTGCGCGTATATTTCCTCGTTGTCCAGAGCCTGCCTATCCTTGCCCTGAGCCTCTGAGCTAAATTCTTGTTCTTGCTGGCCCATAATATGCTCTCCTCTGATTCGTGGAACCATTCATTACCATGTACGTATCGCGGGAGAGAGGGTTGCAATCTCTTCAGCGCGCAGCCGGGGCGAAACGAAGGGGCTTAATAGTTCGTTATATAAAGCGGTAGCATATAACGATATATTTTAACTTGCTAATACAGGTTAAGGTAGATCGGAATATAATAACCAAACGGGTGATAAAGGTAAGAACATTGGGCCTTTATGGTATGATTGAATAAGGATATCTACAAAGACTGGTTGAGGATACTCGCCAGGGACGACTAAGCTGAGCGGCAAGGAAGAATGCGTACAAACCTCTCCTCGTCGGGAAGGATGTTCTATGGCTATAGACGAACTTAACAATAACCAGCACAAGGATAGCAACAATCTCTCTAACGAAGAACACAATGATAATGGCTCAATCAGCCATCAGCAAGCTCCCCGCTTGAGTGGGAAATGGAATGCCGCCCGAGGAACTTCCCTTATACCGGTTAAAGATATACCGCTGACAGAAGCAGAAACGCTGGCTCTGCGTCGTACACGTATCAATCGTATTCTAATGCGCAAGCGTCGGCTTGGGCGCAGCTACAGAGAATTCGCTCCGCGTCTCATGACCATTACTACGATTATGCTGATTGTACTGGCATCGCTTATTTCCGGCGGAGCTGGGGCAGCGTACGCTTATTATCAGGCGCAACTGCCACTGCTCAACGGCATTGCCCAGCACTCATTATTCCAGACGACTCGCATTTATGACCGCAACGGTACTCTTTTATATGAACTGTACGATCATCAACAGGACCGTGGGCGTCGCACTTATGTCAATTACAGCGATATCTCGCCTTTACTGGTCGATGCGACGGTCGCAGCCGAAGATCATACATTCTGGACCAATAGCGGAATTGACCCCTACGGTATTGCCCGCGCCTTTGTCGAGAATGTGCAGAATAATGGAGTGGTTGAAGGCGGCAGTACCATCACGCAGCAGCTCATTAAAAATCAGTTCTTCGCGGGCCAGCCACGTAACTACCAGGTCAAAGGCCAGGAAGCTATCCTCGCCACGGGTCTGACGCAGCAGTACCCCAAGTGGAAAATTATGGAGATGTACCTGAATACCGTCTATTATGGCGACCTGGACTACGGCGTTGAGGCTGCCGCCGAAGATTACTTCGGGCTCAAGCCACAGTGTACCGCGACTCACTGCAAACCTGCCGTTGCGCAGCTCGATCTGGCTCAAGCCTCTCTTTTAGCAGGTCTGCCCCAGAGCCCAAGCTATTACAACCCGCTTACGAACAAAAGCGTCGCGCTTGACCGGCAGGCCACCGTGCTACAAAGCATGGTCGATATGGGCAAGATCACCAACGATCAGAAGCAGCAGGCTCTCAAAGAGATAGCAAATTACAAGTTCTCCGCCTATTCTGACACCCACAAGATCCAGGCGCCCCATTTCGTCAGCTATGTGATCGACCAGGTGCTGGTCCCCCTGCTGGGCGCGCAAAACCTGCTTGATGGCGGCTATAACATCTATACCACCATCGACCTGAATCTGGAGAAGAAGGTCGAGCAAATTGTTTATAATCACCTGTATCAGGCGCAGCAAGATACCTACCTGGGCTACTACGGCCCGTTAAACGTTACCAACAACGTCAACAATGGCGCCGCGGTGGTCATGGACCCGACGACCGGCGAGATTCTGGCGATGGATGGCAGCGCCAACTACAATGACAAGACGCCGACTATGCAGGGACAATTTAACGCAGCCACAGCGCTGCGCCAGCCAGGCTCGTCATTCAAACCAATTGTGTACGCCACCGCCTTCGAAATGGGCTGGTATCCGGCGATGATTATTCCCGACCATAAGACCATTTATCCCGGCAATCTCGCGCCGCCCTATTATTCACCGCAAAACTATGATGGCACTTTCCATACTGGCTTCCCGATGACCGTTCGTAACGCGTTGGCGAACTCGTTCAACATTCCGGCTATTGACGCGATTGAATATACTGGCATCCCCAATGTGCTGAATATGGCGGCCAGGCTCGGCCTCACTGAGGTTGCCAGCAAGCCATTAAAAGACCTGGGGCCATCAATGGCAATCGGCTCCACTGAGGTTTCACTGCTTCACCTGACGGGCGCTTACGCCACGTTCGCCAACCAGGGAGTGCGCGAGCCAATTACCTCCGTTTTAGAGATCACCGATAATCAGGGACATCCGCTCTATAAATTCGATGCCGCTCACCCTCAAGGCGTGCGTGTTATGCGCGCGGATGTCGCCTTCCTGATGAGCAGCGTGCTATCGGACAAAACCTCGCGTTACCACGAATTCGCGCCCGGCAACCCGCTTGAGCAGAATTTCCCGGCAGCGGCCAAAACGGGTACAACCGATAGCTTCCGCGATAACTGGACGATGGGGTACACGCCACATTTAACAGTGGGAGTCTGGGCAGGTAATAGCGATAATAGTATCATGAATAACGTCATCGGTATTACTGGCGCCGGTCCCATCTGGCACGATATCATGGCGTACGCCACACAATACTATCATTTCCCGGCGGATGATTTCGTCAAGCCTGCCGATGTGCATGCTGGAAGTGTTTCCGCCCTCACCGGTCTGCTCCCCAATCCGGGCGAACCGACCGTTACCGACTGGTTTATTGACGGCACGATGCCGACCATGCAGGGAACTTTCACCGGGAATTTCAGAGAGTGCCACGGCAGAAAATGCCAGCCTATTGTGCCGCCCTTTGGCGGCGGTGGCAATGGCGGCAACGGTGGCAATGGCGGCGTACCCCCGACGGGGGGGGACCAAACAGGGTAGATTGTACACGCAAGTGAGCATAGGAGACCTTATCTCATGGCAGATACACCAGAGCCAGAACCAACGCCTTCCGACATGGGCTTCCGTCCGCTGACGCGGACGGAACGGCGCAACCTCTGGCTCAAAGAATACGGCGAGCAAGACGTTGCATTACAATCCTGGGCCAGATTAGTGGAGCAGCATAACCTGGAAATCGAGGTTATGTTCCAGATGCAGGGTCTGCTCGTTTTCGGAGTCATGGTCAGCACTCGCGCCTATGCTCAGTTTTATATTGATTTGCACGAAGAGATATATCGCCAGGAGGAGCCGGAAACCGCTGATTTCTTGCTAGAATATTATACGGCCCTGGTTCCTCCTGCCGATCAGCCCGAAATCGGCCCGGAAGGGCTCCCCATCCTCTACCGCTACGCCCACCTGCGCGACGCCACGATCATCAGCGGCGGCCATAAAACTAAACTCCCCTACTGGCGTGGCCGTATCGACCAGATCGACGCCTTCGTCATCGGCGCTACCCCAGGAGAGTAGCAAAGCCCCAGCCATACAATCCTTCACGACCCTTTGCATCCCTTTGCAATCTTTCGTAGGGATCTGTTCATGATTGGTATAGGTGTGATTTTATGTAAATATATCAATATTAGATAAAAATATCAAAAAGTACTATTTGTTGTTGTGATATATGCATGCGCCATTATAATGAAATCAAAGAAAATAAGGAATATGCTTTTATGATAGATGATACAATCGATACAAAAAAGAGCGTGAATATGCTGTACTCGAACAGGCTGGCGGAACAAAGGGTGGAGAGGGACTTTGCGTTGCTGGAAACCCTGGCGCTTCAGGTTGTCCATAAAAATTGCTTAAAAAGTCGTATCGGCACGTTTTTAACCAACGTCGCGCTCTTCATAGCCAGCTTGCTTTTTCTCAGCATACTGATTTTGCTGTTCGATGAATTGCCGTTTTTCGTTTTCAAGATTGGTGTGCTGACAATCCTCGTCATCTCCATCTCTTACTTCAGCAGCGTGCAGGCAAAGCGCATCTACCTGGCGAGACAGCACCGGTATCTTACCTCGACCCGGTTGATGCAGGTGGTCTATAAACAACCCGGTGTTTGCGAAAATGAGGGCGAGTATGATGATCGAAAATATCTCTCCCTGCTTAAACAGGATACTGCTGCATACCTGTTTGCTTTAAAAACAAAAGTTCCTGGAAAAGGCGTTCGATGAAGAAAAGTCTACTCTACATCTTGCTTTATATGTTACTGATCGGGATGGTTCTTTCGGTCATTTTCATTCAACCCAGGCCATTCAACCATCCAATCTGCTACAACGTGATGTACGCTTTGCTCGTCATCTCCGGCATTGGCGCTCCGAAGCAATTACTCTTTCTGGTACTCGCTCCCTGGTATTCGCTCCAGTGGGAACGGCGCAAAAAGCATTGCGCATATGGGAGCTACAGGCCACTGGTCTCGGTGATTATTCCTGCCTGTAATGAAGAAGTGGGCCTGCTAGCGACGGTAAAAACGATCCTTGCCAATGATTATCGCCCGCTAGAAATTGTGGTTGTGAACGATGGTTCAACGGACCGATCCGACGAAATCATGCGGGCATTCTTGCGCAAATACGAAACCTCGATGAGCGACATCCCGTCATACAAGTACGTCCCCATTTACTATTATTATCAACAAAATGGCGGTAAAGGGTCCGCGCTCAACCGTGGCATCGCTCTTGCTCGTGGTAACATTATTATGACCTTCGATGCCGATTCTGCCGTGCATGAGAACGCCATCGAGCGTATGGTCGCTTATTTTGCCGACCCACAGGTGATGGCGGCGGCGGGCAATATTAAAGTCGGCAACACGCGAACGGTCCTGGGCACCGTACAGGACCTGGAGTATCTGTTCGCCTTCTATACCAAAAGGGCGGAGGCGCTGCTAGGTACTGTTGTGGTCATTGGAGGAGCTTTCGGGGCATTTCGCCGCGAAGTTTTCGAAAAGCTAGGGATGTATCACGTCGGCACGCTCACTGAGGATATTGATCTGACCTTCCGCATTCAAGAAGCTGGCATGAAAATCATCTACGCCCCCGATTCGTTTGTTCACACCGAGGGGCCGACCACTCTGCGCGCACTCCTGAAGCAACGCTTACGCTGGAAACGTGGACGCGTTGAAGCGTATCAGATCCATAAAAACTTTTTCTTCGGCCTGCAAAAAAATCTGAATCGCCCGCTGTTCTGGTTCATTCTGCCTCTGGTAATTCTGGAGGACTTCGCCTATACCTGTGGCGCGCTTTTTACCATCGCCCTTTATATCTACTCTTTTCTGACCCTGAATTTCGTCATCCTACTCTCAGTCTTGTTCGTTTGTGCGGGTATTTACACGTTATTGTTCATCGAAAACGCATCATACCGCAAACCGATCTACTTTGTGACGCTACCAATTAGCTGGTTCCTGATGAACCTGGTAATCTTCGCCGAAGAGTACGCCATCCTCATGGCCTACTGGACATTTTTCTGTAAGCGCGAAGTGAAATGGCAAAAATGGAAAAGAACCGGGGTCGCCGATTCATAAAAGCTCTCTTTTCCCAGGAAGGACTACTTCATGCAACCGTTCAATCGCCGACATATCTTTCACCTGGCTTCGGGGCAGTATTACAGGCCAGCACAATCGTCCCGCTTATCGCCTAAGCAAAAGCTACAACGAGCCGGAATTTTTCTGATTTTTCTTATGGTTGCGGCAACCCTTTACGCACTGCCCTATCTTGTTTCTATGCAGTTGAAAACGATAATTCAATCGCCTGATCTTGCCACGGTCAAACAGAGCGGCGGCCAGACGCAATTTGAGCCCATGTACGCGCCTGCACCACCGCCGCTGGCCCTGACCGCCGGCAAAATCGTCGCCCCTGCCAATAAAGTGCTTACCGGCCTTTCTCTCCCTGAAGATCGCGCCGATCAGCTTCCCGCCACCGACCATCTGGAACAAATTACCGGTAAGAAGGTCTCCATCCTGACCCTCTATCAAGCCTGGGGAGCTACAAACGGGGCGCAGAATTTCAACCGCACCTGGATGGATACCGTGCGCACGCATGGCTCTATCCCGATGATCACCTGGGAGCCCTGGCAACCACAATCTCAACTCGCCGATCAGCCCGACTATAGCCTCAAAAACATCATCCAGGGAAAATTCGATAATTATATCACGCGCTGGGCCAGAGATGCCCGAAGGTGGAATCATCCATTCTTCCTGCGTCTGGCGCCTGAGATGAACGGCACCTGGTCCCCCTGGTCTGAAAGAGCCAACGGCAATCAGCCGGGCGAGTTTATTCAAGCCTGGCGGCACATCCACGACATTTTTACGGCTAATAATGTAACGGGCGTCACCTGGGTCTGGTGTCCAAACGTGGATTACAGTCAGAGCACTCCCATTGCGCAATCCTATCCTGGAGACAAATACGTTGATTGGACCGCACTGGACGGCTTTAACTGGGGCATGGGACCGGATAATAGCTGGACCAGCTTCAAGCAAGTTTTCGCTCCCACCTATCAGGAAATGATCAAACTTGCTCCCGGCAAGCCCATTATGCTGGCCGAAGTTGCCAGCGCCGAAGCCGGTGGCGATAAGGCAGCCTGGATCACCGAAGGGTATAGCGATCTGCTCCCCTCCTATTTCACCCAGGTCAAAGCCGTTGTCTGGTTCGACCAGATCACCCATAGGGACTGGCGCATCGACTCGTCACCCGGCTCCCTCAACGCGTACACGCAGGCCATTAAAAGCTCCTATTACGCTACAAATAGCTTCAAAGACTATCAGGGGCAGACACCACCTGGCCCCAAATACTACATTGCCGCAGGTTTTCAGCGTCCCATCGTCACCCTCACCTTTGATGATGGCTGGGCATCCCAGTATACACAAGCATTCCAGATCATGCAGTGGTACAACGCCAACGGCACCTTCTACCTCGTCCCCAGCTTCCTCAACACGCCGCATTATCTGACCATCGATCAAGCTAAACAGATAGAGCAGGCAGGCAACGAAATAGGTTCTCACACCATGAACCACATGAATTTGACGCAGCTCAGCCCTGACAACATATCGCAGGAGCTGACCCAATCAAAACAGGTTTTGGCAGCTCAGTTTGGCCCTATTAAAAACTTTGCCGCGCCCTTTGGAGCCTTTAATTACCAGGTCACGAGGGAGGTCCAGCAGGGCTATGCTTCGGACCGCACCACCGAACTGGGTTTTAACAATAGCGAAAACTTCAATCCCTATGAAATTTTCAGCCAGAACATCTACAACTCCACCACCGTCGCCGAAGTCAACCAGTGGCTGGATCAGGCCGCGCGCCAGAAAACCTGGCTCGTGCTCACCTTCCACCAGGTGGATAACAGCAACAGCCCTTACGCCATGACGCCCCAAAACTTCGAGGCCGTTCTCGCCAGCATCCGCGCCAGGGATCTCCCCCTCCTCACCCTGGAACAGGCCCTGGAAGAGATCGAGCCCCAGATCCAACCGTAAATATCTTTCGTAGGGACCCGATTTATCGCGTCCAGTTTACTGCATCCCTAAAAAATCGCAACATATTGCCTTACAAAATTGCGCAGTAAACAAAAAACAATGGTCCAGAAGTCATCTTCTGAACCATTGCGTTATGATGTTACTTGCCTGCTACGGTGCCATGATCAGCCACTGCTGATTAGCAGTGTTACGGTTAGTGAACTGGATCACCGGTGCCGCCATAGTGGTGGAGCCGCCGGAGACATCCAGCACCAGCCCGCTATTCACGTTCTTAATCTGACAGACGCCGCCACTGAAACAAGACGAAGCACTGGGCAGCAACTGCCATTGCTGATTGGGGCCATTGTGGTTAGTCCACTGGATCACCGGTGCAGCAGGAGCTTTCGAACCACCAGAAACATCCAGCACCAGCCCACTATTGAAGTTCATAACCTGGAAGTTGGCACCATCAGGAACGAAAGCCCACAACTGATTGAAACCGTTATGGTAGCTGAACTGGATCACCTTCGCTCCGGCATTGGTCCCACCACCGAAGACATCCATCACCAGCTTGCTATTCACATTCACAATCTGATGGAACTGATCAACAGCCGTTACACCCCACAACTGATTAGGGGCACCCACCGGATTGAAAGGGAACTGGAGCACTTTCGCTCCTGGATTTGTCATGCCATGATCGACATCCATTACCTGAAGTGAATTGACGTTCGCAATAATATTGGAGGCGCCAGCAGGAATCGTGAACCATTGCTGGTTGAGACCATTGTGATTGGTGAACTGGATCACTGGCGCTGCCTGAGTTGTCGAGCCACCAGAAACATCCAGCACCAGCCCGCTGTTCAGATTCATAATCTGGAAGTTAGGACCGTCAGGAACCAGAGCCCAGTGCTGATTGGCACCATGATGATTGGTAAACTGGATCACATTCGCTCCGGCATTGAAGCCTCCACCGAAAACGTCCATTACCAGATTACTGTTCAAATTCGTGATTTCGTAGATCTGGGGCGTAGCTGTCCCACTCAGGCTACAGCCACTAATCGCGTTATCCCACTCTTGCTGCACCAGGTAGGAATTGCTGTTCAAGACTGTATCCCCAGCCTTGCTATCAACCGGCCCGAAATTGAAGCTGCACTTATCGCCGATCTCAAAGCCATTACCATCGAACCAGGCATTGAGCAGGGGATCGGTAGCAGTTTCCATCTGCTCGTGCGACGCAACATTAATGGTCATGTCCGCATCATCAGCATTAGGACCGGCCTTAGAATCATTGTTGAATTCGCCGTCGCAACTGCCAGTGGATGTATTGAAGCTTGGGCTAGCAGCATACGGCAATGCAGCATAGAGGGTATTGGCATTGAAAAAGTTGTGATAGCCGCAAAACTGAACGGACGCGCTTGCAATGCTAGGTGTACACGAGGACTGAGTAGTGTCTGTGCAAAGAGTTTCATCTGGTGCAGTGAAAACGAAGAAGACATTGTGAATGTCCGATGCCCAGCTATTGACCTGCTGTGCATGCGTCACTTCGCTCTGGATATTAGCGTCGATCAAGTAGTTGGTAGCACCGACAGGTTGTGACTGTACAGGATAGGGAGTAGTAGTATCTATAAAAGTACCCGACAACTGGCTCCCTGAGGGAAAGAGCCCCTTCCCATCAGTATACTGCCGGTTATTCTGATAGAGAGGGCTGCCCCCAACATCACTAAAATAGCGCTGGATCAGGCTATGATAATTAGGAGAAACGCTGGCAGAACCTGTGGGCTCCCAGAAAATGAGGAACACGTTCATTGTCCCATCGACAACCGACCCACCCTGATGGAAGACAAGATTTGGGTTGGTACTGGCACTGGCGGCGGCGGCTTTGGCGATGGCAGTGCCACCAGGCTGATGAGACGAGCCTTTTGCATAAAAGATATTATGAGGCCCGTTGTGTAGTGGAGCAGCTCCTGCCGAGACTGCGACATAGCCCACTGCTGCTACTAACATCACCAAAAGCAACAATGGGCTAACAAATGGGAAGATTCCCTTCTTCATAAGAAAAAACTCCTTTTTTCTTCTAAAACATATTTGTATATATTAAAAACCGGACAGACGCAACAAGTATATGGTCAGTAGAGTTTATCCCATATAGCTTCATTGCCACTTCGCTGATTGCTCTGGCAGCAAGTATACCATCCAGAAAGCGAAAATACAGACAGAAGGCGATCCATAAGGCAAAATTCGTGCTTGTTATGCGTGATTTTTTTGAGCAACAGCTCTTCTGGCATAGTACTTTTAAATAAGAATAATGTTCACTTTTGCGTTTCTTATGTAAGAACATTAGATAAGACAGATGTAACATGTTATACAGCCGGGACAGGTTTTGTCGGGTTGAGAGTTAGGTTGGATTTTGCTTTTGCAAGTCATATCTGCCCTGGCATTTGCGTCTGCACGCCTCTCTGAAGACAGCTACAATATTTTTATCATTAATCTTATCCATTGTCAATCAGCATCTTGACGTACTTCAGGCAACATTCTATGCTATTTAAACGCACTAATAGAATGCAGGTCAGATGAAGTATTTTATGTGTATCAAGTGAGTGGGGGGAATAATGGGACTTTTTGAGCCAACAAAGAAACAGTTGGGGGAACGGAGTCAGGCGTATATCACGGCAGCTATGTTAGAGGTGGGGTATAATGTGCTCCTTCCTTATGGGGATAGCTCTCGCTACGATCTCGTGATTGAGGACGCTGAGGGTAAGTTCTGGCGGGTGCAATGTAAAACTGCATGGATGGAGGATGAGGGTGCGTCTATACAATTTGCAGCCACGTCTTTACACTCTCGCTCCACTAATGGGAAGGTCAAATACAGCCGAGCAGGATATGTAGGTCAGGTAGACTATTTTGCAGTGTACAGCCATGAACTGCATAAGGTGTATCTCATTCCGGCAAGTCACATAGGGAATGCAACTCGTATGCGTCTGCGTCTTGCACCACCTAAGAACAACCAGGAAAAAGGGGTTAAGTGGGCAAAGGATTATGAAGTGTAATAGCCGCAAGAGGATTCGAACCTATGATAATCGGCTACTGTAGAGAATGGATAGAAAACAAATATCCTCCATCGGCTTCTAGAGGCGGTTGGAGGATATTGGTAGCGGCGACTGGACTCGAACCAGTGACACAGAGCTTATGAGTCTCTTGCTCAGCCCAACCCGCTCCCCAGGCCGTCTCACACGTCTTGCACTAGTTTGGCACAAAGGGACTAAACTATGCGAGTAAAAGAAGCACTAGAGACGTACCAATTTACCATCAGCAACCTCTCCGAGCAGTCGCAAGAATGGTACATGAAAAAGCTAAGGCCGTTTACCGAATGGTGCGCGCAAAACGGGCTAGAGCTTGAAGACATCACGGCGGCCCACGTCAAAAATTTTCTTGACGGCCTTCGCACCAGGATTAACCCCCGCACAAAGCAGCCGATTACCTCCGACACCCTACACGGCTATGCAAAGGTTATCAAGCTGTTTCTCAAGTGGTGTTCGCAAGATGAAGAGTTTCGGGAGTATGTCAAAGCGCGTACCCACAGCCTGATACCTATCCCGAAGGTGGACAAGAAAACCATCGAGACGTTCACCCCTGAGCAGATTAAGGCCCTGTTTGTCGCCTGTAGCAAGGAAATATACCCGCGCCTCGTCTCCCGTGATAGAGCCATTCTATCAGTACTCCTTGATACGGGCGTGCGGGCAAGCGAGCTATGCGGGTTGACGATAGGGAATGTTCACCTCGACCCCAACGATAGCTACATCCTGGTTATGGGCAAGGGGCGAAAGGAACGCGAGATAGGGCTAGGCACCCAGGCAAGAACGGCACTTCACCGCTACATCAGGCAGCACCGCAAGTACGCAAAGCCCGATGAGGTGGTATTTCAAAGCCGCTCGTTTGAACAGCTCAATATTAACGGCCTCGATCAGATACTCTATCGCCTGAGAGATTGGGCCAAACTTGGGGACGTGGCAGCCGGAGCACACAAGTTTCGCCACACCTTCGCCGTCAACTACCTGTTGAACGGTGGGGATGTCTACAAGCTTTCCAGGCTCATGGGGCACACGTCGGTAAGCACAACAGAGCGGTATGTAAGGTCGATGAAGCAACGGGAGGCGAGGAAAGGCATGTCAGTACTCGATAACCTGAAGTAACTGATTGACAAAAAGGGGAGCCGTACAGGATAATCTAGCCGGAAAGAGAGGCAGGTATTATGAGTGATGAGCTAGAGGACCTGTACGGGCCAGCAGCACCGTATAGCGACCACCGGAGAGGGGAGCATGTGACCTTCACAGAGGAGGGGCAGACCTACACAGGCGAAATTTTGTGGGTATGCGCTCCGAGTGAGATAGCCGGGCGAAAGATGCCAGTAAGGTATGTGGTAGAGGCAGACCAGCGGGGCGGCTTCCCGTTTATTGTGTGGCCTTCCGATATTATCGAAACAAGGTGATAGGGCTTGGAGACGATTTCCAGGCCCTTCGTAGTTGCGGCACCTCCCCAAATTAATGTGTGAGCGGGGCTTGAGCAAGGATTTCTTTCATTCGCTCGGCTACCTGCCGTTGTACTTTGTAGAGGATGCCGGTAAGTCTTAACACATCAGCTTGTTCGGTTGATCTATCCGCAATTATCGAATTAAGGGTGACATTGAGGACAGCCAGCGCCATCCCGCCGAGTTCGATGGTCGGTGAGGCTGCAACCTTGTCGATCACTTCCTTGATGTAGGTGGCGATAGCAGGGGTGTAGGTACGCGAGAGGAGAAGGCGCGTCAGGTGTAACGACTCATCCCGCTCAAGCTCAATTTGGGAGAGGGCGACTTTAGGTATCGGCATTGTTCCCCTCCGGCGCAATGTAAAGAACACACTGGTATTGACTTTCCATAAGCGGCCCTCTATGAAACATCTTTCTCACGTAAAACTCACCAGCAGGGCATGCCACCCGATAATCAGGTAACGCGTTATTTCCTACATAGGTTTCAGTCGTACCTTCTGGACAGGTTACTTTCAGGTAAACAACCCCATCAATCTCAGCAGGCTCAACACTACACCCTAGCTTGTTGAGTTGGTTGATACTGGCTATGTACTCTTTCTGTGACGCGGGTTTGTGACAGTAATACTCCATCTCGACCTCCGCAGCGTTTATGCCAAGTATAGCTGTACAATCCCCCTTACGTCGTGAGTAAAATTCACATTTTGCAAGTAACTCACATATTGCAATGAAACATGCTGAGGTCGTATAATTACCGCAAAGTACAGCATGGAGGAGGTGAGACATGGATTGGAAGTCGTTCGGCTATTCAGGCTCGCACTACGATGATGTAGGTTTCCCACATCCAGGGGAATTAATGCGACAGAGGCGACAGGAGTTAGGCATGTCACAAGAACAGTTAGCGGACGAATTAGGCGTATCCCGTAGCATGATAGCCCGAATGGAGAACTCAGGGACAGGGCTGGATAGCATCGTTACCCGCAGGAAGTTAGCGAAGATTTTAGGTGTGGCTCCAATCATGCTCGGCGTTGTCTCACTCGAAGATGTTGCGAAAGGCGCTACACACCTCTATTCCGTGAGCATCCTCAGAAAAACCCTGCACTACCACACTGAGGCGTATTTCTCTGGCGCGTCTGTTGGCGGCGTCGGGGAAGTGCAAGAGATGGTACAGCAGATACACGACATATCCAGGTCGCTCAACCATAAAAATAAGGATTTGTTGGGCGTGCTGGCTCAGTATGCGGAACTTGGGGCAGCTATCGCGCAAGAAGAACAAGACTACCGGATGAGTGAGTGGTTTGCGAAGTGGGCCGTGTCACTCGCTCGGAAGCTGGACGATAACACCTTGTTGGCTGGCGGACTGATGAATATGAGTAGCGCCCTCTACCGCAAGGGGGATTACGCCAACGCACAGAAACACATCGATGAAGCCCTCTCGTTGAAGCTCCCTACTCCGATACTTGGGGCCGTATCGCTGGATGCTGCAAGAATTTACTCGAAAAGTGGCGCTGAGGGGGCAGTCAAGCTTCTCGAAACGTCTACCTCTATTGCTCGCAAAGTTACGACTTGGGATAACCATACGATACTAGCGGACCTGGGGTTTTGCCATATACGGGGTGCAAGAGTGCTTCTCAACCTGGGGGATACGAACAGCGCATTAGAGCACATCGAGATGGCCGATAGCGTGGTGTCAAATAAATTCATGCGGCGGCGGTCTATCATCCAGGCACTACAGGCAGAGATTTACATTGCGAAACGGATGTATCACGATGCCCTCATTCATGCAGATAACGCCCTAACACTGGCGAAAGACCTGGCCGCGAATGAGAACCTTGTGAAAGGCCACATCCTGAACCTCGCCAACCTGCTCAAAGCTAGCCCATTCGGGACTTCCAGGGAGGTGCAGGTATTTGCCAACAGGGTTAGCCTTTTCATCGGAAACAGGAACGTCAAGCCAGCCGCTTGCTAGAGGAAAGGGCCGATAAAAAAATTACCGAACCACACGTACCGGGTAATAAAATTTTACCTGGGCGCTTACCTTTACACTCCCCGACACTTACCGGATATCAAAAAATTTACCCACGGCGCTTACTAACACTTACCGAACACATCCCACGACAAGGATGCGACAAAAAAAGTGTCGGCGCGACAAGAAAGTGTCGTGGTGACGCGGGATGGACAAAAAATGTGCCGAAAATCATGTTACTCTTCAAGCAACCAACCGTTGTAGATAGTGGAAGGCAAAATCCGGGTGTGTGTTTGCACATGTCCAGAAGTACTGCCCCAAAGACATTAGTACTACTTTGCCAAATTCCCTGAAAACTCGTCCAAAAGGTGGCCCAAAACAAGGTATTTTTCGCTATACTTGTATAGATAGTTTGTTATTCGAGAGTTTAACACCAGCCTCATGGTTCAGTTCCGCAGAAACATACGAGTTTTTCACCGGCCCCAAAAATTGGTCAAAGAGGTGATGCAATTCGGTAAATTTTCTGTATACTTGTAGTAGATGGTGTTATTCGAGAGACCACCAAGCCTCACAAAGTTCGTCTCACCAGCAACAAAAACAGAAAGGATGTAACTTCATGCTCACATTGAAGGATGCCGCGAAAGTGATTGGAGTGCCCTATAATAGTGTTCTCTTTCACTACAGGCTCGGCAGGATACCTGTTCAGCAAGTCGGGCGGTACCAACTCATCGACCCCACCGTGTTGAGGGCAGTGCTAGCGGCATACGGCTATCGGAAACGGCAGAAGTAACTCGTAGCGCAACAAGAGAATAATGGAACCAAGCGAGAGTCCTCCATTTTGAAGGGCTTTTTCTTTTGGCTCAAAAAAGAGAAAGGCCCCGGTCGCTGCGAACGATTGAGGCCCAAGAGTTTATTCCCTGGCAGGCTCGTCAGGGAGAAAGGAAAAACAACTATCATGCAGGATTATACCACAATCGCCAAACATTTTCACACCCTCGGCCTGAACGTTATCCCTGTTATACCGGGGGAGAAGAGACCAGCTATCTCCTGGGCACAGTACCAAGACGAACGGCAGGATATAGCAGAGGTAGAGGCGATGAAGTGGGAGGGGTCATTAGCGGCAATCGACGGGCCGGGCAGCATCAGGTGCTTTGACTTTGATGGGCTTGCTTACATCGGCGAGGTAAATGAGCTTCTTGACCAGCTAGGGCTACCTCACACGTACGAATGGGTGGTGAAATCAGGCGGAGGCTATCATGTGTGGTTTCGCTCAGAAGGTGAACTTCCAGGCGGCAAGAACATACTTGTAGGGAAGGGTTTTCCAGGGGTATTCAAGCAACTAGAACTCCGGTGGTTCGGGCACTGCACCCTGCTTCCAACCTCATCGCACCCGACCAACCCAAACGGCTATCGTTGCGTGCATTGTGACCTACCGACCAACCCGCCCGCATGCGTACCAGTGGAGAGGGTTCTTGAAGGATTTAACTACCTCATAGACACATCAGGAGAGTTGCGTGAGACAAATGATGGGGGTGTAGCGGACGCAGAAGAGAGACCTTTAGCCACCTGGGAAAGCGGTCCCTGGGCAACGAAAGCGTTAGAGGATGAATTAAAGCAGGTACGTGAGGCAGAGGAAGGCACCAGGAATACCACACTTTTCAAAGCGGCCTGTTCCCTCGGTGAGTTTGTGGGCGGGGGGTACCTGGACGAGGACTTGGTGCGGACTGAGTTGATGGATGCAGCACAGAAGGCGGGATTGGAACAGAAAGAGATTTTACCATCAATTCAAAGTGGCCTACAAAGGGGGAAGCAGAACCCGCGAGAACACCGTGCAGGTGTGGGTAGGGGAGGGCAGGCAGGGATAGACGATGAGGAGTTGCTACAATTCGAGGCGGACGACAATGGGAATGCGGAGGCAGTCAAAGCCCTCTACGGCAACATCATCCTCCACACTGACTCACATGGCTGGCTGGTGTACAACGGGAAGTTTTGGGAGCAGGATGCAGCAGAGGTCAAGCGTAAAGTGATCGAGACCTTGAAACGCCGGAGAGTGGCAGCGGTGAAGAAAGGACGGCACGAGGATATTGTGATGGCAGCAACCCCCAACGATTACCGTGTTAGAGGATGCCTTTCACTCTTATCCGCTATCCAGAGCGCCAATATCCGCGAGTTCGACAACAACCCGGACCAGATTAACGCACAGAACGGCGTGGTAGATTTGCGCACAGGTGAGGTTATCCCACACCACCACAGCCAGAGGTTCACCTACGCCGCACCCTGCAACTTGAACCCGAACGCCGATACAAGCACCTGGAAGAATTTCTTGAAGGGCAGCATCAGGAACGGTGACGAGATGATCGATTTCGTTCAGATGGCGTTAGGATACACACTCACGGGCCATGTTAGCGACGAGTGTATGTTCTATGTCTACGGGAAGCCGCGAGCAGGCAAAGGTACGCTGTTTGAAGGGATGCAGGCCATACTCGGCACTCCCCTGGCAGCAACGACACCTTACAGCACCTTCGCTCAAAAACGTGATGGCGACTCGCAAAACTTCGACCTCGCTCCACTCCGACCAGCGAGAATGGTAGTGGCGACGGAGACGAACAAGGGCGAGCGGTTTAACTCTGGCTTCACAAAGGAGATTACGGGCGGCGGCTCTATCAGGTGTGCCTTCAAACACAAGGACCAGTTCGAGTACAAGGTTGGGTTTAAGATTTGGATAAGCTCCAATAACATGCTGAACGCCGACCCCGACGACAGCGCCTTGTGGACTCGCATGAGGGTGATAGAGTTCCCCCATAGTCGTAGCGAGGATGAGGCCGACCCGGAGGTGAAAAAGCGTCTGAAGGCTTATCTTGAGGGGTTGTTCCTGTTCGTCGTACAAGGTGCGATGAAGTGGTACCAGCAAGGCAGGCTCCCAAACCCTGAAATCGCCAAGCAGACTAAAGCAGAACATCGGTTGGCAGTTGACTCAGTAGCGCAGTGGATTGAAGACGCGTGCGAGCTAGACACCGACTACATACTACCCGCGACCTCTGCCCGGCATAGTTACGAAAGGTGGTGCGAGGAGAACGGCTTCACACCCAAGCAGTCAAGGGGGTTTAACGAGTCGTTACGAGAGAAGGGCTTAACACCTGGTGCGCAGAGAAAGGTTAGCGGGCAGAACTGCAAGTGCATCCTCGGTATCAGGCTTGCTCAAAGATCGGGCGAGTCTGTGGATGATGGACGTTACGACCTTCACCTACCTGAACTAACAATCGCGTCATCCTGGTAAGCCATCCAGAGGGGTAACCGGTAACCGGAAGTAACCACTTTTTTCCACAAAATCGAAAAGTAGATATATAGGGATTTTTGTCGGAATTTGTGGTTACCAATGGTTACCGGTTACCACTCACCAACCTGGTTAGCCAAGAAAGGAAAGGCACAACATGATAATTCAAGAACCAGAAGAAATGGCATTCTGTAACAGGTGTGGGCAGCCTATCGAGGGGCCGCGTATCAGATGGTGCTTAGTGGGCATTACGCTCAACTTTCACGTACCCTGTGCATTTGCCACCGCTAACCAGATACGTTCTAATTGCTTCAACTTCTTCAAACGGAACGGACTCCTTCGCTAGCTTGTCACCAGGGGGGCCACCATCATCCTCCGGTTGCCTCCCTCACCTCCACGTTCCCTTACACACCACCACCGCTCGGCCCAAACCGCGCGACCCTCACAGATTGGCCTCACCGCCGGAAAAATAATCAACCTCAGAAAGGTATCCTCCTCACCATGTCCGCACAACCCTGGACCCCTCCAACCTCCTACATCGAAGAACGTTTCCTCGCCTTCTGGCAGCGATTCAACATCCCCTACACGCTCATTCGCCAGCACAAGATCGGACCATACTACGCCGACTTTGCCCACCTGGAAAGCCGTACCGTTATCGAGATCGACGGAGCTGCCTACCACTCAACGCCCGAACAGATTGAGCGCGACCAGTACCGACAGCAACGGTTAGAGTCCTGGGGCTGGAACGTTATCCGCTTTTCAGGTAAGCAAGTCTACCGTGACCCAGTAAGGACTGTGTACCGCGCCAGAAATGCGATAGAGAGAAATCTATGATAACAACGGCCTAGCAACCCGCAGCTATTCAGAGCGTTTATACGTCTTCTGCTATACTACTCCATTGGCGGGGAAAATAAGTTTTGGCCTTTGCGATAATCCCGTATTCTAAACTTTCTAGTGTGGGAAGAGGTTCCAAACGAAACTTATCCGATTTCCATAAAGCATCCTCTGTCAATGGATAGTATTTAAGCTGCCCCCCTGTGTCTCCGTACCATTCAAAAAGCGACCCAAAGCTATCTTCACCAGCAAGCCGGAGAGACGACTCCTCTTCCCCATTTTTCCCGGTCTTTGGTGGAAAATGCCACTTTAATTCTTTTGGGTCGGGCAAGTGAATAGAATACTGGAATAGCTGATATAAGCCACTTTTATCCCATTGGAGAACAAGGTAGAAACTCTTACTTAGATCGATTATACTGCCTTTCTCAAGGCTAACATCATTATGCCACGACTTAACAAGTTCTATCAGCGCAATCCCAGACTCCACAGGTTTGACCTTATAAACAGTTTCATTTATGCCTCGTTTTTTAAGCTGAGTCCAGAAATATTTAGCGGAGTTCGACAACTCCATTGAAACACGACCTTTCTTAAAAAGGCCCTTCTTATTTTGCCTAGCCACCGTATTACCTAGCTCCCCGCGCATTTTACACGATATCCCATAAGCACTCGCTCCATAGCCAGTCGGTACAATCACGTCAAAAACATGTTTACTTTCTTGCGCCTGTCCATTAAATGCGGCAGCTACAGCCCTTTCAAAGTCTCTCCATCCTGGGGCGGTTCCTCCATCATTTTGCCCTGTACCATCTTGATAAGTGCTTAAAATAAGTCGCAGCTTTTCTACCTGGGTTGGTGTTGGATTCAGTGCTAAAGTAGGCTTAGGCATTTTCGTCTGTTCGCTCCCCTGGTTCGTATTCGGCGTGTCCCATAGTCCCTGGTGCATCAATCCCATCTCCATTACTAATTTCTAGCTCGTCCTTCAGCAATTCATCGGTAGTTACGTTGAATACTCTGGCTAGGCGAAGGACAAACTCTACAGTGGGCAACTTTTTCCCACTTTCTAACTCGCTAATATGTCCATGAGCAGTGTGGCCCATTAAACGGGCTAAGCTTTGTAATGTTAGATTTTGCCGCGTCCGTAACATACGCAACTTTTCCCCAAAGCGCCTTATCATACGCGGCTGTGTCGTTTTCTCACTCATCAGGCTTGACAATTACTGTGGAATATGGTATTTTTGTCTCTAATAGAGACATTCTCAGATATTTTCTTGAATACAAGGGGTAGTTGATATGGTGGCAAGAAGCCCACAAGATAATGAACATCAGATGATAAACAGCCCTTTTAAATGGGTTGGAGGCAAATCTCGCCTACGAAAGCACATCATAAATTTATTGCCTCAGCACACTTGCTACGTAGAGTTATTTGCAGGTGCCGCCTGGGTATTATTTGGCAAGCAACCTAGTAATGTTGAGGTGCTAAACGACATCGACCAAGACCTGGTTAACTTTTTCCGGGTAGTCAAAGAAAAACCTGGGGAGTTAATCGCCTCCTTTGAGTGGGAACTTGTCTCTCGCGCTGAATTTGAGCGACTGGCGAGCTTAGACCCCACGCAACTTACAGATGTTCAGCGTGCGCACCGTTTCTACTACCTTATTATGGCTAGTTGGGGCGGCGAATTTCATTACCCTCGCTTTCAAACAAGTATCAATGATGGCGGCCACGGAAACAGATTATTTGGCGCTCTCCAAACACTTCATAAGCGCATTATGCCAGTATACGAACGGCTGAGAACTGTTATTATCGAGAACCTCGACTGGCAAGCGTGCGTTGATCGGTATGATCGCCCTGGTACAGTAATGTACATCGACCCACCATACCCTGAGAATGGTTGTAACTACGTGTACAATATGCGCGATAGAAGTGACCACGAAAAATTAGCAGACCGGCTCAACCACGCACAATGCAAATGGCTTCTATCGTCCTACGACACACCTTTTATTCGAGAACTGTTTGCAGAGCACCATATCATCCAAGTGCAATCCTCTTCAGGAATGAACACAGAAAAAAATGGGAATACTCGCGTAGTCAACAAAGAAGTACTCATTATGAACTACGCTCACCCAAATGGCGCAAATATACCTCCTGCCCAATCAATACAACAAAACATCCTACTAGACGTTCAAGCCGAAGCAGAATGACTTTGAACATTTAACTAGATAATGCAAGGTGGCCCATTGTTAGTGGGGATTCTATCACAATGCTCTGATTTTCACAATCAGCTAAAAATTAGGGGCTGCGGTGATGCTAGAATATACTCCCCCAACAAAACGGCGCTTGTTTAAGAGAGCGGTACCTATCTACGAGCATTTACCCGCTTGTGGAGGGCCTCTCTCTCTCCTGCCGACAGTAAAATCAAATTTTTAAAAAATACCCCAAAATTGCGCAAAATACCGCCAAAACCCCACAGAAATTACAAAAATCCCCCTTTTTGAGAGGCGTATAGGCAATGCTGCAAAAGGCGTAGTATAAGCAAAAGGTTTTCAGCCGGGAAATTTTTTGAGCGGCCACTACCCGCCTGCCCACAACAAAAAAGCCGAGCGCCGAAGCAACCCGACTTTGCTGATAGCCCCTCTCACTCCTTTTTCGCCCTCGCCTGTCTCGCTCGCCCGGACTTTTCACCACGTTCTTCTACTATATAGGAGTCAACTTGCTCTTTGGGGTACAGACTAAGGCGACTGTTAATCTTCTTAGGAGTGACTACCCCGTAACCCGCCAGTACTCTCAGGTAATCGGCCTACTATGCGTAGCAAGAAAGAAACACACACAACCCGAATATCCTGGCGGCGTAAAGCTCAGAGGGCGAATAAGCCCGGGGGGTAGCGGGGGAGAGGGAAAATCAGGTACAATAGGAGTAGGAATTTCATCTGCAAGACAAAGAGAAAGAGCGTTACCCACACAGGGACCAACCCGCTTTTAGGGAGTTAGCCAACCTCGTAAGTACGCTCTCTAGGCCATAGTAGCGGCGACTGGACTCGAACCAGTGACACAGAGCTTATGAGTCTCTTGCTCTACCACCTGAGCTACGCCGCCAGAAATTGGGCTTTGTCATGCTCTTTAGCCTAGGATTATCATATCATAGTCTGTCAAGAGCTTTTTCTGGTGTATTCATAAAACAAAAAGTAGCGGGAGGAGGATTTGAACCTCCGACCTCCGGGTTATGAGCCCGACGAGCTAACCACTGCTCTATCCCGCGTCGTGATCGGTAAGGGCAAGCCAAGCCCCTACAAGCGGTCGTTCTATCCTGGTTGCCAGACCTGGCAGATGCTAGATTTGCCTATACAAGCAATCGGTCCCCGAAGGGGGACCAATTACCAGGAGAAGTAGCGGGGGAAGGACTTGAACCTCCGACCTTTGGGTTATGAGCCCAACGAGCTAACCACTGCTCCACCCCGCGTCGCTATGATTTGTCCTGTAGAGCGGACGCGATAAATCGGGTCCCTACAGGATTGGTAGCGGGAGGAGGATTTGAACCTCCGACCTTCGGGTTATGAGCCCGACGAGCTGACCACTGCTCCATCCCGCGGCGGTTTGCATAGGATACTACATTCGTTCTATCCTGTCAACCTATTATAGCCCCTTTTAGGATTTAACGTCAAATCGGCTGCCGAGCCTCATCCATCGACGACTTCCGTTCTCCAGACGCGAACCGCTCCATCCTCGGCGCTGTTGGCGAGCAGTCCGTACGCGCCAAAGACAACGCCGTAGATTTCGCTGCGGTGGTTGATACTCTGCAATTCACGGCCCTGGTAGACATCCCATAACTTTAAAGAGCCATCCTCCGAGCCGGATACCAGCAGACGACCATCGGCAGAGAAATCGACAGTCCAGACGGCTCCCTCGTGTCCGGTGAGGGTATGCACGATCTGGCCCGTGGTCGTGTTCCATAGACAGATTGTGCCATCGGACGAGCAGGAGGCGAGCAGGTTCCCTCGCGGCGACCAGGCCACGCCATAAACAATATCGCTGTAGCGCAGTCGTCGCTGCAATATCCCATCGTTCGTATCCCATAAGCAGATCGTGCGGTCAAACGAGCAGGAGGCCAGCGATTGCCCGTCATAGGAGAAATCGACGCCCACGACGACGTTATTATGTCCACGTAACGTTTGCAGCAGTTCGCCGCTAGCGGGATTCCAGGTGCGTACCGTCTCGTCGTTGGAGCAGGAGGCGAGCAGAGGACGGTCGAGAGCAAAAGCTACCGTCCAGACCGCGCTCTGGTGGCCCTGCAATATTCGTTGGAGCTGGCCCGTATGCGCATCCCACAGCCGCACGGTTTTATCTTCCGAGCAAGAGGCGATCAGCCTGCCGTCGGGCGAGATATCAACGCCCATGACCGCACCTTCGTGGCCGCTCATCGTGTGCAGGGGCTGGCCCGTGAGTGTGTCCCACAGCCGCGCCGTCATATCTTCACCGCACGACGCCAGCCGCGAGCCATCAGGCGAAAACACAACGTCATCGGAATGGCCGCGATGACCCATCAGGATATGCAGGGGTGTGACCTCGACTCCGGTCACGCTCTGGCCTCGCCCAAGCGGCAGCGGCGTGGGAGCCGTGCGCCATTCCGCCCACTCGATCAGCACCATAGAGCCACGCTCATGACCGAATTTCAACGGATAGTGCGGCTCGTCACGCCCAATCTGCTCATCGAAATAGTCGTAGAGCGTCCCCAGCGTCACGCGCCCGGTGCGCGGATTGGCGGCAGCACCATCAAGAGCGTCCAGCAGGCAGGCCATGAAGGCGCCGTGTCCCTGCTCCATCTGCTCCTGCGAGACCGCCGTTGCGCGCTGCGTGGTCAGGATCACCCGTCCATGCGTACGCGGCAGGTCGAGCAGGGATTGACTGAAGAGGCGGCGGGCCTCTTCGGCGAATCTCGCCTGTCGCCAGCCGGGACCGGTGCCAGCGATATCGAGTAGCGTCAGGATCTGGTCAGCGGGCGAATCGTACAGATAGTGATCCACGAGTGTGGGAATGTGCATACCGGTAACGGGCCGATCCGCCTGCGTAGCCTGCAGGGCCAGATAGCCATCCTGCATGGCTGGATCAAAGAAGGCGTGGCCCGCAAAATAGAGCAGCGCCAGATCGCCCGCACGCGCGCGCACCAGCAGGAGTTCGCGCAACTGGCTTTCCAGTTCATCGCGCGTCACCGCCGGACCTTCAAGATACACCACGTTTTCCGGTTGCCAGCCGCCGCGCTCCGGGTCAATCAGCAGTTCGTAAAGAGCCCGCGCATCGGCCTGGGCAAAGGGCAAAGGAATAAAATACTGCGCGTCATTGTAGTAATCTATAGCAACTATGAGCGCATAGCGGTGTTCCACATTCCACCTCATGATCTTTGCTGGATTGTTTTCGCACTGATTGTTTTGATTATACTCTGTAGCAATAGGCCAAGCTCAACTGTCTAACTTTGAGCGATCTCAAACGTATTTACTAGTATATCCTGGATACAGCCAGTATTCCATTTCGCCTCACTTATATCCTTATAGCAAGGTTGTAAGCAAGGCAGAAAAAGAGTAGACGAAGAGGCCGATATCCGTGTAATATGCAAGTAACTTATTCTGTATTGCAATGTGAAGGTCTGTGGGAGAGATTCCTGCGGACGCCTTTCTTAGAAGAAAGCAGGTCTGAACTAGATGGATGCTCAGGCTATATATATGTACCAGAACACCCCAAACGATCAGGGGCCTGGGGGGCCGCAGAGGCCAGGCAACGGGGGCAATGGTAGCAATGGAGGAGGTCCGCGCGATACAGGAACGTCGATCCTGATCCGCTCAATCCTCATCATGGTCGTCGTGCTGGTTGGATGGTATCTCTTCCAGTACTTCACGCAGGCCAACAACAGCAGTACCAGCGGCCCCAATGTGATTGAAGTGCCATATAGCACATTTTATCAGCAGGTGCAACAGGGAAACGTCGATACCGCAGTTTTCCAGGGGCAGGATGTAACCGGCAATTTTAAAAATGCCATTACCATCACCGATGCCAATGGGAATACCAAAACCGGCACCCAGTATCACTTTTTGCAGATGCCGAACGGCGATCCCACGCTGACAGCGCTACTCATCAAAAATAACGTCAAATTCCAGGCCAAGCCTGCTAACGATAACAGCCTCCTTTTTAGCATACTCAGCCTGCTCCCCTGGGTGATCCTATTTGGCGTCTTCTTCCTGATTGCTCGCCGCGCGACCCAGAGTCAGCAGAACATTTTTAGCTTCGGCAAGAGCCGGGCCAAGCTGGTGCTGGAGGACCGTCCCACGACCACCTTTGCCGATGTGGCCGGAGTGGACGAAGCCAAGAATGATCTGGTTGAAGTGGTCGAGTTCCTCAAAACGCCGCAGAAGTTCCAGCGGCTGGGCGGCAAGATCCCGCGTGGCGTGCTACTGGTAGGACCTCCGGGTACCGGTAAAACATTGCTGGCGCGCGCCGTTGCGGGCGAAGCAAGCGTCCCGTTTTTCTCCATGAGCGGCTCAGAGTTCGTCGAAGTGCTGGTCGGCGTGGGCGCCAGTCGCGTGCGCGACCTGTTCGATCAGGCCAAGAAGGCCGCGCCCAGCATCATCTTTATCGACGAAATTGACGCTGTGGGCCGACAGCGCGGCTCCAGCATTAACAGCAACGACGAGCGCGAGCAGACGCTCAATCAGTTGCTGGTCGAAATGGACGGCTTTGATCCGCGCCAGGCAGTCGTTGTGCTGGCCGCGACGAACCGCCCCGATGGGCTGGACAAAGCGTTGCTGCGGCCCGGGCGCTTTGATCGCCGCGTCACAGTAGAACGTCCCGACTGGAATGGTCGCCTGGCAATCCTCAAGATCCACACGCGCAACGTGCCACTGGCAAACGATGTTGACTTGATCACCATCGCTCGCGGCACCCCTGGCATGGTCGGCGCGGACCTGGCGAATCTGGTCAACGAAGCAGCTCTGCTGGCTGCCCGGCGCAACCTGGATGCGGTCACCCAGGTTTGCTTCGATGAGGCCCTCGACAAGATCCTGATAGGCGCTGAGCGCCCGCTGGTCCTGAGCAACGAGGATCTGAACGTGATTGCCTATCACGAGGGTGGGCATGCCCTCACCGGTCTGCTGGAGGAGCACGTTGACCCGGTCTCTAAAGTCACGATTGTGCCGCGTGGGCAGGCACTGGGCGTTACACAGTATACGCCCCTGGATGATCGCTATAACTATCCTAAGGATTTTCTTGAAGCGCAGATGGTCACGGCTCTTGGCGGACGTGCCGCCGAGCAGGTTGCGATTGGGCGCATCACCACCGGAGCGGAGAACGATCTGCAACGTGTCACCGCCATTGCGCGCCAGATGGTTGCTCGCTGGGGAATGAGCGAAAAGCTGGGCACGATCTCCTTTAGCGAGCGCGAGGACCCCTTCGCCGGTACCTCCCTTGCCACCGGTTCGCGCGACTATAGCGAGCGAACGGCCAGCATCATCGACGAGGAGGTCAATCGCCTGGTCAGGAAGGCGTATGATCGTGCGCTGACGCTGTTGACGGAGCATCGCGAGACGTTAAACCGCATCGCCCAGGAATTGCGGTTACACGAAACCATCGATGCCAGGCAACTGCGCCAGATCATGACAGAAACCGGAGCCATCAACGACGCCCCGGAAGCCTACCGTCTCGCCAACGTATCATAAAGAGAGGGGCCTATCTCCCCTCTCCCCCCCTACGAAACCCAACATCTCTGCCTGGAAGAGGGGATAAATACCCCTCCTCGGCAGAACGGCATAAAGATGCCGAGCCCCATTTAGTAGAACGTTTCATGTGCTTTAATTTTGCAGATTATCATTGTGTATGTATTGCTGTCCCCTTAATAAAGGGGGCAGCATTTATTTTGTAACAGGACCTATCGGTTACGATTTTGCCCTCCCTGTAGGAAATGAGTAATGTTCCTATGAGCCTCACAAGACCTCTGACATATACTCTGATAAGATTAGGGGGTAAACTGTAGCATGCTGTATCATCATAGCTACTATCTAGGATTAACAGGAGGGTATTTATGATTGGACAATCATCCTTCGAGCGACTCGTGGGAGTGGTGTTAGGAAATTACCGCCTGGAACAACTGGTAGAGCAGGACAGATGGGGAGCAGTCTTCTTAGCAAGTACCAATACAACGACCAGAACCGGAACGATTATCCGCTTCATCAGTACGCCTCCGCTGGAGCCCGGCTCTGACTTGAAGCCAGACGTTCGCCTTGTCTATCTGGGACGTTTTCAGCAGGAGGCAAATCAGGTTTCGATGTTGCAACATCCCCATATCTTGCCGCTGCTCGATTACGGCAGCTACCGGGGTATGCCCTACCTTGTCTACTCGGATGTTTCGCACATGTCGCTGCGCACGGTACTGGCTCAGAATGCCGCCACCGATCTTCTTTCGGTCGGACGATACCTTGAGCAGATTGCTTCCGCGCTTGAGTACGCGCATGAGCGAGCCGTCCTGCACCGCAACCTGTCCACCAACTGCATTTTCGTCATGGCAAACGGCCAGATCGTCATTGGCGAATTCGGGCTGATCCGCATGGTCGAACTAAGCAAGCAATTCCAGGAGATTGAATCGTATCAGGGGAATACTTTTGAAGGCAGCACCGAGTCCAGTTCACCGGAGCAATTGCTTGGCAAAGCCATCGATACGTACGCAGATACCTATGCGATGGGGGCCGTGCTCTATCGGCTGCTCACAGGCCAGCCGCCGTTCTCAGGAGCGACGCGCGACGAGATTATCCGACAGCACCTGTACGCTGCGGTGCCGCCACTGAGCATATGGCGTCCAGGACTGCCCGTTGATCTCGACCATATCATTGCCAAAGCGATGGCGAAGGACCCCCTGGAGCGATACCATAGCCCGCGTGAGTTGGTACAGGCATACTATCAAATCGTGGCTCCCGGCACGAAGCCATTGGCGCTTGCCAAAACCGCCGCCATTAAAGCCCCCCCAAAGACTGTGCAGCGCACTCCCTCTATCCCGCTCCCCATGCAACAACGCAGGCGAGGAGTTTCGCGCCGCCGCCTGGTGTCGCTGGCTGGCGCGGGCGCTGTAGCAGCCATCGCCACCGTGGCAATCTTCGAGACGAATATTCTCAAGGGTATCATCCCTGGTAGCACCCTGAATCCAGGGTCCAAGAAGACGATGGCCGCGCCAGGGACGCAGAAAAAGAATTTCATAGCTCTGGCAGCCGACCTGCCGGTCAACAGCGCGAAAAAATTCTCGCTCCCCAACCAGACTCATCCCGGCCTGCTGATTCATTTGCCCGATAAGCGTTTTGTCGCTTTCGATGCCATTTGCACCCACGCGGGCTGCCTGGTCAATTATAGTGCGCAGGACCAGATGCTGATCTGCCCCTGCCACGACGCGATTTTCGACCCGGCCAAAAACGCAGCAGTCGTCCAGGGACCGGCGCCTTCGCCGCTGCCTCCCATCAAAATCGTTGTTAACGCGGACGGCACAATTACCGCGGTTTAAAGAAAATACATGTAGAAAGTCTGGAGTAGTATCATGGCTGATCGGCTATCCTATCTGATCATCGGCAACGGCATCGCGGGCGCGACTGCCGCCGAGATCCTGCGGGCGGAAGCGCCTGCCTCCTCGATAGCCGTGATTGCCGACGATCCTTATCCTGTCTACTACCGCCCTGCCCTGAAAGATTATCTAGGGGGACGTGTACACGAAGATAAACTATGGGCGCGCCCGACCAGCTTTTACCAGGATCATAATATCTATTTCCTGCCGGATCGCGTTACAGCCATCAGCACCGCGCAGCACGCGGTATTTCTCCAGAGCAAGCGCCAGATACGCTACGAGCGTCTGCTACTGGCGAGCGGCGCTCGCCCGGCCAGATTGAAGTGTCCCGGCAGCAACCTTAAAGGCGTAACGACACTGCGCACCATCGCCGATTACCAGGCTGTGTTGCAACGCCTCAATGCTGTGCGGCGGGTCGTTGTGAGCGGCAGCGGAACCCTGGCGCTGGAGACCATCGAGACGCTGCGCCATCGTGGCTATGCCGTGACGCATCTCTTGCGCCGCCGCATCCTCTGGTCGGAAGTGCTCGATGCCACCGCCTCCGACCTCGTATTGCAACAGGAGAGGCGCGACGGCGTCGATGTGCTCCTGGAAGAAGAGATTGCCGAGATCACAGGCAATGATGGCGAAGTCAATGCCGTCGTCACCACAAAAGGCTCGCGCATCCCCTGCGAACTGGTGATTGTTGCCATCGGGGTTGAGCCAAATATTGAATTTATCAGGGCCAGCGGGATCGCCTGCGGTCGCGGCGTGCAGGTCGATGCCAGGATGCGGACCAGCGCGCGCGACGTTTTTGCCGCCGGTGATGTGCTGGAAACAACCGACATGATGACGGGGCGCACGCGGATCATTGGGCAATGGTACCCGGCGATCCAGCAGGCACGCGCCGCTGCATATAGCATGCTCGATCAGCTTGAAGCCGATGCTTCTCTTCAGGTTGGCACTTTCTACAATGCCACCTTCCTCTACGGCCTCGACTTCGCCTCGGTGGGCGTGACCAATCTTCCCGGCTACCAGGAAATCATCGCCGATCCGCAACCGCGCACGTATCGCAAAGCCGTACTTAAAGATGGAATACCGATAGGCATGCTCTCGCTAGGAGATCGCAAGCAGGCGCTGGCGTTCAAGCGGGCCATCGATCACCAGATCAGTCTGCTGCCGGTCGCTTCATACCTGTTCGCCAGCGATTTTAAGCTCAATGACTGGCTGGATAGTCAGGGAGTGCCGCCGGTGCTGCTGGGTGTCAACAAGTCCGGGGGCAGAACTACCGGCAATATCGTTATCAAGCAGCCATTACCCGGCGCCAGCACAGGAAAGCAGGCCGCGCCTGTCATGAATACAGTGAAGCAGGCGATTACGCTCAAGCAAGCGGCTCCGGGCAACAATACGGCGAAAGTTGCCGCATCTGGCAATATTATCGCAAGGCAGGCGGCGATTGAGCAGGTAAAAACCATTATCACTGGGCAGATGAGGGCGCTGAGTGGGAAGGCAGATGAGAATACTGTAGTGGGGGGGAAACCAATGGAAAACAGGGCACAGGACAATCAAGCTATCGGAGCGCAACCGCTGACAGAGGCGGTGCTTATTTATCTGGATCAGCCTCAAGGCAGGCCGCGTCTCTCGGAGACACGCCTGAACCCGGCGAAGGTGATGGAGATAGGTCGCCAGCCTGGCGTCTATATGCTGATCGATGAGGGTTCCGTCTCGCGTCGTCACGCCGAGATCATCTACGCTAACGGCAGATATATGCTACAAGACCTCGGCAGCACCAACGGCACCTTTGTCAACGGGACGCGCCTCTCACAGGACAACGCGCATATTCTCAAGCCCAACGACCAGATCCGCTTTGGCAAGGTCGTCACATGCATATTTCTCTTACGGCCTGCCAGCAGCGAGCAGACAAAGCGACCGGTAATCGGGAGTCCCTCAATGGCGGGCATTAGCAAGCTCAACGAAATGGAGGCGAGCGACGAGAGAGCTTCTCAGGGACAGCCAATGGTCAATCCTGATGGTTCGCTGCAACTATCGGGCGCAACCGATTCGGTGCCGGCTTCTATCGTCGAAGCCTTTAAACGCTACCCTGCCCTGGTCGTGCTAACGGGAAAAAAGGGCAAAAAACGCCCGCCGCTGGTCTATCTGCTCAGGGAGAACAAGCGTTTTGTGATCGGGCGCGACAAAAGCAATGATATCGAGCTAGCCGATATGGTAGTGTCGCGTCGCCATGCCGAAGTATTTCCGGGTGCAGAGGGGTACTATATTCGCGATCTGGGCAGCAGCAACGGTGTGATGGTCAACCAGACCTGGATCGATAATCCTTACTTGCTTGGACACGGAGATCGTATCGCGATGGGCAGCACCTTAATCTATTTTATCGATCTGCAATCCGGCTGGCGAGAAACGCAGCCGGTCAGGGCCGAGCGGGGTCAGCTAGCGAGCGAGCGCAGCGCACCCGCTCCAAAGAAGCAGATGGCAAGCGCCAGTACGAAGCGTGCGCCGACAGAAGATACCCGAGCGCCGCAACTGAGTGCGCCCGTGCCTCAGATCAAGATCTGCCCTCGCTGTGGAGTCGCTAACGTCAAAGTCGCACGCTTCTGCGCCGGTTGCAGCTCTCCGCTGGGTTCGTCGTAGAAAGATTGCAGGGAAGCAATATGCAAGTACAATCTTCAAAATCGCCTTTTGCCGTGGGCATCGCGCATCGCACCGATGTGCAGCCGCTGACTATAGAAGAAATACGCTACGAAATCGACATGTGCATCGGCTGTGATCGCTGCATGCGCGCCTGCCCCGTCCCACTTTCCGCCATCATCAATATTGCCGATCTCAACCGCGCCACCATCTCGGACGAAATAGCGCCACATGTCGCGCGTTTTGTTGATGAGTGCGTCATGTGTGGCTCCTGTGTGCCGGTCTGCCCCGTTGACGACCATCGCGACCTGCTGATGCTTTCGCTCAAGCAGCGTCTGGGTATCTCCTGGGATGGCAAGGTCGATATGAATCGCCTCCTGAACTATCTTCCTCCGGGCTGGAACCTCCCTATGCTGCTCAGCCGCCTGCGGGAGCAACCGATGTTTAGCGACCCGCAGATCGTCCCGGATAACTATCTGCTGCACTTTGTCGCCACCTCAAAGATGCTCACGCTCATGCCTGGCACAGTCATAATGCGCGAAGGCGAGTTTGGGCGCGAACTCTATCTCGTTCTGGAGGGAAACTTTGAGCTTTCCTCGGTTGGACCTGATGGGGCGGAATTGCCCGTCGCGGTGCTGCGGCGCGGCGAGTATATGGGCGAGCATGGCATGCTCACGGGACAGCAGCGTACCGCAACCGCACGCGCTCAAACAGAGGCGATTGTGCTGGAAGTGCCAGAGCAGGTCATGCAGCGTCTGATGGAGATCGTGCCAGCAGTGCAAAACTTCTTCGAGCAGTTGAGCACCGTTCGCGCCATTGAAGCGATCTTCAAGCATATGGCGCTTTTCCAGGGCATCAGCGGCGTGGATATTCGCCAGCTTGCCGAGCAGGCGCAGATCAAGCGTTACGACCGCGACCAGCGCCTCTTCACAGAAGACGACCAGGAGCAACCGATTCGCGAGTCGCTGCATGTGCTGCTCGACGGCTTTGTCAAGGTTGCTCGTCGTACGGCAGCAGGAACCGGACGCGACAAAACCGACGAGCGCATTATTGCGTATCGTCAGGGTGGCGATTACTTTGCTGGCGGCCTGGATATGCTGGGCGACCGTCGCGCCGTCACCGTGACCGCGATCACGCGCACCACCCTGGCGGAAGTGCCACGCTACGCCCTCATGTCACTCTTCGCTCGCTACCCCGAGGTCAGTCAGCGCTTCCAGGAGCGGTTGCGTCTGTATCATACAGCCAACCTCGCCGCCCATAGCGCCGTTTTCGAGCCGTTCAACTATATCGACTCTAAAAAGGTCAATACCGTCTCGGATGCTGGCGCGCGCGCCGGGCTGCATTCGCTGGTCGAAGATGGAGTGATTGAGGGGACGGAAGTGCTGGTCATCGACCTTGATAAATGCATCCACTGCAATGAATGCGAAGAAGCCTGCGCCCGGCGGCACGGTCACTCGCGTATGAACCGCAAAGGGATGGTTGTGGGCAATATCAGCATCGCCACCGCCTGCCGCCAGTGCCAGGACCCCGTCTGCATGCTCTGTAGCCGTGCAGGCATCGCGCGCATGCCGAGCGGTGAAGTGTATATCACTGAGAGCTGCATCGGCTGCGGCATCTGCGCCGAGCGCTGCCCTTACGATAATATCTCGATCATGTCGCTGGACGACGAAGAGGATACAGCAGCGCAGCAGAGCTGGCGGCGCTTTGGCAGCTTCTTCACAAAGGGCGCGGGGAAAGAGCGCGGCCAGAAAATCCTCCCGATGGCTGCCGCGCCCGGCCCATTGAATATCCATCCGCCCGCCAGCCCTCTGGGAGAGATGCGCAAGAAGGTCGCTATAAAATGCGATCTGTGCGCGGGCTATAACAATCAGGCATGCGTGCAGGCTTGCCCGACCGGAGCGGCCATTCGCGTCAATCCCATCGCATTTTTCGGTTCGACCGAGGAAATACTGCGCAAGCGAGCATTATGATATTGCAGAGGCGTCTGAGAGGAGAACAATCGTATGTCGATTGCCACAAGACCATCACAGCCAGCACAAAGGCGCCGCAATGTGCGCCTCTGGAAAACACCCTCGTCAACAACGCGCTGGCTCTGGCTCGTTTGCGCGCTGGCGCTCTACCTGAGCATCTTTCTGTGGTATTTCTCCGCCCTCAAAACGCAGCAAGACCCGGAACCGATTAACGATCCGCTCCGCATCTTCGGCATCATCGCTTTTATCATGATCGCGAGCACCGCCGCTTACTCGCTGCGCCGCCGTTTTATGCGCGGATTGCCGGGCAAAGTCCAGGGGTGGCTCTGGATGCACACCTGGATCGGCATCGCCACCATCCTGATCGTCTTCATGCACGACAACTACGCACGCATCACCCACGACTACTGCACCAATCTCTCCTGCTTGACCGATACCTACTGGGCCACCAGCGCGCTCTTCGCTCTGATCTTCCTGGTTGTCAGCGGCATCATCGGTCGCTTGCTCGACCTGTGGCAGGCGCACAGGATCGCCAGCGAAGCTGGCACAAACGGGGTGGGCATTATGCGGGCGCTGGAAGAGCGTATCCTGGAGTTGGAATATACTGTAGAGCGACTGTGTGCGGGCAAGTCCGAGCCGCTCAAACAATACTGCCTGACAGCCATCGAGGATGGAGCAAGGTACCAGCCATCGGGCCATATCGCCATGTTCTCAATGATCATGCCCACCGAACGCAGGGACTTTCAACTGGCGGTCGAGACATTGACCACGCGCCTGGCCCTGGTGAAATCGCTCAAGCGGCAGCAGCGAGCGCAATTCATCATGCGCGCCTGGCGCACATTCCATATCACGCTAGCCTGCCTGGCCCTGCTCGTCATCGCCTACCATAGCATCATGGAACTGCTAGCCAACGTCCTGCACGTCATCACGCCCGCCTGAGCGTGATGACCCTCCCACGGGGCAAGCCGCCGCAACCGCAACAGGGCAACCGCGAGGGTTGCCCCTACAGTACAGGGAAATGCCCGAACCACCGTGGCGACGAGATTGATCGCGTCTCCCACGATGAATCGGGGAGCTACAGCGCCCTCTCTCCGCAACAACCCATATCGCCCAATATATTGGAAATTTCGCCAATGTGGTAGGGACCCGGTTTACCGCGTCCGATCTATCGCCCGTATACCTCACGAAACCGCACCAGGGCAAGCGCCAGGCCACGCCCCTCTCCACATCACCCCTTGCCCCTACGCCTCCGGTCCAACATTGTCGGTCCTGTTTGGATTTGTTCTGGGGAAGATACGATGCTGGGGAGGAACGGTAGGGGCAAGGGGCTGGGAGAGGCGGTGAGGGGCCTCGCGCTTGCCCTCTCGGGGCGTTTCTTTCTCTCTCTGACAAAAGGTGTTCGAGAACAAAGACCCCCTTCGTAGCGACCTTCCACGATGAATAGGACAGCTACAGCGCGTCCGCTTTAGAGCATCCATCAAAAATCGTATCTATCCACCACAGAAGCAACGTACAACGTTTGCCGAGTTGACTGATTGTCTCAAGCCCTCTCGGGTCTCTCCTCCCTCTTTGCCTGCTACGCCTCTACTATAGCATAACGAGCGGCTTTACGCAAAGGATCATGAGATGCGCCCAGGGCTATTTAATTCTTCTTTTTTTGCCCCCTTCGGGGGCGAGGGAGGGGAAGAATGAGCGGGGACACCCCCTTAGGCGTCAACTTAAGCACTTGAACAATCGAAGAGGGAAACGAGATCATGTGCCCCAGCCAACAGAGTCTGAAAGCGAACGCGTCGCTGGTGTTCATACAAGGGCCTCCGCCGTTTG
>DATGMF010000089.1:0-4448 GCA_035293765.1 Ktedonosporobacter sp.
AGACATCATTTTCTCCTTTCACCATACCAGACAAATCATCTCATTGCAAGATTTTTCGAGTAAGAATCTGTCGTCAAACTGGTAGATTTTTTCCTTAAGTTTTTTGACCTCTTCTGGCACCTTCCTGATTATTGAAAACACACGATACGCAGTGTCAATTGCATCATCTCCGCTGTGATATCAAGCGGCTCTCCACGCTCTGCACATGATTGCCAGCGCTGTAGATGCGTAAGGGTTGCCTGGGTCATCAGCGTCCCAAATGTGACGATATGCTGCCGATGGAAAGCTGGCTGGATTAAGCGCCGCTGCGAGAGCCACGAAGCACCTTCATTGGTTAAAAGCCCTCTCCCCAAAAACATCTTGAGCAGTCGATAATTAAAAATGTCCTTATTATACTGAAGATAGCGCTCCTGCAAAATATATTTGATGTGATCGGGATGGGTAATCAAATACAGCGGCCAGGCAAGCACCTGAAACCGTACAAGATCGCCATACGTGTGCGTCAGCGATAAAAGCGCGCTCAAGGGATCTCGTTGCACGTCTGCTACCATCTTCAGCGCATTCCACCCTTGAGGACCTGGAGCTTGCTGGCGAGCAGCAATGGCCGTGATCTTCTCCGTTGAAGCAGGAGATTGAGGCATCATCGGACTCCTTTGATATGTAGCCAGCACATCTTTTCTCTACAGAATATCATAGACCGGATACTTCACCTGAAACAAGACCCTCTCAACACGCTTCGCGTGACTCATGACCATATTAAGCAAAACCAGGATGATGAACGAGTATTGTCCTCTCACTATATCCAATAGCTCTGCTTTTGGGAACAGGTCGTTCTGTTCGTTTATCTGAATACATAACAGAAAAACGATACAGGAGAAGCAGGCATGGACATTGTAAAGCACATGAGCCCGCGAGCAGAACAAATAGTCAGCGAGCACAATTTAGGGCAGATACGTGTGGAGTATAGCGAAAATTTGCTGGCGAGGGGGCTGGTGTTCACTCTGTTTTTACCAATAGGGCTGGTCCTGCTGGCCGTGGCACTCCCGACGCTGCTTGCCCCAGCGTTCACCAATGGAGAGTGGTGGCAGCGGATGGGCAACCTGTCTTATTTTTTGATGGGCGGCACCTGCTTTTCGTTGTTCGGCCTCATTGGGATGACGATGGTGGTGGTGACCCTCTGGAAAGGGGAAAAACGCCTCTATCTCGCCGAGAAAGGCTTCGTGGTGGTTCGGCGCCAGATTGAGACGATTATACGTTGGGATTCCGTGGCCGAGATCCATAAGCACATAGTATTTACCAAAGGAAAATCTGAAAACGTGCAACAGGTGAGATCGAGCTGCTCATACACCATTATTCCGACCGAAGGGAAACGAGCATCGTTTCTGGCTGAACCAGGCCCGACCATCGAGGAGACAGTGACCACATATCAGTTCCCAAGCACGCTTGAGCGCTATACGAGTGGCAAAACGCTCTCGTTCGGCTGGCTCACGCTGGACAGCAAGGGGCTGCACCTCACCCCTACAGAGGTGCCTACTAGCGATCTCACGATCCTGGCAAAACTCCCCGGCGTCACACGAACCTCGCAGGAACTGCAGGGAACCTGTGTTGCGTCCGGCGAGTTCTTCTTGCCCTGGGAACAACTGGCCTGCTCCTGGATTGACGAAAGCCGGAGCACGCTCATTCTCAGCAGGCAGGGTGAGCGCAAACACTGGGCGATAGTGCCACTCTACCAGATCGCCAACCCCGCACTTTGCCTGGCGTTGATCGACCATATCTGCTTTGCTGATACACCCGAGATCGAACGACGTTCAGAGGGAGAGCGGCGCACGGCCAGTCAACCAGAACTGCTGGAAATGGCTGCACCTGATGAGTAGCAACTTGGTCCGCTGCTAGCAACCTATCACACGCAGGCGACACGAGCGGGAAAACTGGTATTCTGGGGAACAATACTTTTTTGGCTCTTGCTTTTTGGGGGATTTGTCGGCCTCTTCCTCTGGTTATTTTTGCCGGATATCGCCGATCCGTTTTTTACACCCTTCTTTTATATCTCAACGATTGCTCTCCCATTCGTCGTCCTCGTGGTGTACTTCTTGATCTTCTGGTGGCGATTCCGCGTGCATACCTCGCTCGCCACTCCCATTCGGCGCAAAATCGTGGTCTCCTTGTATGAGCGGGGCTTCGTCTACCGCGAAGGACGAAAATTGCAGGGAGCCACCTGGGAGCAGCTTCGTTGGGTGGAGCGGCTGGCACTGCCACGCAAGAAAATGCCGCGCCGCTATTACAAACTGGTCATGAAAGATACAACCGAAATTACCCTTCCGGTGGTCATCGCTGGGATACACGAGCTGGGAGCGGCTATGGAAGGTGAGATAATAAAAAGGCAACTACCGGGTGTGCTCGCCGATTATAACGCGCAAAAGCCCATCACCTTCCCTGGCTTTTGCCTCAATCACGAGGGGATCAGCAAAAGCGATGAGCGCCTCCTCTGGGCACAGGTCGAGCAAATTAGCCTGGCGAAGGAGAAGCTGACCATCAAAGAAAGAGGAGGAGCAAAGGATTGGCTCTCTCTACCGGCAGCGCAGGTACGCAACATGTGTGTCCTGGAAGCTCTGCTGGCGCGTATCCGCGAGATACAAGGTGTAAGCATGGACGACTCCCTGGAACTGATCAAGTAGCTCTGCAAGCCAATTTCTTGACCTCCAAAAACTATGCATGCCAAGGGAGATGTACTGACACCTGGGCGCAGTTCTAAAGCATGGTTGCCCCTCAGTGGGAAGAGAAATAGCGATCTCGCTGCTCCTGCAACCACTCCTGATCAATGGTGGCAACATCCCTGACAATAATCGCTGTAATTGCCGCTTCTGCATTGTCTGGATCGCGGAGGATGGTGCCTTTCTTTGGGGAAGGAACCGCCTCATAGGCTAAGCGCAACTGCTCATGATGGAATGGCGTTGGCTCTCGCAGGAAACGATATAATGCTTCCAGGCACCGTTCTGAGGACGTTGGCTCGCCACGAAATTCACGCAAGATATCGTGAATCATCAGCACATAATCTTCTGGTTGCTCTACTTCGCTCTCTATCTTTACCACCAGAAACGCCGCCAGGCCAAAACGATAGCAATAGCGTCCTTCTGGGACGGTCGTCACCAGGATGCCATCTACGACGGCCTGCACCACATCATCAAGAGACAGTTCTGCAGCGAATCGATGATAGCGGTAAGGTAAATCACCCGCTATACTCTGACAAATGATGACCTCGTCCTGATACACTTCGATCTCATCAAGCACATAGAGATCGTGGTCATTGAGCACCAGAGCAGGAAAGCTTTTTCCGCGCACGACGTTGCCATTAACCTCACGATAGACGTTCCTCATCATAGTCTTTTTCTCCTGCAGGCGAAGACGTAAGGCCAACTCTCCTTCGTCTTCTTACTAGCCCTGGGGAACATATTGAACCAGCGACGCTGCCGTCGCTAGCCAGAGCGTTTTGCCATCAGGATCGAACGAGAGCGCCTGGATTGGCTCACTAAGCCCTGTGGGACATCGCTGCAACAATAATCCATCCTCGACCCGATATATTCCAAGGGTACCCTCTTGCTCAGGTATCAGGAGGAACGAGCCATCAGGCGAAAATATTGCACCTCCTGTACTAGACTCGCTGCGAATACACCAGAGGCGCTTGCCCGACATGACCTCATAGGCCACCAGTTCCAATTGACAGTGGCTGTATGAGGATATGAGCTGGAACACCACGAGACGACTATCGGGGCAAAAGATCGTCATGCAAGCCGTATCAGCAAGATCACGGTCAGGCCAGACGATGCCTGTCCGGTCCAGATCTTCGTGTATCAATGTTAAGGCCATCATGCCATACACCTCATCCTGCGGGTTCAGGCGACGCGAAGGCCAGTCTTGTACCGGCGGTCGCGGGATGAAGCGTTGTATGGGAGTCATCTGCCAGAGCATCAACCCTCCGCCCCCATCAGCATACGATAATCCTGCGACGAAAGAAGATGTTGGATCAAAAGCCAGACCGCTGGTTGCATATCCCCCGCTTCTATGGCGACTCATGATGTTTCCCATCTGCTAGTCAAGCACGATGATTTCATCGGCCTGTCCAACGACCAGCCAGCGCCCATCGGGGGAACAATGCCAACTATCGATATTATAGCCCGTTCGAGGAATCGTGAAGGTATAGGCAACGGCAAGATCATCCCAGCGGCGGAACTCTATCATACATGGCTCTTGAGAGGAAAATGCCCGCTGCAAGGAACGCTGCAAAGCGATCAGTTCACCAGTTGATGTAGGAGTGGAGTTGATCCAGAAAAACGTACTCTTGAAACTTGGAAATTAGCTCATCTGCGATTGATGTGCTTGCTCAAAAGCAAGCGGGCTCACATACTGTAAGGTCGAATGTAAACGGATGGGATTATAAAAGCACTCCAGAT
>DATGMF010000090.1:0-88414 GCA_035293765.1 Ktedonosporobacter sp.
CCCAGGCAGATGACCTGGTGGATAGACGGCAGGTGGACAGGTGGTAACATTTGTAGCCAAGCCGCCCTAATGATCGTACGGCTTGTTTTCATCCAAGAGCAGTATCTTCGAGGTGATGTGGTGTCCGCTTGTGGGCACGGCTATGCAGGTGCTACAGCGCGTCAGGCCCCTCTGCGAGGGTGGCAGGCTCGGCAAAATTGAGGTCCTCCTCTTTTCGGTTGGTTTAATAAGGAGAATGAAATGGTTTGCCTTTACGGAGGCAGGCCATTTTTTTATGTCTGGATGTGTGGCGATGCTCATCGATTTTCGTGTTGTTCTTCCTCTGTGAAAATAAAGGCTGAGATATTTCTCAGCCTTATTGATATTCCCGTCTATTTTATCTGACAATCATTAGCTTCTGCCCGGAGGAAGTGGCTGAGGATTAAGCTCGACAGCGCGGCTCCCATGAAGAAGCGTTTGTCTCAGATGAGTCAAAGCTTTCGCATGCTCCTGTATTGCATCGACCAGGCCATCTACAAGCAAATGCTCGGCTATAGTGGTCCATCCGGGCCTATGAATGATAACGATCAGTTCATCGAAATCTGTAGTATCGCCCATGGTTGCCAGTAATGTTCTGAGTTCCTTCATACGTGCTTCGAGGTGTGCTATGTTGTGTTCACTCTCCATTGCAGGATCTCCTTTTCAAATGTAGTATATGCAATAATATGTTCTACTATAGAATATACGGTTGCAGATTTATATTTTTGGGTATAATTGTTTTCAGGATGAGTTATCTGCCTGCATTGTTCTTCCTAATACTCATATTCCAAATTTCATTTCATCCATCGTTTCTCTTAAAGAATCAAATCTCATTGTAATGCATTTTAAAAATGTCGCACTTCAGAAAGAATTTTTTACACCTACTGTAATGGCAAACTTTTGATCATGGCTATTATCAGCGATGGCTGATCAACGAGGCACAATTGGGCTCTCATTAAGGAGAATACACACATGTCCGACCCAGGTTTCATGATTCCACTGAATCAGGACGACTACGACTTCAAAGCTCACACTATTCCAAACCGTAACATCTGTTCACCAGCCGATCCGCAAGCACAAGGCAATGCAGGTTGGTGGACCAATCAGAATATTCAACTGACCGTCGGAGGAATTGCCACGTCTACCGCAACTGTAGGGCAACAACATGTGATCCAGGTTGGCGTTCAAGGCTTGCCTGCGCAAGATGGTGACACCCCAACAGTTGTCCAGAACGTACAAGCGTGGGTATGTTATCCCAACACCGTTGCAGGGAGGGCAGATGCCAGTCTGGTTGTCCCGTCGATGCAGCCGCCGAACAAGTTCGCATCTTTCACAGATATGACGGAAAATGCGCCTATGGTGTTTGGCGGCGGCGACTATCAAGACACGGGAGGAGTCGGTTTCAAATGGCTCTCCCTCTCTTCCTGGACGCCGATTGCGGAAGACTTTCTTGATCAGAGCATGCGTGAGGGCCATTGCTGCATCATCGCGAATGCAGCGGGATTCGCGGATGCAGAATTTGACAAGAGTTCGAATACGTGGGGTGGAGAGCAGGTGGGCGTGGTCATTGCCAACAACAACCAGCTCAATAATACTATTAATGTCTGCTCCAGTCTGTATCAAGGGCAACGCAACATTATGATCGTTAACGCACCAGTCGGTGGCATGATCAAAACAGGCTTGACGTTCCTCGCTGGTGCGCCTACGCATGTGACGCCGACGCGAATGGAGATAACAGTTACCCCAATTAACCAGCACGGCCAAATCAACCCGGCCCTTCTCAACATACTCTCCAGCGGACGGTATGCCGGACTACAGCTCAAGCCAGCGTCTTCGCCGCCGAAGTCGCTACGGCTTGTTCAGCATAAGCATCAGTGGCGCGGCTGGCTTGCCAAGATCATTCATGAAGCAGAAGAGATTCTTGAAGAGCTGATTGGGCTAGATGAACACCCCTTTGGTGGCGGGCACCGACTTAAATTGCATGTACCACCGCATGGTCTGCAACCGCTCAGGGTGGAAATCGAGGTGGATCCAACGGAACCACTTGGTACGGTGCATGCTGTTGAGATCACGCAAACGAACGCCAATGGCGCGCGTGGCGGCATCACCCTGGGCGTGGTTGTTCTTCCGTAACGTATACGTCAGATGCTTTGCTTTGACCCCCCTTGCTGCTGAGCATAGTTGCGCAGCGCGTTCACTAAAAGAAGCTGATACATATGATGCATCAGCTTCTTTTAGTTATTTTGTTCAACACCCTCATTTGTCGCGACGGCGACGTCCTGCGGCTAGCGCACCAATCAGTATACCGATGCCGATGCCAAATAGCAGCATCTGTTGTTGTTTCTGTTTAGATGCCACATTGCTGACTGACATGCTATATAACCCGTTGGCCCGGTAGGCTTCGTCGAGCAGCTCTATAGGATGCTTGACCGTCATCTTCAGGCCGCGCTCACGGATACCCATTGCGATTTGCATCATACAGCCCGGGTTGCCAGTCGCGATGATACTCGCTCCAGTGGCGATGATGTTATTCATTTTGCGTTCCAGGAGTTCAGAAGCCATCTCCTGATTTGTGATGTTATAAATACCTGCGCTGCCGCAACACCAGTCGGACTCTTTCAGATCGACCAGGGTGAGGCCAGGAATGGCTTTCAGGAGCTGGCGCGGCTGCTGTTTGATCTTTTGCCCGTGAACAAGGTGGCAGGCATCGTGATAGGCTACAGTCTGTTTGACTTCGCCCATGTCGCGATTCAATTCGATACTTGCCAGGAACTCGCTGATATCCTTGACCTTCGCGCTAAAAGCTTTAGCCCGTTGCGCATAGATAGGATCGTCAAGGAGCAGGTGGGCGTACTCTTTGAGTGTTGAGCCGCAGCCTGCTGAGTTGATGATGATGGCGTCGCAGTCGTATTGCTCAAATACATCGATATTATGACGCGCTAACGCTCTGCCCTTTGCAGTCTCTCCGGCGTGAACATGCAGCGCTCCGCAGCAACCCTGCTGAGGTGGCGTGATAACCTCGCACCCATTCGCGGTTAGCACGCGGATGCTTGCTTCATTGACGTCACGAAAAACCTGGTCCATCATGCAGCCGCTGATAAAGCCGACGCGGTAACGCCTGGGGCCGATAGCGGGTGTGATTTCTGGCAGCCGTTCGGGCATCAGCTCCCCGGTAGCAGCCTCCATCAGAGCTTCGGGGACCAGAAGTTTGCCCTGAAATGGCGTCGGAAGATTGTTGATAAGGTCCAGCACCCCTGTCCGATGAGCAAGCGCCTGTAATCCGCTGCGTTGATAGAGCTTCAAGCCCGCGAAAACCAGCGAGGTGACCAGGCGCGAAGGTAACATCAGGTCGAAGAAAAAGCGGCGCAATAGATCCGTGGCGATAGTATTGATTGTGGGTTGGGTTTCGGTGAGCGATGCCGTGGTGACGGCGCGCTGTTTGTCGGTGGCGAGCTGCTCCGTCGGCGCTGAGAGCTGGATCTGCTCGCGTGCAGCTTCGATTAGCTTGCCAAATTGCACACCGGATGGGCAGGCGGTTTCGCAGGCTCGACAGCCAACGCAACAATACATGTGCTCGATGAAGTCTTCAGAAATCTCAAGGCGCCCTTCAGCTACTGCCTGCATCTGATAAATACGTCCGCGTGGCGAGTCCATCTCTACACCCAGGACGGCATAAGTGGGGCAGGTGGGGAGGCAGAAGCCGCAGTGGATGCACTGGCGCATGAGATCATAGGTATGGGTGTGACGTTGCAATGGGCCGCGTGTGGGAGCGACGATCCCGGGCGCTAATGCTTGTGAGTGTCTGGACTCGGAAGACATATCAACCTCCATCAGTGTGTATGGTTATCTCGAAGAGAGAATGGCCGCGCTGCAAAAACAGTCACTTCCTGCCGGTTATGAAAAAGCTGACGAGCCTGCACAGTTCCGTATCGCTTGCTTAGTATGGATATTGCCTCCTTCAAGGTCGCCAAAGGATTGATTGTGCCAGTTGCATGCGGCAACTTGAGCGTGCTGATGATAAAGCCGTCTGGACGTAAGCAGCGGGAGGCTTTTACCAGTAAACGCGCTGCCTCGCGTGCATCCATCCGCATATCATTGACAATTATAGCAAATCGGCTATGTTTGTGCAGGGCCTCCTCAAGATAGCCCTCTGCATAGCCGTAATAATGTTGCAGGCGTTTATGCTTTGCCAGGCGCGGATCGAGATGGGCCGGGTCCACCGCTACGACCTGCAACCCTGCATCAAGCAGCAGGCGTGTCCAGCCTCCAGGAGCCGCACCCAGGTCAAGAGCATGTCCCTGGGCAGGAAGCTCAACAGCGAATGTTTCCAGCGCCTCCAGCAGCTTGAATTCTGCCCGACTGATCTGCTCGGGCGTCTGCGCGTAATGGCGAGCTCCGCCGGGCCAGCTACTCAGATTCGCTTCAGCAGGCGAGATGCCAAGATAGCTTTTATGGCTTGTGCAGAGGATCGAGATGATAATCTGGGGCTTTTTGATCGATTCTATTGCCCCGGTCTCCTCCGTAAAAGCTTCTGCCAGAGCCTGATTCAATTTGCCTGCGCTATATGGGCGCTTGTCCGCGTTTTTATCAGTCTGAGCAAAGCGCGACTGTACTGCGAAGCGTACGCCGCGTTCGAGCATGGCAAAGGATGGCAGTGCGGCGATTGCCATTGCCATCGTGCCGATATCTTGCTCATCGTTATGCAGGGTAATAACTGTTTGTACAGGGGCAAGATGACGCACAAAAACTGGTCGTTCTTTTGCGGCTTTTTGCATCAAAACGGGAATATCAGCAGCGCTGCCCAGCATGAGTCCCGGTATGATTTCCTCAATGCGCATGAATTGTTTATCCAGACGCTCTATCTCAGCCAGTGCAGCCTGGGAAAATTCAGGTTGCGCTGTTACAATGATCATATGTTCTCTGCTCACAAACCTCCCAGAAACCGCCCTTTCACAAAAGTTCCCTTTGGATCAAACTGCTGTTTTAAGCGCTGCATCATAGGGAAATCCGCCCCAGGCTCACCCCAGACGCTGATGCGGCGTTTGAGATCGGCGGGACAGCACTCCACTACCAGGCTCCCTTTTGCCTCCTGTGCGTAGAGGCGCAATTCAGCTATCGCTGCTACTACGCGTTGTCCAGCGTCTCCAGGGCGCAGCTCAATGTAAAGAATGCCGTTGCCTGCATGAGCTACAATGGCAGTTTCAAGTTTATGGCGTCGGCAAACCTGCTCAACATGCTGGAGATATGGTGCTATCTGAGATACCAGTATGGCGACTTTGCAGGTCAGCGTACCCTGCATGTGCTCACGTACAACGCGCCAGAAACGTTCCTGCTCCTCTCCTGCCAGATCTTCGCCCATAAGAGCATTATACTTGCGCGCCATCAGACGTGCCTCGTTCAACTGGCGATCAATGGAGGCGAGGCTACCTTCGAAATTAACTGCCAACGTATAACCGTTGCTCGGAAGATTCAGACCAAAGAAGTCCGTCATATCGCTGGCAGCTCCGGCATCGATCAATTCTAACGCGGCAGGCGTCAGCAGAGAGCCGCGGATAGCCGTAACTGTTTGCATGGCGTCAGACGCGTTGGTGTAGGTGAGCAGGAGCGTCCGTTCGGCAGCCGGGAGAGGATGAAGCTTGAAATTGGCTTCAACAATAATGCCCAGCGTTCCTAGCGAGCCGATGTAGAGTTTGTTGAGATCGTATCCGGCGACATTCTTGACGACGCGACCGCCGCTGCGCGAGATTTCACCATTAGCCTGCACTACCCGTAGACCGATAACCAGATCGCGCGCGGTACCATAGCGTAGACGTTTTGGGCCGCTGACATTTGAGGCCAGCAGGCCGCCAATCGTAGCCTGTTGCGCATTTGGCGGGTCCAGAGCTAATCGCTGGCCTTTGGTAACCAGGCGGGCTTGTAAATCGGCTAAGGTGATGCCTGCCTCAACGTGACAGGTAAGGTCGGGACTTTCGTGCTCTAGTAGCGCAGTTAATTTACGCGTTTCGATTAATACATCAATGCGCTCTGGCAGGCCGCCCAGGTTCGTTGAGGAGCCGCCACCGCGCACCGCCACTGTGAGATGATACTCATCGGCCAGGGCAACGACATGTGCAAGGTCGTCGATGGTAGAGGGGGTGACCAGCAGACGGGGTAAGACACCGTCTATCGTGTAATCGCGTAAAACACCCGTATCTATCACTATCGAAGCTGCCGGGACATGATTTTGCAACAATGTGACCAGTGCTTCAATCTCACCCATTGTACAAACTCCAAATATTGTTACAGTTGTTTGATATCAGCGCAGCGTCCAGGCAGGGGAAAGAGTTTCCCAGGATTAAAGAGTTCCCGGGGGTTCCAGGCTTTGCGTACCTGTTGCATGATGCGCAGGTCAACTTCGTTAAAAATCAGTGCCATCTCCGCCTGCTTTTCTACGCCGATCCCATGTTCGCCTGTAATCGAGCCGCCGACCTCTGCGCAAACCTGAAGGATTTCGTGACCCGCCTGCCGGACGCGCTCGACCTCGCCGGGAATTTGTGAGTCAAAAAGGATCAGGGGATGGAGGTTGCCATCGCCCGCGTGAAAGACATTGCCCACCTTGAGGTTGTAGTGAGCGCAAATCTCGCTTACGCGGCGCAATACGTAGGGGAGCCGCGTGCGTGGTACAACGCCGTCCTGTACATAAAATTCGGGGCTGATTCGCCCTACCGCGCCGAAAGCATTTTTGCGTCCGGCCCAGAGCAACTGGCGCTCCGTCTCGTCGGCGGCAATGCGCACCACCCGCGCATGATGCTTGTTACAGACGGTTACGATCTGTTCAATCTGTTCTGCTACCGCCTCGCGCATGCCCTCTGCCTCTATCAACAGGACCGCCGCCGCATCCATCGGGTAACCTGCGTGGGTATCAGCCTCCACCGCTTGCAGGATCATCTGGTCCATCATCTCGATAGCGGCAGGAATAACGCCATTGGCGATGATCTCGGAAACGGTATTTGAGGCGTCGTCCATCTCATCGAAGACCGCGATCATCGTCTTAACCGTCTCCGGCAGGTGAACGATGCGGACAATGATTTTAGTGACGATACAGAGCGTGCCCTCGGAGCCGGTCAGTAGGCCGGTCAGGTCGTAGCCGGGGGTATCCATCGCCGGACCGCCGACCTCGATAATCTCCCCCTCGGGTGTGACAATCTCAAGGCCCAGCACATGGTTGGTTGTGACGCCTGAGAGCAGCGTATGCGGCCCGCCCGCGTTTTCTCCCACGTTGCCGCCAATCGTGCAGGATCGCTGGCTACTGGGATCGGGCACGTAGTAGAAGCCTTTAGGGTTAAGGGCTGTACTCAGGTGGAGGTTGACCAGACCCGGTTGAATCGCGGCGTAGAGGTTCTCGTAATCAACTTCTAGAATGCGATTCATGCGGGTGAAGACGATAACAATGCCGCCATAAATCGGGATTGCTCCGCCACTCAGTCCTGTGCCGGCGCCACGCGGCACCACCGGAACATGGTAGCGAGCGGCTATTTTGACGATCTCTGCTATCTCCTGGCTGGTCGCTGGCAGTACGACGATATCGGGTTTGCCACGATCAATTGAGGCATCGTACTCGTATAGTGTGAGATCATACGATGAGTGCAGCACGTAACGGGCGCCAAGTAACTGCACCAAAGCGCGTACTACTTCAACTTTTTTAGCTGAGGTCATACGCTCATACGCCGGGGCGCTTGTGAGTGGAGGATGTTCTGTGATGCTCATCATCGTACCCTTCTGCTCGATTGTGCCATGCTGGCTAACAAATAATCCTGGTCAATGCTTGCAGACAAGCCGTATTGATAACATTGTATGTATCCACATGATACCATGCAATCATACGCTTGTGAAGGATAAGGATCGCTTATTAGCCCGTCTCCTTTTTTCGCTTTATCAAGAGCCGTCTCCAAAAAAGTAGCAGCAGAGGCAGCACGACCGCCCCCGTTGTGAGCAGAATTTTTTGGGGAATGTTCCCAGTATCATTCGCTGGTGGCGCTACGACCGTGGGCGCAGGGGGGATGAGCTGCGTGAGGGGCGTAGCGGTAGGGGCGGGCAATTGTAAAGCCGTCCAGGTCGGTTGCGTGCCATTCACCACTGCGGGTTGGTTTGTTCCATCTGATATATTGTTGGTTGTAGTTTTACTCGTCTTCCCCTTAGTACTTGTTTTGGTGGGTTGCTTGATAGTTTTCTGGTGAGGTCGCGGAGTAGGGGTAGGGATGTTGGTATCATTGCTGGCGTCAATGGTGGGCTGGCTGGTAATTTGCCAGTTCTTGCCGCCATCCGGGACGCGAGCGAATGATTGGTCTTCTCCCAGCGATGGAACCGTGATCTGGTCAATAATGACCCCGGCAATAAGCAGACGCAGGGTTGGCGTCTCTGTATTGGAGAATAACTGTGAGCTATGGGGAAAAACGACGAGAAAAGCATGGGGAGCAATGGCTGCGCCAAATGGAAAATAGAACGGCTGGCTATTGGGTCCACTATCGAGGATGGTATGGACCGAGAAAAGATCAAACGGCTGAGCCTGGGGATTGTAGATCTCGACCCACATATCAGTATTTGGCGGGGGGGTTCCGGCATCGGAGCAGCCCCAGAGCGAGCGGGAAGTCGGGAGCACCTCGTTGATTGAGAGCAGGCCCTGGACAGGGGGAGGCTGTGCCAGAGAGCCTGAAACTGCCGGAGGGGTGAGTGGAGCGCAACCATGCTTCGACGTTGCGAAGACGTGAGAAATGGTCACGCTCAAGACAAGGAAAACAAGACATAACACTACCAGAAACCTCACATGCCACCTCTTAACTTTATTGCGAATTTTCATACATCGATCTTGTCAGATCGCGACCAGCTCATGGTGTTTCGCCTGACACTTCCTGGGCTAGCGTTTGAAGTTTGCAGGCGAATATGTTGTACTACTGGGAAAGATATTTGTAAGGCAGTTGGCGCCGACCCGGGAATCTTTGGTTAATGACTTTCCGTATAGCCTCGATACTGCTCTCTCCAAGAGTAAAAGCAATGATGGAGCCGATGATAATGCCGCAAATGCCTCCAAGCGCAATGCCTTCCAGGAACATGCGGTTGCGAAAAAATGTCATCTTCGTCACCTTTTCTATAGGATTATTGCAGGTATACAACCGTCTTTGCTGCACTCCAGAGGCGCTCTAATCGGTAATATTCGCGTTCTTTTGCTCCGAATATATGCACGATGATATCGCCGAAGTCCAGCAGAAGCCAGCCATTATCGGCGGTGCCTTCGCGGTGCAGCAATCTGGCACCTTGTTTTCCCAATTCTTCGTCAATGGCCTCGGCGATGGCCTGAATCTGGCGCGGGTTGTTGCCGCTACAGATGACGAAGTAATCGGCGATGGTTGTAACCTCTCTGATGTCCAGTAACAGGACGTCAGAGGCTTTTTTGTCCGATGCGATATCTACTGCTGCCCGTGCAATCTGGGCTGTATCTAGCAGAACTCCCTCCACAATCGCTCCCTGTTCAAAGTATCTTGACCTATCTGCGAAGAAAAGTCAATAGTTGTACAAAATCGTAACATATCCGCATTATAGCACGACGGAGCCATCCTTGTTAACTGCCGTACCTCAAGCGGGTTGAGATAGCCGTGAACTCCCGCCGCTTTCTTGAGGGCAGTATATACATCACCCTCTGAGATGTCAAGTGGAAGTGCATTGAGGGATGGGAAACAATGCACTTCCATTTTTGTGTATCAGGCATGTTTATCTGGTCGTAGCTGTCGCAGGCGAGAGCCATTCTTCCTTCGTGGTATGGTGCTCGATCACGGCATTCTGTAAAATCTCTGCTCGCAGCTCGCCCAACGTGCCCCATCCTTCAGCTTCTACATCGTACTTATGGATCGTCTCTTCGTTGCGCTGGTGGACCCAGACAAAGGTGTCATCAGGCAACTCGGTATATTTATCGACGATAGCGTCCAGTACTTCGCGTACGACGTCTTCGACGAAACGTGGGTTCGCGTGCGCCTTATTCACGATGTAGAGCTCGTCGGGGCGCTTGAGCAAGGCGTAATTTTCCGAACTCATGGCGCTCTCAACCAGGGCAATCAGGTCGCCAGCTTCAATATCCTGCTCTGTGCCAATGAGTAAGGTCGCGCGGCCCCGCTGGTTATGCGTTGCGAGCGGAGTAACGCTGAGCATTTTGTCGATGGCCTCCTGAGAGAAACCTTCTTCCTGCAAGCGTAGGCGGGCAAAGGAATGCACCATATCTTGCGCGCATGGGCATGCAACCATCCCCTCTACTTCGACGCCGACGATGCGACGGCTGCTGTGTGGGGCGGCGACGGCGATGGCGAGCAATCCATAGACCTCCTGCGTCCGACGACCGGAGACGGGGGTCCATTTTTGCAAGGGGTAGGCGGTGCGAATATGCACCTCTGCCTGCGATACCTTCTGGCGCTCGACAATGGCTTTGGCAAGGGCCTCAGCCAGGATTTCGATCTTGGGCCAGGTGCTGGCCGCCATCTCTTCTAGCACTTCCTCCAGCACATCGCTGAAGCGGGACATATGCACGCCTGCCTGGGTTGTGCTGAGATTGGCATAGAGGTCAAAGGTAGCGTCAAACCAACGCTGGTGTTCCGGCTGCCCGATCAGAAGCGATTTTTTGAGCCCGACCACTCCCGCTCGTCCAAGCCGTACATGCACTGCCGGATGCCCATTCTGGATGTCGCGGTCAAGGGAGATGCGCAGGCTGGGAGAAAGCTTTTTTACGCCCTGTTGCGAGATGGTCTCTACTAGCTGCCGGGCTGTTTTCCCGCTCACTGGATCGATCACATCTGGCGCGATCTCTGCCAGCGGCACCAGCACAAAAGCGCGCTCGTTCATGCGCGGATGTGGAATAGTTAACGCCTCCTGTTCCGTCTGTATATTGTCATAGAGGAGAATGTCGATATCAATGGGACGCGGACCATTGCGGAAGGATGGCTGCCGTCCAATCGCCACTTCTATTGCTTTCGCCGCTTTTAAAAGCTCTTGTGCAGAAAGCCGAGTTTTTCCCTTGCAGACGATATTGAGAAAGCGTGGCTGTTCCAGATATCCAACCGGCTCGGTTTCATATACTGATGAAATTGTATCTATCTCTATTACTGTGCGCAAACGTTGTAATGCGGCGGCGAGGTTCCCGCGCCTATCTCCCAGGTTAGAGCCTAGCGCCAGGTAAACAACCTGCATGGCTGGCGCCTGGTTAGATTGTGGGAACAGCGGCGAGACCGTAGTGTCAAGACTCATGAAAAGCAAACCTCTCTATAAAAAACGTTCTGGCCTTCCATAATATAGTAACAAGCTATCAGGCGAATTTGTTTCCCAACTTCATTTCCGCTCGGCTTCTTAGCTCCCTACAAACCGGGGGAATATAAGGCGCGAAAATGGCTATTTCTGGAAGATCCACATATTACTAAAAACAGCTTCCGTTCCCCCGGTACTATCGCCTCCCACGAGAAAGCCGACCAGGCCGCTGGGGTAGCTGCTATCTATGAAGGAGGAAATGATTAGCTGCTTATTGATATAGAAGCGAAAATGGCTGCCGGTGGCTACCACCAGGAACGTATTGATATAGCCGTAGCCACTCAGGATGGCGTTGGAGCGCGTCCAGTCGATCAAGGTCAGCCATGCGAGCGGATTGCTGCCAAAGGCGCGCACAAAACGATATTCCCCCCAACTATTGAGTTCGAGGGCGTAGAAGGCTTTGCTATCGGGATTAAGACGGAACACCAGACCATAAATGTCGCCATGTAACAGTCGCGCCTGCACGGTAATAACGGCGTCGGCATAGCGTTGTTGATTGGAGTAACACCAGGCGACGGCATGAGTCAGCGCTGTATGGACATGGTATCCCTGAGGAGAGAAATAGCACTGTGAGCCGTCATCGAGCCAGCCACCGCCGTTGCTGGTCATGCTATTAGCGTAAAGCACTTTTCCTGCTCCAATCGCTGCTGTAATGCCTGCTGTGGCTTGCGCCTGCGATTGTGCAGCCAGTGTGGCCTGGATGTTTATATGAGAGATAGCTGTGGCTGTTTCCCAGGAGAGCGTTGTCTGTGTGGGGGTAGGGGCTTCAGGGGTGAGCCGGGATGTGCCCTGCGCTTGCCAGGCGCTTCCTAACGAGAGGGCCAGAGAGCCAAGCAGAATAAAGCAGAGCGTGATCATCAATAATGTATAAACGCGCCATTTTTTTCTGCCAATAGCAGGCATGGAAGGGAAAGGTGGCGCATCGTTCCCCAAAGGGAAAAGCGGTGGCTTATCAGCCATGCCTTCCAGTGGCTCCTGTGGAGGAATAGTGATTTCTGGCTCGGGAAGAGTTGCGCTGGTATCAGCGTCTTCCGCCTGTTGTTCACCTTGCTCTACTTCCAGAGATGTTTGCTTCATTGGTATGATGCTGTTCAGGTTGCGCGTCCGCTCCTGGTAGATCGCTTTGCGACAGGCAAGAGAGAACGCTTTTGCCTGCTGAAAGCGGTCGTCAGGATCTTTAGCCAATGCTTTGAGAATAACATCTTCTACCACTTGTGGAATGTCAGGATTAAGTTCACCGGGTGGCACAGGCTGAGCCTGGATATGTTTCAGAGAGACGGCGACAGGCGATTCGGCTGTAAATGGGACCTGTCCGGTCAACATCTGGTAGAGAATGATGCCTAGCGAGTAAATATCGCTGCGGTAATCGTTCTGGCCGTTGGATTGTTCCGGGGCCATATATTCGGGGGTGCCTATCATCGTGCCTATGTGCGTGAGTGCTTCTGCCTCCTGTTTGGCCTTAGCCAGGCCAAAATCGACCAGGTAAGCATGCCCATCTGGCCGCAGAAGGATGTTGGAGGGCTTGACATCGCGATGGACTACGCCATGATCGTGGGCATACTGTAAGGCTGAGGCAATCTGATAAAGAAAGCTTTCGGCCTCTTCCAGGGTCAATCGCTCCCGTTTGAACAGGTAGTCGCGTAAGGTGCCTCCTTCAACGAAAGGCATCACCAGATAGTACCAGGGGCACTGTTCACCAAAGTCGTATAGCGGAAGGATATGGTCGTGGGAGAGTGTGCCTACCGCGAGGGCTTCCCGCTCGAAACGGCGCACAAATGGCTCGTCACTGCCGTATAGTACTTTTACCGCAACTCGTCGTCGCACGCGCCGATCATACCCAAGATAGACCTCAGACATGCCGCCGTGAGCAATACGGCGGCGTAACTCATAGCGCCCTAGCGTTGAACCTTCTATCCCCTTCATACTCTCCTCACTTCCTCCCTCTCCTCCTATCAGGCTCATCGTATCAACAAGCTGGGGTATTTGCTGTGTTCAGTCTATACGTGCTGATATCTATTTTTCGTGTTACTGGCAACAATCCCTATTCTAACCGTTAGCAACGGAAAAGGCAAGCATGCAATACCGCTTGCCTTTTGACCGATACTCGCTCTGCTGATTCAGTATGCGGACGGATCTCAATAGTTCGACCAGTACCGCTCAAGGTGGACCGTTTCGACCGGGCGAATGCCGTGGGTGTATCTCTCCATTTCCCTGAACATCTCCTCTTTGCTGCCAAAGTTAGGGATGGTCTGTGAGGCGTACATATCCGATGCTTGCAGACGCAAGGGGAGCATTTCTGACATCTCGACGAGGGTGGGTTCAAGCGCGAGGCCCAGTTCCTGCAAGCGTCGAGAGCGTGCATCTTCTTTGAGCACGTAAGGGAAATCTTCATAGAGGTTGACTTTGGCCCCATTTTGTGCCAGGCGATCAACGGCTGAACAGACGATCTGATGATCGATATGCCGACCGATACCAAGAGGAGCGTACCACACAGTATCGGGCAGGCGCTTTTGCAGTGTGAGCAGCTCTTGCGCCAGTTCTTTATCGATGTGAAGGTCCGTCGGATGGACGTTACCGCCGATCAGTTCTTCGATGCGCGTGTAATTGGCCGGGGTGCCGCGATAGAGAGCTTCCGGGTAATCGAGCCAGAGGTAATCGGCCTCCAGGAAATCGAGGGCGGCGGCGTCTTCCTTCCGTCGGGCTTCGACAACCTCGGCAGCACTTTGATTGGCGCTGAAACCCATATTACGATGTATTTGGGTGGCGAAAGTGCTTAGCTCTGTGCCGGGGGCGGGCGCACCGCCAAAAACAGTGATAACGAGGGGGCGTAGCCCGCTGCTGACCTGCACCCCCAGAGTGCCACCGCAGGAGTAGACCACATCATCGAAATGTGGAGAGAGAAAAATGTGTCTATATCTGGTTGTGATATCGTTCATGCTTGTGAGTTGCATGCGTTATTCCTCCATACATAGGTCTGAGAGCAGCCAGAAATACCAGCCTTAGTATAATACGACGCAGGCCAGGATGTCATCTTATGGCAAACAGGCTCCACTCTCGTTATAATCCAATAATCCATCTTTTGCCAACCCCTCCACTAATTGTTGCAGCCAGGGAAGATCTTGATGGGTAAATTCAGGTTTGATCGTGGCTCCCAGAGTCTCAAGCGGCATACGGTGCCCGGTTGGTAATGTGCGTAGCAAAGCGATGACGCGGCCACGAAAATAACGGTTGGTGCTGGTAAAAGGCTGAGATTGATAACCGGTCTTCTTCTCAGCGACCTTGCGCAATTGACGCAGCACGGTACCCGATGGGAAGAGGCTGTACTGGCTCATCTCCGCGTAGGCCCGGCAGGGTTCCTGGAGAGGGCAGGAGGAGCATTGCGGATTGGCGCTGGTACAGGTCGTGGCTCCCAGATCCATCAGCGCCTGATTCCAATTATAAGCTTCTTTTTCCGGCAAGACTTCTTCTGCGAGTGCAAGCATCTGAGCGTCATTGAGTTTTGGCGCCGGGTGTTCCAGGCCGAGAAAAATGCGATGCAGGACGCGGCGTATATTGGTATCGACGGTGGCGACCTGTTTGTGGTAAGCGAAGCAGGCAATCGCTCCGGCAGTATAGCGCCCGATGCCCTTGAGTTGCAATAACTCGTCTATCGTATCAGGGATGCGTCCATCGTATTCAGCGATGACCTGGCGCGCAATCGACTGCAAGCGGACCGCGCGCGTGTTGTAGCCCAGAGGGACCCACGCGGAAATAACGTCTGCGGTTGGCGCTGCCGCCAGGTCCGCCAGGGTAGGGAAGAGCGCAAGAAATTGCTGATATTTTGGCAGCACTCGCTCCACCTGTGTCTGCTGAAGCATAATCTCTGACACAAGAATCGCGTATGGATCGCTGGTGGCGCGCCAGGGCAGTGCGCGCTGCTCGGCAGCGTACCATTGTAGCAGAAAAATATGTACCTGTGCGACGAGATCGGGCGCGAGCTGGGAAGAAAAAGGCGAAGAGAGAACCTGTTTACGCATAGAGCCTCAAAATTTGCTTTTTTGAGCAGGGGCTGCATTTTGTAATGTCTGCCCATCATCGTCTGCTGCTACTTCGCTTGTCTCGCGGCGCTGGCGGGCTGCCAATGAAAATAGTGTATCCCCTCCCTCTTGCCAGCATTTTGCGTCGGGGGCGGGCAGATTTTCACAAAGAATCCAGTCATTAGCGTCCTTGAGCACATGTCCTTTAATGCACTTGGCGTACATGATATGCTCGTTGATGGCGGGATCGTCAGGTTTGATGTTGGGAGAAGCGATCTTAGGAATAAAAAATCTACACCAGGGCACGGCTATGTACCTTTCTTGTTCTGGATTGATAGGCTCTTTTATGAGCACGACTATTCCCCTGTGCAATTGCCAGGGTGGCTTAGCTGATTATAGCGCATTTCAGCCGTTTTAGCCAGGGGGAAATACGCTCCTTTCCCGACCGGCAAGAATAGCGATAGCAAAGCAGTTCAAGAGGCTTTGCGGCTAAGTATCACCAGGCGGCTATCCAATGTCAGCGCGTTACCCTCAAGATCGCCGTGATATGCTTCAACCTCCAGGCCGACGGAAGCCAGCATGTGGATCAGTTCGGTCAGCGTATAGATGCGGATCGATTGAAAATGCTCAACGCGCCGCCCATCCGGGTAGAACATGGTGATGCGCACTTCGTTGCGGCTGGCGCGCAGGTCGATGCGCCGCTCTTCCAGGACCATCAAACCATCTTCATAGCGAATAATGCCATGCGGCGTAAAAGCCCGTATCACGCGTGGCTGATAGATGGTTTCCAGGAGGAAGAGGCCGCCGGGTTTGAGAGCCTGATGGATTTGTTGAAGGACGGTCAGGTCGTCGTTTTCGTCCTCGAAATAGCCAAAGGATGTAAATACGTTGATGACCGCGTCAAACTCGTTTTCAAACGGGATTATGCGCATATCTCCCTGAAGCCAGCGCGCCTCGACCCCTTGCGCTTCAGCCTTCTCCCGCGCCCGCCTCAGAAAAGGCTCGCTGAGGTCCAGCCCTGTAACCTGATAGCCTTGCTGAGCTAGAGGGACAGCATGGCGGCCATAGCCGCAGCAGAGATCGAGAATGGCTTTGCCAGCCGGGAGTTTGAGTAGTTTGATAATACCTTTAATCTCGCGCACCGTTCTATCAGGTGGGAGAAATGGGAGGTAGATACGCAGGTAATCCTCGCCGAAGAATGCCTCATACCAGGGAGTATTGCTCATCAGATCCAGCCCTTCCTCAATCAAAATAGCAATGTAAAAGAATAGATATTCACCAGCCCCATCTCTAGCCAGGTTTTCCCCTTTTCTGCGAAAAATGCTGTGTTGGCATTATAGCATGTTCAGGAGTGATATTATATAGGGGTAGGAGAGGAGGGAGAATCCGCCTCCTCTTTTTGACTCGAAAAAAGAGGAGCTGAGCGTATGTTAGCGGAAGAATTGCTGGTGCTTGAGGCCGATACGCCGTTGTGGGATGCAGTGCGGCCTCTTTTGCAGGCGGCGTTGCGGTTGGAACAGAGAGGTGATGCGTTTTCCTGGCATGGCTGGCGTAAAAAGGCCATTGAGGCGTTTCTACAGGGATTGCCTGCACATTGCGCTTTGCTTGTCGGCGTATGGGAAACGACTGCCGAGGGGCAAGACGTGCTCATAGTAGGATGCATCTGTGAGGTGCGCAAGGGCCAGATCTGTACCGTTGGCACGTTTGAAGCTCTTACAGATGCGGACCTGCCAGCGGTGAAAGCAATGGAGCCAGGGATAGAGCATGCGCAGGCGCTCATGCAGGCGACAAGGAAGCAAATCGCTCCGGTTGCGTGGGCGCTTTTCACCGATAGAGCAACCTGGAACGAGTGGCTTTTTGCTGAGGGCGATAATGAAACTATGATTGACAAAGGTGAATTGCTGGCAACACTGGCGCACCAGGGCCGTTGTGTGCTTATGGGTGGTCAGGCCGCGCTTCACCATCTATAGAATACTGGTCAGGTAAAAAAAGATGGAACAAACAACCTCTTTAGTCTGGAATCCCATTTTGCGGCAGTGCCTTGTCAACGCGCCGCATCGCATGAATCGGCGCGAGGGAACGTCTGAATGCCCTTTTTGCGCCGATATCAGCAGCGGTCGCGTCAGTCCAGAGGCGCAGGTCTGGCTACATCCGAACGATTTTCCGCCCTTGCAGCCGCCCGTAGGAGAGGCGTACGTCGTTATTTACAGCCGCGATCATCATCGTACTTTTACTCAGCTTGCGGTCGATGAAGTCTATAACGTGACAAGGCTCTGGCGTGATCTGTATTGCGACCTCTCCTCGCGTTACCCTGCTGTGATGATTTTTGAGAATAGCGGCGAGGCGATTGGGCAGACGCAACATCACCCGCACGGGCAGGCATTTGGCGTCTCCGTTGTGCCACCGACGCTTGAGCGTGAGATGGAGACGGTGATCCACGATAACGCCGTTGGGCGAGGCTGCCCCTTTTGTCGTGTGCAGGCGGAGCTGAGCGAGGGGGTGCATCAGGTCTTTGCCAGTGAAACGTGGCAGGCGTTTTTGCCCCCCTATGTGCGCTATCCGTACGAAACCCATCTCTACCCACGCCGTCACGTCGCCAACCTCTCGCTGATGAACGATAATGAGTTGCGCGACCTGGCTGCTCTCTTGTTGGTAATGATTCGTGGCTATAATGCCCTCTACGATGGCGCTATGGCTCCGATGCCTTATCTTTTAGGCATCCATCAGCTCGCGGACGAGCGGTTCCATTGCCATGTGGAGATTCTCACGATAGGGCGCGCTCCTGGCAAGCTCAAATATGCCGCTTCGGCTGAGAGCATCTGGGGATTGTGGACGAACGACTCTTCTCCTGAGCAGAAGGCGCAGGAGCTGCGTGCAGCCCTGGCAAAGGTGGAGGAATGATGGATAAGTCAACTTTACCCCCACCAGCCAGCAATGCTGCGGCTCGATTTCCTATAGCCTTTCAAGATGCTGCAGTCTACGAGAGTCCTCTCGGAACTGCCTGGGCTCCCGGGCGAGTAAATCTGATTGGCGAGCATACTGATTACAACGATGGCTTTGTTTTGCCTCTGGCGGTGGATCGGGTCGTGGCGTTTACCGGTCGGACGCGCCGCGATGTGACTGTGCGTCTCTGGTCCGCTCATTTTCGCGAGTATGCGCAGTTTTCTCTCGACGGTCTGCCCGGAACATTTGAGCAGATCAGGGGGACGTTGCCGGGCTGGGCGCGTTACATACTGGGCGTGATGACCGAACTCATGCGTGCCGGTGTGGTGCCGAGAGGGTTTGATGCCGTGCTTGACGGCGACGTGCCTCCAGGCGGGGGGATGAGTTCCTCCGCGGCGTTAGAGGTTGCGACTGCTCAAGCCTGCGCGCTGTTCTCCAGGGGGAGCTTTACGATTGGGACTGAGCGTGCGACCCTGGCGCCAATGCAGGTCGCTGCCCTTTGCCAGCGAGCTGAGCATATTGCTTCAGGCGTCAAGTGCGGAATTCTCGATCAGGCAGCTTCATGCCTGGGCCGACCGGGGCAGGCTATATTGCTTGATTGTCGCTCGCTTGAGTATCGCTATCTGCCGTTCGCAGCGCCTGGTATCTCGCTTGTAGTCATCGATACCAATGTGAGGCGTGAACTGGCTTCATCCGGCTATAACGAGCGGCGTCAGCAGTGTGAAGAAGCCACCCGTATCTTGCGTGATGTGATTGCGCAGCATGAACCGGATTATGCTCGAACGCATGAGATAAAAGCATTGCGTGATATCTCGCAGGAGCAATTTGATCGCTATAAACAATCTCTCCCCGAAGTTTTGCGACGCCGCGCCGGCTACGTCATTGCCGAAAATGCGCGTGTTCATCAGGTGGTGCATTTGTTAGAACAGGGAGATATTGATGCTATCGGCCCTATTCTCTGGCAAGGCCATGCTGGATTGCGTGACGAATACGAGGTAAGCTCTCCTGAGCTGGATGCGCTGGTGGAGATTGCCCATCAGATATCCGGCGTCCTGGGGGCGCGTATGCTCGGCGGTGGCTTCGGCGGCTGCACTATCAACCTTGTGCATAAGGAAGCGGTCGAAGCACTACGCCAGGCTATCGAGCAGCACTATCCAGCGCGAACCAGGCGTCAGGCCAGCATTGATATCTGCCGGGCGGCGGGCGGACCTGGTTATATATGGTTGGAGGACTATTAGTGCCATCTCAAGCAGAAGCAGCAAGCAGCAGAGATGGATGAACACGCGTGGCACAACAAGAGCCTGGAGATCCTCACCGAGCAACTATTCGCTCTGATACTACTCAGCAGGACTTTGACCTTTGGCGAAAAGAGGCGTCCTTACTGATAAGGAGGAGATAATCTTCACTCGTTTGATCCAACGTACCATCTGGAAGGAGCAACCAAAGATAGGCTCGAAACGTGAGAGACACCAAAAAAAGCTTGCATCCGACCAGGACCCGGACTCGATGCAGTTGGTGAATGTTCCTTGTACCGATGGAAGGCTTACCCAGATCTATGCACCAGTGGGCAAACGCTGGATAGTGCAGAGAACGAGACGTCGGCTCGCTGTAGGAGTGTGGCAACATCCACAGACTCACTTATGGCAAGTTGGGTATTCAATATCAGGGAGCGATATCACCTGGGTTGCTGCGTACCGAGACCCGAAAGAGGCAAACCAAAGGAGTGAAGAAATCAAGCTTGCAGATGCACAGAGCAACCTGAGTCCCAATTTTTTTTCTCGTTTGATGCAAAGAATGACAGCTTTACCTGAGAAGATGAGCCTTGAAGAGATTGCACAAGTCCTGGCATCCATTCCTCCCGAAACGTAACAAACCTCAAGAGAGGTCCTTTTAAGGAATCATTGAATGGTACAATACTGCTAGCTCTTCTTTTTTGTGAGACGAAGGAAAATACCACTTTTAAGGAGATCGATCCATGAAGCTTTTCTTATCCACCGATTTTGAAGGGACCAGCGGGATTGTGGCCTGGGAACAGATTATCGAGGGCAATGCCGCATATGAGCAGGGGCGGCGATTGCTTACCAATGAGGTGAACGCAGTCATTCAGGGCGCGATGGAGGGCGGAGCGAGCGAGTTTGTGGTGAATGACGCCCATCATTATATGCGCAACCTGCACCCGCAGGACCTCGCCGGTCGCGCCACTTTGATCACAGGCAAGCACAAGCCTTTATATATGATGGAAGGGCTGGATGGTAGCTTTGATGGCGTCTGTTTTGTGAGTTATCACGGCTCCATCGGCGCGGAACGTGCTATCCTCTCGCACACGTATAATCCGGGAGCAGTCTGGGAGGCGCGCATCAATGGAGAGGTGGTCGGCGAATCGGGCATTAATGCGCTGGTGGCGGCCCATTATAACGTCCCGATTATTTTTGTCAGTGGTGATGCTGTGACGGCGCGTGAGGCGGAGTTTATCGCGCCGGAGGCCGAAAAGGTGGTTGTCAAGCAGTCTATTGGGCGTTTTGCCGCCTCGCATCTGCATCCTGAGATTGCCTGTGAGATGCTACAGGCCGGGGCAAGAAGCGCTGTGCAGCGGTTGAGTAGCATGCGACCGCCGCAATTTACCCAGCCCGTAACGCTGGAGATAACGTTTCTAGTCGCAGATATGGCGGAGATGGCGCTATGGGTGCGTGGCGTGGAGCGGGTTGTAGCTCGGACCGTAAAGGTTGTCAGCACGAATCTGCTGGATCTCTATTGCACCTTTGTCACTATTATCACGCTAACCCGCTCCCTGGTTGATCGCTAGTGAGAGAGCCGGGTTATCTCGCGGACTGGTAGCAAAAACCAGTCCGCGAGATAGCAATCGTTCGGGTTTGGCGCTCTATTTACGTGGTTGTTTGGGTTTGATAAGGAAGACGCAGTGGCCTGTCAGCGTCTGACAGCTACATTCCTGCTCAACAATTTCCCAGGTTAAATCAAGATCAAGGATCTGTAATGTTGTTTCCAGCGAGGCTATCCAGACGCGACATGTGGATTGTTGAGATTGGCCAATACGGCCATAGGCGTAAAGATTGCTGTAATGCACCAGACAGTAGGAGCCATCTTCTTGCTGCTCGCAGAGGTGTAATTCCTCACCACGGATTTCGTTCATCTGCCGAGCAAAAGTATTTAAAACCAACCCCATTACCATATCGCGGGGCAGTAGTTTGAGCGTTTGCTGCGTCAGGGTTGAGGGAGAGCGTTTTTTCAAAGAAATGGCCGTGCCCATCTGGCTCCACTGGCGTATCTGCTCGCCGGGGTCATCGGGTCGTGAAAATGCCACTGCTTGATGGAGGCAGCTTATATGTTCGGCTGGGATGGCGCAGATATCGTTATCCAGCGGCCAGTTATTGAGCTGTTTGTACTGTGGCAGGCCAACGTCTCCTATCAAATTGGGCCATTGCTCTTCCCCTATCAAAGTATGGGCCGTTCGCAGTATTTGTAGAAAATGGCTATTGCGTGAAAGCTTGAGTTGTGAGACGCGGGGCGCAAGACCTCTGGATGGAATGGAAGTGAGAACCGCCGCATCGCGTATCATCTTAATATTTTTCCGTAGAGAGGGTGTAAAGGTCCATAGAGAATTAAGAAGTTGCAGGCATTCCTGCGAGAGCATATGAGTAGAGCGGTTAGAAGCGTTGGCGTAGAGCGGTAATTCTATTGCAGTGTGTATTTGTAAGAGCACGAGAGGAATTTCTCTGCCATGATCATGGCCCAGGCGGCCTAAAAGCCGAGGAAAAAGAGGGTGTTGTGCCGTTTCTGCTTGTCCGAGTATGATGGCTTGTGGGCGAATATGTTCACGCAGAGATCGCTCAACTGCTTGATAAAGGCTATGGGTAACTATTGGCCGATAATCGACCAGGGCTAAGAGACGGGCGATCTGTTGAGCGCGTTCCTCCTGGGCATCAATAATGAGGAATGCGGGATAAATGGACGCAAGGTCCTTTACTGGAAACACGGTAAAATTGCCCCTCTACTTTCGAGTATAGTTCTTATCAGGCACTGGTATAAGTATAAGATAACAGCCCTCCAGAAGGGAATCCTGACAGGATCTGAAAAGACTACCTGTGGCATAGTATCGATGAAGCTTAGGTAATATGTCAATATCTCACCAAAAGGGGCTATTTGTGGTTTTTGAGTAGCGGGAGCTTTTCGCCGCTACTCAAAAAGAAGAGCTAATGGAGAAGAGCTAATGGATATGAATAGTTACTTCGGCGCTCATGCCGGGCATTAAGGTTCTGCCGCTCTCACCAACCAGCGTAATAATGACCGGTATGCGTTGTCCAACTTTGGTAAAGTTGCCGCTGGCATTATCCTGCGTGGGGAGCAGGGAGAACGAGCCCGCCGTGGCCTGCACAATCTGCTGCACTTTGCCGGTGAACGTAGTGTCACTGTAGGCGTCAACATGAATATCAACGTCTTGCCCGATTTTGATCGTGTTGATAGCCCCTTCATCGACAAAAGCTGTGATCGTGACATCGCTCAGATTCGTGAGCTGGGCAATCGTCAGCCCTGGAGCAACGCCCTGTCCCTGTATGGCTGGTACTTGCAAAATGGTACCGCTAATCGGGCTGGTCACGTTGATGGGGGCAGGCGTGATGCGCGTGCCAGTGGGGCTCGTTGTCGGGGCAGGCGTGATTTTCGCGATAGTCTGACCTGCCGTAACCTGATCGCCCTGTTTCACCGTCAGGTCGGTGATTTGTCCGGTGGTAGGGGCGCTGATAGCTAGAATCGTGCCAGTCACCTGTGCATCGTCGGTGCGATACGAGATATAGTTGGCATAGAGGTAGTAGGCTATGCCGCCAGCGATAGCAAGTATCGCAAGGACAACCAGGGTTGGGATAAGAATCATGCGTCGCATGAGTTATTCTCCTTTATAAATCGATATCAATGCATGAAGAACATGCTCTATTACGTCTCTTAAAAATGTGGTAATGGCGTCACTATTCTACAAGGATCATTGGCATTGCTTCTAATTCCCCTTCTCCGGCTGATTGGGAATTTTGCGCCGGGATATGAGCAGGCTTGCGACTGGCTCTCACGAAGAGGACTGCGATAACTGCTAGAACAGTCACCAGGGCGGTGAAAGTAAATGCATCCTGGAGCGCGAGAACAAACCCCTGTTCTTGTATGAGGCCAGCAATAACTTGCAGAGCCGTGCTATGTGCTGCATCCAGACTGGCGCCATTCGCGACAAAAAGCGCCTGCAAGCGTGGTAGCAATTGACCAAGCGGGGAGCCGGGCGTGACCTGTTCGGCGAGATGCGCGTAATGTACCTGGCTTTGCGTCTGCACCAGCGTTGCCAGCACAGCGATGCCCAGCGAACTGGATACGGCCCGCGTCACCGTGTTGAGCGAGGATGCCTGTGCCAGTTGCCTGGGGCTAATTTCTGATAGCCCGGCTACAGTCAGTGGTTGGATACAGGCGCCGAGCGCCAATCCTCGTACAACCAGCATTGCTTGCAGCCACCAGAACGGCGAGTTCAGCGTGATCAGAGAAAGCTGCCAGCTCACGACAATGAGCGCAATCAGTCCAGGTACCATGACCGCTCGAACGCCAATGCGGTCAACCAATCGACCTCCCACGATGACGCTCACCATCGATGCCAGAGCCTGAGGCAGCAGGATGAGCCCGGCCTGGAAGGCGCTCTGTCCCCGCAGATTTTGCAGGTAGATGGGGAAGAGAAAGATGCCGCCAAACAGGCCAAAGATGACAAACACGCTGGCAATCGTGCTGGCGCGGAACGGCCCATTTCTAAAGAGGCGCAGGTCAAGCAACGGCTGTTTCTCCCGTCTCACGCGCGAGAGCTCGATGGCAGTGAAGATGATGAGGGCGAGGAACCCTCCGATCATGAAGCTCAGAATCTTCGGCGATCCCCAGCCATCGGTGCTTGCGTCCGAGAGCGCGTACAGCACGGAGCCGAGGCCAAGAGCTGCAAAGAAAAAGCCGAAGAAATCGAAACGTGTATTGGCTTCGATGGGCGTTTCACGCAAAAGGGCGCTTGCGAGTATGACGGCCATAATGCCAATAGGCACATTGATGTAGAAGATGGATTGCCAGTCTGCGAACGTCACGAGATAGCCACCCAGGGTAGGCCCGAGTGCGGGGCCGAGCAATGCGGGGATGCCAAAAAAGCCCATCGCAGTGCCGCGCTCGCGCGGGGGAAATTCACGGAAAAGCAAGGTGATGGAAAGCGGAAACAACGCAGCTCCCCCCATCCCCTGCAAGATGCGAAAGAAGATGAGGACTGGCAAGTTCCATGCCAGGCCACACAGCGCCGAGCCGAGCGTGAAGGCGGCCAGCGATAGTATGTAGAAGCGTTTGGTCCCCAGTCTGTCAGAGAAGAATGCGGCGGTCGGTGTAATAATGCCCTGGGTGAGAATGTAGGCAGTCAGCACCCACTGGACGCTATGGATGTCTGCGCCAAAGGCTGTTTGCAGACGAGGGATAGCGATGTTGACAATAGTTTGATCGAGGATGCTCATAAACACCCCTATGATCACCACCATTGCCACGATCCACTTGTACTCCAGTCTTCCGCTTTGCCGTGTGGCCTGTGCGTTGACTTGCATGTGGATAGACTCCTTATCTAGAGAAGACGAAGTAGAGAAAAGTGGGCGCGTACCGGTAATTACAGCCCCTTCACCGGTTGGTCACGTTTGGTAATGCCTTGCTATTGCAGACGACCAACGCTGCTGGCGCGCTAGCTTCGCTCAGGCCGTCTGAAACGAATGCCGTACAATAATAAAGACACTAGCTGATCAATGGCTTCCTCGCGCGAAAGATGCGCAAATGGTAGGAGGTCGGATAATCCCTGCCCCAGTGTGCGCATGATGAAGGACATAGCGAGAATCTGCACAAACAACGCAGCATCAATATCTTGCCGGAAGTCTCCCTCCTCCTGTCGTTGCTTAATATAATTAGTAATGCTCTGTCGGCCCTTCATGATTTTATCGGCAAGCATATGGGCGGCCTCTGGATGCGTATGAATGAGCAAGATGGTGAGGCGCATGATTGCGCTCTGGGCTGTGGAGTCATAAAAGCCTCCTGCAATGCGGCGCAGGACAGTTTCGTCGTCAAGCTCAGCCCCGCTTTGTAGCTCCTGCTCGATTTGCTCGATTGCCTGGCGTAGTGCCATGAAGGGCGTGGTCTGCTCGATGACGGCAGCGAGCAGATCATTCTTGTTGTGAAAATGCCAGCAGAGCGCTCCTCGTGAAACTCCCGCTTCGGTCGCGATATCATCCAGCGTAGTGCCGGAGGCGCCGGAGCGCGCGAAGACACGTAGAGCAGCGTCCATGATGACCTGGCGTGTATCCTGCATTGGCGTATCGCTGATCAGCCCGGCCCGTACAAGTTCTGCGCGCAGCTCCTCTTTGCCCCCTGGAAAATGATAGTAGAAGGCGGGACGCGAAAGCTCCGCCTCTTTTACTATCTCATCAATCGTGATGTCATCGAACAGGGTCTGGTGTGTGAGGCTGCCGGCGGCCTGAATGAGCCGCTCTCTGCCGCTATTCTTCCCTTTATCGGGATGAGATTCTGCCATAGAGACTCGTTCCACCAACAATTTTATACTAGACAAGACTCAGTGACTATACTGTCTAGTATCTGTTGTAAGTGTAGTAAAGATCCGGCAAACTGTCAAGATAGGGGGACTATGCGGACTCCTTGAGGTGAAAGACAAGCTCGTACACGCCAATCTTGATGATGTCCCCATCGGCTAAGACGCATCCTTGCTCGTTGCTAATCTCCTGACCATTGACGAATGTGCCGCTAATGCTGCGTCTATCGTAGAGCACATAATGATCTTCTTCGTGTTTGAGCAGCGCATGGTGGCGTGATGTTTGATCATCGAAATCGAGCAGGATATTACTTGAACCTGCGCGCCCCAGCGTTGTCTCTTCCTGTTCTATCGCAACTTTACAAAATCCCGTTGTATAGGGAGAGGCGATGACAAAACAGGGCGAGCCAATGGATGAGCTCGCGGGCTCTGGCGTGGCCGCAGAATGAGCATGGTGGTTATGGCTCCCGGTCTCTGACACCGACCCGTTCAAAGACGAAGGTGCTGGCAGATCGGCTGCGGGCTCTTTGCGAGCTTCACCGTGCGAGTTAAGCTCTGGCGACGCTTCTTGCTCAGCCTTCAAGGATGAGGGGGGGACGGGGGGCTGTGAAGCGGCGGGTTGATATGTTTCAATTGCTGGTTCATCAGGAGGCGTAGAAAGAGGGAGGGATCTGCTTAAAATCTTCTCCTGAGCTGACTTAATGAGGGATATGAGTAGCGCGTCGGTAAAGGCGATAATGGAGGGGTGGCGTTCTTCTGGATAGACGCTCAAGGCCCGGCGTATGATTTCCTCTTGCTCGGCGGTAATGCTGGCGTTATGTCTGGTCAATGGAGGAATGGTTTCCGTCAATTTGAGCTGTTCGATGTCTTCTGGCGAACCCAGGAAAGGGAGCTGTCCCGCGAGCCAGAAGTAGAGCATGACCGCTAAGGCATATTGATCGCTGGCAGGCGTAGAGCGTTTGCCTAACTGTTCGGGGGCGGCAGTAATGGGAAGAAGCGTCATCTTTGGTTGACCAAAGCGGCGCACGAAATGCGCGATGCCGATATCGGCGAGCAGGAGTGGAGCGGAAAGGTCCTGGCTCTGTGAAGCGAGGCCGTGTAGCACCAGTATATTTGTAAGAGTGAGCGAGCCATGAAGCAGTCCGCTATTATGTACATATTGTAATGTCTGGGCGAGTTGGTGCGCGAGGCGTATGGCCTCGATGATGGGCAAGGGTGGCTGAAACCAGCGTCTGCCTTCGCTGCCCAATAGAGAGCCCGGGCCAACGAAGCGACGCGCAACATAGAGCTGCCCGCCCACCTCTCCATAGTCTAGCAGCGTAGCTAGATAAGGATGTGTCAGTGTGCTGATGTCCTGCATTTCGCGGAAGAACTGGCGTCTGGCGGCATCCGGCAGAGGCAACCAGGGGTGAATTAGCTTGAGGGTAACTTTCCGTTGTAGCCTGATATCCTCCGCCTCATAACTATCGCCTGATATGCCGCTACCCAGTTTGTGTTGTATGCGGTAGCGTTCAAACTTCTGCCCCTCCTCCAGTGGTTGCATCCTACACCTCGCATTCTTACAAAGCCCTTGTGCTGGTTGCATTGTAGCATATTAGCCCGGCAAAGGAATAGAATTTGTGACTAAAAGCTGACCTCCCGCACAAACTTTTTCAGTTTAGAAAAGCTTGCGCAGGAGGTCGGGCTCAAATACGGGTGCGCGAGGATGATAGAACGCCTACAATTTCTATTCCTCATTTTCAATATAAGAAAAGGTGTGCTGACCGGCCAGACAATAGTACTGGAGATTGTCCTGACTATCTGTTTCGGGAATGGCCTCCTCGATATCGGTGAGTAAAATACCTTCCTCCTGGTCATACGGACATGTCTGGTACTTGAGCTGTTCTAGATTCATTCTTTTCCTCATTTCTTGTATTGCGATGATACTTCCCTAAGTACATCTCCACCTGACATCTTAGGGTTTGATGTATACACTACCCCTCAAGGGAGGCGGCAGGAGTTCATGACTACCTCGACCCGCTTGAGGATACTGAAACAACAGGGAGGAACAACAGAGCCCTACCATAACTGCCCCTCTCTCCACCCCTTCTAATTGGTGACTTTATAGACTGTTTTTCTGAGCCTCAATTTTTATGACCCGAGTGGACATTAAGTACTATCTTTTTGACGGGCCAACCTCTATCTCGATAAAAAGGCATAAGATGGTGAAAGAAGATACAAGTTTTTCTGCTGCTATCGTCATGAGAAGGGGCGAAGGCGTTTTTGTTTCTGGACGGCGGGGGCGTCTATAATTAGGGATGAAACATCCTCTTATGAAGAAAAGGCAATGATCACAGCAAGCATGAGGTGTAGCATGGATGTTCGGCAGATCAAGAGACGGATATGTGCATTAGACCAGGGAGAGGCTATTTTGCTGGTCGATCTCGAAACCGAGACTGTTCCCCAGACTGACATACATGGAGATGCGCTCTACTACTGCCTGCAAGGCCATCATGTTTTTCCGGCCAGAGGGAGTGCTATAATAATCGAGGAACAGGCAAAGAGCAATATGCGGGAGAAAGAACTTTCCTGAGCCATTGCTTATAGTCCTGATGAAATGGTGCTATACCATCAAAAAATACAATCGGAAAAATAAATCAATGATTACAAATACTGAGATTGAGAACGCGGCTGAGCGCATAGCCGGACGCGTGCGCACAACGCCTATTGTACGTTTGGAACGTGGCATCTGGGGACTTGATGGGCAGCTTGTACTCAAATTGGAGCAGATACAACATACGGGATCGTTCAAGCCACGCGGCGCCTTCAACCGCATTCTCTCCCATCCCGTGCCAGACACCGGCGTGATTGCGGCATCGGGCGGCAATCACGGGCTGGCAGTGGCCTATGCTGCGCAGCAACTGGGGTACCGAGCAGAGATATTTGTGCCGGAGTCCTGTCCCGCCATCAAGGTGGAGAAGCTGCGCTACTATGGCGCTGACGTTCATATCGTTGGTTCGGTCTATGCCGAAGCTCTGATCGCCAGTGAGACCCGTGCCGCCGAAACGGGGGCGCTGGTCGTGCATGCCTATGATCAGCCAGAGGTTGTCGCCGGTCAGGGAACGCTTGGGCGAGAATTAATGCAACAGGTTCCCGAGCTGGATACCATCCTGATTGCAGTAGGCGGCGGGGGACTTATCGCGGGCGTAGCTGCCTGGTTCAGCGGAACGGCTCGCGTTGTCGGCATCGAGCCCGAACGTGCTCCCAGCCTGGCAACGGCCCTGCAAGCGGGCGAACCCGTCGATGTGGATGTCAGCGGTGTAGCAGTGGACGCGCTGGGAGCCAGGCGCGTCGGCCATCTGGCATACTCCATCGCCCACCAATATGTGGACAAAGTGATTCTGGTCAACGATGAAGCCATTCGCCAGGCTCAACGTACCCTCTGGCGTGACCTGCGCCTGATTGCGGAACCAGGCGGGGCCACAGCTCTCTCGGCCCTTTTAGGCAGATACTACCGCCCGGCTCCTGGTGAGCGTGTTGGCGTTGTCGTGTGTGGGGGAAATGCTGATCTGGGGTATTTTGTGTAAAGAATTTATATTGAGCGGGCGCTCGTCGCCAACCAGCTTCAGGTCGTGACTAAAGAAGGGGTAGAGATCGCACATAAGAATCTCATTTTGTCTTCTTATCAAGGTGGAAACTCTATTGCTGTTCTTATTGGCCCTTTTAGAATCAGGCGATCTAATATGGTTCAAATGTGGATTGGTATCTATCTCGCTCTCATGCTATTAGTAGTAGGACTCTGGCTAAATCCTGCCAATTTTTTCGTCCAGGTAGGCATCTTTATCGGTGCAGTAATTGTAGGGGGAGGTTTACCCTTTTAACCGTGTAATCCATGCATGGTTGGGCTGCACAATAGCAAGCGCCTGAGCTAGCCATTCGCGGCTCTCCTGGTCGAGATGTGGCAGCGTTCTGGCGAAGTCTGCTTCGTCTTTGGGGCGTGAGTTTTTGGCTTTATACAGTAGTTGAATTTCGGGAGCAAGATACGGAAGACCTTCGTCTGTTTGGTGCCCAATGGCCGTAAGGGCGCGGGAGATGCGGTTGTCGCGCCGGAATAGCCACTGATCGTCGCTTGTATCGGCAACCATGAGTTGAATAGCCCAGGGAGCTGTTTTATGTGGGCGACACCAGACATCGTGTACCTCAGCGTCAAGGAGTGTGCCTGGTTCCCACTCGCGAAACGGCCAGTTTTCGTCACGCGGTGGGGGAACCGCTCCCTGAACATCCCATCCATGCAGGATAGCGCGAACGGCCTGTTGATCTCGTCGTAATATCTGCACGTCAATGTCATCATGTCCCCGCGTTTGTGTCCCAATGAAAAGATCAATCGCCCCTCCCCCGGCAATCCACCACGGAACTGATAGCGTGGAGAAGAGTTCAACCACTGCACGAGGTTGCCACGGCTGCCACGCGCCGTAGCGATTCGTCTCGTTTACCATAGTATCCTGCCCGGAAGTTTTCTCATCTGAAAGTGGCAGTGCGTGTTTGGGAATGTGCGCGTCGGCCTGCCGAGGAGCCCACTCGCGCCACCGTGAACTCAACTGCCAGGTTCATCCCTTGCTCGCGTGACCGAGTAGAGCGCCTCGTCCGGGATGCCGTGCTGTCCGAGAAAGAGGCTCAGTTGGGCTGCATGCTCCTGGACGTGGCGCATATTGTAGAGATGTAACTCCAGGAAGCTGACGGTCTGCCCCTCCGCCCAGGGGTAGGAGACAGCTTGGCGTGCCCGCTCGTCTGTCAGCGCGAAAAGCTGAGCGTGGCACTTGCGGCGCGTTGTCCTAAGATAAGCGTGCAGCTCTTCCTTTGTATAGGGTCGTTCAGGCGACACAGCAGGGTCGATTTCGGTCCAGATAAAGGGCGCGGGGGGAGTGAATTCCTCCTCCCGGCAGCCCGACAGATACAAATCGAGCCAGAAGAGCGTGTGATATACGATATACCAGAACTCCCCGAACTCCGGTAGCAGGAAGCGGTCCGAGGGTTCCTTCCAGAGACGCTGGTTCCATAGCTGGGTGGGGCAGGCCAGCATGGCTTTTTCAAGCATATCGATGGCTGCACCAAACTGCCGCCACAGAGCAGTGCGGAACGCCGTCTCCATCGGTTGTTCTGCCATAACGTTCGCTCCCTTTTTCTTCTTTACTACACGCTCATTACCGGCTGGACCCAGGCGAAAAATTATGATCGGGTCCAGCACTCCCACGATGAATCGGGGAGCTACACCCCCAGGTCGTATAATTGCTCGAATTGCAGGTCCAGATCGTTGGTTGCCTGCCACATTGAGGAGAGCGCCTTGCGCACATTGCTGACGGCGCAGGGAGGAAGATCGGGCTGTGCCGCCAGTTTTTTAAGTGCCTGGTATACATCGAGCAACGCCTGCTCTTGCTCAGTAAGCGGTCTGCCTAGCAGATCGGTTCCGGTCGTTGTCATAGCTTATTCCTTCCTGAATTTAGCGCTGATATTGCGCCACGGGTCGGGCATCAACCAGGCGCTTTGCTTTGAGCTCGAAGCGTGGCAGGTTGCCGTGGTCCATGCGTTCGATGTTGAAGCGCAGCCCTTCATGGGCGCCTGACAGGTCTTTGTGGAGCTTCGTCTGGAGCTCTTCCCATTCGCTCTCGTAGCCGGGTTTGACCTCTACTTTAATGGTAATCTCATCCTGGAGGTCTTCTCTACGCCAGATGTAGATCTGGAATTCGTCGATGGCAACATACTCACGAACAATAGCCTCAACGGCGCGCGGGTAGACGTTGGTGCCGCGAATCAGCTTCATATCATCCCAGCGCCCACGAATCCCGCCATCATAGATATCCCAGGTGCGACCGCAGCTACAGGTACTGCCCGGAACCTTCATAATCATATCTTTGGTGCGATAACGAATCACCGGAATGAAGCCGCGCCCGAAAGAGGTCACAACACGCTCACCTAGCTCTCCGTAACCAGCTGGTTCGCCTGTGTCGGGGTTGATAGACTCTTCAATGTAATGGTCTTCAATGATATGCGTCCCTCCTGGCTGGTGAGAGCATTCGAAAATCACGATGGTCCCGACCTCGGTCATGCCTGCGGTATCGCCACACTGTGCTCCCCATGCCTCCTCTAGCTGGCGTTTGACTGCCGGTATGGAGCCAGCCGGTTCGCCAGAGAGGATCACTTTATCGACCTTCGAATCTTTCGCCAGATCGATCCCCATTTCCCGCGCCTTCTGCCAGAGGTGGAGCGCATAGGTCGGGGTGGAACAGACGGTAGTGGCGGACATCTCGATGATCTGCTTGATACGGCCCTCGGTGGTTTGCGCGCCGCCTGGGATGACCAGCGCCCCTATTTTCTCACAGGCGTAGTGCGCTCCCCAGAATCCGATGAACGAGCCGTAGCCGAAGGCGAAATAGACGGTATCCTCAGGCCGCACGCCAAAGCCCCAGATGCCGTAGCACCACATCTCGCTGATCCAATCCCAGTCTTTCATGCTGTCCAGCACGCGAATGGGCGTGCGACCTGTGGTGCCGGAGGTGAGGTGATAGCGGATAGCATTTCTTTGCTCGGTTGCCAGCATATCGCCGTAGAGCGGCTGGGCTAGCTGCGAGTCCATCCACTCTTCGCGCGTCATAAAGGGGATGCGCCGGATATCGTCGAGCGTTTTGAGCTGTTCCGGCTTGAAACCGGCGGCGTCGAAACGGCGGCGATGGAAGGGGGTGGTGGCGTATGCCCACTCGCATAAACGGCGCAATTTGAGGAGTTGCAGGGCTTGCAGATCCTCGCGTGCGAGCGTCTCATTTTTAGGATTCCAATACTCTGAATAGGCCATGATTGTTTCCTGCCTTTCAAGCTGAGCTACATTGCTCATGGGACGGTAGCGAAAACTTAGCGATTACTCTTCGGCGTTAAGCACAGCGATGCCTTCTATCTCTAAGAGCGCCTCGTCCTGGAAGAAGCGCGATATTTCGAAGAGGGCGGTCGCCGGATAGTAGCTGCCGAAATAGGAGCGATGAACCTGCCCCAGTTCTCGTAGATATTTCATATAGTCATCACGATTGCTCACAAAAATATTGATTTTCACGATATCCTGCATCTTGCCTCCGGCGGCTTCGACCACCGTTTTGAGGTTGCGCAGCACCTGTTCGTACTGGGCCACAAGATTGCCGAGAGCCACAATCTGGCCTGTGGCATCGCTGGCCGTTTGCCCGGCTAAGAAGAGGAGTCGTCCACCTGTTGTAAGGATGCCATGACTATACCCTCTGGGCTGAGGGAGGTCCGAGGGATTGATCAGCGTTTTCCCCATAGCGTTACCTTCCTGTAAATCTGGGCTTTTCTTTCTGCGTAAAGGCTTCGTAGAAGAGGCGATGATCCTCTCCCATCAGCATCAGCGCCTGGGCCTGCGCCTCCGCTTCGATGGCCGCAGTCAGATCCATATGCAATTCATTATTAATCATATGCTTGGTCATCGAGATTGCCAGCGTCGGACCCTGCACCAGCCGCTTGGCCCATTGATACGCGGTGGGCAGTAGCTCATCGTGGGGAACGACGCGATTCGCCAGGCCGTAGCGTTCGGCGGTGGCGGCGTCAATCGTATCGCCGAGCAGTAGCAGCTCGAAGGCGCGTCCCATGCCAACCACCTTTGGCAGCAGGTAGCCCGCTCCCATATCGGCTCCGGTCAGTCCCACTTTTGTGAAGAGGAAGGCAAAGCGCGCTTTTTCGGAGGCGAGACGCAGATCGGAGGCCAGCGCAATCACCGAACCAGCGCCCGCCGTCATCCCGTTGAGCGCGGCGATAATGGGCTTATCCAGCAGCCGCATATTGCGCACCACTGCGCCCGTCATGCGTGTAAATTCCAGGTGTCCCTTCATATCGCGCTTGAGCAGTTCGCCGATGATCAAATGTACGTCGCCGCCGGAGCAAAAATTGTCTCCTGACCCCGTCAGCACCACTGCACGTACGGCGTCATCATAACGCAATGCTTCAAATAGATCGCGCAGTTGCGCATAGACCTCGAAGGTCAGGGCATTCATCACTTCGGGACGATTGAAGGCCAGGGTCGCAATGCCGTCGTTGACCTCGTAAAGAAAATCGTAGCCCATTGTGGGTATCTCCTTGTGTCTTTATCTCAGGACATCACACCGCCGCCATCGACATTGATGGCCTGTCCGGTAATGCCTTTGCTGCTGTCCTGAGCGAGAAAAAGGGCTATCGCCGCCACCTCTTCCGGCTCGATCAGACGTTGCTGCGGGCTCGACTTTGCCAGGGCCTCGCGTGCCTTCTCCTCCGTCATTCCCGTCAGACTAGAAATATTGCTTACGTTGGCATCCGTCATCGGCGTATCCACGTAGCCCGGGCAGATGGCGTTGACAGTAATATTATAAGGCAATAGTTCGGTTGCCAGGGAGCGGGTCAGGCCAAGAACTCCGTGCTTGGAGGCGGCGTAGGCTGCGATATAGCGTCCGCCGATGCGGGAAGTAATCGAGGCGATAGTGATGATGCGACCGTAACGCTGGGCTATCAACGTCGGCACGAAAGCCTTTGAGACGTAGTAGACGCTGGTCAGATTGACGGCGAGCATGCGGTGCCAGAGTTCGTCGGGATGATCGACAAATTTGTGGCTACCAGCGTTGCCAGCGTTATTGACCAGGATATCTATACCACCGAGCCCATCAAGCAATGTCGTTGCCATGTGCTGCACCTGATCCGCATCGGTGACATCGCATGCCACTGCCAGGCCATGGCGGCCTTTCTCTTTGATCAGGGCTACTAATTGCTCGATGTCAGCCGAGGTGCGGGCCGTTACGCCGACGTCGGCGCCCGCCTCGGCCAGCACCAGAGCGATGCTGCGACCAATACCGCGTCCCGCCCCTGTTACTACCGCTCGTCGTCCGGCGAGTGGGAGATGATCGTTACCTGGCATAGATGGTTTCCTCTCCGTAACTATTCGGGTCGAAAGCATTCACCGCTGCATAGAGGAAGGCGCGATCTGCACATCTGTCCGCGGGTCTGCAAGATGCAAGTCGGGGAGCTCGCCTGCATGGTTCTCCTGCTCTTTGAGCAGTGGCGACGACAGGATGCACAGTTCAGCCCGACCGGCGGCTATAACGGTGTTGATTTCATTGCTGGTGGTGAGATAGCCGCCAACCAGCGTCGGCATGCTCGCCTTATTGCGTATCTGGTCGCTCAACGCCGTCAGGAAGCCGCGGCTGTAGGTCAGTTCGCTCTCGATTGTCGTCTGGCCTGCCAGCACCTCAATCATATCACATCCCCGATCCTGCAACAATTTGACGGCCAATACCGCATCGTCCATCGAGAGACCATCTCTTGCGCCATCACTCAGCGAGAGCGCAACGCAGATAGGCTTATCCTGGGGCCAGGTGGAGCGAACGGCGTCGAATATTGTTAACGGGAAGCGCATGCGCTGCTCCATATTGCCCCCGTATTCGTCGCTGCGCCGGTTCGTCAGCGGCGAAATAAAGCTGGCGAGCAGATAGCCGTGAGCAAAATTGAGCTGTAACATGTCAAAATTGGCTGCTCGGGCCATCTCAGTTGCGCGCACAAATTCCTCACACACCTGCTCCATATCGCTTTGCTCCATCGCTCTGGGCACCTGGCTGATCGGTGTGTAGGGAATGGGGGATGCTGAGAGTAGCGGCCAGTTGCCCTCGCGTAGTGGTCTGTCCAATCCCTGCGTGCGCGGCCTGGTTGAGCCACGACGCCCGGCGTGTCCCAGTTGAAGCGCGATCTTCGTCCCCGAGTGGGAATGGACGTAATCTACGATGCGGGTCCAGGCCGCTTGATGCTCCGCCGTGTATAGTCCGATGCTTTCCGGTGAGATGCGTCCTGCGCTGGAAACGGCGACCTGCTCTGTTAAAATTAACCCCGCCTCTCCTTGTGCGATTCTGGCGATCTGAGTCGTGTCTTTGTTGCTGAGCTGCCCATCTGGCGCGGGAGACGAAGATGGGGGGGAGAGGACAACGCGATTGGATAAGGTGAGGTCACGTATGCATAGGGGCGTGAACATGGGAGGGGGAGCGGCAATAATTGAATGTCGGGCCTGTCCTTTAACCCCTTGCGCCTTTTGCGCCCACCAGCGATCAACTGCATCGCCGAAGTGGGGATCGCGCAACTTGAGATCATCATAAGAAATTCTGCCGCTGCGCGTCAGGAGCTGGAACGCGAACGGCATTGGCTCCAGGCCCAGGTAGCGTTTGATAGTCTCGAAATAGATGCGGCTCTCCTGCGCGGCCCTTTGAAATACTTCCACGACCGGCTTTCTCTCCACCTCGTATTCATTGAGCGCCGTTGCAATATCGGGGTATTGTTCGAGCGCGCCTGCCAGAGCAATCGCATCTTCCATTGCCAGCTTTGTGCCAGAGCCAATCGAGAAATGCGCGGTGTGGGCAGCATCCCCCAGCAAGACCATGCGCTGGTACTGCCAGGATTTTGTTTTGAGCGTGGGGAAATTGATCCAGCGCGAATTGTTGGAGAGCAATCGGCTGCCCGCGAGATGATCGGCCAGCAGTTGCTCACAGTATGCCAGGCTGGTAGCTTCATCGGCCTTATCCAGGCCAGCGTTCAGCCAGGAGCTTTCATCGCACTCGATGATAAAGGTGCTGGTGGTGCCGCTAAATGGGTAGGCGTGAACCTGGAATAGCCCATGTGCGTTTTCTTGAAAGATGAAGGTAAAGGCATCGAGCACTTTATCGGCTCCCAACCAGATATAGCGCGCCTTGCCGGGCTCTATGCTCGGCTGAAACTGCGCGGCGAACGTTCGGCGTACGAGGCTATTGAGGCCATCGGCGGCGATCAATAGATCGTACTCGCCAAGCGTTGCCAGGTCATCGAGCTCGCAGTTGAATTGCAGGATCACTCCCAGCTCTTCACAGCGTTTTTGTAAGATATTGAGCAGGCGCTTGCGCGCAATGCTGGCGATGACATGGCCGCCGCAACGGATCGTTTCGCCGCGATAATGCACATCAATGGCATCCCAGATCACAAAATGATTGGTAATCTGCTCGTAAGTCTTGTAATCGGCTCGTTGGAACGAGCCGAGCGTACGGTCGGAGAAGACGACGCCCCAGCCATAGGTAATATCGGCGGGGTTGCGCTCGATGATCGTAATTTCATGGCGAGGATTGGCTTTTTTGATCAGCAAGCCGCTATAGAGGCCCGCGGGTCCGCCGCCGAGGATGACGATTTTCACACGATCCTCCTTATGCGTGGCTGCGTCTATCCAGTTTGATCAAGACGTCGGCGAGCCGATCAAGCTGGGAAATATCGGGGACAGAGGGAAAAAGGACCATCTCATCGCAGCCCGCCTCCTCGTAGCCACGGATAAACTGAGCAATCGCCTGGGGGCTGGTCAGGAGGCCGGAGGCGATTCTCTCTGCGAATGGTCCGGTAAAGGCGTAGTAGTTCCTCATGTAATTCAGACCTGTATCAATCGTTGCCTCGTTGCCAAGTGCGAAATAGCCCTGTGCCCAGATCTGTGGTTTGCCTGGACGTCCGGCGTCGCTCCAGGCGGCGCGCGCTTTGTCTGCTGCGCGTGCGAATGCGCGTGGGGGACCGCCGCCGTGGACGTAGCCATCGGCATAGCGTGCCACGCGGTTATATCCCTGATCGCTCAATCCGCCAACCAACAACGTGGGGCCGCCGGGGCGAGCTGCTTTCGGCGAGAGATGTCCATCTTCCCAGAGGGTGCGCAAGGTAGTGAGCTGCTCCGAGAGCACCTTGCCTCTTGTCCGATACTCCGCGCCGACCGCGTCATAATCCTCTTTGCGCGCTCCCACCGCCAGCCCCAGAACCAGGCGACCGTTAGAAAGTGCATCGAGGGAAGCTGCCATTTTGGCAAGCATGGTGGTGTTGTGCAGCGGGCCGATAACAATGGTAGTAGCCAGCAGCACGCGCCGCGTTACTGCTGCTGCGGCTGCGAGGGCTGTCAGGGGGTCGTAGCTATCGTAGATGATGCGGTCCACCACACCCAGGCTGGAAAACGGTCCTTCATCGGCTTTATGCGCCCATGTGATAATAAGCTGTCCATCTGTCCCGGGAACGCCGTTAGGCAATCCTACTCCGACTCGCATATATACATCCCGTTATCATTAATAGGGGCGGGTCATCTTGTAAGGGGGATAAATTGTTCCAGTCCCTACAGATCCGCTCTGAACTGCTGAGATAGCGCCCATTGCTATCCCTGAATTTTGCAGGGCTGCTTAGAGTATGGCACAAAGTGGTGACTATCTCAAGCGCGCGGATACTACATATATTTTCTCGACGAGAAATTAATTTGCACCGTTAGCCGAGATTATTTTGTAGATGAATCATTCTTGCATTGGCTTGTTAAAGGGATTTATAACTATTTACTTTGCATCTCATCGTCGAGAAAAAGCATGGTTTCGTCGAGAAAATATGGTAGAATGCTGGGAGAACCTGGCTTTGCTCAGGGCAAATCAAGGAGGCGGATATGGACGAGCGAGCGAAGATGGATGGGCGGCTAATCAGAAGAATTGTCGAGAAAAAAAAGCGGCTGGACGAGTATCGACCGTTAGATCAAGGCATTGTGCGGCGGCTCCATGAGGATTTCCGTGTTGAGGCCACCTATCATTCCAATGCAATTGAAGGCAATACTCTGACCCTGGCCGAAACCGAGCTGGTGCTTGAATATGGCATGACCATTGACGGTCACCCGTTGCGTGAACATTACGAAGTGACCAACCACGCCAAAGCGTATGATGCGATGGAGCAGCTTGCAAAAAAAACGATAGACATGGAGACGGTGCTTTCGCTACATCGCCTGATCAAAGTCCAGATCGACGAAGACGCCGGGATGCTGCGTACCGGCGCGGTCCATATTCGCGGGGCAAGCTTTGCCCCACCTCCTGCAAAAGATATCCCGCGCTATCTGGCGCAGTGGCTAGGTTGGCTTACGAGCGAGCAGGCACGACAGCATGATCCTGTGACCCGCGCAGCTATTGCCCATCACGATTTTGAGAGCCTTCATCCCTTCTTTGATGGCAATGGCAGGGTTGGTCGATTGCTCCTCAACATCATGCTTATTCAGGATGGATACCCGCCGGCGATGGTGTTGCGCGATTGGCGACAACGTTACATCAAGGCCCTTCAGACAGCTTCAGCGGGTGACTATCGAGGTATCATTGACCTCATTGGTCAGGCGGTTGAATTGAGCCTTGACCGCTATCTGCAAGCATGTACCGATGCGACGGCTCATCTCTTATCAATGAAAGAGCTGGCAACCATCTTCGGTACAAGTGTTGATTACCTCGGTCAGCTTGCCCGTACAGGCAAGTTCGAAGCGCAGAAGCGGGGCCTCTACTGGTACGCCCCGGTTGAAGCGGTCGCTCGCTACTTCCACGAGGCGAATGGGCAGCCGCGAGGACGCCCTCGCAAGAAGCTAACCTCTGACTAATTGCTTTGGTGATTGCTAGATAGCCAATAAGGGCAATACGGGGTAGAATGTAACCTGACTGATGCTTTCGACGTCAGCAAAAAGCATGTTATACCTGCACAGGAGTCAAAAGATGCTGACGCTTTTCTATTCGCCGCATATGACCAGCGTTGATAATGAGGCAAAACATGCCTCCGGCCACGCTGATGTGCCGCTTTCTGACGCCGGACGGCAGCAGGCGCAGGAGTTGGGGCGGCACTATGCGCCAGAAAAGTTTGATGCTGTCTTCCATTCTGATCTCCGGCGTGCGTCTGACACAGCGCATATTGCCTTTGCGGCGCGCAAGCTGCCCATTGTGCCGGATGCTCGACTGCGCGAGTACGATTATGGAGCTATGACGCAATATCCGGTTGCTGAAGTCGAGCAGGAGTTTCCACGACGCATCAGGGAGCCGTTTCCCAACGGAGAGAGCCTGCTGATGGTTGTGCAGAGGGTGGGCGCATTTTTACGCGATGTTTTGCGCAGCTATGACGAGAAGACGATTGTGGTCATCGGGCATCGCGCGACCAGGTATGGGCTGGCATACTGGTGTGACAGCGCGTCGCTTGAGGACATAGTGCTGAAGCCCTGGGAGTGGCGTGATGTTCCTATCTGGCGCTACGAGCTACACGCGCACAACCTTGAGCGGCCTTTGATTGTTAGCTAAAATGAGCGTTGATATATCTATGGATATTTAGTTTTCAAAAGAGAGGCTCGTTATGAAAAGAAAAAAGAGAATGGGTCCCTTAGGAATGCTGCTGACTACCGTGGGGGCCTCGTTGGTGGTTGCGGCCATTCTGGAGCAGTTGCGTCTGCCGCCTGAGCAGCGAACATGGCATGGTGAGATCGCGGGCGTGCCGTATGATTTTCGTATGCCAACAATGGAGCGGTTGCAGGCAACCTTCTGGAATAAAGATACGGCGCGCGTTCTGGTTCCCCATGCTTTTGGTGTGGGTTGGGGCATCAATTTCTACCCTTTGTTCTATCCTGGCACTCGTGTAGACGAATAACGCTGCAATTCTTCTAAGCTCCAGAAGGAACGCTTTATGGATATCGAAGCAAACAAGGCGATAGTTAGACGCTATGTTGAACTATGGAGTACGGGAAATCTGGATCTTGCCGATGAGGTCCTGGCGGCTGATTTTGTCGATCATGCTCATCCAAACGATGTTCCCGGCCCGGAGAGTGTGAAGCAGGCGGTTGCAAACTTCCGTACGAGCTTTCCTGATGCTCAGGTGACGATTGAACATCTGCTGTGTGAGGGGGATATCGTCGCCCTTCACGCTGTAGTTCGTGGGACGCATCAAGTTGCTTATGCGAGCTTTCCTCCAACTGGTAAGGAGATCGTCTTTCAGGGCATGGACTTCATTCGTATTGCGGACGGCAAGATGATCGAACTCTGGAATTGCCAGCAGACGCTTGAGTTCGCTTTGCAAATGGGCGCACAGCTTACGTTTCCTGAGGAGGCTAACGGGAGCTGATGGCCCTCCAACACTTTTGAATTGCCTTTTCAGCAAACGTTCAGCAAACTCGCCTTGAGATTTCAACCAGCCTTGCTATCCTTCTACATGAGGCCGCTTGCGAAGAAGCAGCCTCGTTTAGAAACTCTACTCAATTTAGAGAGGATAGCATGTCTATGCAAAAACCGTCTGTTAAAAAGCTTCTGCTCATTGCGGGTATCCTTGCCCTGACGCTTGCCGCATTCATTGCGGGCGGCATCACCACATTCTCAGCTCAGGCCGCCAACACAAATGCTCAGGGTAAGGGTACTATGCAAGCCGGGTGTGGCAAGAAGGCCCCTGAATGTAAAGGCGACCACCAGAGTAACCCCTCCAACCAGATCAAAGGTATCGTCACCATAAGCACTGTCGCCGGGAACCGGATTCAGGCGACGTTCCTGGAGCCATCGGACAAGAGGGGGAGCACGGTTACTATCACCACTGCGGCAAGCACGACCTACCAGCCGAGCCGCAGCGTTGTGGCTGCTGGAAAAACCGTTTTTGTTGTTGGCACTGTGAATGGCAATGGCAGCATCACGGCCAGCATAATTGGCTTCTATGATCCCTCTATTGCTGACTACGATGGTGTTATCACCAGAATCGATGGGTCAATGATCTCTATCCAGGCCAAAGGCTCTACACGCACGCTCCATCTGACTGCCAGCACCACCTTCCTCGCGGTTCAACCCAGGACCAAAGCGACGTCTCCCGCATCACAAAGTGACCTCAAGGTGGGAGATAATGTCGAGGCGCACGGCAGGCTGAACAGCGATGGCTCACTGACGGCGGAGAGCGTGCTCATTGTACAACCTGAGGCCACCACAAAGTAAGCTTTCTCTACACAGGAACATGCCCTGATGGTAAATTACTGGTAGATGAGCATGAAGCGAATAGCTGAGCATGGGTACCTTCTGCAATGGGAAGGTACCTGTGTTGGTATGGGAAGGTATGGTATACATGACTCTCCAGGATGAAGAGAGAGCCGCTGAGCGCAAGCCGACCGTTTTGCTGGTAGACGATGAGCCACAAATTATCGATTTTTTGCGCGTGGGATTTGGCTACGAAGGGTTTGATGTCAGTGTGGCAACTACAGGCCCTGATGCATTACATGCTATTAGCGAGCAACAGCCTGATATAGTGATTCTTGATATTATGCTACCGGGTCTGGATGGAATGGCCGTTGCGCAACATATACGCAAAGCGCATGATACCGCGATCATCATGCTGACGGCGAAGGAAGATGTAGAGGATCGCGTTGCGGGGCTGGATATCGGCGCAGATGATTACATCACCAAGCCATTTGCGTTCAAGGAATTGATGGCGCGTGTGCGCGCGGTGCTGCGACGGCATGGCAAGCACATAGGCGACGTACTCACTTTTCAGGGGGTGACGCTCAACCGCGCAACGCGCATCGTGACTCGCGACGAACGCCCGATAGAACTGACACCGCGCGAGTTCGAACTGCTGGAATTCTTCCTGATGCACCCTCGTCAGGTACTCAAACGAGATGCGATCCTGGCGCGTGTCTGGGGCTACAATTATGTCGGCGATGACAACGTGATCGAGGTCTATGTGCGCCACCTGCGTGAGAAGTTGGAGGACGACCCTCCGCAATTAGTGCAAACGGTGCGCGGCGTGGGCTATGTGTTGCGCGGCTGAGGAGTAAAGAGCAATGGACAGACTGCCTTCATTACACCGCTTTATCGCGCCTTTGCCGATCCGCTGGCGGCTGGCGCTGGTCTCATTTGGCCTGCTCTTCGTATTGCTGGCGGCACTCGGCCTGTTGCTTTCCATAACCGAAGAGGATGCGCTTCTCGCAGGCCAGGCGACTGTGCTGAAGAACGAGGCAGACATCGCGCAATTGCAACTACGGGCAACCAAAGCTCCGCTGCCGGTATCACAAATACTCACTTTTCCTGCAATGTCAAAAAACGTTGCATCTGGTTTGCTCGGCGCAATACATTACGCCCTGGGCCAGAATGTGGGCGTCTCCATTCTAGCTTTCGATGGTGGTGTACTTGCTGCCGACACTGATAGTTCTAATGTTCACACCGCGCCTGTAGTGACACTGGCTCGTTCCAGCGTTCAGCAATGGTTTGTAGCGCATCCGAGTGCGTCCTATCTTTTGGCAGACGATAATCAGGGACAACGTGAGCTGGTCGTCTTGCAGCCGATAGCCGGGTGGGACAAATCCTTAAATGGGAAAGGCACGGTGGAAGATCCGCCGGGATATACAAAGGCTCTTTTACAATTGAGCGTTCCGACCACCGCGATTGATCAATCGGTGGCGACCACGCGGCTGATTCTGATCCTGGGTATTCTCGCGGCGTTAGGCATAGCTGCTGCTCTCACCTTGCCGTTGATCAATGTGGCGTTGCGCCCTCTCGTCGAGATGGAGAGAGTGAGCTCGCGTATCGCGGCTGGCTCCCTATCCCTGCGCCTGGCAGAGCCTGCCGCGCAGGATGAAATCGGGCGGATGGCGCGTGCCTTCAACAGTATGGTGGCACATCTGGAGGCAACTTTTGCGCGGCAGAGGCGATTCGTTGCCGATGTCTCACATGAATTACGCACGCCGCTGACAGGGCTTGGGGGCAGTCTGGAAATGCTTCTGCTCAGAGCCGATAATGGAGATGAGGAGACTGCGCGCCGCCTGATGAGCGGCATGCATGCCGAAGTTGAGCGCATGCAGCATCTGGTGGCGGACCTGCTGGCCCTCACACGCCTGGACGAAGGACGCGTCAAGCTGCGTGTAGAAGCAGTCGATGTATCGCAGCTAGTCAACGAGGTGTGTGAGCAAATGCAGAGGCTGTTACATGGTCAGGAACTATGTTACCAGGTGCCGAGCGATCTCCCTGCGCTGCGTGGCGACGTTGATCAGTTGCGGCGTGTCCTGCTCAACGTCGTTGAGAATGCAGTGAAGTTTACGCCGCCAGCCGGTCGCGTAGAGCTCGCGGTTCATGGGGAATGCATAGGATTTGTCACATTTGAGGTTCGAGATACCGGTATTGGCATCCCACCGGAAGCCCTGCCACATGTCTTTGATCGCTTCTACCGCGCCGATCCCTCAAGAACGCGCTTGTCCTTGCAAGCAGGTGGCAGCGGTCTGGGCCTCTCAATCGCTAAGGAGCTTGTTGAGGCGCATGGCGGGACGATAACAATGAGCAGCATCGTTGCTGAGGGAACAGCAGTGACTATCCGGTTGCCCGCGATGCACTAGAGCACTATTGCGGCTCGGTTTGCTCTCATGAGTGGCGTGCAACAGGGAGAAAAGACGATCCCACCGGAATAAACAATGCGACGATGACAGTTAATGTATGATAGCGTAAGTAACTGTTGTAGAGAGAAGACAAACAGCTTTGGATATGGTTGAAGCTGTGTCTTCTGCCGAGTTAAAACAGGGAGGTCTTATGAAAAAATCCGTTTCCCGCGCACTCTACCTTCTCGCTATCCTTCTCTATATCATAGGCATCGGGCTCTTCTATTATGGAGCTGGTGGCGGTAATATGAACACATTCAATGCGCTGGTCGCATCTGGTCACCTTTTTGTTGCCGCTGATATGAGCAATTCCACGTTCACGGGTATCGGGGCGCTGCTCGTTGCCCTCGGCAGTCTTCTCGCGGTGATTGCCTGGCTCGGCGCGTTGATCAAGACCGCGCGTCTGGGTCGCTGGGGATGGTTTGTCTGTCTGCTGATTTTCAGTGGAATTGCGATGCTGATCTACATTTTTGCCGGTCCGACAACATCTACGCGTCCCTCGTTCTCAAATGCATCCTCCGGCGCCATGCCTCGCTAGTTTATAGGGACGCGCTGATGCCGATGAACCCCTTCCTTCGCCCGGAGCGACCAGGTTGCTTCCCGCATGGCATCGTTCATCGGCCTCACTGGGGCGGGATGGGGGATGGCGAGCACCGCCACAGGGCAAGCGCAAGGCATTGCCCCTACCCATCCGATCCGGTTACCATCCACCATCGTGGGCACCGCCACCGGGCGGCGAGGGTGATGGGCCAACGGCAGGGCGTCTGGGTAGGGGCAACTCCCACGATGAATCGGGGAGCTACCGGTTGCCCTGCCGTTACGGGTAGCTCACCACAGTGACCGGAACATCCGGGTTGGCGATGGTGGACGAGCCGCCGGCGTTGTTGACCACGTTCAGGATGCCTCCCTTTCCAGCCGTGGAGAGGAAGATCGTGAGCAGATCATGCAGGCTGCCGACAGGCAGGGTAACGGGAACCTCGAACGCGTGTGCTGCGAAGATATCCACGCCGTGGTCGAAGAAGCTGTAACTGCCCAGGCCAAAGCCACTGAAACTCTTTACACGGTCGGTAATCTTGAAGGCCGCCCAACCATTAACGCCGGGAGCCTCCATCCAATCCGCCTGGCTGGGTGGGTCGTAAGGCATCTCATTCTGGAAGAAGATGTCCGTGCCGCCATTGCCGTTCCAGATGACCTCGAACTTCTGGTAGTGCTCGACGAAGAGGCCATATGCGGTGACGTTGTCGCCGTTGACGATGACGCCGGTGTCGGCAGTATTGGTGGTCCAGCCCACGCCGTTCCCGTGGTCGGCCCGCCATGCCCAGATATCATCGAGAATAACGTTGTCGCTATTGACGACCAGGCTGTTCGTCGCGCTGCCCGCCGCCGCGCCGCCGATGCGGAAAAACACATCCTGGAGAGCTGACGGGTCGGAGGCATCACGGTCGCTGCGATGGTCGCGCTCGTCGCCGCTGCCAACCTGGAGCAGTGCTAGAGAGGTCGTTGCGCCGGCATCGAAAAGTATCCCCGAGATCAAGACGCCCTTTGCGCTGGCGACCCGCATTGAGACGATGCCGTTGTTAGGGATCAGGGTCGGAAAACCGAGACCGAGCACTACAGTATCGGGACGCCTGACCTCTATGCTCTGGTTCAGGTGATAGATGCCCGGGGTCAGAATGAGGTCCCTGCCAGCAGCTAACGCATCGTTGATTCTATCTGCCGAGTCCGTCGGCTGGGCAATGAAGAACCTCTTGATGGAGATAGACGTGCCGGGCGTTGCGCCGCTGGCCCATGTCGTGCCCACAGAGTTGTGCTGCACTGAGGGCACGAAGACGTTGAAGCGTCCCCTGGCATCCATGTACAGGAAAGGCTCCTCTCGTGTGATCGGGCTGCTTGCGAGGGTCGTATAGGGGCCACCGCATGACGCCTGACCGGGGAAACATTGGGCGGGTGCGCCAACCACGCCTGAGAATACCTGGTTCCAGACGCCATTAGTCCAGCCATCAAGCTGGCTGTTCCTGACGATCCACTGCTGCTGCGAACCGTTGAGCACGGTGCTGCCATCGAACTCTGAATCGGCGATGAAGCCCCCGCTGGCAAAGGATGGAGGAGTGCAAAAGTCCATCAGGGTAGTGAACCCGTTGATGTGGACCCTGCGCATCGGCGCGGCCTGCGACACTGCCCAGAACTCACCGGTGGAGCAGCCAGCGTTCGGGGTGGTCACGTTGATAGTCAGGTTCGACAATGAACGCCAGAAGTTCACCAGCGCGGTGCAGTTGTTGGGGCCGAAGCACTGGTTGCGCACGTCGATGGAGCCGTTAATAACAACGTCATTCGGAGAGAGGCCGAGGCCCGCCACGGTAGTGTAGTAGCCAACCTGAAAGTTGAGCGGGTTCGTGCTGGACCCGTAGGTGCCGGGCTCGAACAGCAGCGCAAAACGCTGCGTTCCGAACTGGTTGGGTATTTGCTGATTTGCCACTGCATCGACCGTCGCCTGGATCTCGCTCTGCGGCATGCCAGGATTGAAGATGAAGACGTTCGAGCCTAAGTCGGGCTGGCTGGACGATGCCGACCGTGCCAGCGATGCGCTGTGTGCTGCGCCTTCGTTGCTGGTTTGCGCGCTTTGCGTAGCAGCATGAGCAATAGGAGAAAAATAAAAAAGTGGAGCGGCTGCGAAGACCCCGCTCATGCAACACAGTAGCGCGATCATTCTCAGCAGCCGTTGAACAGGTTTCCGGTGCCTGGGAGCACCGTAGGGACGTGCATCCATGACATCTCCTCCTTTTTTCATTGTCAAGAAGCCAGGATACTTCTTGATACAGTACGCCTGAGATGTTACTCCTGCTGTTAATATTACAATAGTAATGTAATTCGAGAAGCCGCGCCAGGAGTTTTTACCGAACTTCCTGACGCAGCCACACAAAATGCCAGAGTCGCGTGAAGATTGTGGCCCCTCTAAGGATGTGTCCAGGAGAACCAGCTAGTATCGAACTGGAGTCCCCCTTTCTGGTAGGTGAATGAATAGCTAATCGTCTGCCCCGGACTCATGCTGCCAGCCGTGAGCTGCCATTGTCCCGTACCACTGTTGAAGCTCATAAACACGTTCTGCTGAACCTGACCAGGCACGATGTAATGCACGATCACGTAGCCAGCCGTCCAGCCGCAGGGCTGGAACAGGAACTGCGCCTGAGTGCTGCTGATGCTGTTCACCCCCTGGATGAACGTACCGTTACAACCGCTCGGAGTGGGAGTGGGAGTGGGCGGTGCCGTGGTAGGCGTGGGCGTTACATTGCCGTTTGCCGTAAAGACATGCACATAGTCTACAATCATGCTGTTGCCGGATTGCGTGGAACTGGTCGGGCCACCGCCAAAGGCAGCCGGGAAGCCTCCGCCCATAGCCAGGTCCAGGAGGATAAAGAATGAATGATCGATGGCGTTAGACCAGGTCGTCGGATCAACGGCGTTGGCGCTCAGGGTGAAGAAGTTAACGCCATCCAGGAACCAGCGCACCTGCTCCGGCGATACGCTGCGGTCAATCTCCATGCGGTAAGTGTGAAACCCGGTCTGGCAGCCTGAGCAGGCGCGCTTCCCGCTTCCCAGGCCCGTTGTTTCGTTACATGGACCTCCAGGATTGACGCCACAGTGCAGGGTGCCAAACTCAGAGCTTAATCCGTTGATATCCTCCATGATATCAATCTCGCCTATACCGGGCCAGTTGAGGAAGTTGCCGCGAAAAGCCGAGCCTAACATCCAGAACGCGGGCCAGTAGCCCGCCGCAGCCGCGCCGGAGACATTGGGCTGCTGAATAGAAGCCTCGACCGCCAGCTCGCCGCCAGCCGGGGCTGCGAAACTGGTACTCTGGGTTTCGATACGCCCCGAGGTCCAGGAACCGCCATTATTAATAGCCTTAATGACCAGGTGGCCGTTGCCATCTTGAAAGACGTTCGCGGTGCTGGTCGTCATGGACTCGACCTCACCGGTGCCCCAGTTATTGGGACAGCCAGAGCAGCCGTAGCCGGTGCCGGTATCATAGAGCCAGTTGGAGGTATTGACACCTGTGTTGGCGGGTCCGTTGAAGTCATCGCCCCAGATTTGGGTCCACGTTGCCGCGTGCGCTTTGGGAGTTGCGCCCGTGGAGAAAAAACTAAAAGCCGCCGCAAAGATCAGCACGCTTGCGCAGATAAACAGCGTCATAACGCGCAAGGAGAACAGGCGGCGTGGAGGAAAACGCACTGTATTGTTGTCCATAGGTTTTGAAAAGCTCCTTTTCGAGATCTGTGGCACGGAACATTACTCGATTCGCTCATGGTGAATCTGGCTTTCTCTACCAAAAACGGGGCAAAACAGTTGCTTACCCTTGCAGTGATCAGTAGCCGTATCACTCCTTTCTGAGAACCCATCTTTCCTTCCCATCATGAAAAACCGCTCTCCAGGCTGAAACCAGGAAGGTACAGGGACGACAGGAAATCAGTCTGCCTGCATGTTGGCGCATGCAAGCAGCTAATAAAGCAACACAGGAGCAATTGATGTATTTATTGGAACCGGTTTCATTACACATGATAATGATGAAACCGGTTTCTGTCAAGTTTTCGCTGCGGAATCGCTTATTTTCGTGAGAGAAGTGCTGAGAAGTACGGGTGGCAAAAGCAGGCGCTGAAACTTTTAGGAGTAAATTGGAGAGCATAAGGGGTATTTTCTGGAAAGAGAGCGCCGGAGTGCTTGATTGAAACGGCTTTCTGGATTATAGTTTCTGAGGAAATCGGTTTCTTTATATACATTTTTACATTGAACAGTAGGAATATCGAATGCAAAAGAAGTTAACCATTCAGGATATTGCTCGCCTGGCGGGGGTTTCAAAGGCCACCGTCTCGCGGGTGCTGAACCGCAACCCGGCGGTGAATGCGGAAACCAGCGAACGTGTGATGCGGATCGTGCAGGAATACGACTTTGTGCCCAACGTTACCGCCACCGGGCTGGCAGGTGGCAAGACGCGTCTGGTTGGTGTGCTGGCGCCTCCTCTCGTGTGGGCGGGTATTTCAGAAATGTTGCTGGGGGTAGCCGGGTATATCGAGCATACCCCGTATGAGATCGTCCTCTACAGCATTAGCTTTTCGCGCAATCACACGGACATCCTTGATCGGATACTCTCCATGCGCATGATTTCTGGATTGCTCGCCATTCTGCCTGGCGCGCTTTCTCGCCACCTGACCGAGCGTTTCCATAAGGGATTGCCACTGGTCATGATCGATGACCAGGAAAAGCCTGTCGATATCCCCTGGGTGGGGATCGATAACGTTGCCGGGGCATCGACCGCTACCCGTCATCTGCTGGAGCTTGGGCACCGGCGTATTGCCTATATTCAGGGTCCGCAGAACTATATTTGCGCCGTTGAACGCTATCAGGGCTATATCCAGACACTGCAACAGGCCGGCATCACCCCTGACCCGGCGCTGGTTTTCCAGGGGCGTTTTGACACAATGAGCGGGCGTGAATGCGCTTCAGCCCTCTTTGCGCTTGAGCGCACAGCCTGGCCCAGCGCCATCTTTGCCGCCAATGATCAGATGGCCTATGGCGTATTGGAGGTTGCTGAAGAGCGCGGTATCCGCGTGCCGGAAGACGTTTCCCTTATCGGCTTTGACGATAATCCTCTCTCCTCGCACCTGCGCCCTGCCCTGACGACCATTCGGCAGCCGTTCTCTGAAATGGGCTACAAAGCCATTGAGCAGCTTTTGACGATGATCGATCCCAATCATCGCCTCGTGAGCGGGCATAAGGATGCGGATGCAATGCTCGCAATAGACCGTTTCTCACATATCCATATGGACGCTGCCCAGCGTATCCAGCTACCGACCAGCCTTGTCGTGCGAGCCTCTACCGCGGCCCCGCAAAAAGAGGCAGCCCGGTCGTCTCCTATGCCACAAGAGAACCCCTCATCTCAATAGCCAGAGGCAGGGAAGAAAAATTTCGCGTAAGGCGAACATACTTGACAAGAAACCGGTTTCTCAGGTATAGTGCTTAATATGAAACCGGTTTCAATCTGGGCCAATTAATTAGGGATCGGCAGCAGCAAGGAGCACTGAACCATTTGGCAGAGCGGCAATTGTACGTGCCAGAGGTACTTTTGCCGCTGCTAGCCCGTTATGTTGTCCTCATGCGCAGACCACTGGAGAAGGGGAACCATCATTTTGACACGTATTGTTTGATCGCAGCGAATCGGACACAAAGAAGGTCTTGAAATTGCAAGGAGGTACACAGTGGCTTCTCACATGGATGAGTTGAAGCAGCGTGAAGGGAAGGTCCCCACGATGCGTCCTCGCTTCTGGCGAGGTGGAGCCTTGCTTGGCTTAGCAGTGCTGGTGGTATTATTAGCCGCGTGTGGCGGCGGTGGTACCCAGATCAAAACAAACAGGACGCATATTTTGACCGTAGGCGTTTCACCCACCGGGAATTTTGTTGAAAATTATAACCCATTCCTCAGTTCGACCAATCTCTATGGCACGATGGGCCTGCTTTACGAAACCCTGACATTTTTTAACCGCATGGGCAGCACACAAACCGCCATGCTGGCGCAGAGCTATGAGATGAACAGCGCAGCCACCAGCGTGACGTTCCATCTGCGACCGAACGTCCTCTGGTCCGATGGACAGCCATTCAGCAGCGCCGATGTCGTTTTCACGCTGAACCTGCTCAAACAATTTCCCGCGCTAGACAACAATGGCTTGTGGCAGACAATCCAGAGCGTAGCGGCTCCCGACCCTGCAACCGTCGTTGTGACGCTCAAACATCCGGCGCAACCCTTTATCTGGTATCTGGCCGGACAGACCTACATTGTGCCCCAGCATATCTGGCAGGGGATCAGCGATCCGACCAAATTCACCAACACCTCGCCGGTTGGTACCGGTCCGTTTACCTTAAAATCCTTCACGCCTGCGCTCTACAAGTATCAGAAGAACCCGAAATACTGGAACGCCAGCCAGGTGCAGGTCGATGAGGTAGATTATCCCGCCTTCAACTCCAATACCACCGGTGAGCTGCTGCTGTCCAATGGCTCGCTGGACTGGAATGGCGTCTTCGAGGCCAATATCCAGAAGGTCTATGTCAGCCGGGACCCGGCGCACAACCACTACTGGTTCCCCGGCACGCAGACGACCATGCTTTACGTCAATCTAATGAAATTCCCCTTCAGCGACCTGGGTGTGCGCAAGGCGATTGCCGAAACGATTGACCGCACGCAGATTCAGAATCTGGCCGAGAGCGGCTATCAGATTCCGGCCAGTCCGACGGGTCTGGTGCTGCCTGCCAACCAGAGCTTCATGGCCCCACAGTATGGCTCGCTGGCGTTCGGCGTCAATACCAGCCAGGCGGCTCAGGATTTGCAGAGCGCGGGTTATGCCAAAGACAGCAACGGCATCTGGGCGAAAAACGGTCAGGAAATATCCTTCACCATTCAAGCTCCGACCGGCTGGAGCGACTGGGATACCGCCTGCCAGATCATTGCCACAGAGCTGGGCGCGCTGGGCATGAAGGTCAAAGTGCTGGCGCCCTCGGTGGCTGATTACATCAGCGCGCTGCAAAACGGCAGCTTTGATACGGCGGTGAGCTGGACCAATCCGGGACCGACGCCCTTCTATCTCTACAACTCGCTGCTCAACAGCAACTTTACCGCTCCTGTCGGCAAGGCCGCTGCCTCAAATTATGATCGCTGGAGCGATCCGACCACCGACAAATTGTTGAGCGATTATGCCAGCACCACCGATCCCAGTCAGCAGCAGAAGGACCTCTACGGGCTGGAGCAAATCATGGTCAACCAATTGCCCTCCATCCCGCTGGTCTATGGCTCCAACTGGTACGAATACAGCACGGCCCGCTTCACCGGCTGGCCGGATGCCACGAACGCGTATGCTTTGCCTGGTCCTTTCAACTATCCAGATGATGAAATCGTCATTCTGCATCTGAAACCGGTTGCGTAGATAGGCGTACACGTTCCGTAGGGGCAGGGCTCGCCCCTGCCCTGTGGGTAAACAACGTATGACAGGGCAATCGTAAGGGGAAATACCTGTCCCATAGGCAAACGCGGTGGTGGGGCAGGGCAACCGCAAGGGATTGCTCCTACCGTCTCTATCAGGTGTGGTAATGCCGTTGGGTAACCGGTAGCTCCCCGATTCATCGTGGGAGTTGCCCCTACCTAGTTTTTTTCGGGAGAGAACGATGCGTCATCTGCTGCGCCGGGTGGTGTTCTACCTGGCAGCTCTGTGGGCATCCCTGACCGTGAATTTTATTTTGCCGCGGCTCGCGCCTGGAGACCCCGCCTCGGTGCTGGTTGCGAACATGCAGGGCAGGGTTAATCCACAGCAATTGCAGGCGTTGAAAGAACTGCTGGGAGTAACCAATGAAAGCATCTGGACGCAATATGTGCGCTACCTGGGAAATCTCTTCCACGGTGACCTGGGGATTTCAACCGCCTATTTTCCCGCTCCGGTTACTACGGTCATCGGTCAGGCGTTGCCCTGGACGCTGGCGCTGATAGGCTTCGCGACCGTCATCAGCTTTACCCTGGGCACGCTGATAGGCGCGCTCGTCGCCTGGAAGCGCGATACTGCGCTGGACAGCGCGGTTACTCCCCTGCTCACCTTTTTATCGGCCATTCCGTACTTCTGGTTGGCGCTGCTTCTGCTTTATGTGCTGGGTTATTCGCTTAGCTGGTTTCCTCTGAGCGGCGCTTATGATGCCAATAACGTGGCGCCCGGTCTGAACGGCGATTTTCTGGTGAGCGCGGCCCAACATGCTGTGCTGCCGGTGCTGGCAATCGTCATCAGCTCCATTGCTGGCTGGCTCCTGGCGATGCGCAATGCGATGATTACCACGCTCTCTGAGGATTACGTGTTGATGGCTCAGGCGAAGGGTCTGGTGGAGTGGCGCGTGATGCTGGCCTATGCGGCGCGCAACGCCGTATTGCCGAGTGTGACCGGCTTCGCGCTCTCGCTCGGATTCGTTATCAGCGGCTCGCTGTTGACGGAAATAGTGTTCTCGTATCCAGGGATCGGATTCATCCTCCTGACGGCCTCGCAGCGCGAAGATTTTCCGCTGATGCAGGGAATTTTCCTGCTGATCGCCGTAGCCATCCTGGCGAGCAACTTCCTGACCGATCTCGCCTACGTCTACCTGGACCCGCGTGTCAGGCATGAAAGGGGGTAAGCGATGAGTTTTTCTGCTGGCAAGGCATGGCGCTGGCTGTATGCACATCCCAAAGTTGCCGTTGGCCTGGGCATTGTCGGCTTTTTCCTGCTGGTAGGGTTAATCGGGCCGCTCATCTTTCGCAATCCCAATGCGATGGATTCAGCCAGCGCAATGGCTGCCCCGTCGAGTGCGCACTGGTTTGGTACCACGCAGACAGGACAGGATGTATTCCAGCAGGTCGTGGTCGGAACGCGCACCTCGCTGATCCTCTGCCTGGGCATCGGGTTGACGGCGACCGTGCTTTCGGTCGTAGTGGGGATGCTGGCGGGCTACTTTGGCGGCCTGGTAGATGATGTGTTGTCCTTGTTTATCAACATGTTTCTGGTCATCCCCGCGCTGCCACTGGCGGTTGTACTCTCCGGCTACTTCCCGGCTGCCGGTACCACGGCTATCTTCGTCGTGCTGCTGTTGACAGGCTGGCCGTGGGGGGCGCGTGTGATTCGGGCGCAAACGCTCTCGCTGCGCGAGCGCGATTTCGTCACGTCCGCGAGTTGCTCTGGTGAGTCTTTTTGGCGTATCATCTTCTTTGAGATTTTTCCCAACGAGATCGCCATTGTGACCTCCAGTTTTGTGGGCACAGTTCTCTTTGCCATCCTGGCCGACGTGGGTCTGGAGTATATCGGGCTGGGCGATCCCACCGGTACAGGTTGGGGCACGATGCTTTACTGGGCGCAGAATAGCGACTCGCTGGTGCAGGGTATGTGGTGGTGGTTTGTGGCTCCCGGCGCCTGCGTTGCCCTGTTGGGCGCGGGCCTCTCGCTGATTAATTTTGGTATTGATGAGCTGGCAAATCCCAAATTGCGCAAAGAGCGGAAGCCGAAAGTCAGGCAGCTCGCTCCCAGCAATAAAGCCATTGAAGAGCGCGTTGAAAAGGTCGCAGTCTAGCAGTCTAAAGGACTACCTTTCCGCCGACCGTAGGGGTAGGGCTGGCCCCTGCCCTCCCACGATGAATCGGGGAGCTACAGCGTCAGCAGCGTTGGTCGGCGGAATATAAAGGAGAAATAATGCAAAGTACGAAATATACCCAACCTCGCATGCTTGAGATCCCTTTCATCTTTCCCACGAACTTCTTATGGGGAGTGTCCACCGCCGCCTATCAGATTGAGGGCGCGGCGTATGAAGACGGACGAGGACCATCAATCTGGGATACGTTCGCGGCAATCCCTGGCAAGGTCTATCAAAACCAGACCGGAGCGGTGGCGGCGGATCATTATCATCGCTATCTTGATGATATCGCGCTGATGAAATCGCTGAACCTGGGAGCGTACCGTTTCTCCATTGCCTGGCCGCGCATCCTGCCGGAGGGGGTTGGAGCCATCAACCAGGCAGGACTGGATTTTTATGACCGGTTGGTCGATGCTTTGCTCGCGCAAGAGATCATCCCTGCGGCAACGCTTTACCACTGGGACCTGCCCCAGGCACTTTCAGATAAAGGCGGCTGGGTGAATCGCGATACCGCCGAGGCTTTCGCCGATTATGCCGAGGTGGTTGCGCGCCGCCTGGGTGATCGGGTGGCATTGTGGCAAACGCATAATGAACCCTGGTGCGTCGCCTATCTGGGCTACGGCGTTGGAGAGCACGCGCCCGGGATTCGGGATCAGTCGGTGGTGGCGGCGGTGGCCCACCACTTGCTGCTTTCCCACGGGCTGGCGCTGCCCCGTCTGCGAGCCAACACAGCCGCGAGCGCGCAGCTTGGCATAACATTGAATTTTACTCCTGCCTACGCGGGCGACGACCTGCCCGCGACCCGCCTCGCGGTTGAAAAAGCCGAACGCGTAAATCGCTGGTTTGCCGATCCCATTTTCAAAGGCCAGTATCCTGAGGGCCTCTTCGATGATCTGGGTATTGCACCCCCACCAGTACAGACGGGCGATATGGAAGTGATCTCCGCGCCTATCGACTTTCTGGGAGTGAACAACTATACGCGTTCGCTTTTCCAGGCAACGGGCGATGGCAGTCAGAGCGTACAGGTTGATCCGGTGCCTGGCGCGCTATATACCGAGATGCACTGGGAAGTCTATCCTCGTGGGCTGGGCGATTTGCTGATCTGGCTACAGAACGAGTATGCTCCCGAAGCGTTGTTTGTGGTCGAGAACGGAGCGGCGTTCCCCGACGTCTGGGACGGACAGAGCGACGTGGTCGCCGATCCCCTTCGCGTGGCCTACTTGCGCGACCATATTCAGTCAGTATGGCGAGCCATCGAGCAGGGGGCGAATGTGAAGGGCTACTTCGCCTGGTCCCTGATGGATAACTACGAGTGGGCTTTTGGGTACAGCAAACGCTTCGGGATAGTCTACATTGACTACCCGAGTCAGCGGCGCATCATCAAAGAAAGCGCCCGCTGGTATGCTGATTTCATCCGCAACCAGCGCCAACTATCGCGAGGATAAAGAGACTGGCAGGGTGATTCCTGCTATTTGTGCAGCGTTTCTGGCAAAGCGCGATCTTTGGGAAAGAAACGGATGGACAGAGAATTGACGCAGTGGCGCACATTTTTTGCGGTGAACCGTTCTCCTGTGAACACATGTCCCAGGTGTGCGCCGCAGTTGGCGCATTGAATCTCTGTCCTTCTTCCATCAGGATCGGGCACGCGACTGACGGCATCAGGGTAATTTTCATCGAAGCTGGGCCAGCCGCAGCCAGCATCAAATTTGCTTTTGGATGAAAACAGCGGCGCGTTGCATTGGCGACACAGAAAGGTGCCGTCTTCATAAAAATCCTCGTATTCACCGCTAAAAGGGGCTTCCGTGCCTTTGCCAAGAATAACCCGTTGCTCTTCGGGAGTTAATGGATTCATCGTTCGTCCCTTTCATGGTTATTATCAATGCCGTTTGAGCATCTCTCTCTGATAGTAAATAGTGCTCTCCAAATTATACCATTGAGCTGGTTACAATTGCCAAGCGTACCTCCGTGGCATTTTAGCGCGATGTGGTCAGGCGGCCTGCCAGGGGGAGTCAACAGATAGCTGAAGAAACTGCCCATAGCGGTTGGCCGACGCGGCGAAGGCGCCAGTCTCAGTATCGCTCAAAGATATAAAGGGGTTGGCTTCGATGATAACGGAGTTTTTCTTGAATGTGCGCTTCCAGGTCCCAATAACCTGACCATCGAGCACCATCATGCTCCCCAGGAGGCCGCTTCGCGGATCGAGTTTATGGGTATGGGTGGCATCAAAGATGGCCCGGCGGTCTGTATAGCCAACGGTGTATTCATCGTAGTTTGGCAACAGGTAAGCCGTTTGGGCATGTGCCTGCGGCGCCGACGCTGCGACAAACCAGTAGGTCTGGTCGCCGATGGTTTCGTGCTGCAAATGGGATGCCGCCAGCGCGAGACCTGTTCTCACATCAACTCCCGTCAGCCCCGACCACCAGACGCAGTCTTGCACAGTCGCGGGACCGTGGCTGCGAAAGTAGCGCAGGATCAGTTCCGCCAGTGCTTCCTCGCGGGAGAAAGACCTGGCGTGAGGCGCTCGCTCACTCAGCAGCGCATAGGTGAACTGCTTGCCGCGCCGCGCTCCACTACAGATCACGCCGTCCAGTTCTGCTCGCATCATAATATGAATGAGCCGCAGGCCGCTTGCTGCGGCAATGCCTGCCTGCTCAAGCGTCGAGGCCAGTTCGTCGCGAGTGAGCTGCTTGCCGCCTTGTAATGCCGTTGCCAGCACAGCGTTTGTCTGTTTGAACGCGGCCTCATCTAATGCGAGCCTTCGATCATAGGGGGCATTGCTTGCCCGTACGCGGGGAGCCGTCAGGGTGAGGAGCCAGCCAATATCAGCCGGAGAGACCAGATGCCAGGTGGGGCGCATTACATGGGTGCGCAGGATGGTTCCATCGGCAAAAGCCTGCTCAAGGTCATTATCTGTTACCTCTGGCAGGCGCAGGCCGAGCGCCCATTTGGCTGCCGCGAATTCCTGGGCCTGGACTGCCCCGAACCACTCCACAAGGGCTTGAGGAGTTTCCGATACATGCTGCGTAAGTTGTTGTTGGTGAAGTCGCTGCTGTGCAATATTCAGAGTCATCATAGCGCATTCGTTTCCTGTTCTGTCTCCATCTAGAGATCCATCTTTGGGAGATTGTCCGGTCCTCATCTTAACATAGAAAGAGGGCAAAACTGATCCCTATTTTTCGAGAGGGCTCCATGTGCGCACTTTTATCGCGTGGATACGGAAGAGCGCAGTTGTGGTCAGTTTTTGATAATCTTCCGGGCGACCTGTAATAATGATATATTCGTTGTCCTGATCAATACGGGCTAATCCGTCTAATAATGCCCGGGTAGCAAAAAGCATCCCGCCAGCTTCTTTTTCTGCAATGAGCATATCAATAGCTACGCGCGTGTTTCCCTCCTTATATATTGGCATATATTGGCTCTCATTTGTCCAGGCAATCGCGCAAACTTTTTGCCAGATCCTGGGCATATCTGGTGCGACCTGTGACATGCGTACCCGGCACCATATAGATGTCAACATTGTGCCAGCCAGAATGCGCTCCCAGTCTTTCCGGCGCCGCGCGTCGTCCTCTCTGGTCCAGAAAACAGCTATCCGACCGGCGTAAAGAGTAATGTTGTAGGAAGCAGCCCACCAGTTAAAGATGCTCAAGTAGTTCTGGCGCAAATTTTCTATGGGAGGCAATAACGATTGAAAATTGGGATGGGCGGCTTCAACCTCTCTATTCTCTCAGCGTAATATATCAATATAAAAGCCATAGGAATTCGTATACTAATTGGTAAGGGGCCAACCTTATCTGATCAAGATAGCTGTACTTTAGCCGCTTTCCTTACTTTTGGCAAGTCATCTCTTCCAACCAGGAACGCCTGGGCATGATGCGGATAAGTGCTTAATACCCAAATAAAAGGAGAAGGGGCGATGTCATCATGGTGGTAACAACAGCCATGATAACCAGCATAGCAAAAAGTGTGGGGGAAAGTACGCCGAGGTCCAGCCCGATATTAAGAACAATAAGTTCTACTAACCCTCGTGTATTCATAAGGATGCCAAAAGTAAGCGCCTCGCGCCAGGACTCTCGCATCATCAAGGCTGCAAGCGCCCCTCCTCCGAGCCTGCCAATACACGCGACCAGCAACACAAGGAGACACAGGAGCAGGAGGGCTGGAGAGTGAATCAGGCCAATCTGGGTGCGCAACCCGCTATATGCAAAAAATATGGGAAGAAATAAGGTATCGTTCACCAGATCAACCCTGCGGATCTGTTCCACAAAAGCAGCCTTACGGGGTAAAATCAGGCCCATCACGAAAGCTCCGAACACAGGATGAATACCTATTGCATTTGTCAAATAAGCAGAGAGCAGGAGTAGAAGCATCGTCATCACAATCGGCAGTTGCTGCGATTGTAATCGACGCTCAGCCCAGATCAGCAATGGGCGAACGAGGGCGAACATGATGAGAATAAAGAGAATGACGCAGGCTAGCGTCACAACGACAGAAAGCAAACCTCTGGCGTAAATGACGGCGATAACAAGCGCCAGCAAACACCAGGCGAGCACATCACCAATGGCGGCGCAAGTCAACGCCAGGGTACCAACTCTGGTATTAGTCATCTGTTTTTCTACAAGCAGACGAGCCAGGACGGGGAAAGCTGTAATTGCCATCGCGGTTCCCACCATGAGAAGAAAAGAAAATTGCGTCGCACGATTGCCCGCGAAGTCTGGATACAGGAAGAGCGCCAACGTGGCTCCAGTTAGTAGTGGCAGCAAAACGCTACTCAAAGAGGCGATAATAGCTTTGCGATGCTGAGTAAGCATTGCCTGTGTATCCAGGCGGGCGCCCAGGGAGAACATGTAGATGATCAGCCCAACATCACCAAAAGTTTGCAATGTGGGAAGTGCGTTAGCAGGAAAAAGCGTCGCCTCCAGGCCAGGAAGTACACTTCCCAACAATGATGGTCCCAGCACTAACCCTGCGAGAATCTCCCCAACTACCCATTGTTGACCAATACGTTGGCACAGGACACCGCAGAGCTGTACGGTGGCAAGAATGACAATTAACTGGAGCAGAATTTGTCCTGTTAGCATTGCTCTCGGATTGTGCGATGCATTGATACTTCCTCATTGCATAAGACAAACGCAAAACGGGGGTGGAACATCGTACGCTATATTGTCCAGGGAAAGCAATTCAGGGGCTTCAGGACGACGGTTTCGGTTCTAACGATGTTACCCGTTTGCGGCTACTCATAACCAGTAAAGCCGCTGTGATACCCAGAATACCGCAGAGTACCCATAAGCTTTTAGGATTCCATGTAAACAGGAGCGCGCCAAGTACTGGCCCAAGAACCTGCCCTATGCCCCACATTAAGCTCCATATCCCGTTGTAGCGACCGCGTAAGCGTTCTGGCGCAAGCGCCGCTACATAAGCGTAGGAGACGGGAGCATGGACCATCTCTCCAACTGTCCAGGTCACTGTTGTGAGAAAAAGGAGATAAATGTTACTGGCGAACGCGGTAAGCCCAAAGCCCAGCCCGACCAGGAGCATGCCGCATGCGATAACCGGTTGCATTGGCAGCTTCTTAGTAATGCTACTGACGGGTAGTTCCAGGAACACGATGAGCGTGCCATTGACCGAGATCAACAGTCCATAAATCACGCTGGAAAAGCCGAATGCCTTTACCTGTAGTGACAGCGAGGAGAGAAACTGGAAATAGATAAAAGCTGTAGCAACGCTGGCGAGAAGGAAAAAAAGAAAGCTTCGGTCAGTGCGAAAGTAGCGCCAGAAATCATCTACCGCCTGCTGCTGTTCTTTAGGGCCAGCTTTCTCCGGCGGCAGCGCGAAAAGCATGAGAAAACCAAAAACCATTGATGTGAGCGCATCGCCGATAAAAATCAGCAAAAAGAAGCGCGCAGCCAGGAAACCTGCGATGGCCGGACCAATGGCAACACCCAGATTGATCGCAAGTCGGTAAAGCGCAAACGTAGTAACGTGTTTTTCCGGTGGCACGAGATCGGCAATGAGAACATTCGTTGCCGGTCGGTATAATTCTGAAGCTGCCCCCGCAGCTATCGAAAGCATAACAATCACTGGCAGTATAGCAGCCTGCGAGAGTAGCAGCACACTAACTGCCGAGGAGAACATAGAAAGGATGACCGTCTTACGCCTGCCAATTTTATCGGTAAGAATGCCTCCCAGAGAGGTTGCTCCCACAGCCCCTACACCATATGCCCCTACGGTGAGCCCTGCCTCCGTTGCTGAATATCCTTTTGAGACAAGATATAGAGCAAGAAAGAAACTCACAAAGCTCCCGAAGCGGTTAACAAACGCTCCAAGCAGCAAGATCCACAATGCTCGTGGCAGTCCCATTTTTGCCCTTATCATAGCCCGTTCCCCTTTGAGTGAATATAAATCAATCAGGAGGACCTTTCAGGTTTGCTAAGCGAAGCATAGAGTGGAACTGCTCTCAAACCCAGCTTCTCTTTTACGCTAGAGTTACCCCTTCCACCCTCTAAAAGGGTCATGCCAGAGGTGATGGCATAATGTATTGCTTCCTGAAATCCGACATAATATGGGCTAAAAGAGGTGAGGTCATAGCGCATACCGCCAGCCCATACATGGAAACAGCGCTGATCGGTGAGGCAGACCAACGCCCCAACCAGGCGATTATCAAGCTTGACGGCGACTATTTTTACCTTTTCTCCGACCCGGTTGATGAAATCGCCAAAGGTTTCAGCAGGATAATGATATTCGGTGCCGAATCTTGCCGCAGTGGAACGGCATAGCCGCACAACCTCTTCAAGGTCACGTTCGTCAAATGGAGGCGCAAGAATCTCGGTTGTTGCATGATTCTCATGCAGACGCTTGTACTGTCTGCGCAACTCCGCTCGTACTTTACCGGGGAGCAGCTCAAGATAGCTATCAATTGTCTGCATGCCCGTTAGATCAAGACGGAAGTGCTCCCATGCCATAGAGCAGGGCATAAGTCCCACTGCCGAGAACAGGTCTACGGAATTGCGCGAACTGCCAATATTGAGAAAACCATACCAGGATGTCTTCCACTCTCTGGCTATCTTCGCTAAGGCGTTACAGGCTACCTCAACAACTTCCTGGGACTCCACGGTCATCGGTAGGCATGTATCATAGCAGTGCCAGAAGTGGCTAAACACTCCAAGTCGGCTCTTCCCTTGAAGCAGAGGGAGATTGTCCGAAACGACTCCCAGGCTTACCAGATCAAGCGCATCCTGCACATAGGCAGGGATAACTGCGAGCGGCTGATTACTCTGCTCATCTTTTACCATAAGATATACAGCCTGTAGAAAAGTTTCCAAAGGCGCATGCTCAAAGGCATGTAGTAGATCATATTGGTAAAAGATAGGCGCTCGCGCCTCCTTGATAACTCCATCCCACTCTTCTTTATCGACGGTAGAAATTCGTTCAAAGCACTCAACTTTAAGCGGCATATACACTACTCTTTCATTATTTAGAGGCAGTTTAATGGTTTTAACCGTTATCTATACGAGAGCATCTTCTAGCTCGCAACAAGTATACCTATTTGGCATGAACAAACACAAGTGTCAGCAGATGATTTTATGGAGGATTTTTAGGCGCGTTTAGGGAGGATATACATTACCTCTATCAGAGGTATACCGGGCTAAAAACTGATAGGTCATCTGGGGTATATCGTACTAAGCGGATCGATAGTCATGGTCGAGTATCAATCCATCTTTTTCTGCTCCTTATTACGTTTCTGTGAAATGTGCTTCATATGCGTTTTTACGGTGGAGTAGGCAATAGACAGCTCCGCCGCAATTGCATGCTTGTCCAGCCCTTCACGCACAAGGCTATCCACCTGCTTCTGCCGCTCTGTAAGCGACGCTTCTTCTGGAATGGATGGGGTAACACGAACATACTGCATCAGCCAGGGAAGCAGAATGGGATCAATCACGAAGGCTCCCTTAGGAGGTTTGAGTGCGATACGGAGGATCTCCTTCGACATATGGATAGAAAGGTAGCCGCGCGCTCCATGCTCATATGCGGCATAGAGCGTCTGTATATCTGGTTTCGCGGCGAGAAGCACAAAATTTCCATCCGGCAACATGGTAAAATCAGCTTCCAGGGTTTGATCAACCATCACGAGATCGACAGGAGCGTTTTTCAAATGTAAGAGCAACTCTTCATTAGTGATTGCTTCGTAAATAGTAGATACGCGCGTATCTTCGCCAAAAATCGAACATAGTCCAACTCGTATTACGTCATCAGGTACGGCAATTACAACGTGTTGTCCCACAAAACCTCCTCTATAAGGGAAGATCATCCTAAGCAATCGACTACTAAAGAGATAGCGCAGGGATGATATCGGGGAAGATCGCTCTTTGCCTATCTTACATGATATACTTGCGCTACAGATAACATAGCACAAAATCATTTACTACGCAATTTAAGTGTTATAGGCCCCGAGGTATATTTATACACCCCTCGGCGTACCCCAAAAAATCATCCTAAAATTCCTCGGTAGACAATTGCGCTTTTCCAAAAAAAGTCGGTATACTTCGGATGGGATTTTAAGAGCTAGCTCGAACATTATTCCCTAATAACGGAAAAACAATCGTAATAGTTGCTTTAGTTGAGTGATACATCGATAAGAGGTGTCACCAGTTTGCTCAGTGATGAAAGGCAATCAGCACATGGAAAAAGCAGCATATGTAGACTCCCTGAACACCTGGCTTGCACAAAATCCCGACGTAGTTGTTAAGCCGCATACCGACAACGTATGGGCGAGCGATGTCTGGAGCAGTGAAGTATGGGGCAGTGTCTGGAGCAATGATGTCTGGGGCAGCAACGTCTGGGGGAATGTGTGGAGCAACAATGTCTGGGGCAATAATGTATGGGGGAGTGTTTGGAGCTAACTTGCCGTCTCGGCTTAACGTTACTCTGACATTCTACCAGCAAACCATACATAAAGTGAACAGGGTATACCTCTCAAGTGCTGTGTGCTGAACAAGCTAATCTGAGGGGTATATCGGTTTTTATAGAAAAAAACCTCATCGCATACCCCTATTGTTATACTCGGTTGCTCATCCTGCGTTAACGATACGGCATTCAGTGAAAGGGAAAAACATGGAGCATTATGACGTCGTGATTGTTGGTGGGGGACCCGCTGGAAGTACAGTAGCCACGCTTGTAAAACGCTATTCTCCTCATCTACGCGTTCTTTTGCTAGAGAAAACTAATTTTCCCCGGCACCATGTCGGCGAGTCGCTATTGGCAGGCGCTTCACCTGTACTCAAGGAGATGGGAGCTTATGAGAAGGTCAGTAATTATGGCTTCGTAGAGAAGCTCGGCGCCACCTACGTCTGGGGACGAGACCGAAAGCCGTGGGGCTTTGAGTTTGATGAGATCGTGGAAAAATTTGCCCAGCACGGCCAGACAATTCCTAACATCTATACCAAAGCCTGGCAGGTCAGACGCGGAGAATATGATCATTTGCTGCTCAACCATGCGGCAGAATCCGGCGTTGAGGTTCGCCAGGGGGCTCGCGTACTGCGTGTTTTGCGCGATAAAGATGGCTCGCGCGTTACCGGCGTTGAATACCGTGATGAACACGGAACAAAAAGTGTCGGGAGTACATGGCTGATGGACTGCTCAGGGCAGGATGCTCTGCTTGGACGCGAACTGGGGCTACGCGACTATGACGAATATATGAATAACTATGCGCTCTGGGGCTACTGGAAGGGCGCGAAGTGGAAGTTTGAGTATCTGGGTCATCCGCATCTAACGCGCATCTTCCTCGCCACCACTCCACGCGGCTGGATCTGGTATATCCCCATCAGTCAGGACACGGTAAGCGCAGGCTTCGTCACGCACCGGCAGGTTTTGAAGGAAATGAGCAATGGCCCTGAACAATTGTATCGCGAAGAGATTGATGCTTGCCCTGAAATTAGCGATCTGCTGGAAGGCGCATCTCTGGTACGGATTGCCCCTGATCAGACGCGTGACGTGTGCGCTATTCAGGACTGGTCGTATACCAGCCGACAAATGGCCGGAAATGGTTGGGCGCTGGCCGGTGACGCAGCAGGATTCGTCGATCCCATCCTTTCATCAGGGGTGATGCTGGCCCAGGAACTCGGACAGAAGGCCGCCTATGTCCTCAATTCTGCTTTTGCCTCCAGCAGCGATGAGCAGATACAGGCGTACTGGACGTTCTATGAGGAAACCTATCGTAACTTTCTGCAAGCCTATCGAGACATGGCGCGCTTCTGGTATAGCAACAATTTTTCGATGGAGACCTGGTGGTGGGAAGCTCGACGGACCTTTGATCGACACGAGGGTGGGATCAATCTGACTGATCGCGAGGCATTCACGCGGCTCGCCTTTGGCTATGCCACGCGCGCCGAATCACTGAGCCTCTTCGGCAGTTATCCCCTCCATGAGGCGCAACAACTTGTAAATGGGCTATTTGGCAGTCCTGTCGATACCACTGCTCTGGAGTCTACCTATGCTAACCGGCCTCTCAAACTCAAAGAAGGGGCAAAGATTACAGATGGTATGTACTTCTACCAGGGAAGGGTGCGCACTAATCGGCGCGTGGTCGCTGATGACCGTCAGTACCTTGATCTGCACCCGGCTGAAGAAATGCTGGTAGGTCTTCTTGACGGTAGTCATACATTGGATGACCTGAACAATGCGGTGAAAGAGTTGAATACGCTGGATGTGAGAATGCCAGTGCGCAATGGACTCGATCTGCTTGTCCAGCTTGATAACATTGGAGCGCTTGCATAAGATCGTGATGAGATTGTGAGAAGAGAGGAGCAAAACATGCCTGCCGACCATACCAAATATCTTTTAGATGAAAAAGAAATGCCCCACGCCTGGTATAACCTGTTGGCGGACCTGCCAAAGGCCCCTGCGCCAGTGCTGCATCCCGTTACAAAACGTCCGATGACGCCTGACGACCTGGCGCCTCTCTTCCCAATGGCGCTGATTATGCAAGAGGTAAGCAGTGAACGCTTCATCGCAATTCCAGAACCGGTGCGTCAGCTCTATTGCCAGTGGCGTCCTACCCCGCTTTATCGCGCCCATCGTCTGGAGAAGGCGCTGGATACCCCGGCTCGTATCTACTATAAATATGAAGGCGTCAGTCCAACGGGAAGCCACAAACCAAATACCGCTATTGCCCAGGTTTTTTATGGGAAACAAGAAAATGTCAAGCAGTTCACCACTGAAACCGGAGCCGGTCAATGGGGATCTGCTCTGGCAATGGCTGGAGCATTCTTCGGCATCGACATCGAAGTATTTATGGTCAAGATTAGCTACGAGCAGAAGCCGTATCGCCGCAATCTGATGCAAGCCTTCGGCGCCACAGTTCACGCCAGCCCCTCCCCATTGACGCAGGTGGGACAGCGTATCCTGGAGGAAGATCCTGCGGCAACCGGTAGTCTGGGGATCGCTATTAGCGAGGCGGTAGAGGTGGCGATGAAGAGCAATGGCACGATTAAGTATGCGCTTGGCAGCGCCTTGAATCATGTCTTGCTCCATCAAACTGTGGTCGGGCAGGAGGCGCTGCTACAGATGGAAAAAGCTAATGACTACCCAGATGTGATCATCGGGTGTATTGGCGGGGGGAGTAATTTTTCCGGGCTCGCCTTTCCCTTTATCGGCGAGGCACTGAGAAAGGGACTGAAGACGCGTTTTCTGGCTGCGGAACCAATGGCTTGCCCAAGCCTCACCAGAGGGATCTACACCTATGATTTTGCCGATACCACAGGCATAACTCCGCTTCTCAAAATGCATACGCTCGGCCATGAATTCGTCCCACCGGCGATTCATGCCGGGGGCTTGCGCTATCATGGTATGTCGCCTCTCGTATCCCAGCTCTATGATGATGGTATTATTGAAGCGAAAGCCTATTATCAGAAAGCGATCTTCGAGGCAGCGATATGCTTTGCCCGGCACGAAGGCATTGTCGCTGCTCCCGAAACCGCTCACGCTATTCGCGCCGTCATAGAAGAGGCTGAGCAAGCCAAAGAAGCTGGAGAAGAACGCGTTATCCTCTTCAATCTATGTGGTCACGGCCACTTCGATATGGCGGCCTACGATGCCTATTTCTCCGGCACGCTACAAGATTACGAATACCCTGCTGAGGCTATCATCGCCGCGCAGCAAAAGATGCCGCAGATTGTTTAAGGGGAAATGACATTGAAAAGAGAAGAGAAGAACGGAAAAGCAAGGAGATGGAGAGAACTAACGCGTATAGTGTCGTCATTGCATCATTAAAAGATCATCAAATCGCCTTTACAATTCATGCACATGAGGCAATTAGAACGGTTAGTGATGCTGAGGAGAAATTACTTTTTCCCAAAACATCCTTTCTAAAAACCATCGTTTTCAAAATCAAGCACTCTAGCTGGATTCTCGCCGCTCTGAGAGGAGAGGACAGCGTTGATTATCGCAAACTGGCGGCAGCATTTGGCGTGAAGCGCGATGATATCATCCGACCATCCGCTGAAGAGATTGAAGCATCGCTAGGGTATGAGATTGGAGGCGTCTGCCCTATTCCTGTACAGCCGGATATGGAGGTCGTTGTTGATAGCAATGCATTGAAGATGGAGCAAGTCTATTGTGGCTCAGGGAGAAATGACCGCACATTGGAAATAAAACTACAGGATCTCCTACGCCTCTCGCAGGCGCGCGTACTTCCTCTGGCCCGTGAGCAAGCGTAGGCAGAACGTTTCTATCTGGTATGCAGGGCTTCGCGCCAGCGATTTAGCGTCGGGTCTTCCGGGTGTGGCATCGGGCATGTTTCTCCTGGCAGGCGAGCTTTGCTGGCTACCACACATCCGCAGACGTTGCAGATTTTTCGTTTGTCATCTTTCTCGGTTGTTGCAAGTCGATAGACGATTTGCTGGCCGGCTTCCACAAAATGCGGACATGCCCGGCAGGCGTTTAAGCGGCGCTGGTACGTTGCGGCGTCCACCTGCGAGAAGCCTGCCTGTCCCCACTTAATAAACGCTTTAGCCGCTTTAGCAGCCAGTTCCAGGCTTGACCGCTGATGAGCTGGCGCCATGTTCTCTGCTGTCTGCTTCTGCACAGGCTGCATATCCTCCGGCTGCTCATATTTTTGGGTTTCTGGACTGTTCAGCAGTACTTGAAGAAAAGCAGGCATTTGACGGCAAGTGATCAGATTTTGGGCAAATTCTGGATCGGCGCTAAATCTTCTTACCACCGATGGCGCCACCGGTTGCTCGCTCCCTAAGAACGTTCCCAGGCGGGCGCAGAGTTCCTCTATTGATTCTGTCTCTCGTGCTGCAAGCAATTCGTCAAGCATCATTTGTTTCTCCTGATCTATTCAATCGGTCTATAGAGGCGAGGTACATCCACTCAACGGGCGTCAGGTAGATGCACCTCGTAAGCTCAACATGTTTTAAAGAACGCGCAATGTTCAAGATGCGAGTTTAACTTTGGCTGTTACGCTGCCGTCCTTGAAACCGTCGTTCGTCTCTGATAAAAGTCCCGCGACCACCAGCGTATATTCGATTCCCGGTTGAAGCGTGGAGGTGTGCAGCACGACCTGTTCCGGGTCCGTCGAACTCAGCTTCGCCGTTTCTACCTCGACGCCAGAACTGAGTGTGTAGTTTGCGGTGTACTCGGCGTAGAGTTTCTTCAAAGGCATGTTAAAAGTCAGCGTAATCATCGGTTTATCTGCATCCAGGCTGGCGACGGCATGTTTCAGCTCAAGGTAGCTGATCTTAGGCCCGCCAGCGCACACGGGTAGCGGCTGCGTGCGCATTGCAGCCCGCATGGCCTCCAGCCGACAGTCGATGGATATCAGAGAACACGTATTGCCAGGCCGCCCCTGCCGGTTTGCCTCACTGATATAGCTGTAAAGCTCGGTAATCTGTTGCATGAGCGGTTCAATAATCCGAGGCAGTTGTGTGCCCCGCCAGGTCGTTCCGATGACGCTGACGATAGCTGCGTAATCCGCTGCACCCCGACAGGTCAGATCGTTTTCGCCCAGAGGTTCCCCGCCAAAGAGGACACCGATCAGGTGCGCGAGTATAAAGGCCAACCCCTCAAATCTGAGGGCGTCTACGCGTACCAGGCCGCCGGAGATAACGACAAAGGGTGTATCGTAGATGCGCTGCGCATAGGCATTGCATGCCTCGCTCTCTGCCATCAGCACAAACCTGACCTGGGGATAAAAAGCGCCATAAAGCTTGAACAGGTATTTGACGATATCCTGACCGGCGCCGGAGTAGGGAGGCTGGCGTGGAGCACGTCTGGCAATGTCCGTCGCCTGGGCCTCTGTAAGGAAGGATTGCGCCGCGTCGGGAATCACAAACGCCTGTTCTTGATAGGGGTGGAACCCTTCGGTTTCGGAGGAGATGGCGGGATCTCCTGCTCTGGCGAAATAGGTGCCGGTAGCCAGGTCCTTATACTGCTCGATATACTCTTTGGTCCCTATGACTGGGAGCTGATCGGGGTTCGCGACCGCCAGCTTCGCACGCACGCTCGCATCCTCCAACGCAAGTTGCAAAGCAAAGTCGCCGCAGATCACCCCCTGGACATTGAGCAAATGACCATTCACACTGACCGCAGGCGTTACGGTCGTCGCGATATGGTGAATGCCCTTTTCGTAACTGCCAAGCTGGAGATCGACTACCGGCGCACCTTCACCGGTGGCGGCCAGCGTCAACAGATCGCCCGGCACCAGCGTATCCGCCCGCTTCAACTTGTTCCCGGCAACCATAAAGATTTGCGAGGGGGTAGCCAGCAGGGTGCCGATAGCCTCATCAGGCAAACGATAGGCCACCTGGACAAACGTTGAAGCCTGCGAAAGAGCGCCTGTGCCAGAACTAAACTCTACCGGTGCCTGCCGCCAGCTAAACTGAGAATCCTTGAGGTCCGCAACATAGACCAGGTCGCCGATTTGAAAATCCTGAATTGCTTTAAAAGTGTCCGCTGAAACAGCAACCGGAGTGTCAAAGGCAAAGCATTGACAACAACAATAGCAAAATCCTTTACTGTCATAGGTTGCAATCACCGTACCAATGCCAAAGGGACAGCAGCCCGGCGTTGGCGGCTTGCAATAAGGCTGCGAGGGAAGCTTACACTCGCAGAATTTATGATTGTAATCTTCCTGCCCAGTCGATGCGCAATGCGTCTCCTGGCACAGGCGCACTCCATCTTTGTCTGCATTCGCCTTACAGGCTGTATACCAGTCCGCCAACGTGGTTCTCCTCTCTGCTACTTATTTGTTTTACCTGCACTAACGGATTTGTGACCAGTTTACTTCTCCTTCATAGAATAAAATTAACGCAATATTATGAACAATAGTTGGATTTAAAGCCCCAAGCGGTTGTACGCGCAGGCTATCCGGCGTGTACCCTGCTTGCAGGTTGAAGATGATCTCCTGCTGACCGACGAGCTGAGTCAGGTCAATGTTGGTCTTCACCGTCTGGTCGTTGGTCTGCGTGAGATCAAAGCTGATAGGGGGCGCGCCCTGGACCTGGAAGGTGATGTAATTCCTTCCTGAAACGCCGCTTACACCTTCGGGGACCAGGAGCTTGAAATAGAAACCGGTCAGCTTCGCGCCAGGCTTGAGATGAGGGGGAATAATGGTCGGCGGCAGGGTGAAAATCAGGCGCTGAGCCTCGGCTTCGGGTTGAGTATGCAGAAACGTGTACCAGTTCTGCGAATATTGGTCCTTGAAGGAGAGGAGCTGGCTGCCGGCAAATGGTCGCAGAGCCGGCAAATTGACCACTGCCTGGCGGAAAGCCGGTCCTCCATCCTGCGCGGTATATTTGAGCTGGATAATCACATCGGAGATGCTTGAGAAATCGATGCGATTGGTGGGTAAGGGCATACTCAGACGCCAGGTGGAGACCGCTCCGGTGCCTTCAAAGGGCAGATACTGATCATCCTGGAAATTAATCTCGAATAATCCGGCGTCATCTATACCGGTCGAGAGGGCGATTTGCTGATTCACCCACCAGTTTGAGCGCAGGACGCCAGCCGGAACTTCGTTGGCATCGCCGCCATTGAGCAGAAAATTGACTGCATTGAGCGCCGCAGCCTGGTCAGATACCTGCTGGATAATCTGGTTACTGAGCTGGGTCAGGGTAGCTTTGATGTTCTCGTAGGGTCCAATCAGCGCGGGAATGGAGATGGAGATGGTTTTAATCTTGCGCGCATAGTGACCGGGGAAGTCATAATCGAACAATTTCTCGGTAAGCTGGAAGACGCATTCGCCGGTCTGCTTCAGATCCAGGAGGGCTTTGGGGTCCAGGCGGAGCAGCGAAATGGTCTTCTGGATCTCCATCTTGCGCACGTTTGTCTCTGTGTAGAACTTGTCCATCTGATTCAGAGAGAGCAGTAACCGCTCGCCGGTCAGCAAGCCCCTGCGCAAATCGTCCCAGTAGCCGAAGTGAATAAAGGTCGTGCTGCTGTTCATCTCGTACTGATAGGCGCTCTGCGCTGCCATTGCCATTTCCAGCGCCAGCGAGTAGGTCTGGAAATAGAGCGTTGAGAGCGTACTGGTCATCCATTGATAGAGTTCCTGGTTGGTAAACTTGCTGCGATAGAAATTTCCGACCTCCTGATTGGCGGCAATGGCCTGCATATGAACGGCGTAGTCGCGTTCCGCTATAGTCAACTGGATGTCGGTTGCCTCTATCTGAGCCTGGATCTGTGCTCTGTCATAATCGGCCATTTGAGCCTGGAACTCCCAATCCTGGCTGCGGCGCTCATAGATGGCGGATGTCTGGCTCAGACCGGCGATAAAGTTATAGTAGGTGCCGTAGAGATCGAAGAATGATCCTACCGCGTCCAGGCTGGCACCGATCTCGCGCCCGCCGTAGGTGATGGCGAAAGGTGAGCCAACGTTTGGGATCAGATAGCCGACTGAGGCCAGGGTTTTCATCGTGCCGCCCAGCAGGTTATAGACATTCGCCAGAATGGTTGATTGAATGTTGAGAATTTCAGAGGGCGAGAGTCCCTCCTTGAGCAAAGTGGTGTAGTAGGTATAGCGATACTCGGCGCTATTCAGGCTTGCCTGAAGTGAGTCCCGCGTTCTGAGCAATTGATTGATCTGGCCCTCTTTCATTGCAGTTATCAGCGTGAGCTGATTGCTCTCCTGGTTGTTGAGCAGAACTGCCAGGGCCTCGGCGTCGCGTTTTTCCAGGGCGCTCAAAAGTGTGCTTCCCAGGTCCTTCAAGTTTCCGGTGATCTCTTTGGCTTTAGCCAGCAGGAAAGAAAAACGATAGAGCGGGATAGATGCCCTGACGGAGACTGGCAGATTCGGCGTCCCGCTGGCGGCAGACCGTATCAGTTGCCCCGGCTGGATTGGTGGCGAGAAGAGAGCAAGAGAACGCGTGGTCCCCTGGATATTCATGCAATGGCGAATCTTGTAAAGGCGGTCCTCTACCAGGTCCCAGTATTTGAGAAACTCCTGGTTTTCGGGGATGCAAAAGTAGACTCCCGGCAGGTAGTTGATGGGGACAGAGGTGAAGGTTGCTCCGCCATTGTCGAGGCAATCGTGGCTGACGACGACATTTTCAAGGTCGATGATAAATTGAGGGATGCCATCAGGATAGTGTTGCTTAATCTTCTCAAACGAAACAGGCGCTACCGGAGCGCAATCCCCGATTGAACGCGGTCGAGGGCCGAGCAGGTCAGCCGCGATGACATAGAGATTGGTTGCCTGGGTGATGGTTTCACGCGTATCCTGAGTAAAGAGGAAATCTCCCCACTCCAGCAGGTTGTTGATATATTCCATGACAATTGCCTTCTGATACGCCGTGGGGCGCAGGTCCGCGATGGCAAAGGGATTGAATGGGTCATCGTTGTAGGCTTTGATCTGGGCCGGGTTGGTCAGATCGCAAACGAGCGCATCGGGCTGAAGCGAGCGGAACGGGAGGTAGCGCCAGTAACGATCTTGCGGGTGCAGATCCTTTGGTTCGGGTGGATGAGTGGGATCAAAAATATATTGATACCATGTGCGCGCCTCTTCAAACTGCTTCTGCGTGGAAAGGGTTCTGGCGATCAGGTAGGGTGCGTGAAAGAACAGTTCTTGAAAGTATGGCCCGTAAGCTCCATCAAAGTCCAGGGTTTCCGTTGTGGGTGGGTTCGTATTGGGCGGTTTCACGCCATCTTTGTAGAAACGGCTGAAAGGCAACTCTGGTAGTTGCTGAGATTCTAGCGTCAAAAGATTCTCAATCCCGCCGATGACCAGGCGGGCGTTCAGTGCTTCTACGGTCGCGGTGGTCAGGCGTTTAAAGGCAAAATTAAAGCTCCCCAGTGCTTGCGGTTGATCGGTATAGTCCCGGGCGCGCAGATAGACCTCACGCGCGGGCAGCGGTGGCTGATCGGCGCTCACCGTCAATATGTCCTCCGATATTTTCTTGAGGCCCTTTTCCAGGGACAGGACCAGGAAAGCATCGTCGCCGCTATCGAACAGGAACCATCCAGGCTGGTTTTTCACCATCGTGAGATTTGACGCGGCGGGCAGGTTATACAGGAGCAGCAGATCTGGAGTGCTGTCATTGGGCGGTTGGGCGACCAGGGAGTTTGCATAGTAATTATCGTAAAGGACGTTATTGGTGCGCGCGATGCCCAGCACGGTCGTACCCGCCGCAACGGCGATAAGCGGAGCATACGGCTGAGGCGAAGGAGGCAGGTAGTTAAGCAGAGCTACTCTGTTGGGAACTACAATCAAGTTGTTCGTAAAGCTATTATCGTTGTACAGAACGTAGCCCTTCAAGACGGGCGGCGTTGAGGCCAGGAACTGGTTGAGCCTGGTAATGTAGGTGTAGATATTCGTGTTCAGGCTATTCTCATCAGGATTCTCCGTAGGTTTTGGCGGAGCAATGACGATAGGCTGGCCCTTCTGAAAATCCAGAGCAAACCCGTAATTGATCAGGATTAACTCCTGTTTGGGCAAGGAGTCATCGATGTAGTTCGTGGGCAGGATATGGAGCGGGTAGAGCGTCTGCCAGTAAAGAGCATTTTTCTTCAATCGCTGGGTGATAAACGTATAATCCTGGAGATAGGGATCGGGGGTGAAATTGACGACGAAATTGTCGAGCAGGGTCTGCGGCTGGAGCCACTGGTGATTGTGTTTTAAGTAGCTGAATTTTACGGAGACCTTATCCACCGCCTGGTGCGTTGTCTGGATACTTGAAGTGCTGCCAGCGATTGTCGAGTTTGCCAGGGTTTGCGCCTCGCTCCAGAAGATCATGACCTTGTTGAAGGCGTAAACGGAGGCAATGTAGGGCGTGTTGATGCTCAATTCCATCGCGTACCAGGGAGACCACTTGTTGTAGTTCACCAGGTATGTGCGGTAGTAGTAGGCGTAGGGCTGCGTCGGTGTTCGCCCGAAGATATAGGTGGTATCTCCACCTGATGGAGCATCAGGAAAGGTGCGCGTATTATAACTCTCGACGTATTTCAGGCTGGAGAGCGCCTCCAGGCCCTCAAAGTAATGCATAAAGGCGTCGCTAATGCTCTGCCGATCAAGATTGGTCTGCGAGAGGTCGTCCTGTAAGGTGCGGAACAGTGGGCTGCGCTCGGGGCGCACAGAGGGGTCAAGATAATTCTCTGGATAGAGAAAGATCTTGCGATTAGCTTCCCACACGCGGTAATTCATCATCCAATCCCACCAGGGTGGATGGATTCTTCCCAGGTCGGTTACACCCGGCTCAAGCATCATACGGCAGCGTTGTAGATAGAGTTGCAGCGAGGCAATGCCCTGCACGATGGGGGAAGTCTGCTCGCAGTCGCCCGTCTCGACATCAATGAGAAGGTACTGATACAGATCCGAAGGCTGTTGAATATAGGCTTTCTCGATGTACCAGATAGTAAACCACAGCAGATGATCGCGCTTAGCCAGATTGAGTTCCCGGCTGATGGTCTGGCAAACCTGTGCGAACTGCTCTTCGCCGTATTTGCCACTGACCAGCGCCAGGACAGCTTGCGCGAGCTGGCTAAAAGTCTCCCATTTGGCGCTATCGTCCATTCTGCTCAACGCGCTGAGTTGCAGCAACAAATATACGTCGGCCCCGACTAAACGCCCCAGATCAAAAGCCTGTTTGAGGCGTTGCAGGGCCGCGACTGTGCTTCTGGCGCTTGCGAGTGGATAGAAAACGTTCAGTAATTTTTCGATCTGCTCGCTATCCCAGCCGGTCAGCGTAGCCAGAGCACTGACCGGTGTCGAAGGTCGCACCTGATTACAGGTGATTTTGAAGTCGTTAGAAGTAATCTGGAAATAGCTGCAAATCAGCGTATTGTTTGTATCGCGAAACGCCTGGACCAGTTGGATAAACGTCGAGAGAGACTGGATATCTGCCAATGTCAGCGCGGACGGGTTGCTGATATTAAAATGCGCTGGTCCGGCCACGACAGCCAGGATCTGATCAGGCGTGAAGCCGAGCTTTTTGACCAGGATGCCGCCGCGTGACAGGACGCGAATCAGATTCTCGACGGCTGGCGTTGGAGATTGATCGGGGGTCAGGAGATCTTTGAGGTACATCCCTGGATCGGTCAGGCTGGTCACAAACGGGAACAGGGCAACGATTGTCTCGGTGGGCATTTTGAGAAAATCGCTCAGCCCGTTGATGGCAAAGTCTTTCTGCATCTGGTTTTTATCCAGCAGCACCTGCTGCGTATTCAGAATATTCAGGCGAACTTGCAGCAGAATCGCTTTCACCTGACCGCGTTTGAGTTGAGCTTTCGGATCATCCTTGAAAAGAAAATCGAGCGGGGTATCGGCGGTAAATTTGGCACTCAGGATTCCGGCTAGCTCGCAGTCGAGCAGAATCGTCTCCAACAACAGGCCATGATCTCTGAGCAGTAAAAAGGCCGCCTTTGCCTCGGGCTCGGAAATGTCGTTGGTCTTCAGGCCCGTCCAACATATTTTGAATAAGGGCGAGGCGGTATCATACGTGATGTTCTGGGTAGAAAGGATACCGATGGGGGTAATTGTCTGAGATGCAACCAGCTCTTCGAAGATGGCGCTCGACGCGGTCGCATTGATGCTCTCATACAAAAAGGAGTTGCGATTGACGCGGGCATTGGTTGCGTTGACTGCCAGCCTGCGTATAAACGGATCAACAGCGGCCTCGATGTAATTGGGATCGGTGTAAGAGACCTCCGCGCCGCTCAATATATAGAGCAGTTCATAGAAGGTGAAAGGGCTGCTCTTGATCCAGGCTGCCGCCTCGATCTGCTGGATCAACGCATCGATATTGGTATGCTCGCTGCCGGGTGGCGGGTTCAAATAACAACTGGTATCCTCTGGAGCATTCTCGCATTGCTCGGAGTAATAGAGCAAGCAGCGCAAAACCAGGTATTCGTCGATCTTGATTTTCAGCATGGCCGGTATACGGGCGAGCCGGTACAGGCGGGTCAGGTTCGTCAATGAGAGCTGGATCTGAGTTCCCGACTGACCAAGCAACTTGAGTGTATAGAGCGCCACTTTTGTAAGGTCATCGTCGTTGACTCCCAGCGCAGCAAGCAAGCGACTTCTGATGGCTGTATTGGTCGTGCCGGTTCGGTCCACGATATCCCAGGGGAGCGCCACCGTCGGGTTAAAGGGAACTCGCGGATCGACATAAGGGTTTTTTCCAGCCAGCAGAGTGGGATTGTTAAAGACGCGATCAAATAGATCCTGTGGGCGCGTGTCATTGATGCGTCCCCGATACTTCATATCATGCCAGAAGCTACACAGTACGTCTACCGGTAAACCGGTTGTTGTGTAGAGATACTGCATCTTGCCAAGTTGCTCCAGCAACTCCCCGGTAATCTCGTTCACCCGAAGCGAGACCATAGCCCAGTCCAGATCGGCATACGACCAGCCGAGGGTCGCAGCCAGGCGCACAAAGCGATTGATCCGATCAAGACGACTGAGATTGTCCGGTGTGCTGATATCCAGCAGGCCCACAATTTCTTCCTCAACGTTACTCGGATCGAATGTATCGAGCTGGATATGCAGATAAGGAAGCCCCTGGCCGGTTTTGTTAATGAAAAAAGCGTTCGCCGCTCCCGAATTGAGTTCATCCGGGCTTAATTGTTGGAGAAAAAGCGCGTTGAGTTGGTCGTAAGTGAGGCGCGCGCGCCCTAAAAAGTACTGGACGCGGTTTAGCGCCTGCTGTGGTTTGATGACGAAGCGCAGGCCACTTGCGTCCACCGTCCACTCCTCGGCAACCTGGAGCGATTGCCTGGACGGATCAATCTCGACCACAGTGCGCTCCTTGTTCTGGTCGTCAGGAGCATTATCGAGCAGAATTTGATCGCCGGGCTGAAGTTGTTGTTGAAAATCGGTACCAAGCCCTGTCACGGTTTTGGAGTCCTTCTGAATCGTCAGTGTCCCCTGTCCTTTTAGCGGGAGGTGGCGACTGACCGAATCGGGAGCGAGATAGCCATAGAATGGGCTGACTTCCGCTGGAGAACCAGATTGCGCGTTCCCTAGAAGGTAGGTATATTCGGTGAGCGAGAGCTTGAGATATTCGCGCCAGACATCGCGGGCCTGGGCGTATGGCGAATCGTCGGAGTTGACAGAGAACTTCTGGTAGACATCAAACAGCGTCGTTGCGAGTTTATCAAAATAGTTTCTGATCGCCTGTAAATACAGGTTAAATGGCAGATTGAAAGGATATTTTGCCCCGGCCAGCAGTTTAATGGCGTCGTCCACATGGCCCTCTCGCTTTAGCAGCGCCTCCAGGCTCTCGTTGACAAGCTGAAGAGAAGGGAGCAGCGTATTTGTGTTCTCGCAGCTCAGCGGCAGCGTAAAGAGAAGCGGACAGCGGTCCTGTAATTTAAACCCGGGAGGGATCGTTGCCTGGTTGGCATCAGTGATGTACTCATCAATAATGCGCATCAGATCAACGAAATACGCTGCCGGGCTCAGAATTGAACGACAGTGCTCGCATGTGCAGTAATCCAGCGTGCCAAAGAGATCCTGGTAACTGGGCATATCTTCATAATAGTTGATGACCTCGCTATTGCCATTCGCGAAATGCGTTGCGCGATAATACGGGTCCGCTACCGTATCTTTGATTCTCCCCCACAGGTGCTGCGTCTGGGCCGCGATATGCACCGCGCGTTGGTACATCTGGTGAGGAATGGATTGGTCGTCGTTCTGGCTGGCACGCTGGTAACGGGCCACAAATTCCTCCTCCGGCATGAGGACAATCGAGTGGGCCGACGTAAAATGCGCCTGAATCAGCTTCTCGGCTGCCTCAACCGCCGTCTGAGAAAGCTGCCCACGCGCCTGCTGGTCGGGATGGAGCCAGACCAGGCGTTGGAGTTCTTTGAGACGCTGTACAATCTGCGGGCGGGCCAGATCGCCCCAGTTGAGTTTTTCCAGGTCAGCCCGGTTATGCAAATCAAAGTGAAGCAGGTCAAAGTGGCTATTTTGCCGCAAAAAGGCCCGCGCATGAGGCGCGTTCTCCTGGGAATGGGCGCGTTCAACCATTGAAACGCTCCTTTCTCTCACTATCCCGGCGCTCTTGCAAGCACATTCGCGCTTACCTGAATGCCGGGCTGCGACCAGTTTCAAGCCACGGCCACCTGACGACCACCGCCGCCAGCCGATGGGTCCTGGTCCCGACGATGCAAATTAAACTTCTCCATATCCTCTTTGGCTGTGTTGGATTGATATTTCTTGAGCTTCACGCGCTTTTTCCCGGCAAACGGGTCTTCCACTTCGTAATATGTCCAGGGGCTGGACCAGCCGCTATTACTCTGCTCTTCGGAAAGGTTCTTGGGATTAAAGCTGACGCCCGCACGGAGCAGGATAGCCCCACAATCAGCGCAAATGGGCTTGTTTACCCCGATGGCAATGAGCTGGTAGCCGACAAAACGGTCGGAGAGCAACCCCTCTATATAGTGATAAAGTATCCACATTTCCGCGTGAATATGCGATTCGCGCGGTGTTGCCGAGAGAAACTGGCCTGTTTCTTTGATCTGCCTGGCTGCCTCAACGCTATCATTTAGACGTGTGATTTGAGCCACGACATAACGAATACGCCCATCTTTTTCAAGGGCAGCGACTGCCGTGGTATTCTGGCTGTTGTTCAGCTCATATGCGTTGTGAATGCGCCTGGCTATACCATCCAGCGCCTCCCCTCTTGCGCTGGCTTTAGGAGGATTCGCACGCAATGTCTTCAAAGAAGCTGCACGCCTTAGTTGCCTGGCCTCCTGCTCCTCTTGTTTCTGCTGCTCTATCGCCTCTCGCTTCTCTCGCTCTTTCTGTTCCTTTGCCACTTTGTTCGCTGCAACGGCTTTCTGCCTGTCTGCTGCTGAAGTCCTTCTACGCTTTCTTGGCTCATCTTCATCTTCGCTCTCCTCTTTCTTCCGCTCGCGTTTCTTGCAGCCATCTTTCCCGGTATTTTTACATAAGCCGGTGGCGTCCCAGTCTTTGATCGGGTTATTTTGCACGTAGGTGTACAGGTTCAGCCCATCGGCAGCGCCAGAAGGGTCCGCGCTCATCCAGCGCCCTAGCCAGGAAATATAATAGCGCGCACCATAATAGTACAGGCCGGTTGTATCATCACACTCTTTGCCTGTGTAGCGATAGTCTTTGAGCGCGACCTCGCTCTGGTTGTAACCCGCGATGACCGAGGTGCCGCCGAAGGGAAAGTAGTCTTCCCAGCTAATCAGGCTGGCGCTTTCATCTACCTCTACGAGCGATGTGCCAATGCTATTGGTCAGTTGATAGCGCAACTTGATCTCCCCGGGCGAGTCGGTCTGCCGCTTGTAGGCGTCGATCATCCATCGGTTCAAGGTGCAAAAAAGGAGCTCGTTGCTATCCAGCACATCGAAGGCGTGCCTCTCCAGGATAATCGCGCTGCCTCGCGCGGATTGCTGCCTGATGCGGTAGACGCGATAGGCGCCGAGGTAGATTGTCTCTCTGACCTCGATGATCGTTCCCTGATTCGCATAACGCTCCGAGATCTTGCGGACACGCTGCATATCCCCATCATAGACATAGTAATCGCTATCGGACGGCAGGCCATCCCGCCGCGTGATCAGATCGACCTGTTTCAGTTCGTTCTCATAATTCCACTCCACGCGGCGCAAATTATCGAGGGCCAGCAGATTGCCGTTGCGATCATACCTCTGCCCGGCCAGTCGGTTTGAATCAGCCTCGACAGGGAGAATGCGTTTCCAGGAATCGGTCGAGCTGGCCTGGTGGGTCAGTTCTAGCAGGTTTCCTGAGAGGTCATAACGGTATTGCTCCCGATAGTTTTCGAGCGCCTGCATATCGTTCGGATTGGGCGGGAGCGCCAGATAGAGACTCTGCTTGAACCCCGTGCGGTGTGTATCAGCCTGAATCCCTGGATGTTGTCGCCCGGTGGCCTGAAGCAAGCGATAGAGAGCGTCATAGGTGTAGTCAGACAAATCCTCCACTTTACGCTGCCGGTGAAAAACAACCGGCTCCGAGTTATCGCGCAGGCGGGTAATATTTCCTACGGGATCGTAGGTGTAAATCAGGCTCTGGAAGGTTTCGGGCCGCTCTCCCTGGCGCTGTGTTTCAATCGTAAGTGGCCGCAACGTGGTCTCTTCGTAAGTGATGGTTGTGACCAGGCCGGGCGCGCCATAAACGACGCGCATACGCTGAGCGTCAGCGTTGTAGCGGATGTCATCGATGATCACCTTCTCTGTGGTCCGTTCTTGCTCGGGTACAGTCAGCACAATGCGTCGCAACAGGCCCGATGGATCATAGGTGGACCGCGATACTGTTCCGTCGGGCGTGGTCTGAGCAATCATGCGCCCAAGCGCGTCATACTGAAAGGTTGCGGTAAACTGTTCTGGTTCCAGCAGGACAATTGCAGGGTTTTGCCAATCAATCCACCCTTTGTAATCCTGACAGAGCTGAGAGACCTGCTCGTTGATCTGGCTTTGCAGCGCGTACTGATTATACTGCGTGATACCCGACTGATCGTAGGCGCGGAATACCTCGCCGTGTAGATTGCGGTCGTAGGCATCTGGCTGTTGTTCCCCGTAGATGGTCTGTTCAACTACTATGTCTACACGAGGTTCGACATCGCCTCCTATGACACGTTTTTGCAGCGAGCGTTGCAGTAAATCGTAGGTATAGGATGTCTGGAAGCCGCGACTATCCCAGGAGTGAGAGGTGCTGCCTAGCACATTGACCAGTAGCCAGTGCATTCCAGCATCGGGGCTGGAGGTAGAGAGCTCCTGGCCTGTCATATCAAATGCCTGGTCAAAAGGCAGTCCCCGCGGATCGCGTGTACTGGTGGCATTTCCGGCAATATCAAGCGTCTTGCGCGTCAGCAAGTAGGTATGATCGACCGCAGGGTTCGCCCCTGGTCTGACTTCGGTGTTAACCTGGATCAGAGCAAAGCTGCGTTCCAGAGAATCGTAAAGCGCGTATTCGGGAGTATCGGCAAAGACAGCGGCTTTGTCCAGGGCATCTTTCTCATCGGGCGGAGCTGAATGATAATGCTCCTGATAATAAGGTGAGAGCAGAACGGTATCATCCTCATCATAGGCAACCACCGCCCAGGGGTAGTAATGATTAAAGAGGAGAAATCCTTTGGCTGTAAGCTGGCGGATCAGGCGACCGAGCGCGTCATAGTAGTAGATCGTCGGCGGAGGGAGAAGGTTCTGCATGATCCGCTCGATCTGGTCTTCGTAGAAAGGGTTGGCGCTGAAGAATGGCTGATACTCTCTGACGATCAATCCTTTGTTATTATAGATAGTGCGCCCGGAGACGACCCAGATCTCATCTTCCTGCTCGGGAAGAGGCGGCTGCCCGATCAGGTCATTCTTGAAGGCCGCGCCTCCCTTCAGCTTGTTTTCGATATTCCGCCCGAAGCCATCAATGTACTGCACCTGCACGCGCACTCGGGTTTGCTGGTCAGGCGCAAGATCGCTGACGTAGGTCTCTCTGAGCAACTGGATCAGGGCAGAAGGCTGTTGCCGCTCCTGCCAGGCGCTGAGATCGAAATAGGAATACGTGCTGGCCTGTTGCAGATATAGATGTGGAGAGGCCAGCACCTCATCAAAAGTCGGGGTATGCAGGGCATATGCGGCGAGATCCCCGTTGCCAATAACTCTGCCGTCGCTTTTTATCTGGTAGAGGGTCGTGGCAATTACCTGCCCGAGTGGATCGTAGAGGGCTTGTGAGATCCGGTGATTATAGTCTGTAATCTGGCGGTACTGTAACGTCGTGTAATCGACCTCCGCGCTGGTCACAAGCAGGACAGGATTAGTCGGGTCGTTCGTAACCATTGCGCTCGTCTGTACCTGGATCAGGTTGTAAGGATCATAGGCAACGGAGGTTTCTCCGCCAAAAACACTGCGATACAAATAGGGAAGGTAGAAGCGTTCGGGCGTTTGGTAATAGGAAATGGTAAGACCTGGCTGCCACCAATATCCATCTTTTAATTCGTAGCCTGCCTGCAACAGCATGTCTGGATTTACCCTGTTATCGAATGCCGGCTCAACCCAGGCTGCCGGAAAGACGGCGGACTCCGTATGGTGCAGCAACATCCGTTTGTGAGCCTGAGCAAAGGTAGCTGCGGTCTGATCCTCAGACCAGTAATAAAGGCGCTCCCAGGCGTAAAGACGAGCCTGGAGTTCAGGCGGTTGGAATGGTTGTTGATAGGCGATGACATGCAAGAGCGCCGCCTGAACGGCGCGCTGAATCTCGGCAAAGTCAAAATATGACCGGTCGGCAATCGTGAGGCCACCGATCTCCAGGCTCTGCTGCTGGCATTCAAGGCCGAGCCAGCGGTACCCCTGCGCCTGGTTGATCTCGTTAATATAGGTGGTGAGTTCCACGACAACGTGGAGCGCCAGTTGTTCGTCATAGATCGTGTGTACCGGATCGTTGCTCTTCACGACCGGCAAACGGCGAGGATAGGCAACCTGGCAGGCATTGAGAACATTGCCATAGGCATCAACCGCGAGCGTGAACTGATGATTTATCGCCGGGTCAAGCGGATTGCGCTCATAACGGTAGGTGATGGTCTCGTGCGTGTACGTATAAAACGCAGCCTCAAATAAAGCGGTGTGCGGCTGCAATAACCGTACGGCAAAATTCGCCTCAGTGACGTTGTATGGATTGGTCGCGTCGGCGCAGCCATCGTCTCCATACACCTCCACGCGTAGAAGTTGTCCGGCCAGGGCGGCGTAAGCCTGGCGCAGCGTCTCTGCGTCACTTGCGTTGATAGCTGCTTCAAGGTGGCTATCGGGAAGCACATACGCATCAGGGTCTTTCTGGAAATACTCTTGCGCGTACTGTTGCGAAAGGCCGCGTTCGGGGATATAGGCGCCGGTATGATACCAGGAGCGCGTATAGATGGGCGGTGTATACTCTTCCGCTGCAAGAGCGGTTGGCGATCCCAGATCAGAGATGCTGGCCGCATACTGCTCAAATGTTTCACTATCCCAGCGTTCGATAAAGCCGAAACCGCGAAATTCGCGTTCGACCGGGTCATAATAGCCGTCGTGGTAACGAAAGCGGCTGACCAGGCGGGAGTGTGCGATCATATCGTAAGATTCGATCCTCTCGACGACCTGGACGGGAAAAGGCAGACGCGTGACCCAGGGCTTGCCAGCCTGTTTGTCTGCCAGATAGAAAAATGTTGAAGGTTTGTAATGGATAGTGCTGCGAGCCCCCAGATTATTCTGCCATGCGCAAAGCAGATAAGGCTTCACGCCATTGGAAAAATCGTAATAGAAATGTTGAACCGTCGAGGTAAACTGGCTAAAAACTAAACACGAGCTTCCGTTGCCCGGCACATCAGCGAATGTGATAGTGGTAAAATCATCATAGGGGAGCGGCAGTGGTAAGACAAGCGCGTCGCTGAAGCTATTCCCGCTCTGATTGAGAAAAATCTCGATATGCTCTCGATACACGTAGATCAAATCGGTTGTTCCTGAGCCATTCACGTCAGCCAGGAAGAGACGCGAGCGATCCAATCCGCCACGAAAGCGCGGGGCGTTGCCGAAGGTGATTCTGGGACCAAAACGTCCATATCCCAGGTCGGGCCAGTATTCAACACTGCCGTCGCGAATCCTGACGCGATGAGTCAGTCCATCCCCACACATGTCAGCAAAGCCGAGGAACTCACTGTCCGAGTCATCGCGGCCCATAGGGAATTCTGGCTCGCGCAGCTTTTGCCAGGGGGGACCAAACCCTCTGGTGCCGTGCGCGGGATAGACGCGTACATAATCATCGTCAAAAACAACCACATCGGCCATACCGCTGCCGTTGATATCGATCATATGCTGCTGCGATAGAGCAATCTCTGGCGGATAGGCAGCGAAATCCTGATAAGGCCGCCAGGAGCCATCCGGCCTGGCCTCGTAGTAACCGCAGCGCCCGGCCTGACGTACCAGCAGCGATAGCTGACCGTTTCCGGCAAGATCAGTAAGCGTAGTGTCAGGCGAGTCGCTTTCGAGCGGAAATCGGGGTGGAGGCAGTGGAGGGGCAAAGGTGCCGTCACCTTCAGGATTCCAGTAAAGAACTGTTTTATCATCACGGAAAAAGCAGCCGGGTAAGCCCTCGCCGTACAAATCCACCAGCGAGTAGAACGAGCCTTCCACCGGCCCGGGGATCTCGCTGCCATTTGTGACGGTCAGCGGTCGATAGGTGGATTGCAGAGGGCGAAAAGGCGTATAAGTAAATGAGAGGGGTGGTAAGCTACGCCAGGTGTATGCGCCCGTTTCATCTTTTTTAAAGCCAATCTGCTCAATTGTCTCCAGAAAGGAGAAAAGGGGCGACTCGGCGTAGCTTAAATGGGTGGCGCGTACCAGTTCACTGCCCTGCTCAAAGTGATGAAAGATCAGGATATTTCTGCACAGGCGGTAAGTTCGAATCTCGAAACCCGCCTTATAGGTTGAGAAAGCATCCTGCCTGGCTGCCCAGATGCCTGGAGCATTGTGCGGGTGGGTGTAATCATACTCGCCATAGTCAAAGACCATTTCCAGGGCGAACCGCTCCTGGAGTTCGTCGGTGGAGTCGGCGACGAAATAATTGCCATAGATGATCCGTTCGATATAGATATTGGCAGACGAGCGATGGTTTACCTCAAAAATGGTAGCTGAAACATTCTCCAGGTTCTCCCTTTTATACTTGTATAAAACTTTGTCACCGAGAGAATTAACCTGTTCTGTGATATACCATTGAAAGATGTGTGTGGGCTCGTCTGGATCAGCAATCCGGCTGGCCGTGCTCAGTCCATAGCAGGTAGTAATGTTATCTCTGGAAATTACTTTCCAGTAGGAGAGGAGTGTAGTAGTATCCGTCCAGAGTTCAATGCCCGAGAAAGCATTCTCCATCTTGGGGATGTATGCCTGCACCAGCCATGCGACGCCATCCTGTACGACGGTTCGCTGATCAGGTATCCATTGCCCTTCAGGGGTTTTGAGCAGGCGCGGCACCAGTTCGCCAGCCTCAGAGAAGATAAAAACATCCTTCTCTGTATACGTGGGAATGCCATATTCCGTCTTGCGTGAAAAATGAGCTATGTTCACGGAGAAACCAGGTCCAAAGGGGCCATTCCCCTGCCCAGAATCGTAACTGAGGCTCAGCTCTGGCTGGCCGTGGCGGGCGGGTGAAGTGGCAATCGGAACAGATAACGTCATTGTGCCGGTAAATTCGTTTGAGCGGAAATCTTCCCCTAATCCGCGTGTACCGCCTCCTCCTTCAGGTAGAGACAAAGATGGAACTGTGATATTCCGGGCCGTGTTTTTGCTCATGCGAAGCGCCCCTCCCCAAAAACTCCTCAACAGGGCACACAAAAGTTTGCGCCGCAAGTATCAATCATGAATAACCGGAATAGTGTGTAGATATGCCCTATCAATTTGGAAAGGTAGGATAGGGATTATCTACTAAAAATTGTATGAATAGAAATAAAAGCGTTAAAAATAGATATATGCAAAAATATTATAACATGTATATAAGATAGTTATAGAGTTCAACAAACTTTTGATTAGATTATAGACTATATGCTGTAAGATGTCAAGATGCAGTTCTACCGTTAATAATGAGAAGGCGAGAGATTGATTATGATATATCTTGCAGAAGCAGATGGCGATAAAACAGCATCATCCATATTATTGTACTAACAGGAGGGTGTCGAGAGTTCTGGCCGAGAGATGGCCTGAATACCGCTTGGGCTGAAATGTGGACAATTTTTGCTTTGCATGTATATCTTTCATCACCTGGCATTCCTCTCTGCTTGTAGAGGTGTACGCGCAAGCCGTTTAATGGAAGGAACGGACGTGATTTGTCCAGCTCGTTGTGCCGCTTCTATTTGTTCTGCAAGCGTGGCGATGGTAGAGGTCTGGAGCACACTACGGAGCGGGAGCTCTACCTGAAAGGTGCGGCGGATACGTGCGATGAGCTGGGTAGCAAGAAGCGGACTACCACCCAGGTCCAGAAAATCATCATAGACACCTATCTGTTCCCGGCGCAACACCTGTGCCCAGATAAAGGCCAGCTTCTCCTCTACAGGGGTGCGCGGCGCTACATACGCACTTTTATGCTGGGGCTGTATCTGATCTGGTCGTGGAAGCGCTCCACGATCAATTTTTCCATTGGAGGTCAAAGGTAAGGACTCCAGGAGTATCAGGCTGGAGGGTACCATGTAGTCAGGAAGCCGTTGCTGGAGATGGCGACGCAGTTCGCTGCTCGTGGTAGCGTGCTCCTGATGTGGAATAACATATGCAACCAGCCGAACATCGCCAGGACTATCTTCGCGCAGCATGGCTACTGTGGCCTGTACAGAAGGATGATGGTGTAAGGCGGCCTCGATCTCGCCCAACTCGATGCGGAAGCCGCGCAGCTTGACCTGGGTATCGTTGCGCCCCAGATACTCCAATTGTCCCTCAGTCGTATAGCGGGCCAGATCTCCACTACGATAGAGCCGCGCTCCCGGCTGATCGCTGAAAGGATGGGGCACAAAGCGTTCGGCTGTTAGCTCGGGACGATGCAGATAGCCGCGTGCCACGCCTGCTCCCCCGACATAGATCTCTCCGGTGACCCCTACAGGAACAGGTTGGCCTGTCCGGTCGAGCAGATAGATGTTCAGATCGGGCAGTGGCTGTCCAATGGGACTGGTCAGGTCACCACTCACCTGTTGCTGCGTCAAGGGGAGCCAGGTGACGTGGACAGTGGTTTCGGTGATGCCATACATATTGACCAGTTGCGGGTGGCGCTCGCCACTATGAGCGAACCAGGTGCGAACGCTGGGAAGGTCCAGTGCTTCGCCGCCGAAGATGATCAGGCGTAAGGCGGATGCGGCGTCGCGGTGAACTGGAGAGGTGGCGACAGGGACGAGTTGGCGGAAGGCCGATGGCGTCTGGTTAAGGACGGTGACCTGCTCCTGGTCGAGCAACTGGAAGAATCGCTCGGGGTCGCGGCTGAGCCAGAAGGGGACAACGAGCAGTCGTCCGCCAAAGAGCAACGCCCCCCAGAGTTCCCAGACAGAGAAGTCAAAGGCAATGGAGTGGAACAGGCTCCAGACGTCGTGCCGGTCGAAGTGGAAGCGGGGCTGCGTGCAGGCCAGGAGGCGGATGACATGGTGGTGGCAGACCTGGACGCCTTTGGGGCTGCCGGTCGAGCCCGAGGTGTAAATCACGTAGGCCAGGCTGTCGGAATGCAGCGGCAGTTCCAAATTAGAAGTAGATTCTGAGGAGATGGCGAGCCAGTCGCGGTCCAGGCACAGCAGCGGCATGGAGAGAGCCGGGAGACGCTGCTGCAAATCCTGCTGGCTGAGTAAGACGGTGACCTGGCAGTCGTACAGGAGAAAAGCCAGACGTTCGGCGGGAGAGGCAGGATCAAGCGGAACGTAGGCCCCACCAGCTTTGAGAATGCCTGTAATGGCAATGATCATCTCCAGCGACCGCTCCAGGCACAGGCCCACCAGGGCTTCTGGTCCCACTCCCCGTCGCTGTAAAGCGTGAGCCAGGCGGTTGGCTCTGGCATTAAGTTCGCCGTAGGTTAAATGCTTTTCTTCGTACACGACCGCTATGGCATCCGGCGTGGCATCAACCTGCTGCTCAAAAATTTGATGCAAGCAGGTTGAGGGCGGAGTAATGGTGGTAGCAGGCGTATGGGCGGCAAGGAGTTGCTGGCGCTCCTGAGCGGTCAGCAGAGAAAGATTGCCAAGTCGTTGTTCGGGAGTTGTAAGCATACCTTCTAATAACACCTGAAAATGATTGAGCATCCGATGAATGGTCTCATCGGCAAAACGATTGCTCACATAACTAATGCGGATCAGCATTCTGGTATGGGGGACAACTGCTACCGTGAGCGGATAATTTGTCCATTCGACCACTGCTACATTTTCGAGAGCCAGGGGACTCTGCTGCTCCGCGGCGGTCGAGGTAGTAATGGGATAGTTCTCAAACACGAACAGGGTCTCGAAGAGGGACTGACCACGGGGCACCTCGCTCCAGCCCTGGATCTGCACCAGAGGACTGTACTCATACTGACGGGCTTCGGCCTGCCGGGCTTGCAACTGCTGCAACCAGGGGAGGAGGCGCTGCTGGGGGGAGACCTGGACGCGCACAGGCAAGGTATTGATGAAGAGGCCCACCATCGCCTCGGCTCCGCTCAGAGTCGGGGGACGGCCCGAAACGGTGGTGCCAAAGACGACATCGTCCTGCCCGCTGTAGCGAGAGAGCAAGAGTGCCCAGGCGCCCTGCAACAATGTGTTGAGCGTTACCTGCTGCTGGCGGGCCAGTTGCTGTAAATTGGCGGTCATTTCTGCCGAAAGCTGAACTTGTTGATAGTGATAGTCTTCGCTTGCGCCATGAGGAGAAGTTCCAGGACGATCTACCCCCAGGGGGGTGGGACGGCGAAAGCCGCGCAGCCAGTGACGCCAGAATTGTTCGGCCTGGGGCAGATCCTGCTGCTGGAGCCAGGCGATATAGTCGCGATAGGGCCGCCGCACTGGCAGGGTCAGGCGCCTTCCCTGTCCATATGCCTGGGAGCAGGCAAAGACCTCGCTAAGAAGAGTGGAGACGCTCCAGCCATCGAGCAGCAGGTGGTGGAAGCTCCAGGTCAGGTGAATGCGCTGTTGCGCCAGGCGATGAACGGTGAGGCGCAGCAAGGGAGCTTGCCCCAGGTCAAAGCCCTGAGCCCGATCTGCTTGCAGCCACTGCTCAAGCTGCTCGCTT
>DATGMF010000091.1:0-135133 GCA_035293765.1 Ktedonosporobacter sp.
TCTTCGCGACTTCTGCGGCAGCTTCGAGAATGGCCCGTGTCTGCATGACATTAATTTCGGGGAAGAGCAGGCCCAGGCGGCAGCCGCGCAGGCCCAGCATGGGATTCATCTCGCGCATGGCCCCCACAGCTTCCAGCATGGTCTTCTTCTCGCGCAGTTCTTCTTCGTGGCCGCCTTGCGTCTCTAGGCGCGTAACGTCGACCAGCAGTTCTTCGTAGGAGGGCAGGAATTCGTGCAGCGGCGGGTCAATCAGGCGGATAACGACGGGATAGCCATCACCGGTCCTGGGATCGACCATGGCCTCGAAAATACCCTTAAAGTCGCTGCGCTGGAAGGGAAGAAGCTTATCCAGCGCGGCCTGGCGCTCCTCGGTGCTCTTGGCCAGAATCATCTTTTGCACAATCGGCAGGCGCTCCTGCTCCATGAACATATGCTCAGTACGGCACAGGCCGATACCTTCGGCGCCGAAGATCACTGCACGTTTGGCGTCGCGCGGATAGTCAGCGTTCGCCCATACGCCCAGTTTGCGGAACTGGTCAGCCCAGCCCAGCAGCGTCTTCAGGTCCGTCTCTTTATCGAAATCGGGATCGACCGTCTTAATAATGCCCGCGAAGACCTCGCCGGTCGCACCGTCGATCGAGATATCGTCGCCCTCTTTGATGATCTGATCGGTATCGATAACGCGGAACAGGTGCTCCGCCTCGCTTACACGGATCCCTTCGCAGCCCGCCACACAGGGCAGGCCCAGTCCGCGTGCCACCACAGCCGCGTGGCTGGTTGCGCCACCGCGTGCCGTCAGGATACCCTTCGCAACGAGCATACCATGTACATCATCGGGGCTGGTCTCGGGGCGTACCAGCACCACCGGCGTACCGGCCTTGCCCAACTCTTCCGCGCGGTCCGCATCGAAGACTGCCTTACCGAAAGCCGCACCGGGCGAAGCATTCAAGCCCTTGGCCAGCAAGCGACCCTCTTGTTCTGCTTTTTTCTTCTCGGCGTCATCGAAACGTGGCAGCAGCAGTTGATAGACCTGAGAGGGCTCAACGCGTCGCACGGCCTCCTGGGGAGTGATCAGCCCCTCCTGGACCATATCCACCGCCACCTTCACAGCGGCCTGTGCATTGCGTTTGGCTGAGCGGGTCTGCAGCATATACAGTTTGCCGCGCTCCACCGTAAACTCCAGGTCCTGCATATCGCGGTAGTGCTGCTCCAGACGGTGTGCGATCTCCTGAAACTGCTGAAAGACGCTGGGTAAGTCTTCCTGCAAGCGGCTGATCTTCGAAGGAGTGCGGATACCGGCCACCACATCCTCACCCTGTGCATTGAGCAGATATTCGCCGTAGAGCACCTTCTCGCCGGTGCTGGGATTGCGCGTAAAGGCCACGCCAGTGCCGCTATCGTTGCCCATATTGCCGAAGACCATACTCTGTACGTTGACCGCCGTCCCCAGAGCGTGGGAAATCTTATTGAAGTTGCGGTAGTCGATGGCGCGTTTGTTGTTCCAGGAAGAGAAGACCGCCTCGATGGCTTTATGCAACTGCTGGAAGACATCAGTGGGGAAAGGCTCGCCGGACTGGCGTTCCGCGATCTGCTTAAATTCGAGCACAATCTGCTTGAGGTCCGCAGCGGAGATTTCGGCATCGCTCTGTACGCCAGCTTGCTCTTTATAGCGTTCCAGCACCTGCTCGAAATCGTGGGGATTGGTATCGAGCACAATCTTGCTGAACATCTGAATGAAGCGGCGATACGCATCGTAGGCGAAGCGCTCATCGCCGGTCAGAGCCACCAGGCCTTTGACCGTCTCATCGTTAATGCCCAGGTTCAGCACCGTATCCATCATACCGGGCATCGAAAATTTTGCGCCAGAGCGTACGGAGACCAGGAGAGGATTCTCTTGAGAGCCAAAACCTTTGCCTGTTTGTTGCTCAACGATCTTGAGGGCTGCCAGCACCTGTTCCCATGTGCCAGCAGGAAACTGCTTCCCATTTTCGTAATACGCGTTACAGGCTTCGGTCGTAATCGTAAAGCCTGGAGGGACGGGAAGGCCGGCATTCGTCATCTCCGCGACCCCGGCGCCTTTGCCGCCGAGCAGATCGCGCATGCTGGCATTTCCTTCGCTGAAGAGATAAACCCATTTTCGCGGTGATTGTTTTACGGCTTCATCCAATCCTGAATGGGTGATCTGTTGTGTCATTCCAAACATCCTCCAACTTGGTTGTTATGGGCTCACTAATGGGCTTGACCCAGAATTGCCACAATACGAAAGAATGGTCACGCAGCCAAAATAATAGACCTGGCCCAACGCTGGATCTTGCGTGCGCAGGCCACGTAATCGCGGGCCTGATCAGCGTTGATGACCTCATCGGCCTCTTCGGGAGGGGTATCTGCGTAGAAAGCTTCAGGATGAAACGGTGTGAGTCGTGCCATCTCCTCTTGAATCTCTTGCGGAGCGCCGACCAGTGCACCTAAGGCTTTGAGATCGTGGTCATACACCGAGCGGCGACCGTAATACAGCAAGCTAATAGCCTGCGCTGCTTTTTCTGCCACCTGATTACAAAAGTCAACGCAGGCGAAGTGGCGTCCCAGATTGAGCTCAACCACGGCCGTCGCCATGTCCTGTGTCGCTTCTGCAAAGAGCCCCAGGGCCCCCTGAATGTCACCGACTTGCTTTGTTACGCTTGCCTGACTCTCAGTTGAGGGTTGCGCTGCTGCTGATGGCAGATGAACCGTCCCCAGGAGTAATTGCTCTAATTCGTCGTCACGGGTGCTATCCGGCATGTTTCCATTGCCATCATGTAATTGCGACATATCCTGTATTCCTTATGAATAGGCGTAATGAAAGGCGCAAGGCAAGGCGTATCGCTTAGCACTATTCAGCCATTGTGCACATAGTATTCCTATTTGCGGTCTCCTGTCAATCTCTTTGGGACGAGTTCCGGCGTTCCGCCCTGTGCCTCTCTGCATTTCTGAATCTCTCAGAGAGGCTCCGTGCGCCTGCGGCGTGGCTGACTGCATCTTTTTTTTGTACTGATCCGTGTCACGATATGACGAACGTGGGAAGAGGTATAGCATGTATTCATATTCTTCTGGCGAAATTTTGCTATGAAATGCATGGAAACAGGCGTTCGTTCTGCGTGAAGGGAGATATATATGACGACGACTGAAAGAAGCACTGCCGTTGGCGTGTTTACTGATCGTGCTCAGGCGGATGCTGCCGTTGAAGAGTTGCGCCGTGCTGGATTTACTGATGCGCAGATTGGCTTTGTGAGGCGTAGCCCCGTAGAGGATGATGCTCTTGATGGAGCGGGTGAGTCCTCTTCAGCGGCCACGGCGGCAACTGGTGCGGTTGGTGGCGGCGTCGTTGGTGGTGTTATCGGAGCCATGACAGCGCTCTTGATCCCTGGAATCGGGCCTGCGATCGCCGGCGGCATCTTGCTGACTACGCTCGGCGGGGCCGCGATCGGTGCGGTTGCCGGTGGGTTTGTGGGCTCACTGGTGCACATGGGTGTGCCGGAAAACGAAGCGCTGTATTATCAGCAGCAGCTGGAGAAGGGGCGCACGCTGGTGACGGTCCATGCGCCGGGCCGCTATGAGGAAGTTGCGGCACTCCTGCGCCAGTGCGGTGCGTTCGATACGACCAGCGGCGACAATATTGATCTCAGCAAGACGACGATGGTTGGGGATGGCGTTGCGCCCGCGGTGGTTCCCCTGACTCAACCGTTTGGGATGCCCGTTGGTGGTGTGCCCAGTTACTCGAGTCCCGGCATCGCGCCGGTCTTTGTGCCGGTCGCAGAACCGGATCGCGCGGACGCACATCCTGATCAGGATCCTACCTATGAGCCGTCCGAGACATACAATATTGGGAAAAGTCGGCTAGACAGTCCAACCCCGGATGATGCATCATCGGAGAGCGTAGCAGGAGCTGTGCCGACTGAACGCGAGAATGTGTCCCCCGACAAATAATCCCCGCCAGAACACTGTCTGCCAGACCTCCATCTGGGAGCGGCCTGGCAGGCAGCACATATCCCCGTATACACCTCGCCAGCGTCCTGTGGCGCACTTAACGGGTGTTCGTTCCTGGCATGCGCCCCGTCGTCGTGCTTGGAATCGGGCCATGCGAGCCGACGTTTACTCCACCTATCGGCTTGTTTGCAACGGTCAATGGAAAAGTATTCATGTGTCTGGGTATTTGTTTGTGTTGAGCGGCTTGTACAAAGGTCTGTTGCGAGAATTGGAGCGTCATGACGCCTAGAATGACCGCCAGAAACAGACAAGGTGTCACAATGGCCGTTATACGCCTATAAGTCATGCGGTATGTTCTGGTTTCCCGCCCTTGTATGCGCGACATATGGTTTTCCCTTCTTTCATCCCTCACTACTTTACGTATTGGTGTTCTTATGTATACTGTTTTATACTGTACAGTGTGCGAGAGTACGGTGACTCTGGATTTGCTTGAAAAAGGCGGGCCAGGTTCACGTACCTATGTGAGACGCTCTCTACCCGCCATTTCCTATCATACAGGATAAGAATGCGTGAAGGAAATAAATAGGATAATAGTACCTCTGGAAGGTGAAAAACTTTTTACTGTCTAATAAATAGGAATACGTGTATATAGTTTTTGTTTGACTGCTTTTGTCGTGGAGTATGATCCTTTTCTTTTTCAGCTGGTACTCCCTCGGCCCGCCTGCGGCGAGCCGAGAAGGGGGGAGAAAGAGTCGGGGGACACCCCCGGGCCCCCGGCCATGGGACTCCGTCCCCCGGCACCCCCTGCTGCACTGTTCCACGCATTTTTGTGCCATTTTTAAAAATGAAAGACCATGTAGTACAATACGGATGTTTCATTTCATCGGACAGTGTTCTGTATCAGGCCACAGAGGAGTGACCCGGCGAGGAGACAGTTGCATATGGCAGAGAGTGTACCTGTAATTATCGGTGCGGCACGGACGCCGACGGGAAAATTTTTGAGCCAGCTGGCCAGTTTTACGGCGCCCCAGTTGGGAGCGATTGCGATCAAGGCGGCAGTAGAGCGGGCCGGCATTGCTGCTGAGTCAATCGAGGAAGTGATCATGGGTAACGTCGTCTCAGCAGGTATTGGTCAGGCTCCAGCTCGCCAGGCTGCGCTCGCTGCTGGCCTTCCGGACGACATACCCGCTTTCACCGTCAATAAGGTCTGTGGTTCTGGCCTTAAAGCGGTCATGCTGGCGGCCCAGGCTATCCGCGCCGGTGATGCTCAGGTGCTCGTTGCCGGTGGGATGGAGAGCATGAGCAATGCCCCCTATCTTCTGCCCAAGGCGCGGACCGGCTACCGCATGGGGGATGGCCAGTTGGTTGATAGTGTTGTCCATGATGGTCTGTGGTGTGCGATTGAACACGTGCATATGGGCAACGAGGCCGAGATTATTGCTGAGAAATTTGCCATCACGCGCGAGCAGCAGGATCGCTACGCCTTGCAGAGCCAGCAGCGAGCAGCCATCGCGACCGCTGCCGGACGTTTTAAGGATGAAATCGTGCCGATTGAGGTGCGGCAAAAGCAGGGTTCGCAGATTATCGATCGCGACGAGCCGATCCGCGCCGATACCTCACTCGAAGCCCTGACCAGGCTTCAGCCAGCCTTCCAGGCCAATGGTACGGTCACTGCCGGCAATGCTCCCGGCCTCAGTGATGGTGCATCTGCGACTGTTGTCGTGGAGCAGCAGTTTGCCCGGGCGCAAGGACTGCCCATCCTGGCGCGCATCACCGGTTATGCGTCCGCCGCCATTACTCCGCGCTACATTTTTGCCGCGCCCACGCGTGCGGTGAGGCGTTTGCTCGAACGCACGGGTCAGCAGTTAAGCGACTTCGACCTGATCGAAGTGAATGAGGCTTTTGCGGCACAGGCGCTGGCCAACGGAGCCGAGCTGGATTGGGATTGGTCGCGCGTGAACGTAAATGGTGGAGCGATCGCGCTCGGCCATCCTATCGGTTCCAGCGGCTCGCGCGTTTTGACCACACTCATCTACGAACTGCGCCGGCGTGGTGGCGGTCGTGGGCTTGCGACCCTCTGCCTGGGCGGTGGCGGAGCCGTTGCGCTGTCAATTGAGGTCGAACTTTGACGTATGACAATGGTGGCGCCTCTATCGACACTTTGAAGAGTCGTCACCAGTCCGATACGATCACCGTCATTTTTCCAGAATGTGTGGTAAGGCTCGCTAGCAGCGTTGATTACTCCGGGTTGCGCAGGGATTGTAGTATGCCTGCCGCCTCTTGCTCATCGTGTGCGACGCTCAGATCGATAATCAGGTTGTCCAGGAGCTCAGGGTCATCGACGTGGAGGACCTGTTGCTCGGCGCTGGCCTGGAGTCGTGGGAAGCGTTTGCTCACAAGATGAACAAGTGTCTTGCGTCTCCCTGCAAGGATCCCTTCGGTGCGTCCTTTGGCTTCGCCTTCGATGCGCCCTTTGGCCTCGCCTTCGGTACGCCCTTCGGCAAAAATCATCTGAAAGATGGGCGTTTCGCGAAGCAGGTCTTGCATAATTTTATACCTCCTTTTCAACCATTCCCAATCCTCTGGATTGGTTCGCATGAGTACCAACGATGCCATGGCAAAGCCTACAAGTTCAAGTTCTTTGTTTGCGGTTGACTCCAACGTCGCGAACATCTGCTGTACGCTGTCCCGTGTCGCCCCGTCCAGTGTCAGCGGTATAAATGGTAACAAGCCCGTTTGCCCTGTTGCCAGTATATCAGCTCGGGTGAATGCTCCAATTTCAATGCACATATACGTAAACGTAATGATATGGGTTCCAGTCGGCGCTAACCACTGCAGTGGTGGTTGTTGTACCGGGCCATCCCTCAGCAAATAAATGACGCAAGAAACAACCGGCATTTTGTATTCGCCCTGTGCCAATACATTGTAACGTAGCAGTCGTTCTGGCATATCTGCATCATTATATGTTTGGAACTCCAGGTGAAGCAGCATTTTCTGGTCTTCGACTGCCACCTCTAGAAGCGCGTCAACTTCTAACTGCCAATTTTTGAGTTGTTCTGGTCTTTCCTTAATATAACGAGCATTTGGAAAGACCAGGCTCACAAAAGCCTGTGGGCTAGTTCGCACAAGGGCCCGCATCGTGTTATCCCAGGGTTTGGGCATCTCTCTTCGACATCCTCTACTTCCTTCCTTTCCCTCCCTTTCCCTTATTTCATAGTATAGCATGAGATATGGCGAAAACCGAGAGTCGTCCGAGCAGGCCATAATCTGGGTTTCGGGATGTGATACAATAAAGTATAGCTTATGACAATGTACATGGGTCAGTAGAGCGTTCCACTGTCTATCTTGTAACTCAGAGAGGAGTAATGCATGTATGCTTGAGCAAGAAAAGACGGGCGTTGTCCAGGGCACATTGTTCTCGCAGGAAGAACTGGCCCGCCTCAGTACATCCCATACGCAATGGTCCGAGACGACCGTGCAGCAATCCCTGGCTCGCCTCCCCGAGCGTTCGTTTCTCTCTACGACCTCTGGTGTACCTATCAAGCGCCTCTATACCCCGCTGGACAATGCCAGCCTGGATTACGAGCGGGATCTTGGTTTCCCGGGTGCCTATCCCTATACACGTGGCGTACAGCCGACGATGTATCGTGCCAAACCCTGGACCATGCGTATGTTTGCGGGCTTTGGTACCGCTGAAGATAGCAATGCGCGCTTCAAGTATCTGCTGCAGCAGGGGCAGACGGGCCTATCGACCGCTTTTGACATGGCCACGCTGTACGGCTACGACACCGATCATCCCATGGCTGTGGGCGAGTTCGGCAAGTGTGGCGTCGCCGTCTCCTCGCTGGCGGACATGGAGATCCTCTTCGCGGACCTGCCGCTCGACCAGATTACTACTTCCATGACCATCAATGGTCCGGCCTCAGCCATCTGGGCTATGTATATCGTCAATGCTGAGCGGCGCGGCTATGCTATCGAGCAACTGGGAGGCACGTTGCAAAACGACATCCTCAAAGAATATATTGCCCAGAAAGAATTCCTCTTCTCTCCGCAACCGTCTATGCGTCTGGTGGTCGATACCATCGAATTCGGCACCCGTTACATGCCGCGTTGGAATACTATTAGTATCAGCGGCTACCATATCCGCGAGGCTGGAGCGACCGCTGTACAAGAACTGGCCTTTACTCTGGCCGATGGACTCGCCTATGTCGATGCGGCGCTGGAGCGTGGTTTGCAGATTGACGAGTTTGCGCCCCGCCTCTCATTCTTTTTCGACGTGCACAACGATTTCTTTGAAGAGATTGCCAAGTTCCGCGCCGCGCGCCGCCTGTGGGCTCGTCTCATGCGCGAAAAATATGGAGCGCGCGATCCTCGTTCCTGTATGTTGCGTTGCCATGCTCAGACGGCAGGCGTCTCTCTAACAGCCCAGCAGCCTGAAAATAATACCGTCCGTACGACTCTACAGGCCCTGGCTGCCGTTCTGGGCGGTACAAACTCTCTACATACGAATTCGCTTGACGAAGCCCTGGCCCTACCGACCGAGAAAGCCGCGTTGTTAGCCCTGCGCACACAGCAGATCATTGCCAGCGAGAGCGGCGTGACCAATACTGTGGACCCGTTGGCTGGTTCTTACTTCCTCGAAGCCCTGACCGATGAGACCGAACACGCCGCGCAAGCCTATCTGGAGCGCATCGACGCGTCAGGAGGTGTGCTAGCATGCATCCAGAATGGCTTCTTCCAACGTGAGATAGCCGAATCGGCCTATCGCTATCAGCGTGAGATTGATGCGCACGAGCGGAGCATTGTTGGCGTCAACGAGTATATACTAGAGGAGCCCCTCAAGGTTCCAACCTTATACGTCGACTACGCGGGCCAGCAGGCACACCTTGAACGCCTGCACCGTGTACGCCGAGAGCGCAATCAGAGTGAGGTCCGGCGGGCCCTTGACCATTTGCGCCAGGTCTGCGAGGGGAGCGAAAACACGATGCCCGCGTTCATTGAAGCCGCGCGAGCTTATGTAACCCTGGGGGAGATGATGGACGTCTGTCGCTCCGTTTTCGGCGAATATACGGAGCCAATCGTCTTCTAACCAGCCGGTCGGTACAGAATGGAGCTAGCATTGTTACGAGAAGAGCGACATGGTCTCATACAAAAGCAAAACCTGACACCGGCTGAACTGGATGCCATCAAACAGCTCGTGGACACCTGTGAGCGCTTCGAGCAGTTACATATGCGTCTATCCTGGGAAATGGTACAAAACCGTCCTGCAACGCAGGTGTTGGATTACCTCTACTATGATCACGGCAATCTGGTCGGATACCTTGCTCTGGACAACTGGGGCATGGCCGAAAAAGAGCTGGTTGGCATGGTCCATCCGGACTATCGATGCCGCGGTATCTTCCGGACTCTGCTTGATGCCGCCCGCGTTGAAAGTCTACAACTGGGAGTCGTGCGGCTGATCCTGGTGTGCGAGCGCATATCACAGTCCGGGCAGGCCTTTGTCAAGGCCGTCGGGGCCAGTTATGATTTTGCAGAGCACGAGATGGTGCTGCGAGAGTTTCAGCCGCGCCCGGATTTTGATGAGCGCCTGGTGTTTCGTCTTGCCGGTGAGCAGGATCTCGACATGATCGTGACCGTCCTGGCCGGCAGCTTTGGCGATAGCGAGGTGTCGGTACGTCATCGTGTCACAAGACTCCTGCAAGACCCCACGCGCAGCTACTATCTGGCGACCCTGGGTGGTGGGTCAGTGGGCTGCGGCGAGCCGGTTGGTTGTCTGCGCCTGGATACCTGGGATGATACCGTCGGCATCTACGGCTTTGGTGTCCTGCCGGCCTACCAGGGTCGTGGGTATGGACGCCAGATGTTGCAAGAAGCCATTCGTGCCATTCAGGCCGAGGGGCAACGTATCATCATGCTTGACGTTGATGTTACCAATACGCGCGCATACGCCCTTTACGTTTCCTGTGGTTTTCGCATCAAAGCCACCTATGACTACTACAATCTACCTACAGCGCTCTAGCAGACAACGTCCACACGCTGTGATATGCTAGTGAGGAAATCCATACGATTATCGTGTTGAAAGGTAGAATGTTGTTGCCATGCAGTGGTTAGAACTCACCGTCCAGACCCACCCTGAAGCCGTCGAATCGGTCAGCGAACTCTTGAGCCGTTACACGTCCGATGGCGTCGTGATCGAAGAGCCGTACGAGTTGACGGACGACGGTCAGGATTACCGTATTTTAGCCAATCAGCCAGTGCAGATTCATGCATATTTGCCCATTGATGGTAAGGAAGAGGCGGTGCGCCAGCAGATTGCCAAAGGGCTGTGGCACCTCTCCACACTGGGTGCGCACTTTGTCGACGAGTTGCACACGCGAGTCGTCAACGAAGAGGACTGGGCCAACGCCTGGAAAGATTACTATCATGTGACCCATATTGGCCGGCGCCTCGTCATCCGTCCCTCCTGGCGCGAATACACGCCCAAAGCAGGGGAAGTTGTCCTGACCCTTGATCCTGGTATGGCCTTTGGGACTGGTGTGCATCCCACCACACGTATGTGCCTGGAGCAACTGGAGCGGCTGGTACAGCCTGGGATGCGCGTCCTCGACGTTGGTACCGGCTCCGGCATTCTGGCGCTGGCGGCCGCCAGCCTGGGCGCGCAGAGCGTCTATGCCATCGACAACAGCAGCGTCGCCGTCGAAAGCGCGCGTGGCAATGTTGCTATGAATGCGCTGGACGAGCGTATCCAGGTCGTTCTCGGCGAATTGACGCTGGCCGAAGCCGAGCGTATGGCGGGCCAGTACGACCTGGTAATCGCCAACATCATTGCCCATGTCATCGGAGCGATCGCCCCCCAGCTTGCGTTGACCCTGGCACCTGAAGGCATACTTATCGTCAGTGGCATCATCGAAGCGCGGCGGCAGGACGCTGAAGGGCCCCTACTGGCCTCTGGCCTGCAGCTTGTGGAACAGGTAAACATCGACGACTGGCTCGCGTTGTTGCTGCGCAAGAGAGGATAAAGACCCATGCATCGTTTCTTTTTTACTCCAGATGGTCCTCTGGCGCCGGGTGACCTCGTCCTCTTGCCCGAACAGATTGCCCATCAGGTGCGCGATGTCCTGCATATAGCCGTGGGGGAACAGCTTATCTTGCTCGACAACAGTGGAGATGAGCTGCTCGGTCATGTTACCAAGAGTGGGCGCGGTGAAGTCACAGTCGAGATCGAGCAGCGCCGTCCTGGGAAGAGCGAATCGCCTGTGCGCATCATTCTCTGCCAGGGACTGCTCAAATCGGCGCGGTTCGAATGGGTCTTAGAGAAAGGGACCGAGCTCGGCGTCTTCACATTCGTTCCTACTCTCTGCCGTCGCTCCATGGCAGGCCTGGAAGATGCCGGACCAGGCAAGATCCAGCGCTGGCAACGAATCATTCAGGAAGCTACCGAAGTCAGTGGACGAGCCCGCCGGCCAGAGCTTTTACCCATTCGTCCACTCATGCACGCGTTGACGGACATTCCTGAAGGCGCGCTGGCCATCATGGCGTGGGAAGAAGCCGTGGACCCCGACTTGCATACCGTTCTACACAACGCCATAGCCAGTACTCCACAACCGCAGACGGTCGTCCTCTTCATCGGTCCAGAGGGAGGCCTGGAGGCAGACGAAGTAGAGCTGGCCAGGCGGCGCGGTGTGCAGATCGTCACGTTGGGATCGCGTATCATGCGTGCCGAGACTGCCGCGCTGGCCGCAGTTGCCAGCATCATGTATGAGTTGGAAGCGAGCCGGTAAGATGTCGAGCTGGTAGCTACTCGCTGGTGCCCTGTCCGGTCAACACCGCGTGCACATACTCGGCCACATAGTGCCGTTCATCAACTCCATCGATAATCATGCATTCTGCCACCGACACAACATGTGGAGCGACCTCGTGGAGCACACTCACGATTGGTCGCTCGTTGCGGCTATCAGCATTGGGATCGGTAATGAACGCAAACAGTTCATCCGTAAACTCTTCTTCGTGTGCCAGGAAACTAAACAGATTGGACATCGAACACCCGGCCTTTCTGTGCCATGTTGCCCTCAAACAAAGGAAGCAACAAACCTCGCTGCATTACAAGGACCTGCCTATCAGCCAGAGAAGCGAAGCTAGCTGTGAGCGAGCAGCGTTTCTGGCCGCATTTCGATAGCACGGTGTATCATGCTGTATGATACATTATAGGCGTGCTTGATCTCGTGAGTCAAGCCAGGTTCATCACCGATAGAGGCGTATCCTGGCTGGACCTTTGTTGATGGATGCGGGGGAGTGAAGAAGGTAGCCAAAAAAAGCAGAGATGGGCGTGGCCGTCCATCCCTGCCTGATGTGGATCAGGGGATAACATTCGTATGTTCGTCGAGCGCCAGCACGAAGCGAGCAAGGACCTCAGCTACTTCATCTATATCTTTCAGCGAGGCTGTCTCAGAGCCGGTGTGGAGGTAGCGGCAAGGAATGCTGACCAGGCCGGTTGCCACGCCCGCGCGTACCACCTGAATCACGTCCGTATCGGTACCCGTATTCGCCGATTGGGCATCGACCTGATAGGCCAGACCAGCCTCTTTGGCTGCTTGTGTGAGCAGTTGGAAAACGCGTGGATTGATGTGTCCTCCAACGGTCAACACGGGGCCGCCATTGACCTTCACCTCGCCGAGTTCTTGCTTCGACGTACCGGGATGATCGGTTGTAAAGGTCACATCGACCGCGACCGCAATCAGTGGATCGACCCCAAAGGCCCCCGTCCGGGAGCCGCGCAGCCCGACCTCTTCCTGTACGGCGGACACGAAAAAGACGCCGGCCTTCAGCGCAGCGCGCTGTTCATGGATGCGCCGCATTGCCTCCACCACCGCGAAGATACCGGCTTTATCATCCAGAGCGCGTGACACCATCACATCGCCCCGCAGCCGTTCTAATTGTGCGGCGCGGGTGCCCGAGCTGCCCAGTGGAACCAGTGCCAGAGCCTCTTCTTTGCTAGAAGCCCCAATATCGATCCACAGCGACGAAAGTTTCGGCGCTTTGCCGCGCTCCTCGCTGCTCAGCGTATGGACCGGAGGGCGACCGATGACCCCCAGGACCGGCCCATTGGGTGTCGTAATCGTAACGCGATTGCCAGGCAGTGTTGACGGATCAAAGCCGCCGACGGGCGCGAAGTAAATAAAGCCCTGCTCATCGACATAGCGGACCAGGAAACCAAGCTCATCGCAATGGGCGGTCAGCATCACCCGTGGTCGGCCAGAAGGATTGAGAGCCGCGATCACATTGCCGTGGACATCTGTGCGCACCTCGTCAGTATACTGCGAGATCTCCTCGCGGATCACCTGTTGTACTGGCTGCTCAAAGCCAGAGGGGCTGGGACTATCAATAATACGCTTTAAAAAAGCGACGCGAGCTTCATCCATACAAACCTCCTTCAAAATTCGTACATGAAACGTGTAGCCATGCAGAGGCTCAAGCATCGGCCCTTCATGACAGCACAAAGACCTGGTGAAAACGCATCTCCAAGCTGACGTAACGTTTTCACCAGGTCTTTATCAAGCGACGGGGCAAGTCCTATCAGCGTACAAACTGCTTCAGCACCTCATCGACCCCGGGATGCATACGATTTAAGCGTAGATCCTCTGCGCCGGTTGCATCCGTCTGCACGATCAAAATGTTCTGCTGAATACACGTATTCAGGAGTTCGCGTGCCGACTCGCGGGTCAGGCGGCCCCGGAAACGATTTTTCGGATTGACCGGATCGCCAATAAAGTTTGAAACGCCAATGATCGTGCGCCAGGACCAGTTGCGATCAATGTAATCGAGGAACTGCAGAAACTGCGGATCCAGGACATCCATAGGTGGAGTCCCATAGGGTAGCTGGAATTGTGCAGCCGTATTGGCAAACGTAATGGCGGGCATCGACCCGGTACTGGTCATAGAATTGCTAGGAGACATCTGTACGATACCCGGAACGGGGAGAGAACCAGTATTGCTGGTCACCCCACCTGGTACCAGAGGAACGAATTGACTTGCACTGCTTATTAAATCTCGGCTGACGGTTCCTGGAATACCTACAACAATAACATTTTTATTCAAACGTAACTTTAAGCGGGCGCTGATGCGCGTGAAATCTTTATCGCCTGTCATCAAAACAAAAGTAGAGATAGTTGGACGATCAAAAACTGTTTCAATGATATCCATCAACATATTGAGATCAACAGTGCTTTGTACGACCGTGCTCTGTACAATGGTACTATTACCAGAATTGATGGCAGGCATATGACCGGTAGTCGCTGTATGCTGTGTGGGAGCTGTGGGATAGCCTAAGGGACCGGTATTGCTTTGCCCCAGGGGGCCGGTAGGAGTTTGTCCGTAAGAACCGGTATAGGGGGAAGCTTGCCGATAAGACTCGCGCTGCTGATACTCGGTCGTGTTATAGCCTTCTTCGGTTGAAGGCTCATCTTCTGGCAGCAAGGTATCGTCGTCCATCTCGCCGGAAATCGGGGTCTCGGACTCGGAGCCCCATCCCATCATCTGCGGATTAATAGCCGGTAACGGGCCAGAACTTCCAGAGGCGCTGGGCCAGGGCCGAGAATAACCTGCCGACCCCTGTTCAGCAACGTAGCTTGATGAGCCAAGCGCGCCTGTCGGGGGATTACCAGAAGCGTAGTGGATCGTACCCATGCGAATACGATCTCGCTGCTTCGCGGGGCAGTCAACCCTGTCGATCATTGCCGCCGTCAAGCTGCCTTTGAAGGGCTCTGGTTGGCGAGACCAATCCGCATAGGCGCGAGCAACCATCACAGTGCCATAGCGACGGGCGACGGCGATCAACTCCTGTGGATCGGGCTCCCGCCGTTGTATATTCAACATACTGTAGCGTATGTTCTCAAAATCGATGAATAGAGCAATATCTTCGGGCACAACCTTCTCCTCTCATTCGGGAGAAACCGCGCAGACCAAGATTTATGATTGTTCAGGTGCTCGGACACCCATGCAGTGCATCCTATAGCTATGAGCATATCATACTTTAGTAATAAAGTCGAGAGGTCTGCGCTTTACTTTGCGTACCTACTATGGTATATTCTGTAAATTGGAAAGACATAATTTGTACAAAGAGTTTGCAACAATGGAGCTAGCGCAATCCAATCACGTAAAAGATACTATCTGCCCCGTAGCCCGCACCGCTGAAATAATCAGTGGGAAATGGACGTTGCTCATAATTCGAGATCTGGCTTCTGGCGTCAAACGCTTTAATCAATTGGAACGCTCACTCCAGGGCATCAGCCCTAAAACCCTCTCCGAACGCTTGCGCTCTCTTGAAGAAGAGGGCATCATCACTCGTCAGATGTTTGCAGAAGTACCTCCTCGCGTCGAATATTCGCTAACCGAGAAGGGGCAAGATCTGGGTCATGTGATTGAGAGTATGCGCAATTATGGAAGGCGATGGCTCTGCAACAAGTAGCCCATAAACGCATCATTTTATCTTTTCCCCTCAATAATAGCCTTCTCCCCCTCATGTTATAAGAACCGGAGAGATCCCCGGTTCTCTTACTACTTGGTGAAGCCGATGACGTTTTAAAGTGTGGCTCCAACGAGTTCGCGATGATGATCAGCCAGGAAGCGCTGTAACACGCCGGCAGTTGGTAGGCTCTCTTGCTCATCTGCCTGCTTCTGCGACCTCGTTAATAGATCGTATAAACTGGCAATATCATAATGCATCTGCACCTGAAGCTGACCTTCGCTGTTAAACCCTTCTACGAAGAGACCTTCCTCTTCTTCATGGATTGCGATACTTTTCACGCCTATCTGATCCAACACTTGACCGATAGCATGCAGTATGTTCGCATAACTGAACGTGGCCGGCATTGATCCCTCCCTAAATAATTGGAGAATATTTTCTAGTTACTAGTAGACTACACTGTCAAACTGCAACACACCATGATGAGGTAGATATGTTTGTCAGCCTCATACTACACTCGGACAATTTTATCATTACTATCTTTAAACGTCAAGGTTAGCGTTTTATTCCCTGCCCGTTGCTGATCTCTCTGCCGATGGGCCGATCCGGCCCATCGCTGGCCCACGAATCCTGAAGCGATGGGGTGTAGGCCGCCAATTTCTTGCTCGCTGCGCCCGACTTTTTGTCTGCCGCGTTTAAAATTTCTGTTGCCTTCAAGCGCCAGAAACGGGCGCTGGCAGGACGCTTGAGTGAAAGCAGCTTTGCCAGCTCTTCGTCGCTTGTATCCGGTCTGGCTTTGAGCGCCTGAATCGTGATTTGCAGTTTATCCTGATTTCCTTCAGCCGTTTTTTCCGCTTTGGCTGATACTTTGCTCGCAGCGCTGTCCTCTTCCAATGCCACAAACTGGCCGGTGATGGGCCAGCTTACGTTGTTCTGCTCATCCTCGCTTTTGGCCTCGCTCGCCGCTTTGCTCTCACTCTCGGGATGAACCACAGTGGACAAAAGGTTGCCCGGGGTGAGCTGGGAGCCGGAGGCGAGGGCCTGCTGCAACTGCGGAACCGGCAGATCCATCTGCTTCGCCAGTTCGCTGATGGTGATAAACTGCTCACCGTTGCCCTTTTTCTCTTCATTGGCGCTCTCGGCGATAGTCTCTGCCATCATGGTGTAGACAATGCCCAACAGGGGAAATGCACTCGCCATAAAGGGGAAGACGCTCGTTAGCCAGGGTGCAGCCGCCTCAGCCGAGCTGAGCATGTTGGGGTTATGGAATTGTTTGGCATACGCCCAGTTGACCGCCCAGGAGAAGAAGGTACAGAGAATGATCAGGACCCAATGCTGCCATACGGCTCTGGCGCTGCGATATTTGCGGTAGCGTTGAAAAGCTGTCCAGGATAAGAGATAGACCGTTACATCGATGCTTATCGCTATAGCGTAGCTGACGGCCCACCACCAGACGCCTTCGGGACCCGCCGACGGCTCAAATGAGGCAAAAAAGTACGCAACATGAGGTATTGATGCTGCTAAAAATACGGCGAAGGCGATCCAGAAAAAATATTTCATCGGAACACTCTGCTCTCTAGTGCATTTCCACGACGTCTCAGGATGTAAAGAGTAGCTGATTGTATTGACGAAGATCAAATTTTTAAAGTATTGCCGTGATCCCCGTTAGTACATTCGGGCTAAGGCAGAAAGGATATTACAGCAGCCGAACTGGAAGGCTCTGGCGCTATATCCAGGAGACGCATGGTCATGCCTTGTTGCAGAGCAGATTGGACAAGGGGAGATCATACTATCGATCTTTTCCCCTTCGTGATGGGAAGAAGGCGTCTGTGCTCTATACTTCTCAAAGAGAGCCTCGGAAACCTTCTTCCACGACCACTCTTTCCAATGTGTGCGACTGTCTTTCAAGTAAGCAATTATCCCTGAGGATGTGGATCAAGAAGAGGGCCAGAGCTCAGATGGAGCGTGGGCGCTCCGGTAAACAAATGAAGCACCAGAGGGATAACCACAGCCATGAGGACGGAAGCGATGACGAGCCAGTAAGACCACCGAATAGAGATTATTAACTGAGTTATAAAACAATTGAGGCGAGACATCATGGAAACCATCTCCTTTTTTATGAGTGATGATTGGTCTCATTGACCAATCGCCTTCCTGATTGGCTTGCGTAACGCAGAGCTTAGGTTCACCCGAAGCATACAATGGGGGGATTGGCAATGGATTTACATTGAAGAGGTACTGGTTTACAGCCTGTTCGCACTCTGTTGAGTAAAAAAGTAGATTGTGAGCGTTTTTTGATAGAAAGCTTGACGAAAGGATGATTTTCGTACATAAAGCAGCGGTAAAGACAACGTTTATCATTCATATTTTGCTTTTGTGCAATACGTCTCTTGTAACTCTATTTCGTATACATCTCTAGATATTTCCTACAGAACAGATTATAATGACTTGCGTCGGTGCTTCATAAAGACCGTACGTTGTATATCTCTCTGTAAATGTTCGAATTGAAAACGTTATGAAAGGACTCGCTGACATGTCATTCAAGGAAGGGTGGCTGCTGCGCATCAGTATCGTGACGACTCTGGCGCTGGTGCTAACAGCCACAGTGGGCATATTTGGAGCGAAGGCGGCCCAGGGCGGGCCTCCCACAGTGGATGCTTCCCAACTCAAGCAGCTCTCGGCTTCGATGTCCAAGCTGCATTCGATGGCGCAACTGCAAGGTCTGGCGAAGGCAGCTCAGGCTCAGACGCTTGCCAACGCTCAGGTGAAAGAGCCTCCCATGTTTAGCAGCTCATTCACCTTCAATGGGCAGACCTTCCCTTTCACGATGGTGGGAAGTGACCCGGCGCTAGGCTCAAAGACCTCGCATGTGAAAACGATTTTAATTCCTGTCTCAACGCACTTCCCTGATCAGAACATCACGCTGTTCAACAAAGCCGATGCTGACAAGCTGACCGATTCCCCGATCTTCAGTCGCAACCACGTCGTGGTAGGCGACAGGACGCAGTTTACCGATGCGTTGCAGCGCAATCAGTTCCACAACTTCGTCTCGACGGTCAGCCCGAACTATCATGTGCTGCTCAATCAACCGGAGATGCGCCGCACAGTTAAGCTGGAGCTGCCGTTCAATACGAGCAACGAAGTGGCTGACCTGGTGCTGACCGTACGCAACACCAATATCCAGGTCGGGATTGTCGATATCAACTTCTTCGTCCCCTGGATTGAGAATCAGGTACTGGCGATGCATCTGCCGACGGATACCCTGCCGGTCTTCCAGTTCCATGATATTTTCCTCAACTTCGGCTCAATTGATCCCAAGAACCTGCAATGCTGTGTGCTTGGCTTCCATGATGCCTTCACCCCGGCCTCTCGTCCCAATGAGATTCACACCTTCATCTATGAGAGCTTCACCACCGCTGGTATCTTCCAGGGGGTGTCAGATGTGTCAGTGATGAGTCACGAGGCGGCAGAGTGGGTCAACGATCCCTTCGGCAACAACCCGACACCTCCCTGGGTCAATGCGGGTGGGGGATGTCAGACCAATCTGGAGACCGGCGACTTCCTGGAGGGGATGCCCGGAGCCTCGTTTAAGGTGGCTGGCTTCACGTTCCAGGATGAGACCAATCTCTGGTGGTTCGCGCGTACCCCGAGGCCAACGCCGGCAACGGCTGGCAACTATGATTTCTTAGGGACTCTTACCACGCCATCCACTCCCTGCTAATGTAATATGTTCTCAGGGCAAAATGGCTGATGGAGCATCGCTGAGATTTGCATAAGCAAAAGAGGCAGACTGAGAAGATTGGTTTGCCTCTTTTTATGGTTGGGAGTGTCAAAGAGTTAGCGCGCAGCGGATTTCCTTTTGCACTTCCTGATCCTCTTCTGTCTTTAGCGCCAATTGTAGCGCCTCTTGCGCCTGCGTTCCCCCTATGCGGCCCAGTGCCCAGGCGGCATGACCGCGTACCAGCGGTTCGTGGTCGTGTAAAGCGCCAATGAGGGCCGGTATAGCCTGTGGATCGCCACTATTGCCCAGCGCAACGCAGACGTTGCGCAACAATCCGCGCCGCTTTGTGCGTTTGATGGGGCTATGGCGAAAGCGTTCGCGGAACTCTTCTTCGGTGAGCGCAAGCAAGGGGATCAGCTCGGGGCTACTTCCTGTCTCGCGGCGTGGGCGGAAATGCTCGTGCGGCTGGAACGGGGTCGCTGGTGGAGGTGAATAAGCTGGAGCCTGCCCCCTTTTGCGCAGCGCTTCTGGTTTGATGAGCTGTTCTCCATGATTATCCTGTAAGCCCAGCCTCTTCTCCGCATGTCTGTTGACGGGGCATACCGCCTGGCATATGTCACAGCCGAAGATAAGGTTGCCCATAAGAGGGCGTAGCTCCAGCGGGATGCTGCCTCGCAATTCGATGGTGAGAAAGGAGATACAGCGGGTGTTATCCAGCTCGTAAGGATTGGGAAGTGCCTGCGTTGGACAGGCATGGAGGCAGATTTCACAGTTACCACAACTGGCTTTGAGCGGGGAATCGGCGGTCAAAGGTAAGTTGGTGACGATCTCAGCCAGGAAGAGCCACGATCCCCACTGCCTGGTCAATATATTAGTGTTCTTGCCGTACCAGCCCAATCCGGCACGTCGCGCGACCGCACGATCAACCATGCGACCTGTATCGACAAAGATCCGCGTCTCCGCCTCAGCCCCCATTTCGGACCGCGCGTATTCTCGCAGCCAGGCCGCGAATTGTTGCAATTTCGGCTTGATAATGTCGTGATAGTCATCGCCCCAGGCATAGCGTGAGATGCGCCCGCGAGGACTGCCCGTCTCAATCTCATCCGGCTGTTCGGTCAGATAGACCATGCCCAGGGCAATAATTGATTTTGCCTCGGGCAGCAGGGCATCTGGATGGCAGGAGACATCAGCGCGCTCCGCCGTAAACCAGGGCAGGCCATCCATCAAGCCCTGCGCGATGCGCTCTTTGATGATGCGCTCCTCCTCTGGAAATGCCTCCGCGCCGCAGATGCGCACCGTATCGAAACCAAGTGTGTAAGCGTATTCTTTGACCGCCTGGGTAGTAAACATCAGTTTGTTACGTCTCTGCGCTCACTAATCCACCATGATAGACCGATGAATAAAATCAAGTAGGCCGCAATTACCAGCAGAGCGTGCAGGTCAGAGAGCGTGGATGGCTGGTCCGGCGAGAGATACTGGCTCTGATTTTGTAATAGCGCCCCGATATTATTGCCGATGAAGTAATCTGGTATGGCTTTGAGAAAATCGCCTAACGGCCCCCGGTTAAAGAAGCCGATGGTCGTGAGGACCTGTCCTACAATACCTTCTAATACCCACCAGACGAGCGCGCCTGCCACTCCCGCTGCGGTGGCTTTGCCCATGGTCGATAAGAAGAGCGCGATCATGCTATAGACAAACAGGCCAAGCGCTGCAATCAGCAGGTAGAGCAGGGCGTGGAGCGCCCAGGTCCCCGTGAAGAAACCGAAATCAATGCCAATGCCGGTGATAAAGTTGGCAAGCGCGCCCACCACTATGCCGATAACCGCGAGTACCGCGACCGTCAGGGCGCTGCAAACCAGAATAGCACCTATCTTTGAGATGAGAAACTGGGTTCGCGTCGGTCCTCTGGTGAAAATCAGTCGCACCGTTCCCCCCCCATATTCGCCGCCGACGATTGTTCCGGCCAGGATGACGAGCAGGACAAGGCCGATAGTATTGGTAATGCCCACGGAGAAGGTGAGCGAGTCTGGTAAGCGTAGGGGAGCTGAAACGCTTTTCAGTGCGTTCTGCTTGGCCTGCGCCGCCTGCGTCAGTTCCGCCTGCGTGGGTGGATGATCCAGGCAGGTGGGCGTGCGTGCCAGGGCGCATGACGGCGGTAAAAACGTTGATGGAGGTTCAACGGTTATCACAAGTGAAATGGCAGCGATCAGAGCGAAGGCTGCAAGCATGACAAGGATCGCGATAGAGCTCAGCACTTTGGACATGATGCGGCGCCGTACCTTGTAAATTTCGACGCCAATCAGACGCAGGACGACGCTGAGGAAGTCCTGACGACCCATAATAACCGTGTGCCTGCGTACCGCGGCAGGCGTCTCTTTGCCTCGCGTTGTCTGGGGAAGCGTGCTCATCGTGATCCTCTCTTTCCCCCGCCTGGCATCTCGGGCGCGAGCGTCTCGGCCAGGGCTTCCATGCCAACATGCGCTCCTCCCGCCTGAGCGGCTGACGTCGTTACCTCCAGGAAGAGCTCTTCAAGATTCCCTTCGCGTGGATGGATCTCTGCTGCAAAAAGGTTGTTCTGGGCTAATACACGGTTAATCTCGGCTGAGCGTTGTGCAGGCGCACCTACAATCACGACGGGACGCTCCCGCCGATTGGCTTCAATTGTCACATTGGCAATCCAGTCTAAGCCCTGCCCCTGTGCCTGCTGGAGGAGCTGGAGAGCCTGCTGGGCCTCGTCGGCTTCGTTCATTCGTATCTCGATCTGCTCGCTGCTGCGTAGCAGTTCGCTGACGTTGCCCTGTTTGACCAGATTTCCCTTTTGCAGGATCGCGACGCGGTTGCAGACATTTTGTACTTCGTGCAGGATGTGGCTGGAGAGGAAGATAGTTTTGCCTAGAGAAGAGAGGCGTAAGATTAGCCGCCGAATCTCGATGACTCCTGCCGGATCGAGTCCGTTGGTTGGTTCGTCGAGCAGCACGAGCTCTGGATCGGTGAGCAGGGCCGCCGCTATGCCCAAGCGTTGTTTCATGCCAAGAGAGTATTTGCTATAAGCCAGCTTTTCATAGCTGCGCAGCTCGACAATTTCCAGCACCTCCGCCAGACGCGTATCGTTTGCTTTCCCCTGCGCCATACCGGACATGGCGGCGATTACACGCAGGTTATCCAGGCCCGAGAGGTACGGGTAAAAAACGGGCGTTTCTACAATGGCCCCGATGCGTTGCAGGATAGCTGAGAGCTGGTGCGCGTTGTCCATGCCGAAGAGGATCGCTCGCCCTGCCGTTGGTCGAATCAGCCCGAGCAGCATACGGATCGTGGTGGTTTTACCTGAACCGTTAGGCCCGAGAAAGCCAAAGACATCGCCCCGCATGACTTGCAGGTGCAGGTCATTCACTGCTACCAGGTTCCCAAAAGCTTTGGTGAGCCTGCTGGTACTGATAATAGTAGAAGTATCATATTCAGGTAATATATCGGTCACTACCATCTCCTTAATGGTTGTAGAATGTTTTTCATCGCTGCTCCCAGATATCCTACGATTTGTAGCGCAGGAGGTTATATTCGTGTGCGTAGTATAGTACATCTGCCTGCCGACGGCTATCCCCTCGTTTGACATAATTTTCCAATGTGTGTCAATGGGTGCAGGCGTGCCTGGATATTCAGCGTTGTGGGGCAGCTGGACCGGGTAATATTTCTCGGAGGTATGCCTGGACGCCTTTTTGCTGGTTCCAGTTGCGCGGATAGCCCAGGGAGACCTCTTCAAAACGTACCCCGTCGAGATAATCTGTTCCTCGCACATGAATGTGGCCGTAAATGACGGCGAGGGTGGGGAAACGCGTATGCCAATCCTCCGTCCTGGTGGTACCGCACCAGATCGAGAAGCGAGGAATCGTATATACCCGTACAAATTTTTGGTGCAGGGGAAAATGGTTGATTAAAACGTAAGGCAGCGATGACGCGGCCTCCTCCAGGCGCTGCTGCGTGTAATCACAGCGTGCGTGGCACCATGCGGAGCGAGAAGGGTAGGGATCTGGGTGAAGCAGGAACTCATCAGCGCACAGCACCTCTGTTTCTTCAGCCCAGGACACGGCCTGTTCCGCTGAAACATGCGCGGGCCGGAAACTATAATCATAGAGGAGAAATAACGGGGCCAGCACTGCTTTCTTCCCTTCTCCTTCCCACGCAACGTAAGGGTCCTCCGGCGTCAGTACTCCGTAGTTGTGACAAAGGGCGACGAGCTGATGGTACTTTTGTTCCCCTCGCAGATGCTGCTCCTGCGAAAGGGGAATTGTCCACAGATCATGATTGCCTGGAACCCAGAGCACCTGCGCAAACCTTTTTGTCAGGATCGCCAGCGCGAAACGCAGGTGTTCCGCCGTCTCGCCTGTATCTCCGGCCAGGATAAGCCAGTCTTTTGGATAAAAGGGCATCTCTTCCAGCGCTCGCCGGTTGATGCTGCTGCCCAGGTGTAAGTCGCTGATAGCGTATAATTTCGTCATGATATAAAAGTCATCTCTCGCTGGAAATAGCAGCTTCCTCCCATATATTTTCAATCATATTATACTTTATTGTGAGCTAATTACCTTTTGACAAGAGCACCTTTTCACAGCGATTTTTCTAATCTCAGGATATGCTAATATATAATAACTGCTGTGTATATATTCCAGAAAGTTTTCGCAAGCTGGGAGCTCTATGCTATGGATGCTATGCTTAATGGCCCACAGGGACGCGTCTTGCTTGGATCTGCAACTCTGACTGTGGGGCGCGCTCAAGATAATCAACTGGTGATACAGGATGCGAAAGTATCTGCTCACCACGCTGAGATACGTCTGGAGAAACACGGGCATAGCATTCTCGATCTGGAGAGCACCAACGGCACGTTTCTCAATGAGCAGCGGCTTGCGCCCAATCGGCCCTACCGGTTGAAGTCGCTGGATGTGATCCGGCTAGGAGGAGCAACCTTTGTCTATGAAGTGGGCAAAGCTATTACTCGCGCTTCGTCTCTCCATGCAACCCCCTCTGCTGACTGGAATCCCGGCTATCAGACCACCCTTACTGCTCCATTTACTCCTATTCCTGCTGCAAATGTGGAAATAACACGGGAGCAGCAAACGTATCAACAGTCATCATCTCCAGCTCATATGCCGTCGCAGCGACCTGTGTACACACCGCCTCCCGGCCTGCTAAAAGTACTTGTCGCGAGGCCGCAGAAAAATCGGCAGGGTCGAGGAGTAATGCTTGCTATTACAGGTAGCGTCGTACTATTCGGGGTAATTGGCTTTGCGCTGCTGGCCTTTGTCGTTTTCAACGTGCTTTCAGGCCCGTCCAGCACGCTCAACGCGTATTGCAATGCGCTCAAAAATCAGAATTACCAGACAGCGTACCAGCAATTAGATACCAGCTCGCAACGTAAGTTCAGTTTATCTGATTTTACGCGCTATGTTAGCGATAATAATGGGGCAGGGCGGGTCACTGACTGTGTGGTTAGCAATGTGAACGCAACCAGCGCGCGTGGCAGCGGTACGATAAACTACACGTATGCGAGTGGGGGAACGAGGGCGGTTGGCTATACGCTGAGCAGCGAAGGCAATAGCTGGCGCATTGCCAACGTAGTGGTTTCGACGCCTGATATGACGCTGAAAAGCTATTGCGATGCGCTGAACAGGCGTGATTACCCAACAGCCTATAGCCAGTTCTCGACCGGCTTTAAAAGTGCATTGAGCGAGCCAGAGTTCGCGCACAGGTTTAGCGCCGCCGGTATAACTGGCTGTCAGCCTTCAGCTATTCAAAGAGACGGTCCCATCGCCACCTCGATTATTACGTATGCTGATAATAAGGGGAACACGATCATTTTCAACGCCTACCTGATTAACGACAATGGGGTATGGAAGATCGATACGCAGCAGGCGTAGATAGGCGATGCATGAGTGTTTTGCATCACCTATCTCGATGGTGCAGCACCTATAGCATAGGGATCTTCACTCCCGTTTCCCTGGCGTACTCAATGGCCTCATCATAGCCGGCATCAACGTGACGCATTACGCCTGTGCCGGGATCGTTGGTCAGGACGCGTGCGAGCCGTTCAGCCGCCTCTGGCGTGCCGTCAGCGACGATGACCTGGCCCGCGTGAATGGAATAGCCGATGCCGACGCCCCCGCCGTGGTGCAGCGAGACCCAGGTGGCTCCCGACGCCGTGTTAAGCAGGGCATTAAGCAAGGGCCAGTCGGCAATGGCATCGCTGCCATCCTTCATTGCCTCCGTCTCGCGATAGGGCGAGGCGACGGAGCCGCTATCCAGATGATCCCGCCCGATCACAATCGGCGCCTTCACGATCCCTTTTGCCACCAGTTCATTGAAGGCAAGGCCGGCCTTATCACGTTGTCCATAGCCCAGCCAGCAGATGCGCGCGGGTAGACCCTGGAATTGAATTTTCTGCCGCGCCAGCGTGAGCCAGCGTTTGAGCGCGACATCCTCCGGGAAGAGTTCAAGCAGGGCCTCGTCTGTGCGGTAGATATCGTCAGGATCGCCGGAGAGCGCAACCCAGCGGAATGGTCCCTTGCCACGACAGAATAATGGACGGATATAAGCCGGGACGAAGCCGGGGAAATCGAGCGCGTGCGTCTCTCCCGCCGCCAGCGCCTGCCCGCGCAGGTTGTTGCCATAATCGAAGACGATGGCGCCGCGCCTCTGCATTTCGAGCATCGCGTCCACATGCGTCACCATCGAGGCCATTGAACGCTTGATATATTCCTGCGGATCATGCCTGCGCAACTCATCGGCTTCGGCGAGCGAGAGGCCGGCGGGAATGTAGCCGTTGAGAGCATCATGAGCCGAGGTCTGGTCGGTCACCAGATCGGGAATGATGCCGCGCCTCACCAGTTCGGGATAGACATCGGCGGCGTTGCCGATCAGGCCAATCGAGAGCGGCTGGCCCTGCTGAGTTGCCTCGCGCACCTGGTTAAGCGCCTCATCCAGCGTGCTTGCCATTTCGTCGCAATAGCCAGTATCCAGGCGACGCCGGATACGATGCTCATCGACCTCAACTGCCAGACAGACGCCCTCATTCATCGTGGCCGCCAATGTTTGTGCTCCGCCCATCCCTCCCAGACCTGCCGTTAGCAGAAATTTCCCCTTGAGCGAGCCGCCAAAGTGTTTGCGTGCGGCCTCGGAGAATGTCTCATAAGTCCCCTGCACAATGCCCTGAGAGCCGATGTAAATCCACGAGCCGGCGGTCATCTGCCCGTACATCGTCAAGCCTAGCGCCTCCAGGCGACGAAATTCGTCCCAGTTGGCCCAGTGGGGGACAAGGTTGGAGTTGGCAATTAAGACGCGCGGCGCATCGGGATGGGTGCGGAAAATACCAACGGGCTTGCCCGATTGCACCAGCAACGTCTCGTTATGCTCCAACGCTTTGAGCGAGCGAACAATGGCATCAAAGGCGGCCCATGAGCGGGCGGCTTTCCCTGCCCCACCGTAAACCACAAGATCATCGGGCCGTTCCGCCACATCAGGATCGAGATTATTCATCAGCATACGCATGGCCGCTTCCTGCTGCCAGCCCTTGCACGAAAGCGTCGTGCCCCGCGGTGCGCGAACGGTGCGCGGCCCCGTCACCTCCGGCCTCTTTGCGGAAGGGGTATTCTCAGTATTGGGCATATCTTAGGTTCCTTTCCCTGGTGAGAAGTGTGTACATGATCTTGCTTCGAGTATAGCTTATTTTGGCAATGAGGTGGACGGCTCTGATGCGAACGAGTCAAAGAATGCCTTTCAAAAAACGTAGGAGGATATGTTACAATAGCAGAAGAATGTCCACCTTTATGGGCAACGGGCTGGGTTAAGTGAAAGAACTGGTAGACTGGCAACAAACAAGCTGGCAGGAAGCCGAGGCTATCCTCGCGCGTGTAACTGACCAGATGGGACAGAGGATCGATGCAGGCATTCTTGCTCCGGTGGTTGGGCTTAACCTCCTGGGATTCCGCACCAGCGCCTCCTGCGAAGGACACTTGAGCTGGGGATGTCCCTATCCCTGGATCGAGTTCTATCAAGACGTGGCAGATCCCGACTATGAGCAGGCGGTCGAGATAGCATCAAGGCCCGATCTGACTCCGCAGGACCAACTCACCGCGCGAAATCAACTAGAGGCGCATCTGACGCGGTTTGTACAGCATGACTCCCTCTATCAGGCGCTTGGTGCGTTGCTAGCCGATTATTTAGCAACAAAGCCAGCAAGAAACCCGGAGGGCAACCAGATGACTATTCTGCTTGCCCCCTTTGCTCCCAGCCGGTATCGTTTGCTGGCAGCAGAGCCCTCCTGGTGGCAACGCTGGGACGAAAGAGAGCGGATGGAGCAAACTGACTGGTGGGAGCAGATCCCGCTACATGAACGGCAAAGTAAGCTACTGTGTGCGCAGGCCGAAATGGCGGCCTTTGCCGCCTTCCTCAAAGCTCGAATCCTCACTCGCCCCTCAGGGCTTTTCAGTTTTCCGCTACTCTGACTCCTGCTGCCTGGGTTCGCGCCCCCAACGGGGCACCTCTCTCCCCTTGCGAGCATGACGAGAACTGAAAAGCCCTGACTCACCCCTTCACAATTTGCCAATAGCAGAGATTTATAGTATGCTTGCAGCAGGTTCGAGCAACCGCGCTTGAATCGATAGATCGAACAACCCTGCAAAAGAGAAAGAAGAGGGATTACAATGAGAACAAGTTATCACTATCCACAACGCTTCAATGTTCATCTTAGTGGCATGCAAACAATCTGCCACCCAATCGCATTTTTGGAGAAGATAACTCATGTCTGTATACCGCAGGAGGTTCAGCGCAAACGCTATTTACCTGATATTCTCGGGTAGCAGCTCGCTCTTCTTTGCTCTTATTGTCACCGTAAATTTGGTCTATCAAGTAGAAGTTGCAAAGCTCAATCCGCTCCAACTCATCCTGGTCGGGACCGCCTTAGAAGTCGTCTGCTTCATTTTTCAGGTGCCAACCGGCATTCTGGCCGACATCTATGGGAGACGCCTGGCCGTTATTATCGGCACGATAGTAATTGGCGTTGGCTTTATCCTCGAAGGCTCTATCCCTCGCTTCGAAACCATCATGCTGGCGCAAGGGCTTTTTGGCGTTGGCGCGACCTTTACCGATGGCGCCGAGCAGGCGTGGATCGCGGGCGAGGTCGGCGAGGATAACGTAGGCGCGCTTTTCGTGCGTGCCACGCAGATAGGGCTGCTCGGCGGACTGCTGGGCGCACTTTTCAGCGCCGTGCTTGCCAGCATCCGTCTCAACCTGCCCATTGTGATCGGCGGTGGCCTCTACGTCGCGCTTGCGCTCTTCCTGGTTTTCTACATGCCTGAGCACGGCTTCCGGCGCATTCCAAAGCAGGAGCGCCCTTCGTGGCGACAGATGACGGATACGTTCCGCACGGGTCTGCGACTTGTGCGTTTGCAATCCATGCTGTTGATTATGCTCACCATCCAGTTGTTTTTCGGCCTCTCCAGTGAGGGCTATGATCGCCTCTCGACGGCCCATTTCCTGGCTAACTTCACGTTCCCTGCGCTGTGGCAGCTCAAGCCCGTGGCATGGTTTGGCATTTTCTCCATCGCCGGGACGCTGCTCAGCCTTGCGGTCACCGAGTTGATCAAGCGGCGGCTCGATATCAACCACCAGCGCACGGTCATAGCCACGCTCTTCAGCTTGAACCTGTTGGGGGTCCTGTGTGTTTTGGTGTTCGCCCTGACCGGAAACTTCTTCCTGGCCGTGCTGACCTACCTGGGTTATGGCACCTTTCGTCGCGCTATACAGCCCGTCTGGATGACCTGGCTCACGCGCAACACCAGTTCCGGGACGCGTGCGACGGTCATCTCTTTAGTGGCTCAGGTGGATGCGCTGGGGCAGATCGCTGGCGGCCCACCTGTTGGTTATATTGGCGTCGCGTTCTCTCTAAGAGCTGCCCTGGCTTCCGTGAGCGTGACCCTTTCGCCTGTGCTGCTGTTTTTAGCTTATGCGTGGCGCAAGGCTGCTCCATCTGGAGAGCCTGTTGAAGAGGAGAACACTGTAACGGAACCTGTTTGAGGAGTAAATTCTCTCCTTGCCAACCCGCTAATATCTGTTCTATTGTATAGGGGAAGAGCTAGACGCTCTTCCCTTAGTACAGTAAATTCAAGAAAGGCAACAGCGTATGCTACCCTGGTCTATCGAACCTCGGGGGCGCTATGAAGAGACAATCTTTCATAGCGAGGCGCTCAAAGATAATCGGCTGCACGATCCATCGGAGCGTCCCCTATGGGTGTATGTCCCACCTGGCTATGACGAACAACCTGAACGCCGCTATCCCAGCGTCTATGTGATCCAGGGGTTAACGGGTCAGCTCGATATGTGGCGTAACCGCGCCCCGTTTAGAAAGACTTTTCCCGAACTTGCCGATGAGCTTTTTGCGCGGGGCGAGGCACCTCCCTGCATTGTGGTCTGGGTGGACTGCTGGACCTCCCTGGGCGGGAGCCAGTTCCTGGATTCACCCGGGACCGGTCGCTACCATACATATTTATGCGATGAGATTGTTCCCTGGGTCGATGCCCACTATCGCACGCTAGCCAGTCGCGAACACCGGGGAATTATGGGCAAGTCGAGCGGCGGCTATGGCGCGATGGTGACACCGATGCTGCGGCCTGATCTCTGGGGAGGATTGGCGACGCACGCGGGCGATGCTCTGTTTGAACTCTGCTATCTCCCCGATTTTGGCGAAGGGGTGCGCGCTTTAAGGGATCGCTATGCGGGCTCGTTTGAGCAATTCTGGGAGGATTTTCGCAGCCGACCGGCTTTTTCCAGAGGGAGTGACAGCAACCTGTTGAATATCTGGTGCATGGCCGCCTGCTACTCCGCTGATCAGGATGGCACGGTACATCTGCCTTTTGATGTTGACACGGGGGAGCTGCTTCCCGCCGTGTGGGACCGCTGGCTGGCCTGGGACCCGGTGCGCATGGTGCCATCGCACGCTGAAGCGTTGCGCACGATGAAGGCGATCTATATCGACGCGGGCAACCGCGACCAGTATTTCCTTGATCTTGGAGCGGAAGCATTCCGTCGCGCCCTCGAACGCATCGGCGTAACCGACGTCTTTTTCGAGCTCTTCGACGCCACTCACGCTTCTATCGAGTATCGTTACCCCCTGAGCCTGAAATATCTCTCCGAACGCCTTTCACCTGCGTAATGATTCCAGGGAAGAGCATCGGGCCTTACTTGATGCTCTTCCCAAATACCCCAATCGTTGTAAATACCGTACCAGGCCCGCTTGGGCGCGTCCCCAAATGCCCCAATCGCTGCGAATGTCGTAGGGACCTGGTTCACCGCGTCCGATTTATCGCCCGTACATCCACTCCGCCCCATGAAGCTCCAGAAGCCGCAAATACTCACAGGACTGGCAGATATTGAGCAAGGACGCGCATCGGCTGCGTTCCGCAGCGATTGCGTCGTTGGAGCCGCATTATGTTGGGGCGAGGCTCGACGGTAAACCGGACGCGCTGTAGCTCCCCGATTCATCGTGGGAGGTCCCTACGGAGGGGGTTGGGCGTTACGAGCGCGTCGCACATGTGGATCAAGCGTGAAGATTAATGCCACGATTGTCAACCCTCCCCAGCCGATCAGTGCGGTCTGCATCGCTCCCAGGTTTTGCAACATGAAACCTGTTAACGCTATCCCGATGGGGCGCACGACGCTCGGGAAGATGCGGCATGCGCTGATGACGCGCCCTCGCAGCTCATCCGGTATCAGAGCCAGGCGGTAGCTAAAATAGGAAACATCTTCAATCGGGTCCATAAAGCCAATGCAAAAGTCAATAGCCCCCAGCACCAGCGGGAATGGGATCAGGGCATAGAGCGGCCAGAACAGCGCAAAAGTCCAGCGCGTGACGATAATAGCCTGCCCAACGGTCAGGAAGCGCTGGCTGAACGCCGTAGTCACCGCACCCAGGATCGCCCCCGCGCCTCCTGCGGCGAAGATCAGTCCGATAACAAACGCTGAGGCGTGCTGCTGCTGGGCCAGCACGATAACCATCAGCGAACTGCCAGGAATAATCAATGCCCCGATCAGCGAGGCCAGATTCATCGTGCGCATAACCGGCTGCCGCCACATCCAGCGCATCCCTTCAGAGATTTCAGCCAGCAGGTGACGACGTATGCGCGTATTCTGTTGCTGGAAGGGCGTTCGTATCAGCAACAGGGTAATGATTGAGACGGCATACGAGAAGGCATCGGCTATAAAGGGTAGCAGCCTGCTCAGGCTGAACAGCGCACCCGAAAGCGAGGGGCCGAAGAGTGCCGTGGTTCCCTCCGTAAATTCCTCCTGGGCCATTGCCGACGAGAGTTGCTCTCTGGGAACCACCTGACCCAGGCTGGCGGAATGGGCCAGGCCAAAGAAGATGAGCAAGCTCCCTTCGATAAAAGCTGTGATGTAGAGTTGCACGATGGTGAGATGGCCCAGCATGATAGCCACGGGAATGCTGGCAAGGCTCAAAGCTCGCCCGGTATCGCAGCAGATCATCACCAGCTTGCGATCCCAACGATCAATCAACGCCCCTGCCGTCAGCGTGAAGAGGAGCGCGGGAAGCGTGCGTAATGCGCCTGCTATGCCCGCCTGAACTGGTGAATGGCTCACTGCCAGCACAAGCAAGGGGAAAGCTAGTTCAGAGACGCTGCCGCCAATAGCGGAAATAGCCTGCCCGCTCCAGAGGAGCAGGTAGTCACGGTTGCGCCAGAGCGGCCTGCTCTTATTGGGTAATAGATCTGTTGGGGGGTCGCAGGACGTTGGCATCGGTAATTCCTTTCATATCTCTGAAAATGCAAAATGACAGTATGGAATAACGAGATGGAAGGGAAGCATGCCAGAGAGCAATCGTTATGATGCGGGCTTACGCGGCTGAAAGGCTTGTTTGTCTATTACGGTTGCGATGGATCATCCAGCCGGGAATAATAACTTTGCGTCCCGGAGAAGACCAGTTTGCAGTACTCATGGTTGCATCGTAACATATGGGCTAATACGCCGTCAATCTATAAGCGCAGCTTCGAATTTTCAGGTGGCTTGCTTTCTTACCCATTTATGGGCTATACTGCTACTATAGAAACCTCTCTTTTCGTGGTTCTAAAAAGCGCGGTGCATTATGAAGGAAACAGAGATACCCGGCAAAAGAAATGGCCGTTATATCCCTAAATACTACGTATTCAGGGGTTTCCATTTGTCTACCTGCTATCCTTGATCGCTCCTCATTCCCCCAACCCTCTGGCGAATGACTTGCCCGACTGATTGCCTCATTACATGTTGCGTGACGCCTCATCCTTATTGCTGCCCGTAAGGTTTGTCACCTGATAGATGAGTTTTTCCTTGTAGCAAGCGTTCTGTATTGTCGGATCAGACATATCCCATAAGATGGGTCTGCCTCTGCCTGCTTTTTCCATGCCCACAGGCATACTGAGCAGTTGAATGAACTGCTGGATGCTTCCCGAGATGCAGAGCGGGAGTGGGATGGATTGCTGCCGTTCTGCATTACCGGAAAGGATTTTTATGAGTACCGATGGATTACTCAAGGCCCTGAACGACTCGCAGCGATACCTCGATTTTGTGCATAAATCGCAGTTGAGCAAGAGCGAGGCTGAATGGCTGGTCGAAACCACCGTCAGCAACTTCGCGAAACATTATAACAGCGGCTTTATCGAATATCGTAAAGCGGTTGCCGAAGCTGGCGATTATGCCGCGGTCGAATGGACCGGGCGCGGAGCAACCTTTAAGGATGCGTTGGGACGCGAATATATCGATTGCCTGGGTGGCTTTGGCCTCTTCAACCTGGGCTGGGCGCATCCCAAAGTCGTCGGGGCCGTACAGGCGCAACTGGAGAAAAGTCCCTTGCCGACACAGGAATTGCTCGATCCACTACGTGGTATGCTTGCTCACCTGCTGGCAGAGATTACTCCTGGCGATATTCAATATAGCTTTTTTGTCAATAGTGGTACGGAGGCCATTGAGGGCGCGATGAAGCTGGCGAAGCTCTATACGCGCAAAAGCGGCTTTATTGCTTCGGTGCGTGGCTTCCACGGCAAGACTACCGGCTCGCTGGCCCTTACAGGGAAGGCCATTTTCCGCCGTCCTGCCCTGCCTTTACATAATAATGTCTTCCATGTCCCTTATGGCGACGCCGATGCGGTTGAGCAGCAGTTGCGGATCGCGCGCGAAGTTGGCAACGACATTGCCGCCGTCATTATGGAGCCTGTGCAGGGTGAGGCGGGTGCAATCGTGCCCCCCAATGACTTCTGGCCGCGCCTGCGTCAAATCTGCGACGAATATGAAGTGTTGCTGATAGCCGACGAAGTGCAGACGGGAATGGGGCGGACCGGCAAGCTCTGGGGCGTTGAGCACTGGAACGTCATACCCGATATTATCACCTCCGCGAAGGCACTCGGCGGCGGCGTCATGCCTATCGGCGCGTTTATGTCTACCCCTAAGATCTGGAGCGTGCTGAATAGCGATCCCTTTATTCACACTTCCACCACCGGCGGCAACCCGCTGGCCTGCGCCGCCGCTATTGCCGCCATCAATGTGACGCTTGAAGAAAATATTGTTGAGCAGGCCGCCGAGAAGGGCGAATACTTTATCCAGCAGTTGCAGCGTATTGCGGCCCGTCATCGGGATATCTATGTCAATGTCACGGGGAAAGGGCTGCTGATCGGTCAACATTTCGTCAATGACGATATCGGATATGCCGTTGCCTCTGGTCTTTTCAAGCGTGGCGTGCTCATCTCTGGCACACTCAATAATTCGCGCGTCGTGCGCATTGAGCCGCCGCTCATCATCAGTCGCGCAGAGATTGATACGGTCCTGGAGCGCCTGGAGGACACGTTGCGATCATTGGATACGACAATTGTGGCTCAGGATATGCCTCTGCGTCTTTTGGGTTGAGTGGCAGGCAGGTTCAGGAGGCAATAAAACTGGCTACTTTTGCTAATAATTCATCCATTTCAAAGGGCTTGGGCAGGAAATCGTCGGCTCCAGAGATCTGCGCTTCCTGTTCGGCCTTAGGATGGGCGGAGAGCATAATGATTGGGATATGTTTGGTGCGCTCCTGCTCTTTGAGCTGCCTGGCGATGTCGCGCCCATCGCTGCCTGATAGTAGCATATCCAGAATAATCACATCTGGAAAATCGTTAGCGCCTAAGTGTTCAATGAAATCGCCTTTGCTCGTCGTTTTCACCATGTACCCTGCATCCTCTAGCATCAGGCTGATCGCCTCTAAAATATCGAGATCATCGTCAACGATAATAATACTCTTTCCCTCAGCCATTGTGTGAACGCTCCTTGATGCCCGAATCCGTAACCTGCATATAGCCTGCATCCTACCATATTTCGTAAACCTGGGTAAAGACTTTTAAACCATAAGGGCCATGATGGATTTGCTATACTGTGCAATATTATACAAATTATAGATGCTAAGGTATTTTAATGACTTATTAACACCTGAAATGCTGAAATGTGGTATTAAATACTATAAATTCGGAAATAAGGGGAAAGGGAGATAAGAGTGGATTAAGTGGATGGTACTGATAATTTCATGGGAAACCCATTCCGGTCAGCGGTGAGCCGCCAGCAGCAGGGCGCTATCAACCAATTAGTGCAATCTACGGCGAAGGTACATCATATCGACGAAATGTTTCTCCAGCTAACACGGATACTCGTCCAGCGTTTTGGGATATGGATTGCCCAGGTATGGGCTGATCGGCCTATTGATGCAAATCAACGTATTGTCGAGCTGCGCGCACTGGCAACTCGTGACATATTGTTACCCCCGCATGTACTGGAAAACCATCAACTGGTAATGATGGCGGAACGGATACTGCATGAGCAACGTACCCTCTTCTACCTGCCAGTGGATCACACCTTCTCTCCCCACTATGCGACCTTGCTTAAACGCCAGGGACTATATTACTGCATCGGGCATTTTTCGCAAAGGAGGGCCGCGCGGCTGCCGGAAGGGAACGGCGTTGTGGACAGAAAAGTCTCGACAGCATTAGCCGTAGCTTTTCTGCTCTTTTTTCAGCATCTGCCACCGCAGAAGCTTCTGGCAACGATAGGATTTACTCTGGAGCAGGCAATGGAGGCTGCACAGAACTCCGGTCTTTTACATACGGCGCAAGTCTCGGCAAAGGTTTCAGCCAACCTTTCCCGACAAGAGACATTCTCGCAGCTTGCTAAATTGATACCTGGCCGCCTGGAAAATGCGTATTTGATGCGCTTCACTAATCCTCTGGCCGGCTCGGTCGATATCCAGGATAAGCTTGCACGTCGCCTCTATGCTGTGGTTGATGGGCGTAGAAGCGTTGAAGAACTCTCGGCTCTTGCGTCTCTCACCTGGTCTGAGATGTATCACGCGTTGCGCATTCTCCTTGCTCAAGAGCGAGTGCGCTTATATACGCCGGATGGACAACCTGTTGACCATTCATTATTACTTGGTAACGAAGAGGGGTAACATCGTTATACCCATTAGTTTGATGAAGGGGAAGTGTATTGTGAGCTCAAACACAATGACAGATATTCTGAACATAGCGCTATTCATCGTTTTTCTGCTGATTGCATTGCGCGCGTTTTATCTCCATTTTCGTATTCGTAGTGCTCGCCTCTTTATCCTGGGGTTGTCGATGGGGATCATCGCCTTGACTGCTCTGGCAGATGCGTTACCGGACTATATTACAGGCGTTCACCTCAATACCGATTGGTTTCTTTTTTTGGGGCAAGCAGTCAGTTTTATGTTTATTATGTTCAGCCTGATGATGAGCGCGGAAGGACGTTTGCGCCGGTTAGTACCTTTTCATATTATCAGTTCTTTGCTCCTCTTACTATTATTAGGGCTTGCTCCGTTTTTACCGGATTTTCCCAATGCCTTTGTCAAGATGGCTCTCAGCGGTTCGCGCGGCATTGTATGCCTGACCATCTTTTTCTTTTATGTCAGCTCTTTTATGAGTAAAGAGACGCGCTTTAGCTTCCTTATGGGAGCAGCATTCCTGCTTTTGAGTTTTGGTTACCTGATCATATTGCCGAAATACGTTTTGCCACGTCAGGAACTCCTCGACTACGCTGGCGACATTATACGCGTTAGCGGCGTGATCACCATGCTTGGCAGCTTTATCGCAGGGTAGGGGCAGGGCAACCGGTAGCTCCCCGCTTCATCGTGGGAGTTGCCCCTACAGACCGTTGCGGCGTAGGGGCAGTGCCTTGCGCCTGCCCTGCTAGCGCGCCATTTCGCTGTAGGGGCAGTGCCTTGCGCTTGCCCAGGGCCATTCCGATAAATCACCAGTGCTATGAAAGGTGATATAATTCCAGCGTAGGAAAAGTGTCGCAGGGATGGCTGGAGATAGCAGCACGAAACAGCAAATTTCTGATTGAAAAGGAACACGCATGAGTACAATGACGCCGAGTGAACGTGTGCATGCAGCAGTCAAGGGCGAGCCGGTCGATAGGGTGCCGTTTTGCTTCTGGCACCACTTCAAGCCGGAAGGCTCCGGTGAACGCATGGCTGCCTTAACGCTGGAGTTTTTTATCCAGAAGTTTCAACTGGATATTGTGAAGATCATGCCCGATTTACCGTATCCTGCGCCGGAGCCGCTGGTCGATGCTGAACAGGTGCGTTCCCTGCCCCGCCTGGGTCTGGATACGCCGATGTTTCGCGAGCAACTGCTTTGCATCAAAACCTTGCGTGCTCGCCTGGGCAACGATTACCCGCTGATCCTGACCCTCTTTAGCCCGTTAACCTACACGCTGCGTTATATGGGCAAGCCCAAAGCGATTGCGGCGATCCGCCAGAATCCCGCCCCCTTTGAGCAGGGCCTGAGCACAATTGCTGCCAACTTGCGCGGCTTGATGGAAGCTGCTATTGACGCGGGCGCGAGTGGCATATTTTTCTCTTGCATGGGCGCGACCAATACCGACTTTACGCCGGAAGAGTATGAACGCTTCGGACGTCCCTACGACCTGGAGGCGCTGGCTGGGGCAAAGAACGGCTGGCTCAATATTGTGCATGTCCATGCCGATCCCGCGCAAAGCAACGATCAGCTCTATTTCAATCGCTTTACCGATTATCCCGTTGCGGTTATGAGCTGGAGCGACCGCGTGACAGGTCCAAGCCTGAGCGAAGCTCTGACAATGACCGATAAGTGCCTGATGGGCGGACTCTGGGAGCGTGGCCCACTCACGCACGGGAGCGAGACGGAACTGGAAAACGAGATGATGTTTGCGATCCGCCAGACCAGGGGGCGACGCCTGATCCTTGCCAATGGCTGCTCCGTTCCCGATGATGTCTCCGAAGAGTGGCTGCACACCGCTCGTCGCCTGGTGGATAATCTTTCCTGAACTACCGATGTCGCGCGATCAGCAGAAAGCTGGCAAAGATACCTTACCAGCTTTCTGATCTGCTGGCCTACTATTCTTGCAGGTCTATCCCGTTCATGGGATTGAAATCTTGTCCTTTCGCATATGGTGGTGCAAGAGGAGCAAGTCCCTGAGCATAACGCGTTTTGTCATACTCGGACTTCTCCTGCAAGTGCGTTGAAAGCAGCTCGTCACACCAGCGAGCCAGCAGCGCGCCAATAACCGCTCCGCCCGCCAGAGCCGCGACCTTCGCTATCGTTGTCACAGCATTATCCAATCTTGTCTCCCTTCTGTCTGCATAAGCAGAAATCGGCGATGAAACATTATGATACACGACCACTATTACGATAGTCAGTAGGACAAAGTTTCGTCTACATGGTGAACTGAAGAAAAAATCTTGTGGTAGCGGATATATTACCCATAAGGGTTACTGAGTCCTATAGAACTATAGGGAATCGGAGCTTATGTGTTAAAATCAGCTACGAAGTTCGATAGCGTTGTCTGGTTGGAGGGGAGACCGATGGATAAACTCAAACGACGTATCCAAATTGCGCGGGGAGAATTGCCCGCTGATCTGCTGTTACGCAATGCTACCCTGGTGAATGTGTGCAGCGGCGAATGCTATCCTGCTGATATTGCCGTCGCCGATGGTCTTGTCGTGGGCGTAGGTTCCCCTCAATCCGGCTATCAGGGCCAGGAGGAGCGGGACTTGCAGGGGCGCTGGCTGGCCCCCGGCCTGATCGACGGTCATATGCATCTGGAAAGTACCATGCTGGTGCTGGCCGAATTTGCGCGTATTGTGGTACCCCGTGGCGTCACTACTGTTATACTGGACCCTCATGAATTTGCCAATGTTCTGGGCGTGAAGGGCATACGCTATGTGCTCGAATCCGGGCGAAATCTTCCGCTTTCAGCCTATGTGATGATCTCATCCTGCGTGCCTGCTTCGGCGTTTGAAAGCCCGCAACGCGCTCTGCTGGCTGAGGACCTCCTGCCGCTGCTAGAGGAACAGGGAGTGCTGGGACTGGCGGAGATGATGAATATGCCCGGCGTGCTACACGGGGATGAGCAGGTGCTGGCAAAAATTTCCAGCACGCTCAGCCGTGGTCTGGTGGTGGATGGACACGCGCCTGGACTCACCGGACAGGACCTTTGCGCGTATGCCGCTGCCGGCGTGATGTCCGATCATGAATGCACGACGCTGGAAGAGGCCAGGGAGCGCATTCGCCTGGGCATGTGGCTGATGATTCGGGAAGGATCGGCGGCGCGCAACCTGGACGCGCTGTTGCCGCTGATCAAAGAACTGCATCCCCCGCGCGTCTTTTTTGTCACCGATGATCGCGATCCACAAGATTTAACCACCCGTGGTCATATCGACTCGATGGTGCGGCGCGCTATTGAGTCGGGTCTCGCTCCGGTCGAGGCCATCCGCCTTGCCTCCTACAATGCTGCCCAGTACTTCCGCTTATATAACCGCGGCGCGATTGCGCCTGGCTGCATCGCGGATATGGTGGTGCTGGATGATCTGGACTCCTTCCAGGTCGAATCGGTCTACAAAGATGGTCTCCTGGTGGCCCGGCAGGGTTCGCTCCTGGTTGAGACGCCATCCTCCACATTTGCTGGTGTGACGGGAACGGTGCGCATCGGGGATATCTCCGAGGCCCATCTGCGTATCCCCGGCAAGCCAGGTCCGGTTGAGGTCATCGGGATCGAGCCCGGGCAGATCACCACGAAACATCTACAGATGGAGGCGCTGATCCGCGATGGCGAGATCGTCGCCGATCCTGAACGCGATCTGCTCAAGCTGGCGGTAATCGAACGCCATCATGCATCTCAGCGCGTTGGCCTGGGTCTGGTGAAGGGCTTTGGCCTCAAGCGGGGGGCGATTGCCTCAAGCGTCGCGCATGACGCCCATAATCTGGTGGTTGCTGGCGTGAACGATAGCGATATTTTGCGGGCGGCCTACGCTCTGGAAGCAATGGGGGGTGGTTTCGTTTGTGTGGTGGATGGGGCGGTGCGTGCCCGCGTGCCGTTACCACTGGGTGGGCTGGTTTCGCCTCTCCCCGTGGCTGAACTTGTGCAGTTGCTACGAACCCTGGACGAAGCTGCTGCTGAACTTGGTTGCACGTTAGACCATCCCTGTATGACGTTGAGTTTTCTCTCTCTTTCTGTGATCCCGGCGCTCAAATTGACGGATCATGGCCTGGTAGATGTGGAAACTTTCACTCTCTTGCCACTACAAAGGTAATTTGTATGTTACTTGAGCTCGTTGAATATCATTGGGTAGAGCACATTGATGATGCGCTACTCCTCTTAGGGCGTCCCGATACGAAGACCGTCCCTCTGGCCGGAGGCACTAGTTTGCTGGGCTTACAGGATGAGACCATTCAAGCTGTGGTTGATCTGCGCGATCTTGGGCTTGCCTATATTGCCGAGGACCAGCACAGCATTCGCATCGGAGCCATGACGACCCTACAAAGTATGGTAGATGCCCCCTTGCTCAAAGAGTTTGCGACAGGATTGCTCTCGCGTGCGGCCCTTGCCTCTTCGTCGTCGCGCTTAATTCGTAATAGCGCGACCATTGGCGGAACATTAGGGGCGGGAGTTGCTTCCCAGGCCGATCTGCTGACCGCGCTGGTGGCGTTAAATGCTGAAGTGGTGGTGCGTTCAGGCTCAAAAACGCAGCTCAACCTTAGCGCCGGAACCTCCGAGCGCCCTGGATTGGGGCTTTCGGGCGTTGTCTATAGGGGAAAGCAAGAACGGCGTCTTAACTGTAGCTCATTTGGCATGGAGCGGCGCCCAAGCGAGCTTATTATCGAGGTTGTGGTTCCTCGCCCAGGGCTACAAAGCGGCATATCCTTTGCGCGCATTGCGCGTACGCCTTCAGATGTTGCCTTGCTGAACGTGGCGGCCCTGGTGGAGATCGAGAATGAGAGCTACCGACGCGTCCACCTGGCGTTCGGAGGGGCGAATATGGAGCCCGTTCGCGTCCACGGCGTTGAGCGCCAACTCGTGGGTCAGGCTGTAGCCCATCCGGTGAATAGCCAGCAACTGCTGGAGGCATTACGCGTCGGCATGGCGGAATTCCGTCCACCTTCAGATACGCGTGCCAGTAGCGGCTATCGGCGTGTATGTGGCATGAAGCTGGCATATCATGCGCTTGAAGAGGCGACAAATGTGGCGCACTGGCGCGGTATGGTTTCATCGGAAAGGGGCCGCTAGACTATGGAACTCGAGTTGCGTATCAATGGCGTCATTGCCAGCGTGGATGTCGCGGCCAACGAATCGTTGCTGACAATGCTGCGTCGCGAGGGCTATTGCAGCGTCAAACAGGGCTGTGAAACAGGCGAGTGCGGAGCCTGTACCGTGCTGGTCGATGGTGTCCCTCGTCCCAGTTGCGTGATGCTGGCGGCGCAAGCAGGAGGCTGTACGCTCGCCACGGTTGAAAGTCTGGAGGTTGCTCGCTCGCAACATCCGCTGCAAAAAGCTTTTATTGAGGTGGGAGCGGTCCAGTGTGGCTTTTGCGCCCCCGGCATGCTGCTCGCAGCCTATGCTCTGCTAAAAGAAAATGCCAGCCCGACCGAAAGCGAAGTGCGGGATGCGCTCTCCGGCAATCTCTGCCGCTGCACCGGCTATGAAAAACCTGTGCAGGCCGTTCTACGCGCAGCCGCGATGATGCGGGGCGAGGTTGTAATGCCCCCCGAGCACAACATTATCAAGCCCGACCAGATTCCTGCCCAGGAGATCCCCGAGAAAACGTCGTCCGGCGTGCTCTCGACGCTCGGTGGCAAACTGCGCCAGGCGGTTGCTGGCAATGCGGCTGGGGCAACGACGAAAATCCCTGTAATCGCTGCCGGACATACCGGTACGGTCGCCGCTTTTGTCAGCGATCTGCAAGTCATTGGTCAGCCGGTGGAGCGTATCGATGCGGCCAGACTGGTGACCGGAAAAGCCTCTTTCGTGGCCGATAGCCAGCCGCGAGGCATGCTTTACGGGCAGATTTTAACCAGCCCGCACGCGCATGCCGTTATTCGTAATATCGATATATCTGAGGCAAAGACCCTGCCGGGCGTGCATGCCGTTTTGACCTATAGAGATGTGCCGCGCACACCCTATGCCAGCGTTGAATATACGCAGCCAGGCGCCAGGATTGTCGATCAGTACTGCCTGGATTATGTGATGCGTTATACAGGTGATCGCGTTGCAGCAGTCGCGGCAGAAACGCCTGAGATCGCTGAGCGAGCCATCAAGCTTATCCGCGTCGAGTATGATCCTCTGCCGCCTATTCTTGACCCGCGCCAGGCGTTGAATCAGGGGGCTCCCCGTTTGCACCCGGAGGCGGAATCTCATGGCATTTTTGATGCCTCGCGCAATATTGCCGCACGTCTGCATGCCGAAACCGGTGATGTCGAGCGCGGCTTTGCCGAGGCTGATCTGGTGATCGAGGGCGAGTATTTTGTGCCGGTGCAGCAGCAGGCGCCGATTGAGAATCACACCGTCATCACGTACTTTGACGAGGATAATTCCCTGATCGTGCGCACAAGTACGGAGGCTCCTCATTATATTCGTCGGGTTCTTGCCTCGTTGCTTGCTATTCCTTCTCGTCGCATCAGGGTTGTCAGCTCGCACATTGGCGGCAGTCTGGGAGCGAAACAGGAGATAGTGCTGGAAGATCTCTGCGCCCTTCTCACTGTCGCTACCAATCGACCGGTGATGCTGGCCTACTCGCGACAGGAAGAGTTCCGCAGCAGCCGTACGCGTCAACAGTATATCTTACGCCTGAAAACGGGAGTGAAGCGCGACGGTACAATCATTGCCAATCAACTGGCGCTCCTCGCCAGCACAGGCGCCTACGCGACGCATCCATTAATTACTCAGGGTGCTGCCTCCTCCAAAACGCTGGCGCTCTACCCCTGTCCAAATATGCGTTTTGTAGCCGAGATACTCTATACCAGTCAGCCGCCGATGGGTGCGGCGCGGGGCTACGAGTCCGCGCCGGAGTTCTTCGCGCTTGAAAGCCATATGGACGAAATTGCGAAGCAGCTTGGCATGGATGCGCTGGAATTGCGGCGAAAAAATTGGATCAAGGTTGGCGACGAGTATCCCCTGACGAAGGAGTTAAAAAGAGCGAGAGACGCAGCTCCTCCGGTCGAGAGCTGTGGCCTGCCTCAGTGTTTGCAAACAGTGGTGGAAAAGTTAAACTGGAGCGAGAAGCGCGGGCGTGTGAGCAATCAAACGGTACGGCATGGCGTCGGGCTTGCCCTGGCTCTTTATAGTTCGCAGCCGGTGAGCGTGGGTACCGGGGGAGCTATGATTAAGCTCAACGAGGATGGTTCCTTCGATGTTTTCGCAGGCGCCAATGATGGAGGAAGCGGCTCCGAGACGCTGCTGGCTCAGATCGCTGCCGAGGTGCTCGGCGTGCCCGTTGAAAGTATATTGATGCACACTGCTGATACCAGCATTACCCCTTTTGAGATGGGCTCAAGCGCAGCCTCGACTCTCTATGTCAGTGGAGGCGCGGTGAAAAGGGCAGCAGAGCAGGTGCGTCGCCAGATTCTGACGGTGGGCGGGCGTATGCTGAATACGCTCTCCGAAACGCTGAAGATCAGGCGCGGCGTGGTGGTTGCTCCCGGCGGGCAGAAAATGACGATTCAGCAGATCGCGGCCTACTCCTTCTACGTCGAGAATCGGCATATTATGACTACCGCGTCGTGGAAAGTTCCCTATGTGCCGCTCTCCTTTGCTGCTCAGGGGGTCGAGGTTGAAGTAGATACCGCGACGGGCTGCGTTCGCGTTGTCAAGGTCGTAACCGCCGTCGATGCCGGACAGGTCATTAATCCAATGATCGCCGAAGGTCAGGTTCATGGTAACATCGCCCAGGCTCTGGGCGCGAGTTTGAGCGAGGAACTGGTCTATGACCAGCAAGGGAAGCTGCTCACAACCAGCCTGCACGATTACCATATCTACGCTGCTACCGAGATGCCGCAGATGCAAACGTATTTTATCGAAACCTACGATCCATCTGGCCCGTTTGGAGCTAAAGCTATAGGCGAGATTGCTATAAACACTATGGCGCCAGCCATTGCTAACGCCATAGCCGACGCGCTAGGCATACGCATACGGCAACTCCCCTTCACGCCCGAACGCATGCTAAAAGCCATCCATGCCCACATGCAGGCTCACGCGCATTCGTAAGGACGCGATGATGTAGATGAACAAATCATGCTGGGAATACCCCTCCGTGGCGACGAGCTTGAGCGCGTCCGCTTCAGTGCCGAAGCCAGGCCGAGCGATAAATCGGACGCCATCAATGCCGTCGCCACGGGGAAACCATTCTCACGATAATTTGTTGAATTGCCTGATCTACCAGGGCGCGCAGTAAGTATGGGCGCAGATTTTCTTAGCCAAAAACGCAAATTCTCCTGCTCTCGGTTCAAATATTTTGAGGGTCGCCTGGCTCCAGTTGCAGTTTGTACATACGAGCCTATTACGACAAGTGCTCTTAATTCAGGTGAAGATGATGGGATTTCAGCAGCCATCTGGGTTCCTGTAATAAGGTTATTGCGCTGAAATGTATTAAGCCTGCTCATGATGATGCCTCATTGTTTACGATGTCTGAAGTGGCGGTATCAAGCCAGCCTTTACATTTCTTCTCTTCGCACTTCTGCTGCACCCAGGCGACCATGTCAGCATACGTCATTTTATTCTGATCAGCTTGCGCAATTTGTAGCGGTACGTTGTGAAAGATATCTGCGAGGACAAAACAGGCATGGCTATCCTGTGAATATGCGGCAACACGAATGTCCAAAAATGCTCTATACATAAGTTGTAGAATATATTCCCTCTCTGTCATGGATACCCGCCTCCTTGAAATATGGGAGAGCAATGTTAAAATCTTTACTTGCTCTCCCACAAAACTAACAACTACCACTGATGAGAAACCAGAGGCAGATAGTTGTTCCCACGACTCTGGTATAGAACTGGGTGTGTAAGGTTCATAAAATATGGGAGTGTCCGGTGTAATACTGCTCCCAGGCAATGCGGCTCGCCTCTGGAGTTCATAGCTGCGCCCATTGCCATCAATAACCTTACCCGTTTTGGTATTGACCCGAATAGGATCTCCGTTTTTGGGGTTGTTCACAGAATCTAAAAGCTCTTGATCAGAGAGATTTTCTAATTCCGGTCGCCTCTCTGACGTTCTAGGAGAATGTAGCGGATCAAGATCCTTAACAGTACATATTGCATTATGCACCCCACTCACAACCCATCGCCCACGGTATAGGTGTGGTCCTGAGCCACCTCTAGATTGTACATCGTCGCACTACCAGGAACCACCTTCCAGCCGGTGATGGTGCCAACGCTGCCATCGGCGCGCAAGACATGCATGCCCAGCTTGATCTGTCCCACCGGCAGGAAGCCCTTTTCGACGGTGAGGAAGGGGTGCTTCTGCGTGGTATGCACGACTTCGCTCTGCTGGCTCGCTTTGAGCGGGGGACGCGCCGCCGTGGTGATGGTCAGATCGACCAGGTCGTTGTCATGGTTGATCCAGACGTGCAGGATCGGTTGCAGCTCCATTTTGCCGGTCTGCCGATTGTAGGCCCAGACTTTGTCTCCTGGATGCAGGCTGATGATGGCTTGCTTGCCGTGATCGGTGGCGACCGGTGTGCGTGGGCTAAAGCTCAGAGCACAATCGGCGACATCGCTCGCCGCATCGGTGAGCCCTTTATCAGCGACATCGGCGACCCCCTTCTCGGCGATCTCGGCCCCGACTTCGGCGGCGCGAGCCGCTTCGCCCTCCCCATCGAGCATGTTGATGTCGGTGAAGATGGTCGCTCCCAGGTCAACGCCCGCTTGGAATTTGTCCCACCAGCCTGCATTGGGGTCGGTGATGGTCTGGATGTCGTGCCACATGCCCGAGAAGTTGAAGACCAGGTCAATGGCTTCCCACAGCAGTTGGCCTGCAATGCCGGCGACCTGTTTGAGGGCTGCCGTGACCTGCGAGACGCTGGGTCCCGCGTGGTGCGGCTGTGCCGGGGGCCTGGGTTTCGCCGGATGCGAGGGCGGTGAATACGGCGTGACCGGCGGCCCGGCGTTGGGCTTGGGTACGGCCTGCCCACCCGGCGCATAGCAGATATAGCTCTTACACGCTCCTCCTCTGACGCCACCACCGGAGCCAGGATCGCTGACCGGATCTCCTCCACCGATGGTTTGGGCGTAGCGCTCTCCCGTCGGGTCCGTTAAGGTCTCGGGGTTGCCGCCGACATAATCGTAGGGGTCCATGCCTTGCAGGTCGCTCTGTACGACATCGGCGGAGAGGAAGCGTCCAATCACCGGATCGTAGTAGCGCGCGTTGTAGTAATCCAGCCCCGTGGCATCGGCATAGTGGCCGGTAAAGCCTTTGTTGGTGCCCATCGACCCCTGGCTGTAACGGCTGTTGCCATAGGGGCCATAGAGCTGGTTCCCTTGCACCGCGGCAGTATTAGCGATGGCCGTGAAGGTCGTGAGCACGCTGCCGAGCGCATCGGTCAGGAAGAATTGCGTCGTACTACCTGTCAGCGCGCCCACCAGCCGTCCGCCCAACGTATAGTAGGAGGTGCTGCTCTGTGGGGTGCCATTACTGCTGTAGACGTGCTCTTCGAGGCCGAAGGACTTCCTTGCCGCCTGCCTGACCGAAGGTAGACGCGAATGCGGCGTTGGCAGGCGGAATGGCAAGGCGTAGACCGTGATGGTGGTCCCACTGCCCGTCGTGCTGCGCCGCAACGTGCGGTTGCCGCCGGTGGTGTAGGCATACCATTCCTGGCTGTTCGCTCCCGCGTTCCACTGCACGAGATTATCGAGCAGATCGTAGGAGAGCGTGGCGCCGACCGTATTATATGTGCGACTGGTGACGTTGCCCCAGTTGTCGTTGCTGCTGGTGTAGACCGCGCCGCTCAGATTGCTACAGGTGGTGCCGATAGGGTAGAGACCGGTCAACTGGTGCGGGGTCGTGCTGTTACAGTACAGGTACTGGTAGTTGCCGGTGCCGTTGAGCGGTCCCTGCCAGAGCTGGCCCAGGTGCGTGTAGGCGTAGCTGACGTTGTAGCCTGCGCCACTCACGCCACTGGAAAGGGTGCCACTGCCACAAGTGCCGATGCCCGGCGCGGGCTGGGTGCCGGTATTGCCTGCCCACACCAGCCGGTTCTCTTCATCGTAACAGAAGTTTTGCGTCTCGCTGCCGCCGGAGCCGTTTTGCCCCGGCACGGCTGCAAGCGTCGTGCTGAGGCTCGTGACATTGCCCACGGCATCATAGCTGCGACCCTGGCTGAAGATCGTGCCGGTCGAGCCGCTGCCACTTTGCCAGGTGGCGCTCGCAGTGACCGGACGCAAATCGCCATCGTAGGTGAAGTGATCGTTGGCAAGCGCGGTGCCGGTGGTCGTCTGGAAATTGACGTCGCTGACATCGCCTTGCGCATCATAGCCCAGCGTTGCCAGGTTCGCCGTTCCAGTGGTGTTGTTGGAAAGACCCGTGAGCAGGCCGGTGGTGCTGTCGTACGCTTGCGAGAAGGTGTAGCCGGCCTGGCCGCCCACGGTGGTCTGCGTCGTCATCAGTTGATCGTCATCGTTGTAGGTCAGATTCTCCTGATAGGTTGGCAGGGCCGTGGTGACATTCCAACTGCCGGGCACACCCAGTTGCAGCGTGCTGCTGACCATCCTTCCACGCTGATCGTGCTGGCTCAACTGTGTCGCGGTCGCGGCAGAGCCATCGGGATAATAGGTGGTTGCCACGCTTCTGGTCAATTGCCCGACCGGAAAGTCGCTGCCAGAGGCGCCCAGGGTGCTGATGTCATAGACATTTTGCACCAGCGCGTGCGCCGTCGTGCTACAATTGCCGTAGCCGTTGGTCGTGGGAGCAGCATCCTGCACGCAGCCAGATCGTCCCAGCAGGTCGTAGCTCATGCCCAGCGTGCGTGTGCCTGAGACATTGGTGAGCATGTGACCATCGGCGTCGTAGGTAAAGGTGTGCGTGCCCCGGTCCGGTTCGGTCGAACTGGTCATGCGTCCCAGATCGTCATAGGCTGCCGTAGAGGTGACGCTGGTGATGGTCTGGCCTGTCTGCGGCGTCAGATCGGTCATGGTCACGCTCGTCGGCTTATCCAGCGCGTTATACTGGGTCTGCTGCTGGGCGGTGACGTTGCTGCTGGGAGAGGCATCCGAGCTGTACCACTGGACGTAGCGGGTGCGACCCAGCATATCCTCAAAGCTGACGACCATGTGGCTGTTGGCATCCTCGACCGAATGCCAGTGATACCAGTTGGTGTCTGTCCCCGCCACCTGATCGAAGCCATAGTCATAGCAGGCGGTCACCTGCGTGCCCAGACAGCGGATGCCTGGCTCGCCCGCTGAACCCAGCAGCGGGTCCTGGGTCGCCGCGATGCGGGCCAGCGGATCGAGCAGGGTGGTGGTCCCTCCTGGGGTCGCGCCGGTGTCATCGGTTGCCCCATTGGGATCGATCCAGGTCGTACCACGAGCCACGCGGAAGGGCTGGCTCTGGAACGCGTCGCGCTCCGATTCGTCATGGACCGTAAAGGTGATGAGATCGTGCGTACTGTCCAGGGGGGTGCGTGTCTCGGCCACGCGTCCCATCGTATCGTAGAAGGTGCGGGTGACCGCGCCAGGATACTGCGAGGAGACGGTATCGACCTCGTAGCAGGGCAACGTCGAGCTGCTGGTACAGGTCGAATTGGTGGTCGATTGCTTGGTGAAGCTACCGGTCTCCAATGGCAGGCTGGCCTGCACCGTGCGGTTGCCGTTGCCGTCGTAGCTGTAGCTCATCGTGGTGGTCTGCCCGTTGAGATCGACCGTGCTGATGGGCAGGCCGCCCTGCGTGTCATCGTAGGTGGTCGTGCTGGTCTGCGCTAACGCATTGCTCGTGCTGGTGGGACGTACGCCGAAGCTATCGTAAGTGGTACAGCTTGCGTACCAGCGCGTCCCCGACCAGGAGCTGGGGATATACGCCGGAGCGGTCGAGAGGCCACAGCCATTGTTGGCGGTTGCCTTGCTGGTCACGTTGGCATCCTGGAAGGCGGTGCCACTGACCACGATCCAGCCCGAGAGGTTGCCCTGCTCAAAATCGGCATTGGGCAGGCTCGCCCCCGCGATATGCACATCGTCCAGATTGATATGGCCCCAGCCACCGGAGGAATTGTCCACCACTTTGAGGTAGACCTGTGTACCGATGTCCGCCGAAGCGTTCCAGGTCACGCGCTGCAAAACCTCGCTGTTCTGTCCCGTGGCTTTGAACAGGATGCTGTTATCGGAGGCGCGTACCAGCGCCACATACAGGTTATTGCTGTCATTGCCGCCGCCGATGAGGAAATCGACCTGGCCGTTGCCGCCCAACGTCACCGTCTGCGAATGCATCTCGCCGGTGGGCGTATCGCTGCCAGCATTGAAACCCCAATAGAATGAGGTGCCCTGCTGGCCGAAGCGTTGGCCGCTGGCGCCGTTGTAGAGCGTGGGATTGGCGGCGGCGAGGGGATCGACGGTGGCGACGGTGTTGCCATAGATATCATAGCCCGTGTAGGTATTGAGGGCGGTGGCGCTCTGCTGGCTGCAATCGCTATGAGCAGTGGCTGTCGTTACCCAACCCGCAGCAGGAGCCGGCACCCCTGAGGCTCGTCCCTCATCATAGGTGAAGTCCTGACACTGCCAGACGTGGCCGCTATCATCATCGATCTCGCTATGACTGACCACGTTGACATGATAATAGCGCACATTGTTGGCAACCTGGTCATTGACCAGGTAGGTCCACTTCTTGGTGATCGTGGGAGCATCCTTGCTGCTGATTACCTCTTGCAGCACGTTGTGATAGGCCGGTGTATTGGTAATCAGCCCTTGCGCGTTGATATCGTCGTAGGTGTAGTCGTGTTCCACCCACGGCGCATTCGCGTTGTCGGTGCCTGCGTCCTCGGCGTAGAGCGTCTTGCTACTGGTCAGCACCACTTCGCAGGGCGTATAGGTCGCGTTGAGAGCAGTATTGCAAGCGTTGACGGTACTGCCCTGCGTGCCCAGATACTGGTTAGTGGTGCGTCGCAGGATCTGCCCGTCGATGAGCTGATTGCCCCAATAGGCATCCTCTTGATAGAGCGAGCCTGCACTATAGTTGGGGCCATCGGTCTGCGGCGTATACCACGCTTCCGTGCTAAAGTAATAGTCCGCCGTCACATCGCCGGCCATACTGGTGACATAGACAATGTTAAAGCCACGATACTCGCTGTGGTAGTAGTCCTGCCAGTCGCCATCGGGCTGAGAGACATGGTTGCTGTTATAGCCGGGAATCCAGGTATCGCGCACACACTGGCCTTCCTGGGGAGGCACACCCGTGCCCGTGATCGGATTGCAACTGGGATCGCTGCCGGTCGTCGCCAGGCTATAATTGTAGGTCGTCGCTGGAGCCGGGACCGTGGGATCGCTGCTATCGGTCCCCAGTGCCTGAATCTTCGTCACCACCTGGCTGGTCCAGGCTTTCTCTTCCGGGTGAGCATAGACGCCAGTGCAACGTTTGGTGGTATCGGGATTGTTGGCATTATTGGGGCAATAGAACGGGTCGAGCCGGTCATCGGTCACGTTGCCATAGCGCTGGTTAGGCGACCCACCGGAATAGCTCATTTGGAGGGCAGGGCCAAAACCATCAGGGCCTGCTGGCAGAGAAAGGGGATAGGTGTAGGACAACTGACCCGAGTTGCCGCTCATCGAAGCCATCTGCGGCGTTGGCGGCGTCTGGTTAGTCGGATCGCCCGAGACATCGAAGGGCACAGACGCCAGGACGTTCGTGTGCGCCGTCAGCGTTTGCGCCTGCGCATTGAGGGTCATGGGCGTGACCAATCCAGCCGTGGAGGTGGGTCCAGCCGTTGCCGCCCGCTTCTGCTGATGCGCCTGTTACAGCAGCGTGGGCCAGCTCAGCCGGATGTGCCCCGGGTCCAAACCCAGATCACTCATCTCCCAGGGTTGATAGTGATAGACGATGGTGGCGGGCTGTAAAAGTTGAACGCCCTGCACCACACGTCCCAGGTGGTCGAGGATCTGAATCTGATAGGAGCCCAGAATGCTACTGGAGCCGATCAGGTGTCCATGCAGTTGACTCACCCGTACAGTGAAGGGTCCTACCGGCGTTGCGCCACTAGTGACGGTCGCATGTGAAAGATCCAACGAGCCTGGGGCAATGGTCACTTCCAAACGCCCATCACTGCCCCTCACATGCAGCGGATTTCCTCTCAAGCCAGAAGCAGTGCTACCATGCGTCGAGAGGCCGCTTGTACTCAGGAGAGAACTATCCACACCCAGCGAAACCGTCTGCATTTTGGCGGGTTCTACGCTGGGCAGTGGGGCCTGCGGCTTGCTGACGTGACTGGCCCCTGGAATGGGCGGTACGGTTGAGGGATAGTGAAAAGAGCCATGCTGATGGCCGTCGTTGATCTTTTGGGACAGGAATTTCTGCAAGGTCATCGTGGGAGGCGTCGGGGTGGGAAGCGCGGCAGCATGCGCTGTGGGAAGCGCCAACGGCCACCCTTGAAGAATATCTGTGCCCAGCAGCAGACAAAGCAGCAGCGACGCCAGAACACGATGAAGCGGGACAAGGGCACGCCTGCGCGGTATACTGGGAGAAAGACACAAAGGATCGTCGTCAAAAGGAGCCATAGAGAACATTCTCCTAAAACGAGCACGCTCTCCTAAAACGAGCACGCTCTCCTAAAACGAGCATGCTCTCCTAAAACGAGCACGCTCTCTATAATAGAACAGCACTGATGTTGTAAACAGAAAGATGCTATAAAAGTAGATATCAATACATGGAAAAACAGCATAGAATCTCCCTGATGACAGGTGTAGGAATGATAGTCACTGCCGTTACACATCAGTGTAAAAGGGGAAGCCATTTCCCCAGGGCAAATCAGAAGGTCACAGTCGTGCGGGATAGTGCAGCATAGACAACAGTAATACAGCAACACACGACAGGAACGTCCTATAAGGAGTCAAAGGCACTAGAGAATAATGCCGTAACTCAAGAGTAATAATAACAGAAGAAAAAGCTGTTAGTCAAGAGGAAAGATGAAAGAATTATTACATGAGCGTTGCAAGTAACGGGCGTGGTTTTGTAGAAAAGCGATGTGAAGAAGACATATTATGAAGATACAGAAAGACATGATATGACATATAATGAATGATCTGGGTGGTATATTGGTGCCGGGAAAGGGAAGACAATGAATTGGACGCGCTCAAGTGGGTCGCTATGAAGTTCTCGGTGTTTGTGGTATTGCGGGGAGGAACGGTAGGGGCAAGAGGAGGTGAGGAGATGGGCGGGGGCCTCGCGCTTGTCCTGCCAAAACGTGCTTACGCGGTATTTCTGCTCTTAACCTCTTGATTACACATATTTAACAGTGTATAGCTATTATTATGGAAGAGTCTGGATTTTCTCTCCAGGAGAAATACATGGAGCAAAATGTCCCTCTCTCAGTAGCAGGAATGGCGCAAGAGCGGCGTCCGTTTGCCTGGCGTTTGCGAAAATGGGTATCGACGGGACAGGCGTACCTCTATCTGCTGCCAGTTTTTGTGATCCTGGGCCTTTTTGCGTACGCCCCCTCCGTTTTTGTGTTTTATATGAGCCTTTTTAAGTGGAACTTTTTGGTGCATGGCAATCAGCCCTTTATTGGTCTGGCTAACTATGATTTCCTGTTGCATGATCCAAATTTTTGGCAGGCATTGCAGGTAACGCTCTTCTATGTTGCCATTTCGGTGCCGATACAGCTCTTTCTTTCGTTGTTCCTGGCGTTGCTCTTGCTATCGGGAATTCGAGCCAAAGCCTTCTGGCGTCTGGCTATTTTTTCGCCTTTCATTATGCCCCTGGTCTCAACAACCTTTATCTGGTTCTGGATGTTTGATTACTATCATGGACTCTTTAATGGAATCCTGCACCTTTTGCATTTGCCGCCGGTAAACTGGCTTGGCGATCCGCATTGGACGCTGATCAGTATTATTTTCTATACGACCTGGAAGTCGGCGGGCTTTAACATTGTGATTTTCCTGGCAGGGTTAGGCAACATCTCCCCTGCGTTGGCGGAAGCCGCGCGCGTTGATGGCGCAAACACATGGCAGGTGTTTCGCTATATCACCTGGCCGCTGCTCAGGCCAATTACGCTGGTAGTGTTGCTGCTGAGCACTATTGAAGCCTTTAAGATGTTTCAGCCCGTATTTCTCTTTGTCGGCCCGATTGGCGGCCCTTTGAACGCAGCTCGCACGCTTGGTCTGTATCTCTTCTCGCAGGCGTTCTCAAATAATCCCCACGATGGGCTAGGCGCTGCCATCTCAGTGATCCTGTTTCTCCTGGTTTTCACTATCTCCGTAGCGCAGCTCAGCCTGACACAGCGCAATCTGGCTGTTACGCATCAGTATTAACAGGGAGCTTCGTATGGCTACAAAGTTAACAACTCGTTCTCGCCTGGCATACCGCCCGCGCTGGCTACGTATGGTGTTGCGCTACCTCGTCGTTGGCGTGGCATCGCTTTTTGCAATCTTCCCGCTCTACTGGATATTTGTGTCATCGCTGCTCACCACCCATAGCGCGTTTGATAGCGTGCCGCATTTTCTTCCCGATTGGGATTGGTCAAACTACGCGCGGGCCTGGAGCCTTGCTCCCTGGGTGCAATACTTTGCCAATAGCGTCTTTATCGCAAGCTGTACGGTGGCGCTGGCCCTGGTGACATCGCTGCTCGCGGGCTACGCCTTTGGCACGATGAAATTTCCCGGGCGCAATATCCTGTTCCTGGCTATTCTGGGATTGATTATGATCCCTGCCGAGGCCACGCTGATCCCCAGCTACCTGATCGTCTCGACGCTGGGCTGGATTGATACCTATCAGGCGCAAATCATCCCGTTCGCGGTCAGCATCTCGGGCATATTTCTGCTGCGGCAGTTCTTTCTTTCACTGCCGCCGTCGCTCTGGGAGGCCGCTCAGCTTGATGGTTGCACCCGTTTCGGCTATCTGATGCGGATCGCGGCTCCCCTGGCGCGGCCTGCGCTGACGGTGGTGGCGTTGCAGGTCTTTATTAGCTCGTGGAATGCCTTTCTCTGGCCCTATCTTGTGACCAGTTCTGACGCGCTGCGACCGGTCGAGGTGGGCCTGCAAGCATTTCTCACGGCTGATGGCACCGATCCAACTGGGCTGGCGGCGGCAGCGGCATTCACAACGCTACCCGTACTGGTAATTTTTCTTGTGGCCCAGCGTCAGTTTATTGAAGGAATATCGGCGGGCAGCACCCGGGGCTAATGACTTGCGCCAGTTCCACTGGTCGGCGTTTCACGCAGCGCCGGAGTGTGTTGATAGCAATCATCTCTACATCTGTTCTTATTTTTAGCAAAAAGGAAGGTATTTTATGGATCGTAGCTGGTCGCGTAAGATCCTGGTTATCGTCATGATGACGATGCTCCTCATGGCTGCGTGCGGTGGGTCGCCATCGAATAGTGGCACTCCCACTAACACCGGTGGCCTTGATCCCCACAAAAAGTACACCGTGAACTTCTGGGAAGCGTTTGCCACAGGCGCCAACAAAATTTCGTTAGAGGCGCTGACAAGGCGCTATATGCAGCTCCATCCCAATGTGGACGTCAAGCTACAGGCGTATGACTCTTACCCCACGTTGAAGACGAAGCTCACGGCTGCTATCGCCGCTGGCAACCCTCCAACCATCGCGCAGGTCTATGAGAACTGGGCGAACCAGTATCAGCAATCGGGCGCGCTGGTATCTTTACAGCCCTTTATTGCTGGTAAGAACGGCCTGAGCCAGCAGGATTTGCAGGATTTCTATCCCTCGCTGCTGCAAGATGGGCAAATTGGCGGTGTGCAGTACGAGATGCCCTTTAATAAGAGCGACGAGGTGCTCTACTACAACGTGGACGCGTTGCAGAGACTGGGCATAGCGCCGCCGACAACATTTCAGGAACTGGAAGCTGATTTGACCAAAGTGACGAAAGCTGACGGCTCGCGCTGGGGACTTTCGTTTACGCCAAGCTCGGATGAATGGTCGATTCTCTACAAGCTTTTTGGCGGCGGCGACTTTTTGACCGCTGATGGCAAACATTCAGCTTTTGCCAGCGGCGCCAATGGCAAGGCCGCGCAACAGGCACTGGGCGAGCTGGCTCCCCTGGTCAAGTCGGGGGCGGTGCATATCACCCAGAACTTTAACTGGCAGAACGATTTTGCCTCCCAGAAATCGCTCTTTGCGATCAGCACTATCGCCAGCTATCCCTTTATTGTCCAGGCTGCCGCGAACGCTTTTAAGCTGATGGAAGTGCCGCTTCCGCCAGGCCCCGCCGGTCAGTTTACCGTCCTCTTTGGCACGAACCTGTCCCTGTTCTCAGGCGCAAGCTCCGATTCGCTGGTGGCGGGCTGGGATTATATGAAGTATCTAACAGGCTTTGAGGCGGGTGCGGCCTTTGTGCGCGAGACGGGCTATATGCCTGTACGCAAGTCGGTCTTCGATAGCTCGAACCTCCAGGATTACTATAGCAAGGTCCCGGCGCGTAAAGCTGGCCCTCAATCGCTCAAATTCGCCTTTGTGGCATCAATCATCCCGGCCTGGGATCAGTGCCGCGATATCATCACCACCAACTTTATCGCGACCCTGAACGGTCAAAGCCAGGCCGCAGCGGCTCTGACGAAAACGGCATCAGCCTGCGATTCCGCCCTGGCTCAAGGCTAATCACATCATCGAGCACATCATCCGCAAGGGTGATGTGCTGCCTGTCGGGTATCTTTGTAGCTGTGTCTCTTCGATTTTAATGTTTTATCAGGTTAAACGATGATTATCATTAAAATCGAATTAATATCTGGAAAAGCATCTAATGCCCTTGACTTTGCATAAAAATTTCTGTAAGCTTATTAAGTGCCAATAATCGCTATTACTTGTATAAGCTCTCCAATGTGATAGGTAAATGAAGGAGGTAGTGCTCTATGCCATTTTATTTTACTCCTCCTCCTTATCTTCTAGAGAGCCCTATTGGTCGTACTTTGTATGGTGATGTACCTGACGCCTTGACAATAGATTCTTCTTTGACATTGCCAGATGCTTGTGAAATTGCAATTATTGGTGGCGGTATTGCATCTATTGCGCTAGCAACCCGGTTGTGGCATTGTAATTTGCTTCATCAGACGATCATTATTGAGCAGGCATCATCTCTGGCAGAGACTTTTTTTTCTAGAATATCGAAACTCCGACAACGTGTGATGAGAAGCCCATACGAACATCATGTAGGGGCTGAATATGTTCGTGATTGTGAAATGTTAGATTTTGCTCGCGTCAATTGGCGTCATCTCACAGATATCGAACGTGGTGAAATCCGAATGGCTCAATCTGGACAGCGATCTGTTGTGCCGGTAGACGTATTTTGCGCTTATATCCGCCATGCTGTAGAAGCACATCAGATAAGACATCAGGTGCGGCGAGGGCATGTGAATAGTGTTCAAGTTCTTGGACCGCATCATTTTGTTCTTAATATTGATGGACGGCACTTGACAGCTCGAAATGTTATATGGGCTGTCGGTGATCAAGCACGACCACTTCCTGAATGGGTGAAGAGGGGACAAAGTAAGAAGCGAGTTTCTCATTGGGAAGAGCCAGGACAGGACGATGAAATAGAACATGCTGTTGTCGTGGGCGCTGGAATGAGTGCTGCTCATTTGCTGCTCAATCTGCGAGAAGCAGGTATCCGTGTTACATGGATTGTCCGTAAACAAGAGAGATATCAATGCACGGATGTTAATGCATTGTACTTTCGTCCAGAAGGCCGATCATATTTTCTTCGTCAATCTCTTGCCCAACGTCTTGAGTGTCTTCAAGAACAACAGCGAGCGTCTATCATGCTCGAGTTTGAGCCAATCTTTCGCTCTTGGGAAGAACAAGGGGGTCTGGTAGTCTATCGGCAAACAGAAGTACTCGACTTAGAACCCGATAATGACGGAGTACATCTTAGACTCTCCAATGGAATGGAAGTGCATACAAATCACGTCTATACGGCTTTTGGAATGCATCCTGTGTTCTCTCCTCCTCTGATCAGTGAGGGCAAAGCGCTTTATCAAGGGCGACCATATCCTCTAGCAGACGATAAGACGCTTGAGCTGCTAAATTGTCCAGGAGCATTCGTCTGCGGTTCGTTGGCAAGTTTATCTATCGGGCCTGCAGCAAGAAATATTGATGGCGCTCGAATTGCGGCTGATCGTATCGTATCTCATCTTGTCCAGCTACAGGAAAGGAAAGTATGACTCAAGCATCTCAGGCACAGGACTCTTTTGACTCCGTTACAATAGAAGAAGTAATGGTTCTTCTTGGTCTGAGTATAGAAGCACTATTTATGGCTCTTGGTGTTTACGAAATAATTTCAACTACCGGTGAGTTATTTCTGCGTACGGAACGTGCCTTACATCAAGGGGCATTTTTAATATCATCTGACGAGGCGCTTAGTTATGGGCGAGGCGTATGGGAGAGAGCTCAAGGCCAGTTAGATTGTCATGATATACAGCGGAACTTCGAGGCGCTTGGGCTACGCTCAGGAGATCCTCGTGAATTAATTCCACGATACTCCCGATTAGTCAGTAATAGGCTAAGAGTAGCTTCTGACACGGTAATGAATCATCTCTTTGTAGCATTGCTCATCAAGTCTCCGAGTCCAAATTTGTAGGCCATGATCATTTGTGGGTAGAAGTCAGAGTAGTTTATTTTTGATAAGAGAACTGTATCTCCTATGCTTGATCGCTGTGTTCTCTTATGAGTTCACACAGAGCTGGTGCATTAGAGAAAAGAAAGGGAAGTCTGTATGACAACATTTCGCTCCAAAGATGTTGAGATGGCTGCCGTTGTAGACGTCGAGAAGCGTCTAGTGCTCATCACGGGGACCATTGATACCAATGATCATGACATCTTAGTACGCGTCGATTTACCAGATGCTGGTGAATGGTCGATCATCAAAAGCGAAACTAACTTGACAGATTCAAGCTGGTTTGCCTGGCAGATCACTTTTGGTGAAGGAATGTTTCTAGCTCCTGGAAGCGAGGACCGTGTGCTGGCGCGGCAGTACAAAGCTCACTATGCTAATGCGGAAAAGGGGCGGCTTACTTTCTATGATGGCGAGGTGCGTCCAGGAGAAGCCGTGCTGAAAATGTTTACGATTCGGACACCTGTACCGCGCATTGTCATGGCTCATGACCGTGAAAAGGATCCCTGGATGGGCATGACATCAGAACAAATGCTGGCGAAAGTGAAGGAAGGTCATCCACCACGCCCCTATATTGAGGTGTATCTCCCTGTACGCCTGGTGAATACGCGTGTTACAGAGCTTGTCTGAGTATCTCTGATCAATGAGAGCAGGTCACATTCGTACGTCTTCAAGAGAGATCTGGGTGAGGTTAAGCCTTTAGTGGGCAGTACTCTGACCCAGATTTCTGATTGTGAGTTTGTTAGGAAGAGATCGTAGCTTTATGGGGAAAGCATATCCTCCAACTGAAAAACAGTCATCTATTTATCAGAAAAAAGTTCTCGGCTTCTATCTTGGAGCAAGAACGATTTCGCTTCTTGGAGACCGTATTGCGGAACTAGTAATCCCATATCTTCTTATCACAGCTACTGGCTCTGCTTTTACTGCCGGGTTTGTGGGAGCAATAGAACAACTGCCAACTCTCCTATTTGCCCTATGGATTGGTGTTGCCATTGATCGAACTTCGCCTCTCAAAGCTATGCTGACAGCGGATTTTGTACGAGCCACGCTTTTTATCATAGTGGCTCTACTTCTGATCTGGAATGCTTATCTCATTTGGCCTTTAGCTATCCTCCTATTTTTTATTGGCATTGCCAATGTTTGGTTTCGCGTTGCGGCGGGAGCCATTCTTCCCACAATTGTTGCGCGAGAACGTCTTGTCGCTGCCAATGGTTACGCCGAAGCAGCAGATGCTGCTATGACCATAGCAGGACCACCGCTAGGCGGTTTTATTTATCTGGTGCTAGGGAGAGGCGCTTCAATCGTTGCTAATGCTCTTTCATTTTTATTCTCAGGGGCCCTTCTCCTATTTATCAAACCACCTTTTCAGCATACCTCGGCGGCTCGCTCGAAGCAAAAACCCTCACTACAAAACTTATTCATAGGAGTACGAGCACTTGCACGGATTCCACAGTTGCGAACGACGCAAGTAACGCTGCTTACTTTGAATGCCGAAACGAGTGCCATTGTTTTGCTCATTGTTGCACTATCAACACATGAGTTGCATTTTTCATCATTAAATACAGGAATCATTCTTACAGGTGCTGGTATAGGCGGGCTACTTACCAGTACTCTCATTGCAGGGCGCCTCTCGCAAAGACAATGGGGCCATATATTAGGGATAACATTAGTTGTCATGGCAATCGCTCTGATGCTGCTTGCCTTTGCCAATGGACTCGCGATGGCTTTTGCTGCAAATATGGTACTGGATGGTGCTGCTGCTTTAGGGTTTGTTGTTGCTGGTTCAGTGCGACAGACGTTAACTCCAGATCCATTTTTAGGACAGGTCTCGGCGGCGTCATCGTTTCTTAATACAAGTATTCGCACAATTAGCGTTTTTCTGACAGGCGTACTTGTCACCACTCTAGGGCAGCGTATAGCGTTCATACCCTTTGCTCTATTGCAAGTTGTGATTGGCATGTTTCTACTCGTAACTCCTTCAGCACGTCAGCCCTTATCTTTGCTGATGCCTCTTCCTATAGCAGTATTTGAATTTAAATAAAGAGGAAAACGAGAGAAAAGGAGCATAGCTACTATGATTATTTTGGGGATCAATGGAAAATTGGATGGTCACGATCCTTCTGCCGCACTACTGCGAGAAGGACAACTTCTCGCAGCAGCAGAAGAAGAACGCTTCTATCGCATAAAACATGCTCCCGGACGCTTTCCATATCATGCTACTGCCTGGTGCTTGACGCAGGCAGGGATCTCGGTTGATGAAATAGATGCTATTGTGTTTGGGTGGGAGCCTACCCGTCAGCCAGATGCTCCTGAACCCACAGATACAGACGCATTAAGGGATCTCATACTCCCGCCAGTCCTCTTCCCTCGGACCCGCAGTGTTCCTGTCCACCGCGTACCGCACCATCTTGCTCATGCTGCATATGCTTTTTATAGCTCTCCATTTAACGAAGCCGCAGCTCTTATTGTTGATGGCTCAGGAGAACGCGAGTCGATCAGCGTTTTTCGTTGCAATACCACAGGACTTGAGTTAGTATGGTCTCTTCCATTTGTCAATTCCCCAGGATTCTTCTACGAGGCTTTAACACGTTTTGTGGGCATGACTTTGTTCGATGAAGGGAAAACGATGGGTTTAGCTGCCTATGGACAAGAACGTTACACATTTCCGTCTCTTTTAGAACATCCTCCTTTATCTCCGGCAGCAGACCCTGATGCAGAGCATTATAGAGCTATTTTGAAAGCATGGAGACAAATATTAGAAAAGCATACCAATACCTCACCTAATCCGCGCTTGCCCAGATTTTCAATGGAAGAAGGGCGTGCTGATGCAAAGGCGGTAGGCTATCCACAAATCTACCGAGACATTGCTTTGGCGGGTCAGCGGCGATTAGAGGAAGACCTTTTGACACTGGCCCAGAGAGCACTTCATGATACGGGGTACTCAAACCTTGTTCTTGCTGGAGGCGTTGCTTTAAATTGCGTAGCAAATGGCAAGCTCGCACAGACACTCGGGGCTTCGATAGGGTTTCATGTACCACCAGCAAGCGGAGATGCTGGTATCTCTCTAGGGGCTGCGCTTTACGGAGCCAGACAATATGGAGACCAGGTCCGGCTCACTAATGCTCATGTATTCAGTGGTCCTCGTTTTTCTCAAGAACACATCGTTAATCTTCTCCAAGCATGGGGAATTCGCTTTGAGATCCTTGAGGACCCTGTGCCTGCCTTGGTTGATGAACTCGCACACGGCAAGATCGTTGGCTTCTTTCAAGGTCCCGCCGAAATAGGCCCTCGTGCGCTTGGAGGACGTAGCTTGCTTGCTGATCCCTCTCAACCAAATATGCTGACCAGGGTCAACCAGCTCAAAAAACGAGAAATGTGGCGACCGCTGGCCCCTAGTTTACCATTTGATGAAGTCCATGCAGTGTTTAAACATGACGTGTCCTCACCCTTTATGCTTATTAGCTACCCAGTGCTGGATCAGGCTCGTAATACTATCCCTGCTGCTGTTCATGTTGATAATTCCACCAGACCACAGATAGTAACACCAGATCTGCATGAAAGCTTCTATCGGCTTGTGAGTGGCTTCGCGCAATGTACTGGAATACCAGCACTGCTAAATACATCTTTCAATGTTGGTGAGCCGATGGTTCTCACTCCGGCACAAGCTATTAGAACTTTTAGCACTTCACCGATGGATCTACTAGCGATTGAAGGGATAATGCTTCGCAAGCCTCAATGAGCGAGTTCAATGCGTTTGCTCCCGTGCTCCTCATATAGAGTGAGGTTAACAAAAGAACTCAGGCTCTGCTAGCTGTTCATCTCCTGCTCGGCCATCCTTTGACTTTTAAATAGCCCGAGCACAGGCGCGAGAAACTCCTGGCTTGTTGGTTGTGTACTCTGCCGTGATTTCATCGTGACATGATATTGCGAATGCGGAGGAGAACGGCGATCAATCGGGCGCGCTGTAGCTCCCCGCTTCATCGTGGGAGGTCCCTACGAAGAAGATCCCACAGTCTCTCCTATTTGTTATTTTGACTTGTGACTGTTCTATTCACTATACTTAGCAAGTAGGATGTGTTTACGTAACAAGGACAATGGTTGGACGGTACTATGAAGCGCAAACGGGCAGACAGGGCGGATTGGCCTCGCATCGCGAAGAAGCGTTTTGTGCAGACGCGCATTGATGAGAAGGAGTTTTGTGGCTATGTCACCCTGTTCTGTATCGATGCCGTCCACCAGCCGTTATGGAAAAATCTTTCCGGTCAAAGTATCTGCCTTGTCGATCAGGGCTATTTATGGTTGCAACAATTTCCTCTTAATGCGCACTATTCAATTACCTCCATTTTTGATGCTCAGGGCAATTTTGTGCGCTGGTATATCGATATCTGTAAGCAGCACGTTTTAGATGAAGATGGGGTCCTCTGGTACGATGATCTCTATCTGGATATCGATGTGTCCCCATCAGGGCAACTGGATCTGCTGGACGTTGATGAGCTTGATGATGCTTTACGACGCGGCCTGGTTACTCCACTGGAGTATGAGCTGGCCTGGCGAGAGGCCGACCGCATCATTCTGGCAATTGAAGCGGACCGCTTTCCGTTATTGTGGTTATCTGACAATCACAAAGACAGATTGCTTAAATTAGTGTAAGTGCAGTATTGTAAGAACTAGGTACTATGGCGTTTTTAGTTGATGGTTCCGACGTATATTCTCTGCTATAATGCTGCTGGGTAAAGCTAATACAGATAGGGGTCAATCATGGCGCACCGTTTTCATCCACGAAGCACTCCTGCAGAACATGTGCGTGTTATCTTTCATTCCATACCCTGGAAGCTTCTGTTCTTATTGCCAGTTCTTATAGTCATCGCTGTGCCCACGTACCTGTATGCAACGCGTGCGGGAGGTAATGTCGTTCCCTCAATCACCGATCTTTTTTATAAACTTTCGGCTCCAGCTCCCCCGCCAACGCCAACTCCATTACCGGTATTTCCTTCAGGGCTGCCGCAAGCTGGTTCTCTGCTCTATACCGTACAGGATGGCGATTCGTGCGACTCGATTCTGCTTTTTCAGATGCATATGTTGAATGCGGGCGAGATCTTTAGCGATATTAAGCCGGAGACCGTGCGGGCGCTCAACGCCTCTCTCGGCCAGGACTGCCATTTGCTACAGCCCGGGATGACGCTCCCACTATCTCCGCACTATCCTCTGGTTGCTCTCGGCGGCGTTGTGACCAAAATCGAGGCCAGCACGCCGCAGCAGGTATTGCCCACGCCGCTGATTAAAATCCCGCCACAGCAACAGCTAGGAACGGATTGTTCGGGGAAAGGAGGCTGCCTGCTGACGCTGCGGATCGCGCCTGCCGTGAGTATACATCTCCTGGTGCAAACTGCCCTGCCTGTGAACGTGGGTTCCTGGATCTGGGCGCAGGCGATGTATCCCCGCAAGGTCATTCGTGGCTTTGATACCTATCCCTACGCCGATCCACATGCCTCGCTCAATGGGGCAACCATGCGCGCGTGCGATGTCCAGGTGGATAATACCCACGATGACAATTCGCTCTCGTGCAGCGATCTTATGCCGAACACCATTGATATTGATGGAGGCTCCTGGATCTTCGGCGTTACTGGCCCGGGTGGGATCGACCACTGGCATTATGGATTAAACCTGCCGCCCAATACGCGCGTACTGCTCTGGCTCACCGATGACAATGGCACGCTCCATTATCATCGTGGCAACTCTGCCTATCGTTACGATGACGCGTCCCATCTTTACGTAAAAATCTAACAGTTCATCTTAAACTTGAGTAGTCCAAAGGGTGCCTCTTCTACGTAAATATATGTAGAAGAGGCGCTTTTTAGATAATTTTTGCTGATGCCGTATCTTCCCTTTTTTGGGGTATGGTATCATAATCTTAAGGGTAGGGTGATCGTGCTGGATGCTGGAGCGGCGGTTTGTCCCTAATCCATAAAATCTGGAGCTATCTATGGCAGGCTTAGAGGGAAGGACCCTTGATCGTTATCAATTGCAGCGCCTGATTGGGCGCGGGGGCATGGCCGATGTGTATCTGGGCTTCGACCCTCGTTTTCAGCGTGACGTTGCCATTAAAGTATTCAAACGTGAAGATGAAGGCATGCTCAGACGCTTCATTCGTGAAGCAAAACTGATGGCCTCGCTGCGCAATCCTTACCTGATGCCTGTCTATGATACCGGCGAAACGAACGTAGATGGGGTGTCACGCTATTATATCGTGATGCCCTTTATGGAAGGTGGAACGTTACGCGCCCGCATCAAACGCTCCCGGCCCTCGCTGAAAGAGACCTGCCGCTACCTGCGAGAAATTGCCTCCGCTCTCGACTACATGCATCAGCAAGGCATTATTCACCGCGATATCAAGTCTTCCAATGTATTGCTGAACGACGAAGGGCATTGTTTCCTCTCCGATTTTGGCATTGCGCGCACCACCACCGATGCCACTCAGATGACCAGCACCGGCGATGTACTCGGCACCGTCGATTATGTCGCGCCTGAGCTTTTTGAAATGGATCGCAGGGCCGACGCTCGCAGCGATTTCTACTCGCTGGGTGTGCTGCTCTTCGAAATGGTCACGGGCCAGATGCCGTTTAAAGCCGAGAATCAGATTGCCCTGATCGCGATGCATATGAACCAGCTCCCGCCATCGCCACGGACAATCGTGCCCAACCTCTCTCCCCAGGTTGAGCGCGTCATGCTGAGGGCGCTGGAGAAAAATCCTGAGCGACGCTACGGGAGCGCAACCGAACTCGCCGATGCCTTTTGCCTGGCCGTTACCGCTCCTGCAAAACAGGAGCCGCTGATCTTGCGCACAGAGCCTCCTCTGACTCCCGCCAGGAAAACAGGCGAATATTATCCCGTATATGATCAGCGACAGGCGCTCATGCCGCCAGCAGTGCCGGAAAAGAGAAGGAGACGGGCATCGCCAGCACGTACCAGAGGTGTCGTGCTGACGGTGCTGGCCCTGTTGGCGTTGCTGGCTGTGGTGGGACCGATGCTTTACATTATCTTGACCGGCGCTTATGCCAATTTTGGCTCAACGGGTTCACAGAACGCGATCACAGCAACCTCTGCCCAATCGCCTGCTGCCACGCCTGATTTGACGGCGACGGCGCAGGTGGTGGCCGCTAATGCGACCAGAGAAGCCACCAATAAGACTGCCACGGCTATCGCGGGGACGACTGCGACGGCGCAGGCCCAGGTAACGGCGACGGCGGGCGTGATCGTGACCGCGACGGCTGGTAAAGCTATCTATACTGATGCGTTAAATAACGCTGATAATCCTGCCACGGTTGCCGCGCAGTGGGATCAGAGCGCCGATTGCTCGTTTAATACAGATGGCTATCATGTGACTGCGCAAACGGATATCCTGCGCCAGGGAACGCTGCATGGTTGCCTTGAGACAGGCCATCGCTATACCAATGCCACGGTCTCCGTCGATATGGTAATTCAGAGCGGGCATTCCGGCGGCCTCTTCTTTCATGTGAAGACGAACGCGCTCGGCGCTTATGCTGGCTACCTGTTTGAACTTGATAGCAAGGGGAACTATAAGGTTTCGCGCGCCAGTAATTACAGTACCGGCGCCGGCTATGTCGCTTTGCAGGACTGGACAGCTTCTTCCGCCATAAAGACCGGCACGGCGAAAAATACGCTGCAAGTCATTATGCGCGATGGCAGCGAGCTGTTCTATGTCAACGGCACGTTCCTCGTCTCGATACAGGATGCCACCTACGCATCAGGCGACCTGGCCCTGCTCGCCACAACCAGCAACAACGGCGATAATGCCGAGGTGGTTTACAGCAATTTGCGTGTGTATCCTGCATAACCTGAGTTTACTTACGCGCTACAAAAATGCCCGAAGACTTGGTAATATGCATCGCGCCATGCTCGGCCAGCTCCTGCTCGATCAGCGTTCGTAGCGTTTGGATACGCTCTTCGCTTAGAGCATGGCCGGCGCGGGTGGAGAGAATGTAGGCGAGCAGAGGTTCCACTTCGGTAACGACCAGCCCATCGAGAAAGCGGTCGAGCATGACCTGCGAGAAGTAGGGGGTGAGCTGACCATAACCACTTTCGAGGGTGAATTCGTGGCGCAACTTTTCGCCGAAAACGCCGCTATCGAGTACCTGTTCTACAAGATCATCTAACTCTTGCAAGTGAGTCTCTCCAATGGTTGTAGCGTAGAAATGCCCACCCGGCTTTAAAATGCGGCGAATTTCCGAGAGCGCCCTGGGTCGATCTGGCACATGATAGAGCATATGATTGGCGATGGCGACATCAAGGCTTTCATCCGCGAAAGGGATGGCTTGCGCGTCGATAACCTGGAAAGTAAAGGGATGCTTGCTATGGCGCAGGTTTTGCTGGGCATCTTCCAGCATTCCGGCGGAGAAATCCGACAGGGTAACGAACCATCCCCGGGGGATGCGCTCTCGATTGTGCTGCCAGAACTCTGCCGATCCACAGCCTAGTTCAAGGATCTGGCTATTGTCTGCAAAGGTGAAATGCTCAAGAATCCACTCGTACCAGTTTTGAGTGCTGGCGCTAAAGCGTTTATGCAGTTCAATACGCGCGTTTAAGTTGGAGGCGTTTTTATATTGCTGAGTGAGTAAATATTGACGATTGGTTCCTTCTGCCATAATGATCCTTCCTGGATACTGATTATTGTAGAGAGAATACTATTCCTGTTCCCGCCGTGGCACCAGTTTGTGCTCCACGGCGAAGGCGGCAGCTTCGCTGCGGCGCGAGAGGCCGAGCTTCTCCAGAATATGGCTTACATGGTTGCGGGCCGTCTTCTCACTCATATATAACGTATCGGCGATCTGTCTGTTCGTATAGCCGCGCGCTACCAGGGCCAGCACCTCGCGCTCGCGCTCGGTAAGGTCGCCGCCTGGCCCCTGTGCAGTGCCGTTTGCCAGAGCATGCATTTGCTCCATCACCTGTTTTGTCGCCTCTGGATCGAGCAGTGATTGTCCGCTTGCAACGCGACGTAGGGCTTTGAGCAGCTCCGCCCGGCCCACATTTTTTAAAAGGTAGCCATCGGCCCCGGCCATGATAGAATCGAAAACGGCCTCCTCATCGGCAAAAGAGGTAAACATCACAATAGCAACATCGGGATGCTGGCTCTTGATCTCGCGACACGCTTCAATGCCGTTGATATTCTGCATTTGCACATCCATCAAGATCACCTGGGGACCCAGCACGCTCACCTTCGCCAGCGCCTCCTCGCCGCTGCTGGCTTCGCCGATCACATTGATATCCGCTTCTAACTCAAAAGCGGCCCGTATCCCCATGCGCACAATTTCATGGTCATCCACAATCATAAGGCGTATCTTTGCCATCAAATCCTCCTCAGGTGCAGTTTCACTTGACTTCTTCAGGTTTGGTGCTATACTTCTCCTCGAAGGGACGGCGGGGCTGGTAGCTGGCTCGACCCGCTTGAGGGTACTGAAATTAGACGGGAAGCTGTACCCATACTTTTACTCCTCCGGCTGGAAGCTGCGTAATTTCAAGTTTTCCACCCAGCTCTGCCGCTCGCTCGTGCATGCCGCGCAACCCATGCCCTGAATACATCCTCTCAAGCTCTCCGCCGGTCGAAGGATCGTGCCCATGATGAGCCATGCCCCGTCCATTGTCGCAAATCTCAACTTCGATGCTCGTAGGTTGGTAGCGCAGGGATACCTGGATCTGCGTCGCATTGGCGTGTTTATAGGCGTTCGAGAGCGCCTCCTGCACAATGCGGAAGATGGCGGTGCCGATCTGCGCATACTGATTGGTGTTGCGCTGGTTCGTGTTCAGCAACTCCTCGTTACCTGTCACTACCAGGCCTACGGGCAGGTCGCTGATAGTTTCGAACTCGCGCGTCTGGTTGGTCAGCATCTGCGTCAGCGTCGTGGTGCCGCTCATCAAAGGCTTGAGCGAAAACATATAGTTGCGCGTCTCCCACAGCGCCTGTTTGGAGACCGCCACCAGTTTATCCAGGCGGTCCGCCAGGGAAGCAACGGCTGTAGTATCTTCTGAGGGATCTGCGACGATACGATGAGCCAGGGTAGAGCAAGTTTCGGCATTGAGGCTCAACATATAAATAAGCTGCGCGATACCATCGTGAATCTCGCGCGCGATGCGCCTGCGCTCAAGTGTCGCGGCCATCTCCACGGTCTGCTCCGTAAGGCGGATATTGTCGAGCGCGACCAACAGTTGTGCGCCTGCAATAGTCAGGAAATACTCTTGTTTTGGATCAAAAGGTGTCTGGCGGCTACTTTCGGCCCCGATGACCATCCGTAGCTCACCCTCTTTAAAAAAGGGTAGGTAGAGCCGCGCAACGCCGTAATTTTTGCGGTTAAACGCCTCGAAGGTATTGTACTTCTGAGCCGTACGCACAACCTCATCAAGGATCGCCTGATTTCTTGCCAGAAGTTGCGGATTCGGTACATCTACATCTACCTCTATACATGCTTCGATGGCTGGCTGTGAAATTTTCTCCTGTTTCTCGTCAGGCGTGTGGTTAACAAGGGCCAACACCAGGCGCTGAAAATGTCCGCCCTGGCGGAGCCGTTCGGCACTTTTTTGCAGAAGCGCCTCTCTATTGCTGGCTTCGCGTACAATCGTTTCGCCCACGCTAAGCAAGGCCGTTTGCCTGCGTACGTTGTCCTGCTCTCGCCTTTTACTCTGAGTGTAGTTTCTGATGAGTGAGGCCATATAGGCGGCGAGAATGGCCGCTATCGGCACATCCATTAAAGAGCCGAGGAAGTCGATCAAAGTGACCGTATGGGGCGTTGCATTAGGTGCGGGGAAGTACATGCCTAAGAGGATGAAGAGATCATAGCCGAACGCAGCCGCCAATCCGCCACGGTAGCGATAGGCAAACGCAGCCGCGAAGGCTGTGGACATGCCATAGCGATAGAAAGGAGAGCTAACGCCGAAGGGGGGATCAACGCCGAAGGGACCGCTCAGATAGACGATCAGCCCACAAATGAAGACGTCCAGGCTGTAGATGGCAATATCCCAGTAGGGGCTATGCGTGCGTGCCAGGGGGGCCAGAATATCAGCTTCTCCATCTTCCGTCAGTGGCTGCCGTCGGCGCGAGAGCAGGTGGAAGATGCGTGTGCGTGGCAGCAGAATCTGGAAAACAGGAGCGTAGAGTGTGACAACCAGTGTTTGTATCAAGGTCACAATGAGCAAGATATCGCAGGTGCGGGTAACAGCGGTGTTAGGAGGTGGATTGCCGACGATGATGGTCAGCGCGTAGAGCCACCAGCTCCAGCGCCATACGAGGAAGAAGTAGCTGGGAGTGCTTCGTAAACGGCGCCAGGTTGTATTGGGGATGGCTCTGGCTTGAAAAGCTCTTTTTGGCTGACTCATGATCCCGCGCCTTTCGCAGCGAATAAACGAACGCTCGCATCCTGACTGAACTATATGCAGTATGCCCTGTTTTCAAAATGCTGTCAATCAGGTTGTGAAGAAGAGCGGCTCTTTTGATCTGAGCAACAAGAGGTGCGTTTCTTTCGTAGAATGCATGAGAAGAGACTATTTTACCGCCCGTTTGCCGCGAAAATGCCGACTGGCAAATGGTCTGGTTTATGTGGTATGGTATTAGTACATAATTTGTTTCCATCCTGGGTGGGCTGGAAAAGAAAGAGGCAGTGGATGCTTTCTAACCGGTAAAAACTCAGGTCGGAAGCAGCAATATGGCTGCGCCTTAGTGAAAGAAGGGACGGTTTATCATCGTGAAAAAGGCCGAACAGAAACCGAAGACATTGTTGGCTAATCTGGGCGATCTCAACCGACCTTTGCGTGTTCGATCTGTGCGTTATATGGGACGTGAATGGTGGGCTATTGATTCTGCGGACACATGGCCGGGAATGGTGATGGACCTGCGCCGCCTGGGTTTCGAATCTATAGCAATGGGAGAAGAAGTGCTGGTGCGTGAAAACGTGCCGCTCTATGAGACAAAAATGGATAGCCCCATCTCTCCCGATGGGCTAAAACCTTTTCCTGAAGTCCAACCCACTATTCGAATACGGAAGGAGCCCTATCCTCCCAACTATGATGATTCTGAGCTCATATACCTGGATGAGGATGAAGAAGAGGAAGATATCGACGATGAGTTAGAGCCAGAAGATCTGGACGACGACGAGTAAGTTGCCCGGATCTTTTTAATATAGACCAGCGTTATGCTGCACGAAGCCTCCTTCAGGGCCTTGCTCTGTGGGAGGTTTTGTGCTTTATGGTCCTGAGCGGGGTGGTCATCGCTCGCAAGTGATATACTGCGTAAAACAGCTATTGTTAACATACATGCAGTAGGGAGAAAGTTGCACATGCCAAACTCGCCGGTAGATGACGTTGTGTCAGCTCATGGACTTCAGTTGCACTATCGTCGCTGGTCCCCCGTTGAGCCCGCCGCTGTTCCGATGGTCTTATTACATGGCCTGGCCTCAGCTTCGCATATCTGGAACCTGGTGGCTCCCCGCCTGGCTGCGCAGGGGCATAGCGTAACGGCGCTCGATCAGCGTGGTCATGGCGAGAGCGAGAAGCCTGACTCCGGTTATGATTTCGCGACGATTGTGGCCGATGATCATGCAGCTTTGCAGGCTTTAGAGATCGAACGGCCAGTCATTGTTGGGCATTCGTGGGGAGCTGCGGTCGCGCTACACTATGCTGTCACCTACCCCGAGCAGGTGTCCTCCCTCGTGCTGGTCGATGGTGCCATCAATCAGCTTTCGGCACGCCCGAACTGGACGCGAGAGCGAGCAAGGATAGACCTGGCCCCGCCGCGCTTTGCCGGTACGCCGCGCGAAGCGTTTCTGGCGCGCATTCATAGCGGCCCTCTAGGGGAGCAATGGACGCCTGAACTTGAAGATATCATGCTGCATATTGTGCAACTGCGCCCCGATGATACGGTGGCTCCTCGCCTGGACTTCGAGAATCACCTCCAGATTATTGATGCCATGTGGGATCAACCAACATTCGATCTCTATCGGCAGGTGCAGTGTCCGGTCACACTGATTGTCGCGGAACAGGAGCAGTTGAGGGAGCCCTGGGAAGGTTTCAGGCAGGCACGGCAAGAAGGTATCGACACGATCAAAACAGTATGTCCCGATATCCATGTTATACGCATGCCCAATACCATTCACGATATCCCGTTACAGCGCCCGGACAGATTGGCAGAAGAAATTCTACGCTCAATCTCATGATGTCGCTCAAGAAAATAAAAGATTTTTTTTAAAAGTCGGGAGTTACGCTTGCTCTATCCGCGCAGTCTGCTATAATGAAAAAAACAGTCTATAACTATGATTTACAATCAAGGAGCGATAGATGCAGGATGACTCCCGACAGGAAGTGCAACCGGAGCCGGTTCTGACTGACGATAGTACTGTTGTGCAATCAAGCCTTTTTGGCGCTCCCACTGTGATTACGGAGCCAGCCGATCCGGCGGAGACTCCTTTCCCACCGTTGATCCGTACCAACCCTCTTACCGATCAGTCCAGCCTGGCAGCTTGCGCGCTTCCGTACCGACAAGAGCTAACGTTGCGCGGTAAGTCTAATTATACTATCACATGCTTTCTTTCGGACTTGAAGATGTTCCGGGACTTTGTGGGAGGCGACACCCCCGTCGGGCGTGTCACCAAAGAACAGTTAACCGACTGGCTGATGAAGCTAAAATTCGGCACGCCAGGGCAGGTTCCAGCGCCCAAAACGATGGCGCGGCGCGTGACGTTCCTCAAGAATTTCTTTTCGTGGCTGGCCCGCGAAGGCGTGATCAGGGAAGATCCTTCGGCCAGCCTGGTGCTGGAACGTCCATTACCGCCCCTGCCGGAACTGCTATTTGACGACGAAATACAGCGCCTGCTCGCTGAGGCGGCCAGCGATCCACGTTGTCATTGCCTCGTCTTCCTGGTGCTCTATGCAGGGCTGAAAAAAGAAGAAGTGATGGGACTGAAGGTCCAGCATGTTGATCTCTCCAATGAGCAAACGCCGCTGATAACCGTGCATTTCGCGGCCTCAACCGGGAAGCAGCATCGTGAGCGGCGTCTGGCCCTGCCAGCAGAATTTACGCCCATTTTCAGGAAATACCAGCAGCTCTATCATCTCTCCGATGAAGTTTTTGCCTGCACTGACCGCAACCTGAACTATATTCTTGCCAGGGCGGTAAAGGCAGCCAACATTCAGAAGCGGGTAACCCTGCAATTGCTGCGCGATACCTTTGCGGTCCAACAACTGCGAGCAAATGTCCCACCGGAGGCGCTGCGCGAAAAACTGGGTCTTTCGGATGAAGCCTGGCTGGAATCCAGGGAGAAATACCGCCGTCTGGCCTTTCCTAAATAGGAACAGGGTGGAACATTTTGCCGCAAGCTGTTTAGTATTGCTGAGGGGGAGGAGCTGGAGGTGGCACGATCACAAAGGGAGTTGCCTTGCGGTCCAGGTTGCTATTGAGCAGGATCACGTTGACAACGATTGCTCCTATAGCTAGCGGACCAATGCAGATCAACCCAAGCCCCAGTGTGAAGATGGTGCCGAGAATGATGAAGGGCCAGTACAGGAAAACGCTACAGATGAGCAGGATGACTCCCACCGTTGTTTCACCTGCCATCAGCCAGCCAACGCCAAAGACGCCAAAAAGCGAGAGAATAAGTTCTGCAATCAAAGCCCCATTGTTTTTCTGTACAATTGTGATACCGGGAGGATAATTGACCGGAGCCTGCGCTGACGCATAGTTGGGAACTGGAGGCGGAACAGGTGCTGCATACCCATACCCAGGCTGTCCGGCAACCCCTGGTTGAGGAGCGTACCCTTGCTGATAGGGCGGGACCTGCGGCTGCGGCGGCAGCCCATAATGGGTTGGCGGTTGCGGCGTCTGAGGAAAAGCTTTCGCTACCGAAGTTGCCGTACCACAAAATGAGCAGATGAGCGCATTATCTGCCATTTCCTGCCCGCAACGTTCGCAAATCATAGAAACTCCATTCTGATGTATCTCGAAAATAATCTTCCCCTGGAACTTGTCTGCCCGATAGCTAAATATCCTATCCTTACTTTACTCTCTATCTTACCACTATCGCTAAGATACGCGAATTACAATATATTCATATTCCAGCCAGTAATGCTGCTACTTATTTCAAGCGTGCCAACCTGGTCAACCTGCGCCGTCTGGATGACTTGCCAGTTCGCCTGATTGGATGATAATCGGGCAACAATATCATCGGGAGTGGCGGCTGTCCCTGCTGATCCGGCCTTTTGCCTTTTAGCGATCAAGGCTGGCGTAATCACAAGTAACCTGGGATGAGCTTGCTGTAAAGCTGCCATCAGTCCCGTTGGCAATGGTTGATTGCTCTCCGCTACAAGTTGGACGATTTCCGCCCGCAAGTCGCTCATATCGGTGCTGGTCAGCACTCCTTCCAGGGCATAATTGCTTTGTGCAGCAGCTCCCAGCAAGAGCATATGCAGTCCGGGGGCGACCAGCCGGAAAATCAAGCCATTGTCGCGATTTTCGTTACTCCCCTGGTGTAACGGGGAGGTCGGCCATAATACCTGAAGCGTGACCTGTCTGCCTATGGGAATAGTCATTCCTCGGGTTGCAGGGATATAAGGTATCTTGCGTTCATCAATAGTACGTTTCCATAGAGCATAAGTTGTAGTTGGATGGAGCATGCCTGCGTCAATCACCTCTCCAATATTGTAACGTTCCACAACATCTTGTAATCCTACGAGATGATCCTGCCTGGGAGCTGTCAATACCACAGCATCGAGCCAGCGTTGCCAGGGAGGGAGGCGGCTATCTAATGCCTGCGAGAGCGAAGCTGCATCCGGGCCACCATCGATTAGCATCGTTTTATTATCAGGAGTGCGCACCAGGATAGCCTCGCCCTGGGGAGTTGCGTCGGCAGGACCAACAGCGAGAAACGTGATCGTCAGTTGTGCGTTAGACGGAGTTGCCAGCGCCGTTACTCCTGTTGCCGCAACGATCAAAATTGCCGCGCTTAGCTGAATGAGGCGTTTGGTACGACGTGATAGCTGAAAAGAGGTCGGTTGCTTTGCCCGACCGGCTGCACTTTTCTGTGTTCGTGGCACAAAGCGCCGGAAGGAAATAACGAAGATTGCCAGGGCCGCATAATAACCCCATGCCAGAACAGAATCAAACGAGTTAACAGTGATGTACGCTCCTGGAAGATTAGCGCACCAATTCACCGCAGCAATAACGTACCAGAGCAGCGGCCATGCGACCCAACTGAGTAGGGGAGCAGCAAACGGCAGGAGCAAGCCGGTCGCGCAGAGCAACACTCCCAGCATAATCAAAATGCCGAGCAAGGGAACGGTCAGGAGATTGGCGAGCGGCGCGATAAAAGAAATTTCGTTGAATGTGATGGCTAGAATTGGCAGAGTAGCCATTTGAGCCGCCAGGGTGACGGCTATAATCTCGCTGATAGTGTGCCCAAAAGGGAGGCGTTCGATGGGATGGAACGCCCTCTGGAAATAAGGTGTGAGCATTACAATGCCCAGCGTGCCGAGGAAGGATAACTGGAAGCCGACATCCCATAGCACAAAGGGATCGAACAGGCTCATCAGCACTGCTGCAATCGCCAGAGCTGTGTATATATTGTACGTGCGGCCCAGGCGAGGAGCAATCACCAGCAGCATTCCCATCACGCCTGCTCGTACCGCTGCCGGTCCCGCTCCACTGAGAACGGTATAGGCTCCGATTGCCATGATCACCAGCCCCAGCGATAGCCAGTTGCGCCAGCTTTTGTACCTCTGAGCCGGTAGCTGCTCTCTTATCTGCTTATCATATAGCCATGATGTGCTTCTCGCGACAAGCCCCGCCAGGATGGTTACTTTGAAGCCCGAGGAGACAATCAGGTGAACCGTTCCTGTGACCTTGAACGCGCTGGCGAGAGGTTGGATAGCGGGTGTGCGCAGCCCGAGCAGAATAGCGATTAGCACGGCAGCCTCGGGTTGGGGAAGCAAGTGCGTGAGCAGGGTTGCCAGCGTTATGCGCCACTGGTAGAGCTGTGCCAGCAAGGGATTAGCATTGCTGCCTGTAACGCTGATACGCGGGAAGCTCATGCTGGCGAATGTGCCGGGTGCGCTATTAGGTAAGGGAGGTTGCAACCTTCCCTGAAGTTCAACTGTATCGCCATAATTGGGGCCATAGGGATTCGCCATCACCGTTCCCAGCAAGAGAACGCTTATCTGTCCGTGAGCATCCTGCCAGGAGGCACCTCTATTGACACTGTTGACCGTAACCAGCAGAGAGCGACTGCGTTGCTGGAACTGGGGCTCATCGGCTACGGTGCCTCGTATTTGCAGTGAGCCGGAGCCAATAAAAAGAGCAATAGCCTGGGGATCGTTGCTGGGTGTTGCAATGGAGTAGCGCCAGGCGCCGAGTATGATGCAGGAGACGAGCAGCAACATATATCGGCTCTGCTTATCGTGCCAGAAAAGCAACGAGCCGATAAGCGCGGCTCCTCCGCCGATAAATAGGATCACGGGAGGCAACGATAAAAGGGAGGCGCTAAAAATGCCAACCAGCCACGCGCTAGCCACAACCACCAGCATAAGCCCTTGCAAATCGATCCCTGTACCGACTGATGGCCTTTTTCCCTGCTCCTTCATGATCCCTCCCGATCCCTCAACCTGGCCTGTTATGTTGTATTGGATAATTGTTAGTGGGTAACGGTGTGAGCAATGAGCATGATAGTCTGGAGCGCACCATAGGCACCCAGCCCGACGCCCAACGCGATTCCTGCAATGCCTCCTATCGTTCTGCCAACACGCCCGCCGCTGGCAAGACTCTCATCCATCGACCCCGCGACCATCCAGCCGAGTAGCGCGCCAACGAAACGTCCCGCGAACGCACCCAGAGCTATTCCTAGCAGGATGCACACAATCCAGACAACCGTATCGATTGTAGAGAGAATACCGTTTGAAAGCATCTTGAGATCCTCATGAAACTGTCACCAGAGTTTTAATTTTATCATAAGTCGCTTTACTCAGGATTTGCGACAACTGTTCTACGGACGTAAAATCGCCGTGTTGCAGGCGGTAATTCACAATCGCCTGTGCATTTTTGCTGCTGATATTCAATTGCTGGCGCAACTCGTCAACGCTCGCTGTATTAATATTGACCAGGGTAGTATTAGTACTGTCTGCCGTCCCTGGAGAGCCTCCCAGGTATGTCGGCGGCGTCTCACCCAGGCGGAAAACATAGACTTCCTGTCCATCACTTAACCTGGCTGCGAGATTGAGCGCAACGAGGTTGGCGTCTGGCTGTGGCCCTCCTGCTGCCTGGAGCAACTGATAGGTGCGAGCGCCTACTTCCAGTATATAGACCCCTGGATGTTTTACTGCTCCCACAATATAGACTTGTATAGTGCCGCCGCTATCCGTCCCTGAGGTCGTGGCAGCCGAGGGTACCCTGGATGGCGCGGACGCGCTGCTGAAATTTTGCCGTGCGATACTGGCAGATGGCGTATCGGTAGGCGCAGGGTGCCAGATGAAGTAAAGCGCAGCCATCAGCGCCAGCACCGTCGCAGCCGCTAGTAGACGCCAGAGCAGGTATTTTTTGGGGTGAGCGGAGGGACTCGATGGTTGCTCTGGCTCTTGATCGAACGTTACAAGCGGCAACTGTGGGGGAGGAGTTACCGGCAGCGGTAGCTGCCGGTTAACGATTGCAGGAGGTGGTAGGGATTGTAGAGAAGGTATCGTCTCACGCAAAGAAAGACTATATCGTACCCATTGTTCTTGAAATCGCTGTGGCATTTGTAAATGCATACATCCTCCCCCACTTGTTGTTCGCCATGCAGAGCTTAGCAGATGGAAGAGATAGACGTCAATGCATAAAAGTAACGATTTTCAATGTATGGCTATAAATAAAAGTGATGAGAGAGAGAATGGTGAGTTATGAAGTGCCCTCACTATCACCTCTGATTTCATTCGATGAGCCTGAGGGTATAGGAAAAGGCGACTCAGAGACGACTCAAAGACGAGAGTTAGTGGTTCTCGCCATGACCTCTCTCGGGTATTCTTCATGGCGAGAACCAGGAATTTTGTCAAATGTGAAAAGAATTGGTTCAAATGACAAACGTACTATTATACCACAGCAAAAACAAGGGGAGCGGGAGCGATGACTCGTTCGCTTTCGTCTCGCCAATAAGGAAAGGAATGGATTGATGCTTCAAACGCCACCAACTAAAGACCACCACAAAAAGAACCGCAAGCTTCTTGCCCTGCTCAATGGGGTTCTCGTGATCGCTGTCTTAGCCGGGGCTCTGGTGTTCTCCAACATAGCTCGAAGCGGAGCCCATGCGGCCAGCGTAGCCACCACACATTGTACAACTCAACAAAGTAGCGAATCGGATGGGAATGTATCGGCGGTTACGCTCATATGGGTCCGTATGAAGACGACGTGGTGCTGGAACAATAGTACCGTGACCAGCCACTCAACGATCCTCTACTGGGGAGTAACAACCTGGGGCAATATCGGTGGTTGGTATAGTGTAGGTAAACCCCAATATAGCTTCAACTGTTATGTCGCAGCCGGGAGTACACGCAATTGTTCAGGCAATCACGAAAAGATGCAGGAAGAATTCCAGACTCAACCCTTTGCAGAGGAGACCTGCTATTTGAGCTTGGATCAGTGGGAGAACTACAAAGGTCAATTCTTTACGCAAGGTTCTAAACATGGGCCTCAATGTTGATGGGCCATCTGTGCTATAAGTGAAGGTTTCCGCAAGAGTCGTCACGATGGGCGAGATAGAGGATATCCGCGCGCAACTGCCTGACGATTTCGCCCGCCTCTTCGCGGTGGAGAATGAGGGTGAGATCCCCAAGCTTGGCAAAATCGCGGAGACAGGAGAATAAAGTAACTCTTTCTTTGAGAGATGGGAACTATTTGCCCATCTCTCAGTTTTTTTTAAAAGAGGGCATGCAAGCGGAGTTTACATGCAAAAACGCTTGAGGATGCTTGACGTTTGTGGTATAGTTTGTGTGAAGTTCCCGTAGCTCAGTAGCTGAAAGATAGTCTGTTCCCCCCATGACTAATCTGAAAAAGATTTTTCCCCTGGCTGGCTGTCCCTCCCACTACAGGGAAACTAAGTATGAGCATTAAAATCTACAAATATCATCTTTACTCCAATTTTCAAAAGGAATATAATGCTGGCGAGGAGATTCGAACTCCTGGCATCTCGCTTCGGAGGCGAGTACTCTATCCACTGAGCTACGCCAGCTTGCGAAGCAATTATACCACATAGGTCAAGTAGGGATGAGGATTCTCAAAAGCGCAGGTTAGCGCAAGCATGAAAGGGAATTCGATATGCACCGCGAAATTGATCAGATCGTGCGTCAGGAGATCGATTTGCAAGGGCCTGGCGTTGCCATAGCCGTTGTCAAGGGTGGTCAGCCAATATATAGCAAGGGCTATGGGTTCGCTAATCTGGAATGGCATTGCCCTATTCGTCCCAATACCGTCTTTCGTCTTGCCTCCATCACCAAGCAGTTCACCGCAACAGCGATTATGCTGCTAGAGTCTCAGGGAAAGTTACGGCTCGACGACTCCATAACAACCTACTTGCCAGACTATCCAACCCACGGTCGGCTGATTACGATTACTCATCTGCTCAATCACACCTCTGGCATTAAAAGCTATACCTCGCTCGACACCTTCCTACCAGACATTGCGAAAAAGGATCTGTCTCCTGATGAGCTTTTGCCTCACTTCAAAGATCTCCCGCTTGAATTCGAACCTGGGACCCGCTTCCTCTACAATAACTCGGGCTATCATCTGCTGGGCTTAATCATTGAAAAAGTCGCTGAGATGAGCTATGAGCAATTCATCCAGCAACATATTTTTCAGCCACTGGGGATGAATCATTCCTACTATATGCATCACAATGCGGTTATTCCACAACGAGCCAGTGGATATGAGAAAACACCGCAAGGATACCAGCAGGCAGACTACCTCAATATGATGATTGTCTATGCCGCAGGAGCTCTCGGCTCAACAGTGGAGGACCTGATCCTCTGGGATGCGGCGCTACGTGAAGAGCGGATTCTTGATAGAGCAGCGCAAGAACGGATGTATACTCCGGTTCAACTGACTGATGGTCAGACAGAGGATTATGGCTTCGGCTTCCGCGTTACCTCCTATGAGGGTCATCGTCTTGTTGGTCATGCGGGAGGCATTCCTGGCTTCCATACCTTCATGGCGCGTTTTATCGACGATCAGGCGATGATCGTGGTGTTGGCAAATATGACAGCCATCGCGGTCGAAAAAATTACCCGTAAAATAGCCCAGATCCTCTTCGCTATTCCTGTGGCAAAGCGTTCTCCTGTGACCCTGAGCCCGGCGCTGTTCGATAAGGTAGTGGGGATATACGACGCCGAGGACGGCTTCCCGATAGAAATAGAACGGGCTGAAGATGGACTCATGCTACGAGGCTTCATCGAAGAGCGCCTACTGCCAATTAGTGGGACCACCTATTACGCAAGCGAGGATGAGGAGGTCGAAGTTCATGTTGCCGATGAGCAGAATGGCGTTTTTAATTCACTCAGCTTGCATATACCGATGTACCGCACAATCAAAGCTACGAGAAAATCGAGCTGAATAAGTTGAGATGCATCCTTTTTTTGCGCCTGGAGCACTCCTAAGGTTGAGACAGTTGGTACTGTAAGTTCAACGATGAGCCGCGACAATCTCCCTGGCCGCACGAGCTCCTTCCCTGGCTGCACCTTCCATGAAGCCCTGGAACTCGACGGAGCAATGCTCGCCCGCGAAGTAGATCGGCCCCTGGCGCACGCCTTCGTAGCCGGCAAAGCGCGTGTATTGCCCGACGCGCCAGCACGAGTAGCTGCCTAGCAGATAGGGATCGCCAGCAGAGTAGCTTAACGCAGCCCTGCCGCTGTAATGGGCGCTGATACCGGGGAAAACGCGCTCCAGTTGTTGCAGACAGTTTTGAGCATAAAACTGGATGGTCGAGGAGTCAGCAGCTGTGGAAAAAGCGGCTGGTGGTGCGTAAGCAGCCCCTCTGTGCCCGCTTGTATAGTCAACGAGCAGGCCGCTTGTGCCTGTCTGATCAAGAGATGTGTCCCAGAGCGTCTGAATATCCAGGTCTGTGATGATGAAGCCGCTATGAGGATGGGGCCAGGGGCCATTTTCAAACCAGTAAGGCATGTCGAACTGCAAGAAAAGCTTGGAGATTGTGCCGTAGCCCAGCTCTTCAATAGCAGTTCGTTTCAACTCATCAAATCCGGCCCGCCGATAATCAACGCGACGTAAGGTGCTGAACGGCAAGGCGAGGAGCGTGCAATCGCAATGCACCTGCAATAAGCCTTCGGCAGTGGCGAATGTCAGGGTAAGCAAAGTATCGCTCGTTCGTTCGAGGGCCATTAATTGATGGCGCAAATGGATACAGCCTTGCGGTAAGCTGCGGGCCATAGCTTGCGGCAGTTGCTCATTGCCGCCTACAATTTTGCAGCTTCCTTGCAGCGGTCCGGGCGCGCTCGAACTCCTTAGCGGGCCTCGCGAGCCAAACATGTAGATCAGGTTAAGCGAGCTTTGCTCGCCTGAAGCCAGGCCGTAGAAACCGGTGCAGGCCGTGTCCAGCAGATGACCCACCGGCGTATTGTGTCCGCCCTCGACGTACTGCTCGATCCAATCGTATACGCTCAGATGATCGAAGTTGTAGCCCGCCTCGGTATAGTGGGTGTGGGTGGTGGGAAAGCCAACCTCCTGTACCTGTTGCTGTAAGAGTGGAGCGAGCGTCTGGGCGTCTCTAGCCAGCTCCTCTACTGAGTAATAGTGGTCGAGGAAATACATGAGGTTTTGTGCCCTGTCTGCTCTTCCCCATCCCAGGTCGATGGTATTGAGGCCGAAGCGCTTGATCAAGCCGCGAATGGTCTCATGGTCTCCGTCGATGAACTCGCCGCACCATTCGCTGACCATGCCATCGGTCCAGGTGGTGGTGTCGGAATGCATGCGACCGCCAATGCGGTCGGACGCTTCATAAATGTCACACGAGAGGCCAGCGTCCTGCAAAGTAAGAGCTGCGTTCAGCCCTGCAATTCCTGCGCCCACAATAGCGATTCGAGGCATGGTTTTTCTCCTGTCAAGGCCGGCGGAAAATAAAGCGACGTTCCGTCAGTAATAATGTACCATATCAATGGAGTTTCGCCCGGGATGATCCATGCACCCTCAGCTATTTTTTCGATGGGTAGCTCTTACAATTTTTTTACGAGGGATTCACAAATTCCCGCACCAGCTTTCCTTTGATCACCTTGCCCATAGCGTTACGAGGAAGAGCAGTAGTAAAGTACACGACTTTGGGGATTTTGTAGCGCGCCACTTTGTCGGCGCAGTAGGCGAGAATCTCCTCGCCGGTCAGGCTGCCAGCTTCTCGCGGTACGACGATTGCCAGGCCGACCTCGCCCCAGCGAGGATCGGGTTGCGCAATAACGGCCACTTCGAGTACGCCGGGGTGCGTGGCGATCACTCCCTCAATCTCGGCGGGGTAGACATTCTCGCCGCCCGAGATGAACATATCCTTCTTGCGTCCGACGATGTAATAATAGCCTTCGCTATCACAACGTACCAGGTCGCCAGTATGCCACCAGCCGCCGCGGTAGGCTTCCGCCGTGGCCTCGGGATGCTTCCAATAGCCAGAGCACACATGAGGACCGGCCAGGATCAGCTCACCGACTTCTCCAGGTGCAACGTCACGTTCCTCGCTATCCACAATACGTGCCCGCGAATGAAAAATGGGATGTCCGACGGAGCCTGCCTTACGCGTAGCATCTTCGGGTGCCAGGCTAAAGCAGTTTACGCCCACCTCGGTCAACCCGTAGCCCTGACGAAATTCCAGGCCGCGAGCGGCGTATCCCTGGATGACCGACAATGGGCAGGAGGAACCGCCGGTTACGCAGAAGCGCACGCTGGCGAAATTGGTGGTTGCGAACTCCGCGTGCTCCATCATCATCTGGAAGACAGTGGGGACAGCGAAGACGATGGTGCAGTGCTCGCGCTCGATGGTGCGCAGAATCGCCTGTGGATCAGAAGTACGCAGCAGCACGATGGTACCACCGAGGTGATAGAGCGGCGTGGTCAAAACATTCAGTCCGCCCGCGTGAAAGAAGGGTGCGAAGGTTGGGGTGATATCGCTATCGCGCAATCCCCAACTGATCTGTGTATTGATGGCGTTCCAGGTAATCATGCGGTGCGAGAGCATTGCCCCTTTGGGAACGCCGGTAGTGCCGGAGGTGTAGAGGATCACCGCCGGCTCCTCGCCATTCACGCTCTGGAACGGCCTGGCCTGCGCTGCCAGGGTTGTATCCGCTCCTGGAAAATCACTGAATGAGTACAATGGCAACACTGAAATATCGCTATTGAGCGCAGCGGTGACTTCGCGGGCGTGGGTGGTATGAGCGGTGTCATGTAGAAGCAACCCGGGTTCGCAATCACGTAAAATCGTGGTCAGCTCATGTATGGTCAGTCGCCAGTTGAGCGGCACCAGGATCGCTCCAATCAATGCGCAGGCAAAGAAAGCATCCAGATATTCAGGCGCGTTGAGGGCGAGTACTGCTACACGATCACCCTGCTGAATACTATAGCCTTGTGCTAGATAGGCCGCGAGGGCGCGAGCGCGCAGATTGAGCGTTCGATACGTCAAACGAGTGCCTGTTTCACTATCAATCAAGCCGATTTTATGGGGAGTTAGTTGTTCGCGCTGAGCCAGCCATTCACCCAGATTGAGAAAGTGCATGTTCACGCCTCCCTGTGAAACAACGCAGTTCTCTATGATTGTAACACACGCACTCACTTAACGGTTAAGCTTTAATTGCAATCCCGTCCTGATATCACCTCATCCCTAACACAGAGCCGTTGCTTCCAGGTGAAGCCCAGAAGCGAGTACGAGTGCAGCAGGAAGAAAGCATGGAGCGGCAATGCTATAATGGGGGAAGGATCAGGTTCAAAAAGTTTGTGAACAGGCACGTCTATCCAGAACTACATAAGAGCTATGGCAAAATGAAAGTGAGATTGAAAGGCGGAAGGACCAGGGTTATGGCTAGAAATAATCACACAGAGCAGGCCACAGATATGAACCAGGAAACTGGCAATGCGCTCGTGCCGGTCACTGCACGCGGCGAGGCCACACGGCGCAAAATCCTGGACGCGGCAGAAGAGGTTTTTGGCGAGCTTGGCTATTACGAAGCCAGCATTGCGGAAATCACCCGGCGCGCAGGGGTGGCGCAGGGAACGTATTACATTTATTTTCATAGCAAACGCGAGATCTTCGCGGAACTGGTCGAAGATATAGGGAAGCGCCTGCGCGCAAACATGCGTGCCGCCATCGTGGGCGTGAACGGTCGGCTAGAGATAGAGAAACGCGGTTTTGAGGCGTTCTTCACCTTTGTGGCGAAACATCGGCGCATTTATAGCATCGTTCAGGAGGCGGAACGAGTCGCGCCAGATGCCTTCTTCAACTACTACCACAAGATCAGCCAGGGATATATTCGTAGTCTGGCCCAGGCTATGGACGACGGTGAAGTACGTACAATGGACCCGGAGGTTCTTGCTTACGCGCTGATGGGCATCGGGCATTTCGTGGCCCTGCGCTGGCTGGTCTGGCCCCCGGAGACCGAAACACCTCAGAGTGATATGAGGGCATTGTCAGAAGGTGTCTTTGCAGCACTCATGGACTTTATCACCCACGGCATAGCGCCAGTCCCATCAGCATTCCCTAAAACGTTCCCAGAGCACTGAAACCAGGCGCAGAGCAAAAATGGCTTGCCCTCTCTTGACAATCGCTTCTTTTATCTGGTATATGAATCGTGAGTCATATTTCATGTGATAATACATGAGAGAGTCGGTGGTTTGCCTTTGTACCATTGCAGCAGGAGCGGAGAAGGGATATCTTCGCCAGGAGGTACGCCATGATGCAACGTCGCGTCAAACTCCTTTTGATTCTGATAAGCCTGTTTGCCCTTGTAAGCAGTTTCCTCGTCTTTGTAGCGCGTCCCATCACTACTCACGCCAGCGGCGGCACGTTCCAGCAATTCACCTTCAATGGTCCTGCTGGCAGTCGTCCCTACTTTGTTTACACTCCTGTCGGCTATCAAGTGAGTACCGTCGCTCCGCTTATCGTGATGTTGCATGGCTGTACACAGAACCCCACGGATTTTGCCACCGGTACGCAGATGAACGCGCTGGCGGATCAGAAGCAATTTATTGTTGTCTATCCGCAGCAAACCAGCAGTGCCAACTCCAGCGAATGCTGGAACTGGTTCCTGACCGCCGACCAGGCGCGGGGCAGCGGCGAGCCGGCGATCATTGCCGGTATTGTGCAGGCCGTCGAGCAGAACACCGCTCAGTGGACCATCGATCCCAACCGCGTGTATGTTGCCGGCATGTCGGCGGGCGCATGTATGGCGGTCGTTATGGGCGCGACCTATCCTGATATTTTCGCCGCGATTGGCGTCCATTCAGGGTTGGAGTATCAGGCCGGGACGGACCAGACCAGCGGAACACTGGCTCTCAGCCAGGGCGGGCCAAATCCGACCCAGCAGGGACAGGCTGCTTTCAACGCGATGGGGAACGTGGCCCGCGTGGTGCCGACGATTGTTTTTCACGGCACGAGCGATGCTACAGTCGCTCCCCTCAATGGCGATCAGGTGGTCCAGCAATGGATGCAGACCGATCACCTGGCCTCGAATGGCAGCTATAACGCCAGCTTTAACAGTCCCACGACCACCACCAACGGCCAGGTCTCTGGCTCGGGGGGACACGCCTTCACGGTCCAGACCTGGAATGACAACAATGGCAATGAAATTGAAGAGTACTGGAAGGTGACTGGCATGGGCCATGCCTGGTCCGGTGGCAATAGCAGCGGCTCCTTTACCGATCCCAATGGGCCGAGCGCGACCAACGCGATGTACACCTTCTTTATCAACCATCCCAAAAATGGAAAGGCTACGCCGACGCCGATGCCAACCCAGACTGCTACTCCGACGCCAACGCCGACCCGGACGCCAACATCTACCCCCACCCCAACTCCAACGCCGGTTGGGACGAAGTGTCAGATCCACTATAGTGTGGACAGTCAGTGGACGACAGGGTTCCAGGCTACCATCCATATTACGAATACGGGCACAACGGCAATTACTGGCTGGACGGTCCAATTCGCGTTTGCGAATGGGCAAACCATAACCAACGGTTTTAGCGGGAATTTCTCACAATCAGGCAACGTTGTGACGGTGACCAATCTCTCGTCCAATGGTTCCATCCCTGCTGGCAGCGCACTGACTGTACCGCCCTTTTTCCAGGCGACCTGGAGCGGCACGAACTCTGCTCCAACCGCGTTCACGCTCAATGGAGCGGCGTGCAGTGTAGTGTAGCGTAAAGCGATTGCGTTTCTCTGATGGTGGGATGACTCACAAGACAAAGCGTGAGTCATCCCAAAGCCTGTTTGGCAGAGTGGGGTATTAGACGACCGAGATGTGATACTCTTGCAGCCAGGCATTGAGCTGGATGATGCGCTCATACAGAAATGCAGCCGCCTGAGCTGGTAGAGCCACTTTGCCTTCCGCGATAGAGCGGGCGACGGGCAGGTTGAGAAACGGCAGGATGGGCGCATTGGCATCATTGAGAATTTGCAACACCCAGGCGCGCGCTTGCTGCGTATAACTGGGATTCTGCGAGGTGGGATACGCGCTCTTGCGGCGATAGAGGACATCGTGTGGCAAGATCCCCTCCATAGCACGCCGCAAAATGCCCTTTTCAATATTGCCGACCGTTTTCATCTCCCAGGGAATATTCCAGACGTATTCGACCAGCCGGTAGTCGCAGAATGGAACGCGCACCTCGAACCCGACGAGCATGCTCATGCGATCTTTCCGATTGAGCAGGTAGGAGAGAAAATAGGTGAGGCTGAGATAGAAGACTTCGCGTATCTTCGCTGCGTGCGAGTCTTCGCCTGGCAGGCGTGGCACCTCTGCGATTGCTTGCTGATAAAGCTGCTGCATATGCTCGAAAGGGCGAGCCTGCTGCATCACTTCGGGGGCCAGCCAGCCCGACATCATCTGGGCGCCGAAAGCAGTTTCTCTACCGGCCATGCTCCCAAGTAGGGCTAACCAGGGGAAGGTTGGCGCGTTGATGGCATCTTCGTTATGGAACCAGGGGTAGCCGCCGAAGACTTCATCGGCGGATTCGCCGGAAAGCGCCACGGTTGAATCTTGCCTCATCGCCTTGCAGAGGAGATAGAGCGAGGTTTCGATCTGTCCGCCCGATGGCAAATCATGCGCCCGCATGGGCAGCAGCATATTCTCAATCAGTTCGGGTGTGTCCACTGTAATAGTGTGGTGCTGGCTGTGAATATGCTCGGCGACGCGCTGCACCCAGGGAGCATCCAGGCTGGGATGCATCACATCGCCCTGAAAATGTGCAGAGCTCTCAGCATAATCAATGGAATACGTGTTGAGCGTTTTGCCCTCGCGCTGGAATTCTCTGGCGGCCAGCGCCGTCAAAGAGCTTGAATCCAGGCCACCGGATAACATTGTGGAAATGGGGACATCGGCGATTAACTGGCGCTTGACAATATCTTCGAGCAACGCGCGCAGCTTTTCGGTGGTGGTATCCAGGTCATCAAGATGAGGCGCGCTGTGCAATTGCCAGTAGCGACTGACGTGCAGGCGTTCGCGAGTATAGATCGCCAGGTGACCGGGGCGCAATTCATAGACATTCCGATAGACGCCTGAGCCAGGGGGGCGGCTGAAGTTGAAGCCGAAGACCTGGGCCACGCCGTCCGCATCAATTTCAGGCTTGACGCTCGGGTGAGCCAATAATACTTTCAGTTCGGAGCCAAACAGCAGGGCGCTGCCGCGCTGCGCGTAGAAAAGCGGCTTGACGCCCAGGTGATCGCGAGCCAGCAACAATTGTTGTTTCTGCTCGTCCCACAGGCCAAAAGCGAAGATACCGTTGAAGCGGCGCACACACTCCTGGCCCCACTCAAGATAGGCATGCAAAAGGACTTCGGTATCAGAGTGGGTGTGAAAGGTGTGTCCGCGGCTCTCTAGCTCGCTGCGCAGTTCACGAAAATTATAGATTTCGCCATTATATGTGAGCGCATAAGTATGATCTTGCGTCTGGTAAATCATGGGCTGCTTGCCGCCCTGGGGATCAATGACAAAGAGGCGATGGTGCGCCAGCGCGGCGCGAGGCGAGACCCAGCTTCCTTGAGCATCCGGTCCGCGGTAGCACATCGTCTGAGCCATGCGCTCAATCATTGGGCGCTGATGAGAGAGATCCTCTTCCCAATCGATCCAGCCGGCGATGCCACACATAGCATATATCCTTTCCTTGTAACACAGCTCAGCCTCATCAGGCCCGTTGCGTTATGTGTTGTTCCTGGTGCTTTTCCTCCAGCCAAAACGCCTTTGCGAATAGCTGGTACCCTGATTATATGATACCAGGCGGCTCTCTGCCAGTTTTTGGAGCTCTCCCCGGTGCCCATAAACGGGGCGATTTTAGTCCTGAGGCTTATTCTCTGACTGGGAGTACTCGACGGTAATGTAAGTAACAGTATCCCATGCATTGTGAATGCCGATGAACAGGAGCAGAACCATCACTGCGGCAATACCGAATAGCGTCGGCCTTGGATTGCCTGGTAGCAGAATTGCCGCAACGACAAGTATTGTATAGGAGATGAGCGGAAAAATCACATGCCCCAGCCAGTCTTCCAGCACCAGTTTATAGTCAGTCTGGCGGTGGCTCCGCCGTATCACAATAACGGTGTAAGTCATGCCCCACAGGCCGCAGAGGCCAAGCAGCAGGCCAGGCTGCCAGAGCGTCTGCCACGGCGCGCTGAGTGTTGTGGCGAGGAAGAGCGCGGCGCAAAAATGCACAACGTTGGGCGTGCTAAAGGTTGCAACCGCGCCGCTCGATCTTCGCGCCTGAACACTCGCGATCAAGGTGATTACCACGAACATCAATCCGGTCAACGCAGCGGCGGCAGAGCCGATGATGACGTAAAAGTTTTCCCAGCCAGTAAGCGGCGACGCCGCGACCCCTTGCATGATGGCTGACCCTCCAATCGATAGGGATACAAACGTAAGATGTCCCATACGAGGCAAGTAATATAATAGATTAGCCGGCGATGCAAGCACAAGTATGTCAGCAATACGTTTTTGTGCGAATATGCAGTTGAGCTTAATCCTCCCCAAAAACAGCAGTAGACAAACTGCCTGAAAGACATTAGAATAGGGAGTGCATTCCGACGATTGATAAGATATGCATTGTTATTACGGTACAGGGGAGTTCGCGCATGAGTAAGATCAAGATGCGTTGTATCGCCTGTGGCAAGTGGTTTCAGTCGGCAAATGCTAAAGAAGTGACTTGCCCAGACTGCGCGCAGAAAGCTAGAAGAGAGAAGCAGGCGTCCAAGAACGCGCCACCTATGCCAAATCGGTCAACGGGTCCATTCGTCCAGGGGCCAACCGGCCCGCGACCATCTGTTCCTCTTCCCAAACCGAAGCCAGCTCAGAGCGGAACCGGCCACTGGTTTGATACGCTTGAAGATGTAAAAATTGCACAGCCCGAGTCGCCCCCAGCTCGCCCCAAGTTTCCGCCATCCCCGGCGCAACGGGATTATCGTAGTGGACCGGGTGGGCAGCGTGGACCAGGCGATTATCGTGAAGGTCCGCGCGGCCCGGGTGGCTATCGTGAGGGAGGGAATCGCGGTCCGGGTGGTTATCGTGAAGGCCCGCGTGGTCCAGGTGGCTATCGTGAAGGCCCGAATCGTGATCGTGGGCCGGGTGGTTATCGCCCAGGCAATACGAGCTTCCCTGGAACGACTTTTGGGGCGCGTGGACCGGGCATTCGCCAACCGATTGAAGGTGGTCCCGGTCGTTCCGTAAGGACAGAGCGGCCAGGGCGTCCGGGTCCGCAGAAGCCGCGAGCAAAGACGCCAAGACCGCCAACGCCGCCTAAGCCAAAACGAGAGAAAACGCCGCCGCCACCGCCATTTATGCCAACAGAGGAGCAGGTCAAGCAGGTAGAGGAACGGTATCTGGAACTGGCGGTTCCGGCTGAGTTCGACGGCATTCGCACCCAGATCGCTAAAGAACTGAGTATTCCCAAAAAGGCGGTCAAGAAGATCGTTAAAGAATTGCGCGCTCGCCAGAGCATTCCAAGCTGGTGGGAATTGCAAACGTATAAAGGTAGCTCTGAAGAACTGGAGAGAATCAAAGCTGCCTATCTGCCACTGCTCCCTGTGCCTCCGGTCGGTGTTCACAAGAAAATCGGGGAAGAGCTTGCGCTCAAGCCAGGAGTTGTATATCAGGCCATCAAAGCCATACGTCTGGAGATGAATCTGCCGCAGTACAATGATCCTGTGCTGCACGGGATAGAGCCGGCGGCAGCAAAGCCAGCCGCCGAAGAGCCAACGACTACAGCAAGTGATGCTGAGCCAGTGAGCGTATCTAACGAAGCAATGGCAGAGCCTGCCGTCGTGACGGATGTCGTCGAAGTCAAGGCTGATGCAGCAGAAGCATAAGATCTTTGATAAATTGATGATCAAGCGCGAAAATCTTTCGTGCCTGGTCATCAATTCATCTAACTCTCCCCTTCGATGACGGCCAGAACCTCACCTTGGTCAACCGTCTGGCCTTTTTGGACGCGCACTTCTACGAGCGTCCCATTGATAGGAGAGGTCAGATCGTTCTCCATCTTCATTGCTTCCAGCACGACCACGGTTTGCCCCTGCTTTACCGGCACGCCTGCTTCGAGAGGGGTGCTGACGACCAGGCCAGGCATAGGAGCCTGCACTGTTGCCGCCCCGGAGTGCGCGCCTGAGCGCGCCAAGCCCGCTAACTTGCGCGTGCGCTCATCTTCCACCTTGACTTCAAAGCGTTGTCCCCCGATAAGAATTTCGTACGTCTGGCTATCTTTCTCGCCCGCTTTGGTGATGCGGCGGGCAAAAACTTCGTAAGAAGTGCCTCCGATGAGCACACTATAGAGTCCGCCCGCGCTGATATTGCCTTTCGCGTCTGCCGCCAGCGCAGCGATTTTCTTCCAATCGATGATGTGAGCATGCTCCTCAAGGGTAATGCTGCGCTGCTGACCGTTCTCGTCGGTCTCAATCGTATAGGTCTGGTCATTAATGGTCGTGATATAAGCCATGCTGTTATCCTTTGACGTAGTGTGAGGTCTGGCTTGAGGAGAACAGAGCCAGGCCCGAGCATGGATATTATACCATATCCGTTTTTCTAACATTTCTCTAACATTTCTCCTATGTGGTTCTAACGATTACTATGCCATACTGGGAGATAGATATATAGAGTAGCAACTAGAGGATGGTGGGCGGAGTGCGGTGTGCTATGACAGGGGTAAAGGCAAAAGGCATGTACGTGGAAAGCAATCGTTCACAGAGCGCCCGGAGTGAAAAGTCCCAGCACTCATCATTGGAGCGCGAGCAAATACGCTGTGCGAACTGCGATATTGATATCCTCTGGCCTCCGACGATGGCGCAGGGGAAGACTTATTGCTGTGCCGGTTGCGCTGCTGGTGGCCCTTGTAGTTGTGATTATTCCCTGTACCGCTCAGTGACTATCGCAGGCGTCATCCATTATGGTCCTGGCACCCGGAATGACGCAGAGGCTGAGCAGGGGTGAGGGCAATCATACATAGCTGTTTCATCGCCCGCTTATTCGAATATGCTAGTTAGGAAAGGATGTTACACGTCGTGGCAAAGATTCGTCCTGTTGGCGACCGAGTGGTCGTGAAGCCTGCCCCTAAAGAGGAAGTTACCCGCAGTGGTATCGTGATCCCCGACACCGCTAAAGAGAAGCCCCAGGAGGGCATTGTGATTGCGGTTGGCAGTGGCCGTCTCCTGGAGAATGGCGAGCGCTCCCCAATTGATGTGAACGAGGGAGATCGTGTGCTGTTCGCCAAATATGGTGGCACCGAATTCAAACTGGATGGCGAAGAGTACCTGGTGCTCAAAGAGAGTGATATTCTGGCCGTGGTTGGCTAATTTTAGAGGGAAGGACTATTTTTCATGGCAAAACAGCTTGTATTTGAAGACGAGGCTCGTCGTTCCCTGAAGAAGGGGATTGATATCCTGGCAGAGGCTGTCAAGACCACCCTCGGCCCTAAAGGGCGTAACGTCGCTCTGGATAAAAAGTTTGGCGCTCCCACCGTGACCCATGACGGCGTCACGGTTGCAAAAGAGATCCAGCTTGAGAACCCATTCGAAAACATGGGGGCGCAACTGCTCAAAGAAGCTGCCACCAAGACCAATGATGTCGCGGGCGACGGCACCACCACCGCCACCGTTCTGGCGCAAGCCATCGTCAACGAGGGCTTGAAGAATCTGGCCGCCGGGGCCAATCCCATGCAGTTGAAATTTGGCATTGATAAGGGGACCGAGGCCGTCGTCGAATATATTCGCAAAATGGCCGTTCCCGTTGAGGGCAAGAAGGAGATCGCCCAGATCGCCTCGATTTCTGCCGCCGACGAGCAGATTGGTAATCTGATCGCCGAGGTGATGGACCGCGTGGGCAAGGATGGCGTCATCACCGTCGAGGAGTCACGCGGCATCAACTTCGAGGTTGAGTATGTCGAAGGTATGCAGATCGACAAAGGCTACATCTCCCCCTATTTCGTGACCAATGCCGAAAAGATGGAAGCCACGCTCGAAAATCCGTACATCCTCATCACCGACAAAAAGATCAGCTCCGTGCAGGATATCCTGCCTGTGATCGAAAAGGCTGTGCAGCAGGGCCGTCGTGAGATGGTGATCATCGCGGAAGACGTGGACGGCGATGCGCTGCCGACCCTGGTGGTCAACAAGCTGCGCGGCATCCTCAATGTTCTGGCGGTCAAGGCCCCCGGCTTTGGAGATCGGCGCAAAGAGATGCTGCGTGATATCGCGATTCTGACCGGCGGACAGGTGATCAGCGAAGAGATGGGCCGCCGTCTGGATAGCACCACCCTGGCCGACCTGGGGTCTGCTCGTATGGTAACTGCGCACAAAGATGACACCACCATCGTCGAGGGTCACGGCGATCCGGCGGATATCCAGGGCCGCATTCGTCAAATCAAAGCGCAGATCGAAGAGACCACCAGCGACTACGACCGCGAAAAGCTCCAGGAGCGCCTGGCGAAATTATCCGGCGGAGTCGCCGTAATTAAGGTCGGCGCGGGCACCGAAGTTGAAATGAAATATCGTCAGACGCGTGTAGAGGATGCGCTTTCCGCGACCCGCGCGGGCGTTGAAGAAGGCATGGTTCCGGGTGGCGGTGTGGCTCTGTTAAACGCCGTTGAGGCGCTCAACGACCTCAAGCTCACTGGCGATGCGGCAACCGGCGTCACCATTCTACGGCGCGCTCTGGAAGAGCCGGTGCGCCAGCTCGCTATCAACGGCGGTCGCGATGGCTCGGTCGTGGTTGAGGGCATTCGTCGCGCTCAGCAAGAGAAGAAGGATATGCGTATCGGCTATAACGTCCTTACCGATCAATATGTGGACATGTTCGATGCCGGCATCGCCGATCCTGCCAAAGTAACGCGCTCGGCTTTGCAGAACGCCGCCAGTATCGCCGCGATGATCCTTACCACTGAGGCGCTCATCACCGACGTGCCTGAGAAGGAAAAAGCCGCAGCTCCTGCCATGCCTGATTACTAGGGTCTTGTCCTCTATTGCGAACAGAAGAGGAACGCACCCATTTCAGCAAAGGGTGCGTTCCTCTTTTCCTTTAGCTAATAGCCCTCAGGAAAGGAACTGTACCGAGTCGAGCATCGGCTGGGCGTACTTCTGTACAGCCTCGTTGTAATAGACGTCAGGCATGAGAAAAGTGATGTTGTAATAGATCTTGTTGTGTAGCACTGAAAGCGTTGTGATATGGATATCGTTGCCTGCGCTGTCAGTGAATAGCGCGTCTTGCTGCGCCCATTGGGCTCCCCCGACCATAATTTGAGGGGTAGGTGTGGGAATGGCTCGCAAGTTATTGATGCCTTGAGTGTTACTCAGGTTGCCAAGCCGGGTTGAATTAAGATCATTGGCGCTCTGAAACTGGGCAGAGCCGGAATCGGTAAGGCGACCAACCACGAAATCCATGTTGAGTTGCTGTTGTGATGTTGATGGATGAAAAGCGACAAAAGTTACATTCGTTGACTTCTGAGGGGCTTCCGCCACCCAGTCAGACGGGTACTGTAGTGAGATATTTACATCCTGACTGTCTGTTTTTTTAAAAGGCGCCGGAGCGGGCAAAACATTGGTTTGTTGTGCAGGAGTAGCAGTAGGGGTGGGGGAAGGGGAGTTTAACTTGCTCGCGGATTGCCGGTTGGCGCTTGTCTGCGCCCCGCCAAAGGATAATTGGCCTTGCGTAAAGAGGATACCCAGAGTACTGCCCACTCCTAGTAACGGTATAAGCAGGAGAACTCCTACGATTTGCAGGATGCTGCGCGTGGAACGTTTTGTTTTGATAGCTTGATTGCTTCCAGCGGCATCTACGGTTGGCCCGGTAGCGCCTCTCAGGTTTTGCGGGACGGTGGTGGGCCAGGGAGGAGCCCCGGCGGGCAGGTAAGAAAATACTGTTGATGCTCCTGTTGGATCGGACCGCAGGAAAGAGCCACAATTGGAGCAATAGGTGGTCGCATCTGGAAGTTCGGTCAGGCATCGAGAACATTGCATGGCAGCACCCCGTTATTCTGGTGATTTGATCAAACGACAGTCAAAGCGTACAACACCACTATGGCGCTCAGTAACGACTTTTATTACTTCAAGCCTGATTGGCTCGCCAACGGAGATCGGAATATCTGTTTCGTCTAATACACGGCACTCAAAATGACGCTCAGGATCGGCTGTGTCAGCGATGACACAGCAAACGTAGGGATGTTCCTCTCCTTGAAACACTGTTTTCAGTCCGGGCTCTTTCTCTAAGAGTGTCCCACTTCTGACCATCAAACCTTGCTCCTTGCCATACTACCACTACCCAATATGCCTGTTTTTTGGCATATGCAATCCCCTTTGGTGAAACTATAGAGAAGAGTTGACAAATTGTCAACCTTTTTGGGATCTGTAATTTTCTCTAGCTTACTATTCAGATTGCTTATGCGGGGTAAGTTGGATTGACGATGTTGGGCGGGCGCTGTCCTAGAGCGTGGGCAACGATATTTGCGCTTGCCATCGTTGCCATCAGCGTGCGCGTTTTAAGCGAGGCGCTACCAATATGGGGTAGCAGTACGACCTGTTCCATTGTGAGCAGTTCCGGCTCGATTGCCGGTTCGCGCTCGAACACGTCCAGACCAGCGCCTGCGATCTCTTTTGTCTGCAATGCCTGCACCAGGGCCTTCTCATCCACAATCGGGCCGCGAGCGGTATTAATCAGGATGGCGGTTGGCTTCATCAATGCCAGCTCCCGGGTGCCAATGAGATGGTGTGTATCAGGTGTGTAAGGCGTGTGAATGCTGACGAAATCGGATTGGCGCAATAATTCGTCCATAGAGACATACGTCAGGTGATAGGCGGCTTCTTCTTCTGGAGCGAGACGCTGCCGGTTGTGATACAACACCTGCATCTCGAAGCCGCTGGCACGCTTTGCCATAACCTTGCCGATGCGGCCAGCGCCAATGAGGCCGAGCGTGGCATGGTGAACCTCAGCGCCGCAGAAGAGCAAGGGTCCCCAGTTCGTAAATTTGCCTGCTCGCACATAGCGTTCCGCTTCAGCAACGCGCCGTGCCGTCGCAATAAGCAGACCAAATGCCAGGTCCGCCGTTGTATCGGTGAGCACGCCTGGCGTATTAGTGACTGCGATCCCAAGACGAGTCGCGGTCGCAACATCGATATTATTAAAGCCAACCGCCATATTGGCAACCAGCTTCAAGCGTGGCGAACTGGCAGCGCAGCGTTCCAGGAAGCGGGCGTCGATTGTGTCGGTGAGCAAGCAAAAGATATAGTCATGCCCTGGGCCGCGCGCGAGCAGTTCTTCCGGCGACCAGACTAATCCCTCCTCCATATTGCCTTCGACCTCGCCGATCTCTTCTAATGGCGGGTACGCAGCCTGGGGAATCTTCTGCGTGACAAGAATACGCACTGTCATAGCAACCTCACATTTGAGTAAACAAAATAGACTACTGCCAGATGTGGATCGTGCCGTCGGTAAGCGCGACGGCGAGCTGCTTTTCGGCAAAGTGCAGCGCGCTGATCTGCCAGGGATGATAAAGTTTTTGTATGACCTGGTTCGTATCGACTGACCAGAGGTCGATGACCCCCTCGTTCACTTCGCTATCTTCGCGCGCTACCGCCAGCCATTGCCCATCGGGAGAGAGTGCCAGCCTGGCCGTTCCTCCCATTGTGCCGCTGGCGTATTCGCTATAGACGCCGGTGACGGTATCGCAGAGCCGGATGGTATTGCCTTTATAGACAAAGGCGATCTTGCGGGCATCGGGCGTAATAGTGTAGGGCGGCGTGCAATCCTCACAGCGTCCAACGATGATGGAGGATGCAACCTGAGGGCGCACCGGACCGCCAAAGCGACCTTTTGTAGTAAGGTCCCAGCATCGTACGATGCCCATCTGCTGCTGCTCGTGTGGCACCTGGGCGCAGGAGAGCGTTACCAATGTATGTCTATCCTGAGAGAGTGCGCGCATCCGTATGGCCCAGAAACGCCGATTCTCCATGCCTTCCTCTATACAGGAAAGCGGATCAATCAGGCTGGTTGGAGGCGTGCCTACTTCATGATTGACAACATCAGTGCCTCGCACTCCCCAGGCGCTAGGGGAGCGGGGATCTTCTGTAAAGTAAGGTAAGGCCATAGAAACTATGCGCTTGCCTTCGGGCTTGACTTGCAACGTCATATCGAGCGAATAGTGTGCGGAGACTGAGCGCTGAATCAGGTTATAGCTCCAGAGCAAAGCGCCATTGTAAGTATCCCAGACATGCAGGTTGAGTCTGCCCCAGCCAGCCAGTAATGAGCCCGCGTCGGAAAAGCGCAATTCACGTAGTGATTCAAGTGTGAGCGCGGGATCGGCAACAATGTGGGTGGCCATGGTCGGTTGGTCATCAATCACCTGCCAGATCGCTCCTTTGCCATCCAGCGAGCCGGCGGCCACGAGCATGCCATGTACGGTTTTAACGCTGTGCAAAGCTGAGATGACGCCCAGGGCGCTATTGATCGATGGGCCGACCTGAAATGGCCCCCTGGTGCTGAAAATATTCAGGCCGGAAAACTCCACATGTTCAGCAGGATCAAACATATGTGAGCGTGGGCGGGTGAATCCCTTTTTGCGCAGGTCTATCACGCCACCTATCACTGTATCGTAGCTGCGGCGTTTCTCTGGATCGCTTAGCACAGCGTAGGCGCGATTAATGCGCTTCATCTCGATGGCGCCCTCGGGTCCGGCGAGGTCGGGATGGCAGCGTCGTGCCAGTTGACGATAAGCGCGTTTGAGCATATCACTATCGGCGTCAATTGGTACGCCTAAAATAGCATAGTAGTTTTCAGGTCTATCCATAGCATCCCATGCTACCACATTTAGAGGGACAGGTCACAAATAGTAATAGATCATCGCAACTAACAAAAAGTCAAGTTTTATGTTATTCTAGCTGAGCCTAAAACGTCTGTATTATCTGATTATGTAGAAAAATAGGACATGTTTAACAGGCGGTGCTTATTATCAGGGTTCTGGCGTATATATATTATTTCAGTACCCTCAAGCGGGTCGTGATAGCCACCAGCTCCCGCTGCCCCTCTTGAGGAGAAGTATATCATCGAATCCGAAGGTGTCAAGGGAAAATGCAGTAAAAACTTTTTAGGGGGAGAGCAAAATGCGGCCAGAAGAGATGACCGGACAAGTATTGGGGCATTATCGCATTATTCGCCCATTAGGATATGGAGGCTCATCCACCGTATTTCTCGCGCAAGATATCAATTTGCAGCGTGAAGTTGCTGTGAAGGTATTTCAACCGCGCGATGGTGAGACGCGCGACTTTCTCCATCGTTTCGCGAGAGAGGCGCGTGTGCTGGCGCAGCTCGATCATCCCAATATTTTGCCTGTTTATGATTACGGCGAGGAAGGCGATAGCGCCTATCTTGTCATGCCTCATATGGCGGGAGGCTCGCTACGAGATCGTATGCGCAAACAGCGGAAGATCCCGACTTCGGAGGCCATTCAACTTATCAGCCAGGTGCTGAATGCGCTCCAATACGCCTATGATCACGGCCTGATTCATCGCGATATCAAGCCGGGAAACATGCTTTTCAAAGCTGATGGGACCTTGCTCCTCTCCGATTTTGGTCTGGTAAAAGTTCTGTCGGGTGAGACCGTATCTAACTTTCAGACGGAGCCGATGAGCATCACGGGGCAGTCTCTCTCTGGCACCCCGGATTATATGGCTCCCGAGCAGATCAACGGGCAAGCCATCCCGGCCAGTGACATCTATGCTACAGGCGTTGTGCTTTATGAGATGCTCACCGGCTCGCGCCTCTTCACGGCTGAGAACTATGTTGGCGTGTTGATGAAGCATCTTTATGAGCAACCACGACCGATGCGCGATCTTAACCCCGCGATTTCACCTGCGCTAGAGGAGGTCGTGATGCGCGCTTTGGCGAAAGAGCCAGCGAAACGCTACCAGCATCCCAGGGATTTCTTGTCGGCACTAGTAAGAGCCGGTGAGCAGGAGACTGAAAAATATTTTGCACCCTCTCTTGACAAAGCTTCTCAGTATAGTGCGATGGCAAGCGATCCGGGATTAGTAGGAATCCAGGATGCACCCAACGTTCTGGCCCAGCAGTCCAGGCTGCCTTACTCCCCTCTAATGGCAGATTTTCCGGGCGGAACTCAGGTTGCGCCTGATAAAGATTCTTATTCTCCTGTGCGTCAATCGCCTCCTTACGTACCGAATTACCGGGCTGTCAGGCTCCCAGAAGCTCCTCAACGCTCTCGTAAGCTATTAATAACGGTGCTCATCCTGCTGATCCTCGTGCTGGCGACGAGCCTGGGAGGGGTTCTTTATCAACAGGGCATGTTGCACATCCCCCTGGGAGGAGGGGGCACCCCTCAGCCCAGCGCCCCTGCAAAAGGAACTACGACGAAGAGCAGCCCAACGAATGTGCCAACAGGTACTATTACCACGCAAAATGTGCCTCCTACGCAGCTAGCATGCCCCTCTTCGGGAGCGGCACGACCGGCGATCACCGCTCCCCTGGTGCTGGGCAGCAATCAGAATATCATCTATATTGTCAATGAAAAAGCGACCGCCACCGTGCCAGCCGCCGGAACGGTCAAACGGCGCGATATTACTGTTAATACGCGTGGCGTCGAGATTCAAAAAATGCTCAACACGACCATTAGCGAGGCGCAGGTTTCTGATGATGGACGCTGGGTGCTCTTTATCGCCACTGTCGCCGGTCAGGTCGAGCTGCGTATGGTGCGGGTGGATGGGCAAGGATTGCAAACGTTGTACTGTGCGCCTGCTAACGGCGGCATCTCGCATCTGCAATGGTCGTACAATCAGCAACTGGCCGTGTTCAATGTAGCGGTCGGTTCTGCCAGTCCTATTACGTACCTCATGAATTTGACAACGGGGAATGTGCAGCCCGAGCTGGTGCCTCAGTCCGGTTTGACTTTTATTCCGCGTGTCTGGATTAACGACGAGAGCCTTTTCATGTACGCCGTAGCGCCAGGTCCAGGTGCGCAGCCCCAGAATATCTACATTCTTAATACCAGTAAAGGCGCAAACCAGCACGAGAGCGATCTACAGATCCTGCTTCATTCTCCTCTGGGATGTGCGGATTTCGACAGCAGCTATGATAATAAACAACTGATTTTGAGCACCTGTACCGGTGCCTCACAAGGAACTTCCACCGGCCCGAGTTCTATTACTATGCAGCCCATAGCGGGCGGTCCGGCCACAACTATCTATACCAGCAATACCCTGGCCATTACAATGGTGCGGGCAATCAGCCCAACCACGCTCCTGTTCCTGGTGGAGAATGGGACGGGCGATACTGCTAAAAATGGCCTGTGGAGCATTCACCTCGATGGTACAGGTCTGCGACGGCTTACCACTGATACAGCCGGCGATCAGTCCTTATGTCCATTTACCCAGTATGTATGGTCAAATGTCTCGCTTGATGGCGCATACTTTGCTTTACAGTCATTTGATGCACCAAAGACCTACCGTCTATATAGTGGCTCAATGAGCCAGGGGGGCGCTGTACCTTTTGCAGATATTAGCGATGGTACCGAGCTCAAGCTGGTAGGCTGGACCAAATTATGATGATTTGTATGCGGGCTGCTCGCAAATGGATGAGGCTACGCAGTGACAGCCTATGTTATAATTGGATGCGAATTGAAAAAGGAAAGGTTCATTTTAGCAGTGATAGTGTGGGCAAAAAGAAGAAAGTTGTTCGTACCTGACTCCAGAACTCTTGTATTCGCTCTGATTATCGCCGCAACTCTGTTGCGCTTTATCCTCATTTATTTCAACTGGCCTGCAACCAATAGCGACGAAGGGAATATGGGGGTGCTTGCCCGTCACATTGCATATAATGGAGAATGGCCTATTTTCTTCTATGGTCTGCCCTATCTAGGCCCGGTTGAGGGGTATCTTGCCGCACCGCTCTTTCATCTATTTGGCCCTTCAGTGTTTGTTTTAAGATTGGGATTACTGCCATTTTACCCGCTATTTCTGATCTGTATGTACTATTTAACGCGCAGACTCTACAGTCAGAACTTTGCCCTCTTTATTGTCTTATTGCTGTGTGTCGGCTCTAATGAGACTATTTTTCGTCAGCTCATAGCAGTCGGTGAATATCCAGAAATTATCTTTTTTGCCGCTTTCATCAGCTTGTCAGTGATATGGCTTGTTCAGACAGCTCCATTGATCGAAGAGCATCAACGTACAAGTTGGCGCCGCAGCCTGGTCTATGGGCTGCTGGGGATAATAATTGGCGTTGCCATCTGGGTTGATATGATCATCTTGCCGGTTGTGGGAACCGCTCTTCTGCTCCTATTTCTCTTCTGCCGCAAAGAATTATGGTCGAAATCCGGCATCAGTCTGATGCTTGGCATGATGATCGGAGCATTCCCGCTGGTGATTTACAACGCTACCGCTCCCTTTGATCAAAATTCGCTGGTTGAGCTCTATAATTTACATCTCGCAAATGGCGCTCAACCGCATACGTTTCTGCAACAAGTTCTGGGTACGGTTGGCATCAGCATCCCGGACGTGATAAACTTCAACCCGATCTGCATCCAGGACGTGACTACTCTGGTGAGTGGTAAGCAGACAGCCTGCGCCGTTGCGCAGTTTTCGTGGGGCATAGGCTACCTTGTGATTTATAGCATTGCACTAATAACGGCTGCGCTCGTAGTCTGGCGAACATGGAACCAGACGGGGCATTGGAGGCAGATAGCGTCGGTTGAGCAGCGGATAGTAATGATCCGCGATTGTTGCCGCTTGATGCTGCTGGTAAGCGCCGCAGGTACCATTCTGGCTTTTGTAACCAGTCCTAATCCTGCCACGGTTCCAGCTCCCACGTCCCGTTACCTGACCTGCCTCTTGATTGCATTCCCTGCCGTGCTCTGGCCGTTGTGGTGCGCTATCCAGAGGCCGGAGAAAATATTGCAATGGCGACCATTGGCAGCTCGTTCGGCGCGCTGGGCATCGGTAGGGGCGCTCTTACTCCTATTGGTCATGTCCGGCATCGGTACGTTCAGAACGTTCCAGGATATTCCTGCTGCGCAAAGCTTCTATACGGCCCAGAATGATATGGTCCAGCATTTACTTGCTATTGGCGCGACCCGGTTCTATACAGAGTATTGGACCTGTAATCGTCTGATTTTTCAGAGTGAAGAGAAGCTTATCTGTAGCTCGCTAGATGAGCATCTTAAACCCGGCTTTGATCGCTATCTCCCCTATCGCAGAGCCGTTAGAGCTACCAAAAACCCCGCTTATGTCTTCCCTAAAGATAGCGCCCAACGGGTTATCATGGATGAGCAGTTTCAGACCCGCTACCAGACTCAGGGCTATCAACGCGAGGAGTTTCAGAATTATGTTATCTATTACGTTCCTCGCTGACCTCAGGTTGCTGAACTTCTCTGTCTGAATATCAGGAATCTACCGGATTGAGAAGGTAAGGTTGGGGTCAAATATATCAGGTAGACCAGCCAACCTATAATATTCAAAGGAGGTGGCGGGTAACTGCCTGTGAACTGTAGCTTTTACATGAGAGCAATTCAGTGTCCTCAGGCTGGTCGAGCGTGACCGGCGCTTCCTGCTGCCTTTGGAGAGAACATACACATCGAAGCCTAAGAAATCAAGTGGAAATGCATTAAGGGGAAAATTATGAAGATGGTGAAAAAAATCCTGGCTGTTTTTGCTGTATTCAGCCTGGTAGCTGTACTGATAGCAGCGTGTGGCGGTGGTAGCGGTGGTAGCACGGGAGGTGGTGCCGGTAACAACACGGTCCATATGGGCGATACGAACTTCTTGCAGAACGCTATCACCATCAAAAAAGGCGAGAGCGTCAACCTTGTTGATGATGCTGCCGTTGTTCATATCATTCAAAATGGGAGCTGGGTCAATGGGGTCGCTGAGCCGCGCAAAGAAGCTGGTGCGCCAACTGTCCAGGTGAACTTCCAGGGCAACGATCAGCATCCCATCGGCCCGTTCAATACAGCGGGAACCTTCCATGTCTACTGCACGGTTCACCAAAACATGAACCTGACCGTTACTGTGCAGTAACCTCTAGATATAAAAAGCCTGAGGTATCTTACAAGTACCCCAGGCTTTTTATGCTCGGGAGTTATGGCAAAATGGTTACAGATAAAACATGGGGCTGAAGATACTGGCTAAAAGTATCGAGATCCTCACCAGAATCCTAGACAGCTTTACCCACATACAAAATCCGCTCGGCTGCTCCTAAAATGCTCTCATCCTCACACATTTGTAGCATGAGTCTGACCCAAGCATCTTGCACTTCCGGTTCTAGAGCCATAAGTTGTTCTCGTCGCCCTCCCAAAATACCTTCACAACCTGCAATAGCACAAGTCGCAAAATGGTGCTGTTCATGAAGTGGACGTACTTCATGAGCTGTAGCACAGTAGAGACTGGAGTTATCAACAAAATCGGCAGGATTTTTCTCAAAGTTAAAATCTCTACCAGTTCTCAATAGTTTTTGTACTCCATCGGTATTAAAGATACCCTCAGGCCAACGATTAAATCCTTCATAGAAGGTAGCTGCCCGTGTCAACATCATTGAAAAAGCCATACCTCCTTTTCTTAGTACACGTCGCATTTCAGCTATACATCGCGAGCGACTATACAAAGACGGCAGGTGGTAGAGAGGCCCAAGCAGCAAAGCCGCATCAAAGGAGCCGTTGGCGAATTCACTGAGATCTCTTGCATCTCCTACAAGAAAATCTCCTTTGAGACCAGCTTGAGCAAACCGCTTGCTAGCCCAATCAATATTTGCTGGAGCCAAATCAATTAACGTTACTTCATATTCCTGTTGAGCGAGAAGGATAGCATAGCGTCCCGGTCCTCCACCTATATCGAGAACACGAGCTGGAGGTGGAGGCAAAAATCGCTTCAAATAGTGCTTTACCGCTGCAAATTCCAATATATAACGATCCAGCCGTTCCCACTCGTACATCACGATGCTTTCGTAAAAAGCTGCTACACTAGAGAAATGTTCACTACTTTCCTCGCTTTCCCCTCCTTGTAAGGCATCAGTTTTTGCTAATGGCCCTGTTTCCACGATATCTTCCATAATAGCTCCTTCTGGCACAGGGCCGATAGGCTCGGGCTTTAACGACATTCTTTTCTCCTCTTTACCGCCAAAAATGCTTTTACCTAACTACACTTCTTCGGTTTTCCTAGTGCCTTTCTCTGTATATATCTACCCTTGTTACTCGATTTTTCCCATTTGATTCAAGGATAGCATTTTAAAGGATAGAACAGTTTTGATCAAAATGCTTGACAAATCCTTCTTTGTTCAGTATATTGATAAAACCGCATCAAGTAATGAAAATCATCTTATTTGAGATTTTCATCGAAGAGTGCGCTTCTATCAGTATCTTCAGCATAACCTTTATTATAACAAAAAAATAAAGAGAGCGTCTAACATATGTTTTTGCTGGATTGACAAAATTACGCTGATATACACTCAAAATACGATAATTTCATGAGCGGGATCTCATGCCCAAACTACCGTAGCAGGCAAGGTGCTGATTTTAGATCCTTAAAGGCTCACCCAGGACATTAGCTAATTGGGAAAGGACTCCATGATGCAGGAGAGACCGGAAATTTCCGCATTTATTTTTTCAACATTTGACACAGGGATCGTGATTGATACAGCAATGCTAGGTGCAGAGAATTACTTTCAATACTCCAGTAAAACACTTGCTCTCTTGCAGAAAATATATCCTCATGCTATTTGGGGTCAGGAGGATTCTCTGGCTCTGCGAGGCAAAGATGATCCCATCGATTTTTTTCCTATTTTTAACCTGAGCTACATTAAAGCATCCTGTCCCAAAGTACTCAGTAAACGTACTTTTAGCATGCCTCTGCCGAGTGGTATAACTTGTGTCGTTAACGTGGCCGACCCAATTGTCTATTTTCACACCTTTAGTGCGGGAACTATCAGTATGGAAGTATCATTGAGTTGGAGTAAACCATATACAACCGATGACTTACATCAAGCCAATCACAGCCTTTTAGGGGAACTAGCTCCCCTCGTTGAAACCGAACTTCAAACAATGATCCAGGTATTTGGACAGGCAGTCAAAGATTCGCAATGCCCAATTTATAAATTACCATTTAAAAATCTTATGCCTGTCACCATTTCACGGAAGCTTCTTTATTGGTCCCACTTTGTCTATATTGCTAAAGTTCCCGATGGCGAGGATTATAATGCGGCTTCCCAATGGCTTATTCCCTTGATGCAGCCTGTCACAGGCAAAAAAGTAGAGAATATGGCTCTTAAGCCCAACCGTTACATTTATTTAGGCTGGGGACGATCCATAATTTGCTGTGAAAAATCACTATCTATCCAAACCATTTATTCTTATGTACATATGCTTGAAATAAGGAACTATCTCTGGAAAACTCTCTATGATCTGGATCGTGGCTTGCGCAACGCCATGATCGACACCCGAGGACTGCATTCTGACAAGGAAATACTTCAACTTTCCTACAATCTCCATGCCCTGGATTTTCATATCGAAGAAATACTTGAAAATATAGATATATTTAAAATTAATTTTGATTATGAAAAAATTTGGTTGTCGAAGTGGCTTGATGAAAACTGGTTGACCCATGATCTTATTGCAAGCCTCCAAAAGCGTTTGCAATCGTTCCGCGACCTTTATGATTATGACGAAGAGATGACAAAATATCAGCAGGAAAAACGTCTACAAAGCGTTTTAAATATTATCGCTGTTGTCGCCGTCAGTGGGACAATTACAGGTATCGTGCAATACTTTGATCCGCTCAACAAGCTTTCCATAGCAATACGGGCTGTGTTATTTCTCACTAGCCTTATTTTCCTTATTTTCTTCTATATATTAACAACAGCTATTGTACGCCAGATCAGACATCGTAGAGATTAATAGAGATAGAATAGCCATAAGCCATTAGAACAATTTCTTCTTGCCTTGCTCTCCTTATACTACCGTGCCATTGATTAACATAGTCAAAACTGGCATACAGCCATTTTAACTTTTTAGCAAGGGTATGACTCATTGTTTTGTGTAACTATGAGAGGCGGTACGCTTTGGTGGTTTGATATCTTTAAAGCCAGTCGAGAGGTAAAGATGTGGATGTCTGGCGACCGAACCAGAGAGCTGGATGGCAATGTCTGTAGGGGCAGGAAGGAACTGGTAGATCCAACCGACATGGACCTTGCCATCACTGCACAATAACCTCAATACATAATAAAAAGCCTGAGTTGTCTGTTAGACAACTCAGGCTTTTTATTATGTATTGATCTTTTAGGGTAAAATCTATAAATGTATAAATTATTTGATAAAGAAAATATGGAAGTTTTGATTGCATAGTAAATGTAATAAAGGCTTGGGACGTGACTATTTACTTATAGTGTTCATGGAAAAGTATATAGAAATCTTTGCATTTTCAAAGTATGCTTATATAATGCGAAGCACAACCGAATCTGGGAATGAGAGGAAGCATTGCGGATGGCAAAAATAGCATTCGATAACATTACTAAAAAATATGCGCGTGCGAGTATCCCTGCCGTTGATGCAGTGAGCTTTGAAGTACCTGAGGGGAGCACCTGCATGCTGGTTGGCACCTCCGGTTCAGGCAAGACCACGCTGTTACGCATGGTCAACCGCCTGATCGAGCCAACCTCCGGCTCCATTATGATTGACGGCAAGAATGTCCTTGAAGAAGATCCGATCCAGTTGCGCCGTCGCATTGGCTATGTGATCCAGCAGGTCGGCCTTTTCCCCCATATGACCATTGCCGAGAATATTCGCGTAACGGCGGAGATTGCCGGTGGCTGGTCTCGCCAGCGACTGGCTACTCGCGTAAACGAATTGCTGGAACTGGTGGGACTGGCCCCTGATGAATTTCGCCACCGCTATCCTCGTCAACTTTCCGGGGGCCAGCAACAGCGCGTTGGTCTGGCGAGGGCGCTTGCGACCGATCCCGCCATCCTACTGATGGACGAACCCTTTGGCGCTCTCGACGCTATTACGCGAACGCGCATGCAGGATGAGTTGTTGCGCGTGCAACATGATGTACGCAAAACCATCCTCTTTGTCTCGCACGATATTGAGGAAGCGTTCAAGCTTGGCGACCAGATAGCCGTCCTGGCCGAAGGCAAACTCGTGCAACTTGGTACCCCGGTAGAACTGCTCGCCCGGCCTGCAAATGCCTTTGTGAGTAAGCTGGTGGGGGCCGATAGTATTTTGCGCCAGTTACAGTATTTGCCGGTTGCTGATGCCCTTGATAATCGGCCAGAGGCCGTATCTTCAGCACATTGGGGAGATGTGCCAATATGTTCGTCCGCTTCTTCCCTGCTCTCTGCTCTGTTACAACTTCTTGAAACCAATGCTCCAGCCCTCGCAGTTCAGGATGAAAATACTCAGGAATATCTTGGACATATTACCCTCACCAGCATCAATCGTGAAATTATTCGGCATCACAAGCAGAATAGTGCCAAAGAGGAGGCGCAAATCTAATGTGTTGTGTATTTACGAGCATTGAGGGGGTTACATGAGATATCTACTCAGCCCTTTCAATTATGATCTGACCGACTCTGGTAGTATTCCAAATCTGCTATTGCAGCACCTCTACCTGGTTGGCATCACCATGCTGATCTCGCTGATTATCGCTATTCCCCTGGGAATATTCGCAGCGCGCTATCGCCGCTTTTATCTACCCATTATTACGGTTGCTGGTCTGCTCTATACGATTCCAGGTATTGCCCTTATTGGCGTGCTTATTACCGTTCCCTGGCTGGGGCTGAGTCCTGCGACCGTGATTATTCCGCTGGTCATCTATACGCAGTTGGTGCTGATCCGTAATACCGTCGCGGCTATACATAGTATCGATCCCTTGCTGCTGGAAGTGGGACGGGCAATGGGTATGAGTTCCTGGCAATTGCTAGGGCGTGTCACTCTGCCGCTGGCGATGCCGGTCATAGTCGCCGGTATTCGTATCGCGGTCGTCACCACGGTTGGCATCGCTTCGTTGGCCTCGCTGGCCGGACAGGGAGGGTTGGGCGATCTCATCTTCAAAAATATTACCAATGGTGATAATGATGCTGTGGTTGCCGGAGCGATCTTGATGGGGCTCTTCGCGATTGTTGCGGACCTGCTCCTGTTGGGAGTGCAGATGATGCTCAATCGAGGACGCGGTGCGATCTCGCTGGCGTAACGAGAAAGAGAGGTGTATACGATGCTGAACGACGTATTACAGTTTATCGCCGATCCACGCAATGACTTTACAGGGCATACGATTGAGTATCTCCAGATTTGCGGCCTCTCTATCGTTGTGGCTATGGTGATCGGCGTCGTGCTTGGCATAGCTGTCTCGCGCAACGCGCTGCTGGCGTTTATTGCCGTAAATCTGAGCGGCCTGATGCGAGCGATTCCCGTGATCGCGTTTCTGATTGCGGCACTGCCCTATCTCGGCATCGGCTTTGTTCCCACCATCGTGGCGCTGATCGTACTTGGAATCCCGCCGATATTGCTGAATACCTATACCGGCATCCGTGGTATAGATGCGGCAACTATCGATGCTGCCAGAGGGATGGGAATGACCACATGGCAGATTATCATGCGCATTCAGGCTCCCCTTGTCCTGCCGATAGTGGCAGCCGGCGTTCGTACTGCTGCGGTGCAGATCGTGGCGACGGCAACCCTGGCGGCTATTATCGGCGCGGGTGGCTATGGTGCATACATTATTGATGGGCTCTTCAAGCTCAACAATACAGAAATTCTTGCAGGCGCAATTCCTGTTGCGGTGCTGGCATTAGTGGTCGAGGTGTTTATGAGCTGGCTACAACGTGCTATCACTCCTGCCGGTCTGCGTGCGCGGGAGCTAGTAGAGGCGGCTGCTACCTAGCGCCTCGGTTCCGTCAATTTCCCGACGTACATCATTAGGAGGATCAAATGACCATACGTACGCGCTCATTACAGGCGAAATTGTTCGCTCTATGTTTATTCATTCCGCTGCTCATCCTGGCCTCTTGTGGCAGTACTCCGGCAGGCTCGGGCGGTTCAAAAGGAACAATTACCGTCGGCAGTAAGCTGGACAGAGAGTCGCAGTTGATCGCAAAAATGTATACCCTGCTGTTGCAGAAAGCGGGCTATACGGTGAACGAGAAACCTGCTCTGGGGAACAGCGTCTTTATTCTCAACGCCATCAAGAGCAACGCCATTGATCTCTATCCTGAGTTTACCACGACAGGGCTCAATGCATTAAATATCCCTTCGAGCTACGATCCGCAGAAAGATTACCAGGCAGTTAAGGATGGCTTTAATAAGCAGTTCAAGATCACCTGGCTAGATCCGGCGCCGCTCAATGATGGCTATGCGATCTGTACCTCGAAGGATGAAGCGCAGCGTCTCGGCATTACCACAATCTCCCAGTTGGCTCCCCAGGTAGCGAACCTGACGCTTGCATCTCCCAGCGATGGCGTAGCGTTTATCGACGGGCTGAAGAAAACCTACAACTTTGATACAAAGAGCTTTAAACAGACGGAAACCATTGACTACGCTCTTGGCTTTACGGCTGTATCGAGTGGTAAGGCTCAGGTAAACGTCTGCTATACAACCGATGGCACAGTGGCGCAGAAGAATTTTATCTTTCTGCAAGACGATAAAAATGGTTTCCCGGCCTTTAACCCGGCCCCCATCGTTCGTAACGAGGTGCTGGCAAAATATCCCGACATTGCAACTATTCTGAATCCGCTTGCTCCTAAACTCACAACCGATGTCAGTATTCAGTTGCAAAAGGAAGTCGCGGATAAAAACAGTACGGGCATGCCAGTCTCGCAAGCGATAACGCAGGTGGCGACGAATTTCCTGAAGAGCCAGGGGCTCTATTGATCTTCAACACCTCTTGTAAAGCTGCTTAAATAGCATCTAAAGAGGATATGCCTTTGGGTGATGCAGCAACCCAAAAGTATATCCTCTTTGAATACTGTCCTGTGTTTTTATGCGGCCACAGGTTTGTGTGCAAACAAACTTGACAATAATCACTTCTATCGTTTATACTGTTTACGCAAACAAAATATCTTGTTTTGCATAAGATAGCAGGAAAGACTTCAAAAAAAGCAAAAAGTAGCAAATCCTCCATTCTATTGATCAACTTCAGGCGTACTCTATGATGCGATGGAAAAGGAGGTGCGCAGCAAAATAGGGCATACTTATCTAAAAATACTTAGATAAGTATTTTGTCATACTGCGTACTTTGTGACTTACAGATGGAAGACGAAGAAGGCTTTTCGTCTTGATTAAGGAGGTATTTACCATGGCATTTCAGTGGGCACAGTTATCACTACGCGTCAAACAGGCAATGGTTGTAGTGCTTCTGGTAGCGGCTCTATGTCTGGCATGGGGGATAGCACAGGTATCTGTAGCTCAGACTCATATGCATCATACGGCAATTCCTTCGCATACGCAGATAGCAGACAACGGAGGGGGAAGTGTGGCAGATAGCGGCGGGGGAAATGTAGCTTTCAAATAAATTGAGAAGCTACTATTTGTGAAACGCCCGACATGCAGCAAATACCGAAGGGGTGAGAGCATGGAGGAGACATTCGCTCCCATGCTCTCATTATTTTTTATGTCAAGGCTTTCTCCATCGAGCGGGCATCATGGCCCCGTAAATGCTCGCGTATAGCCAGGGCAGCAGCCGCGCCTTCGCCTGCCGCGCTCACCAGTTGTTTGGTACTGCCGGCGCGCACATCGCCCGCCGCGAAAATGCCTTCCGTGCTGGTCTGGAAATCAATGCCAGTCATAATAAAGCCCTGTTTATCGACTTTGACCACATCAGTGAATGGTCGGCTATTGGGTGAAAGTCCAACAAAGACAAAGGCTCCGGGAACATTCAGCGTTTGAACTGCGCCGGTTTGTGAGTTTCTGGTGACAAGTGTGGTCAGGTGATTGCGTTCGCCCTTGAACTCGATAACCTCAGTATGAAAGCGCACCTCGATTTCAGGAGAGGTCATGGCTTTTTCAGCGACAATCTTATTGGCTTTGAGTTCTGAGCCGCGTGCGAGGATCGTCACCTTAGGGCTAAAACGAGTGAGGAAGGCAGCTTCCTCCACTGCGCTATTGCCACCACCGATAACGGCTACCTCTCGGCCTTTGTAGAAGGGGCCGTCGCAGGTTGCGCAGAAATGCACGCCTGCGCCGATGAATTCGCTCTCGCCGGGTACGTCCAGGCGTTTATACGTTGAGCCAGTAGCCAGCAACACTGCGTTACTGCGATATTTATGTCCCGCTTCGGTCTCGACAAAGTGGGCATCGAGATCATTGCCCACCCGCGTCACATTCTGCGCAGAAAGCAGTTCTACACCAAAACGCTTGGCCTGTTCAATAATGCGTTCCGCGAACTCTGCTCCGGTAACGCCTTCTGGAAAGCCTGGATAATTGTCAAGCCGTTCGGTAATGCCGGATTGTCCCCCGAGGCCGCCGCGCTCAATGACCAGAACATCGAAGCCATCGCGGGCGGCATAGATGGCTGCTGTAAGCGCGGTGGGGCCGCCGCCTACGGTGATCAAGTCGTAAAACTCGCACTTCGCTCTGGTATCCAGCCCCAATTTTGTCGCCAGCTCTGCATTGGATGGTTCGATCAAGATGGAGCCATCATCAAAAACAATCGTGGGAATGGTCATGCCGCCATTCTGGAGCTTCTGGACGTAAGCCTGCCCATCTGTATCTTCTTCGATATTGATAAAATCGTAGTGGACGCGTTGCTCTCCCAGAAACTTCTTGCTGCGCTTGCAATCACTGCACCAATCGGTCCCATAAAGTTTGATTGTCATACGCCTGCATCCTTTTGCTCAAAAACTCAGGAATTGCTGAACTCCATAAGCGCCTGTCGAGCCTCTTCTGTCTCCTTTGCCAGCCCGATTTTAAGCAGCAGCTCCTGTAATTGTGCTGGCTCGATAGCCTTGCCTGCCTGTTCTTTCGCCAGCTCGCTCAATTCAGGGAAGCGCCCTTGAATAACCCCCTCAACGATTGACACCAGTGCCTGCCGCTGCCTCTGACGTTCCTGTTCCACTCCTTGCTGCAACCCTTGCTGCAACCCTTGCTGTAACCCTTGCTGCATGCCTCTCTGCATGCCCTTTTCTAAGCCCTCTTGGATGATTTCCTGATAGACCCAGGATTCCTCCAGGATATCTTTATGCATCGCAAACCTGCCTTTCAACCACACTTGATCATGACCCTCTTTAAAAACCAGTCCCGCCAGGATCTCGCCCCAGGTCAACAGATGGAACTGCTCGGCGGCAACGATATGCTCGATCATCTCTTCGATGACCTCGTGCCGTGCTCCATCTCGGGTAAGCGGCAGCAACGGCAGCAATCCCACCAGTCCTGTTTGCAAGATCTCTTCTGCGGCCACTTCCCACACTTTGACGACGAGAAACGTGAAGGTGAGTACCGTTTGTCCGTTTGGCAGTTGCCATTCCAGGGGCGATTCGGCCACCGCAGGTCCTTTGCGCAAATATAGCACGCAGGATAAGACCGGTCGCTGGTACTGCCTGACCGCAAGGACATTATACTCCAGCAGACGCAAGGCCATCGAGGTGTCATCGCGGCTCTGCAATTCGAGATGCAGCAGCATCTCCGCGTCATTGAGCAGTACCTGGAAGATCACATCGGCCTCGCGCGTTTTGTTTTTCAACTCTTGAGGTAGAAGCTGCACAAAGCGCGCATCTTTGAGCAGCCAGGAGACAAAATGTTGGGGGTGAGCGCTGATGAGTCGTTTCATCGTATCGTCCCACTGTTTCGCCATGTTGCCTATTCATCCCTTCCCACAGAACTTCCCTCGGAACCGACCTCGATCCCGACTTTCTCAGTGTAACACAGTGCAGCACATATTTCTAGAGTTTTTATTTATTATTCGCTTTGCAGTTAAAAATATGTAATCCAAATCATTTGCGACTTGACGGAACGCTCCCCTCATGCTACCCTGCATTCAGTGAATAACCTCTTATGTAGCTGAAGAGAGGAGCCTGCACATGCATGTAAAAATAGCTGTTGTTCAACTCAACACGCGTGATCATCCCGACGAGAATATGGCCGCGGTTGAACAAGCTCTGGACCGGGCAGCCGCGATGGGCGCGCAATTCGTCTCCTTACCGGAATATTGGACCTATCTTGGGCCTTATGCGGGCTTTGATGGCGCGGCGCAAACGCTCTCGGGTCCCGCAATTGAATTGTTACAGGCGAAAGCTCGTAAGCATAAAGTGATTGTGCATGGTGGTAGCATTGTCGAGCCTCACCCCCAGCAGGTGGGCAAGTTCCAGAATACATCAGTGTTGATCAATCGCGATGGCGACATTGTGGCGGTTTATCGTAAGATCCACCTCTTTGATGTCGTACTTTCCAATGGTGAAAAGCACCTTGAATCGGAACGTATTGTCCCTGGAGATGCAGTGGTGACAGCCGAGGTTGACGGTATTACTTTTGGCCTCTCCGTTTGCTATGATCTCCGTTTCCCCGAATTATACCGCTCGCTGGCTTTACAGGGGGCGCAGATCTTGCTGGTTCCCGCCGGCTTCACGCTGCATACCGGGCGCGATCACTGGGAGGTGCTGCTGCGCGCCCGCGCTATCGAGAATCTGTGCTATGTGGTTGCTTCTGCCCAGGTTGGAACCTATCCACCAGGCCGGCAATGTTTTGGGCGCTCGATGGTGATTGATCCCTGGGGGCTGGTATTGGCGCAGGCGCAGGATCTGCCAACGGTGATTATGACGGAGATCGACCTGGAGCAGATTGATCGCGTGAGAGCTCAGATTCCTTCTCTGGAACATCGCAGGCCATTCATTGCAGATGGCCTGAGCGGAAGCTAGCCGCGACAGCGGCGTTGGCCATCTGGATAGCAGACCGCTGGCGTATCGCTCCTAATGACGACGCTATATATATTTTCCAATCGAGAAAGGATTGTCGTTTTATGAATCTCGCCGCTGTGAAACGTCTCATCGATGAGGGGAACGTGGAATATATCAAAATCGGAGCTCCTGATATGGAGGGAGTCTATCGGGGGAAGCGCGTGGCGGCGCGCTTTTTCCAGGATTCGCTCTCCGATGGTTTTGCCCAGTGTGATGTCCTCTTTGGCTGGGACATTGCGGAAAATGTGCTGCCCAACCTGAAAATTAGCAACTGGGAGCGCGGCTTTGCTGACTTTGTGATGAAGCCCGATCTGTCAACCTTCGCACTTGTACCCTGGGAAAGTCGTGTTGCCTCCTGCATTTGCGATCTATGGACCGAGCAGGGCGAGTCGATCAGCATTGCTCCACGTTCCCTTCTCAAGCAGCAAGTTGAGCGCGCTCGTTCGCTTGGCTATGAACCGATGGCGGCGGCTGAACTGGAACTCCGCCTCTTCCGTGAAAACCAGGTCTCGCTGCGTGACAAAGATTTTGGTCCCAATCTAACTCCTCTCAATCCCGGTATGAACTGCTATGCGATCAGCCAGGCCAGCGCGGACGAACACCTGGTTGGTCAGATTGCTCGTATGATGCGCGACTATGGGGTGGAGCTTGAGGGCTATAATCGCGAGCACGGACCGGGGATGTATGAGTTGAACATCCACTATGCCGATGCCCTTGCAGCCGCTGATAGTACGATGCTTTTCAAAACGGGTGTGAAGGAAATCTGTTACCAACTGGGCTTTGCCGCGACCTTTATGGCAAAGTGGAACGATCAGGAGGATGGCAGCAGCGGGCATTCGCATATGAGCCTGTGGGATCGCAATCGGGAACATAATGTGTTTTGGGACGAAAATGACCCGTTCCATATGTCGGCAACCATGCGTCACTTTCTGGCGGGCGTGCTGGAGAAAATGCCGGATCTGATGGCCCTGTATGCTCCCGTCATCAATTCTTACAAACGGTATATTGAGGGAACATGGGCTCCGCTCAATACCACCTGGGGCATGGACAACCGCACTTGCGCTATTCGCGTTATTAACAACGGGCGGCGGTCTGTCCGCATCGAGAATCGCGTGCCAGGAGCTGATGCCAATTTCTATCTTGTCTTCACGGCTATGCTAGCCAGTGGCCTGTATGGGATCGAGCGCAAGCTAGAGTTGCCTCCACGATTGGATGGCAATGCTTACAATGCCGCGACCATCGCCCAGGCAATCGAATCAGGCAATGTTCATTCGCTTGCCCGCAACCTCACGGCAGCGGCGGATATTCTGGAGCGCAGCGAATTCGCCCGCGAATACCTCGGGGCCGATTTCGTCGAACACTTTGTAGCTACCCGCCGCTGGGAAGTGCGTGAGTATGAGAAAGCGGTTACCAACTGGGAGCGTCGCCGCTACTTTGAACTGATCTAACTTCTTTCAGTACCCCTCAAGCGGGTCGAGAGCCATGAGCTCCCGCCGCTTTCCCTGAGGAGGAGTATAGGTACCGGACGCGAAGATGTCAAGCGGAAATGTGCTAGGGCTCTTCGATCCAGCCGTGCTCCTCGCGGAAGTTCAGCCCTTGTTTTTGAGCTTCCTCTCCCGTTAGATAAGGGAGAAGATGACCAATCAGGGGCTGATTGTTTTTGTAACGCTGGAAGTTCTCCCAGGCCCGTTCCTGCATCAGACGCATGGCGACAATAGGATCTCCCAGCTTGTCTTCCAGCATTGCCTGGATGCGTAGCGCCTGATCTCTTTCCCGAGCCGATTGACGCTGCTGACCGAGCAGGCGTGACACGGCGAACAGGTCGTACTCTGCAATCAGATCCAGGTGTTCGCCTTGCAGCATCAGGCGCAATCCATGCGCCAGGTTGGGATCGAGCGTAGCAACGTTCATCTCGGCGTCGTCGCGCATGCCACGGTTATTGAGATTGGCTGAGCCGACGGTCGTCCAGATATCGTCTACAATGCCCACTTTGGCATGCACGTAGATGGGCCGGTGATGCTGTTTGCCATTCTCCTCAGTGCAGGTTGCCAGGGTGAATGCATGAAACCGTCCTTCTGCTACCGCCTGCGGAGCTTCTGTACGCAGACGCATCAGCGCTGCATCGGTGAAGGCGCGCCCAACGTTGGGATGATCAGGCAGGATGATAGCCATAGAGGCGCCTTTCTTGAGGGCTGTGCTCAATTCGCGCAGGTTTAGTTCCATATCCGGGCTATCAAAGCCCGCCAGTGCAATATCGAGTCCGGTGAAGGCACGCAGCCAGAGATACTGATTCTCCAGGTAGACGAAGCGCTCGATATTATGCAGCGCATTGGCATAAAGCTGGGCTATGCCCTGAATGCCTCCCTGAGGCGTGAAATTGTATGTGTGCTGTGGAATAGTGCGTGCAACCTGCACTATCGATGGCGATGGTAATGGAGAGGCCAGTGGATGCTCTGGCACGACGAGATCGGCCTTCAACTCACGGCGCTGGGCGAGATCATTCCAGCGTTGGCGAAAATTCAGCTCTACATCTCCTGCTGCCGGTCCCTCGATCAGCGAGTGCGCGTCGTGCCAGGGATGGGGGCTATGCCCATCATGCGTGCGGCGCAAAAGGGAGGAGAAAAAGTGTTTGGGGGTATCCCAGCGATCAAACTCTCCTCCCTTCTCGATCAACGGGTCAACGCCGCCCACGAAGGCATGCGTGCCATCCACAACTGAGATTTTCTGATGTAGCGATTCGGCTGGGTGATGGAGGATACCATGCGAGCTATCATCGAGCAGACAGGTAACGCCAGCTTTTGTGAGCTGATCACGAGCTGCCTGCGGATCATAGTGCGAGAATAGCTCCGGCGAGGCCCAGAGCAACACTTTTACCTCCACTCCTTTGCTCACTGCATATCCCAGCACCGCCTGTACCGAGAGCGGATGGGTACGCCAGAACGCGATATCAGCCTCCGAAAGCCCTTCTTCACGTAAATGCTCTAACAGTGCCTGCTGTTCAGGGCTGCCGTCTGGTCCTGCCGCGCGATCTGATCCACGTACAAGCTCCATGCCAGGCGTAATGCCCCAGTTAGCGAGATAAATGTATTTGCTGGCTTTCATAAAATGGAGGCACATCATAAGCATTGCAGTGCGGCCATCTACCAGATAGGCGACGCGTGAATCGGTGCGTACCGGCGTGTCGCCAGAGGCCCACCACTGTTGTTGTAATCGTTCTTCAGATATTCTAGGCATATGCATCGTTTCCTTCCTGTGCGTAGCTGTATTCCTTCCTAACTATAGTACTTTTTATGTTCTGGTACGGTAACATAATATTTCTGTTATCCTTACTTTCTCTCGCGAACTGTTGTAAGATATCTTTGTAGCAGTACTATTCGATGTATGGCGAGAGGGTCTTGCTAAAAGTTTAATAGCGTCCGAATAGGAGGAAGTCGCTAGCTATGACGTTTTACGCTCTCCTCACGAAGGAACTGCGGCTGCGTTTCCGGCGGGAACGTGCTTTCTGGGTGATTGTGGCCTATCTGCTGGCGATGAGCCTGCTGGGATGGGTCACGCTGAGTGGTTATAGCAACTCCGGCGCTTATAATGGCGGCGATGATTTGAGCGGCGTTGGGCGCAACCTTTACTATATGCTTTCGGTGGTGCAACTTTTCCTGGTAATCTTTGTCACCCCCTCTTTTACCGCGACTGCTATTAATGGCGAGAAGGAGCGACAGACCTTCGATGTGTTGCTGTGCTCGCGCCTCTCAGCCTTTTCACTGATTGCCGGCAAGCTATGCGCAGGTCTGGTAAACGCTATGTTGCTGATAGTTGCCTCGCTGCCCCTCTTTAGCCTCGTCTTCTTCTTCGGTGGCATCTCGCCTGTCCAGATACTACTGGCCTTCTGGATCTATCTTGTGACTGCGCTAATTTTGAGCGCGCTGGGTGTGTTCTGCTCGATCATTGTGAAGCGTCCGGCGACCTCTACGGCTATCGTGTATGGAATCGGCCTGCTCTGGGTCTTTGCGCCTGTCATGACATCTCCCATTATTGCCAATATGCTCAACGGATTATTTATGGCCTATCCCAGTCGTCCCCAGATTACGTTTATCTGGAACCCGCTGATCGCCCTTACCAGCACCTATCCAGGCGGTCAACTGGCGATCCCTGGCGTGCTAAGCGGTAGATTTCTGGACTATGGTCTTGTACTGGGTAGCCCTCCGTACATATTGGGGACCTTACACGTTGCTCCCTGGCTGGCCTATAGCATATTAAGCCTGTTCACAACTTTACTGCTCGTACTGTTGAGTCTGCTGCTCGTCAGATCGACAACGCTCGCACGACCGCTTATGCGACTGAAAGGGTTGGTGGGGCTGCCAAAGGTTGATGCGGGGAAGACGGCGAATTGATGTTATTCCTCTGTGAAGGGCAGGGGCAGGGCTTGCCCCTGCCCTTATTGGCTCACCCTCCTGTTTGGTAGTAGCTTATAGTGCTACCCACACTTTGGCTACCATATTACCTACGGTATTTCCTTCACCAGAGGCTCTATCCCTTCCCTTTGCACTTGATTGTATTGTTATTCGCTGGCTGTAGTAGTTGTTACTGGTGCGCTGACTGCGGGGCCGATCCAGATAGTCTGGATGTTGACGAACTCGCGAATGCCGAATGCGGAGAGTTCGCGTCCGTAGCCGCTGTGTTTGACGCCGCCAAATGGTAGACGCGGGTCTGAAGCGGTCATACCGTTTATGAAGACGCTGCCGCTCTCCAGATGGCAGGCGATCTGACGGGCGCGGTCAATGTTGCGCGTCCACAGATTGCCACCCAGGCCGAATTTGGAGTCGTTCGCCAGTTCGATGGTGTGCTCAGTGTCACGCGCGCGAATGATAGCTGCTGCCGGGCCGAAGGTTTCTTCGCGGAACATCGGCATCTCAGGAGTGACATCGGCGACGATTGTTGGCTCGTAGTAGTAGCCCTTCCCTGGCCCGAATTTGCCGCCCAGCAAGAGGCGCGCCCCCTGTTGGAGGGTCTCCTGGACCTGCCGGTGCAGCGTTTCTCGTAGATCGCTGCGCGCCATCGGCCCGATCTGGGTCGCGCGGTCAAGCGGGTCACCCATGCGCAACTTCGCCGTCTCTGCAACGAATTTCTGCTCAAAAGCATCGGCTACCGGCTCAACGACGATAAAACGCTTGGCGCAAATGCAGCTCTGTCCCGTGTTCTGGAAGCGGGCGCGTACCGCCATCTGCGCAGCTCCATCAAGATCGGCGTCCTCCAGCACGATAAATGCATCGGAGCCTCCAAGCTCCAGGACATGCTTTTTCAAATGATGCCCACTATTTCCTGCGACTGAAATACCTGCCTCCTCGCTTCCCGTGAGCGTCACAGCGGCTACGCGCGGATCGGCGATGAGCGGAGCCGTCTGCGCGCCTGGCACCAGGACCGTTCTAAACGCTCCCTCCGGCAAGCCGCAGCCGCGGAAGATGCGCTCAATGTCCAGAGCGACGCGCGAGACGTTAGAGGCATGCTTGAGGATGGCAACGTTGCCGGCCATGAGGGCGGGCGCGGCGAAGCGAAATACCTGCCAATAGGGGAAGTTCCAGGGCATGAGCGCAAGTACCACTCCTAGCGGCTGAAACGCAACGTAGCTCTCGGTCGCATTGGTCTTGACGTGTTCATCCGCGAGAAACTTTTCCGCGTTTGCAGCATAAAAATCGCAGTTCCATGCACACTTTTCAATTTCAGCTTCCGCTTCCACGATGGGCTTGCCCATTTCAAGCGTGGCGGCACGCGCCAACTCTTCCTTGCGGTCGCGCAGGTAGCGAGCTATGCCATGCAGCAGCGCGCTCCGTTCCGCGAAGCTGGTCTTGCGCCAACTCAGTCGGGCCTGATACACCTGTTCAAGCGCGTTATTGATCTGGGTCTGGTTAAAGAGTTCAAAAGTCTCAAGAACCTCCCCGGTGGCTGGATTAATCGATTGAATGCTCATATCAAATCCTCCTCTCGCTCATTCTACCGCCCAGGATTCCCCTCTCGCAAGCGCCAGTTCTGACAGATGAAGGGGCAGATCTTTTGGGCAGTACAGGCGTTAAAGCGGACGCGATCAATCTCGTCGCCCCGGGGCAATAGTTGCCACGGGGACATTACCGGCATAATTTGTGATTGTGCATCAATAATCCTTTTATTCTTCCTGTACACTGAAAGTAAATGTCACTAAGTTACGTCAGGGGGTACTCGGCCCATGTATACTGCTGAGCGACAAAGAACGCAACCATATCTACAACGGGTTGCAGGTCCGCTTTATGAGCAATGGTACCTGTTGCACCATCGCATCGTGCGAGTGGTAACAAATCATCCCGTTGTTGCCGATCATGTCCGGTCCTATCTCTACTATGCTGAAATTTTAGCCGAATATACCTATGAGGAGGCGGTACGACTGCCTGTTAGCATACCCGAGCGTGTACTCCGGCAGGTGGGTCAGCGCGCATATCGATCTGTGGCGCTAACCTGCTATCTCTTTGAAACCGGCGCCGCTGAGTCGTTTCCTCCCGCGGTGGTCCCACCGCGACCGGAAGAGAGCGTCTGGGATGAGATCGGGGGGGTAACGGGACCAAAACGGGCTCGCTGGCAAACAGAGCAGTGGCGTTTTCGCGAATATCAAGCCTATCCTGGCGTGACAAGCCGCGTATATTCACTCCTGAATAAGGAAGACCTTTATGGTACTGTCTATATAGAAGATGTGTCTCAGTGTGCTCCCTGGTTTTTGATGCGCTTCGTTTTCTACATGGTGCTGGGGGCAATGATCTCTTACAGCGGGTATGAAGCGGTGCATGCCGGGGCGGTTGCTCAGGATGGAACTGCGGCTATGCTGGTTGGCTCTCCTACCAGTGGCAAGACGACACTTGTGCTTGCTTGCTTGCATCTCGGTATGCAGTATCTGGCGGACGATGTGCTTTTCCTGGCAGAAGATGATGGGCTGATTCGTGTCTACGCTTTCCCCGAAGATATTGGCGTACGTAGTGGCACCGTCGATCTATTGGGCCAGCATGAATTTATGCGTGGCCTGACAGCAGATGTGCGCGAAAAGCGTTATGTCTATGCACAGCAGCATTTTCGCCAGCAGGTCATTGATGCCGCTCCCGTCGCTCTGCTTCTCTTCATCCATGCCGAGGCTCGTGCCGCCGCTTTCCGAGCTGAGCAGCTTCCGCCATCGCAGGTGGTCTCGCTGCTGCTCCAGGAATATATCTCGCAGCAGGAGGCTCAAGGTCGTCCCGTGGATAAAATCTTTGCGCTCTTCAACGAACTGGCACTACAGGCTCCAGCCTACCGTCTCTGGCTCACGCCGGATACCGGCCTGAATGCGCTCCAGGTGCGCGCATTGTTGATGCAAGCAAAGGAACGTGGCTAGTTTCAATCCCTTTGGCGGGTCGAGAGAACTATCGGCTCTCGGCATATCCTTTGAAGGGGAGTATAAGCATCACACCCGAAGATGTCAGGCGGAAATGTGTTAGACGCGACCGTAGCTGTTGTAGAGCTGCCAGTAGGCCCCGCGATTAGCCAACAGCTCATCATGCGTCCCCTGTTCAGCAATTTGCCCATTGTCGATAATGACGATCCGGTCGGCGTCGCGAATGGTGCTGAGGCGGTGAGCGATGATAAAGGTAGTACGTCCCCTGGTGAGCCGCTTCAGCGCCTGCTGGATCAGCGCCTCCGATTCGTTGTCGAGCGCGGACGATGGCTCATCCATGATTAATATGCGCGGCTGGCGCAGGAACATGCGAGCAATAGTGAGGCGCTGGCGCTGCCCATTGGAGAGACTTTGCCCACGCTCCCTTAACACAGTTTTAAAACCAAGCGGTTGCTGCTTGATGAAATTGAGGATATTGGCGTTGCGCGCGGCCTCTTCCATTTCTGGATAGGATACTTTGCGCTGTAAGCCAAAGGTCAGATTTTCTTCAATCGTACCGCTAAAGAGCGCATCGTCCTGCAAGATAACGCCGAATTGACGACGTAGGGCCTCGATTTTGAGGTCGCGCAGATCATAGCCATCAATGCTGATGGTCCCCTGATTGGGCAGGTAGAAACGCATCAGCAGGTTGGCAATGGTTGTTTTGCCTGCTCCACTTCGTCCGACCAGCGCGATGGTAGTGCCTGAAGGGACATCTAAAGTGATGTTGCGCAAGACTTCGATCCCAGGAACATACGAGAAATGCACATTGTTCATGATGATATGTCCCTGAATTCTCCTCAGCTCAATTCCCTGCTCCGCGCCGCTCTCTTCCGGCTGATCGAGAATCTCAAACAGCCTGTCGATGGCGACCGCCGCTGTCTGGATCTGCTGATTGATGCTGTTGAGAGCGGAGACCGGACCGATGAGTTCGCGCAGGATGAGTATAAACGCTGCCAGTTGGCCGGCAGTGATGACATTGCTGAGGACGAGATAGCCACCGGCGCTGAGCATGATCAGGGTGGCAATTGCCTGGATGATGCCAATAATAAAATTGGTCCTGGAAAGTAAAATGGTGCGCTGGAATGAGAGTCGGTTGGTCTGGATCACGAGCTTTTTAATGAAGCGCCCGAAGCGATGCTCTGCCGCCAGCGCCTTGACGGTTTTCAGCCCGGTCAATCCTTCGTACATCGCGCCATTCATGACAGCGTAGCTCTCCAGCACCTGACGACTGATTTTGCGCACCCTGCGGTTAAAATAAAGGTTTGTCCCCAGATAGAAGGGAGCTATACTTATTATGAGCAAGGTGAGGTGCCATTCCGTCAGAAAAAGCACAACGGTATAGATCACGACCAGGATACCAGCGACGGCTGCATCAATAACCACCTGTATGACCGTCTGTTGAACTGTGGTAACTTCATTAAGGCGGCTCAAAACCTGTCCCGTGCTGGAGAGTTTCTGGTAGAATGTGAGCGGCAGACGTAACATATGGCGATAAAAGCGGTAAACGATGGCGAGATTGGCCGAACGACTGACCGAGCCCATGACGTTGCGCGTCAGAAAGCGTAGAGCCTCCTCTAAAATGAGTACGCCAAGCAGGATTGCCAGCAGCACAAAGAACAGCGGGAGATCATGCTCGCGAAAAACCTCATCAAGCAGCAGGCGGAAAATATAGGGCTGTGGCAATGCTGTGAGCCCCAGGGCAACAGTCAAGCCAAACCCCAGGGCTATGCGCCATTTAAACGGCGTGATAAATTGGCCGAATTGTTGCAAATCGCGCCAGTGCAGCTTTTTCTCATCAGCTCTGAGCTTTTCCTCCAGAATTTGCGCATCGATGTTGCTGCTTTGATCACTATAGATCAGCCGCTGTGCGGGCTGACTATTCGTTGGTGCTGCCTTTGCCATCGCGTTACCTCTTAAAGAGAGAACATACCATCTCCGGCCCATTGGTGCTGCCATGAGCAATGTTGAGCCTGTAACCAGGAGCCTGCTCTGTCAGTATACTCAGGAGGGAAAAGAGTTGCTGATGCTCTTCCGGGTAAACGCTCCTCTTGCTGACGCACTCTTCGATCAGCGCCTGTAGAGTTTGCGCCTTGCTAAGCTCTATCAGAGTGCTCTGCGTCCCGCTAATAAGCCGGGGAAAGACCAGAGCGCGCAGCGGAACCTGTGGGCAAGCAGCTCCCTGACGTATGCGCTCGATGCGACAGTATCGTTTGTCCCGCGCATCCGCCGGGTATGCTTGCAAAAAAGAAAGCTCCTCCCACAAAGCGAGCGAACCTGAGCGGACCGCGATTTCGGGCATAATGCTATAGGCTTTTATCGTCTCTTCCGCTTGCTCGTAGCGCAGCATCACCAGATCATCGCCCAGTAATCCACAGCCGGCAATGGCGCAGCCAAGACTCAGGGTCGTCTTGCCACTACCAGATGTGCCAACGATGAGCGCCCCCTGCTGATGGTCCCAGGGCGCGCTGATGGCGGCGGCATGGCATGGTTCAAATCCGTAGGGATGGACCAGCCTGCCCAATGCCAGTAGCAAGACATAACGGTAAAGGAATGCTGGATTGTAATCCTCAGGCGCTGCAATCTGGGTGAGCGCCTGGCGCCGGGCAACATCAATAACGCTGAGAGCCGCTGCGTTGACGCCGGGCTGCGCTGTGTAGCTCTGGTATTCGTTGTGGTCCTCAGTGCCCCTGTAATAGTGCAAATATGTGCCGGTGAGGAGCTGCGTTTTGCCCATGCGCGCACGAGCGAGGGGCAAAGGCGCAGGAAACGGCGCTTTCTCATCTGTGCAATAAATATGGTAATCGGCCTCTCCTCGTGGACGGTCGCATGCAGGATTGCTGCCAAGTAACGCATCTACCGCCCTGAGCAATGCCGGATGGTTGACCTGGCAGCTAATGCGTATATCATGAAAAAAAAAGTTATGATGCAATACATGTTCAGGCCGATGGATGGTATTGGCACAATATGTATAATCTAGCATTATGATAATCCTGAGCTTATGGAATAGCAGTGAGCGCCTCGCTTAAAAGATTGTTCTCGCGCATGTCGGCGAGCACCCGTTCGACATCTTTAGCGACCTGTTCGTATGCCGCCCCATAAGTGGAGCTGAGTGTAGCGGTAATATCCTGGACGCTATGTTGTCCATCGAGCAGCTTCCATATCAGCGTGCCCGTTTTATTCAGGTTATAAGAGCAACCCGCCTCTGGATCGAGCAAAACAGCTTCTCCTGCGAGTTCCCGCCATAAAACTGATTTATTCCGTTGCAACATATTGTTTCTCCTGCTCAAAAGTTTCATGCTTGATGAGCAACTCATTACCAATCAGAGATGATGCGCAGCACCGTCGTATCCATCTGTTTTGCAGATGAACAACCGCTCTCGCGCAGGTATGAAGCACTGAGCCGAGCTGTTCGTAACGCTTGTAGCGGAACAGCCAGTAGCGTATATATGCGGTGATGGCGCCCATCTGCCTGGCGAGTGGATGCTGTAAATCGATGTAAGCGCTATCCCGCCTGACGGCAGTCACACGCCCAATGACATCATGTGCTTCGATCCAGCTCGGATATAAATCAATATCGGCCATTTGTAATAATCGAATAGTAGTTTGACTCTTGCGACGTCGCACAATGCGATGAACTACAATCCCCTGAGGGGTTTCAAACGCGGCAATCTCGCCGATGCGCAACTCGTGGGCCTGTGCCGGTTCGATATAGATTTCGTTGCCGATAGCCAGTAACGGCCTCATGCTCCCACTGGCTACGGTAAACCAGAGTGCCAGCCCCTGGCGTAACGCCTGAATGTAGAGGAGCGCGACGATAGATGATCGTGGCAGTTCATTCGTTGATAATGACATCGCAACCTCTTCATAAAAACTAAAATACGCCAGGGAGGAGAACTGGCTTCCCAATCCTCCTCCCTTTGACTAAACAGCCGTTACACGGATGCGTGTAGCAGTAGTTAGTTATGATTGTGATTGTTGTTGTTATTGTTGTTATGGCTGCAATGGCTGTGGTTCTGTCCAGAGTGAGCCAGAGCCGAGGGCAGGTCACGAAGTTGCTTGACTTCCAGACGTGGTGCTTCGTAAGCTGTTTGCTGAATGTTCAAGATGTTTCCTCCTTCTTCTAACAGTTAACTGTCACACGAGTGCGTGTAGCAGTAGTTAGTTGTGATTATGGTTATTGTTGTTGTTGTGATTGTTGTTGCCATTGCTGTGGTTGTGTCCCGAACACGCCAGAGCTGAGGGCATGTCACGAAGCTGTTTGACTTCCAGACGCGGTGCTTCATAAGCTGTTTGCTGAGTATTCAAAGTGTTTCCTCCTTCGACTAATTCACTAGGCCCCGGTATGGACGACGAATACTTTAAGCGTCTTTACCAGGATAGCGAGGTCAATCAACAGTGAACGGTGGTCAATATATTGCATATCAAGCAGGACGCGCTCGCTATACGAGATATGCTGCCTCCCGCTGATTTGCCACAGACCTGTGATTCCGGGTTTGACCGAAATTCGCTTTTTAGCCCATTCCCCATAGCGAGGGAGCTCGCTTGGATGAATGATACGCGGCCCTACGAGAGACATTTGTCCCAGCAAAACATTGAATAACTGCGGTAGCTCGTCAATGCTGGTTTTACGGAGAAACTTCCCCAACCGTGTGACGCGCGGGTCTCCGCTTAACTTCATGTTCTGCCGGTACTTCTCCTTGAGCGCCGGGTGCTGTTCCAGGTATTCATCTGCATTGGGCACCATTGTGCGGAACTTGAAGGCGTAGAAATGACGCCCATTCCTGCCAATGATTTCCCGAAAGTGAAATATGTCTCCGCCATCATCCAATTTAATGCAGAGCGCAACAAGCAGAAATACCGGAATAAGCACGACTATGCCGGTGGCCGCTAAAACGATGTCAAGCAGTTGCTTAACCACATGGTAAAGTAACGACGGCTCATTCACTATTTCAGTACTGGGTTTCTCGAACGTTAGCGAAACCCGCGGCTGTTCCGGGTTCGTTGGTATCTCAACTATTCGTTCCATAAACCTGTCTTTCAATACTGGCTAGCCGGTAACTACATCAGTTACAATCGCAGTGTAACAGCTAGAAGTCCGGCAGGTGGTAGCAAGCGAGTTAAGATAATATTGAGAACATTGCTACTCTGGTTAAGATACATGTTAATTTAATAGAACCAATATATCTCCTATATAAACCTTTTAATATGATACTCTGATGAAATAATGATATATATAGAATGGCTAAGCTCATTACTAATTAGCTACCAATTAATCAAAAAATCTATATATTCTTAACAACAAGCTTGTTTGAAATTCATTTTCACTATGTTATTATTGTTGCTAAACGTGAAAAGCAGGGCTGTGAACAGCGTAACACTCGTGGCAGGATGCCTGATTATTGAAAGGACCGGCTATGCGTGTGCTATTTGTGACACCCTATGTTCCTTCCCGAATTCGTGTGCGACCCTTTCACTTTATTCAATCTCTTGCCCCCTCCCACGAAATATCGCTCGTCTCGCTGGTCTGTGACCGGTATGAGGAGGAGTTAGCGGGGCAGGTGGCGCAATATTGCGCCTCCGTCGAGCTTGTACGTCTGCCCAAGTGGCAGGCGTATGCGAATTGTCTGCGTGCTCTCCCGTCGGCGCTGCCCTTGCGCGTGGCCTACTATCAATCGCCAGCTTTTATTGAGCGGATGCTATGGGTTATGCGTAAGCGGAAAATTGAGGTTGTTCACGGCGAGTTGATCAAAGTGATGCCTGCATTACGTGCTGTGCTGGCGCGGGAACGGGTCCCGGTGCTCTATGATGCGGTCGATTGTATTTCTTCCTATCTTGAGCAGCAGTGGCGCTCAGCCAGCAATCCGCTGCACAAAGCGTTTGTTTATACCGAGCTACGCAAGATGCGCCGTTATGAACAGCGGTCTCTACGTGTAATGGATCAGGTAGTGATTACCTCCCCGTATGATCGTGAGTGCCTGCTGAAGCTGGGTGAGGATGGCGAGCATATTCGAGTTGTGCCCAATGGGGTCGATACTGCATATTTTGCTCCATCATCTGTCTCACGGGAGCGCGATTCGTTAGTATTTTGCGCCAAGATGGACTATTACCCCAACGCGCAGGCGATGCTCAATTTCTGTCGCGAGGTGCTTCCTCTGATCTGGAAGGTGCGTCCCGAGGTGCGGTTGACGATTGTTGGCAATCAGCCGCCGCAGGCCGTACGCGCACTGGGGGCCGATCCTCGCATTGCCGTTACAGGTTTTGTGCCGGATATCCGACCATATCTTAGTAGAGCTTCGGTGGCGCTGGCTCCGCTGCTTGTAGCAGCAGGCATACAGAATAAGGTCCTGGAGGCACTGGCGATGGGCACTCCGGTCGTTGCTACACCGGGCTCTTGCCGTTCCCTGCAGGTGCAGCATGAGCGCCACCTGCTCATTGCCGAAGGGGCGCAAGCGTATGCGGATGCGATCTTACGCTTGTTAGCAGACCCATCCCTGGCCCGGCAACTGGCAGCGGAAGGACGGCAGTATGTGGAACAGCACTATAGCTGGGATGCTGCTACCACCACGCTGGGCGAGCTGTATCAGCGCATACACCAGACCCTCCAGACTCAGCATATGGCGGAGGAGGGAATGCCTATAGAGAATGCTACAACGATGATGATTTGAGCGAGCTTATAAGGAAACGTGAGTTTGTGGACCTCCCAGTATACTTAAAGTAGCTAAACTTTGATCCGATTCTAGCGGTTTAGCGGCCTTATCGGGGTGGTCACAAAGGAGTTATGTTTATGAGAAAAGTCGATACTTCGGCAAAGTTATTGGTAAGAGGGTTGGCACGCTGGTGGTGGCTGCTGGTGGTCTCTGCAATTGTAGGATTTCTCGTGGGCAAAGTGCTACTGGTTCTGCTCCCACCGACATATCAATCGACAGCCGTCGTCCAGCTTAGCACTCAGACGCGCACGTCCCAGGCCCAGATCATTCAGCCCGTTGCTGCTTACAGCACGCTGGTGACCTCCGACCCTGTTTTAGATACCGTGCTGGCGAATTACCCGGGGATAGACCGTCAGACGTTTGTTGCGAAGCAGATCGTGATTACGCCGGATGCGCCTTCACAGAGCTTTCAGATCCAGGTGACTCTCCCCAATGCTCGCATGGCGGCGGATATTGCGAATGGCCTGGCGCGTACCCTTGTGAGTCAGCAAAACGCCTACATTAAGTCTCAGTACGATGCATCCATCAAGCTCGCTAACAGTCATATTGCCGATGAGCAGAGAGTGATTGATCGGCTAAATCAGCAATATGCTGCAACGGCGCCGACTAACACGATTGTGCTTGCTCAGTTGGATAGCCAGATTCAGCAACAGAGGAATCTCCAGAATACAGATGTGCTTAACCTGCAATCGTTGACCACTGAGGCCGCTTTATTCAGCTCTCCTCTTTCGATTGCCCAATCGGCAACGGTAGCGACCAAACCATCGTCGTTTCTTGGACAAATTCCTTTTACTCCAGTGATGATCGCGCTGCTGATCTTGCTTGGCGTTGTGGCAATTGCCTTGCTTGAGCAAAACGCAGGCCGTATTAACGGGACCTATGACTTGCAGCGCAAAGTGGCGCTACCCGTTGTGGGCTCGTTGCGCTGGGCCACGCCTGTTTCCCCGCTGGAGCTATGCGAAGAGCAGACCGCTTTTGCCGAAGATTGTCGCGTGATGATGGCGGACATGCTGTTCCTGGCGGAGGAGGCGAAGGCCCGTCTGATCACCCTGACCAGTATTCGCGCGGGCGCCGGGACCAGTTCGATTATAGCCTACCTCGGAGCCCTTCTGGCGCAGAGCCAGCGCCGTGTTTTGCTGGTCGATGCGAATCTGTATTGTCCAACGCTCCATGAACAACTGGATGTGGCGAATGAGGCCGGCCTGGCGATGTTGCTAGAGGAAGCGCGTAAAGCCAGGGTGACTATTGCCGGTGCGAAGCCTGGAGCTGTTGATCTGGCAGATGCGCTGATGGTGGACAGGTTTGTGAAGCCGACGGCGGTTCCCAACCTGTATATGATCCCCGCTGGCGAACCTGATGAGAATCCTGGCGACCTCTTGAGCATGCCTGAGATGCGCGACGTGTTACAGTGGGCGGTCAGGCCCGGCGACCTGGTGCTCGTTGATAGCCCTTCCCTGGAACATGGTGATGCCCATGTGCTCAGCGCCATGAGCGATCAGACGCTGGTTGTTGTCGATGCCACCAGAGATTCGATCAAACAGGTGGAGCATACGAAGGAAGATCTGGCACTTACGGGCGTGAAGCTCTCCGGCCTGATTGTTAATAAGCTTGGACGCTGGATATGAGATTGTTGCCTGAAGCGCCTGGAGAGGCTCGCGCTGGCGCGAGGAAGCTTCCAGGCATAGAACAAGTACTGACATTCAGCTATGGGGACCTGGATCGTACGCTGCGCACGATGCGCCTGCGGTCCGGGGCCTCCCTTTTGCAGGGCTGCTTACCTCTGCTATTGCAAGAGATTCCTGCCGATAACCTGATTGAACGCATTGGCTCTGAACGCTATGAGCAGCTCCAGGCTTGCTATCTGGAACTGTGCCTGCTCAGTCTCTGGTTTAGTCTGGAGCAGCAACGGGTCTTTGAGGCCATTACTGCCGCAAAGATTCCGCTGATGGTGTTGAAGGGAGCGGATATTGCGCTCACCTGCTATCCACAACCAGATCTGCGCTACTTTGATGATGTCGATCTGATGGTACATCCCGAAGATCTGCATACAACAACTACGATCCTCGAACAACTTGGCTATACCTATCACCAGGAGTATCGCTTCGAGGCGATCTCGCAGCAACGCTCAGGTTTTGTCTATGCCAGACAGGTGGCGAATGGCTATGTGGTGTTTGAGGTGCATACCGCCCCCCATGCTAATGAACTGGGAGTGACGTTTGACGTTCCCGGCCTGTGGCGGCGGGCCAGAGCAGTGACGCTGCATGGCGTCCAGATTCAGGCTATGGGTCTGGAGGATCTCTTGCTCTTCCTCTGCTGGCATTATCGCTCGCACTTTTTTGATCGCTTGATCTGGCTCTATGATGTTGCCATGTTGTTGCTTGCTTATGGCTCTGAGCTTGACTGGATACGGCTCTATCGTCTCGCACGACGCCAGGGGATGCTGGCAACGACCTATTATGTGCTTGGCTGGTGCCGGCAATTATTTAAGATCACGTTGCCGTCGGAGGCCCATCTGGAGCGTTTCGCTCCTCCGGCTTATGTGCAATGGCTGGTCAAACGCTTGATAGGAGACGATACCTCTGCTGTGCTGCGTCCATCGATGGTCAACGGGCGTAAGCTGTTACAGCATTTGATGGTGGACAATCTCAAATCCCTGGGTCTGACGGAGCTCCGAGCCATTTTTCCCAGCCCCACCCATCTGGGGCGGCTCTATATGGAGCATTCGCGGCTTCCATTACGTCTTTTCTGGCTCTATTACTTTTGGCATCCTTTTGTTGCGCTAAAACACCTGTGGCGGGTCGTCTTTTTATAGAAGAGGCTCTCGTACCTAACCGTCGTACCCATTGAATCCTGCTTGCGAGAGCCTCTCTCTTTTCTCTTTACCCCTCCTAGACGTTATTGCTCCCAGCCGAAATCCCGCCCTAGCAGTTTGTAGAGGCGGTCGTTATGCGGCTCGAAATAGGCGATCAGGCGTTTCCTGATATGGGGTTCCATCTTCGCTTGCTTGTACGTAGAGTGATTATGCTGTTTGTACGACTGCGAGGGCCTTTGCCCCATCGTCCTGACATCCAGAAATTCCAACGTCTGTTGAAATATGCCGTCTGGATCGGCGTAGAAATCTTCGCTTTTGATCACCAGGAACTGCTCTCTAGGAAAGAGGTTAAGCCAGCGTTGTAATTGGTTGGCGTAGATGCCTCTTGATAGATAGGTATAGTGCTGGTGATTGTAGCTGTGATAGTGCGGATCTGCGACGATGCGGGCGCACTCTTCATACGTTCGCGCCTCTTCCTGAGCCAGAGCTTGTTCAAAAGAGAGTTTTTCATGGCCCAGCTCTACTTCATGGTAGTAGTGGGAATAGGCTCGATCAATCGGATTTCTCAGTAAAACAATGAGCTTTGCACCTGGCACAACTTTTGCCGCTCGCTCGGGTACATGTGGGTGAAACAGATAGTAAGGGCTGGCCTCTCCTGTAATAAAGTTCTGTTGACCGATATTTTTAGCTATAGATTTTTCAATTAAAAAAGGAAACTGCGTGCGATACCAGCCGACTCCCCTCTCGTAATTGTTGTCGAAAAAGTGGACCTCTTTGATGACAGCCGGCGCAATCTGAGGGTGCTGGCTGAGATAGGCATAAAGCGACGTTGTTCCCCCTCGTTGCGCGCCGATAATAATAAAATCTGGCAGCAGTCTGATTGAGCTGGTAATTGTGCGATAGAAACTGACGGAAGACTGTGCCGCATCTTTCACTGGTTTTATCATACAATACTCCTGTGCGACTACTATAACAATGGTAATAAAAAAGTTTTGTAATGGTTGCTCTAACGCTTTTGGCAAAGCGTGATCAGAGCTTGCATTGTTGTTAGAGCAATGGTTATATGACGCTCTATCTGGTTGCTAATAGGGATTGATGCGCTTGCCGTGGCCTGGCGGTGCTAGCGTTCTCACCGGTTGTTATCTCACCTTCCCACGCTGGGATGCTCAATACCAGCCCCAGGAGAAGCCAGCGGTAAGAGGCACTGACAAAAGCCGCGGTGCCCCCTCCGTCGGCGGCGGATGGTACAAACGATGAGGTGAAGAAGCCGCCAAAGATGATGGAAACGAAGTAAGCAAGGTAGGCCAGCGCGAGCGATTTGCCCAGCGCTGTCCTGGCCTGTCTAAAACTCCTGATGCTTATCCAGGCTGTCGCTCCCATGATCCAGAGCAGGCAAACAAAACCAAACACCCCCATTTCTGCCAGCACCTGTAAGTACTGGTTATGCGCAATACCAACAACGTCTTTGCCATAGGCGATGTCAAAGAACTGGTAATTGCCTGCGCCAATGCCAATGATCGGGCTGTGTTGCCAGATAGTGATGGCATCCTGCCAGATCACCAGGCGATCAACCCCGTAGACGTGCGAAGGGTCATAGAAATTGGTGGCTCCAGAGACAAGTACCAGGGGGATGAGGGGAATAACGACAAGGAGCGGAAGCTTCCAGTTTTTGGTATAGATAATAACAATAGTCAAAAAAGCGAGGAGAAGCGCGATCCAGGATTCACGCCCGATGGTCATAATGACGCCGAGGCTAAAAACGGCGGTGAGCACTCCCCAGGTAATGCGCTCTCCCCTGGTGCTGGTATAGAATGCCCGGCAAAGCGCAATGCAAGCGAACAGTACCAGCATCGTGCCCAATCCGCTGGAGACCTCGCCAAAAACCTGTGGCCGCCGCACTCCCAGAATCACCTCTTTAGAGTAGAGGCCCAGCGGCGCGGCAAAAATGGTTCCCAACGCATACAGCGAGCCGACGATCATGTACGCTACCAGCACCCAGCGAACATGCCGCGTTGTGTGAACCACCCCCGGCACCACCACCAGGAAGAGCGGCAGGCCGATAAGGATCATGATTTCTGCGGCGTTCACCACCCATAACGCAGTGGTGGAATGCGGAAACGAGTAGGTCACATTGGGGTCTGGAAACAGGTGAGAGAGGATGATAGAAATCACGCCAACAATGATGATGCTCAGCAAGGGGAGCAGAAGAGTAGGAGTGAGCAGCCAGCGCCCCGCTTTACGCTGGCTCAGCAGCTTGCCGATGAGCCAGATGACGGTCAGCAGGAAGAACATCAGGTTGCCGAGATACAGGCGCGATAAAATGCCCGAGCTGCTGAGCGAAAGCGCGACGCTTGGCCCTGCCACAAGCAAGTATAATGGGAGCGCCGCCTCCGAGCGCACAAATAGCAGCACTATCAGATTAATGGCGATAGCGCCAACCAGCCCTGCAATAGGAAGCAGAGAGGGTACTCCCATCAGGACCGCCAGCCCTATCGAGAGCAGCAGATAGACAATGATAGTTGTGGTCATTGCGGCTGGCGGCAAGACGATGGCTCTCTGTGAAGAGGATAAAGGTTCTTTGGATCGATATAGTGCGCTTTTCATCTCTTTCCCCCGAACTTACTCGACTATTTCTGGCCTTGCCCGGTTGATGACAATGGTTGATGCTATGCCTGTGGTTGCCAGCAGGTGTTCTGCTTCTGCCACGCTGGTACGCGAGCTTCTCTGAGCATCGACCACCAGCAAGGTGATATCGGATAACTGCGCCAGGTTGGTTGCCCCGGCGTCATCAAGCAGGGCGGAGGCATCGAAGATAATCAGCTCAGCCTGTTGGCGCAGCAAGCCTATCAAGGGACGTAACCCGTTGAGACGCAACGGATCTGCGAGTACGTCCGCTGAGAGCGGCTGACCGCCAATAGGCAAGAGGCTGAGGTTTTGCTCAATGGTCTGCTGATCGAACAGGGCGACGGTTGCTCCGGCGGCGCAGGCATGCACTCTATCCAGGGTCCCCACTTCATTAGGAAGGTTGAACCAATCGTGAAGTACGGGATGCTGCGGATTGGCGTCAACCAGCAATGTGCGCACGCCGCTCTGGGCCGCTGTAAGCGCGAGCCCGCTCGCCACGGTACTTTTCCCATCTCGCTCTTCCGGTCCGGTGACGGTAATGATATGAAGTTCCTGCATCTGCTCGCTGGCCCGATAGTGCAAATGGCGGAAGAGAGCGAGACAGGGCGAGACTTGCCGGAGCGCCTCCACACGGTCAGCTCGTGAAGGCAGAGGTGGAATAACGGCAGCAATCTTTGTCTGTACCGCCTCTTGCTTTTTTTTCCGTAGCGGGAGCCTGTTTGAGAAGGTATTGGCGAGCAAGATGCCTCCTAATGCCATAATCAGTCCTATCAGAGGAGAGAGGGCAAGGCGCTGGCCTTTGGTAGCTGGATTGCTCGGAATGGTGATGACCTGGGGAGCATTCCCTATAACCTGGAGAATGCCATTGTTTCTGCCCGCGATCTGCTGCTGTAGCGTCAAGAGCAGCTTGTTGATGCTGTCGATGCGCTGAAGCTGCTCTTTATACTGACTATTGATCTGGGCATAGGCGAAGGACGAGACCTGATTGGCCGCTATCAGGCTCTGTAGCGTGCCGAAAGAGTCGGCGGCATCCTGTTTGGCCTGGGTAAGCTCTCTATTCAGATTATCAATAAGTTCCTGGTCAAGTTTGAAACGCCGCTCGCTGACTTGTTTTGTGCCTGCGCTATAAACGTCATTGACCAACTGGATCGCCTCCTGGGGCGTGTTGCCATCGGCGAACAACTGAACCACATTTGTGCCAACTACCGGAACAACGCTTACCATCGATTGCAAATCGCTTAATTGCAGATCCTTATATTTAGGTAATACCAGGCTCAAGGTGGCCGCGCTTACAAAATAGTTTGTATAAAAGATACCGGTCGCCCCTTGAGATGCTGTTGTAGGAAGGCTAAAGTTGCCTGGGCGAGGCGATTGGATCAAGAGCATGGCTTGATAGGTTGGAGGATATTGCGCGTCCGGCACAAAAGCGGTGGTTACGGTTGTGACCAGCATTGCCAGCGCGATAAACCATCCCCAACGCAGCAAAAATATCTTATATGGGACCAGCTTCGGGGAGCGGTCGGCGCTCCTGGTATAGTCACTCATCTTCTCTCCTCACGAAAAACCTCTTTACAAAGCTTGAGAACCTTCTCTATCCTTCTCTCTATTTAGCATACTTATCCATAAAAGCTGAGATGATAAGAGCATTATTTCTTTATGTTCTATCGGCATGCGATTTCAGAACTTTATTTGTCAGTTACAATGGTGGTAGGAGGCGTTGTTTCATGGAGACAGGGAACCAATTGTGTGTCGGGATCGATCTGACGGCGGTCTGGCGGCGACCGACCGGCATCTTTCGCTATGCTACTGAACTCGCTCAAGCTTTGCTACAACTACGCGATCAATCTACCCACTACGTGTTATTTTTCGCTCGCGAGATCCACCCTGATTTCCTGCCCTTGCGCGATTCCTTTACGGCTGTGATCTCTCCCACTACCAACGAGCTGCTGCTCAAGCAGTGCTGGTTCCCGCTCACGTTGCTCCGTCTCCAGGTGGACGTGATGCACTATCCCGCATTTCCTCCGCCATTGATCCAGCCATTTGGCCCGCGTACAGTGATGACGCTGCACGATTGCGGCCCCTGGCGTTACCCTCAGGCTTTGACGCTGCATGGACGATTGTACTTTAGGACGCTGCTGGCGCGAGGGCTGCGTACCTGCACACGCGTCATCACGGTGTCCAGGCATGCTAAAGCGGAGATTGGTCACTTCCAGGGTGAACGCTTTCTTGATAAGCTCGCGATCATTCCAGAGGCCGCGCGCCCTGAGTTCGCCGTTGCGCAGAGTGTCCCCTTTCTCGATAGCGTGCGCGCAAAGTATCAGCTCCCAGAACGCTTTTTGCTCGCGGTAACGACCCTGGAGCCGCGTAAGAACCTTGTGACGTTGCTGGATGCCTGTAGACAATTGCGCGACCAGCTCGGCTCATCCTGTCCCCCTCTGGTCATTGTGGGGCGCAAGGGATGGCATTGCGCGGATATCCTGCGCTATATGGAGGTCCTGGAGGATACAGTCATCTTCCCCGGTCACGTTTCGGATCAAGAGCTGATTGCCCTCTATCAAATGGCGACCTGCCTGGTGTTCCCTTCGCTTTATGAGGGCTTCGGCCTCCCCGTGCTGGAGGCGATGCTGGCCGGCTGTCCCGTCATCACCTCTGACAGCTCATCGCTGCCCGAAGTCGCGGGCGACGCAGCTCTATTGGTCAATCCGCTGAGCGCCTCAGAAATTGCGACAGCAATCCAGACGGTCTGGCAAGATAAGGCGCTACAAGCCAGCATGAGCCGTAATGGTCGCGTCAGAGCAGCCCACTTCTCCTGGGCCGAAACTGCTCGCCTGACCCGTGAGCTGTATGCCCTGGTTGCCCATTGCTGATACTGCGATCACTCGCAAGTGGGTGAGGGAACCCTTTCCCTGGCGCTTCACCTGAAATAAACCGAAGAGGCGTAAAAATGTCGTAGCGACGAGATTGATCGCGTCCAATTTATTGCCGCCTATCCCCAACATCGTGCCATCCCCACGGCAGGGCAAGCGCCTGACAATTATCCACATCTTTTTTTGGAACGCCTGAGGAGTGGGCCGACATGGCAGAGCTGGAAAAAAGCTCCGCCATTGCATTGGGCGTGGCTGCACGATTCACCGAATCACCCTCCGATTTGTGGGTAATTGTCAGGGCAAGCGCCAGGCCCACGCGTCCCCACATCCCCTCGCCTTGCCCCTACCCGCCTCCGGTCCAACGTTGCGATCCCCGTTTGGATTTTTTTTGGAAACGGGTGTCGGTCCCATCACATAGTCCAGTGGGGCAAGAAGGCAACGGGACAGATCATCATGGAAAGAACCGGTAGGGGCAAGGGGAGGCGTGGGGAATGGGAGAGGGCCTGGCGCTTGCCCTGCTTTCGGGGCACGATTGGCCGTCCACCGATGCCAACCCCGAACGGGCTCCCCCGGCTTTTTAGCCTATGACCCGCCTTGACCATTAACTGGCTAGCGTTTCAAACCCTCAAGGGCTCCATCGGCCATTTAGCCAAGTGTTCCCTATTGTGGAGGAGGAAATAGATCACACTACAGTGGCACTTTGAAAATGCGACATTTTCCCCGGAATTCTCCCTGGATTCTGCCGTCCAAACACCAAGCAAACACCTGCCTTGAAAAGCCTCCTCTTTTCCCCGGAAAAATCCCTGGAATCTTCCCCGGAACGG
>DATGMF010000092.1:0-53517 GCA_035293765.1 Ktedonosporobacter sp.
CCCAGGCAGATGACCTGGTGGATAGACGGCAGGTGGACAGGTGGTAACATTTGTAGCCAAGCCGCCCTAATGATCGTACGGCTTGTTTTCATCCAAGAGCAGTATCTTCGAGGTGATGTGGTGTCCGCTTGTGGGCACGGCCATGCAGGTGCTACAGCGCGTCAGGCCCCTCTGCGAGGTGGCAGGCTCGGCAAAATTGAGGTCCTCCTCTTTTCGGTTGGTTTAATAAGGAGAATGAAATGGTTTGCCTTTACGGAGGCAGGCCATTTTTTCATTACCTGGCGGGTTGCTATGCTCATCGATTTTCATACCCATATCTTCCCTCCCTCTATCTGTGAGCGGCGGGAGCAATACTGCAAACTTGACCCCTGGTTTAACTCCCTGTACGCTAATCCTCGCGCCCATATGGCTACCGCCGAAGATCTTATCGCGGAAATGGATGCCTCGGGCGTGGACGCTGCCGTTACCTTCTCCTTCGGCTGGACTAACCATGATCTGATCAAAGAGACGAATAGCTACGTGATCGATGCCATGCGTCGCTATCCGCAGCGCCTCTATGGCATGGCGGTGCTCCAGCCTACAGCAGGCGCGGAGGCCGTACGCGAGTTGGAGCGTTGCGCGCAAGCTGGCATGATTGGCCTGGGCGAGCTGATGCCGCACGGCCAGGGCTACCGGCTGAGCGATATCCAGCTTCTTACACCATTGATGGAGGTTGCCCGGCACTATCAACTGCTTGTACTCTCACATTGCAGCGAACCGGTCGGCCATCTCTATCCTGGTAAAGGTGATGTCTCCCTCCAGGATATCGTCGCTTTCCTCACCGCCTTCCCTGATATCCGTTTTATCGCGGCCCACTGGGGTGGAGGACTACCCTTCTATCATCTGATGCCAGAAGTTCAGCGCGTCGCTGCCAATGTGTGGTATGATACGGCTGCAACTATTTATCTGTACCGCGACGCTATTTTTCCAATGGCGACCCAACTAATCGGAGCGGAGCGCATCCTTTTCGCCAGCGATTACGGCCTAATACGCCAGCAGCGCATTATCGATCATATCAAGCAGGCAGGTCTGGCTAATGAGGCAGTGGAGCTGATCCTGGGCAAGAATGCGCAAAATTTATTGGGATTATAGGTATCATTATCATGCGTGTGGTTTCATTAGGGAGCGGCAGCAGCGGCAATGCGCTGCTGGTCGAGGCGGGACCCCAGGGACGGACGAAACTGCTGATTGACGCTGGCCTGAGTGGCCGCGTGATCGTCGAACGATTGCGTCTGGTAGGCGTTCATCCCTCTCAACTACACGGCGTCCTGCTTACCCATGAACATAGCGATCACATCCAGGGCCTGCCTTTGTTGATGAAACGCTATGCCATACCCGCGATTGCCGATCCTCGTACCTATAAAGCTTTTGAAGAATATCTCTCCCCCGGCGTGACGCGTACAGATGCGGGCAAGCTGGCTCCAGCTATCGATGATATGGATATTGGTCCGGTGGCTCAGGAGCGGGCGCTATCATTGGAAGTCGGCTCGCAGCGTATGATTGGTGATATCGAGGTGACATCATTTCCCGTCTCGCATGACGCTGTTGCTCCCTGCGGCTACCTGCTAAGAGCTGGCGGCTGCCGCGTCTGCGTGGCGATTGATAGCGGCGAGGTGACGCCCGCGATGCTGGCAATGATGCATCATGCCGATCTGCTCGTTCTGGAGTCAAATCATGATCGCGAGCGCCTCTTGCGCGGTCCCTATCCTGAGGTGCTAAAGCGTCGTATCCTCAGTTCCACCGGCCATCTCTCCAACGACCAGGCTGCGGAGGCTGTATTGCGTGTCTGGCGTCCCGATAGCGTCCGCTGGCTCTGGCTCTCGCACCTCAGCCGTACCAACAATACTCCCCTGCTCGCCCTCAAAAATATGCGCACGCGCCTGCAGGAGGCCCGCGCCAACCTTGCCCAGATCCACATCTCCGCCCTTCCTCCCGATATGGGAGGCGTCTGGGATTCTACCCAACTCTGGCACACCCCATCGTTGTGGGAAATGCAACGCTGATTTCAGTACCGCTCATTAGACGAGCGGACCCCTGAGGAGACGGAAATCGCGATTGGTCTCCCAGATGGTTTTGAGTTGAGCAAAGTTCTCGTCAGGATGCTGTAAAAGACGCGCGAAAGCATCGAGTTCTTGCAGTTTTTGTTCGTTGCTGCCGTCGAAATCGGAGGCCATAAACTCCGAGTAGTGCGTGTAGGGGATTTCGTTATTCATCAGGCAATGAAAATCGCAGAGAACTTGAGCTCCAAGCTCGTCCAGGTAGGTGGGGCCGTGAATGCGGTAGGCGTTCGGATCTTTGCTACCGGAGCGTATACCAAGCCAGACGTTCGCGGCGAAATCGAAGACATCCGGCGGCATATCGAAGGGGTCGAAGGGGTGACTTTCGAGCGCGGTGTCGGCGTCGATGGTGATCCAGCGCTTCGAAGGGGCATGCCAGTATTGCGTGATCCAGTGATCTTCGATATGGTCAGAAGGAATATAGGGAGCATAGCCAGCACGAACGCGGGCGGCAATGCCTCTTGATTTCAAGATCGAGGCCATGAGAATGGCAACAAAACGGCAGGTGAGGATAAGTTTATGCCCTTCTGCCCGGTCGGCAACAAAGCCGCGTGGGTCTCGACGATAGAGTTCAGCGAGCATGGCAGGGGCGGTCGGGAAGTAATCATCCTCCCCTTGACGATACCAGGGCACTTTGTCCATATCGCCATAGGCAGAATTGACATCAGAGCCTTTGCGTCCGCTATAGAGCACCATCTTATGAATGATTTGCTGCTTCAAGAGACGACCCGCCTCCGCAATATCGGCAGGGAGATCGCGTTGTAAGCGTTCCTGGTAGAGACCAGGGAAGGTAAAGGGGCTGAAAGAGCGATAATGGTTGAGCAAGGCATCCTGCATAAGGGAGCTATCCTTTCTGATGATAGGTGATTGGTAAGAATGTGGTCGTTTTCTATCTCCAATAGTAGCAGCCAATCCCTGCCAGCCCCTGTCAGGATCTTGGCGCGAACTCATATTTGCGGAAACCTGGCGCGAGCCTCCGCTCAGTAGATGCAGCCAGCGTATGTTGCAATGGGTGTTTTTAGTGTATGATAAGCACGATACCTTTTCTTTTTCGATGATTGTAGTAAGGAGCGCGACCTTGTTCAAAAAGATTGATTGCGTGATGATCCGCGTCCCGAATGTTGAAGAGGCGGCGAGCTATTACGCGGAGGTGTTCGGGCTGCGTCCAGGCTGGAGCGGGGATGACTCGATTGGTTTGAACTTTCCAGAGACGGACGCGGAGATTGTGCTGCACAATGATCCTGGTATCCCCTCGTCAGCGGAGGTGCATTACCTGGTCGAAGATGTGGTTGCGGTGGTGCAGGATTACTCTGCGAAGGGGTGCCGCGTGCTGGTCGAGCCCTTTGATATCACCATCGGCAAGTGCGCCGTGATCCAGGACCCGTTCGGGACGCGGCTGTGCATCCTCGATATGACGAAGGGGCCACGCCCGCTAAACCTATTGCCGTAGGGATCATCCCTTGCGGTTGCCCTGCCCCTACAAACATTATGGTTGTTACCGTAACACCGGAACAGAAAGCTTGCATCACGTAGGAGCTTTATTGTATAGTATACATAACTATATTTGGGGCCACAAGGATGTGACCTGCGCAAAAAAGGCCACTGGGTCGTCGCCTTCCTAGATAACAATATATGAGGTCCATAAGAGGGAGCCGAGACTCATACGACGCGACCGTCTCGCGGTTCGAGCCATCCCTGCTGAATCCTTCCCTGGTTGCCATGCAGACACTGACTTAGGAGGTCGTTTAATGCTGCTTCTCCAGGACATTGCCGTAACCTATCAGAATACGGTGCCCGCCATCCACGATATCTCGCTAGAAGTCCCTGACAAATCGATTGTAGCTCTGCTCGGAGCGAACGGCGCGGGCAAGACTACCACCCTGCGCACGATTTCCGGCCTGTTGAAACTCCATAACGCCAGCATTGTGCATGGCTCCGTCCTGTTCGATGGCGAGCACATTGACCGCTTGAGCGCGTCCGAACGCGTCCGGCGCGGCATCGCTCAGGTGCTGGAGGGACGACGGCTCTTCGCGGAACTGACTGTTGATGAGAACCTGCAAACGGGCGCGATTACTTCACGCGACGCCGCAGCAGTGCGCCGCGCCTATGAGCGCGTGATGGAGCTGTTTCCGGCCCTGCGCGAACGTCGCAAAAGTCCTGCCGGCTACCTCTCCGGTGGGGAGCAGCAAATGGTTGCCATCGGGCGCGCTCTGATGGCAAACCCCAAACTCTTATTGCTCGACGAGCCTTCGCTGGGCCTGGCCCCCTTCATGGTGCAGCAGATTCGCAATATCATCGTCGAGATTAACGCCGGTGGCACCGCCGTCCTGCTGATCGAGCAGAACGCACAAATGGCCCTCTCTATTGCCCATCACGGCTACGTCATGGACGCGGGCAAGATCGTGATGGCAAAACCGGCTGCCGAGTTGCTGCAAGATGAGGGCGTGCGCAAATTTTATTTAGGCTTACACGAAGGGGGCGAGCGCAGTAATATGGGAACAGCCCGCCAGCGTCGCCCCGAAAGGAGATGGGCTATATGAGCGATGTGTCCGCCGAGGAAACCCCCTCCGGTGCTGCCGTTGCCTCCACCCCCTTGCTCTCAATCGATAATATCTCCGTGCGCTTCGCGGGCGTCACGGCGCTGGCGGATGTCTCCTTTGAGGTCCTGCCAGGCGAACTCTTTGCCGTCATCGGCCCCAACGGCGCGGGCAAAACGTCGCTGTTCAATGTCCTCTCGCGTGTCTACCAGCCAGCCGCCGGTCGCGTCACCTTTGCCGGCATGGATCTGCTCAAGCTCAAAACTCACCAGACGGCCCGCGTCGGCATTGCCCGCACGTTCCAGAACCTGGGTCAATTCCCGAATACCACCGTCATGGACTACCTGCTGCTGGGCCGCCATACCCGCATGCGTAGCGGCATCCTGGCCGGCGGCTTCTATCTCGGCAGAGCCAGCAGGGAAGAGAAGGAGCATCGCACATACTGCATGCATCTGCTTGAATTGCTGGGGCTGGCACATTTACAAGACGTTCCTTTGCACGTCCTGCCTCACGGGCTGCAAAAGCGAGCCGACCTCGCGCGTGCGCTGGCGCTGCAACCCAGGCTGCTACTGCTCGATGAGCCGGTGGCGGGCATGAACCTTGAGGAGACGGAGGATATCGCGGCTGTCATTCTGGATATCAAGGAGCAGCTTGGCATCACCCAGATCCTGGTCGAGCACGATATGGCGCTGGTCATGGGCATTGCTGACCGCGTGCTGGTGCTTGATTTCGGACGCGTTATCGCGCAGGGGACGCCGGCGGAGGTCCAGGCCAATCCAGACGTGATCAAGGCATACCTGGGCGAAGAGCTATTTCAGTATCCTCAAGCGGATCGAGATAGCCACCGGCTCCCCGCCGCGCCCCTTGAGGAGTAGTATAATATCAAACCCGAAGATGTCAAGCGGAGAGGAAGCATGGCATATTTTATTCAGCTTGCGTTCGCAGGCATTGCTCTGGGCTGCATCTATGCGCTCATTGGGCTTGGCTTCTCTATTATCTTCAAAGCCAGCGGCGTCATTAACTTTGCGCAGGGCGAGATGCTCATGGTGGGAGCCTATATCATCTCGTCGGGCGTCTTTGAATGGCACCTGGGCTTTTTCCCAGCTCTTATCCTGGGCATCGTGCTAACCGTCGCCATCGGCCTGCTTTTCGAGCGGTTCATCCTCTGGCGTATGGTTGGGCGTCCGGTATTTTCGATCCTGATGATCACCATCGGCCTTGATACGCTGCTGCGCACGGCGGTGATTGTGCGCTGGGGCTCCAATCCCGTCCCGCCAGGCACGCCCTTCGAGATCAATAGCGGCATCAATTTTGGCGGCGTTCACTTTGGCGCGAACGACCTGTGGACCATCATCGTGACGGTGCTGCTCTGCATCGCGCTCTACTTCTTTTTCCAGTCCACCAAATACGGCCTGGCGATGCGTGCCACCGCCATCGATCAGGAGGCGGCGCTGGCGATGGGCATCAACATCCGCACCGTCAATATGCTGGCGTGGGGCATCTCAGCCGCGATTGCCACGATTGGCGGCGTTTTCCTGGCGACCAAAGCCGTTGCCATTGATCCGACACTGGGCGGCGTGGCGCTGCTGGCCTTCCCCGCGATCATCCTGGGCGGAGTCGATTCCGTCAGTGGAGCGGTGGTTGGTGGCATCATCATCGGTCTGGCAGAGGTGCTTACGGCAGGGTACGAGAGCCATTTCGTCTCTATCATCGGCGCGGGCTTTCACGAAATTGCCCCTTACTTGATTATGCTGCTGGTGCTGTTTATCCGGCCCTATGGCCTCTTCGGCACGCGAAAGGTGGAGCGCATATGAGTGTCTCGACTTCCACAAAGCCCGCGACCGACAAAGCCGTGGCGAGCGCCGCACCTACTCGTTTGCTTGGGACGCCCGCACGCCGCTTCATCCTGATCATCGCCGTGATCATTGTGGCGATCTTTTTCCTGGTTGCTGGCGACGATTTGATGACCATCGCCAATGACACGCTGGTGGCGGCCATCGCGGCACTGGCGCTCAATGTGCTCTCGGGCTACACGGGGCAGGTCTCGCTGGGCATTGCGTTTTTCATGGCCATCGGAGCCTATACCGCCGCCTGGCTGGGTGGTGCGCCGCCGCAGGGTCCGCACGATCCGCTGGGTCTGGGGCTCTCGTTTTTCATCTGGCTGCCAGCCGCGGGCATCGTCGCCGCCATTGTTGGGGCCATCGTCGGGCCGAGCGCACTACGCCTCAAAGACTTCTACCTGGGCATCGTCACGCTGGCCCTGATCTTCATCGGTCATCATATCTTCTTTAATGCTACCGGCATCACCGGAGGGCCACAGGGGCGAACCTTCCCCGTCCCTGTTATTGGCAACTTCTCGTTTGATCAGCAAAATGACATCCCTGGCACCGGCTTCGCCCTGACTTCGGGGCAGGATTTCTTTCTGCTGCTGTTGCTCATACTCACCCTCTCCGCTCTCTTTGTCAACAACGTCATGCGCACGCGAGCGGGACGCGCGTTTCAGGCGGTACGTGACAACGAGATAGGAGCTTCCATCATGGGGGTAAACCTTTTTGAAGCGAAGATGGGCGCGTTCATTTTCTCGTCATTCCTGGCAGGCATCGCGGGGGCCTTGCTGGCCTCGGTCAACCGTTACGTTGTGCCTGATTACTGGAATCTGACCCTCTCGATCCAGTTTATTGCGGCCATCATTATCGGTGGAGTTGCCAGCGTCTGGGGCTCAATTCTGGGAGCAACCTTTGTCTTCGCGCTCCCCCTGCTGATTGATCGCTTCTCGCTGCTGCCGCCCAGCACCAGCTCGGTGGGGCTACAGAGCGGCGATCTTAACGCCATCATCTACGGCGTGCTCATCTTCGCCTTCCTGCTCTTCGAGCCAGGAGGGATCGTCGGATTGGTACGCCGCAGCGTGGCCCTGACCAGGAGATTTTACCCATCAGGCGGTGAAGGAGGTGAACTGGCTGAGACGACAGATGTATCCGTTCCCGCAGCGGACATGCCGCTCAATGTTGATCACCCGCCATTGACCCAAAGCGATTCTTCGCAGTGAGACGTGCATTTATTCTTCGCAATCAACCATAGTATCCTGAAACGTTTCGCATTCCGTAGGGGCAATCCCTCGCGGTTGCCCTCAATGAGAGGTGTAACACATGGCGATTAAAAGACCGTTCCACGCCTATGTTCTGCTGCTCGGCCTGGCTCTGATCATACTCTCAGGCTGCGCTAGCAGTAGCACGGGCAACACTGACCAGAATGCTATCAAGGCGGGGGTCGGCGTTGATCTCGCGCACAAAACAATTACGTTGGGCATCCTTTCCCCATTCTCAGGACCGGTCGCGGACCCGATTGGCAAGCCGCTGGCCCGTGGAGTCGAGACCTTTTTCAAGTCCGTCAATGATCGCGGCGGCATCGATGGCTTCAAGGTCCAATTTGTTGAAAAGGATACACAGTATAGCCCACAGTTGCAGGTGGAGCAGTACAACCAGATCCACAACCAGGTGCTGATGATTGCCGATAGTCTGGGCACTCCTACGACCTTCGCGATCAAGGATCTGGCAACAACCGACCATATGCTGGTCTCCGCTGCCACGCTCTCCTCCGACCTGACGCGCGAGAAGTACATCGTGCTGGTCGGCACTCCGTATCGTTTACAGACCGAGAATGCCTTCGATTATGTTGTCAATAAGCTCGGCATTAAGAATCCTGTCACCGGCATCATTTATCAAAACGATGACTATGGACAGGACGGGCTGACAGGATATAAAGAGGCAATCGCGGCCTATGGGTTACACGATGTGGCGCAGACCTCATTTGCGGCCACGGCCACCGACTTCACCGCTCAGGTTTCGCAGTTGAAGGCAGCCGGGGCGAAGTATGTGTTCATGACCAGCACCCCCACAGCGACGGCGCAGATTATCGGCACAGCTCACGCTCTGGGCTACGATCCGCAGTGGATTTTGCAGAGTCCGGCCTTCTCGACCGGCCTGCTGAAAGTGCCCGCGCTGGTGCCGCTGCTGAGCAAAGCCTGGATCGTCAGCCAGGGAGCCGTCTGGGGCGATACCAGCGCGCCCGGCATGGTTTCCTTGCTTAACGATGTGAAAAAGTACGCCCCCGACCAGACGCCCGACGGCTTCTTCCAGTTCGGCTATACCGAGTCTATGGTGACGTACGCGATTCTGAAGAAAGCAGCCGATAATCACGACCTGACGCGTGATGGGCTTTTCAATGCCTTCCAGTCGCTGCGCAACGTGAATCTGGGTGGGCTCTATCCCAATGCCAGTTATGGCTCAACGCCCAATGAGCGCGTCCCAACCCGCGACAACGTCATGTACCAGATCGATCCGACGCAGCCTACGGGCATCCGCGCGCTAAGCCCCGACTTCGTCGGCGACGCTGCCAAGAAATCGCAGTTCTAACCGCTCCTTTCTCTCTAAAAGAAACTGCCCTTTACCCATGAGGCAAGGGGCAGTTTCTTGAGAATATCATTGCTGGCGGTGGTCTACCCTCCAACGCTTTGGCGGTGGATAAACGTATCGGGCAATCGTCGTTGACACCCAGCCGATACAGAAGCCGTAAAAAGCCAGCAAAACGGGCTGCGCACCCTCGCTGCCTCGGATCATCAGCACGAGCATGAGAACAATCGCCCAGGCAACGGCGAGGCCAGCGCTGTAAATCCAAAAGTTTCTAAATCGCATTATTTATGTCCCCCCCATTCCTTTCGAAGGGCATAATTTACCATTTCTAGAAGTAGTATATCAGATAGCAAGCGGTCTTTCCAGGCAACACGCGCACAGAAGCCAATTGGCTCCCCACCAATTTCAGATTGTCCCTAGACATAATCGCCTATGTACTCTAAAGTGTATGTAGGTATCTTTCTCTTGCAAGGACGCCTGGAAAGAGAAACTCTGTTAAAAGGAGCTTGGAGATGCAGATAAACTGGGATCAACGGTTTGCCCGACGCACACAACGCATGCGATCCTCAGCTATTCGAGAATTACTGAAAGCGACGGAACAGCCAGACACCATTTCTTTCGCGGGAGGGTTGCCCGCACCCGAGATCTTTCCCATAGAGAAGATCGCCACCACCACGCAACGCATCCTGCAAACCGCAGGCCCGCAAGCCCTCCAGTACAGCGCGACGGAAGGCTATCGTCCTCTGCGCGAGCTGATCGCTCGCCTGCTGTCGCAGCCTGGTCTGGAGATCACTATCGACAACGTATTGGTCACATCCGGCTCTCAGCAAGGGCTGGATCTGTTAGGGAAAGTGCTGATCGACCCTGGCGACCATATCCTGGTAGAATCACCCACCTATATGGGCATGTTCCAGTCCTGGAACACATACGAGCCCGAATATGTTGCGCTCCCCTCGGACGGAGATGGCCTGATTACCGCTAGCGGCGCGCTGGAAAAAGCTCTCCAGCTCCATCCCAAGTTTCTTTACGTCCTGCCCAACTTTCAGAACCCGACCGGCATCACTCTGACGCTGGAGCGCCGCCAGCAGCTATTAGAGCTGGCTCGCCGCTACGACGTGCCCATTGTGGAGGACGATCCCTATAGCCAGCTCCGTTACTCGGGCGAGCCGCTACCCTCGCTGATCTCGCTCGCAGGGCGGACGCAACGAGCAGAGAGCGATAAAGCCGGTCCCTACGATGGCAATGTGATCTATCTGGGCACCTTCTCTAAAGTGCTGGCTCCCGGCCTGCGCCTCGGCTGGGTCGTGGCACCTCCGACCTTGATCCGCAAACTGGTCCAGGCCAAACAGGGAGACGACCTGCATGCCCCAACGTTTAGCCAGATGATCGCTTACGAAATAGTGCGTGAGGGCTTCCTTGAAGAGCATGTGCCTCTCCTGTGCCAGACGTACCGCGAGCGCCGCGACATCATGCTCGCCGAGATGGAAGAATACTTCCCCGAGAACACCTATTGGACCAGGCCCGATGGCGGCATGTTCCTCTGGGTCACGCTGCCGGAAGGGATGGACGCCGTCGAGGTGCTAAAAGAGGCCAGCGCGCAGAGAGTCACCTTCGTCCCTGGCGCACGGTTCCATGCCGACGACCGCGGCGCTAACACCTTCCGCCTGAGTTTCTCCAACCCGTCGCCCGAGAAGATCCGCGAAGGCATCGCCCGCCTGGGTCGCGTCCTGCACAAAATGCGGACCTGATGCCCTGGTCCTGGTCCTGTGACCTTTTGCCCTGTGGCGACGGGATTGATCACGTCCAGTTTACTGCCATCATTTTAGAGAGGGTGAGCGGGGCGCTAAAGCGGACGGCATCAATCCCATCGCCACAACAGAGGCCACAGGGCAAGCGCCAGGCATTGCCCCTACCATTCATCATCACCCCATCGCCGTATGGACCCGCTTGAGTGCATTTCCCTATTATGCTGCCTGCAACAGCGCGTAAAACTGCTGCTCCGTCAAGCCTGCTGGCAATCTTACCCCCTCATCGTTCACCGGCTGCACAAGCCCATCATGCACCTCAAAACGTCCCGAAGGACCTCCCACCACAAAGTATTGACCAGCATCAGAGCGGTGCAAAAAGAGAATAGCTTTTTCGCCAACGTGAAACAATGGATCGCCACAGACCTGATGGACTGTACCACCAATGTTTCCGCCGGTCTGGCGAATGGTAATGCTGGAGGAACGATTGCTGAGATGATGTGTATCCAGCAGCATCTTGCTGATCGTGAAAGAGAAATTGGTCATGAGAGGTGTATTTCGCGCGCCAGATGAAGCGTTCCCCTGCACGGCGGTGAAAGTTCCCTGAACCACGAGATCCAGTCCCGTGGCTTGTTTTAGCTCGGTGATCGAGCCGTAAAACTTTGCCCAACTCACTTCGATGTCACAAACTGGAGCGGAAGTTCCCCCCACGCGGACTGAAGTTTGTCCGGTAAGAGTATTCTGACCACAACTTGCTAACATCAGCATACCAAAGAGAAGGCAGATCAACCATGCATATCTCCACAATGAAGCAAAAGGGAAGCGTGACATAAACAGGCTCCTTTGATACAGTTCTTGACAAGAAAATCTTTTCCCTCAAGAGACGCTAGCAAAGAGCAAATAGTTCCCTGCTCGTACGCTTGCCAATCAATGGAGGAATTACAACGTAATTTTCCATCATTCTAATAGTTAACTTGACCTCTTCCATATCTCATCATTATACTTTCCTCATATTTATATGTTTACGCCCTACAGCATATGATCATCATTTTACCAATGATGCATCTCTTTGTGATCTCTTTCGGCCTGGCTTTCCTGGGAGAGATCGTGCTGCCCGCGCATTCCCTGGAAAGCGCCTTTTCGCCTGAGGACCGCTTCAGGCCCAACGTAAGGAGTAACACAATGCTCGATTCGACCAGCCCGCTGGATGCTCAAAATAGTGTGTACGACAGACCTGTACCGCATACTAGTCCGCTTGCAGAGAAGCATACTGATCCGATCCTGCGGCCCCTTGCTCACGATCTCGCCCCCCTCTCTTCCGAACAGCAACAGTTATGGTCGCTGGCACAATTGATGCCGGATAGCCTTGAGCATAGTATCTGTGCAAGCGTCCAGTTGCCGGAAGAGCTTGATATTCCTGTATTTGAGCAGAGCCTTTACGAGATCATCAAACGGCACGCGGCATGGCGCACCACCTTCCCCATGATCGACGGACAGCCGGTGCGGCAGGTGCATCCCGCTCAACCAATCTCGCTGCCTGTGATCGACCTGCGCCCCTTTCCCGCCGCCAGCCGCGAGCACGAGGTGAGCAAGCTGGTAGAAATAGAAAGCCAGAAACCCTTCAACCTGGCGGACGGTCCACTGGTGCGGGCCAGGCTGGTCCGGCTGGCAGACGAGGAGTACCGCCTTTGCCTGATCCTGCATCGCATCATCTGTGACAGTTACTCCCTCTTCCAGATCTTTCTGCCAGAACTCTACGCCTGCTACACGGCGCTTTCAGCCGATCAGGAGCCACCGCTGCCAGCCTTGCCCGCTCAGCATGGCGCTATTACAGTGCAGCAGGAAGGATTGGCGGGAAGCGAGGAGGCGAAGGCATACTGGAAAAAGCAGTTGCACAATGCCGCACCCGCGCTAGACCTGCCGACCGATTATCCCCGTCCGGCTGTGCAGACCTATCGCGGGCAGAGCTTCTCATTTGAGCTGCCGGAGCAACTCACGCACGATCTGCTAGCATTGAGCCAGCGGGAGAATGCTACCCTGTTTGCTACGCTGGCGGCGGCCCTCCAGGTCCTGCTGTACCGCTACACGGGCCAGGAGGATATCCTCATCGGTACCACCACAGCGCAGCGCCAGCAGCCGGAGGCACAGGACCTGCTCGGCCTCTTTCTCAGCACCAGCCTGCTGCGTACCGATCTTTCCGGCTCGCCCGGCTTCTGCGAGCTGCTACATCGCGTACAGCAAACGCTGCTTGAAGCGGAGGTGCACCGGAATGTTCCTTTCGCCTATCTGATCCGCGCGCTACAGCCGGAGCGCACCGCCAGCTACACGCCGCCATTCCAGGTGCTGCTCGGCTTCGAGGCTTCCTCGGCAGAGTTCCCTGCGGAGTGGACCCTGGCAAAGCTCGACACGCCAACCACCAGCCGGTTTGATCTCTCCTTCGAATTTCACCAGCGCCCAGACGCGATACTTGGGCAGATCAAGTACAACACTGACTTATTTGATGTCGCCACCATCGCCCGCCTGGCAACCTGCTGGCAAACCCTGCTCACCGGCATCGTGGACAATCCGGCACAATCTATCACCACGCTGCCATTGCTCACGGCGGAAGAGCGCCAGCGCCAGCTAGTGGAGTGGAATGCAACGCAGGCGCCATTCCCTGACCATCTGTGCATGCATCAGCTCTTCGAGGCTTGCGTAGATGAGGCTCCTGGCAACATTGCCACCGCGTTTCAGGAGGAGCAGCTCACCTACCGGCAACTGAATCAGCGGGCCAACCAGCTCGCCCACTATTTGCAACATGCAGGCGTCGGGCCGGAAGTGCTGGTCGGCATTTATATGAAACGCTCCATTGACATGCTCGTCTCGATCCTGGGCGTGCTCAAAGCCGGCGGAGCCTTCGTCCCCTTCGACGTGAGCCTGCCGCAGGAGCGCCTGAACTTTATGATCGAGGATACCCAGATGCCCATCCTGCTGACCCATCAGTACCTGGCAAAGAACGTATCCATCCGAACCACCAGGCAGGTATATCTGGATGCCGACTGGAGCGCCATCGCGCAGGAGAGCGAGACCAACCCGAGCAGCAGCGTCACTCCCAGCAATCTTGCCTATGTCATCTACACCTCCGGCTCGACCGGCAAGCCAAAGGGCGTGATGATCCACCATCGCGGACTGGTGAACTACCTGTACTGGGGCGGCCAGGCTTACAATGCAAAACACGGGCGCGGCAGCCTGGTCCATTCCTCCATCAGCTTTGACCTGACCTTCACCGGCCTACTGATTCCCCTGGTCGTAGGGCAGTGCGTCACGCTGCTGCCAGAGGGTCAGGCCGTTGAGCATCTCATTGCCGCATTAAAGCAGGGTCGCGATTATAGCCTCATCAAGCTCACGCCGTCGCATCTCAAGCTGGTCAATCAGGGCCTGGAAAAGGAGCAGATGACAGGCCGCACGCGGACTTTTGTCATCGGCGGTGAGGAGCTGCGCGGCGATACCATCGTCCCGTGGCAGAAGTACGCCCCCGAGACCAGGCTGGTCAACGAATATGGCCCGACGGAGACGGTCGTGGGCTGTAGCACCTATGACATCCCGACCGAGACGACCATCTCCGGCGGCGTCTGCATCGGTCGTCCCATCGCCAACACGCAGTTTTACATCCTCGACCCCCATCTCCAGCCGATGCCCGTTAACGTCCCTGGCGAACTCTACATCGGCGGCGCTGGCGTGGCGCGCGGCTACCTCAATCGACCAGAGCTCACCGAGCAGTGCTTCATCCCCGATCCTTTCGTAAGAACCTCCCACGATGAATCGGGCTCCCACGATGAAGCGGGGAGCTACAGTGTGTCTGAGCCCGGGGCGCGCATCTACAAAACGGGTGACCTCGCTCGTTATCGTGCCACCGGCGAATACGATTTCCTGGGACGGCTCGATTACCAGATCAAGCTGCGCGGCTATCGCATCGAACTGGGCGAGATCGAGACCGTGCTCAGCCTGCAACCAGGCGTGCAGGAAGCGACGGTGATAGCGCGTGAGGATACACCTGGAGATAAACGCCTGGTCGCTTACGTCGTGCTGGACCAGCAGCAGCAGACCAGCACCGAAGAGCTGCAAAACGCGCTCGCAAAGCTGCTTCCTGCGTATATGGTCCCTTCCGCCTTCGTCTATATGGACGAGTTGCCGCTCACCTCCAACGGCAAGGTTGATCGGCGAAAGCTGCCGCCTCCAACGGCGTCCAGGGGTACGAAGGAGGAAACGTATGTGGCTCCGACGCTGCTGATACACCATCAGTTAGTGAAAATCTGGGCAGACCTGCTTGGCACGCAGCGGATCGGCATCAGGGACAACTTCTTCGCGCTGGGAGGCCATTCCTTGTTGGCGATCCGCTTGATTGACCGCATCGAGCAGGCTTTCGGCAAGAAGATCCCTCTAGCCACGCTCTTCGTCAGCCCCACCATCGAACATTTAGCCAGCACGCTTGAGAAGGAAGAGGAGACGAGCGGCGAGCGGTGCAGGCTCATCAAAGTGCAGAGCGGAGGCAGCAGGCGACCATTCTTCTTCTTACACGGCATCTGGACCGGAGGAGCCTTCTACTGCTTCCCGCTCGCGCGCGCCCTCGGCCCCGACCAGCCCTTCTACGTGCTGGAGCCATACAGGTTCGACGTGGGACAGGCTCCCCCGACGCTGGAAGAGATGGCGGCAGCGCATATCAAGGTGTTGCGCAGTGTCCAGCCAGAGGGACCATACCTGCTCGGCGGCTTCTGCAATGGCGGCCTGATCGCTTTTGAGATGGCGCGCCAGCTCCACGAGGCAGGGCTGCGGCTCGATCTGCTCGCGCTCGTCGCGCCGCCTTCTCCCGCGCAATACAGAGGCTTCTACCAGGCCACGCGTTTGTTTGGAGCTCTGCTGCGGTGGGACGGGGAGCAGCAGATCCGGTGGTTTCTGCGTTCGCGCCATGCGCTGCGCCACCTGTATCAGAAGATTTGCCCCTGGGATAGCCGCTTCGACGACTTCGACCAGTTGCTCCGCATCGAGCCAGGGTTGCGTTCTATGTTTCCAGCCCGGACCATGCTCTACGCGGACTACATCGGGCTGCTGACTCATGTCGAGGCAAGGTACAAGCCTGGCTACTATCCTGGCAAAGTCACATACCTGTGGGCGCGCGACGAGCTTTCCTCCGTCCAGGCGTGGCACAAAGAGGCCCGGTCTGACGCAATGGAGGAATACATTGTTCCTGGCACCCACATGACCAGCGTCACCGAGTATACAGCCATTCTCGGAGAGTACCTCAAACAATGCTTACATAAAGCATCATAAGACGATGAGGATGTGCGATTGAAAATTTATGCCATAAATTTTCAATCGCACATCCTCATCTTTTGAGGAACATCTAAAACAACCTGTTCATGCCGTCTTGATTGAGGCTGCATCCTGCAAGCCAAAATCCTCTATTGATTGCTTGCGCATCAGGAACTTCTGGATTTTGCCGGTGACGGTCATCGGGAACTCGTCTACGAACTTGATATAGCGCGGGACTTTGTAATGGGCGATCTTGCCCTTGCAGTACTCTTTTAACTCTCCTTCGGTGAGCTGCTCGCCTGGCTTGACCTTGACCCAGGCCGCGATCTCCTCGCCGTACTTGGGGTCGGGCAGGCCAATCACCTGCACATCGCTCACTTTGGGATGGGTGTAGAGGAACTCCTCGATCTCGCGCGGATAGACGTTCTCGCCGCCGCGAATGATCATATCTTTGATGCGACCAACGATATTAATATAGCCCTCGCTATCCATCGTCGCCAGGTCGCCGGTATGCATCCAGCCCGCCTGATCGATGGCGCTGGCGGTCGCCTCTGGGTTATTCCAGTAGCCGAGCATCACGCTATAGCCGCGCGTGCAGAGTTCGCCAGGGGCGCCAATCGGCACCACCTGTCCGGTGGCAGGATCGACAATCTTGATCTCCTGGTGGGGATGAATGACGCCGACTGTGCTCACGCGCTTATCCAGGGGCGCATCGATGCGCGTCTGCGTCGAGACGGGGCTGGTCTCGGTCATACCGTAACAGATCTCGACCTCGCGCATATTCATCATCGTGTTGACCTTCTTCATCACTTCAACCGGACACGGCGAGCCTGCCATGACGCCCGTGCGCAGGCTGCTCAGGTCGAACGTGCTGAACTCGGGATGCTCCAGTTCGGCAATAAACATCGTGGGCACGCCATAGAGCGAGGTACATTTCTCTTCCGCGACCGCCTGCAAAACCGCCAGCGGCTCAAATCCTTCTGACGGATAGACCATCGCCGCGCCATGCGTCACACAGCCCAGATTGCCCATGACCATACCGAAGCAGTGATACAACGGCACAGGAATGCACAGCTTATCCTCGTGCGTGATATTCTGCAACTCGGCGACGAAAAAGCCGTTATTCAAGATATTGTGATGGCTCAGCGTCGCGCCTTTGGGGAAGCCGGTGGTGCCGCTGGTGTACTGGATATTGATGGGGTCATCGAACTCTTGCTCGCGCTGCCGTTCGCTCAGGGCCGCATCGCTGATAAGCTGCCCCATATTCATTAACTCGTCCCAGGTCAGCATGCCGTGTATTTTGTCCTCGCCAAGCCGGATCACCGTCGTCAGCGAGGGCAGCTTTGCTGATTTAAGGGCGCCTGGCTCGCAGTCTTTCAGCTCGGGAGCCAGCGTCGCCACCATTTCGGTATAATTGGAGCTTTTGAACTGAGCAGCGATCACGAGCGCGGTGCAGCCCGACTGATTGAGCGCATACTCCAACTCATGCAGGCGGTAAGCTGGATTGATATTCACCAGGATCAGGCCAAGCTTGCTGGTAGCAAACTGGGTCACGCACCATTCCGCGCGGTTGGGGGACCAGATGCCGATACGCTCCCCCTTCTTGAATCCCAACCGCATCAGCCCCTTCGCGCAAGCGTTGACCTGCTCCTGCAACTGGCGGTACGTCCACCGGACATGCTGCTGGCGTGCAATCAAGGCAGGCCGATCAGGATATTGCTCGGCTGTCTGATCGAACATATCGCCAATGGTCAGACCAAGTAACGGAATATCGCTCGTCCCGCTGGTATAACTCCATTTTCGCTCCGCCTGGCCGGCGGACGCTTGAGATCCATTTCCTGCCATATCGCTCTCTCCTTGCTCAGGCTCCATCTGACCATGCAATGGATGTGTATAAAAAATAGTATGGGAGCCTTTCTGCACTAAGAGTAACCAATGTCCACCTAAAAATCAAGGCAGTTGTTGTAGGGGCTGTGCCTTGCGCCTGCCCTCTTCCCACCTACACACTGGCCTTGCGCCCTGCGCGAATGCATCTGTAGGGGCTGTGCCTTGCGCCTGCCCTCTTCCCACATAGGAATGCGGGCGGCTAGTCAGGCTTTTCGATCAACTCCAACAACACTCCATTGGTACCCTTAGGATGGAGGAAGATGGCGCGGCCATCGGCGGCGATGCGAGGCTCTTTATCCAGCACGGGAGCGCCTTGCGCCTGCATCTCTTGCAGGGCGGCATCAATATCATCGACTTCGAGGCAGATATGGTGCAGCCCTTCGCCGCGCTTCTCTAGAAACTTGACCAGGCTCGAATCGGGCGTGGTCGGCTCGATCAGCTCGATCTCACTCCCGCCAGGGCCGCCCATTGGGAGAAAAGCGATGCGCACCTGTTCGGAGGGAACGTCTCTGATCTCGCCTGGCGTGATGCCCAGAGTATCACGATAGAAGGTCAGGGCCTGCTCAATATTGCGCACAATAATCGCCACATGATCTATTCGCCTGGGCATCGGGGATCTCCTTTATACATTCAGATCTATTGTCTATTACTGCAATGGGCCAGGTGAAAGTCGGTCTGCTTCAGGCTGTGTGGGACCTGAGCAAAGAGGCCGAGGCTGAGCTGGATTGAACTTGTCACCGTCCGCAGAGCCATCAAGGCGCTGATACGCGTCTCCTCGTCGTAGTGCAACAATTCCGCCATCTGCTCAAATTCCGCCTGGGTCAATACTTCATAGGACAGATCGGGCTTGACCAGGATGCTCAGATCGAGGTCAACATAGGCCAGACGATCAAATTGCATGGTAGCGGGTTGAATAATAGAAGCGTAGGTATGGATCAGTGCCTGTTCATTATAGAAGGCGCTCAGCATATACCAGCGTTGCGGCCAGAAAAATTGCAGGCAATTGGAGCGCAAGGGACGTACGCCCGAGGCCCAGCGCATCGGCGTACCGGCGGGGAGCCAAACGCGCAGGACATTGGCTGTTTCTGCCCTTTGTTCATCCCCAAGTTGTCTCTCATGATCCAGTTTATATGCCAGCCACGACCCGCGTAGCGTTCCATCATAACTACGACTCTCCACCAGAAAGTCTTGCTGCATGATTGCACTCCCTTCGTTAACCATCAACCATACTACGCAAATATGACGAAATCGTCAAGCAGAAAAGGTAAATAGTCCCACTCAATTTATCAATAAGCGAGTGAGACTACAATATTGCTCTTCATCGCTGAAGGATAGATATGATGTTAACGTTTAACACAGGATCATATCCTCAGCCCATCTTTAGCCCTTCCAATTTGTATGGTAGTCCTTAGAACAAATGGTACAAAGGGATTGGCCTGTTCCAGTAAAACCCCTCTCTGAGCATAAATGCTCTTATACACTCATTACGTTTGAAAGTTACAACCCGTTTTGTTTCCTCTAATCTAATTACCGCTATCCCTGCTATCGTCGTGACGACGAGAGGACCAGGGCAACCGCGAGGGATTGCCCTGCGGCGGTGCCACCATGGTTGGGGGAACGACAGGACGGTCAACCGGACGCGATCAATCGGGTCGGGACGAGAAAATCGATTCGCGCACGGCATTGTAAACTTGTTTTGCTAGTACCAGACGGTTCCTTTTGCCGCCGTTCTGTTGTAGAATGGGGGATGTAGTTCGCCTTCTAGCACCGATACAGAAAAACAGCAGAGACAGAATAGTAATGCGTTGCCCCAATTGCCAGACTGAGAACCCTGCAAATGCGAAATTTTGTCTTGAGTGTGGGAATCGTCTCGTAGTTTGCCCGAACTGTGGCACAATCAACCTTCCTATTGCAAAGTTTTGCATCGAATGTGGAACCAACTTACAACTTAAAAATACGGACCCTGTTTCCAGGCCCGTCATGAGGTCGCCTGAAGATAAAGCCGTCACGCAGCCGCTGCCGGAGTTTCTGCCGCCGCCTGAAGAGAGGCGCGTGGTCACGGTGATGTTCGCCGATATCACCGGCTCGACGCCGTTAGCCGCGCACCTGGACCCGGAGGATATGCGGGCCATTTTGACGGGCTATTTCAATCTTATGACGGAACAGATACGGCGGCATGGCGGCACGGTCGAGAAGTATATTGGGGATGCGGTGATGGCTGTTTTCGGCGCGCCCATCACGCACGAGGACGACCCCGACCGCGCCATACGGGCCGCGCTCGATATGCAGACGGCGCTCACGCGCTTTAATGAGCAGAGACAATCCCTGGACCCGGACGCGACACGGCTGCAAATGCGCATTGGTATCAATACGGGCGAGGTCGCTATTCCTGGCAATGCTTCCCATCGCCGCCAGGATTTCTTGATCACCGGCGACGCGGTGAATGTGGCCGCCCGCTTGCAACAGGTTGCCACGCCGGAAACGATCCTCGTGGGTGAGCGCACGTACTATTCAACGCGCGAGGTATTCGATTTCCGCCCGATAGCGCCGCTTCACCTTAAAGGCAAGTCTGAGCCGATCCCGGCTTATGTGGTGCTGGGGCTGCGCAGGCGAACGCAAGCAATCACGCAGCATCCGCGCGGCATTACCGGGCGACAGGGGCCGCTGGTTGGACGCACCCTTGAACTGACGCTGATGCATGCCAGTTACGCCCGCGTCCAGGCCGAACGCCGCCCGCACCTGATCACCATTCTCGGCGCGCCCGGCATCGGCAAGTCTCGCCTGGTGCGCGAATTTATTGCGCGCGAGCAGGAACTCGCCAAAAGCGCGTCATCGGCCAGCGACATTATCATGCCCAGGGTGTTACAGGGACGCTGCCCACCTTATGGCGAAGGCATCACTTACTGGCCCCTGATCGAAATTCTGCGCTCCCTGCTGCAAGTGCAGGACGACGAAAGCAGCGAGACGTTGCAGAAACGATTTATGATCTTCGTCAAGGAGACGCTGGAGCGCGCCAGGCGTAACGAGCCGGCGGAGGAGATCGCCAGCGCCATTCTCCGCCGCATAGGCCGTAACCTGGACAGCAGCTCCTCAACCAGCGATGGGCAGGCAAGCAGGGCCTTGCTTGTACGAGAGTCTCAGTTGAACTCGCCCAAGACGAGCGCGAAGCAGGGTAGCACGCAGGGCGCATTATTGCGCGCGTGGCGCGTGCTGCTGGAAGCTCTGGCGGAGCAGCAACCGCTGATCATCGTCGTTGATGACCTCCAATGGGCTGACGAAGCTCTGCTCGATTTCCTGGAGTATCTGACCGAGCGTATCACGACGGCGCCGATTCTCTTCCTGTGTCCCGCGCGTCCAGACTTCTTTGAACGTCGCCGCGACTGGGGCGGTGGCAAACGCAACTTTACCACCATCGAACTGGAAGCCCTCTCGCGCGAGGAGAGCAGCGAACTGGTTGATGCCCTTTTGAATAGCGATGATCTGCCAGAAGTGCTGCGCAATACCATTTTGACAAAGGCCGAGGGCAATCCCTTTTTTGTTGAAGAGATTTTACGCATGTTTATCGACCAGGGCATCCTGGTATGCGAAGAAGACCACGAACACGGCGTAGAATGCTGGCGCATCGGCTGGCAAAGCGAGGCCCTGCTGCGAGATTTGAACGCGCCGGGCGAGCCTGAGCACCTGGCCGATACCCTGCTCAATATGCACTATCTGCTCCCGTTGCCGGTGCCCGATACCATTCACGGAGTACTCACCGCGCGCGTCGATCTGCTCAGCCCGACGGAGAAGCTGGTGCTGCAACACGCTGCGATCATCGGACGTACCTTCTGGCTCTCCGCCCTGCTTGAACTGGCCTCCGACCTTGAACCTGAGCTGGTCCTTGAGGCACTGGCCTCGCTGATCCGGCGCGACTTTGTGATTGAAACGGAGAAGCAGGCGCGTAGCCCGGTGGAGCAGGATCGCGTCTTCGCCTTCAAACATATTTTGATCCGTGACGTGGTGCATGGCAATATTCCCCGCATGCGCCGCACGCAGGAGCATGCGCGCCTCGCCCTCTGGGTGGAGCAGAAAACCGCCACCAATCAGGAGCTTTTTATCGAACTGCTGGCCTATCACTACCAGCAGGCTCTCACCAACTGGCCGGGCGGGCTCTCCATGAGCGCCATCGAAATTCATCACGCTCCCGACTCAACCGCCGATCCAATCCGCCTGACGCGGCCAGAATTACGGCATCGCGCAATTCACTATCTCACGCTAGCAGGAGATCAGGCATTGCATAGCTATTATACAGTTCGCGCGATTCAGGCATATAACGACGCACTGGAGATGCTGAGGGATAATGAGGCGGACCCCCACGAGCTGCATATCATGCATGAAAAACTGGGCGATGCCTACATGCAGCGCGGCAGCCTGGACGATGCATGGCAGGAGTATCGCACTGCTCTGCGCCTGGCTGGCGAGGAGAAAGGGGTCTCAGATAGCCTGCATCTGCTTTCGCTCTACGAGCGTATGGCCCTGCCTGCCACGCGCTGGCTCAGCCTCTTTGATACAACGCCCGATCCGCGGGAGGTTCTCTCTTACATCGAGGCGGGATTACAGCTTTCCGCGTCTCTGCCGAACAGTCGCGAGCGGGTCGCCTTCCTGACCTATCAGGCGTTCTGGTATACCAACCAGGTGGAGACCTCCGACCCCGACCAGAAACGGGAACTGGTCGAAAAAGCTCTGGCGAGCGGGCAGGAAGCGCTGCGTCTCGCGGAGGAGATCAATAATCCCCAGACGCTTTCAATGGCCCTCGACGCGCTCGGCTTCATCTACTGCGTGTATCACAAATATCACGAGGCGAGCCAGGTGCAGCAGCGCCGTTTGAAGCTGGAGAGCCAGATCAAGGACCGCTCTGAGCTATGCGACCTCTATATCTCGCTGGGCAAGGCACACGAGCAGGTCTCCGACTATCCAACGGCTTTGATGTGGTTCGGACGCGCCTGGAGCAGCGCGCAAATGATGGAAAGCCCCTCCATGCTGCTCGCCAGCCTCACCGGACGTATGCATACATGGCGACAATGGAACCGCTGGGACAACGCCATTGAGGTGGCGCAGGAAATATTACGCCTGATCGAGCAATACCAGCAGGACGAGAAGCGGCAGTTCTGGGCGCTGGAAACCCTGGCAACCATTGCCTATCGCAGAGGAGAGCAGGAACAGGGAGATCGCTACGCGCGCCAGTGTAAACGCCTGATCGAGCAATCGGGCGAGCACACTGGCAACGAGGCCAGGCTAGTGCTGGGAACAAAAATGCATGCCATCCACCTGGCGCACGAAGACTGGACGCGAGCCACGGCGGATTACAAAATGAAGCTACAAGCCAGCGAACCATTCCCTGCGCCGGAAGTGCTAGCCACGCTGGCCGAGCTGCTGGTAATGACGGGCGAAGAGCCCACTATGCAAGCCGATATATGTGAGCGCGCCATCACCCTGGCCGAGGAAGCAGGGGCGCGCAAAAGCCTGATGATCGCATTACGTGCCCGGGGCCGCATGCATATGGAACAGCAGAACTGGAAGCTAGCTGAAGACGACCTGCGCCAGGCACTCCAACGCAGCCAGGTCCTTAATCTCCCCTGGGAGCGCGCCAACACGCTCTATCAGCTCGGAATGTTTTACAAACGTCTGGCGGATAGTTCCAACCAGAACGGCCAGAACCGGCGCAACGCCAATCTGAGCCGCGCCCGCTACCACTTCGAGCAGGCGCTAGGCTTCTTCGAGGCGCTCAAAGCCATCCCCAGCGCCCAGCGCGTCCGCCTCGCCCTCATCCAGGACACAACCACACGCGTTTAGCCGTACTGGAGCCTCAGCCTTCTTGGGTGGGGTGGATGTTTGATGTATTCCATTATGATATACTATTTACCAGGTGGTGTTGCTGGAACAGGTGATAGCAGGATACTGGCATGAACGATGGGGTGTGCCGATGAATAACTTCCGCTATACCAGCTACGCGCAAGAGATTATTTTTGGGCCTGGCGCGCTTGATCAACTGGACCAGGCGCTGCAACGCTATCCCTGGCGCAGGATGATGCTCTGCTCAACGCAAGCTCTGCGCCGCAATGGGAGTATCGTCGCGCTTGAGAAGGTGCTGGGGGAGCGGCTGGTCGCAAGCTATGAGGGCGTGCAGCCGCATGTGCTCGACTTTCAGGTGGCCGAAGCCTCCGTGCTCGCTAACGAGAACGAGATCGATGCTGTCATCGGCTTTGGAGGCGGCAGCTCTATCGGCCTGGCGAAGGCCCTTAGCCTCTCGGTGGAGGGGAGACGCACAAGGTTGCCGGCGCGGGCAGCCTTCCCCACCGATCAGCCGCTGGTGCCCGTGATTGCTATCCCCACGACCTATGCCGGATCCGAGATGACCCCAACCTGCGGGATCACCCATCATGTGGATGGATCGGCGCGCAAAGTCACTATGACCGACGCCAAAATCACGCCCAAGCTCACCGTCTACGATCCCTTGCTCACACTCAACCTTTCGCCCGTCTTGACCGCATCAACCGGCGTCAATGCGCTGGCCCACTGCATCGAAGCCTTGTATTCGATCACGCGCAACCCTCTCTCGACCGCAGCCGCTACCAGTGGCGTCAGAGCGATCATGCATGCTCTGCCGCGCTGCTATGCCGATGGCAGCAATGTGGAGGCGCGTACCGAGATGCTGACCGGTGCGTTCCTGGGAGGCTCGGCTCTCTCTCAGGTCGCTATGGCGCTGCATCACGGCCTCTGTCATGTGCTGGGAGGGACGGCAGGCGTGCCGCATGGGATCGCCAACGGCATCATCCTGCCCCATGCCATGCGCTACAATCTCGAAGCCACTGCGTCGCACCTGCTGCCGGCAGTGGGAGCGATGGATATCGACGTGACCGGCAGCAGCCCCACGGCGGCAGTGGAGGCCGCCATCCAACGCATCGACGCCATGATCGACCAGATGCACCTTCCCCGGCGCCTGCGTGACGTGGGCGTGCCGGAGAACGACCTGCCGCACCTGGCTCAGGTGGGGATGCAGAGCCGCGCGATCCACAACAACCCTCGACCAATTACCAGCGCCGCCCAGCTCGAAGCCATATTGCGGGCAGCATGGTAGGGGCAGGTCTTGCACCTGCCCGCAAGCAATATTTTACACATACGTAGGAGGTTTGCCATGACAGTCAATCCAATGGATTACGGCAGCAAAGACCTTGTCCTCGACGTTGTGCGCACCGAATCGGGCCGCTTCTTCGCCATCGTCGATCAGCCCCAGAACTGGAATGTCCAGACGCGTTGTGAGGATTGGGAGGTGCGTGACATCGTTGGGCATATGATTGATGTGACTGAGGGATATTTAGCGGCCTGGGATGTGGCGCGCGCAGGGGGAACGGCGCAGGGGATCGGTCTGGTCGATATGGGCCGCCTGCTCAACGAGCATGCACAGGCATTTCGTAGCCTGTCACGCGACGAGGCGATCAGTCGGCTGAAAAGTGACTATAACAAGATGATGGCAACGTTCGACTCCCTCTCGGCTGACGAGTGGGGCAACTTCAACGTGCCGCATCCGTACATGGGACCCTTGCCGACCCTCTTCTATCCGGCCTTCCACATCATGGATTACGGCGTGCATACCTGGGATATGCGCTGGGGCCTGGGCGAGAAGGATGCGAAGCTGGACGAGCGCACCGCCGGCGTCCTCACCCCGTACATGTTCATCCTGATGCAGGCGACCGTTGACCAGGAAGCGGCTAAGGGGGTTGATGCCACTTTTGGTATTAAAGTTGATGGCGAATACGGCGGCCAGTGGCGCGTCACCGTCAAAGATGGCACGTTCACATACGCGCCCGCCGACAACCTTGACGACGTGCAGGCCGTGTTCCATTACAAGAACGCCTCCGACTTCGTCCTGACCACTTATCAGCGTTTCCAGGCGTGGGAGGCGACCGGCGACCAGCATGTCATCGACCAGGTGAGCAAGCTGTTTTTTAGAATCTAGTTGTTTCAATCCCTCAAGCGGGTTGTGCGAGTAATGAAGCTGCACTGCACCTCTTGAGGGGAAGTATAGACATCAAAACCGAAGTTGTCAAGCAGAAATGTAATTGGTGCCATCATGACGAAACTTCAAGTCCAGGGCGTCCATCACATCACGATGGTCGGCTCAAATCGTGACACAGTGATCGACTTCTACGAGGGTGTGCTGGGCATGCCACTTATCTTTGAACAACCCAATCTGGACGTGCCGGAGGAGACGCATCTCTATTTCGATCCAGGCGATGGGCGCTTGCTCACCTTCTTTGTCCGACCGACCAGGAGCGATGATCCGGCGCCCAACCCGCAGGGCATAGGCAACCTGCACCATCTGGCCTTCACCGTCTCTCACGCCACCTATACCCAGGTGGCGCAGCGGCTCAAGGAGCGGGGCATCTGGAACACCGGCAATATCGACCGTGGCTTCATGGACTCGGTCTACTTCCGCGACCCCAACGGCCAGTTGTTAGAGCTGGCCTGTTACAAATTTGTCCCGCCGGAAGGCTCGACCTATGCCGAAGTGCTGGCGACCGCACACCGTATCCGCGTTGCGGCGGGCGCCGGCAACATCGAAGAGGTCCACCTCGCCGACGCCATCAACGAAATCGTTGAACGTAAATCGGTCGGACTGAAACCCGAGGTAGCCAGGTAGGGGCAACTCCCACGATGAATCGGGGAGCTACCGGTTGCCCTGTCTCCTACCGATTGCCTAGAAAAGGGAACTGATATGCCCGACAATGCTGGCGCAGAACTGCGGCACCACGGCACGCTCTGGATGTTGGACCTTGCCGGCACTCCCCTCTTGCAAGCGGACGCGCAGGCATCTGTGAGCTGGGAGTGTGCGGGTTCAGCGATGGCTCTGCCGCTCTCCCAGGCGATGGGGTTAGCGACTCCGACCGAAGTGCTGCAACGCTTCGAAAGGGGATGCAAGTGCTATCTTGGCAAGATCGAGCGCGAGATCGCGACCTATGGCTGGGTCAGCTTCGCCGACGAGCATATCGGCGAGCTTGATCTTACTATCCGTATGCCGGCCAACAACGCCTATATCTGGGATTGTGCCACTTTGCCAGCCTATCGCGGCCTGCGCCTCTATCCCGCACTGCTGGCCTACATCCTGAACGAACTCGAAGCTGAAGGGATAGTACGGGTCTGGATTGGGGCGGACGAGGACAATGTTGCCTCGCAAAAAGGTATGGCCCTGGCTGGCTTTCGACCGATGATAGATATTGGGCTGTTTCATCAAGAAACGGGTCCGCGTGCCTGGATACGCGGACGACCAGGCATCTCCGCGCAGGAGCTAGACGATGCCTGTCGGGCCATCATCGGCGCTGAACGACTCCGAACGATGTAGGGGCAGGGCAACCGCGAGGGATTGCCCCTACAGCGGTAGTCTTGTTTGAAAATGGCAAAGCGAAAAGGGAGAGACCAATGAGTGAGATAACAGGGCCGCATCAGGGACGCCTCCCACGATTAATCGGGGAGCTACGGGTGACAGGCGAGCCACTAGAAAAAGCCAGGGCAGCTATGATCATGATGCATGGCAGGGGAGCAAGCGCGGAAGACATTCTGACGCTATTGCCTGAAATCAACCGGCCAGGCTTCGTCTACCTTGCGCCGCAAGCAGCCAACCATGCCTGGTATCCCAACAGCTTTCTTGCGCCGCTTGCCAGCAACGAGCCTGACCTCTCTTCGGCGCTGGCGCTGATCGCCTCCATCTTTGAGCGGCTGGAGCAGGCTGGCATCGGGCCTGAGCGTACCATCCTACTCGGTTTCTCGCAGGGGGCCTGTCTCTCATTGGAGTATGTTGCGCGTAACGCCCGTTTTTACGGTGGCGTTGCTGGACTGAGTGGCGGCCTGATCGGTCCCGAGGGCACGCCGCGCGATTACCAGGGCACGCTAGCCAGCACTCCCATTTTCCTGGGGTGCAGCGACGTCGATCCCCACATTCCTAAGCAGCGGGTGGAGCATTCCGCCGAAGTGCTGCAACGCCTGGGCGGCAACGTCACCATGCGTCTGTATCCCCGCATGGGCCACACCGTCAACGAGGACGAGCTTGAGGCGGTGCGGGCAATGATGGATGGGCTGATTTAATTTCTCTTTATTCCTCAATTGTTAAGAAAGAGACCAGACCAAGACGATACGCTGCCATACGTGCAGCGTATTCGTTATGGACCCCGAAATGTTCATAGATATGTTGTCGATGCGAATTGACAGTCGTAAGAGAAATGTTCAATCGTTCAGCTATCTCCTCTTGTGTATATCCTCGGCATAGAAGAGCCAGCACATCCTGCTCCCTCCTCGTTAGACTGGTTAAACCATACTCAAGAACAGGCTTCTGAAAAGACCGAATAAAGAGGTGCTGTTCCAGCATGTGGAGGATATAACTGATGATCTGAGCCATCACATAAGCTACAAACAGGGGAATGGCTGGCTGATGAGGATGGTGTTTGTCGCGAGTAACATAGAGGTACCCATAATGAGCATGGTTAAATTGAATTTCTATAATAGAGAAGGTATTTGGTAAGAAAGAAGCCTGTTTGTCAAGATGAAGAAAAACCTGGTTTTGAGTAATTACTTTGATTTCCTGGCAAAAAAATTCTACATGCCTATCTGCGAGCGTGCAGAGGAGTTGCCCCAATTTGAGCAGATGAGCAATATAGTCACTATATCTGCTGTCTTCTAAAAGGGAAATGGAAGGTCCTACCTCATGAACGTTTGCTAATGACTTCGTCTCGGCGTTTTCTCCAGAAAAGGTGAAAACAGAAGGTGAATTGGATGCATCCATAGTTTATTACTCCTTCTAATACTTTTCATATTCCAGTATGGAAAGAAAACCATTCCATTATTGCTGTGCTCTTACAAAGCTTGTAATGTCAAAGCAGGTATCATCTGGACCTCGCTCAGAAACCTCCTATCCACTAATGAGAAAAAATCATGTTCTGCCCCGAAGAAAAAAATCTAACTCTGCTTTATACTCTCATCAGAGACGTTGATGAAGGTAAAAATGCATCAAGTCAGAAAATATATGTTTTCATATATATTGCATTAAGCCGAATCGTTAACGAATAGAATTAGAGAAAGGGGATAATAGAGGCTACACCCACTTCAGATGACGATGCGTTTGTCGCATGCTTCTCTGTACACAAAGTACAGGATGGTATCGCTAAGTACAATCAAATGATCTGCTTAGTGAGCAGAGTTAACGGCAAAAACATATAATAGCATGATGGAGCATACTCCATCTTTCAAGGAGGAACTATTCTTGCGCAAATTTCTTTCTCTCAAGGTTTCTTTGTTGACAATGATGATCTTCGCCTTTAGTTTGGCCCTCCTACCTGGGACATCCTTTGCATCGACTCATCCAAAAGCAAAAAGTCCAACTCCACAGAGTGTGTCATGTGGTACTTACGTTGGATGGGTGTTTGACTCTGGTGTAAACCAGGGAGAACATATATGGCAATTTGGTCCGACATATACTAACTTTAATGGCACCGGCTCAACAGTAAGTATGACGCTCACGGCTACACAGGGAGGGACAATGACGATCACAGCATCAGCCAGTGTGGAAGTAGACGCTAATGCTGTTCTTGCAGGAGCGAAAGCCACGGTAGGTGCTTCTTTATCCGTCTCGCTCACTGCATCAAGCTCGAATGCCATCACGTTTAACGTCCCATCTCATCAATATGGCCATGGGCAATATGGTATCTGGTACTTCACCGTCTACGGTCACTACTACTACTATAACGCCCCTACATGCAGTATTATTCAAGATGACGGTTATCTCGATTTTTATGTTCCAAGTGGGCAAGGCTGGAACATTTGGACAAGCACAAACTAAGTAATCAGTATTAGTCGAGGTTTGGGAGGGAGAAAAGAATGTGAACTGCACATTCCTTCCTCCCGCCATACAATCAGTACAACACGAAAGGAAAGGGAAAATACATGAGGCAATCATCCAGACTCCAACTCTTTCTTCTGATATGGAGCACTGCGCTGTTATGTGCGCTGTTTATTGTTGGATGTAATGTTCCTGCTCAACCTACTTCTAGTACTACGACTCCCACGGTAGTATCAACAGAGACACAGACTCCACCCATTCTTGACCGAACCAGTGGGAAAGAAGTGCTCTACTTATCTAGCAAATTGGTCAAGAATGGAGAGAACAGTGCCAATGGTACGTTTTTCTCCAGTGGTCCTTATCATATCGGAGCAATTTGTACGGGAAGTGGGAAATTAACCATCCAGGCAACATCCCTAACATTCTCCATTGAATGTACCCGTAGTGGAAACATGCAGGTAGAGCAATTTGGTACAGTAGATAATCCTCCTTCACCGCAAACGAATCAGATCCAGGTGACTGCCAGTGGAACGAGTGTCTGGGAAGTCTCCGTCCAAATTATTCCTAAATGAGGTTAAAGAGTTCCACTGTTCATCACAACAGGAACGCTCTGTGCGAATGGTTTAGAGGGCAAGATCAGCTAACCTGGAGATTGGTCTGCCCAAAAACCAAACGAAGAGTGTTAAGTATGTAACACTTTTTGCAAGCGTCGGCTTCTCCGTTGACAACAATAATGTTTTTCATTCGTTCCTCGCACGCTTCGTTCCGCTCACAATCTGTCCTGGCGTCGCGCCGGTGTGCTGCCCATTGTGCAGGACGCGCGTGCCGTTGACCCAGACATGCTGGATGCCCGTCGAGAAGCGATGGGAGTCCTCGAAGGTTGCATGGTCCGCGACCGTCTCAGGGTTGAAGAGCACCACATCGGCAAAGTAACCAGGACGCAGCAGGCCACGGTCACGCAGCCCGAGCCTGCTTGCCGGTGCGCCGCTCATCTTGCGCACGGCATCCTCCAATGTCAGCACCTTCTCCTCGCGCGTGTATTTCCCCAGCACGCGCGGATACGTACCATAGGCGCGCGGATGCGTTGGTCCTGGCGTCGGCTCCCAGGCGGGATCGATGCCGCCTGCGTCGGTCGAGATGCTCACCCAGGGCTGACGCAAGCCGAATGCGACATTGGCTTCGTCCATCGTGTAGTAGATCGTGAAAATGCGCTGCCGTTCCGAGAGTAGTAGATCGATCACGGTATCAAGCCAGTGCTGGCCGCGCATCTGCGCAATCTCGGTCAGTCGTTTGCCCGCGTATTGTCGATTCTGCGGCTGTTCAAAGCCAACGGGCATCACGCCCTCAGGCCCGACGCTATGCGCCAGTGCCTCCCAGCCGCCGGAGGGAGCGAGCACTTCGGCGCGGATACGTTGCTGACGCTCGGGATCGGCCAGCGTCTCGAAATACGTCCCGCCTTCCGCCACCCACGGCGGCAGCACCGAGTCCAGTCCGGTACCCGAAGCGGCGTAGGGATACATATCGGCGGTGACATCTACGCCGGCGTCGCGCGCCGCCTGAATGCGGGCGATAGCCTCAGTCATCAGAGGCCAGTTGCGTTTACCCATCGCTTTGAGATGATAGATTTCCACCGGCAGATTGCCGCGTCGCCCAATCTCAAACGCCTCGTCGAGCGCCGTCAGCAGCTCATCGCCCTCCGAACGCAGGTGGGTGATGTAGATGCCGCCATACTGGCTCACCACTTTCGCCACCTCCACCAGTTCATCGGTTGAGGTATAGGTATCGGGCGGGTAGATCAACGCGTAAGAGACGCCGAGCGCGCCATCTTCCATCGCCTCGGCCATCACGCGCCGCATCGTCTCCAGCTCATCAGGTGTTGGCTGACCCATCTCCATGCCCTTCACATATTGGCGCAGCGTGCCACCGCCCAGGAAAGAGCCGATGTTGGGCGAGACGCCGCGCTCGACCAGCGCATCCAGCCAATCGCGGAAGCGCGTCCAGCCCTTCGAGCGTTCGACCCACTCGCTAATCTGGGTACGCGTAAGTGCAGACACATCCTCAAAGCCATCGCGGATCTGACCGCCCACAGGCGCGGGCGTCCAGCCTTCGCCCATAATCTCGGTCGTGACGCCCTGTGTGATTTTGGAGAGGTCGCGTGGATCGTACATCAGCGGGATATGCGAATGGCTCAGGATATCGATAAAGCCCGGGCAGACGACCAGCCCTGTCGCGTCCACAACCTCGCGGGCGGATTCAGGCGCAATCTGACCAGGGGCAGTAATATCCAGCACGCGTTCGCCCGCGATGGCAACATCCCCGTAGAACCACGGATTGCCCGTGCCATCTATCACCTGCGCGCCTCGGATCAGGATATCGATAGGAGTGGTGGTCATCTGCTCTTTCCTTCCTTGCAATGATTGATGACAACTTACTATGCGAACGGCCAGCGCCGTTGCCGGACGCGATAAATCGGGTCCCTACAATATTTCCTGCAATAGTAGAATTATAGCAGGAATTCCAGGGAGGAACGGCAATAAATTGGACGCGATAAATCAGGTCCCTACGAAGCAGGGCGGGATTGAACCTACAGCAGCGAGCGCGTCACCCCGCCGTCAACCTGGATCGTTGTCCCTGTGATGTACGCAGCTTGCTCCGAGGCCAGGAAAGCGACCAGCGCGCCCAGTTCTTCGGGTTTGCCGATGCGCCCCATCGGGATCTCGCGTGCGGCGTCTTTGAGCGCTTCCTCCTCGCTAATGCCCTGCTGCTTTTTGGCGTCGAGCTGGTAGACCTGGCGGATGCGGTCGGTCAGGATGCGCCCCGGACAGACGTTATTGATGGTAATATTCTCCGGCGCAAGCTCGATAGACAGGCTTTTCGCCAATCCGATCACCCCCGGGCGGATCGCGTTGGAGAGCAGGAGATTATCAATGGGCTGCTTGACCGAGGTGCTCACGATATTGATGATGCGCCCGCTGCCCTGCTTGCGCATATGTGGGAGCACGAGCCGGATCAGGCGCACGACGCTGAGCAGGCTTAATTCAAACGCCGCCTCCCATTGAGCATCGTTGAACATCTCGAACGTCCCCGGTGGCGGTCCGCCTGCGTTATTGACCAGAACATCAATCTGCCCGAATTCGCGTGTTGCAGCCTCAACTATTGCGGCGAGATCGTCCGGTTTCGTCACATCCGTGGGCACCGCGAGTACCTGGCTGCCGCTCTCGCGCCTCATCTGCTCGGCAGCTTCGCGCAAAACCTGCTCGTTGCGTGCGCCAATTACCACCTGCGCACCCTCAGCCGCCAGAGCTGCCGCGCTGGCCCGTCCCAACCCCTTGCTCGCCGCCAGAACGATAGCGACTTTTCCTTTCAGTCCCAGATCCATCTTACACTTTTCCTTTGTCGAAATAAATTTTCGTTGCGACCCCGATTATGTTCATAAACAAATACGCTGGCAGTGCCTCCCGTAGGGACGAGATTGATCGCGTCCGCTTTAGCGCCCGTCCTCGTCTCCCCTATCCCACCAAGCCAGCGTCCTCGCCACCGCCGCCCCGAACCGTACAGCGATTCTACGAGGCGAGGAGGGACCTGTGCTTGTATTGTGGCAGGATGGCACGATAGGGGCAAGGCGGCGCTAAAGCGGACGGGCTGAAGCACGTCTCTACAGGAGGATTACCGGTATAATTTGTTCATGTGCTTACCGCGTCCGCTTTAGCGCCCGTTCGCCGATATTGTATAAACCGCCAAAGGGCCAGCGAAACCTGGCCCGCCTCTACTGTTCACCGTTAAACCGAGCTTTGCGCTTCTCCAAGAAGGCGTGCATGCCCTCTTGCGCGTCGGCGAGCTGGGAAGACGAGGCCATGACTTCAACGGCGTAGTTATAGGCTTGCGGCTGCGGCAGATCGATCTGCGCGTAGTATGCCTGCTTGCCGATGCCTTTTGACAGCAGGCTGCCGCGTGTGGCTGCGTCCAGCAGCTTGCGTGACGCTTCCACAAGCTGGTCGGGCGGTACGACGCGGTTCACCAATCCCCAGTTCAGAGCCGTCTGCGCATCTATCGCGTCGCCTGTGAAGAGCATTTCGAGGGCGCGTTTGCGTCCGATGGCGCGGCTAACGGCCACCATCGGCGTAGTGCAGAACCAGCCGCCCTTGCCGCCAGGAGTTGCGAAGGCTGCATCTGTCGAGGCCACCGCCAGGTCACAGGTGGCAACCAGCTGGCAGCCCGCAGCAGTGGCGATGGCGTGAACGCGCGCCAGCACGGGCTGAGGGATCGCCTGAATCGTATCCATCAGCGTCGTGCAGACGCGTAGAAGCTTGCGCATCGCCACGATATCCTGTCCCACCATATCGGCGAAGTCATGGCCTGCCGAGAAGGCGGGTCCGTTGGCTGCCAGAAAGACGCCGCGCACGTTGCTCTCGCCCGCCTGCCTGAACGCGTCGGTCAACTCCAGCATATGCTTGAGCGAGAGCGCATTGCGGCGCTGGGGGCAATTCATCGTGATGGTCGCAAAATCATGATCGAACTCTAGCTCGATCAGTTCATACGTTCTGGTCATTGTCATGAGCATGCTCCTTTCAGGAGGGCTTGCAGGGTCGCGTGTCCGGTTAGCAAATAAAGATATGGCGTCCTTCAAAGAAAGCCAGTGCGCTTTGCCGCTATAGTTGCACTATACATCAGGGAGGGAAGGGAGTGCAAACGCGAGGAATGTGCCAGACTTCTGATACCAGGAGTCTAGCGCATCTAGTGTGAGAACAACGTGGTCCTCGAAATACCGATATGAAGCCCTGAGCGACTTTAGCTGAGTGATACCGGACGATACACCTGGACTTCGCCCGCGACGAGGGCAACGCCGCCGGTCGCAAAATTCTGCAAATCGCCAGCGGCAGCTTGACCCTCTGGTGATTGTAAAGCTTGCTGCAATGCTGCCATACCCTCAAAATAGAGTTGGACGACGAAATAGTAAGGCGAAGGCTCTTGTGGATTGAGAGTCGAAGGTTTGTTAGCTACAAAGCCTTTGAGTCCTGGAATCTTTTGGGCCAGGACAGCATGCGTCTGCTGGTAGTGCTGATCAAAGGCAGCCGGATCTTGGGGATGTCCATACAAAACTGTTAGTTGGATCAAAATGTTTCTCTTCCCTTCGTATCTAGCCTGACGTCGCCGACAAATATTCTGTCGGTGATAAGAGGCAGTATATGTTTTTTTCTTTTTTGTTGTCAATGTCTATAAAGGAGGCTAGCTCGCAATTGATGGCTGACAGAGAAATGCCTCAACACATGCATAGAACTTGTCCGGCTGGGAGAGAAAGGGCGTGTGACCTGCCTGGTGAAACGTATGGACCTGCGCTTGCGGATAGAGCTGCCGTAGCGCCTTACGCATTTCTGGCCTTGTCGCGGGATCATCGTCCGATTGGAGGATGAGCATCTTCCCTGACCAGGCTGCAAGATCATTGGGCGAGAAGTGGTAGTTGAGCCGGTAATCGATAGTCGCATCGAATGAACTCACCATATCCGCTCGCGTTAGTTGTCCGACCAGTTCCCGCATCAGTGTGCGCCAGAAAAGCCGCTCTTCTGGTCGTACTGAGAGAGCTTTTGCCAGCAAGGTACTTACCAGCGCGCGTACCATCCCTGGAGGAAGCATTGTTACCAGCGGTTTTGTATATTTTGTTGCTTTTCCAAGTCGCTCGTCTGGTATGCCCGTATTCATCAAAATGAGCTTGCTTACACGGTCGGGATACTTGCGCACAAAGCATTGACCAACATCGCCGCCGAAGGAGGCCGCGAAAAGAATGACGCGCTCAATCGCAAGCTGATCGAGCAGGGCAGCGAGCCCATCGATATGACCGCGCATATCCGAGAGAGGAGGGTATGAGGGATAGAGGCAGCGATATTCCTGCTCGAACCGCTGCATCAGGGGAAAGGCAACATCCCCAATACGTTCGCCTCCTGGCAGGATCAGCATCGTCTCAGCGCCCTGACCCCCAATGAGATAGCTCCACTCTGCACCCAAAAGATTGGTATACTGACGCGGATGGGATGTGCGAAATGTCTGCAAGCGTTCCCTTTGCTCTGCCGGAACGTGCTGGTAATCCTTCTCAGAAAGAATAGTTTTCATGGGCTGCTTTACCTCCTGCCTTCTTCAATCTCGCGGCCTTTGGCTTGCTGGTCGAGAAAGTGTAAGATGCGGGCGTAGCGTGCGCGATCTTCCGGCTCAAGTACCTGGGCAAGCATTTCGCTGACCAGAGCGGGATTGCGGTTTGACTGGCGAACGAGATAATATTCTGTGTTGAGAAAGGCGGAGAGCAGACGGGCCAGGATCGGGTTATCCGTCAGGACGGCGGTGGCTTGCGCATCAGGCGGGAATGTGGCGATGAGTGCATGCGCGGTATCGGCGATGATCATCAGGAAGCGCGTTGGTGCAGAGACGTTTTCGCCAAAGAACGTAACGACCTGTCCGGTAACATCTGGCGCAGCTCCTATGCTTACAACGCGAGCCGATACCCCTCGCGCCACCGCTGCCTGGAGATCGGGGGTCAATGCTGTCAGTTCTGGCGCTGCCCCCATCAGAGCGATGCGGCGCTGTGCCTGGCGCACCAGGAGCGCGGCCCGCTTGAGAATATCATTTGTGCCGATGATGTTGCAGACAACTTCCGCCGGAGGCATCGCGGTGAGCGCATTGAGCTCCTGCTCAACCTGCTCGCAGGTGGCTTGAAATTGCGCTGAAAGCTGAGCAATCACCAGCCTGGGGGCAACCGGCTCGTACTGTTGAGGTTCGCCCGCCTCGCCGCTCAGACGGACCACCGCCGCTTTTTCCTCCAGACGGTTGAGCGTCTGATATACCATAGAACGCGGAACGCCACAGGCTGTACTGAGCTGCGAACCGTTGAGAGGATGCTGTCGCAATAGGCCCAGATAGCACTGAGCCTCGTATTGCGTAAAGCCAAGCTGCTGCAACGTCTCGATCAGGGAATCCTGCTTCACCTGCCTGTCTCCTCTTCGCTATACTGTTGTTATAGTACTAACAACAGTATAGCGAAGAAGAATGAACATTGTCAACTCTTGCTTATGGCCCGCGTCCTATCGATTACGGGAACAGCGCCGCACCAGATGTATTAGGCGAGGTGTTTGCACCCTGCGGCGCGGGAAACGGTGGCATCGCATGCTGCCACGCCTGAGTCCCGTTGTTGAGGTGATAGGCAACGAAGACAATATCGTCGTATGGGATAGTGTTTGCTTCATACCGCAAAATGTTACATTGACGCAGCTTTTACAGGTGACTTCGTTAGAGTTTGCGTGCGCGCAGGCCCAGAAATAGCGGGATCTCCTGATTTGCCAGCCTCGCAGCCCTCGCGTGCGCCTCCTGTTGCCCTCGTGATTGCGCCAGGTTGACTTTGTAAGTAGTAATCTCCTTCATCTGATCTATCAGCAGACCGCATGCCGATAGCGTATTGATATACTGCTGCAAGGGGCGATGGAAGCTAATCGAGGCGCCTCTGTGCTGGCCTGGATGCTCTTTGATTGGGACGGAAAGAGGAGTCAGGTAGCGGTCAACCCGGCGGTAGTGCAGCTTGCGTTCTTCGTGCCAGCCCCAGCCGCTCTGTCTGGGCACGCGAAAGCAGGGGTGAGTCATCAGTATCACCAGGCGCCCTCCGCCGCGCAATGCCCAGGCGGCTGCCTCCATGACCGAGGGCAGCGGGTCCATATCTTGAATGCTCAGCAGAAAAACGACGGCATCAAATTCTCCCTGCTGGATGCCCGAAGTTGTCTGAAGCCTGCGCGCATCACCAAGAATGAAGCGGCCTGTGGTGCCATGATGTAGCCGCGCCAGGCGCAACATAGCAGGGCTGGCATCGACGCCGGTATAGCTGGCATGGGCATGAGCAATATGGGGAGCCAGCACACCCTGACCCGCACCGACATCCAGCACCTTCTCGCCGGCTTGAACCTCTAACAGATCCAGTAACGCCGGAACAGCCAGCATGCGGTGATGCTTGCCGCCATCTTTGCCCATCCAGCCATCATACCAGTCCGCTAACGGCTCCCAACTGGTGTAGGATCTCCGTCCAACTCCCCGATCTGCTGTACTTCCTGCTTTTCGTAAACCTGCTTGATTGACGTTGCGTACATTGTGTGAACGTTTTGCCATCGTAATCGTTTCCTTTCTCTGGCTGCTAGCAACCGACTGTAGGGGCAGGGCTGGCCCCTGCCCTGCTAGCTGTCTGAGGAAACGATAGAGCACGCTGGACGCGTAGAACCTGAGTAGCAAAAAAAATCCCCAGACAGCGTAATACCAACACACGCTGTTGGGGTGAGCAGGGCAACCGCAAGGGATTGCCCCTACTTCTTCGTGTTAACGAAAAAGAGGAAATGAGGTTGTCAGATATCTATTTGGTTACTTCGACTCAAAAACAGCGCGGTTAGCATGTGTCTCTGGCCGAATCCGAGTTATACCCATTAGGGACAACCTCCTGGTAGAATGATGAAGTACTTTTCTGACCTTGAGTATAACAAAGCCTTATCAGACATGTCAATCCGTCGAAGGCTGGAGCTGCCGGGCGATGGCCTGCATCCAGGGATAATGGTCTCGCGAATGTTCGGTCATACGGCGTAATGTCTTAGCCACGGTCCACTTTGCTTCTCTGTCGAGAAAAAATCGTGTGTTGCTTTAACCCGCGGAGATGCTCGGCAATTGCCTCTGGCGCTTGCTGGATAGCCTCTTCAGTGGTCGGGGCAGCCGAGAGATAGCCAGGCAATTCTCGAAAACTGACCAGGCTCTCACGCGGCCATTCTTCAATCAGTGCGTAGAAATTCATGTTTTGATTTTCCTCCACCTGGCATGAAGGCAGCCACACAGTATACAGAAGCCGTCGTCACTTAATCACCACAGGATTGACCGGTGAGCCGCTGGCATTCTTGAACTTGATGGGGGCAGCGACGTAGAGGAAGGTGTACTGCTGATCCTCAGCGCAGGATTGCCCCAGCTCTTCCAGGTCGCAAATCTCGTTGAGGCAGATGCCCAGATTGCGCATTAATGCCGCATGCAAGGGCATAGCCACGCCGCTCTCTTTGTGCAGCGTCGTCTCGTTGGCGATGGTATCGGTGCATAACACCGGAATCTCCATCTCGTGGAACCAGTCCACCAGCTCTTTGCTATAGTTCAAGCCGGGTTCGATGAAAGGCTCTTCGTAGAATTTGGCCGCGCCCTCTTTGAAGAAACGCGTCAGGAAGCCCGTTCTGAGAATGAGAATATCGTGTTTCTCAATCGTGACTCCCTGCTGTTGCGCCACCGCAAGCAATTCTGGCAGGTTAATCTCTTCGCCCTTTTGCAGCGCCTCCACGCCGCGCGCCCGCGCCACGTCGAGCAGGATGCCGCGCCCAACAACGCCGCGCTGAGCAATCGGGTACGCGCTGGCCTTTTCCAGTCCGCCGGTCGTGGTCATGGCGTCGTAGCCATTCCAGATTTTATCATCGTACCACGCGTGACCGAGCGCATCATATTGGGTTGAGCCTTGCAGGAACATCACCACGAAGTCGTCGGCGAACTCCAGCCCCTCGTGCGTATTGCGCGCCTTGCCGGTGGCATAGTGACTCTTATCGCGCGTCATCATACGGCGAGCTGGAGAGCGTCCAGGCCACACCGGATCGCCGCCTCGATTGCCTATAGCCATGCCAAGCGTGATAACCCTGCCCTGTCTCACGCTCATAATGCCGCGCATAACCTCTGCCGGAGTCAAAAAATTGAGAGAGCCAACCTCATCATCATCTCCCCAGCGTCCCCAATTGGTGGGCGCGTCGGCAAGCAGATCGTGAATGCTCATCGGCTTCGGCCTGGGTGCGCTCTGGTCCGTCATGGTGCATGCTCCTTCACTGTGAGTCAACCTTCATTACTATGCTCGCAGTATCGCACATTCAGGGAGTGGTGAACAAGATATTGCCAGGAGCCTGAGGGCTTACGAATCGCCGGCTATACTGTTATACTGACAGACGATAAGATCCATTCTAGTTCACAATGCTATGAGGAGAAGCGATGGAGCGGATCGCCAACGATGATCCCCAGACCGAAAAAATGGCTGATGGGGTCTTAGAACAGCTATGCCATTCGTTACAGTTGCTTGCATCACCTGCTCAAGCTCAGCTTAGCCATCTACATCCCGCGTATCTTAAAAGTGACTATCGGCAGAATGATGCTAGCGATGGAGCCGACGACGACCTGAGCGATGGTGTGGCGGCGCAGCACGACCCGCGACCAGCTCACCAGCACGACCAGCACATAGGCGGGCAGCACGATAGAGCCGTAGAGGCTGGTCAGGATAGTAACGGCTCCGGCAAGCGATGAGGCGTGAATGCTGATCTTCCACCAGAGCGTGGTCACCATCATCATGACGCCACTGATAGTCGTGATCAGCAAGAGCGTTTGCAGATTTTTGGGCCCGTGCGCGAATGTAAGGATCAGCAAACCTATCGTGGTTGAGACGATGCCGAATAAAAATGGACCCGCGCGCTGCGTACGCAGACTTAAATCTATGTCAGTATATTTGCCGCTGCGTACTCCGATGAGGATGTAGATCATGGGGCCGAAACTGAGAAAAAAGAGGGTGATGATGGCATAGCCCAGCGCGTTCAATGTGTTGGTCGAGCGATACAGGGCGACCAGGACCACCAGTGGCAGTGATACAGCAACGGGAGAAAGGATCGTTGATACTTGTCGCGCAAATTGTATACGAAAAGCTCTGGATAGCTCGGGCTGCATCATATCCTGTTCATTCTGGTTCAGGGCAAATTGATCTGACATGTCTCTCCCTTATAAACTGGCATGTCGGGCAATTACAGGATAGCCAAACAGTCTGGTGGCGATTTCGCCGAAAGACTCGGCATCGCCGCTGCTCCAGACCTGTAATGTACCCTGGAAGCCAGGTTGAGTATCAGCCGCACGAAGAAGGTTGGCGCTCTCTAAAATGGTTCTGGTGCGCCGCGCAATGGCGGAGCCACTATCGATGACCTGTACATCCGGTCCCACGACGCGCTCAATGGCCGGACGCAGGGCGGGGAAGTGCGTACAACCAAGCACAAGCACGTCGATATCGCGTTGCAGTAAGGGTTGCAGAGCGTGACGTAACGTTGCCTCAACAGCCGGACCATCGAACTGGCCCTGCTCGGCCAGCGTTACCAGCTCGGGACAGCCAGCCGTGTACACCTCGTTGCCGTTGGCAAAATCGGCGATGAGCTGTCGCAGATACGCTGCCTGAGCTGCTTGATTGGTTGCGATAACGCCGATGCGTCCGCGTTTCGTCACCCGGGCAGCAGGCTTCACCGACGGTACGACGCCGATAAACGGAATGCTATATGTTGCGCGCAGGGCGTTAAGCGCCGCCTGTGATGCGGTATTGCAGGCTACGACGATCAATTTCGCCCCTTGCTCGATCAGAAAGCGGCAGTTGATAATGGATAGCTCCGCGATCTCGGCCTCGCTGCGCATGCCGTAAGGGCAGTGGGCCGTATCTCCTAAGTAGACATAATTTTCTAATGGTAATGCTTTGCGTATCTCTGCCAGGATAGTCAGCCCTCCCACTCCTGAGTCAAAGACTCCCACCGGTGACTCTGCGCTTATTTCGTGCTCCGAAGCCATGCTGCTGTCCAACTTCTCCCCTGTCTTATATTTCGATAGGGCAACCGCGAGGGATTGCCCCTACTCATTCCATTCATCCTGCCGTCCCGACCCGATTGATCGCGTCCGGTTGACCGCCCTGCCGCCTCCATCATCGTGCCACGCCTGGAGGGGTGCCCTGCGGCGGTGCCCCCGATGATCTTGCCCAACGCGGGATCGGATGGGTAGGGGCAATGCCTTGCGCTTGCCCTGTCCGCCTGCGATGACTTTGCCCTACGCATCTATCATTTCCTGCGTATATTACTCAACACTGCTAAACGCTCGCTGCTCTCCGAAGACGCTGCGCAAGCTGTCGCTGATCTCGCCCAGAGTCGCATAGGCTTCAACAGCATCAACGATCAGCGGGACGAGATTTTTCGTACCGGTTGCGCCCTCTTTGAGCGCTTCCAGTTTCTGTCCCACCAGTGCGTTATCGCGGCGCTGGCGCAGGGCTGCTAGCTTTGCAGCCTGCCTGCGGCCTATTGCAGGATCGACGCGCAACAGCTCGGGACGCTCTTCCTGCTCCGCCACGAAGCGATTGACGCCGACGACGATTGAGCGTTCGTGCTCTAAAGCCATCTGGTACTCGTAGGCAGCCTGCTCGATCTCGGACTGGATAAAGCCGCGTTCGATGGCGCGGACGCTGCCGCCAAGCGCGTCGATCTGTTCGATGTATTTCCAGGCTCGCTCCTCAATCGCATTGGTCAGCGACTCGATATAATACGAGCCTGCCAGCGGATCGACGACCTCGGCAACGCCGGTCTCGTAGGCGAGGATCTGCTGCGTACGTAGCGCCACGCGGGCGGCATCCTCCGTTGGCAGGGAAAGCGCCTCGTCCTTCGAGTTGGTGTGCAGCGATTGCGTGCCTCCCAGGACGGCTGCCAGCGCCTGGTACGCGGTACGCACAATATTATTATCCGGCTGCTGCGCGGTCAGGGTCGAACCGGCTGTTTGCGTGTGGAAACGCAGCATCATTGAGCGCGGATCTTGCGCGTGGAAGCGGTCGCGCATAATCCGCGCCCACATGCGACGAGCGGCGCGGAACTTGGCAACTTCTTCAAGCAGATTATTATGGCTATTGAAGAAAAAGGAGAGCTGGCCCGCGAACCTGTCCACATTCAGTCCGGCATCAAGCGCGGCCTGCACATAGCTGATAGCATTGGAGAGCGTGAACGCCACCTCTTGCACGGCGGTTGAGCCAGCTTCGCGGATATGATAGCCGCTGATGCTGATGGTATTCCAGCGTGGCAGGTGTTCCGCGCAATACTGGAACATATCGGTAATGATGCGCATCGAATGCTCTGGCGGGTAGATATAGGTGCCGCGCGCGGTGTACTCTTTCAAAATATCATTCTGTACCGTGCCGGAAAGCTTGCGTATCTCCACCCCTTGCTTTTTCGCGACCGCGATGTAGAGCGAGAGCAGAATGCTGGCCGTTGCGTTAATCGTCATCGAGGTGCTGATGCGGTCGAGCGGCAGACCGTTGAGCAGCGTTTCCATATCTTCCAGACTGGAGATAGAGACGCCGACCTTCCCTACTTCCCCTTCGGATATGGGATGGTCCGCGTCGTAGCCCATCTGGGTGGGTAGATCGAAGGCGACCGAGAGGCCCGTCGTGCCCTGTGAGAGCAGGAAATGATAGCGTTTATTCGACTCTTCTGCCGTTCCAAAGCCCGCGTACTGCCGCATCGTCCATAGGCGCGAGCGGTACATACCTGGCTGAACGCCCCGAGTGAAGGGGAACTCGCCGGGGTAGCCTAGCTTTTCGTGGGGATCGAAAGCGTGTAAATCTTCCTCAGTAGCCAGGTCTGGAACTTCTATCCCTGAGCTTGTGGCAAAGCGTGGTTGTCGTTCTGCGGTTCTCTCGCGAGCGGTTCGTGCCGTCGTATTACGCCATTCTTCAGCGTTCTTGCTCATGTGCAGATCCATAAACGCTTCCTCCTTTACGTACAACGGAATTATAGCATAAAAGGGAGCAACCATCCGAATCTGAGCACGCAACGCTCCAGTTGGAGCTAGATCTTTGTGAGAGCGCTCTCACAAAGATCTCCTGCAAAGAGCTAGAAAATCTAAAACTCATAAAGTATCAATTGCGTATTTAAATATTTTAATGATATAATTCATTTCACGAGTACTCATTCATGGACATACAGTTTCTTTCTGATAAATCACTGGCATCCTTATTAACACGAAAATGAACATTTCGTAGCTAACGCGATCTGCAAGTTTTAATGGGTATGCCTCTTTTGGGGCTTTTTCAGAGGAGAAAGTATGGATAAGGTAGAGCTTATCCCGCAGCGGACACCCAATGGAGAACGTCTTATCGTAGATGATAGTGAATGGTTAACAGAATGGGAACGCATCGACCGCCAGGTCTTTATCCTTTCCGATGGGTATCGAAGTGTTGAACGTATTGCAATGCTCTTACATCGGCCTGCTGATGCTATCCTTGAGACTTGTCGCGCCTTAACTGTCAGCGGACGCATTAGCCTGAAGGATAAGCAAAAAACGTTGATTATGGACGCGCAATTGCTCAAAATCAGCTTCGAAAGTATTCCTGATCTAGCACTATTTGCTCATCAATTTTATGGGCTGCTCTTCAATACTTTTCCTGATGCTCGCCCCCTCTTTGCTCGTACAGATTGGAAAAAACAGTATCACTTATTGATGGCAACGATAGCCACCGTTGTCAACGGAGTGGAACGAGGAGCTAATCTGATGCCTACCCTCCACAAATTGGGTGAGAAGCATAGTCACTTTGGAGCAAAACCTGAGCATTATCCTATCGTGGGCGCGTGTCTGGTTACGACCTTTAAGCGAACTCTCGGCGGCCATTTTTCCCAGGAAATGCAGGATGCCTGGACGACTGCCCTCGAAATTATCAGTACAGAGATGATCAGGGGCGCGGCCTAGAGGCCGTAATTGGAGAAGGTGAGAGTCTTCAAGGTTTTCCAGGTAATAAGTCATGCTCTTGCATAATCTTCATGAGGTCCTCATGAGTCAGTTGAAACACAACTTTCGCTGAATGATCTTGTATGAACAAAATATAGACAGAATCACTGTTCACGTCTATGGGTTGACCTGCCGTCTTTTCAAAGCGCATAGAGCCATGTGCTTTCACTATGACATAGTGCTGGTCCAAACGTGTTTCTTCAAATGGAACAATTTTCACGCCTCGAAAACCAATGGCATGAAAAAAGGATTGCCGTTGTGCAATCCCCGCGAGAAAGTGCTCCTTTTTCACCACCTGGATGCCACCATGCGGGTCAGCAGCCATAAAGGGGTCACTAAATTGGGAAGCAAGAAGATCCTGCTCAAACAGATTACTCGCTCGCTCGAAATCCTCAAAGAAGGCTTTGATAAGGTCACTGACTTGATTCATGGGTATGCACTGCTCCTTTCTTGATCGCGATGTCCCTTCTTGGGAGGAAGAAACAGGAGACATCCATCCTCTGTGTACACTCAAGCAGAATATACGGCAAAGAGGGCTGGAAAACATCGGCCATTGGGACGATGCGTACGGAGAGAAAGTATGGTAATGTGCAGGCGGTACTCGACTTGCGGAATGCCGAGGGCACTTCTGGTACTCCAGACTTTTCCTGAGATCTATCTCTCTCGCTCCCTCAAGCACAGGACGACAGGCGCCAGGTGACCATGCTGTTGCGCATATAAGAGAAAGCTGATAGGATAGCTACGACATTATTTTCGCTAGAGGAGACGTTTCATGACCAGCACCGATTCTCCGCGCACGCATCTCGACCCTAAATACCGCTTCCTGGAGCGGCGCAAGACGCTGGCGGCACGTCCTGATGGTGAACGCTTGGCCCTCGACATTCGGCGCCACATCACTTCCGCCCAAACCGATCAGTTGCGCACCCTCCTGCATGCCGAGTATCCCGCTGACCTCGCTGATGCGATGTTTTTTCTGAATGATGCAGAGGACAAGGCAGTCTTCGATCTGTTAGAGGCAGCAGAAGCTGCTGAGGTGCTCGATGAAGTCGATGCGCAGACGGTGTGCTGTCTCGTGGCAGGCTACTCACCAGAGCGATTAGCCGCCATTCTGCGTGAATTGCAGCCTGATGAGGCAACCAACATTGTGGGCGCCCTTGACGGGGAGACTCGGGAGCGCGTCCTGGCACTGCTGCCTGAGGCCACTGCCATTCGCGAGCTTCTCGCCTACCCAAAGGAAAGCGCTGGCGGTATCATGACCTCAAGGTTTGTTGCCGTCTCCGAAACTGCCACACAAGCTGAAGCTGTCCAGGCATTTGTGAACGCTCCCCATGCTGAACACCAATTCTACATCTATGCGCGCGACGAGCGAGGCGCTCTGGTGGGGGTGCTCGACCTGCGGCAGCTATTACGCGCTCCGGCTTCTGCTCGCATTGGCGATATCATGATTGATCAGGTGTTGCATGTGCCGCCCGATATGGATCAGGAACAAGTGGCTCATCTCTTCTCGCGCTATGATTTGTTGATGCTGCCAGTTACTGAGCCAGGCACCAACAAGCTGCTCGGCGTGATTACTGCCGATGACGTAATGGATGTCATCGCATACGAAGGTACCGAGGATGCTATGCGGACCGCCGGCTCGGACGCCGCAGAGTTAGAGCGCCGCTCACCGACGCATATCGCCCTGCTGCGCTTGCCGTGGATCATGGCGACGATGTTTATTGAATTGCTGGCGGGCGTGGTCATTCACGTCTTTGATAGTACTTTGACACAGGTCATTCTCCTGGCTTCTTTTATGCCGATCATCTCAGCCATCAGCGGAAATACAGGGTTACAGTCCGCAACCATTATTGTGCGTGGGCTTTCCACCGGTCAGGTCCGCCTCACGCGCTGGCAAGTGGCAGTGCTCAGGCAAGTGAAGACGACGCTCATTCTGGGGGCGGCGGGACTCGTGCTTGGCGTAATTGGAGCCATCTGGGATGGCAAGCTGGTGTTTGGCCTGGTCATCTTCGTTGGGATGTTTATGGCGGTCAACGTTGCAGGCGTTGTGGGCACAGTTGTGCCTCTTCTCTCCAAATCCCTGGGCTTTGATCCCGCACTAACCTCCGGTCCCTTTGAAACGGCCTTTCAGGATGTCGTAGGCATCAGTATCTTTTTGAGCATCGCTACGGCAATGATCAAATTTCTGCTCTAGCGATTAAGCAATGAACAGAAAGATACTGGCAGCGGGTCTCCCTTTGTGCCATGAGCAACTTCTTTGATTGACACAACCCCCATAGCCAGCTAAAATGACAGCAATCCCGTTGCGTGCAGCCGAGCAAGGTCAAACAGGATCGAAGGCTACTCTAGCTTGTAGAGCGGAATGGGAGCGTTAATGTAGGCTGATAAAGGGGTAAAAAACCCATATGGAGAATTGCTTATTCTGCAAGATCGCAGCTGGCGAGATACCGAGCACGATTGTGTACCAGGATAATGATGTGGTGGCCTTCAGGGACCTCAATCCGCAGGCTCCCCATCATATTCTGTTTATTCCCCGTCGTCACATTGCCTCGATGGCCGATCTGACGCAAGAGGATGGAGCAATGCTGGCGAGCATCTATACCTCTGCGGCGAAGGTGGCCCGGGACTTAGGTCTGGAACGCGGCTATCGCTTTGTGACCAACGTTGGCCCAGACTCCGGCCAATCTGTCTTTCATCTGCACTTTCATCTCCTGGGTGGTCGCCAGTTGGGGTGGCCGCCGGGATAGACGGTGCAAAGGTAATTCCATGCGTATCGCGATTGACTATACAGCGGCTATTCGCCAGGGGGCGGGCGTTGGCACGTACGTGCGCAACCTGGTTGCCGCTATGCTGGCACAGAACGCCCGTGACCAGTTTACCTTGCTCACCAGCGGACGCCCCACGCGGGAGCGTCCGTTTCCTGTTGCAGAGAATGTGCGTGGCAGGAGCATCTTTGTCCCTGACCGTTACCTCAACATCCTCTGGTATCGCTGGCAAGTACCGGTTCCCGCGACCCTGTTTTCTGGGCCGACGGATATCTATTACGGGCCGGATTTCGCGCTACCACCGCTCGGCAAACAGGTGCGCAAAGTGGTGACGATCCATGATCTGGCCTTTATTGAACATCCCGAGTATGCTGTGCCTGAACTCGCGGCCTACCTCAAAAAAGTCGTCCCTGCGTCGGTCGCAGCCGCCGATGTCGTTACGACCGTCTCGCAAGAGACCAGCCGCACGCTGATCGAGCATTTTCAAACGCCGCGCGAGAAGCTCGTCGTCGTGCCTAACGCCGTCGGTCCCCATTTTCGTCGCATTACCGATCCGGTAATTTTGGGCGCGACTCAGCATAAATTTGGCCTGAAACGTCCCCTGGTGCTGGGCGTTGGCACGCTGGAGCCGCGAAAAAATCATATCGGACTGATCAAGGCGTTTTACCAGGCGCAGAAAAAGAAAAAAGGACCGGCCATGCTGGCAATTGCCGGGGGGCAGGGATGGCTCTACGAGGAAACGCTCAAGGTGGTGGAGGAGCTGAAATTGGAGAAGAAGGTGCGCTTTCTGGGCCGGGTGAGCGATCTTGAACTTGTCTCACTCTACAGTCTGGCTGATGTGTTTGCCTTCCCCTCGTTTTCTGAAGGCTTTGGCATTCCTCCCCTGGAGGCGATGGCCTGCGGAGCGCCAACCATCACCTCCAATGTCTCTTCGTTGCCAGAGGTCGTGGGGGATGCGGCCCTGCTGGTGAATCCTGCCCGCGTCGATGAACTGGCAGACGCTATGACGCGGCTGCTGGAAAATGAAGCGTTGCGTGAGGGGCTGCGTCAAAAGGGCTACCAGAGGGCGCGTGAGTTTACCTGGGAGGCATCGGCACGTAAAATGCTAGCTATCTATCAGAAACTTTACGATCAAGGGACAGATATTCCTCATGAGGTAACCCTGGCATGAAAATCGGCATGAACGCCCTCTTTTTTCAATATCCCGCCACCGGCAGCGGACAATATATGCAGCATTTATTGCAGTCGTTAGCAGAGATTGATCAGAAAAATGAGTATGTTTTATTGGGGCCGCAGCCGCCAGGAGATCATAAGAAAACGGTCTTCCCTTATCAGGTACGTCCGGTGCCTGGCTTTGCGGCGCGCAACGACAATATTGAAAAACTCATCTGGGAGCAGATTACGGGTCCGGCAGCAGCGCGTAAGGCCGGGGTGGATATCTTCCACGTCCCCTATTTCGCGCCGCCACTGCTGCCGCGCACTCCTACGGTTGTCACCATCCACGATGTGATCCCCATGCGCTTGCCAGCATATCAGCCAGACGCCAGGGTGAAAGCTTATATACGTCTCATCGCCCGGGCCGCGCACCGCGCCACCATGATTATCACCGTCTCGCAGCATGCGAAACGTGATATCGTGGAGGTCTTGAAGTTGCCTGAAGAGCGTATTCGCGTGATTTACGAGGCCGCCGGCGACGAATATAGACCGGTCACGGACCCGCAGATGTTAGTGGCGGCGCGCAAACGCTATGGGTTGAACGAGCGGTATGTGTTCTACCTGGGTGGCCTGGACCAGCGCAAAAACGTATCTCAGCTTGTGCGCGCCTTTGCCGAAGTGTACCGCCAGGTCGGCGATCCCGGCCTGCAATTACTGGTTGCAGGCAACCCTGACAAGCAGAAAGGCCCGCTTTTCCCCGATCCCCGACCAGTTGCGTCAGACCTGGGGATGACGGGGCAGATCATCTATCGCTTTATCGAAGAAGAGGATAAGCCTGCCATCTATAGCGGTGCCAGCCTGTTTGTTTTCCCTTCCCTCTATGAAGGCTTCGGGCTTGATCCTCTGGAAGCCATGAGCTGCGGCACCGCCGTTGTCTGCTCGAACCGCTCCTCGCTGCCGGAAGTCGTGGGGGATGCCGCCATCACTCTCGATCCAGAGAATCTGCGCGCGCTGATCGATGCCATGCGGCGCGTTCTGTCCGATAGCGAGCTGCGTGCAGACCTCCAGGCCCGTTCGCTCCACCGTGCGGCACAGTTTAGCTGGCACAAAGCAGCTACCGAAACGCTGGCAGTCTATGAAGAAACGCTGGCTCGGGTCGCTGGCAGAAGAAGAAAGAAGTAGAACGATGCGCGTATTAATGATCTCAAAAGCCCTCGTTGGAGGCACCTCGCAACGCAAACTGGAGGAGCTGGCAAAGTGTCCTGATGTTGAGCTGACCCTGGTAACTCCACCATACTGGAAGAGCGACGATGGTAGCAAGCAGACGCTTGAGCGGCTCTATACCAGCGGCTATCAAATGATCGTCACGCCGATAACGCTCAACGGCAACTTTCACCTTCATTCCTATCCCGAATTGCGCCAGATTATGCGTGATGTGCGGCCTGAAGTCGTCCATATCGACGAGGAGCCATATAACCTGGCAACCTATCAGGCTATGCGGCTGGCCGTGCGGCAGAAAGCGCGTACACTTTTCTTCACCTGGCAAAACCTCTACCGTCGCTATCCACCGCCGTTTCGTCAGTTTGAGCTCTACAATTATCGCCACGCGGCAGCCGCCATTGCGGGCAATCGCGATGCCTCTGAAGTATTGCGTCGCAAAGGGTATAAGGGGCCAATTCACATTATCCCGCAATTTGGCTTTGATACCGAAATCTACCGGCGCAGCGAGCCGCGTCCCCCGCGAACTGCCGACGAGCCGTTTACGCTTGGCTTTATCGGTCGCCTCAAAGAAGAAAAAGGACTGCCATTAATCGTTGAGGCTTTGACATTCTTACCCACATGCTGTCAGGCCGTTTTTATCGGCAACGGGCCAATGAAAAGCGTGCTGGAGGAACAGGCGGCCCGTCTGGGAGTGAGCGAGCGCGTCATTTTCAAGCCCGGCGTACCGACCTACGAAGTGCCTAAGGAGATGGAGCGACTGAACGTCTTCGTCCTGCCATCGCTCTCGCGTCCAAACTGGATCGAGCAATTTGGTCGTGTGCTGGCCGAAGCAATGTCCTGCGAAACGCCGGTCATTGGCTCCAGCTCCGGCGAAATCCCCTATGTCATTGGTGATGCCGGCCTTGTTTTTAAAGAAGGCGACGCCAGAGCTTTAAGCGAGTGCGTGCGGCGGCTGCTTGATGATCCTGAGCTGTACGCGGATCTGGCAAAGCGTGGTCGTCAGCGCGTCATCGATCACTACACCCAGGAAAAAATCGCCCGTCAGACTTATGAGGTATGGAAACATATTTTTTTAAAACACGGACAAACATAGCTAGATATGGGCTTTTATGCCACCTTTTTAGCCTCTTTTCCCTTTCTTCGTGCGACAAACTTTAGTATGGCAATGAATACGACATTGTCATATTCCCACAGGGATGCTATAATCAAAGCACCACTTATTAGGATATCCTGAATAAGATGTCTCAATGTATATCAAAAAGTAAGAAGGACGCTCATAGTTGAGATAAACGAGGTAGAGATATGGCAAAAGCAGAAAAGTTAGAAGAAGCTGTCGCGCTTTTACGAGAACAGATTTTACGAGGTGACTATGGTGTTCGTGGGTATCTTCCGTCAAGATCGGTTCTTGAGCGTGAATTCGGCATTTCTCATTCAGTGATGAACCAAGTCATCTTGCAGTTACAAGGTGAGGGGCTTATCGCATCGGGAAATGGAGGTAGTAAACGGCTCACCGTAACCCCTCCCAGGAACCGAGTTCCATTAAGGGATATTCCCTTTGTTCGTTTCCTTCGAGAGCAAGGGCTTGAGCCTGTGACGGAGTACTTAGAACGGCCAGAGCGTAAACCAATGTCTGATGCCCTTGCTAGAGAGTTTAGTGTGCCTGGAGGGACACTTTATGTTGCACGAGTGCGCCGGGATGGAACGAAGCAGATGCGCTACCGGTTAACCTCAAAGTACTTTCTTGCAGACCTGATCGATGATGAAACATTGGCAGGCATGCAAGCAGATGACAGGTATGATGCTATTCTTGACATTAAAAACAAACATGGGATTGTTGCTACGTTCATGACAGAGGATATCATAGCACGTCTTCCGACAGTACAAGAGCAAGAACTTCTTGGAACCGTGCGTACTGCGCCTGTGATGGAGGTGAAACGTATCTGCTATAATCGAAAGGGAGGAAAGGTGCTCTGGTTCAATAGGATTGTGCTTGTTGCTAGCCTTTTTGTCTTTCATCAGGACTATGAAGGCGAAGCACTCTGGAAAGAGGAAAAGGTAAAAAATTGAAACGCTTTATGTTCTAGAAACGAGATAAACAGGCTATCCTGATTTTTTAAATCTATTGACAAATCAGGATAGCCTGTTTATAATCGAACTAGTAAATATTTTTTTATGGACAAATGCAGCATAAGGCAGAAAAAGTCCGCAAGACTGGCCGATGTGTCCGCATCGGCCAAGTGATCAGCGTCTAGTCTAGTTAATCCGACCTAGACACTCATCTCCCCTAGTATGGGACAGAAGAGGTCTAGCGTCAAGCACAAGAAGGAGCTTGAAGCATGTTGCACGCTACCGAACCCACCAACCCTCGTACTCTTCTGCCTCGTGACCTTATTCCTTTCCAGACAGTTTGGCAACGAGGAGAAAGCCCTGCTGAAAGGCAAACGCCCCACCATTGGGAGGCAATGACCTGCGAGCTTTTTCTGCTCACGGAACGCCTCTCTCTGCTGCTTTCGACCATGTCGAAGATCATTGCTGATCTTGGGCTCGAACAACAAGAGTCGTATGCTCAGACCAAGCGGGAACGGTCGAATCCTCCCTTGCATGAACTTCGGTATCAGCGGAAAATGCGCCACTGGACGCAGGCAGATCTGGCCGATGCACTATACCAAATATGTTCACCAGAAGAAATCGAGCGGGGGCGTGGGATCGTGAATGCCAATATGGTTGGGGCATGGGAACGAGGTGAGCATCTGCCTGGTCTTTTCTGGCAAAAGAAACTCTGCTTGCTCTTCGACACCACCCCACAGCATCTGGGTTTTCTTCAGAGAGGGGAGGTAACAGCATGAACCTGGTCGAACAGCACGTTATCGGGCGCGATGACCCCCGTTTTGCGGCCATTGATGCAGCCGCCTTCAAATCCAAGAATTTGTACAATGCTGCCTTGTACGAGATACGGCAAGCGTTCATCCATCGTGGCACTTACCTCAACTATAGCGAGATGGACCGTCGCATGCAATCGCATGAAGCATATCGGGCGCTGCCGGCCAAAGTGAGTCAGCAGGTCTTGAAGCAACTTGACGACGCCTGGACATCGTTTTTTGAGGCTTTAGACGCGTATAAAGAAAACCCATCTAAGTTCGCTGGACGACCACGGCTTCCCAAATACAAGCACAAAACCGAAGGGAGAAATGTGCTTGTCTATACGCTGCAAGCATTGTGGGGGGGCCGGAGCAAAAAAGGGATACAAAGGCGTATTCGACCATCGGGACTGCCCATTGAGGTGCAGACGCGACAGCAGAGCATTGATCAAGTGCGTATTGTCCCCCGTAACGGCTATTATGTCGTGGAAGTGATTTACAGCAAAGACCCCATCCAAACGCCCGTTGACCCTTCATTTTGCATAGCCATTGATTTAGGCGTGACGAACTTAGCGGCGATAACATCAAACCGAGAGGGCTTTGTCCCTCGCCTGGTTAACGGTCGCACGCTCAAAGCCAGAAATCAGTGGTACAATAAACGTATGAAAGAGCTCAAAATGTGTCTTCCCAAAGCAGAACGAGACTGCGTCACGAAACAAATGCAGCGTATCACGAACAAGCGCAACCGGCAGATGGATCACTATCTGCATGCTGCGAGCAAGGCCATTATTGATCTGATGGTCAAAGAAGGCGCGGGCACCCTCATCATTGGCAAAAATCCCTTGTGGAAACAAGAGGTGGATAACGGGCGGCGCAACAATCAGAACTTTGTGAACATTCCGCATGCGCGTTTTATTGACATGCTCACCTATAAAGCCGCGCTTGTGGGCATCCAGGTGGAGATCCAGGAAGAAAGCTATACCAGCAAAGCCAGTTTCCTGGACCTGGACCCCATTCCAACGTACCGGTCTGATGATGAGACCGAGTATCCCTTTAGCGGCAAGCGGATGGGACGGAGAAACCGTCTCTATCGCACCAAAGACGGA
>DATGMF010000093.1:0-39222 GCA_035293765.1 Ktedonosporobacter sp.
GCACGGTCCAGTTCACGAGCAGAAAGCCTTGCTGCGCCTTCATCGTGGTGCCATAGAGCAGGATCTCCGCTCCCCCTTCAGCCTCAAACCAATCCGTCAACTCATCAGCAATGTGCTTGACATACCTGGATGTACGCAGCACGATCATTAGCATTCCGGTCACGTTCATCGGTTTTCCTCTCTCCTCCACTTATACGCCTGCCGCTTCCCCCGGCTTTGCAGGCCGGAAAGTGCCATGCGCATTGATGAAGATCATGCGGGTGGCGCCCACCTGAACAAGCATATCAGGGCATCCATCGTGGTTGACATCCTGAAACTGCAACGTAATGGGGGTCAGGTCTTCCCCTGGGCCGATGTCGGTCATAGGCACAATGACCCGTATGCTTGAGGGATCTCCTCCGGCAAGCTCAATCACGTAATAGTGCGTGCCCAGATGCTGCGCGATAAAGTGGCTCGGATGCGCCGGGGAATCGTGGTGACCGACCACCGCATCGATCTGAAAGGTGCGGGGGCGACCATAATGCAGGTCATCCTGCTCCCCATGCCACCACGCTGCCAGCAGGGTGATGAGCACCCAGCCACAGAGAATCACCACCATGCCCACCCCTACCCAGGTGAGCCAGTGTGGGCGCGAAGTTGATCGCTGCCGACGCGATGGGCGAGCGGGCAGTGGCAGTTGCTGCCTCGCTGTGCGCTAAGCCGTGGCCCGTCGGGGGATGGCGTGACGGGTCACCTGAATATGGGTGCGTACCGGACGAGGCAACGATGTGACCGTCTGAGCAGGTTGATAGCGCCGGACGCTGCTTGGAGCGCGGGGCGCATAGAGCCGCTCGTCATAGCGTTCCTCATCCGTCAAGACATCAGGCGACGTCACAGCGGGGTGTGTCCAGCGCGGGTGATTTGCTGGAGGAGCATCGTATGGTGTTGCCATGATCTCATGCCCCTCTCTTTACACCGTCTGCCCACGAAAGATGCGGCTAGCATCATCAGGGGTGGCGAGCCCATCGAGAATGGCCTGGTTGAGTTTCTCAATGCTTGCGGCATGTTCGTGGAACTCATGCGCTATATCACCACAAAAGCCGTTCTCGTTGTGGAGAAGGCCGTCAACGGGGATGACTGGGACTGTGTCATATTCCTCTTCGTTCGTGGGTGTGCCTTTCTTGATGCGCGGAGTGCCTGCATGCGATAATGGTACACAGAGAACTCCTAAGCCTAACAACTCATGGGTATGTGTGTTCTCGCTCGTCGTCTTGCCGTCTGCAAGACGGTAAGACGGCTTAATTTACCACCGTCTTTCAGATCAATATATAACTGCTCAAATATCTAAACATCATCGACTACAGGCATCAGTGTTAGTTATATAACTAACAACAAAAATTATTATAACTAACATTAACTAACAAGTCAAGCTTTTGAGCTAACCTTTGCTATCAAAATAAAAAGATGCTACAATAACCAGCAACATTTAGAGCTAAAATTGGGGAGAAAAAGAATCTGAATGACAGAGTGGATACTATCAAGTGAAGGCGTTAAAATTTATCAAGAAGCGGGTCTATCAGAAAACACTTTCTATCGTCACGCTAGGGAAAATAAAATCAGAAAAATTCCCTCAGAAGAAAGAGAAAGGGGTGCATTATACAATTTTTACGACATTAAAAGGTTAACAGACTATCAGAAACTAAAAAGAAAAAAACGTTTAGTAGCAACTCAAAGCAGCGATGAAGAAGGTAGAACAGATTGGTTCAATGAACATGATCTCCCCTATTTACTGGCGCTGGACTACGAAACATATGGCATAGAAGAATCTTTGGATCTTTCAATTTCCCATAGTTGGTGGTTAAGAAATCCATACTTATGTCGTGTCCTCTATAATGCAAAAGACAGGAAAGACATATGGGGGTATGCTACACTCATTCCAATGAAGGAAGAACTCATCTTCAAACTTCTACGAAGAGAAATGCATGAGAGGGATATCAAGCCCGAGCATATATTGATCTATGAGAAAGGACAGGAGTACACAATCTATGCTGCATCAGTAGTGATCAAAGCAGCACATAGAAACTCTCTAAGGGGTCTGATCAAAAGTATTTTTGCTTACTGGTGCGAACAGTATCCATCCATCAAAATGTCAAAAATCTATGCCTATGCTGATAGTAAGGAAGGGTGGTATCTCATAAAGCATCTTTTCTTTGCACCACGATATGATATAGGCAAAGGTGCTTTTGAGCTAGATTTACGACAAATAAATCCGTCAAAAACCATAAAAGCCTTTCAGGATTGTCTTAAAGAGCGCCCCGCCTAGAAATGGTTTGCTTGTATTATACACTGACGTATGAATTCAGAATAGAACAGGTAAAAAGTATCGTATCTTCCAACTGAAGCTTCAATCTTGATAACTCTAAAATCTATCTAAGTGATAGAAGCCACCCAGATAGATGATTTCCACCCAAGTTTTGCTGTATTTTGAAGCGAATGCACTAGGAAAATCGGGTTACTAATCAGGCGCTATATTCCCTTTTCTACTAAAGTGCAGTACACTCATGTTTGATTGCCCAGATTGTGGACTTTCAATACATCAACATTATGCGGCAATCTCGTGACAGTAACCTGAGGCCGTTGAGGAGGACCCGGCAATATGTCTAGATTTATCTCAAATATCCCCATTTCACGCCGCCTGGCCTGGGCGTTTCTTCTCGCGGCACTGATCCCAGGTCTTGCTATCCTGGCGCAGAGCTTCACTTTCAGTAACATACAGACCGAACGAAGCCAGGCCGTACAGACGAGCATTAACTCGCTCAAAGCTACTACGGCAGCCGAGACGTATTTGCAGGATATGAGTGTATCCCTCAATCTCGCTTATCAAGATCAGTACGTGTCTAATAGCGTCATTTTGCAGGGACAAACACAGGGAATTATCAAGAATATTCGCACCGACGCTACTCAATTCAACGATACGGCTCGCCAGTATCAACAGAGCTATCAGGTAGCCACGTCGCCACAAATGCAGGACATCCGTAATATCCTGCTGACCGATAACCCTGATACGCTTTTGCCCAATAAGCAGCAGCAGTCTATCACGATGGTGCTGGACCAGCTCTGGCCTGACTATAGAAATGCACAAGATCGGGTATTGCAGAGTATTGCTGTGAATGCGCCTAAAGCCCAGGTTAATGCCCTTTTGGATCAGGCCAGGCAAAAATATATTCCGCTACAAAGCGAGTGGGCGCAGATCGCGCAGATCGCCGAAGATATGAGCAACGGAGTCGCGCAGGTTGGCCCCTCACAGATGAACCCGGTGCTTACATCGGCCATTATCATCTTTCTGAGCACTGTCGTCATCATCAGCATCATCGGCTTTGTCATACGGCGCACTATTACGCATCCCTTAATCGAGCTGGCGACGCTGACGAAACGTATTGCAAAGGGAGAAACAAACGCACGCGCGTTCATTGCCGGGCGCGACGAGATCCACATTGTCGCTAATTCCATGAATAATATGCTGGATAACATCGTTCGCCTTATCCAGGAAACACAGTCTCAGCGCGATACACTGCAAGCGCAGGTGGAGAAGCTGGTCAGCGAAGTCAGTGGAGTTGGCGAAGGCGATCTGCGCGTCCAGGCCGAGGTAACTGCTGATGCTCTTGGTGTGCTGGCGGACTCCTTTAACTACATGGTGGAAGAGTTGGGCAGCCTGGTAGTGCGCGTTAAAATGGTGGCTCACGAGGTCGGCAACTCAACCACCGCCATCCTTGATCGCATGACCCAACTGGTGGAGACGGGCGATCAGCAGATCAATCAAATTGCCGGAGCCGTTGTGGAAGTGGAGCAAATGACCGCCTCCAGCCGCCAGGTAGCGGAACGCGCCCAGGTTCTCTACGATGTAGCGCGTGTGGCTCGTCAGGACGCCCAGGTCGGGCGAGAATCAGTCATGCAGGCAATTGAGGGCATGGGCCGCATCAACGAGAACGTCCAGGCTACAGCCAGCAAAGTACAGGTGCTGGGTGATCGTTCACGCGAAATCAACGAGGTTGTTGATGCTATCTCCGGTATCGCCCATCAGACGAACCGCCTCGCGCTCGATGCCGCCATCCAGGCCGCAATGGCCGGTGAAAACGGCAAGGGCTTTGGCGCAGTCGCAGCCGACATCCGCCGCCTGGCGGAACGCGCCAAAGATCAGGCGGGCACAATCACCCGCATTGTGCGCAGTGTCCGTGAAGACATCGGGGCCGTTGCCGTTTCTATGCAGGATACCGAGCGCGAGACCGCCGGCGGAACACGACTGACGCAAGAGGCCGGAGTCGCGCTCGAATCAATCTTCGCTGCCGTTGAGCACCAGGCCCGCGAAATTGAAAACATCAACCAGGTCGCCATCCAGCAGCTTCAATCTTCAAGCTCGGTGGTGCAAATTATGCATACCATTTCTGAATCAACGCAGCAGAGTAGTTTAAGCACGCGCGAGGCTTCGCAAAACATGGAACGACTGGCACGCCTGGTCGAGCAACTCCGCTCCTCGGTCGAAGCATTCAAGCTGCGGGAAAATCAGGGCTATGTCGGACAGAAATTGAGCTCCGGCATCATTATGGAGGAAGAACCTGAGAATCCCCTCACTGTCAGCGGCGTTCTGCGTACCGTCACCGCACCGCCAGTTCCTCCCATGTCTCGCACGGGAATCAGCGGCGGCAATAATACACCGTACGCCGAAGACCCCTTCTCTTATTACCCGCCGCTATCTCAGCCGCACACGAACAGCCAGCCGCTGCGGAATAGCCAGCCGTTGAAAACCTCCGGCAATAACTGGGGCTGGCCCCACCACACTGCGGATCAGCATAGCAGCGGTCAGTGGCCCAACTATGAGGAACAATACGACAATTATAATGGCTCAGGCCGATAATATCGCATAGCGGTAAGCAATTCTCCCTCCGATATCCGTTAGGATATGTCAGAGGGAGAACTTTTTTATCCGCCTTCTTATCTTTTCAGTCAATCCATAACCTTTTAGTTATATATAGCATCCATAAGACCTATCCAATTTCGTAGACTTCCATCTGTTTTCCCTGTTAGACTTATCTTATGCCCGTGAGAATGTTGGTATGGGAACTTCTGAAGAGCTTTTCTTCGGAAATATATCACTGGAGGTTATACATGACCGCACAGAGAATAATGACCAGGGATGCTTCAAAAGAGATGTATACAGCGATAAGAGAGGCATTCACGACATTGGAAACCCATGTTCCTTTACGGCGTCTTGTCTGGACATGTGAAATCTGTGGTATGGTACATTCGGGCGCTGCTCCAGAAGCCTGCGATAGTTGTGGTACTACTGATGCTATTGCGTTACAGCAGGATATTCGCCCAGAAGTAAATTCCCGCTGGTAATATCTTTTCTCCTGGCTCTCACCAATTTGAAATAAATTAACGCGCATTGGCCTGCCGGACAGCTTCATAAAGGATAATACCGGCGGCCATCGCCGCGTTTAATGACTCTACCCCATTTGCCAATGGTATGCTCACGGCCAGCGTCGTCAATGCCCGCGCCTCTTGAGAGGGGCCATGCGCCTCATTCCCGATAATGAGCGCAAAGGGACGCGTAAGATCTTGCTCATAATACCGCTCCTGGCTCCCGGCTTCCGCTAACAACACCCTGGGAGTTTGCCCACAATGAGAGGTTATCCTCTCCGCGATTGCGCTCCAGGCCATATCCGTTGCCACAGGCAAAGCAATATGAGCGCCGGCAGCAGCACGTATAACCTTGGGGCTATAATAATCAACGCAATTCGCAGTCAGCAATACTGACTGCACGTCAGCGGCCAGAGCTGTACGTAAAATGGTCCCGAGATTACCAGGATCAGCCAGATCATCCAAAACAAGGAGGGCAGGGCGCGGCACATCATGGCGGCAAGCCATCAGTGTAACCGGATCGAAAATTCTCTGTGGCAGCACGCTGACCACGCCTTGCGCCGCCTGCACATCGCTGATCGCGTCCATCACCCGCTCGCTCACCTCTATCAACCGCGAGGAGGCCAATCCCGGCACATGCAGCAAACGCTGCAATAACGCTCTACCTCTAGCAGTATGTTGTAGCAATGCGGGCTGGTAATACACTTCCTCCGGCAGCACATCAGCATCCAGCAGGGCTTCAAGAAGATGTGGGCCTTCCATCAAAAAAAGGCCGTACTTCTTACGGCCTCGCGTCGTCTGTAACGCCTGCACTTTGCTGATGCGGGGATTCGATGGGCTGGTAATAAGCGTCATAACAAATTTTCAGTCTTTCCCCCTGGATAAAACCAACGCCAACGAACATCTGTAGGGGCAGTGCCTCGCGCCTGCCCTCTCACGACGCAATAGGTGAACGGGGGCAGGCGCGAGGCACTGCCCCTACCGCAGCCTATTCAGCAATAGCGGCCAGGGCCGTTTTGACGATTGAGCCAAAGGCGGCTTCATCGTTCACTGCCATTTCGGCCAGGATCTTGCGATCAACATCGATATTGGCAACATGGATCGCATGCATGAGCTTGCTGTAGCTCACGCCATACATGCGAGCGGCGGCGTTGATGCGCGCAATCCAGAGGCCGCGCATATCACGCTTGCGGGTTCGCCGGTCGCGGTACATATAGGCCATTGAGCGCATGACCGACTCGTGTGCGGGACGAAAGAGTCGCCTGCGCGTAGCACGATGGCCCTCAGCCATCTGCAAAACTTTTTTATGCTTCTTATGAGCGGTAACGCCACGTTTTACTCTGGGCATAGTTCTTTACCTATCCTCCTGATCATGATGCTAGAAAGCGTAGGGGAGCAGACGTTTCATCCGGCGCGTATCGCTGGTAGCCAGTTGAAAGTCTTTGTCAGCCGAACGAACAAGCCCGGGCGATTTGTGGCGACGCAGGTGGCTGATAGCCACTTTACGGCGCATAAACTTGCCAGAGGCGGTTACTTTCACCCGCTTAGCCATAGCTTTGTGTGTCTTTAGTTTCTGCTTCATCTTTCTTTCTTCCTGGATATTTTCGCGGGGCAACATTCTCAATTTTTCCATGCACAACCCATGACTGTGTGAGCGTAAAAAGCACAGGCACAACAGGAGAGTGGCAGTAGAAGCGGTTTATTAGCGCAAACCCTTCAATCTATAGACCCATCAAAGGCGCAGAGAAGCCTTTTTCAGGAGCTAGACCCCGCATGCGCAACGATTATACCATAGGCTGGCCGCGCACGCAATAGTACCACGGCATAGCTTTTCTTCCTCTTTTTTCCGCTTTTCCACTTCCTCAGCGTATGATAAGAATAGCTATATGAAAAAGGAGTACACCCCGACTCCGAACTCTATTGTCAGACATAGCGAACAATGTTATAATGGCGTGGTACTGATGGCCTCACTGCCGCCTGGGCGGGCTAACGATGCAACAGACGAGGCGGAAGAGGGTATCAGCCCCACGATCAGCGTGGGACAATTTTTGTTGAGGCCGCGAACTATTCAGCGGCATCTGTTACTGGCATCAATGTCATATTGATGCTCCACTACTCCGGCAGGGATTGAAACTGCAAAAGCCACCTGACCGGATGTATACCCAGAGGAAGGAGGTTGCTTCGTGAGACGAGACTACGAACTCGCGTTCATTCTCAATCCCGAAGTCAACGAAGAAGAGGTACGCGCCATTCAGGATCGTATCGAACAGATCGTCGCAACCTATGGCGGTCAGATTGTGAAAGTTAATCAGTGGGGACGGCGCCGACTGGCATATCCCATTGAGCGCCACCGCGATGGTCTCTACACATTCATTGATATGATTCTGACACCGGAGACTGTAGCCGAACTCGAACGCATGCTGAAGGTTTCCGAGATCGTGCTCCGGCACATGGTCAAAAGGCGCGATCCAAAAGCTGTCCAAAAAGAGCGCGAGGAACGTGAAGCCCGTGCCGCCGCATCGGCTGCCCCGGCAGAAGAGGCAACAACAACGGGAGAAACAACAGCGGAGCAAACGCCTGAAGAGGTCACTGCCCCGGCAGAAACTCCCGTGGAAGCTGTTCCTGTATTGGCAGAGGCGGAAACGGCAGATGTTCCACCGGCTATTGTTGAAGAATCGATTGAAGCCTGATCGGCACACAGTTGGGTACGATCTTTCAATCTCCAGCAGGAAGGGTCGGGGTTTGTTTATCACGGCGAAAGGATGTTGAGCCATGAACAAAATTATGTTGATTGGGAACCTGGGAAGAGACCCCGAGATGAGCTATACTGAAAGTGGCGTTGCCGTCACGAAGTTCTCGCTCGCTGTCAACCGGATCACGAAATCGTCAGCGGGTGAGCGCCAGACCGAGACCGACTGGTTTAATATTGTGGCCTGGCGCCAGCTTGCAGAAAGATGCAACGCTTACTTAAAAAAGGGTCATAAGGTGTACGTCGAGGGGCGATTGACTCAGCGAAAGTATACCGATAAAACTGGTGTCGAACGCACAGCAATAGATGTTACTATCAGTGACATGGAGATGCTTACACCAAAGGGGCAGGGAGGCCAGGGCTCCAGTTCAGATCCTTTCCTGGATGAGAATGACTCACTTGGAGAACTGGAGGATCATCCCTTCTAATTTAGAAGGAGAAAGTTTGTGCAGAGACGTAATGAAGGCGGTCCGTCTTCTCATCGCAGACGCGAGGGCGGGCGAGGGGAGCGCTCATCGCGCCGTAAAACATGTCAGTTCTGTCATGACCATGTACGCGAAATCGACTATAAAGATGCCACCCGCTTTATGAAACGCTTCATTTCAGATCGCGGAAAGATCGAGCCACGCCGCAAAACCGGCACCTGCGCCAAGCACCAGCGCGGCTTGAGTACGGCAATCAAACAGGCCCGCTTTATGGCCTTGCTCCCTTATACTGCCGAGCACATGCGTGGGATGTAACCAGTAGCAAACGTCCCTTTATAGATAAGGAGATAGAGAGAGCTGCAACGCTCTCCTGTCTCCTTGTTTGGAGCACTGGTTCCTCCTGACGGCTCTCCCCAGAGCCAGGAGCACCACATGGAGGTTTTATGAATAGTCAGACGGCACGTCGGCCTGCAAGTCAACGACCAAATCGTACCGCTAAAACCAAAAAATATGTGAAACAGACGGCGCACGTCGAGGCACGTCGCGATGGCAAACCTCTTATTTTTGGATGGGGAGGCCACCTCTCTCACAGTGAGAAAACTCGTATCCAGCGCCGTGCTGTCTGGGCCTTCACGGCCTTCGTTTTCCTGTTAATTATCGCAGTGATCGTTGGATACTGGGTCAATATCAACGTTATCGTCCCCAATCTTCCTATTACCAGCGTTAACGGGCAACCCATTCCACAGTCCGATTTTCGCAAACTCGTGGCGGTGAAAGCCCAGATTGAACTCAACAAAATTTATGGGCAGCATGGCCTGACCGCCCAACGCGATAGCCTGCGTAAACAGGGGCTTGATCAACAGAAAGTCATCGACGACGCGACCAAGCAGGTTGACGCGCTGAATAAACAGATCCAGGCCCTCCCGGCTGGCCCAAGCGCCCAGCGGACCAACCTGCAGAACCAGCTAACGGCAGCCAAGAAACAGGTCTCCGATGCCACGGCAAAGCGCGATAGCCTGAACTCGCAATATAATGATATGCTCAATAACACGATTCCGCAGGAGCAGCAATTATACACCCAGACACAGGTCGGCAGCGAGAGTGCAAACTGGCTCCAGGATGACGCTCTGATCCGCCAATGGTTAGTCAAGCAGCCCGCGGACATTCGCGCGAAGATCGAGCCGACAGCCAGCGCGATAAATGGCGCCATCCATGATTTCGTGGCGAATTTCCCCACGTCCACTACTTACGATAAATTTCTAAGCGACGACAACGTCAGCGACGCCGATGTGCATACGATGTTCGCACTCATACAGCGCCGCAATAACATGCAAACCTATCAGGCATCGCTGATCGTCTCACCAGCTCGCCAGGTAGAGGCGCGCACAATTGCGCTCAGCACCCCCGCTGACGCCAATAATATGCTGAAGCAACTCCAGCAGCCCGGTGCCGATTTTGCTAAGCTGGCGAAGAGCAAGTCCGTCGATAGCAGCACCAATAGCAAAGGTGGCGATCTGGGTTGGCTGGCTCGCGGGCAATATGCTCAAAACGATGCGGCCAATATCAGCGGTCTGATCGACAACTGGATTTTTGATCCAGCTCGCAAAGTGAATGAGATAAGCCCGGTCCTGACGGAAAATGGCACTTACCACATTATCCAGATCACCGGCATCAATCCGGCTCGCCCTATAGATGCAACAACACTCAAGTCGCTCAAAGATAACGCGTTAACCGCATGGCTGCTAGAGCAAAAGGCGCTGCCAGGCGTGAAAGTTGGCTCTATCGACCAGGATAAGCTGCTTGATCCATTGAATATGCCCCCTGGGCTTCCTTCATCCGCCCCGGCAGTAACCCCGCCCGCAGGCGGAGTACCAGGCGCTCCAGGTGGAGTCCCTGGAATACCGGGTGGCAACATCCCAGGAACCGGACAATAACGCTAGCAACAGTAATAGTCCAGGCAGATTGCTTGCTGCCTGGACTATTGTATAATAGGATCATCTAATTTTAATCCTTTAGTGCAGGAGAGCATAAGGAATAAGCTACTACTTATGACGACTATCGCCCTCGATACTATCCAGAATAGAGAAACGCTTTTACAGCAGACAGAACCAATGCAGCAACTTCTGGATACTGCCTCGCTCTACCTGCACATTCCGTTCTGCCATACGCGCTGCCACTATTGCGATTTCAACACTTACGCGGGCATTATGCCGCTAAGAGAGCCTTATGTGCGTGCCCTGCTCACGGAAATCATGCTGGCAGGCAAAATGGCACAGCATCAAGATGGAAAGCTGCGCCGCTCGCGCACCATCTTTTTTGGCGGCGGCACCCCCAGCCTGCTGAGCGTTTCACAGGTCTCACGTTTGCTCAATACCTGCTTCAACTCCTTTTTGGTTGATAAGAACGCTGAGATTACCCTGGAGGCTAACCCGGGAACACTGACGAAGGCACAACTGGAAGGGCTACACAAGGCAGGTATTAATCGCCTGAGTATAGGAGCTCAAAGCTTCGATGCGCAATTGCTGAAAACGCTGGGCCGCATCCACTCGCCCGATGATATCTCTCAGGCAGTGCAGCAGGCTCGCGCAGCCGGGTTCTCGTCAATCAATCTTGATTTCATGTTTGGCTTGCCGGGACAGACCATGCAGCACTGGCGCGAGACGCTTGAGAAGGCCCTCGAACTGCATCCAGAACACTTCTCGCTCTATTCGCTGATCGTCGAAGAAGGAACGCCCTTCTATACCTGGGTTCACGAGGGCCGCATCACTCCCGGCGATGAAGACCTGTGCGCCGATATGTACGAGTACGCCGACGCACTATTGCAACAGGCCGGCTACGTGAACTATGAAATTTCCAACTGGGCATTGCCGGGTCATTCTAGTCGCCATAACCTGACCTACTGGCAAAACCTGCCCTATATCGGCATGGGGGCAGGCGCCTATTCCAGCTTTGGCGGCAGGCGCTTCTCTAACGAACGCGAGCCGCTGGAGTACATTAAAATCCTCAAAACACAACGCTTACCAGAGGTCGAGTGCGAGCTGATCGGGCGCGAACAGGCCATGTCTGAAACGGCTTTTCTTGCTCTCCGCACCGCTATGGGCCTGCATCTGCCGACATTTGAACAGCGTTTTGCCGTACCATTCAAGCAGTTCGTGGGTGAGCGGCTCGCCTTTGTGGAAGATGCAGGTTTGCTGGAACACGAAGGCGAGTGGTTGCGATTAAGTAAACGTGGGCGCCTTCTGGGGAATGAGGTCTTTATGCGGCTACTGCCGGATTAGCGATGTAAGGAAACACCTGTGGAATTTGCTGGTACACTGCGGCAATGGAATGTGTATCCTCTGCTCTCAAAAGAGCAATTTCAAGCGGCTGCACTGGCCGAGATAGAGCATCTTCACGCTCAATTGCTCACGAACCGGGGCATTACCTCCTTTGAGGAGATGAAAAAATTTATCCGCGCCGATTATGACGAGACGCGCGATCCGCTGACTCTGATCGATATGCCGCGTGCCGTTGCGCGGATTCGGCAAGCTCTGGAGAGGCGCGAACATATCACCGTGTACGGCGACTACGACGCTGACGGCGTTACCTCTTCAGCGCTGCTTTTCCGCGCGCTGCGTACGTTGAAGCATCCTCAAGCCCCTCTCGATTTCCATATTCCTCACCGGCTACGTGATGGATGTGGGCTGAATCTGCCTGCTATCGATCAACTAAAAGCGCGAGGAACTCAGTTGATCATCACAACCGATTGCGCCAGCTCTGACGTTGAGCAGGTGGCATATGCGAAGGCGCAGGGGATTGATGTGATTATCACCGACCATCATCATCCACCAGCACAACGCCCCGACGCCTACGCAATGGTCAATCCCTGGCGTCCAGATTGCGCATATGGCGAGCGTTACCTCTGCGGGGTTGGGATAGCCTTCAAACTTACACAGGCCCTCTATCGGGCATATAAACGCGCTAGAGAGGAAGAGCTAGCCCTGCTCGACCTGGTAGCGGTTGGCACCATTGCCGATATTGCTCCCCTGCTGGGAGAGAATCACACATTCGTACGCCTGGGTATGCAGCGTCTAAATGACACGGCTAATCCCGGCTTGCGAGCGCTAATCCGTATGGCTAATTTGCAACCAGGAAAATTACGAGAGCGCGATATCGCCTTCGGCCTGGCTCCGCGCATCAATGCCGCCGGGCGTATGCAGGAAGCGAGCATCGCCTTTGAGCTATTGACGACCGATAGCCAGGAGGAGGCTAACGCACTGGCTGCTGAACTGGAGCGGCTCAACCTGTTACGTCAGCAGGAAACGGAAGAACTGATGAAGCATGTGCGCGAGCAGGCGCAACGCTATCCCACCAGATCAGTAATTCTGGTAAGCGGCGATGACTGGCATGAAGGCATTATTGGTCTGGTCGCGGGCAAGCTGGCGGAAGAGATTAACAAGCCGGTGCTGGTCCTCAGCAACGATCCGCAAACCAGGCTCAGCCGCGGCTCCGCTCGCAGCCAGAAAGGCTTTAACATCATCGAGGCGCTACGTGGCTTCTCGCCCTCCTTTGAGCGTTACGGCGGTCATGCGCAAGCGGCGGGGTTCACTATTCGCAGCGAACTGATAGAAGATCTCTACCAGCATCTGCTGCAATGGAAGGAAAACGATGGGCCTCCGGCCCTGATCGAAGGAACCGAGTTGCCAGATCAAACAGGAGTTGTGACTGAACAGGAGGGTGATCCCGTAGGGGCTGGCCTCGCGCCTGCCCAAGATCTGTCCCCCCTCGCTACGCCAATGGTAGATATCACCTTCACCAAAATGGAGCGCCTCAACTACCAATTCTACAAGACATTGCGCCAGCTCAGTCCTTTCGGAGCAGGAAATCCTGAGCCAACCTTTAAAATGGAAGGGCTACGGCTGCTTGATAAGTGGTCGAGCGGCCTCAAAAGGCAAAACCTGCGGCTCCGCCTGGGCGCGGCCAGAGGAAACGCCCAGCAAATGGGAACCTTTACGCGCCAGGCTGCGCTACAACAGGCGCTCGAAGGCATTACCCACGTCAACATTATTTTCCGCATCGAATCCTCGGAGAACGAGGCCAAACAGGAAATATGGCTAAAAATACTGGATATGGAGCCGGTAACAGCTCTCGATACTGACGCCACGGAAGAGTGAAGAACGCAAAGAGATGCAGCTTTGATGTCCGGCCAACCACCTATCAATGGTTGGCCGGGTTTTATCTTTGTGGCATAGGAAATTTTCGCTCTGCTATAATCCTTTTTACGGATACACGCCGCGAATTTCCGTTGCCTCAGCTACGCGGGCAACGGCTAGCAGGTAAGCGCCCATGCGCAAATTCACCTGCTGCTCCTGCGATTTCTCGCGGACCGCGTGATACGAGCGCGTCATAATATCCTCAAGGCGTTTGTTAATCTCCTGCTCCGCCCAGAAGAAACGCTGTAGATCCTGCACCCACTCGAAGTAGCTTACCGTCACGCCACCAGCGTTCGCCAGAATGTCAGGTACAATAGTTGCCCCCTGGTCGCGCAGGATCAGTTCAGCTTCAGGCGTGGTTGGCCCATTTGCGGCCTCAACAATTAAACGAGCCTTGACGCGTGCAGCATTCTTCAACGTCAGTTGATTCTCCAGCGCCGCCGGGATCAGCACGTCACAGGGAAGCTCTAACAGCTCAGCATTTGTCACCACCTCCGCGCCTGGCAACCCTTGCAAATTACCATGCTCTTTCGAAAAACGCAAAGCTTTATATATATCAATGCCATCAGGATTATAAACGCCACCGGTAATATCACTGATCCCGACAACTTTGCAGCCCATCTCATGTAACAGGCGAGCGGAGACACTGCCCACATTGCCAAATCCCTGCACCACCACCGAGCAGAGGTCCGGGCGCATCCCAAGATCTCCCATTGCCTCTCGCGTCACCACCTGCACCCCGCGGGCCGTCGCCTCCAATCGTCCCTCGCTGCCACCAATCGCCAGCGGCTTGCCGGTGATAACGGCAGGCACCGAATAGCCCTTATGCATGGAGTATGTATCCATGATCCAGCCCATCACCTGGGGATTGGTATTCATATCGGGGGCTGGAATATCGCTATCAGGTCCCATCAGAATAGAGATTTCGGTCGCATAACGACGAGTCATCCGTTCAAGTTCGGCGCGAGACATGGTATGTGGATCGCAGACGACGCCCCCCTTCGCACCACCAAAGGGAATACCTACTACCGCACACTTCCAGGTCATCCACATTGCCAGAGCGCGCACCTCATCCAGCGAGACTTGAGGGCTAAAGCGAATGCCACCTTTAGCGGGTCCGCGATTGATGTTATGTTGCACCCGGTATCCCGCAAACATCTCCACATCTCCGTTATCCATGCGCACAGGAAAATTGACAATAAGTTCGCGTTTGGGCTTGCGTAAAATCGCGCGCATCGATCTGGAAAGACCAAGATATTCTGCCGCTTCATCGAATTGCGCCACCGCTACATCATAGGGATTCACGACATCGACAACCATAAAATTAAAACCTCCTCGGCACGGGCCAAACATAGGCCATCATGCAGCATTGCACAGAAGCGCCGTTGCTTCTTCCTTAAAAAATGCCCGGTATGCCATTTTGCCGCTATACAGAACAAAAACACATCACGCAGCATCAAGAAAGCCCGCCCGTGGAATGGGGCGGGCCTTGCACTTCGATTCCGCGCTCCGTAGGGGCAATCCCTTGCGGCTGCCCTGTAAGCGTTGGAGCGCGGAACACTTCAAAGAACCTGAGCATCTTGTGACAGTATAACACCCTCTCTGAACCTGGTTCAAGAAAGCTCGAAAATCGCAACCACCGGTAATAATACGTCCTAATGTTGTAAAACGTACACATCCGACCAATCGCCGAAGTACAGACCGTTGCCATTCAGTGTAGCGCCATGCAGCCAGGATGGAATAATGGCCGACAGCGCCTGATGGTCAAGTGGCAGCCAGCCGACATCCGAGATGGCAATCTGCTCTGCCTGATTATAGGCCGCAATACGAGCATCACCTGAGAGTGTATCCGCCTGCTTAACCAGTTGGTCAAAGCTGGCATTACTCCAACGACCGTCATTGTTGTCAGCCGTCGAGGTCAGGTTCAACGTCAGCCAGTCATAAGGATCGGGAAAATCCGCTGACCATTGGGTAAAACCAAACTGCACCAGATGCCGCTGCGTCTCATCGTTATAAGCAGTTAGTTCCACCGACCGCAAATGTACCTGAATCCCCAATGCGTCCTGCCACATCTGTTGCAGCGCCGCCGCTTCCCCACTGGGAACTTGCGAGCTGGGATAAGAAAACGTAATGGGAGGGATCTTGGTGACATCAGGATAGACCGATTCCAGCAGCGATCTGGCTTTCGTGCGGTCGAACTGTATCCCAGTATAGTTTGGCTGATAGCCGGGCATGCCCGGAGGGATAATGGTCGGAGCTGGCGTCACCGAGTCTTTGAATATCGCATGGACCAGCGTATCCTTATCGGTCGCATAGGCAAAAGCCTGGCGTACAGCGGCACTATTAAACGGGGCCTGTGTATTATCAAAGAACAGGATATCCGTCTGCAAGAGCGGCGTGCGGATAAACCCGGGCACCCCTTTGGCCGTTTGTTGATCGTTGGGCAAGATGCCCCAGATGAAGTCATACTGGCCCGCGCGATACGTTTTGAATGCCGTCGATGGGTCATTCACGAACAACATATTCACTTCCGTCAATCTTGTTTTGTTGCCATAATAGTGAGGGTTGGGAACAAAAACCATTTTGACATTGTGATCCCACTCTTTGACTATAAACGGCCCTGTCCCAACGCCGCTATCCGTAATATGTTGAATCCAATTTTTTTGCCCGTATCGCTCAATGATTTTCTGATTTAAGGGAAAGAAGAGCGAGTTGGCAAGTTCTTCCAGGAAGTATGGCGTAGGCTGGCTCAGGGTCACCTGTAGCGTATGAGCATCGAGGGCCTTCACTCCTGCGAGCGTTTTGGTTTTCCCATTATTCACATCGCCCGCCCCCACGATAGCTTGTTCGAAGAACGGAGCGATGCCAGAGCCGACCGACGGCAGCAGAGCGCGAGTCCAGGTGTAGACATAGTCTTGCGCAGTCACAGCGGTGCCATCGGAGAAGGTAACATTCGGGTTAATCGTAAACGTGTAAACCTTATTATTGCCGGATATCTGCCACGTCGCCTGATCGGGCAGGACATTTAAATTCCTATCGGTTTTCACCAGACCGCTATAGATCATATTGACCGCAAGTCCCGAATTCGAATCGGGTCCCAACGCGGGGTCAAGTACAGCTACATCAGTTGTCCCAACATTAGGAAAGTTCAATACCTGTTTTGCCGCTATCGTCGAAGATGTGGTAGAGGAGGAAGCTGCTCCCCCGCACCCCACCATGATGGCCGACAGCATGCTTAAAAATAGTGCCACAACGACAGGAACACGCCGTGGGCGGTAAAACATAGGATGCCTCGCTTTCTAACACGATACAGAAATTTGTTGTAAGCTCCTGGTTACGCGTCTCCATTGTACTACTTTTGAGTTGTTAAGGATACAGACTTTGCCACGCAGGCACCAGGCCACGCTAAGCCTGGTCGGCTGGCAAGAAACAGCCTATTCAGCTCTTTGAGAGAGCCATAGACAATGAGACACCTTAAAGATTATAATGAGTATAACTATCATACTGTTCAACGGCGAACAAGAGGTCATGTATGCATATTCGTATCATAGGTGCGCCTATGGATTTGGGCGCGGATCGACGCGGAGTTGATATAGGAGCCAGTGCGATTCGCTATGCGGGTCTTAATAATCATTTGCAGCGTCTGGGACATACTGTTCAAGATATAGGTAATATCGTTATCCCTCAGCCGGAAAGCCAGCCTATTGGTAATCCTCGCTTAAAATACCTGGAGCCCATCGTACATGTATCCGAAGAATTGGCTCGTCTCGTCAGCGCTGCTTTGCAAGATGGTGAGTTCCCGTTGATTCTGGGAGGTGATCATAGCATTGCACTGGGTTCCATCAGTGGAGTTGCCCGTGTACATAGGCAGTTGGGAGTGCTCTGGATCGACGCCCATCCTGATTTCAATACTGAAGAGACGACTCCTTCCGGCAATATACACGGGATGATCCTCGCTGCTCTGGCTGGCCTGGGCAATAGTCAACTTGTCAATATCGGTGGCTGGGCTCCGAAAATCGATCCGGCTCGCATCGCTATCATCGGCGCACGCGATATTGATCCAGGCGAGAAAGTGCTCCTTCGTACTCATCAGGTCCATGTGTTTACCACCTCCGACATCGATCAGTGTGGTATTTCAAACGTAATGCAGCAAGCCATTGATGCCATTGGGCAGGACGACATCCCCATCCATCTTAGCCTGGATATGGACGCACTGGACCCTAAAGAAGCTCCTGGCGTTGGTACCCCTATACGTGGTGGGCTCAATTACCGGGAGGCCCATCTCGCAATGGAAATGGTCGCGAAAACGCGACGCATGGTCTCAATGGATATCGTCGAAGTCAATCCCATTCTTGACCGCGAAAACGCCACAGCACGACTCGCTGTTGAGTTGATTCTTTCGGCTCTGGGCAAAACTATTTTGTGACCTTGTTGACAGTGTTGTCACAAGCTTGTTTCCGGTAACGTTTGTACTTTACAGAGTGTAACCCTGGGAATCAAGAAAAGGAGGAAAAGATAAGCAGCAAAGATGCTACTTATCATCACAAAAGATGGATGCAAAAGTACTTTTTATGAACGGCAAGTTCATACCGGCTGAGCAAGGCGTGATCTCCGTACGGACGCATGGTTTCGCCTATGGGACTGGATGTTTTGAAGGCATTCGCGGCTACTGGAACAAGGAGGATCAGCAGGTCTACCTCTTCCGCCTTCGCGAACATTACGAACGGCTTCTGCGCTCGTGTAAAATCTTGCAGATCTCCCTGCCTTACACCGTTGAGCAGCTTATCGAGATTAGCATAGAGCTGATCAAGCGCAATGAGCAACGGCAGGATGTCTACCTGCGTCCCGTCGCCTATAAGGGAGGCGAGACCCTGGGCGTACGCCTGCATGGCCTTCCTGACGAATTTATCCTGACATCAGAACCCGTTGGCAACTACATTGATATCGGTGGACTGAGCTGTGGTGTTTCCTCGTGGAGGCGCACCGATGATAATGCTATTCCTGCACGCGCAAAAATCTGTGGCAGTTATGTCAATGCAGCCTTCGCTAAAACTGAAGCAATGCAAAATGGCTTTGATGAGGCGATCATGCTCACTCACCAGGGCAATGTCTCTGAGGGCAGCGCGGAAAATCTCTTTCTGGTCATCAATGACGAATTTGTTACCCCCGCCGCCACAGAGAACATTCTGCTCGGCATTACTCGTGACACTGTGATCAAGCTTGGAAGGCGCGAGCTGGGCTATACCACGCAAGAACGCGTCGTTAACCGCACCGAACTTTATACAGCCAGCGAAATGTTCCTCTGTGGAACCGGAGCGCAGATCGCCCCCGTTATCAGCGTCGATCACCGCCCCATAGGAGATGGGAAGGTCGGCCCGATTGCCCGTAAACTACAAGATCTTTACTTTGACGTTGTGCGGGGCCGACGGCGCGAATATCGCGAGCAATGGTGTACCCCCGTATATACTGCGGTGCCAGAGCCATCTGAGGTACTGGATTAAAAACCGGGATCGACAAAAAAGCGATCTTGCAGGTCATTCTGCAAGATCGCCTTTTTATTATCAAACGTCAGAGCAGAGCCAACTCGGAAAGAGGGGGCCAGAGCATTAACGTTTTGTGTACTGCGGGGCCTTACGGGCACGCTTCAAACCAGGTTTCTTGCGCTCTTTCATGCGCGGATCGCGCGTGAGATAGCCAGCCTTGCGCAGACCAGCCTTGAAATCCGCGTTCATACGTACCAGCGCCCGCGCCAGCCCATGCCGGATAGCGCCAGCCTGGCCGCTGGTGCCGCCACCGACCACGCGCACGGTTACAGTATAATTTTCGCCCAGGTCAAGCACGCGAAATGGGGCAGCAATCGTTGCCAGATGCGCATCCCGCTGCCCAAAATAGGTGCGGGCCGTTTTGCCATTGACTGTAATACTGCCATCGCCATTAGGGAAGACGCGCACGCGAGCCACCGCCGTCTTGCGCCGTCCCATACCATAGTAATACTCACCTTTGATGGTCTCAGCCACGGTAGGTTCTCCTCCTCTTTTGTCTGCTTTTAGCGCGCTTCCGCAGACTGTTTCAACAATGCCTCTGGACCCGTCCAGGGCACCGGCTTCTGCGCCTGGTGTGGATGCGTGGGACCGGCATACACTTTCAAATGATGCATAATGTCCGCGCCCAGGCGATTATGCATCACCATGCCACGGACCGCGTGGACCAGGGCTCGCTCTGGAAACTTGCCTTCCAGGGTCTGGCGCAACGTTTTTTTCTTCAAACCACCCGGATACTGGCTATGGCGGTAGTACACCTTCTGGTCCATACGCTTGCCAGTCACGGCTATTTTCTCAGCATTCACGACAATCACAAAATCGCCGCAGGGCTGATTAGGAGTAAATGTCGGCTTGTGTTTGCCACGCAGAATCTGAGCGATTTGCGATGCCAGACGACCCAGAACCTGACCCTCCGCGTCAATCACATACCAACGGGGTTCCAGTTCTGAGGCCCTGGCGCTATATGTCTTCATCATTCGTTCACTCCAAAATTCTCAGGATATTTAACCCGTATCAGACACAGCCCCTGGGGCGGGGCCGCCGAACCAGGGTGCGTCTTTTCCGCACGCTGCACGATGGCCGCAAATTCATCGAGACAGAGACGCCTCTGCCCCACCAATAAGAGCGTGCCAACCATCCTACGAACCATGCCCGTAAGAAAAGCATCGGCAGTAAAATCACAATAGATCAGTTCATGTACATCTGGCCGTAGACAACGTGCTTCCAATATTGTACGAATACAGTGATGTGGCCCCGGCCTCAGCGGATTCGAGTCGTCCGGGCTACGCCCAAAAGCCCCAAAATCCTTACGCCCCAACAACAATTGACACGCATCTTGCATCAACTCGACATCTAATGCCCGTGAGCAATGATAGCTATGACGAGCGCGCAACGCTGTGGGAGCGCTGTCATTCCAGATCGTATAACGATAGGAGCGACTTAACGCGCTATAACGAGCGTGGAAGCCTTCCGGCATCTCTTTCGCCCAGCGTACCGCCACGGTATTGGGTAAAACGGCATTCAGCGCCCGCTGCCACACCCCGGGAGCCAGGTGGGAATGGGTATGAAAATGGATCACCTGCCCACTTGCATGCACGCCTGCATCAGTACGTCCCGCGCCATGCACCGCCACCGACTCACCGGAGATGCGAGCGATTGCCGCCTCCAATGCACCCTGGATGGTTGGCCCATGCGTCTCAGGTTGGCGCTGAAAGCCATGAAAGTCAGTGCCATCATACTCAATACCGCATGCAATCTTCATACACCATGTTCCGTGTCAGGATACCCGCTCGTCCACTCTACCATGACGCGTACCCACGCCCCGGACGCGAACTATACGAGGGCGATCTGCGCGATCTCGGCGGCATCTCCCTTACGGCGCCCCAGCTTCGTGATCCGCGTATAGCCACCAGGGCGGCTGGCGTAGCGGGGAGCCAGTTCGTCGAACATCTTCTTCACCACCAGCTCATCTGGTAACGCGCTCAGAATCGTACGCCGCGCGTGTAGTTCAATCACCATTGCCTCATAGGCTGCCTGTAGCGCCTTCTCGGCCTCGCTCTCATTTGAGATGATGCGCAACAGCTCCTCGCGGCGAGCTTTGAGCTTTTCCTCCAGGAACTTGCGGCCCCTGTCGGTCAAAGGAGCTTTCTGCTGTGCAGCGCGTTCTTCGTTCGAAGCCACCTTGTCTTTAAGAGAAAAGCGGCCACGACGGGCGAACGCCAACACCTGAGCGGCCTTATCCTCATCAGAGATGGCCGAATGCAGATGTTTCTGAGCAGCCTGGTGTCCTTTTACCGCGATATCTATCAGCTTTTCAGCTTCCCCACGGATCGCACGAGCGCGCGCCTCCGTTGTTTTTATTCGATCATAGCGAATGAGACCCGCCATCAGATTACGGCGCGCCGAACGGCGGCGCGGCTCTGGCATGCTCATCCGGTTGCCAGCAACTCGGTGCCTCAACTCATCCCTCCATTTCGTGATCGCCGTCCATATCGGCTCCGACGGCACTGGTACGCGGGTTCGGCAGGAAGTTTCGGAGGAGCAGGCGGTCACGCAGCTCCTGCAAGCTCTTCTCACCGAAGTTACGTACGCCAAGCAAATCCTCTTCATTCATCGAAAGCACCTGGCCCACCTTCGTGATATTGCTGCGCTTGAGGCAGTTATAAGCACGAACCGAGAGGTCCAGCTCTTCGATAGGCGTGTCGTAAATTTTCTGCGGGATGGGCAAGCTGCTCAGCGGAGCCTTCTCAGGCTCGGGCAAGGAAGCGCGATAATTGGCTAGCAGAGTAAAATGCCGTACCAGGATATCCGCGCTCTGGCGCAGCGCCTCATCCGGCGTTATGGTGCCGTCGGTCGTGATTTCAAGAATGATTTTATCAAAGTTGGTCATCTGCCCCACACGCGTATGCTCAACGGTGTAGTTCACCTTCTGCACAGGCGTATAAATGGCATCAACCGGAATGACGCCTATAGGCTGATCTTCCTTAGAGTCGGCAGGAACATACCCACGGCCTATCTCCACAACCAGCTCCATATCAAGCAGAGCGTTCGCATCATCGAGCGTGGCTATATGGAGTTCAGGATTGACAATCTCCACGGTGCTGGGAGCAATGATATCCGCTGCCGTGACTTCTCGTTCACCGGACACTTCCAGGCGCATCGACACCGGATGGTCTGAAAAACTACGGAGACGCAACTTCTTCACGTTCAGCACGATATCGGTGACATCCTCCATCACCCCCTGGATATCCTGAAACTCGTGTTGCACACCCTCTATGCGAATAGAGGTCACAGCCGCGCCGGGCAACGATGATAACAACACACGTCGCAGCGCATTGCCCAGGGTCATTCCATATCCCGCCTCTAACGGCTCGATATCATAGCTCGCATAATTCCCCTGTGTCTTTGTATTCTTAATGCGAGGCAGAGCAATATCTAGCAAGGTTCTAACCTGCCTTTCTTTTTCCACCATTTGTCTTTAGATGTCTTCTCGCTCGCTCAGCACTAACAGCCCGAGAGGCAGAAGCCGGTGAAAAGAAGTATCCGCCAACTCAACGCTTTATCGCTGATAATATTCAACCACCATCTGCTCATCGAAAGGCAGTTCAAGATCCGCACGCGAAGGTATGGTAATCACGCGACCGGACATGTCATTGACATCCAGACGTAACCAGGCAGGAACGCCTTTCTGGGCCAATAGCAATGCGCGCGTCTTAAAGTATTCCAGACCCTTACTGCGTTCACGTACAGAGATAACGTCGTTCGGTTTCGCGATAAATGAAGGGATATCCGTTTTACGACCATTGACAGCAAAATGCCCATGATTGACCAGTTGCCGGGCCTGGGCGCGCGAATCGGCAAAGCCCAGACGATACACCAGATTATCCAGGCGCATCTCCAGGATCTGTAAAAGATTCTCGCTGGTTTTGCCAGGGCGGCGGGCGGCCATATCAAACTCGCGGTGGAACTGGCGCTCCAGTACGCCGTAGGTGCGACGCACTTTCTGCTTCTCGCGCAACTGCTTGGCATAACCAGAGTCTTTGCGGGCGCGGCCAGTACCATGCTGACCCGGACGAGTATTGCGGCGCTCAAGTGTGCATTTGGTCATACACTTGTCGCCTTTTAAGAAAAGTTTTACCCCCTCACGCCTGCATAGCTTGCAGACGGGGCCGGTATAACGTGCCATCTAGTAGTATCCTCCTCAGTGCAGCCTCTCCTTAGACACGACGCCTCTTGGGCGGTCTGCACCCATTATGTGGAATTGGTGTAACATCCGTAATCGAGGTGACGGAGAGACCTGCCGCCTGCAATGAGCGAATTGCGGCCTCACGACCGGAGCCCGGCCCTTTGACAAAGACATCAATCTGGCGCAGGCCGTGATCCATCGCTTTGCGCGCCGCCGATTCCGCAGTGACCTGCGCGGCATACGGGGTACTCTTGCGCGATCCCTTAAAGCCCTGCGCGCCCGCGCTCCCCCAGGAAAGCACGTTCCCATTGGGGTCGGTAAGGGTCACAATCGTATTATTAAATGTTGCTTGAATATGGGCCTGTCCGCGCGGCACAGACTTACGCTCACGCCGCCTCGGCTTGCCTGTCGGTTTCTTTTTATCTGCCATGTTTGCAATACCTCCCCGGCGTTATTTCTTGGCAACAGCCTTCTTCTTGCCAGCTACCGTTCTCTTTGGCCCACGACGCGTACGTGCGTTGGTGCGGGTGCGTTGACCCCGTACCGGCAGATTACGGCGATGGCGCATTCCTCGATAACAGCCGATCTCGATCAGCCGTTTGATATTCAAATCTACCTCGCGGCGCAGATCTCCCTCGACCTTATGTTCACGGTCAATGGTCTCACGCAGACGATTGACCTCTTCTTCAGTTAAATCTTTTACCCTGGTATCAGGATTAACGCGTGTCTTTTCCAGGATTTTGCGGCTTGTCGTAAGGCCGATCCCGTAAATGTAGCACAGCGAAATTTCCACACGCTTATCACGCGGAATGTCAACGCCGGCGATTCTAGCCATCTTCTCCTCCAGCCTGGGGTTTCATGTGCCAGCTTCATACCTGCTTGCAACCTGATACCCAGTATGCTTATTAGCCTTGCTTCTGTTTATGCTTCGGATCTTTGCTACAAATCACCATCACGACCCGATTGCGCCGGATGATCTTGCAGCTATCGCAACGCGGTTTGACAGAGGCGCGCACTTTCATGGTTTGCCCTCCTCATTGATATTGATTAAGATAAAAGGTAAAAATCAGGACATGGGTAAAAGGTATCCCCTACTCCCACACATGCTTCCTCTTACCCGACTTCATACAGTTCGTGCCAATTAGGAGAAAAGGAACAATGAAGGATGCTCTTCACTACCTTATGATTTCACACGCCATGTAATACGTCCTCGCGTCAGGTCATAGGGAGACAGCACAACCCTCACTCTATCACCTGGTACGATACGTACGAAGTTCATGCGAATACGTCCTGAGAGGATCGCCAGGACCTGGTGTTGTTCGTCGATCTCGACCTTAAACATGGCATTGGGGAGGGCCTCGATCACCTTGCCCTCTACTTCGATTTCATCCTTTTTTGGCATAGCATCCTTTCCCTAGCGGCGGGACTTTCTTAATCTGCATACTGCATAAACGCTCACAAGGAATGACAACATGCGGTAGCCATCCCCGGAAACGCCAGGGCGCATGCGTCATGAAAGCTTTTTGCAGTTTTACATCTCTCCGAGCCGATCACATCCGGGGCTCAAGAAAGTAGAAAAGGGCAGCAGTTGACACTGCTGCAGCCAACTACGAATTATAGCATACTTTCCTACAGAAGTCGAGAGGGTAACCCACATTAGACATTTTTTCCCCCCGACGAGCCAAGCGTCAGGATATCCGCATCGCCCTCGGTAATCGCAACCGTATGCTCGAAGTGGGCGGCACAAGTTCCATCGGCGGCAACCACCGTCCACTGATCGTCGAGGACGCGCGTCTCCTTCTTTCCCATGATCACCATTGGCTCAATGGCAATGACCATGCCAGGTCGCAGCACATAGTTGGGATAGCCCGGCTCAACATAGTTGAGAACCTGCGGATCTTCATGCATACTCCGACCCACGCCATGCCCACCATATTGCCGTACCACCGCAAAGCCTGCCGCTTCGACAAATTGCTGTACCGCCCGACCGATATCCTGTAAACGATTCCCGGCGCGTGCGGCGGCAATGCCACGATAGAGCGCATCTTGCGTCACCTTTAATAGCCGCTGCACTTCGGGCGACACTTTTCCTACCGGCACGGTGATGGCGGAGTCCGCGTGCCAACCATTGCAAGAGGCGGCGAAGTCAATACTGACGATGTCGCCCTCAGCCAGCACCCGGCTCCCCGGTATACCGTGTACGACCTCTTCGTTTACAGACGTACAGAGCGAGGCCGGATAACCATGATAGCCCAAAGAGCTTGATTTCGCGCCATACCGCTTTAAGGCTTCCGCTCCTAGCTTATCAATTTCAGCGGTCGTCATCCCAGGATGGACAGCATCCCGCAGCTCAGCCAGTATCGCCGCGACAATGCGGCCAGTTTCACGGATCTTCTCTCGCTCTTCTTTCGACTTTATAATCGGTGCCATAACATTTTCTTTCAGAAAAGAGAAGTACAGCAAGAACAACTACTAATACCACACTTCTTAGCTTTGCTTCCCTACCAGAACGTTGATTGCCTTGAGAAGATCCTTCCCTACCTTGTCGATACTCTGATTCCCGTTGACCTCGGCCAGTTTATGCTGAGCTCCGTAGTAATCAAGAAGACGGATCGTCTCGTTGAAAAAAATATCCAATCGCTTTTGTACCGCTTCTCCCCGATCATCGGGCCGCTGGTACAGCTCGCTTCCATCCAGATCGCATACCCCCGGCACCTTAGGCGGGCGGGTCTCTATATTGTATATATGCTGGTTTGCACGGCAAATATACCTTCCAGACAGCCGCCGCAGTAAGACCTCACGCGGAACGTTGATATACACCGCCCCGTCAACGGCTTTACCCACGCCCCTTAACCCCTCATCCAGCGTTTGCGCTTGCGCGACCGTACGCGGAAAGCCATCCAGCAGAATCCCCTTTGCGCAATCCGGCTCCGCAATACGCTTGAGGATCATGGCAACGATAAGCTCATCAGGGACGAGCTCTCCGCGATCCATATATGCTTTCGCCTTAATCCCCAGTTCGGTCTTTTCATCAGTCGCCTTACGTAACAAATCGCCACTAGCAACGTGGCTAATCCCCAGAGCCTGAGAAAGCTTCTCAGCTTGAGTCCCCTTCCCCGACCCCTGCGCACCGATCAGGATAATGTTCACAATGTTCCTCCGACGGAAGTTTATGAGCATGCCACCCCGCATCCTCAAAGCTGTAAGTCGCTATAAACTGGCGGCAAAGCAACGCCGCCAGCTTTTCTTCTTCACGACAAGAAGCCAGAGTAGTTACGCATGACCATCTGCGCTTCAAGCTGCCTGACAGTATCCAGCACCACGCCAACCACAATCAGGAGCGAGGCGCTTCCCAGGAGCTGGTCTCCGCCAATACGGGAAACATAGGGCAAGACCGCTACGATCCCCAGGAACAACGCACCGGCCAGGGTGATACGATTGAGAATGTTTTGCAGGTATCGGCTCGTCGGTTCACCAGGACGATAGCCGGGAATAAAAGCTCCTTGCTTCTGCAAATTCTCCGGGATGTTTTGCTGCTGCCACATTACGTAAGCGTAAAAGTATGTGAACGCGACTACCAGGAAGAAGAAGATGGCCCAGTACCACCATTGCTGAGTGTTTGCTAAGTAGGTGCTGACCCATGTCGCACTATCCCGCAGCCAGGGAGTGCTGCTGGTCGATAGGTATCGCGAGATGACGGACGGGAAAAGCAGCATCGATTGGGCAAAGATGAGCGGGATCATGCCCGCGCTATTAACCTGGAGCGGAATATAGGTTGTCTGTGCTGAACCGACCAGCATGCCACGTCCCACCATGCGCTTTGTGGGATACTGCACCGGTACGCGTCTCTGTCCCAGGTAGATATAGACGATACCCACGATGGTAACAAGGCCAATCAGCAAGAAGACGCCAATGCTGACGACGCCACCGCCGCCACCACCGGTTGAGGTTGCCGACACGTACCCCTGCTGCACAAACTGCGGCAGACGGCTCACAATGCCGCCAAAGATGATCAGCGAGATGCCGTTGCCAATGCCATTCTCAGTAATGAGCTCACCCAGCCAGACCAGGATCATCGTACCAGCCGTTAAAGCCAGCACAATCGCCCAGCTCTCCAGAGCAAATTTTGGATCAACAAGGCTGAAGTTCTGAAGCACGTTCGCCTGCTGGAAAAGGGCGCTATTGCCCAACGCCTGCAAGAACGCCAGAGGAACCGTAATAATACGTGTAATCTGGCTAAAGCGCAAGCGCCCGGCCTCACCCTGAGTTGAGAGATTCTGCAACGCCGGAATAATCGGCTGCAAGAGCTGCATTACGATGGTTGCAGTAATATACGGATACACACCAAGCGCAACAATTGAGAACGTCTGCAGTGATCCACCCGAAAATACATCTAAGAGACCAAGCAATTGACCCAGGTTCGCATTATTATTCTGTGTAAAAAGATTGACCAGGGCCTGCTGCTCGGCAGATGATAACGGAACTGTGATATGAGCGAGGATGCGGAAAACCAGTAACATCCCCAACGTAAAGAGAATTTTGTTACGTAGATCGGGAACCGTCCAGATACTACGCAGGCGTTCCCACATGGGAGCCTCCTTCCAGACACCAATGCTTATCTAGCTTGCAATGAAATGCCATTCAGTTGCGCACGCAGGAACTGCATTTCAATGGTCTGCCAGGACGATAAAGATCAAGATCGACAATCATAGAATCATACGAACAAGACGCCAGGATGTTAACCCCTGGCATCCTGATTTATGATTGTTCCGTTTTCTCTTTCTTCTCGTCTTTACGCCGCTTGGTCTTTTCATAGACCTTTACAGGAATGATCTCGACACTCCCACCAGCAGCCTCGATTTTGGCCCGCGCACTCGTAGAGAACTTGTGAGCATGCACGGTCAAAGCACGGTCTATCTCGCCATTGCCCAGTATTTTGATCAACCCTTTGCTCTGAGCGGCGGTCATTAAACCATGCGCAGCCAGATCTTCGGGCCGAACCTGAGTACCGGCCTCAAATGGGTCAAGACTTTCAACATTAATAATAGTATATTCATCGCGGAAAGGGGTATTACTATTGCCCAGACCGCGAACAAACGGTAATCGCTTCGAAAGGCGCGTCTGACCTCCATTAAAGGCGCGATGGACATGTCCACCGGTACGCGCCTTCTGGCCTTTTGTGCCACGACCGGCAGTCTTACCACGACCGGAGCCATGACCGCGACCAACGCGTCTCTCAGCCTTATGCGAACCGGGAGCCGGTCGCAAATCAGAGAGTTTCACTGACAACCTCCTCTACCTGCACCAGGTGAATCACCTTGCGGATCATTCCCCGGACAGCAGGTTGATCTTCATGCTCAACGGTCTGTTGCAGTTTACGCAACCCCAGCGCCTGAATTGTCGCTTTCTGATCTTTTGGATAGCCGATTGCGCTCTTGATCCACTTCACACGCAGTTTTGCCATTGCTTACTCCTATCGACGACGGCCAGGGCCGCCGCCACCACGGCGATCTCCACCAGGTCCACCACGACGCTCGCCGCGCTCTGATCGCTCACCACGACGGCCAGGGGCGCTGCGGGCTTCACGGGCCTCTTCTTCACGGGCGGCGCGTACAGTGGCGGCATGCTCGGCTGCACTCGCGGCTGCGGCTGCAAATTGCTCAGCGCGCTTCTTGCCGAGGATCTCGGTAACAGTCTTACCGCGACGAACTGCCTCGACGTCAGGGAAACGCAGCTCACTCAGAGCTTTCATGCAAGCCTGGACCGTATTGGCTTTGTTCGTGCTGCCAAGCGTTTTTGTTAAAATGTCACGAATACCCACCGACTCCACGACTGCGCGCACAGCGCCGCCCGCGATCACGCCGGTGCCGGGGGCTGCCGGCTTGAGCAGGACTTCGGAGGCGCCGAAGGTCGTTTTGACCAGATATGGGATGGTTGTGCCCATTAACGGCACTTCGATCAGGCGCTTCTTGGCATCCTCTACCCCTTTGCGGATCGCTTCGGTATACTCGCTGGCTTTGCCGAAGCCGAAGCCGACATGTCCATTGCGATCACCCACGACGACCAGCGCGCGGATGCTGAAGCGGCGACCTCCCTTGACCACCTTAGAGACGCGGCTGACCTCAACCACTGTCTCCTCAAGGTTCAATTTTGATGCATCTATTCTTGCCATATCACTCCTAGCGGCCCTAATGCATTTTCACTTGACATCTTCGGGTGTGATGTCTATACTCTCCTCAAGAGAGGCGGTATGAGCTAATGGCTATCTCGACTCCGCTTGAGGGTACTGAAACTAGAAACTCAGGCCAGCTTCACGAGCGCCTTCAGCCAGGGCGGCGATGCGTCCATGATAGGCGTAGCCGCCTCGGTCAAAGACAACTTGATCAATGCCCTGGCCTTTGGCACGCTGACCCAGTAGTTTACCGACCTCGCGCGCCATCGCAACTTTACGATTGTTGGCGATAGCTGCAAGCGCTTCGACTGGCGTCTTCGCCGTACCTTTTTGAGCCGAAGGCAGCACCGTTTTGACCTGCGCCTGTTGACCGCCTTTCCCCTTCTGGGATTGAGCGCCTTTGGCCGGAGCTTTCGCGGCCTTCTCGGCTTTTGCACCTTTGCCTTTGGTAGGGGCAGCCTCCGCAGCCATTTCTACTGGAGCTTCCTCCGCTTTTTGCTCGACCCTGGTCGGCGCGGCTACCACTTGCGGCTTAAAGTCACGCAAACTCTCATCGAGCGTCGAGGCAGCCACCAGGGTTCGTCCCGTGCTATCATCTATGACCTGCGCATAGATATGCTTTCCACTGCGAAAAACATTCAGGCGGGGACGTTCCGGTGAGCCCGCCAGGTAGCGTCGCATGCGCCGGTGACGCCGTAATCGCGCCTGGTTCGCATGAAATTGTTTAATCATCGCTCACTCACCTATTTCTTCTTACCGCCGACTTTACCGGCCTTACCAGCTTTACGTCTGATCTTCTCACCGGTATAACGGATGCCCTTCCCTTTATACGGCTCTGGCTTGCGAATACGGCGGATATTAGCCGCCACCTCACCTACAAGCTGCTTGTCGATCCCGCTGACGCTAACCCTCGTGGCCTTTGTGGCCGGATCAACGCCATCGACCGCCAGGGTGATGCCATCGGGAGGCTGAACCTCTATCGGGTGCGAATAACCGACCTGGATCACTAGGTTATTGCCAATCTTTGCGGCTCGATATCCCACACCGTGGATCTCTAGCTGCTTTGTGTAGCCGCTGGTCACGCCCACAACCATGTTATTGACCAGCGTACGATAGAGACCGTGTTTTGCTTTATGCTCCTTGCTGTCCGAGGGGCGTGTGACCATCAACGAGCCGTTTTCCAGGTTGAGCTTCAGGTCGGGATCGACCTGGTAAGATAACTCGCCCTTAGGACCTTTGACCGTCACCAGATTGTCCTCGGTCCAGTTCACCTGTACCTTAGGTGGCACGACGATGGGAGCGCGTCCAATACGAGACATTTCATACCTCCCTTTTACCAAACATAGCAGATAACTTCGCCACCAAGCCCCTGTTTATAGGCATTTGAACCGGTCATCAGACCCTTAGGCGTCGAGAGAATAGCTATCCCCAGGCCGCCGCGTACACGCGGAATCGTGACCTTTTTGGTGTAGACACGCAACCCGGGCTTGCTCACACGCTTCAACTGCGTCAACACGGGCTTTTTGTCCACATAACGCAATGTGAGACGGAGCGTGCCCTGCGGATTATCTCTCAGGATCTCAATGTCCTTTATGTAACCTTCTTCTTTTAACACACGCGCAATCGCCAGCTTCATCTTGGAAGCAGGGACCAGCACACGCGTATGCTTTGCTGTAACCGCATTACGAATGCGTGTGAGCATATCCGCAATGGGATCAGTCATATTCATGGAATTTCCTCCATCATCACAACGAAGCGAAAACGCAGATACCTATCAGGCGTTGCCATCTGATGGCCTTCGTTCTTGTATTCTTTCATCATTGCGACTACCAGCTTGACTTTGTCACGCCGGGTAGCTCACCACGCAAGGCCCGTTCGCGGAAACAAATGCGGCAAAGACCGAATTTGCGCATATATGCCCGGGGCCGCCCACAGACCTTACAGCGGTTATGCTGCTGCACTTTAAACTTGGGCTTGCGTTGCGACTTCACAATCATTGAGATTTTTGCCATACCGCCCTCCAGCGTTACTTCTTAAAGGGCATGCCCATCAATGCGAGCAGCCGCCGTCCCTCTTGATCGGTGCGCGCAGTCGTAACGACACTTACTTCCATGCCACGCACTTTATCAACCTTATCATAATCAATCTCAGGAAAGACCAGTTGTTCACGCAATCCCAGCGTATAGTTGCCGCGACCATCGAAGGCTTCGGAGGAAACCCCCTGGAAGTCACGCAGACGGGGCAGCGCCACGTTCATCAGCTTGTCCAGGAAGATGTACATACGCGGGCCGCGCAGCGTGACCATGCAGCCAATCTGCATGCCTTCGCGCAGTTTGAAAGCTGCTACCGAACGCTTGGCTCGCGTAATCACAGGACGCTGCCCCGTGATGGCCGCGAGATCGGCGACGGCTGCTTCCATCGCTTTGGCATTCTGGATGACTTCGCCCATTCCAATATTGACCACAACCTTCTTGACCGTGGGAACCTGCATGGGATTCGAGTAGTTAAACTCTTTGCGCAGAGCTGGCACGACTTCCTGACGGTACTTTTCTTTCAAGCGTAATGCCATCTTAACTACTCCTCGTCCGATCTTCAATAATTTTATGACACTTCTTACAGACGCGTACTGGGCGCAATTTCTGATCCTCGCCCATCTGGCGGCGCTCATGCGCAACTCGTGTGGGCTGCTTGCAATCAGTACATATAAGCATCACATTCGAAACATGGATGGGCATCGCCTTCTCAATCACGCCACCCTGCCGGGTCTGACCTTGCGGACGTACGTGCTTCTTGACCACATTCAGGCCCTCAACAATCACCTTGTTGTCCTGTGGCATGGCCCGCGAGACGATCCCTTCTTTATTTCTGTCCTTGCCGGTGATAATCTTAACGGTGTCGCCCTTCTTGATATTCATCTTGGCAAGGTGCAGAGGTTTTTTCTCTTTCGGTTTTGTTGCCATCTTCTTCCTCGTTAGAGCACTTCAGGCGCGAGAGAAATGATCTTCATAAAGTTTCGCTCGCGCAGTTCGCGGGCCACAGGGCCAAAGATACGTGTGCCGCGCGGGTTATTACCGGCTGCGATGATGACGGCGGCGTTCTCGTCAAAGCGAATATGCGAGCCATCTGCGCGCGCATACTCTTTGGCGACGCGGACGACGACGGCATTGACGACTTCGCCCTTTTTGACCTGGCCGTTGGGGGCCGCCTGCTTGACTGAGGCTTTGATAATATCTCCTACCTCAGCGTAACGCTTGGCCGACCCGCTCATCACGCGGATGCACATAATCTCTTTCGCGCCCGTATTATCGGCGACTTTCAGACGTGTCTGCGGTTGAATCATCTCACTTGCTCCCTACTCTGCCGACTCTTCCTCGGCATCCAGGTTGGGATCGGCTTTCGCCAGCAGTTCTTCCACTGGTACAATGCCGCTGCCACGCCTGATAACTTCAACTAAGCGCCAGCGCTTGAGCTTGCTCAGCGGGCGACTCTCTTCAATACGCACCAGGTCGCCAAGCTGCCCGGTGTTCTCCTCATCATGCACATGAAAGCGTTTCGTTTGTTTATAGGTACGCTTGTAAATGCGATGTTTCTTTAATGACTCGACGACGACGACGATGGTCTTATCCATTTTATTGCTGACCACACGCCCAACTTTTTGCTGGCGGCGGGCCTTCTTCTCGGTCGTCGCGGTGCTAGATTGCTGCGTCATGCTCTCTCTCCAAGATAGTCAGGCGGTGCAGCAGACGGGCAATGTCTTTGCGCGTCTGCGTAAACACGCGGCTATTCTTTACTTCACCACGCTGCTGTTGTAAGCGGAGGTTGAACAGTTTCAGCCGCATTTCTTTGATCTCCTGCCGGACCTGACCGGCAGACATCTCATGCACCTCTTTACGGCGCTCATTAAGCTTCGACACTCTCTGCCTCCCCTCGTGTAATAAAGCGCGTCTTGATTGGCAGCTTATGACTGGCCAGGCGGACGGCCTCTTTGGCGATTTCCTCGCTGACGCCGCCGACCTCGAAGATAATACGGCCCGGCTTGACTACGGCTACCCAATGGTCAACCGCACCTTTACCGCTACCCATACGGGTTTCAGCCGGTTTGGCGGTGATCGGCTTGTCCGGGAAAACGCGAATCCACACTTTGCCACCACGCTTCATAAAGCGGGTGAGCGCGATACGCGCTGACTCGATCTGACGAGCCTCCAACCAGCAGGGTTCTAATGCCTGCAAGGCAAAATCGCCGAAGGCAATGCTGTTTCCTCGCTGGGCCTGGCCCTTCATGCGGCCACGATGCTGCCGACGATATTTTGTACGTGACGGTGCCAATAACATGGCTCAGCTCTCCTCTATTCGCTCTGTTCGCTCTGTGTCGCACCAGTATCGGTGGCCGGAGCCTCCGGTGGAGCAGCAGGTACGTTTGGCATCTCCTGCGCCTGGCTGGCAGGTGTCTGCTCAGTTGCGCGCGGGGGCCGCTCTCCTTGAGGACGTGGGCTGCGTGGCCGGTCTCCTTGCGGACGCTGACCGCGCTCCCCCTGCGGACGTGGGGGCCGCTCTCCCTGGGAACGTGGGGGCCTTTCTCCTTGCGGACGTGGGGGCCGCTCTCCCTGGGGGCGTGGGCCTCGTGGTCGGTCTCCTTGCGGACGCTGACCGCGCTCTCCACGCTGTCCTCCTTCGCGACGACGCTGCTCGCCACCCCGACGCTCCCCCCCCTCGCGGGGAATATAAGCGGGCTGGATCGTGGTTTCTGCCGCAGCTTCTCCTGCTTCACGACGCTTGCTCGGCAGAATGTCGCGCCGATAGATCCAGACTTTGATACCAATGACGCCAAAGGTTGTGTGCGCCTCGGCCTGACCGTAATCGATGTCGGCACGCAGCGTATGCAGGGGAACCTTGCCTTCAACCTCTTTCTCAGAGCGCGCTATTTCCGCGCCTCCAAGACGGCCACCAACGATAATTTTGATGCCTTTGGCATTGGCACGCATCGACTTCTGCACCGCCTGTTTCATCGCACGACGGAAGGAGACGCGTTTCTCCAACTGCTCCGCGATGCTGCGCCCGACCAGGGTGGCATCCAGTTCCGGTTGGCGGATCTCGATGATCTCGACCCGCACACGACGCTTCCTGGTTTTCGATTCCAGGAGGCTTCTCAGTTTATCGACTTTTTCCCCGCTTTTGCCAATCACAATGCCAGGCTTGGCGGTATGAATTTTCACCATCACCTGGTCCGCGGCAGCACGCTCGATCTCGATGTGTGAGACTGCGGCATTGGCAAGCTCTTTATTGATAATCTGGCGAATCTGCAAATCTTCCGCCACGATATCTTTATAATCACGCTCAGCGTACCAGCGAGACTGCCAGCCCTTAACGACGCCAAGCCTGAACCCAACGGGATGCACTTTATGTCCCAAAAGTGTCCTCCTTCTCTACCATTCAGCCTGGCGCGGACGCGTCACCTGAATGCATAGTAGCCTTTTAGCGGCCTGTGTCTGCCGGATCATCTGACACAATCACGGTGACATGACAGAAACGGCGCAAAATACGAGCCGCTCGCCCATGCGACCGAGGCTTGACACGCTTAATCCGAGACGAGTCGTCCGCTACAATATTCAGAATATACAGGTCATCTGGATTGAGATTATAGTTATTCTCCGCATTGGCCGCCGCCGATGACACAACCTTCCTGACAGGAGTCGCGCCCGCGTTGGGCAAATATTGTAGAATAGCCAGAGCCTCATTCACCCGAAGCCCTTTCACCGCGTTGGTGACCAGACGCATCTTGCGTGGCGGAATGCCAATATCTTTCGCAATAGCCCTGACTTGCATCTTATAACCTCTACATATGGAGAGGGATCTGATCTATCGCGCCTCGCACGATGTATCACGCCCTCGCTTGCTAAACATTTTTGATGTGGGGCGCTCAGGCCCCTTATCGCTCTACTATCGTACTGAAGTAGTACGTTCGCTCTTGCCGCCCGCATGACCACGGAAATGCCTGGTGGGGGCGAATTCGCCTAATTTATGGCCTACCATGTTCTCAGTGATATAGATAGGAACATGCGTTTTCCCATTATGGACACCGATGGTCATGCCAACCATCTCAGGGAAGATCATCGAGGCGCGGGACCAGGTCTTGATCAAACGGCGGTCGCCGCTCCTCCTCATTCCTAACACTTTTTTCCTGAGAGACTCATGGATGTATGGCCCTTTTTTCCTTGAGCGCGACATTACTTCCTCCTCCTGCCAGCATTGCGCCGCCGGACAATGAAGCGATCCGTCCTCTTGTTCCTGCGGGTCTTGTAGCCCAGGGCGGGTTTGCCCCAGGGGGTTTGCGGCTTGCCACCAATGGGCGCGCGGCCCTCGCCACCACCGTGAGGATGGTCACGGGGGTTCATCACTGAACCTCGCACGGTGGGACGGCGGCCCATATGCCGCGAACGTCCGGCCTTACCGATGCTGATGTTCTCGTGATCGATATTGCCTACCTGCCCGATGGTCGCCATACAGAGAATATGGATATTACGCTGCTCACCCGAAGGCAGACGGATCAGCGCGTAGTTTCCCTCTTTCGCCATCAATTGCGCACCCACGCCCGCGCCACGCACCAGTTGACCACCCCGCCCCCGCTGCATCTCAATGTTGTGAATGGTTGTGCCGGTAGGGATGTTCTTCAACGGCAGCGCGTTACCGACCCTGATGTCGGCTTCCGGCCCTGCTTCGACGCGGTCGCCTACTTTAAGGCCCAGGGGAGCAATGATGTACCGCTTCTCTCCATCAACATAGTGCAGAAGCGCGATACGGGCGGATCGATTCGGATCATACTCGATTGCCGCCACTTTAGCGGGTATCCCCAGTTTGTTGCGCTTAAAATCAATCAGACGATAGGCACGCTTCGCGCCACCGCCACGATGACGAGTCGTGATTTTCCCCTGGTTGTTGCGACCTGCATGTTTATGCAGCCTGACCGTCAGAGACTTCTCTGGCCTGGTCTTGGTGATCTCCTCGAATGTCGAAACTGACATGCCGCGACGCCCAGGAGACGTTGGTCGATACTGTCTAATTGGCATCTCTTAATCCCTTACGCCTTCAATGCGTCAATCGTCTGCCCCTCACGCAGGGTAACAATCGCCTTTTTCCACTCGCGCGCCGGTACCGGCCGGGGCATCGCGCCTCGCCGCCGGATCATCCTGGGCTTGCCAGGCATGCGGATCATGTTGACCTTCACTACCTGAACATTGAACAGGCTTTCGACCGCACGGCGCACATCAATTTTATTCGCGTTCAACGCCACTTTAAAGGTATATTTGTTCTGCTCTTGCAGCTTGACCGTTTTCTCGGTGATTATACCCTGGCGCAACACTTCGGTGAGTTCCACTGGCTTTCCTCCTCGCCTACTCCGCGCTGCTCAGCGTTGACGCCTCGTCTGCAATTTTGAGGCTCGCCTCTTCAGCGCTCATGCCCTCCCCAAATACCATCTCGATCCAACGGACGGTCTGGACAGGCATGACGACGTAATCGTGCTTCAGCAGTTCCACAACGTTGATCGAGGAGACGTGCTGTACTTTGGCAGTTGGGATGTTGCGCGCCGATAAGATGATGTTTTCGTCCCGCCTGGGCAACATCATCAGCACCCGCTTGCTTTCACCCTTATTGGTCGGCAGCTTGTCTAGCAGCGCCAGCATCTCTTTGGTGCGTGGAGCCTCCATCGAGAGATCGCTGATAACGATTAAGCTCTCATTAGCTACCTTGTCCGACAGGGCCGAACGAATCGCCAGGCGACGCATCTTCTTGGGCACATCATGATGATATGGATGCGGCCTCGGACCAAATACGGTACCACCATGCCTGAACTGGGGCGCACGCGTGCTTCCCTGACGAGCACGGCCCGTTCCCTTCTGCTTATATGGTTTCTTGTTTCCGCCCGATACTTCGCTGCGAGTTTTGGTCGAAGCATTACCTTGACGGCGATTCACCAGTTGCGCGGTCACAACCTGGTGGAGAACCGCCATATTGGGGGTGACTCCGAACACCTGCTCGCTCAGTTCGAGCTGTTCTACGGCTTCTCCAGCCATGTTATATACTGTAGTCGAGGGCATTTCGGTTACCTCATTACATGCTTCTTAATCATCAGCAAGCTCCCGTTGGCGCCAGGCACTGAGCCTTTTACGACCAGCAGGTTACGCTCAGGATCGGCCTGAACCACTTGCAACTTTTTCGCAGTTACGCGCGCATTCCCCATCCGACCGGCCATGCGCGTGCCCTTTAATACACGGCCAGGGGTTGTACCGGAGCCGATGGAGCCAGGGGCTCGCGAGCGGTCGGACTGACCATGAGTCTTAGGACCGCCACCGAAGCCGTGCCGCTTCATTCCGCCTTGAAACCCTTTTCCTTTAGAGGTCCCAACGATGTCTACCGACTCGCCATCTCTGAAAAGGCCAGCATCAAAGCTCGTACCCAGTTCAATTTTCTCGGAGGTCGTGCCGGCTTGCAGACCCACTTCGCGCAACACTCTGAAAGGTCCCAGTTCTGGACCAGGACGCCGCTGCCGGTTTTCTTGCACTTTTAGCAACTTGCGAATTTGTTTATCCGGTTTCGCAGCAGCCTGGCTGTCCTCTTCAGCGGTCTCTTCTGATTTCGCTTTGGTGCGCTGCTCTTGCTGATACTCCTGCAAACGCTTGCGTTGCGCCTTCAATAATGGCAGGCGATGTCCCAGATGTCCCAGCTGAGGACGGGTTACATGCTTGGTTGTGACCTGCTCAAAACCAATCTGGACGGCTTCATATCCGTCATGGGCAGCCGTTTTAATCTGGGTCACGACGCAGGGGCCGGCTTCTATTACGGTCACCGGAATGACGGTTCCATTTGGCCCGAACACCTGGGTCATGCCGATTTTTCTGCCCAACAATGCATTGAGCATATTCTTTCCTCTCTTCACTGTAGGGGCGGCTCGTCCGCCCTGCTTCCCTTACTGCCACGTTGCGAAAGTTCGCCAGATGTTCTTAACCAGGCGTTTACTATTCGATTTGACAATAAGGTTCTTTACTACAGTTTGACTTCGATGTCCACACCTGCGGGCAGATTCAAACGTGTTAGTGCTTCAACCGTTTTATTGGTCGGATCAATGATATCAATCAAACGCTTATGCGTGCGAATCTCAAACTGTTCGCGGGCATCTTTGTCGATAAAAGGTGATCGCATCACTGTATATTTGTCGATTTCGGTCGGTAAAGGTACCGGTCCAGAGACGCGAGCACCTGTCTGTTGCGCAGTATTTACAATCTGCATTGCCGACTGGTCGAGGATACGATGGTCGTATGCCTTGAGTCGAATGCGGATGCGCTGTTTCGTTCCGGTTGCCATTTCTTTACTCCTGATATAGGGCCAAAGGCATTTATGGCTGCGTTTATGGTGTGTTACCACAGCCAGGGCGGGGGCTAGCCCCGCCCCTCCCACCGTTATTGCAAGACCTGCGTGCAGATGCCCGCTCCTACCGTTCGTCCACCTTCTCGGATCGCAAACTTCACTCCCTCTTCCATCGCCACCGGCTGGATTAACTCCACCGTC
>DATGMF010000094.1:0-68130 GCA_035293765.1 Ktedonosporobacter sp.
AGCTGCTCAGGCTTTTAACGAACAAGGTTGAGCAGCGCGGCGGACGGGTGGTCAAAGTGGGACAGTACTTCCCTTCCAGTAAAACCTGCCATGCGTGCGGGTGGAAATGGGAAGACATGACGCTCTCAGATCGGGTGTTTCTCTGCCAGAATCCGGCGTGCGCCTATCATCACTTCGCGCAAGATCGCGATTATAACGCTGCGCTCAATATTTTGTGCGAAGCCCTGTACGTGATCGGGCTGATTGATCACGTCGTCGGCGGTACTGGCTCGGACGAAGACGGTAACCTGGCTGTGGACTTGACGTAAGACCCCAATGCTTCGGCATTGCGGCAGTTGGGATTGAAGCAGCAACAACAAAATTTGTTGCAAATGGATGCATGTTATGTATACATTTGTTTATGAAGATTGGAGCAGATCGAGTTGTGAAGGACCGCTTGCACCTGACCGGCGCACAGGCAATAATCGCCACATTACGCGCATATGGTATCGATACTATTTTTGGCATTCCTGGCGTACATACACTACCTATTTATGATGTGCTACGCGGCGAATCCGGCTTCCGCCATGTCCTCGCGCGCCATGAGCAGGGAGCTGGCTTTATGGCCGAGGGATACGCCCGCGCAACCGGTCGTCCGGGAGTCGTGTGTACGATTACAGGGCCAGGGGTCACTAACGTCGCCACCCCCGTTGCCAGCGCCTATGCTGATTCGATCCCCCTGCTGGTGATTAGCACCGATCTGCCCAGATCCTCGCGGGGACGCCCACGCGGAGAATTGCATGAATTGAAAGATCAGCTTGGCGCGATGGAGGCACTGGCGGGCTGGGCCCGCGCGGTAGAATATGTCGAGGAAATTCCCGATGCGCTTCACGACGCTTTACGCGCGATGCATCTGGGGCGATCTCGCGGCGCTTACCTGCAAATCCCGCTCGATTTGTTGGAAGTCGCAGCCGACATGGACATTCCCACATCAACCACATTCGAACCACCTCGCCCCGCCGAAAGTGCCATTATGGCTGCAACTGCCCTGCTGCGCGCCGCCAAAAAACCGCTGATCGTCGCCGGAGCAGGCGTCACCTTCGCCAACGCCAATAGCCAACTGCTCCAACTGGCTGAACTGCTCCAGGCTCCTATCTTGATCGGTGGTAAGAGCCATGACGCCGCACCAACAGATCATCCGCTTGCCGTTGCAACGGCAGGCTACGTGCCGAGCGAGCTACGCGCCTTGATTGAACCTGCCGATGTCGCGCTCGTCGTAGGCAGCAAGCTCGGAGCGGTACGCACCAATGGACAACTTCTTCTCCCCGCCCATACCATTCAGATCGATATCGATCCGGCTGAGATCGGGCGCAATTATCCCGTTGAACTCGGCATCGTCGGGGATGCTCGCCTTGCGCTCGAAGCTCTGCTCAATGCGCTGCAAGACAACCCCGGCGAACGGCCATCGCCAGCCGCCGAGGTCGCAGCAGTTTGCAAGGCGATGCGCGAGCGGACCCGACGCATCTTTGGAGAGGCTATCCACCTGCTGGACGGCGTACGCGAAGGGTTGCCGCGCAACGGCATTGTAGTGGCAGATATGACGATGCTGGGCTATGCCAGCGAGCAGTATTTGCCGGTGTACGAGCCGCGCACCTACATTCATCCCGCAGAACTCTGCACCATTGGCTGTGGCTTGCCCCTGGCGCTTGGCGCAAAAGTGGCAGCGCCTGACCGTCCCGTTGTCGCGCTCTGTGGCGACGGCGGCTTCCTGCTCAACGTGGGCGAGCTGGCAACCGCCGTCCAGGAGCAGATTCCGGTGGTAGTCGTGATCTTCAACGACTCAACTTATACCGCGGTCAAAAACGATCAGCGCAGGCGCTTCGGTGGGCGCTATATCGCTACGGATCTGCTGGCTCCCGACTACGTCGCGATGGCCCGCTCCTTCCGCGCTGATGGCATCTATGCGGAGAATCCAACAGCGTTACGCGATGCCATCAGCACAGCCATACACAGCACGCACCCTACTGTCATTGAGGTACCGCTACCTCCTAAAGAGTGGTAGCAAAGAGCAGGTGAGGAAAAAGTGATGCGTACAGCCAGCCTATTTTTGGAACAACTGCGCTCGGGGCCGCTTTTATGCGATGGGAAGCCGGTGAGGGAGCTCCTCCCGTCCATTCATCAACGTACTCGCATGACTATTTTCCAATAGAAGAACTTATTTCCATATAAATAAACGCTACCATTTCAATTATCGTGAGAGAGTTCACCAGAAGAGAGTGCATCTTTTCTTTACAAGCAAGCAGAGATCCGCAAAAATGAGGAAGCTTCTTTTTATGTTTTTTGCTCATGAAGCCTCCTACTGTGAATTCTGACACCTATTTTGGGCGAAGGCGAGTATTCTGAGTAAGCAAGCGTGCTGCTACCTCAAAAGTATGACCTGGCTTGACAACGCACCAATTTTATACTTGACAACATACCAATTTTGTTTTAAACTTGATCTATGTAAAAACCTGGACAGCGTATTTGCTTTAAATGCACTTGAAAATGCATTTGCTGCCCTCGCCCACATTATCTCCCAAGGCATTGGTGCTTTTCGCAGTGGGCGTTTTTCTAGGGTGCCATTTAGGTTCTATAAGGGAAAAATTCCATTTTCAGGAAGGTAAAACTCTATCTTTAGAAAATGGAAAATCGGAGGGTAAGGCTCTCCAATGGCCCTTGTAGATCAATTTTTTATGTAGTTGTTGACTCGATACCCCCGGGATTGGTGCTATCCTGGTGTGTCTCTCTCTGGAGGCAAGTCTGTTATGAGTCGTCCCAGTGTCTGGTAACTTTCCCTTTTTCGGGGTACGAGCATGAGAAAGGGGTGAACCCTCCCAGGCTCCAATTCACGATGTTTGTTCCCGATAACCAATTGTTTGTCTTGGTGTACGCAATAAAGAGGTAGAGAGCGAGACGCCTTGCTGCTCATCGCCTCTCTTGCTTGGTGCCACAGAAATTCTGGCAGATCTGCATTTCCCTGGAAGCGCAGTCTGCTCACATACTATTCGGAAGCTTACTACGCTCGTCAAAACAAGTAATCGTCTGCTTACCTTGACAAGGCGACAATACGGGTAATATGGCTGTTGAAGGGAAGGGCTCCTTGTCATATTAGGCATGAGGCCAACACCTCACCTTTGTGAGAAAGAGAATCTCTGAGCTAGCGATCAGGGAGTCTCAGAAAGGAATCCATACATGACCCAGCAAGTACCACATTCGTCCCCGACGCCTGGCAACTCCGGGCAGGTGCCATCCACGCCCGCCACCCCAGAGGAAGGCAGCGGCCTGACGCGCCGCAACCTCCTGAAAGGGGCTGGGACCGCCGTTGGGGCTGCCTCTCTGAGCACTTTAGGCGGTCTGGTTCTGCCTTCCGGCGTTGCTGCCGCGGCGACCACCAGCCCCACAGTCGTGGAGTTTCCACGCGGAGGGCAGTTACGCGAATACTGGGTGCAATCAGATTCATTCTTCCATAATATCGTTCCCACCGGCGTGGACGGCCAGACCGGCAACACCTATATGGCTAATCAGACCAGTTTCTGGGCCATTGGCTTCCGCGCATTCACCCCTGGTTTCGGCAAACCCCTGCCAGGCAATGACGATATTGGCACCAATACTGGTATCCCCGGCCCTATCTTTCGTGGAGAGGTCGGTGATACCTTCCGCGTTCATTACCGCAATATGGACACCTATTATAAAGTGCCACATAGCATTTCCATCCACGCACTCGGCTATGCAGAGTCAAGTGACGGCGGCTGGTCCTGGATGCTCAGGGATCGACCAGGCACTGCGGTAAACGTCGGCGATACCTACACCTATGAATGGAAAGCTCTTCCCCGCTCAGTGGGGACCTGGCCCTACCACGATCACTCCAAGCACTTCGATCCAGGCCGAGGCTCTCCGGTGATGGAGGCTGGCGCCGAGCTTGGTCTGGTTGGCATGTTAGTCATTACCGATGCCAACACCCCGCCGATTGATAAAGAAATTACGACTATCTGGCACACCTTCTCCTCAGCCGACATCCCCGGGCTGAGCCAGGATTTCCACTGCTTCGATGGCCTTGCTTATCTGGGCAATACTCCTACTAAGCGCGCTAAAGTGGGACAGCGTGTGCGCTGGCGAGTCGTCTCGTTGGGCAACGACTTCCATACATTTCACATACACGCCCATACCTGGAATTACGCCGGAGAGTTTACCGATACCGTCGTGATTGGCCCTGGCACCGCCCATACTTTCGATTTCCTTGAGGATGCTCCGGGTACCTGGTACTATCACTGCCATGTGCCGATACATGTGATGGGACCCGGCATGGGCGGCATGAACGGTTTCTATATTGTGTCTCCGTAAAAAGGAGCACATTGGCCTGAGCTCAACTCAGCTTCGCCTGATGCTCATCCAGGTCTGGATGAGCATCAGGCACAAAACTGCGTTCACACCTGATCATTAAGAAGGGATCTTTAGATGAAGAAGATAACGTTTCTCGTCGTTCTTACTTTGCTGCTTTCGCTCTCAACCCTGGTCGCCTGCGGCGGCTCAGGCCCGGCAGCGCCCACCAACGGCACTGTTACAATGGGAGGAACATCGTTTGACCAATCCTCTATAACGATCTCTAAAGGGAGCACCATCACCTTCACGACCGACTCTGGCGGCACGGCGCATAATCTGGTTAATGGGACCAACGGCAAAGCCGCGCCGGAAGCTGGCGCGCCAGACTTCGGCGGAGGACAGCTTGTTGGCACTGGCAAATCATGGACATCACCCCCCTGGAACACGGCTGGTACCTTCCATGTTACCTGCACATTCCATCCAAACACGATGACCATGACGGTTACTGTCACTGGCTAGCACAAATTGCTGGAATGTCACACACCACCCAACGTTTTCAGGATAACCAACCTTGTAGAAAAGTTCGATAGATGTTGGAGCAGTACAAAAGGATTAGTATATGCCCAAATACATAGGAAAACGTGTCTATAGCGTGATCATTCCGGTGCTCCTTCTCCTGAGCCTGACATTCCTGGCGGCGTGTTCCGATAACACTCCGCCGGCTAAAGCAACGGGAACGATCACCGAGTTTCGCCTGCCCACCGCCGGCTCCTCCCCCGACGGCATTGTCGCAGGACCCGATGGCAACATCTGGTTCACTGAGAAAATTGGCAACAAGATCGGGCGCATCACTCCTCAGGGGACTATTACCGAGTTTTCCATCCCCACCGCAAACAGCATTCCTTCCGGCATTACCGCCGGCTCCGACGGCAACGTCTGGTTCACTGAGCTTGAAGGAAAAATCGGGCGCATCACTCCCACGGGAACCATCACCGAGTTTTCTTTGCCAACCCCTAACGTACTCCCCGGAGGGATTACGAAAGGTCCTGATGGTAATGTCTGGTTCGCGGAAATTGGTGGCACTATTGGACGCATCGCCCCTGATGGGACCATTACCGAGTTCCCTCTCATGGCAACGCCATCCCTGGCTGAAGGGCTGGTCGCAGGACCTGACGGGGCGCTCTGGTTCACCGATAGAGCAACAGGCAATATTGGACGCGCTATGCCAGGAGGAACCGCCACCGAATTCCCGCTGTCGGCTCCCACGACCCTCCCTCTAGGGATCACCGCGGGCTCCGATGGCAATCTCTGGTTTGCTCAGAGTTCAAGCAACCAGATTGGACGCATCACGCCTCAAGGAAAGGTTACGCAATTTCCTCTCCCAACGCAGAAATGCGGAGTGATGGGAATGGCCGCCGGAACGGGCGGGATCTGGTTCACCGAGTTTGACGGCAACAAAATCGGCAATATTACAACTTCAGGTACAATTACCGAGTTTTCAGTTTCTGGATCGCCTAAAGGGATTACCGCTGGGCCTGGCGGCACGATCTGGTTCACCGAGTTCACAGGCAACCAGATTGGACGCCTCACGCCAGGAAAGTGAGTATCTATAGTGGCTAGAAAGGAGCCATTCGCGTCTGTTACCCATACTTCACGTTTTTCATGAGAATGTACCTTTTACGACACTCGCGGTAAGAAAGGAGACGGGGATTCTACACCCCAGCAGGAGGCCGGTCGCCTCCTGCCCCCGCCTCCAGCGGTTTTCAACTAGTCTAGCGCCTGGGGAGGCAAACACAGGTCAGTACGATTTTGACGAAAAAGTATGACGTGCCTTAGAGCTACTCTGCTCAATGGAAGTGCGTGCAAGCACAACACAGTAGGAAAAAGGGGTGACCAACCATGATGCTTTTTGTGAAGTCCGCTTACAACAATGTCGTCTCTTTCTATCAAAAAAGTGCTGATCAATCTGTGGCCAGCGCTCAAATAGTCAGTGTCAGTAAGCCGATCAGACGCTTCCGAGCCTGGCACTATCTCGCCCTGGCCCTTGTCGCCTTCTGGGTCTTTTTCGCTGTAGCCCTTTTTCAAATCGATTTCGACCTCACTGTTCTAGCTATAGGCGTAGTTGCACTGTCGATCCTCACGGTTTTCTCTCTCGTCATCATTATCCTGGCGCGAGCATTTCAGAATAACCTCTGACTTTTGCCTTAGTACAGATGTCATTGTAAAGTGACCTATTCCCCATACGAGTCATGGCATAAGATGTCAGCGTGGACAGCCTTATGACATGGCTCTTACCATTTTTGCCTCTTCCAGCACCTTTTACATGACCGCCATCCTGTACTTCAGGTGGGAATATGAACTTATCCGCAAGGTGTTGTAATAAGCGGAAAGAAGAGGAGACAGCACCTCCTCGCTAGCAGAAGAACAGAGAGCATACCATGCAACAACAATCCACCTCACAATCGATCCATCCAGATACCCGGATAGGAACTGCAACCCTGCGCGTCGCCCAACTCGACCGCTCCCTTCATTTCTATGAAGATGTCCTGGGCTTCCGACGCCTTGAACAAACCTCAGAAAGTGTGGTGATTGGGGCTGAGGATATGACACCGCTCCTCATCCTTACTGAAGAGCCAGGGGCGCAGCCACAGCCTCGGCAGTTCGCTGGCGTTTACCACATCGCTATTTTACTCCCCGGGAGGGCAGAACTGGGCCAGCTCCTCGCGCGTATGATCGAGGCGGGGATAGAGATTGGTCAGGGAGATCACCTGGTGAGCGAGGCCCTCTACATCTCCGACCCGGACGCCATCGGGCTTGAGCTGTATCGGGATCGTCCACGCGACACCTGGAACTGGTCTGAGGAAAGAAGGGTCCAGATGGCAAGCAATCGCGTGGACCTGGAGGGCATGCTCGCCGAAGGCGAACAGTCCACCCACAGATGGACTGGACTGCCAGCCGGCACCCGCATCGGACACATGCATCTGCGCGTGGGCGATATCGCACAGGCTGAGCACTTTTATCACACTATTCTAGGCTTTGATATTACAGCACAGGTTCCCGGTGCGCTCTTTGTGAGCGCAGGCGGCTATCACCATCACATTGGTCTGAATACCTGGGAATCGCGTGGCGCAGGACCCGCGCCCGCACATACTGCCGGTTTGAGCTCATTTGAGGTCCTCCTCCCTGACCGCAAAGCGTTGGAAGAGGTACAGGCACGGCTCACAGCAGCTCAGATCCCCTTCCAGGAAGATGGAACGAGCATTACCGTCGCCGACCCGTGGCAAAACCGGATGACGCTGCACATCTAGGCGCAAGCAAAACTCATTGAGTCCCGGGCCAAGCCGTTACGCGTTGGCCTGGGACTTTTTTCTAAGATGACGCCTCTCTATCAGACTGGTAAGCCAGCGATACAGGAAGATGCAAAGGAAGAGCCAGAGCAAGCCAGCCAGGTATCCTCCCAAAACATCGAACAGGTGATGCTCCCCTGCCAACAAGCGCGCGTAGCCAACAGCGAGCATATAGACCACCATCGCAACTTGCAGGGGAAGTAAGAGCCAGCGGTACCGCCAGCAACGCACTGGCTCAGAGAAGCTCAGGTACAGCAGAAAGCCATACAGGACCACATCATGGATCACATGGCCCGATGGAAAGCTAAATGCATTAATCGCACGGTGAACACAAACGCCATCCTGAGCCGTAGCGCGCGGACGTTTCACCAGGATTTCAATCCCTAACCACCAAAAACTGGATGTCAGGACAGCTATGCCCAGAGAGAACGCCTGCAAAATCAGGCGAAAGAGCATGACGACGATCATCCAGCCAATGGGAATGACAACTGCGTCAATGGGATCATTCAACGTATTGATAAAGTAGGCTACCTGACTCTCCCAAAGGTTCGCATGCCAGTTGACAGGACAGGGAACGGGGTGTGGTCCCTGGATCGCGTTGACGGCCTCCCGTTCGAGCGGCCAGGTGGCGGGATGATTATGCACGATAAAACCGGCAACCAGCAGCAATGCCAATCCTGCAAACCAGAGCACGATTGAGCTCACACGAAGAGGGCGGCGCTTCCTCTGCTTTGTCTCACTTCGCACCACAGCATCATTGGCAGATACTTGCCCTGCCCGTGAATGTGCTGACGGCTCCATACAACTCTCACTCCTTATATTTTATGACAAGAGCGAATAAATCTGTATAGAACACGTTACGAGGTAGGGCTTAGATGCAGCTTTAGCCCGCTACCGCAATTACCACGATGCCGGCGAATATCAAAAGGGAGCCAATAGTGCGGAAGGGGCCGAAACGCTCCCCCAACCAGAGCCAGCCAAAGAGGGCCGCGAACACAACGCTGACCTCGCGTATCGATCCGGCATAACTGACCCGCGATATCGCATACACCTGAAGCACAATGGCATAGGTCAGGATGAGAACAAGGCCGACCGGAATGATACGCCGCCAGTTAAGACGCCATTCTGCAAACATCACCTGTGCGCCATAGCGCATGAAAACCGCCGGAGCAAAGAGGCAGGCAGACAGGCCCAGCACCAGGATGGTATAAGGAGCGGCTGGAGCAATGCGCACCGCCGCGCCATCAATAGCCGAATAAATGGAGATACAGCTCGCGGCGGCGAGCGCGGCTATAATCCCTTTGGGGCTAAATGCAACCTTGCCTGGACGGAATAAGACCGCACCGCCCCCCACAATAACCAGGCCGAGAATGAGCAGGGAGATACCAATCAGCCCGACCGGTCGTGGCGGCTCGCCCAGAAAAAGAGCAGCCCAGATGACCAGCAAAGCCGGAGCGGTTCCACGGGCCAGAGGATAGGTAAGTGAGAAATCTTCGATATCGTAGGCCCAGGTGAGCGCGATGCAATAGAGAGCTTCCATGATCGCGCTGGCAGCAACATACGGCCAGATCCGCGCTGGCAGTGGTGGGCTAATGAAAAAAACAAACGTGAAGCAAAGCGAGCCGACGATCAGCGCCCACCACATGAACACCTGCTTATATTTCGCCTGCTTGACGAAAAAGTTCCAGCTTGTGTGCATTACAGCAGCGATGAGCACCAACCCCAGGGCAACAGGCGTCACTTGCTTTCTCTCCTTATTGCTTTCCCATTTAACATCCTTATACAGCGCCTTACTCAAGGGAGGCGACGAGAATGCATCGCTTGAGGATATTGAATTACTGAGCACGCGAATGTGCCCAGAACTCCAGCAGATCGCTCTTGGTAACGATCCCCTCCAGCGTCTTATCGTTCATAACGGCAACGGCTGATTGGCCGCTGCTGAAGATGGTATACGCCTCGCGCGCGGGCGCATCAGCTTGCAGCGTCGCAAATGGTGGACCCTGAACCTGGCCCACCAGGCTTGAGGAGAGCGGCTCCCCGCTAGCCAGACGGCGCAAGAGCTGATCCTCAGTCAAGCTTCCGACCATCCGACCATCATCCATCACCGGCGTCTGACTGATGCCATAACGGCGCAGCAACTCGACGGCGTCGGCGACAGAGTCGGTCAAATGGACGCTGACGACCAGTGGCATGCTGCGCGTATTATTGCGCCGATAGGTAAGTACATCATACATCGTCGCCTGCTCCACCTCGGCCTGAGTGAGCAGATTGTTCTCGCGCATCCAGGTATCGTTGAACTGTTTTGTCAGATAGCCGCGCCCGGTATCGGGCAGTAAGACCACCAGGACATCATCAGGAGTAAGCCGGCGGGCATAGGTCAGCGCCGCCGCCAGAGCAGTGCCCGCCGAGCCGCCGGCCAGGATACCTTCTTCGCGAGCCAGGCGGCGCGCCCAGTAGAACGACGTGCGGTCATCAACGCGAATGAACTCATCGACCAGAGCAGCATCGTAGTTCTCCGGGAAGATATCCATACCGATGCCCTCGACCTTGTAGGGCTTGGGCGTATCCCCTGAGAAAACGGAACCGGGGGGGTCTGCTCCGATAATTTTGACCCTGGGGTTCTGCTCCTTGAGGTATCGGGCGGTGCCGGAGATGGTGCCGCCGGTGCCAATGCCTGCGACCAGAGCTGTGATGCGCCCGGCGGTATCGCGCCAGAGCTCAGGCCCGGTCGTTGCGTAGTGTGTTGCCGGATTCGCGGGATTGGCATACTGGTTGGGGCAGCAGGCCCCCGGGATCTCTTCCGCGAGCCGATGTGCGACATTTTTGTAATGCTCAGGAGATTCATGCGTGACGCTGCTTGGACAGATAACGACCTCAGCTCCATAAGCTCGCAAGAGGGAGCGTTTCTCCTCGCTGACTTTATCGGTCATCACGAAAATGCAATGATAGCCCTTAATTGCTGCTGCTATTGCCAGCCCATGCCCGGTATTGCCGCTCGTTGGCTCGACAATGGTGCCTCCTGGTCGCAGCAGGCCCTGTTTCTCGCAATACTCGATCATCGCGATGCCGATGCGATCCTTGACGCTCCCCCCTGGATTAAACATTTCCATCTTAGCCAGCATCAGCGGGGGCACGTCGCTGGCGATCTTATTCAGACGCACCAGAGGCGTGTCGCCTACCGTTTCAAGGATATTGTTATAGTAACGCATACTGCCCATCGCGGGCTCTGTCTTCTCTTTCACAACTCTTCCCTCAACTTTTTTACGAGGTAGTGACCCGATACAGCCTATGCAAGGACCAGTACGCCATTTTTCCTGGCTGGATCAGGATCGTCCAGGCAATTATCCGCTACCACAGTATAGCATACGGACGGTGAGAAAAGAGCAGGGAATAATGAGCAGAAGCTGAAGAGCTTGCTCACGAAACGCCGCAAATAATGATTTGAACAGAATACCTACAATCGTTAACTTATAGTATCTTCAATTATTTTCTATTTACTTTTTGCAATATATGTGCTATTCTACAGTAGAAGTGCTTATTACCTCAAGTTCTTACTTCGCTACGCAAGGGAGCCTGAAGAGAAATCGGAGGAAGATAGGAGCGGGGATGTAATATATGAGTATCAAAACATATATGGAGTACGATCTTGAAAGTCACTATTCAGCACCTAGGTGCTATTCAGCAAGCGGAAATCGACCTCAAGCCCTTAACAGTTCTCATCGGTCCAAATAACGCAGGCAAGACCTGGATGGCCTATACTCTCGGGGGTATTTTTGGATCTCGCGGCTGGAACGAATATGTAGAGGCATACGTGGAAGAAAAACTCTCCGAGAAATACTCTCCTCTGGATAGTGCCATCGAGACAGTGCTAAAAGATGGGCATGCAACGATAGACCTTGTAGCATTTGCAGAACAATACGGAGAACAGTATTTCCAAAATGTAGCAAGGTACGCTCCAGAATGGATGCCTGATTTCATGAGCACCCAATTCGCCGTTTTTGACAAGCTGAAAGTATCTATTGACTTGATGGGGTCAAAAGCAGCTTTTGTAGAATGTGTCAAACAAGCTACGGTACGCAGCAGCGTCGCTGGAGAGCTGTTTACTCTCAACAAAAAGAGAGACGACCCGGTATTGCATGCCTATATCTCCGATGAAAAGGAAGATTCGACTTCTCAAGAAGAGCAAGAAACACCCACTGAAAAAATTCCTGCCGAAGAGATCAAACTTCGCCTGGTTCGGAATGTCATGCGAGTACTGCATCAAGCGATTTATGTCAACACTGTTATGTTTCCGGCTGAAAGAACCGGACTTGTTACAGCTCGTCCAAGCCCTCATCTAAGCCTTAGTGATAATGCGCAAAAGGTATTTGAGTCATTTACCCAGGCACTTAAACAATTGGCAGACCTCGAAGAATTTACATTTCCAGGAGCGAAAAACGCTATCGCTCCTGTAGGGGACTTTCTCTCAACACTTGACAATATATTTAATATGGACACAAAAGATGTCAAGCGAAGGGAAAGACCAGGTAGACCCAATCTGAAGCTTCAAAAACATATTGATTTTGCACGAATCTTGGAGCAGAAAATCCTTGCTGGAGGCATAGATTTCTCCACACCAGAGCCAGACCCCCAGAGAGATATCTTATTTCATCCACTAAAAAATGTTGCATTAGAGATTCCGATTGCGTCTTCTATGGTGAAAGGACTCTCATCACTCGTGCTCTATTTGCGTTATCTGGCCCGGCCAGATGAATTGCTGATTATAGACGAGCCGGAGATGAATTTGCATCCCGAAGCCCAGGTAAAAATGATCGAGTTTCTGGCGATGCTTGCTAATGCGGGCCTAAATGTACTGATAACTACTCACAGCCCGTATTTGCTGGATCATTTGTCAAATTTAATATATGCAGCAGAGCACGGGAAAGAAGAGCAACAATCTTTGGCCGAGATCTTTTTCCTGGAAAGCTGCGATGCTTTTATTTCTCAAGAGAAAGTGTCCATTTATTGCGTCGATAAAGGGACTGCGGAAAACATTCTTCAAGATCATGGGCGAATCGATTGGAGCACTTTCGGCAACATCACTGATCAAATTGCAGATATCCATTATAAACTGTAGAGGAGGAGGCGTTGTTATGCCCTTTAGCATTCTCTTACTTACGTCGGCAAGTTCTAAGACGCATATTACAGGCGAAAAAGGCGATAAACTTTCAATGGAACGGGACGAGCTTCGGTCCGACGAGCTAGTGCTGTTTTTTGACAAAGTGGACGCAGGTCCGGCACGTCTGGCACTGGGGATGAACAACCAAAAGTGTTGTGACGGCATTATTTTTTATAAGAACAATACGCAGAATGTCATCTGCCTTGTAGAAATGAAGCACACTGATCCAGGTAATGCGAAAGAGCAAATTAAGGCAACATATGATCGACTGAAGCATTTATTAGATAAGGAATGCGAATCTTGTAAAGATTATCTTCGACAAATTACCTGGAAAGCATATATCCGTTGTTGGGGTTCATCGCCAACGAACAAATATAGAGATGGGGATAGCTTGAAAAAATATGGTTTTAAGGATGAACGGATGTGCCGCAATGACGATATTATTAACTATCTACGTGGGGAAATAAGCACTGGGAAAAACAAAAAAGCTCGCGGCTAATCATCCATAAGTCTAAATCCTTCAAGGCTAAAGATATCGAACCTGTGGGAACTTTTTCGCCAGCCACAACGTCATCGTGAATGGAACCCCCGAAAAAAATGTATAGATGGAGGAACTCACGATGCGTAAAAAACTTCTGATTATTCCCATGCTTGTGCTTACCCTTCTCGTGTTCCAGGCCCCAGCCGCGTTTGCCTGTGGCGGCCTCATTGCGCCCGATGGTGATGTGCGCCTGCAAAATGCAGCGACGCTGGTGGCGTGGCATGATGGCATTGAACATTATATGACGAGCTTCAGCTACCAGGGAGAAGCTTCGAATGTTGGCTGGATCGTCCCCCTGCCAGCCGTTCCACTCAAAATCGAGGCCGGAGGAGCCTGGACGCTGCAACGCCTCTTCCGCGAAACTCATCCCATCGTCCTCGATGATGTTCCCTTTACAGCCAGGGCTGCGAGCGCAGGCTCCGCTCAAGTGCTCCAGCAGGTGAAGGTTGAAGCACTCAATATTACCGTCATTCGCGGCAGCGGCGACGAGATCGTTACCTGGGCCTATCACAACGGCTTCTACCTGGATAATGATACCCGCGAACATCTCCTGGCCTATGCGAAGGGCAGCCCGATCTTTATGGCGGCCAAATACGATACCTCCGCCGCTAAAGCCCGCCATCAGCTTACCGGCGACGGCGTCCCCTTGCTGATCACGATGAAGACCGCCCATCCCTGGGTGCCGCTGGAAGTGCTGGCGCTCGATGGACAACAGGTCAATGCCGACATCTACCTCCTGACCGATACACCCGTCTATACCTCCGATCTCAGTGCTAAAATTGGGCAGTCCTCCGTCAACAACGAAATCCCCGGCGCGTCCGGCTTCAGGGTAGCAGCGCAAGAGCAACTGTCGGACCAGCTTTTTCATGATCTATCAACCGACCGCAACATGAGTTGGGTACGACCGGACAGTTGGTTGACCTACCTGAGTCTGAACGCTCCCAGTTCAGCCGTAACGTACGATATGGGCGTGAGCAAGTCGGGCGTCATCCGCCTGGCACCTTTCGGCACCGCGCCTATAGCCGTTGTAGACGGTCAAAGCGCAATCGCCCACGAACTACCGGGCTGGCTCCCCTCTTTGCCATTGGGCACGCCCCAGGTCACGCTCATACTCATTGCACTACTGAGTGTAATCGCCATCGCCATCCGGTTCGTGCGCAAACGCAAACGGGCACACACGTCACATACGGCAGCTTGATTTTTCACAGGATTGCTTGTCAGGCTTTTTTCACTAGCAAACTCGCCTATTCTCAAGACACTTCTAAGCAATAGTCCTAGAAGTGTCTTGTACATATTCTCGGGACCAGTTCCGATATGTTATTTAAAAATATACACGAGTTTTTTACGCGAAAGGGAGCAAATAGCTATTTAACCCCGCCACTTTTAAAGTAGAACTAGAGGAAGGTATTACCGATGTTTCTTGCAAAAACTAGAATTTTGGAAATTCCCCTGTTTCTTGCCTATATTTTTCTTTTGTTCGCTGCCACCGTTATGTCCGACTTTGTTATCGATCCCTACGTCACGCATCATATCAACAATCCCTACCTGGCGAATTCTCTCGACCTGTTGTGGACGCTTATATTTCGGATCATCCTGCCCCTGCTCTACATCATCTCTGTGAACCGGTGCAACCCGCTGACCTACTTAAAATTGACCGCCAACATAGGTAAGGGCGCGCTCTGGGCCCTGGCAGGATGCCTCTGGTTCGCTTTAGCAATAGGCTACCGCCATTTTTTGCAAGGGCTTCCATTCAACCATTTAAGTTTCGACACCTGGCTCAACATGATCATCCTGGTAGGTTTTTTTGAAGAGATCCCGATGCGGGGATTGCTATTCCAAAAGTTGCATGAATTTATGGGTTTCTGGCAAGCCAGCGCGCTTAGCTCATTGCTGTTTGTGTGCCTGCATTTCCCTTACTGGCTCAGCATTGGCAAGTCGCCGCTATATTTTCTGTCTGCCGGTCTGTACATTTTTGTGCTCGCCTGCATTCTGTGCTTTGTACTGAAACGCTCGGGCTCTTTGTGGCCGTGTATCATTATTCATGGGCTGAATGATCTGCTGAGCCTGATCGTTTAGCTCAGCAACCATTATCCTTGACACTCCCTGGTAGATAGTGCTAGCATTGACCATGATCCTGTATCTCGCCTCCTAACTATTATGCTTGACACTCCACAGGTATCTATGGTAAACTTTGGACAATGCCGGTTATAAAAAGGCAGATTTAAGAGGCTTCGTATGTCTAAAGTAAAGTTGAAGCGTGTTAGGGCAAGTCTTGGCTTGTCTCAACAGGCACTTTCGGATCTCTCAGGTGTTTCGAAGCCAACGATTGTTGAGGCAGAGAAAGGGAGGCCCATGCGGCTATTAACTGCCTACGCAATTCTGAAAGCCTTGAATAGTGCGAGATCTCAACAGGGGCTTTCTGAACTCACTATCGATGATATCGACTGGAACATCGGCGAGTGAGCACTATTTCAGAGGTCCTTGCAAGCTTGCTGATGGGCGTGCAGCAACACACCCGTCAGCGATGAAGGTCTAGTCCATGTTACACGTACCTAGACCCTCTCAGGCATTATGCCTGGACAAGGGTCCGTTGTCAACCCAGGAGCTTGAGTCATGGCAACAGCACACCGTGAGGCACTTCGTCGCCTCCACATTCCTCCGTTGATGAGCATGCAGCATGCGATCTTTCGTGAACAGTACGAACAGGGCCTTATTAATGTTCTCTTTGAAGAAGAACAGGAGGAACCATCTATCCCCTTGCACGATCTGTACCTCGTGGATATGTTTACCCTTGCCCGAAACCTTTTTCACCTCTTCGATGGACAGCATCGACCCTCTCTCTACGCCCATTTTGGCTTGACCCTCGGCGAAATCCACGGCAGCGTATTATCGCCGACCAGTGGTACCGTCCGGCAGGATGTGACCACCTTGGTCACACTTGAGGATGAGGAGGTCATCCGTGGATATCAAGCAGGCAGGGAATTTTACTTCACTGAAGCAGATTGTGAGCAGGAGTGGCGCTGGACCGAGGAGCGTCTGCTCGAACGACTAGAAGAACTGGCCCGGGAGTATGATACCTATCAGGATACCTCGCGCACCGTTCGCTTTGCTATCGGGGGCATCTTAGGCGAACTGAGCGGGCCGCTCTTTCCCTGGACAACAAAAGAACAGCGCACCATCGAAGCGGAAAGTATCAAAGAGCTTGGGTACGTCTGTCCGCTCAATCCTGGTAGTATCGCCGCTCGACAGTACTTAGCGCAACCTGTGTTGTGAGGTAATGAGCGTGCAACCAGGATAACCTGATTGCACGCCGTGTTGAAAAGCGAGCAAGCAACATGCTGCTAAGCAAGAAAATTAGGATTGAGGTCAGCGCGCAAGAGGCGGAAGCCTTAGAGTTCATGCAGGGCAAATGTCGCGGCCTGTACAACTGGTGGATCGGCAAATTGCGCAACGGGGAACGCTGGAACCTCGAACGAGCAAAAAAATCGCTCAGGGAGAGCAAAGTCTTTGACCCTGACCTGCGCTTTGTCTATGGCAAGCTCCTCGCAGAAGTGTACTTCCATCTCGATAAGGCGATGCAAGCCTTTTTCAAGCGAGTCGCCGCAGGCGCCGAGAAACCAGGCTTTCCCCGCTTCAAGCCGCGACACCAGTTCTTTACCCTCTGCTATCCAGCAATGTACCTGGAAAGAGAGGGCAATACTGTTATCCTCCCCACGGGAGGCGGACGTAATTGGGGACCGAAACGCTATCCGAACATCCGAGCAAGGCTGACCGAAACGCCACCACAACACTTTCGAGAAGTAGCCGTTTCCCGTGATGCGCGAGGAAACTATTATTGCTCGTTTGTGTATGAGAACACAGAGCAGCAAGTTTCCGAGCATGGCATTGTTGCCTTTGATCTCGGCATTAAAACCTTAGCAACGGGCTATACCGACCACGGGCGGTTTTACCATATTGGCGGGTTCAAGCCATATCGCTGGTACAATAAGCAACTGGACAAAATCCGCTCTAAGCGCGATAAATGTAAGAAAAAGTCGCGCCGGTATATTCACCTCTCCAGGGTCTACAAACGTGTTTCTGAACAGAAGCGCAACAAACACCGAGACTGTCTGCATAAAGCATCTCACCTTATCGCGGGCCGACTGGCTGAAAGAGCTGTGGTCATCGGCGATCTTTCCCAACGGCAGATGGTCATCAAGAAAAAAGAGGACGAAACCCCGAAAGAACGACGGAAGCGGCAAATCCGCAACCGCATGGTGTATAATGATTGGGGTCTTTACAGCTTTGTGCAGATGCTCAAATACAAGTGCCTGCGCTTTGGGAAAGAACTGCATATCATAAGTGAACGCGGTACGACCAAAACGTGTCATGGCTGCAAACGCAAAAAGGACATGCCGCTATGGCAACGGACGTATCGCTGTGAGAACTGCGGCTTGGTGATGGATCGTGACGAGAATAGCGCGATCAATATTTATCAGCGGTTCCTTGCCCGGCTGGGGCCACACACGTAGCCGGTCTACGTGCGGTGTACTGCATGGGAGTGCAGTAATCATCACGTTTGAATACGTTTTGAAAGGCAGCTATTTTAGTGAAAATCCATGAATATCAGGCCAAAGATATTCTGGCGCGCTACGGCATTCCGCTCTATGCAGGAAGCGTAGCAACGACGCCAGAGGAGGCCGAAGCCATCGCTCGCAAAATAGGCGGGCCGGTTGTTATTAAAGCTCAGGTCTACGTTGGTGGACGGGGCAAAGCTGGTGGCATCCAGTTCGGCGATACCCCGGAGCAGGCCCGCGCGGCGGCAGCAAAAGTCCTCGGGATGGATATCAAGGGGCTCACGGTAGAAAAAGTCCTGGTTGTCTCCAAGCTAGATATCCAGGCAGAATACTACCTCGGCATCATTCTTGACCGCAAGACACAGACCCCCATCGTGATGGTCTCCAAAGAGGGCGGCATCGACATTGAAGAGGTTGCCGCGACCGCTCCCGAAAAGATTATCAAGTACCCCATCGATATGCGCTGGGGCCTGCGCCCATTCGAAGCACGCGATATCGTTGCCCGCGCCGGCTTCCCCCACGCGATTATTGCCAAATCCGGCGCGATCCTCTCCGCACTGGCGAAAGCGTTCATCGAGAGCGATGCCAGTCTCGCCGAGATCAACCCCCTGGCGCTGGCCCCTGACGGACAGGTATACGCCGCCGACGCCAAGATTCTCATCGACGATAATGGCCTGTTCCGCCAGAAGGAATATGCCTCCTGGGCCGAACCCGAAGAGTCCAATCCATTGGAATACGAAGCCAAGAAAGCTGGCCTGACCTATGTTAAGCTGGACGGCGATATTGGCATTATCGGCAACGGCGCGGGGCTGGTAATGACGACGCTCGATATGGTTGCCCGCGTCGGCGGCAAGCCAGCCAACTTCCTGGATATCGGTGGCGGCGCCAAAGCGGAAGTGATGCATAAATCGCTAACGTTCGTGGCGCGCGACCCGCAGGTGAAGGGCATTCTGGTCAATATCTTCGGCGGTATTACACGCGGCGAAGAGGTCGCGAAGGGCGTCATTATGGCCCAGAGCGAACTCCCCAAAGGCATGCCCATCGTCGTTCGCCTCTCCGGCACCGGAGCGGAAGAAGGTCGGGCGCTGTTAAAAGATGCCGGGCTGGATTGGGGAAAGGATATGCGCGACGCCGCGCAGAAGATCGTTGCCGCAGTACGCTCGAAGGGATAGAGGATAAGCGATATGAGTATTCTACTGGATAACACGACGCGGGTCATCGTGCAGGGCATCACCGGGCGCGAAGGGCAATTTCACACCCGCAATATGCAGGCCGCGGGAACAAAGATCGTCGGCGGCGTCACCCCCGGCAAGGGGGGACAAACTGTAGAGGGCGTCCCCGTCTTTGATACCGTCTCCGAGGCAAGGGCCGCCACCGATGCTAACGCAAGCTGCATCTTTGTACCTCCTCCAGGCGCGGCAGATGCCATTATGGAGGCCGCCAGCGCCGGCATCAAATTGATTGTCTGCATTACTGAGGGCATCCCAGTGATTGATATGACCCGGGCCATGCTGGTGGTACACGAACACGGTGCGCGTCTGATCGGCCCCAACTGCCCGGGTATGTGTACGCCGGGGCTCGGTAAGATCGGCATCATCCCCTACCAGATCTTCATGCCCGGCCCCGTTGGCTTCATCTCGCGCTCTGGCACACTTACCTACGAAGTGGTCTCGCTGCTGACCGAGGCCGGAATCGGACAATCCACCTGCATTGGCATTGGTGGCGATCCCATTATCGGCTCGACTTTTGTTGATTATCTCAAGCTTTTTGAAGAAGATCCGGGGACCAAAGCGGTAGTAATGTGTGGCGAAATCGGTGGCAGTGACGAGGAGGACGCCGCCGAATTTATCAAAACGATGAAAAAGCCCGTAGTGGCCTTTGTCTCTGGACGTACTGCCCCTCCGGGGAAACGCATGGGGCATGCTGGCGCGATTATCTCGGGCAATACCGGGACCGCGCAGGGCAAGGTGGCGGCATTGCAGGCCGCAAACGTGCCCGTTGCGGACACCATTTTTGAAATACCGGACCTGGTCAAAAAGGTGCTATAGCGGCTTTACTGGCTGAACGTTTTCAGTTCAGCATCCTGAGCCTGTTTTTCAGGCTCAGGATGCCTGGCAGTTTTATCCATACGAACCCCATCCTTTTGCAAGGGATGGGGTTATGATCGAGGAATCAGCATGACAACGGCCCTCATCTACGATCCGATTTTTTTAGAGCATCATACGCCGTCGAAGCATCCAGAGCGGCCACAGCGGGTCGAGATGGCGATGGAGATCTTGAAGGCGCTCAACTGGCTGGAACGCGATGGCCTAGTACAGTTAGCGCCGCGCGCCGCAACTGTGGAGGAGCTGGCAACCGTACACGAGGTAGAGTATATTCGCGAAGTGGAGGAAGCCTGTCAGAAAGCCGCGCAAGAAGAGGCGGCGGGCGGACGTAAAAGCTGCTACTTCGCCACCGATACCTACGTCTCCGCCAGGTCGTACGAGGCCGCACTCAAAGCAGCGGGCGCGCCACTGGTGGCTATTGACGCGATTATGAAGGGCGAGATCAATAACGCCTACTGCCTGGTGCGACCCCCGGGACATCATGCCCTGCCAGAATCTGCAATGGGCTTCTGCATTTTTAATAACGTTGCCGTTGCCGCCCGTTATGCTATCGACCGCTACGGGTTAGAGCGGGTGATGATCATCGATTACGATGTGCATCACGGCAATGGCACCCAGGAAATGTTTTACGAAGACCCGCGCGTGCTCTATTTCTCGCTCCACCAGGCTCCATTCTACCCCGGCACCGGTCTATCCGATGAGCGAGGGGAGGGACCAGGGCTGGGAACAACCATTAATGTCCCCCTGCCCGCAAAAACCGGCTTTGAAACTTACGATCCGATCTTTCGCCAGTTTATGGCTCCGGCGGCGGATCGCTTTGATCCACAGCTCATCCTGGTGTCCGCGGGCTTTGACGCTCACTGGAAAGAGAACGATACAGGCACGGGACTGGTCGCGCCCGATATGAACATTTCCACAGCGGGCTTCGCCAAGCTCAATCAGATTATTATTGACCTGGCTAACACGCTGTGTAATGGACGTTTGATCCTGATACAGGAGGGCGGCTATCATCTGGAAGCAACCGCCAGTTGTGTGGCAACCTGCATCAATCTCCTGCTTGGCGACGATGCTGCCGTAGATAGCCTCGGATCTGCTCCGCACTACCCCTACCGCATCAATACCGATGTGCTCATTGCCGAGCTCCGGCGTATTCATGGGCTAACAGGTTACCGCATGCGTCACGCGCCCAAACCGGATATCGAACGACTGCGGCGCGAAGTCAAAGGACCGGAAAACGAATCGTAGGGGCAGGGCTTGCCCCTGCCCTGCCCAAACCTCCTACATCCAATCAAACTATTTTTGGTGACCAGTCAGGTAATCTGCCTCCTTACTTCCGATCTGTTCACTTTTGTCCCAGGCTCTAGCATGCCATATTCACGATTACCTTTGAGAATGCCCCACACCATATAGAATAAAAATAGATCAGGCATTGACGCCGCAGAGTAAAAGACGATACACTAAAAGAGGCGCTATCAAGTATCCAGCAATGCAGGTAGTTAAGAGGTGTTATGTCATCTCAATTTGAACAGATACGTTTACTGACCGATGATGATGTGCGGCATGTCGAGCGTCTTGTCCGCACGTCTGAATATATTTATCAGCGATTCACTCTGGAAGAGTTACCGCTGATACTCAAGCATTATCCAGCAATCGGCATTTTCCACGACTTCTCCATGTATGGCTTTCTCTTATCCCAGATCGTGAATCCCCCTCACGCCTGGATCGGGGGCTTTGGCGTGAGCTGGACGGAGAGTAACGCTTATCTCGATATCCTTTTTACCTTACTTGAACGCCTGTATCCCGCCCTGATAACACGCGGCGTTCGTTATCTTCACTACTCCGGCAATAACGCTGACCGTGACTGGCTCCGCAATAACCTGCTCACCCACGGCTTTATCCCATATCGCCTCCTTTACTCTTATGACAAGTTTGGCTATAGTATCCCAACCTCAGGCAATCAGGAGGTTACCATCCGTCCAGCGAGATTCACCAGCACAGGCGGAGATATGAAGGCCCTTCTGGCTATCGAAGATGCCTGCTTCGATGACCTCTGGCGCTATGACTCTATCGCTTTTAACGATATTGCAGCTACCCACCCCTATTTTGTAGTAGCGGAATTGCAGCGTAAAGTGATTGGATATCAGTTCAATACTGTCGATGAGGAGAATGGTTACCTGGTGCGTATCGCCGTTCATCCCTCTGTCGGCAACAAAGGCATAGGGGCGCGTCTCATGGCGGAAGCGATCCGTTTTTTTGAGCAAGCAGGCACGCCACACATTCTGCTCAACACAGAGGAAACGAACACTCATGCCCATCGCCTCTACGAATGGTTTGGCTTCGTCCGGCTCCAGCAAACAGGATTTGTGCTCAGAAAATATTTATAGCGCAGGATGGGGTAAAGTTGAAGGGGCTAGCATAAAACACCGCTCCCTTTCGTAGGGACCTCCCACGATGAATCGGAGAGCTACAGCACGTCCGGTTCACCACCGTTCCCCTCTGCGAATGAAATACGGGCGATAAATCGGACGCGGTCAACCGGGTCCCTACAGTAGCCCTAGCAGGTAGCGCACAGTTAAGGGGGCGGATTTATTTTTGACCGCCAGTTGGAAGGGCTGGCCCACCTGAACATGGCGGTACACATGCATATAGGATGGATCGTTGAGCAGAATATTGTTATCGGAAACATTGTTCTGAAGGCGCGAGGCAACATTGACGGTGTCGCCTATTGCGGTATAGTTCTGCATCCGTTCCTGCGATCCCACATTGCCCACTGTAGCCAAGCCGGTATTGACACCGATGCCAAACATCACCTGCGTTTCCTGCGGCTGAGAACGCTGGTACTCCAAGACGGCCATACGCATCTTCCAGGCCGCCCGTACTGCTCGCATGGCATGATTTTTTTGCGGCAGGGGTGCATTGAAAATAGCCATGAGCGCGTCCCCCTGAAAGGCTGTGAGCGTTCCCTCCTCTTCCCAGATGGCCTCACACATAATTTTGAGATAGCGATTAATCAGGTGCATCACTTCTTCAGGGGGCATACTTTCGCTTAAACGCGTATAGCCACGAATATCGGCAAAAACCACAGAAATTTCTTTGGTCTCGCCTCCCAGATTGAGCGCCTGCGGATCTCTGATCAATTGTTGCACAACGTTAGGATGGACGTACCGCTCGAATATGCGCCGTATCTGCTTGACCTGCGCTTCCGAACGTTTCAGTTCGGTACGATCATCCACTACCAGCGCCATGCCGATATGCACTCCCTGAGGGTCGCGCAACGAAGAAACGTAGAGATTCAAGTTCACCAGACCCCGTCCGGGAATCTCACAATCAATCGAGTTGGGCACAATTGTCCCATGATCGTGGAGCGCATTAGCATTATAGAGGAGTTCGCTTAATCCGGCCTGAGAGCGAGCTCTAAAAACCTCTCGATAGTGCTTCCCCAACGCCTCTATCGGGTTCATGCTGAGAATAGCGCCCGCCGCGTGGTTAAACGTCGTGATAAGGCCGGTAGAATCTGTAGTGATGACTCCATTGGCAATAGAGGAGAAGATGTTATCCATGTATTGCTTATCTTCTCTTACCTGCTGGAGGGCTTTATTCAGATCAGCGAACAGTCGGGCGTTATCAATGGCGATGGCGGCCTGATTGCAGAAGGCCAGGAGCAAGTCACGGTGACGAGGGCCAAATAAATTGGCATTGATGCGGCTATCCACATAGACCACGCCGATGCAGTTATTACGCACCACCAGCGGGGCGCACATGATGGAGCGAATGCCGTAGGCCATGATGCTTTCCTGGGCGCGCAGAGCATCATCAACCTGAGCATCGTCGGCCAGCAGCGGCTGCCTTGAGCTGATAACGCGTTTGACGGTGCCGCGGCTGATCTGGGCGGTCGCAAATTCGCTTTCGGGGATCGAACGCGCCGCTTTATCACGCGCAATGGTAAACTCGGGCTCGCCCGTCGCCGGGTTCACCAGCATCAGAAAGCCACGTTCCGCATTGACAAAATCAATCACGCGGTCCATCACCAAGCGCAGCACTTCGTCGAACTCAAGGGTCGAATTGAGCGTACGTGCGATATTATACAGCGTTTCTAGCTCACTACTGTGCTGCTTGAGATTGATAATGCTGCTATTGAGAGCTTCGCGCTCGCGTTCAAAGACCGCGCCCTGGCCGGAGTGACCGTTGCCTTGCGAAGATACCTGCTGGAGCATCAAGAGAACACGCTGCAGAGCCTGGCTTAGCCGCCCAAGCTCCAGATCGGCCATCCGATTGGCATGCAGCGAATCGGTGAGCAGTCGAACACGAGGATCATCTACTTCACTGGCATACTGTCCTTCAACGGCCTTCTCTAGCTTACGACCATGCTCATGCAGGGTACGCGAAATACGCACCAGCGTATCACCAATCAAGCGCAAATCATTGCCAGCACTCAATACCCAGTCAGGTGATGCCGCCATGTGGCTTCCTCCGTCTATCCCCAGGCGTGTAACCCGATCCCGCTGTTTCCCTCAAACGGCAACATAGGCTCAGTTACAGGGCTTTTTTGACAAATCTCGTTGAGAGTACGGCCATATTATAACACAGCAAGACCGGCAAGAGCATCTATTAACCAGACTTTTTACAGGTCTCCGGCTTGTCTATACGCCAGATTGTTCCAGGTATTGAGCAAACGACATCGGGACAAAAGCAAAATCGCGCTCAACGCTGTTGAGATCGGTCACATTATCAAAGGAGAAGAGCGCCATAGCGGCCTTTGTCAAGGGAGGCCGCGGCAAAACCGCCTCCATCACTGCGGCACCGATGCCGACCAGAGGCGTGGGGGCATAGAGTTTGGGCCGCCTGGTGTGCATTGCCTTGAGCAATAGATCAAAGACTTGCGTAAATGAATACTGCTCAGGACCACCAATCGTATAAATTTTTCCGTTAGTGTGCTGCGGATCTGCGAGCACTTTGATGATGACTGTCACCACATCTTCAACATAGATGGGCTGGAACATCGTCTTGCCGCCGCCAATCAGCGGCACCACGGGAGCAGTGCGGATCAGCTCGGCAAGCCCCTTAATGAAGGGCGCGTCTTTGCCAAAAAGCACCGATGGGCGGATAATACTCCAATCCAGCCCGCTTTCTATCAGCATCTTCTCCGCCAGGTAACGCCCCTGCATGTAGCTGCCTGGTTCATCCGGCCTGGTGCCCAGACCACTAATCTCAATCATGCGCTTTACGCCAGCAGCTTTTGCAGCTTCAACCAGATGGGCGGTACCCTGAACGTTTGTCTTTTCATAGCGGTTGCCAGGCGATTCTTTGCGGTCAGCCGTAAGGAAACTGGCATGAACGATGGTTTCTATACCATTCACAGCAGCGGCTAATGTATCAGCAATAGTGGTATCACCCTGCACGAGTTCTACTTTATCCCCTGGCAGGACTGCCGCCGCACGTTGCACATCGCGTACCAGGCAGCGCGGTCTCTCCCCTAAAGAAACCAGGCGAGCCACCAAATGATGCCCAATATAGCCTGTTGCCCCTGTAATCAGAATCATAATCGTCTCCTCTCCTTAGCTCTCTCATTGCTCCGCTTATTAGTATAAGCTGGCAGCAAACAACGCGCCAGAGGGTAGAGACACAGATAAAAAGGTGAGTAGACCAATGCAAATTGCGCATTGCATCACTGTATAGACGATGCGATACACAATTTGCATTGGCAGCGCTCAGGATAGTGACTCGTGGAGCAGATGATTGATCCGCTGAGTCAGTTGTTCAAACGTAATGCCTTGTAGAAAGATCGCTACGGGAACGAATACGTTCAGGTCAGCCCCAATGCGATTCTTGAGCTCAACGGAGGTTAAAGAGTCAATGCCGAGACGATTGAGCGGCTGTTGAGGATCGAGTTTGGCCGATGTATGCCCCAGCACCCTGGCAATTTGTTGACCGAGGTAACGCGAAAGCATCCTTTGACGCTGCTCATCATCCAGCTCGGTCAACGTCTCGCGCGTCAGCAATCCCCTGCCATCTTCGTTCCCATCTTCAGCGCCGGTTTCTTCAAGGAGCTGCACAAAGAGCGAGGAGCGGGTCAGTTGCGGATAGAACTGGCTCCACTTCCCCAGATGAAACGCCATGACGCCGACCTGAGGACAATCCTGACCTGGCAAGCTTGCCAGAACTGCCAGTCCCTCTTTTGGCTTTATGCTGGTGAAACCGCGTATATCCAGTCGTTCACCACGCTTCTCCTTCATGGCCTGACCAACCTCGTCCCAGCGACCCCAGTTGATGCAGAGCGCAGGATAACCTCGCTGCCGGCGGTAGTGTGCCAGCATATCCAGGAATGCATTGGCCGCCGCATAGTTACCTTGACCGGGCGAACCAATCAAGGATGCTGCCGAAGAGAACAGAACGAAATAATCCAGCGGATCTTCCCGCGTCAGACAATGCAGGTTCCAGGCTCCCTCCACTTTGGGCAGCATCACCTGTAGAAAGCGTGCCCGGTTCAGTTGTAACAGGATGCTATCGTCGAGCACAACGGCGGAGTGGAAGACGCCACGCAACGGAGGCATCTCACCCCGTATCCTGGTCAGTGCCTCTGCCAGTTGCGCTTTCTGCGAGACATCCGCTATCATCACGGACACTGTAGCGCCCATCTGGCGTATGGTTTGTAGCGTAGCTTCTGCTTCCTCCGTTGCTTCATGGCGCCCCATAAGAACAAGGTGGCGCGCTCCCTCCCCGATCATCCATTGCGCCGTCCGCAGTCCGACCCCACCCAGACCGCCGGTAATCAGATATGTACCATCAGCATGAAATAGAACAGCCTCTCGCCCTGAGTGGGGCGCAAGGGTATAACGAGCCAGCCTGGCTACATAGCGTCTCTCGCCGCGTAACGCCACCTCATCCGCCTCATCGTCCGAGCAGACTTCATTGAACAAAGCCCGGCCTTGCTCCTCGGCAGAAGCAGTATCAAGGTCAATCAAGGTACAATGCAAGTTCTGATGCTCATAGACAATCACGCGCCCCAGCCCCCACAATGGAGCCTGCGCCAGTGCTGTTATCCCATCTTGCGCTTCAATCGCATATACGCCTCTTGTGACCAGCCAGAGGCGTGCATTGGCCTCTTTTTTCACCATCGCCAGCGCCTGGATCAGGTGTAGCACGCCGATGCTGCCGAGGTCCTTGTCTACAGAGCATATCTGCTGCGTTCCTTCCTCATCTATCGGCGGAATCAGCATAGCCCAGAGGTAGACAATGCCAATAGCAGCTTTGTCATCCTCGCTCAGGCTCTCTCTGAGGAGTTGATAGAACTCCTCGTGGGCGGCTGGCGATACTTCATAATGATGTGCATCTAGCTGTTTGTATGATTGACCAGGCGTCACAATCGCGCAGTTTGCCCCGGTTGCACGCAAATGTGACGCCAGCCAGCGCCCAATTCCATCATCACTGAAGATCAGCCAGTTTTTACGGGCTATCCCTTTTCTACGTTGCTCGCCGTATGACTGCCGCTCCCACTTGATTTTATAGAGGAGTTGATTGATACGCTGACGCAGATACTCATGGGCGCCGCGATCCAGTGATTGAAGCAGTACGCCTGTAACTTCGATCAGCACCTGCCCCGCCTCATTAAACAGGATAATATCCCCTTCGAGCGTGTCTGGATTGTCGCTATTCCTCGATTTCACTCTCGCGCGAGTATGAAGCCTATCGCAGGGAATAGGGCTCTGATAGAATTTTATCTGTTGCACCGCTACTGGCATGTAGGTTTCCTGCTCATCCTCGATGGAAAGAAATGGGGTGATACCTTGCAGGAAAATATCCAGCAGCGCGGGATGAACGTGATAGTTTCCCATGTCGCTCACTAACGCTGTGGGAATCGTAATATCGCACATCACTTCATCAAGACGTCGCCAGACATGGGTAATACCCTGAAAAACTGGCCCATGCTGGATGCCACGAGCTCTCAGGCGTTGGTAGTGTTCGGGAGCTTCCATCACTAATTCCCATCCATCCAGGACCTGTCCGAGTGATGGATCAACGACCGTATCTCTCGTCCTCAGTCCATCGGCGCAGCGCACAGTTGCCTGAGCATGCAGAATCCAGGAAGTAGCCTTTCCATCTTGTCCCGTTGGGGTACTGAAAAAGTACAGGCGCAAACTCTCTTTTTCTGCCCCATCTGGAGTCAGGATCACTTGAAGCGTCTGCGTTATGCCCTTTGGGAAGAAAAGCGCTTTTTTGAGCTCAAGGCTATCAATCCAAAAGCGCGGAGACCCGAAAGCAGCCATCGCGGCAGCCAGGGCCAGTTCGATATAAGCCGCGCAGGGCAGTACCGGCACTTTATGTACGCAATGTTCACTCAAATAAGGAAAGAGCTCGGGCGCAATGGCGATAGTCCAGAAAAACATCTCTGGCTGCAAAGCCAGCGGCGTGCAACTTCTTCCCAGGATGGGGTGGCATGTGGCACCGTCATCGCGCAACACCGGAGAAGAGGTGGTAGCAGGCGCGTAGGGACGGTCAATCCTGGCATTCCAGCAGCGTTGCCGTTGCCAGGGATAGCCTGGTAAGGACACATGATGGCCTCCGGCAGGATACAAGCCTCTCCAGTTAACATTGCATCCTTGAAGGTACAGGTTGCCAAGCGTTGTCAGCAGAGCAGTCCGGCCATCCTCATCACGCCACAGCGACGCCTGGACGCTCCCGCAAGCTCCTTCCTGCTCAATCGTTTGTCTGACCGCGCCAACCAGCAGAGGATGCGGACTCATCTCCATAAAGATATCGAAATGATCTTCTAATAATTTCTGGGTGGCTGAAAGGAAGAGCACCGGCTGGCACAAATTGCTGACCCAATAGCGGGCATCAAGGGCGTTGCCGTCAATTAGTTCTCCGGTTACTGTCGAGTATATGGCGATTCGTCCCTGGCGGGGCTGCACAGACTGCATCAGCAAAAACAAATCATTATGTAACAGCTCCATTTGCGGGCTATGCGAGGCCACATCAACTTTGATCAGACTTCCAAAAACGCCATCTTGCTCCAGTTTCGCCAGAATCTCGGCGAGAGCCGTTGGATCGCCCGATAACACCGTCGATGTCGGGCTATTATTCACCGCTACAGAGACGAGATCTGTATAATTATTGACCACCAATCTTGCCTGTTCGAGCGAGAGCGCAACCACCGCCATTGCGCCCTCGCCACTCACCCGCAGCAGCAGCTTGCTGCGGGTGCAAATAATCCAGGCTGCATCGTCTAGATTCAGCGCGCCTGCAACGTAGGCGGCAGCAACTTCACCCATCGAATGGCCTACGACCGCGTCAGGCTCGATTCCCCAGGAGCGCCAGAGTGCGGCGAGAGCTACCTCAATGGCAAAAAGGACTGGCTGTACCACATCGATTTCGTGCAGGTGCGAACGCCCTCTATCCGCCTGTAACTCATCGAGTAGCGACCACTCCATATAGTTACGCATCACCCGATCACATGCCTCAATCGCGGCGCGAAACACGGGTTCCTGCTTGAGCAGATCACGCCCCATACCCATCCATTGAGACCCCTGGCCTGGAAAAATCCAGACGATTTTGTGCCGGCGATTGGTAACGCGGCATATACGACTTGCTTCGAGCCCTATCTCGTTGCTCAGGAAAGCCGCCAGTTTGTCACGAATTTCCTGCCTGCTGCAACCGATAACGGCCAGGCGATAGTCATGGTGCGTACGGCGAAGGCTGGCTGTGTAACATATATTGTGTAGCGTCTGGTCGGCATATTCTGCATCTTCCAGATGTGTTACATAGTTATAGGCCAGTTCTTTCAGGCCATTGGCCGTCTGTGCCGATAGCGGCAGAAGGTATGCAGAGGAAGGGAGATACTGCGGGTCTGGATTCAGCTTATTTGCGGGTGGAGCTTCTTCTAAAACAATATGGGCATTAGTCCCAGCAATGCCAAAACTACTGACGCCAGCATAGCAGGGATGATCGCTGTCAGGCCAGGGTGTCAGGCTGGTAGGGATCATCAATGGGTAGTCCTGCCAGGGGATAGCAGGGTTGGGCTCGTGGAAATGCAGGTTGGGCGGAATTACTTTATGTTTGAGACAGAGCACCGTTTTGATTAATCCAGCCAGCCCCGCAGCTCCCTCGGTATGTCCAATATTGGTTTTGACCGAACCAACGATTAGCGGGCGATCAGCGGATCGTTCAGCACAGAGCACGCTACCCAGAGCTTTGAGCTCGACCGGATCGCCGGCACGCGTCCCCGTACCATGAGCCTCCACATAGTCCACATGGAGAGGGTCTATCCCGGCACTCTGATAAGCCTGACGCAGCGCCGCTTGCTGACCCTTCACGCTTGGAGCCATAAACAGCTCGCAACGTCCATCGTTATTCGCGGCGCTGCCACGGATCACTGCATGAATCGGGTCTCCATCAGCTAATGCGCGCGCGAGCGGCTTCAACACTACCACTCCGGCTCCCTCGCTGCGCACATAGCCGTCTGCGCGCGCATCAAACGCTTTGCAATGCCCATCCGGGGCCATCATATGCCCCTGAGAAAAACCAATGGTGTGGTCGGGATTGAGAATGACATTGACGCCGCCAGCCAGTGCTATGGTACACGCGCCTGTATGCAGGCTCTGACAGGCCAGATGGACCGCGACCAGCGAAGAGGAGCAGGCGGCATCCAGCGCCACACTCACCCCCTGTAACCCCAAAGCATACGAAATACGACCGGCAGCACCGCTACGGGCGCTCCCCGCTGTGCTATACACATCAAGATCGGCGGGATCGCGGAACTGCCGATCCCAGTAATCGCTGGTAATGATGCCAATAAACACACCGGCAATCTCATCTGAGAGCTGCTCTGGGACGAGCCCGGCGTCTTCCATTGCCTCCCAGGCCACTTCAAGCAGCAACCGGTGCTGAGGGTCCATACGCGAGGCTTCGCGTGGAGAAAACCCAAAGAATGCTGCATCAAATTGATCAACCTGGTCTAAGAAGCCTCCCCAGCGACTCATCACCTTGCCAGGAGTGCCAGGGCGCGGATCATATACAAGATCGACATTATATCTATCGGCAGGCACCTCGGTAATTGCATCGCCGCCATTGCAGATTAGCTGCCAGAAGGCTCGGAGATTGGGGGCTCCAGGAAAACGGCCACCCATTCCAATAATGGCTATCGCCTCCATTTTTGCTCCTCCTCGCTCTATTGTAGAGCATATACGTTTGTCAGGATGTACGCTTTTACATTCATCCCGAAGGCTGTAAACATTCTTTAAAACAGGCAAGTCAGCTAGAACGTTTGCTATCTGGGGGGAACTGCTTTTTTTCGATTGAAAGACCACCGGTTAGATGGTCAGGGGGCGCTTGAATATGCGTCAACCCAATAGTTTTACCCTGGAGAGCAACAATTAAAGGATCGATATTGGTTCGTGCAAGGGGAAGAACTGGCAGTTGTTGCTGGCGCTCGGCCTGCTGAATCGACTGGACGTAGTGGGCAACGGCCCGATCAACGAGCGCCAGCCTTCTTTCCGCCAGTACAGCCCGTTGGAAGCGCACCAGTAGCGTATTGAGCGCCTTCGCAACCTGCCAGAGCTTATTATCTTGCGTCAGCGGGGCGCGCGCGGTCAAATCGCCGTTCGCCACAGCCACATGAGTTGCCAGAATTTGCTCAACGCCTCTTGCCAGCTCATGCCGTTGTTCGGCCAGCGAATGTTCAAGCTGAGCGATCAACTCAGCCCGACCGGCACGCCTGATAGCTGTCGCCATCGTGGCGGACAGGATATAGGCCACGCCCGCCACAAGGAAGAGAGTGCCAGTCGGTCGCGCGATGATAATCCAGAAGCGCGTTTGCAGGTCTTTATCAAGCACAACCGTATGTGGCATATAAAACAGCGTACCGATAATGCAGATCGTACTGATAATAGCAACTATAAATATGCTGCGTATCGGTAACAACGAAACAGCCAGCAGTTCTACGATGACATACATATCGTATCCTTGCAATGTCGTTTCATCGAATGGAATCGTCGAGAAGAGCGCGATTGTGAGAGCCATGAAACCCGCGCAGTTGACAAGCAGGCCCGCAGCTAACGTATATCCCTGCTTATTGAGCATCAAGGCAAGTAGGCAAGCGACCACCAGCCCCAGATCCAGCCAGAAGTAGGAGGGATAGGGGGCAATAAAGCAGGCAGGAAGCAGAGCAATCACCATCACCAGAAAGAAAAACAGGACGTTACTAGTTAAGCGCGATTTACGCACCATTTCGCGCGTGGCGAAGTCCGCATCAGACAACGCCTCCGGCAGGGCGGTGAGATCATTCCAGTATTGAATCAGCTTGCTGCCGCCCAGCTTTTCCGGTTCCTGCATCTCCACGGTAGCAAACCTGCGCTTGGTGGACCACGAATTATTCGACCAGTAAGACGGAAATGTATTTTTCATCAAATGTTAGAGAGTTTCCGCATTAGCCTAAAGAAACTCCCCTCCCCCTTTCATTGGTTTTTATGGAGGAATTCCTCCATACGGGGAAGTGTGCATCCCTTCCCACTTTTTCCACATTTCGTTCTTCAGGATCGCCAGAAAAAAGGTTGTCGCAAATCTTTCTATCTACAGCTCGTGGATCTTCCGATTATCCGCATGAAGATATCGTATTGGATAATGAGAGCCAGAGCAGCATCGAAGTCAGGGGAAGCCATAGAAGTGGGAATAAACACCCGATGGGTAAATGAGTTTGAGAGCATTAGGAGTTGCAATTTCTTCCCTTCCACGTATCTTCCCTCCGTATTGATGTATTCATTTTACCTGATTGTACTCACCAACACCAGAAAATAGTACTTTTCGGGGAAATGCCTGAAAAGCAGAAAATGGGAGAGAGCCATATTTCAGCTTAACATAGCGACTCGGCAGGAAGAAAGATGCGCACGGTTGCACCTTCACCCGGCACACTTTTTACTGTCAGGCTGCCACCGGCGATTGCAAGCAAGGCGCTATGCGTCAAGAGGCCGCCGCCGGTACCGGTGGTGGCGCTGATAGCCGCCCCGATGCCAACGCCGTCATCGGCGACGATAATTTCCAAATGTGGATTGCAGGTTGCCTTGACCATTACGTGCAAACGGCGATGCACATCAGAACCACGAGCGTGGCGGGCGGCATTGCGCAATGCCTCCTGCACCGCCGCAAAGATCAGCTCGGCAACGGCCGGCGGCACAAGCTCATCGATATGGCGGGCTGTCTCCTCTGAAACCATCCATTCGATCTCGTCAAACGCCTGTTGGAAGTCGTGGTTCATCATGGTGTGAATGGCATGCATCATACCATCCCTTTCCAGGCGGTGGGGCGCGCCAGTGGTAGTAGTACGCATCATTGCGGCCAGTCTACGATGGGCATCGCTGATGATCTCAATAGTATCGTCAAGCGCCTGAGCAGGCTGTCTCTGGTGATCGGTAATAACGGGACGTAGCGTCTCCAGGCGTAAGAGGGCCAGATGCATCTGCGGCAGAATTTCGTCGTGCAGCACGCGCCTTTGTTGTGCCCCTAGCAGCTTGACATCGACAATTCTGCGGCGCAGCAATCCGGCTACAGCCAGCATTGCTTCGTGATCGCGCAAGGTATCGAGGATGCGCTGCCCACAGGCGTGCGCGAGATCCATATCCTCGTCCGTAAAAATGCCGCCATCCTGACGAGGGCCAAGATAAAGCCTCGCCACCGGCCCAAACTCATCATAAATAGGCAATACCCAGAAAATGGTTGGTACTCCTTCAACCGTTATATGCGTACGATAAGCATTAACGCCCGCCGCTCCCGCTTGATTGCTATAGGGATGATACTCGGCCAGTTGTTTAGCATCCAGATTGGCCCCATTCATGATATTTTGTTCTGGCGTTTCTAGCTTATCCAGAGCACCGAGGGCGGAGAAGCGATAATTAAAACTTCGCCTCACCGAACCGGTCATGACCACTAAGCGAGCACAGCGGACCTCCAGCACATCTTTACACAGGTGAAAAAAGAGGTCCTCCATGCTCTGCTCCGTCTTCTGAAGATCAGTATTCAGCCAGTGGCGCACATTAGTGCTGCGCAAGAAGGGACCAAGCATAGCGATATAGCGGTCATGCGCGGTATAGCCGCTCCAGGTAAACAAAGCATAGATGCCCGTTGCCAGAGAGGTAATCAGTAAAAGCCCTCCCAGGTTACTACGCGTGAAGAAGACCAGCAGCGCGATAAAAATAGCACTGGTAGTTGCGACAATCACGATCCCACGCCACTGTTCAAAAAAGCCGCGCCGCGCGAGCGGGCGCTCGATCAAAATGCCATGCCGCACGATAGAGTAGCCGATCAGTAAAATAATGAACGCAACAGAGCCAACCGTGAAAATATCCAGCAACATTAAATTGAACGGGATCGCCGTGAGCGGCTCAGCAGGAACGACACCGGGCAGGCCATTACGCAATTTTAGCCAGCTCACCATCGACCAGATGCCTAGCGTTCCCAGAATGACGGTGAGGCAAACCATTAAGAGCGCAGCAAGCAACAGGCCAGGGCGGGCAAGATGCCAGGAGAGAATCGGCTCCTCTAGCAGCTCCACCCGCCTCTGATCATTCCAGAATGCATCGTTGAGATCACGACGCAGAGAAGTATTTCTTTTCCCTCTAAAGGGAGCATGCAAAAAGACACGCAAGACGCGCAAAACTTTATGAGGCGTAAACCAGGGTCCAATCGCGCAAAATGCCACGTATAATAAAAATAATACGGGCAACATTATCAGGGGAGACAACAGGCTGACATTGCGATTATCAATGAAATTGCTAGCGATCAGGAGCCGTAGCGTTCCGGCAAAGGTAAAGGTGGAACGATTGAGGATCAGCAAGGTCAGCACGCTCACCCCCAGGAACGCGCTCAGAATGAGCAAGAAAGGGCGCCGTCGCCGCCAGCTCTCGTTCATCAGAGAGGCGTAATGCAGGCCAATCACAAACCAGATATAGGGAACGCCGATAGCCGGAAGCCAGATCAGGTGCCACAAAAAATCCTGTGATACCAGACCCGATGTATACGCGAGCGACCCGGAGATCAACAGCCCGTGAAGATAGAAGAAGAACGCGGAGAGGCCAAGCCCCACGACTCCCACGCGCGCGATCATACTGCGACGGTCTCCATTGAGCCAGACCGTACAGGCCAGCCAGAGAAACGTTACCAGGTTGAAGATAGAGAGCGCGAGAGCGATGATTTGCAGCAGCGAGACGGGCTCAAGTAAATTGTGCATTTTCAGTACCCTCAAGCGGGTCGAGATACTTCGATACCGCGTTCCTGAGCGAAGCTAGCGCGTCAGCAGCGTTGGAACGCGGAAGGTTTCAAAGTAGTCACCGGCTCCCGCTCCCGTAAGAGACAGTTTACCCATCATACCCGCAAAGGTCAAGTAGAAATGCGACATAGCATTAATCTTCTTTGTAGAGGGGAACCCACTCTCCCCGGCGATCCTGGACTAAAGCCATACCATTTTCATCCCACAAAATCATACGATTCAGCATATGGATCAGCGTCGCTCTGGCCCTGGCAACCTTATCATCGACCGCGTTTTCGCTCAGGCCCCAGGCTGCGTAAATACGCCCGTTAGTGCGGCTAACAGCTCGTTTATCATGCAGATTGAGACGAGCCGCGATCTGCTCGTTAGTCATCCCCTGCGCCATTAATTCGACAACGCGCAGCTCATTCGGCTCTAAAAGCGCACGCGGCGACTGCTCATCCAGGTCACGTACTTCCTGCACTCGATCCTCGATTTCAGGGTCAACCAGACTGCGCCCACTGATCGCGTCGCGCAGGAGTGGCACCAGCATGCCCGGCAGCAGATAGTTGCTTTTGCGCACATAGGCGTAGTGGGTGAGAATACCGGAGGCGCGAAACTCGCGGTAGTATTCATCATCATCTTGAATAGAATAAAAAACTACCGGCATGCGCGGACGCTCACGCCGGATCGCGACGGCAGCTCCTACGCCGCTATGCGCGTGGCGGCCTGCCAGAGGGTCCTGTAATTGCACATCCATCAAAATCACGTCCATATCCAGCTCAAGCGCCTTTGCCACTGCCTCTCGTCCCGTCGCCGCCTCACCCACGACCTGCACCGCGCCCGTCGCCTCCAGCCCTTCCCGCAAAGCTCTGCGCAATGGCCCGTGATCATCAACCAGCAATAATTTTATACTTGCCATAGCTAAAATTTACAAACCTTTATAACGATAAAATCAACCTATATTTTACGTTTCAGCTTATCTGATATCTAAGAGTATAATATTTTGTCGCGGATGTACAGGGCAGGTATAGCCAAAGCAGGGCTATTTACTGCTCCCTTTTTCCCGCCTACGGCGGGGGATGGAGGAGGAGGAGGGCGAGGACAATTCGCTAGCTCGCGACGTGCCTCGCGCTCCGGTTAGGGGCTAGCGCCCCTCACAACCCCACTTTTTCCGAGAAGTAAATAGCCCTGTAGCCAAAGAAAGCTTCGTCAGGTTGCTTGACACAAGCTTTTTTCCATTCTATCATGGCTGTAATCGGTCTGACCAATGTCGTATCTGATATTTCCACAGGTCCCCGTTATAGCATAAAGGAGAGTTATTGCTCATGGCTCGCCCCCTTCCCATAGCTGATACATTTTCAAACCCATCACGCTATAAGCAGATTCGCCTGGGCATTGGGATCGAGATGCTTACCATTATCTGGATGAGCATCGAAGCTGTAGTTGCCCTTACAACCGGTTTTGTCACGCGAAGCGTTTCCCTTGAGGGATTTGGTATAGATAGCATTATTGAGCTTATAGCCGGAGGTCTTTTGCTATGGCGACTCCTGGTTGAGAGTCGCGGAGGATCAAAGGAGCGTGTTGAACGTGCCGAGCGCGTGGCTGCCTGGCTCACTGCTATTGGATTGTTCATGCTGGCAACTTACATTGTTGCCGATAGCGCCTGGACGCTCTTTACTCACGCTCATCCCGAATCATCCTGGTGGGGCGTGGGTCTGGCACTGACAGCAGCCCTCATGATGCCTTTGTTATGGCAAGGGAAGCTCAGGGTCGCGAAACAAATAGGGAGCGCCGCGCTCAAAGCTGATGCGGCCTGTAGTGTAACCTGCGCTTACATGTCGCTGGCGCTGCTGCTCGGCTTGCTCCTCAACGCTTTCTTTGGATGGTGGTGGGCCGATCCCCTGGCAGCACTCGCGCTGGTCTACTTCATTGCACGGGAGGGACGCGAAGCTTTGCATGAAGCTCGCACCGGCGAAGCCTGTTGCTGCGGTACTGATGAGGGTACCCATTGCAATACAGGGGCATTGTGAGGATTGATGAACCTCTTCTTCTACATATGCTCAAAGCAATCCTCACAAGCCCCTATGATAACTGCTATTAGTTAATAGCCGGTTCCGCTTTCAAAGGTGCTGGCAATGACGCTATAACCTTTATCGGTGGAATGAATGTCGTGGAAGATGCTACACATCCAGGTAAAGGAACAGATGTTGGGGTTCGGCGTTGCCGCCCCGCCAAAGGCATCAAAGACATCGACAATAATGCCAAATCCCCTGACATCATTTGCCAGATGCTGGTTCACCGTTTGGACGATTGGGACAGTGTTGGGACAAATGTTTTGCAGAGGATCGTAATAATTCATCATTACCAGATCGCCGGTCAGCCGCCCATTGACCATCAATGCCTGGTGCAACTCTGGCAAGATAGTACGCGTCAAGTTCGCATCTACGGTTGCCAGATTCGCGTTGCATGCGGCCATACTAAAAGTGCAGGTCTTCGTGTTGATGCCAGACAAGACGTCATTAGCGCCGATATCCAGCGTCACCGGGCTTACCTGACCACGATTGGCAGCCAGATAGGCGAGCGCCGCATTGAGCTGAGAGCCCAGGTAAGGGAACTTCCGCAAGAATGGAAAAGGGCATTTGCCGTTGAGCATCGTGACGGTTGTCTCGCCTGGACAGGCCAGATTCGCCGTCGTCTTCACGCCATGACCGGCCAGATTACTGGCAAAGTCATTAGAGTAGCCGTCATCGAAGTTGAGGTCGGGCTGAAAGCCAAAGGCCAGGGAATCACCCAGAACCAGGTAATGCGTTTTGGGTCCAACGAGTGATGCTGCCGCAGCCTGTGAAGCTGAGAACGCTACAAATACTAGAGAGAAGAGCAGGGTACCAATGAAAAGGAGTGATTTCGCAGTGCGCCTGTAGGGAAGCGTGCGTTCACGCATGAATGGTCCTCCTGTACGTGGAGACATCATCCACTATAATAATACTACAACGGATCGGCAATCCGTTTCGCATAAGAGTAGAAGAAAGAGGCATCTCATATAATAATATAACCTCTTACATAGAGGAATTTCAAGAGATAAAAGGGGGATTTTTGGATTGCGAGCCGATGTGATATAGTAATGAAGAGATAAGAGTGCAGCCGCACAAGTATCGGCAATCCTGAGTACAGACTCCAGGCATCATGCCTTTGCTATATTGGGTGACGATTGGGTGACGCGATGACAAAAGAGGCCGCTAACAGTATTCATTTTGGTCTGCTGTTCCATAACCATCAGCCGGTAGGCAATTTCCCCTGGGTGTTGCAACAGGTATACGAGGAAGCATACCAGCCGATGGTAGAGGCGCTGGAGAGGCATCCGGGCGTGCGCCTCTCTCTGCACTACACCGGTTCGCTGCTGGACTGGCTAGCAGAAGCTCATCCCGAATTTCTAGAGCGCGTTAAAGCTCTAGTCAAGCGCAACCAGGTCGAAATGGTGAGCGGCGGCTACTATGAACCCATCCTGCCCTCCATTCCTGATGACGATAAGGTCGCGCAGATTCGCCGCCTGACAGCGCGCATTGAACGCGACCTCGGCAGCAAACCCACCGGCATGTGGATCGCAGAGCGCGTATGGGAGCCAGGATTGCCGCGTCTGCTGCGCGCGGCTGAGATCGAGTGGACCATTCTTGACGATGTACATTTCAAAAATGTAGGCCTGGAGGATCGCGACCTTTACGGCTACTACGCCACAGAAGATCAGAGCAGCGCATTGAAGGTATACGCCACCAGCAAAATGTTGCGCTATACTATTCCCTGGCGTCCGGTAGCAGAAACGATCAAAGAGCTGCACTCGCTAGCTACCTCCGATGGGAGACGGATCATCGTTATGGGCGATGACGGCGAAAAATTCGGTAGCTGGCCCGAGACGCAGGAGTATTGCTGGGGAGCGGATGGGCGCTCCGGCTGGGTTGAGGAATTTTTCACGGCGCTTGAGCAGAACAGCGCATGGCTCCATACCATTCCACTGGGCGAATACGCTCACGCTCATCCAGCGTTGGGACGCATTTACCTGCCCACATCATCGTATATTGAGATGACTGAGTGGGCGCTCCCACCCGAGAAGGCATATGCTTTCGGGAAAATTCTTCACCGCTTAGAACAGGAAAAAAAGGAAGGTATCCTCCAATTTATACGCGGCGGCTTCTGGCGCAATTTCCTGGTCCGCTATCCTGAGGTCAACAATCAGCATAAAAAAATGTTGCGCGTCCATGATCACGTCTATGAAGCGGGGGCAAAAACAGAGGCGGGAATAGAGCATTTATGGAAAGGGCAGGCCAATGATACCTACTGGCACGGGCTCTTTGGCGGCATCTATATGGGGCATGTGCGTTCGGCCATCTATCATCACCTGATCAAAGCGGAAAACGCGGCGGATCGCATACGTCATGGCGCGGGGTCCTGGCAGCATCACGAACTGACCGATTTTGACCGCGACACGCAGGATGAGCTGATCTTCGAAAGCGATCAGCAAAACCTGTATATTGACCTGCAACGCGGGGGGACGATTTTTGAGTGGGATCTGCGGCGCAGCGCCCATAATCTGACATGCGTTATGACGCGCCAACGCGAAAGTTACCATCAGACAGTAATAGACCACGAGCAGGAGCGTCGCCGGGCCGAGCAATGCCAGCCAAGCGATCAGGCAAAAGAGCAGGAGCCGCTTTCCCCCCATACCACCATCCGCACGCGAGAGCCCGATCTGGACCGCTACATCGTCGTGGATCGGTATCGCCGCACAAGCTTAATCGATCATTTTTTGCCTTCCGGCTTGCCTCTGGCGAGCTTTGCCGCCGCTCGTTTTGAGGAAATGGGCAATTTTGTCGAGCTTCCTTACGCTGCAACTGTGGGGAAAGATCAGAGTGGTACCACTATTACCATGACACGCGATGGGCATGTCCGCAGGTATGGAGCATTGAGCGCCATCCCTGTGCATCTTAGTAAATCGCTCTTCATTCCCATCAGCAAAGAGCAGCTCATTGTGCGCTTTACGCTGCAAAATCGGGGACAGGCCAGGCTGCAAACACACTTTGCCACCGAATGGAACTTTCATTTGCTGGGAGGAGGAGGTAACGAACAGGCGTATTATATTATCTCAGGCGAGAAGCCAGAAACCGGTTGCTTTGACACCACCGGCGAGATAGCATCGGTGCGCGAATTTCATATCGGCAATACCTGGATACAGCAGGATATGGGGTTCGTCCTGAGCAAGGAGGCAAAGCTCTGGCACTTCTCTATCGAGACGGTCACAGGGTCCGAGGCCGGCTTTGAGCGCACCCACCAGGGGAGCTGCTTTACGCTCATCTGGCCCCTTGTGCTGGAAGCAGAGCAATCCTGGAGCGTCGAAATGGTCTGTAGTGGCAGTCCGCCCGTATTGCAATGATTTGTCAGCGACGAGGAAAGGGAAGAGATCACATGAAAAAGGTGCTTATACTGCAACATGTATGGGAAAATTCTACCGGCTTTGTGGGGGAGATATTGCGCCAGCATGCCATAGCATATGACCTGATCCATGTTGAAACGGAGCCGATTCCCAATCCGAGCGCATTTGATGCCGTTATCGCCTTTGGCGGTTCTCAGCATGTGTATGAGGAACACAAATACCCTTACTTCACCCAGGAGAAGGTTATGATTCGTAAAGTACTTGAACAGGATATTCCATATCTGGGAATTTGCCTGGGCGGTCAACTGCTGGCGGAAGTCCTGGAGCAGGGAGCGGTACGACAACATACCATGAAGGAGTTCGGCTTCTACGATATCGCACTTACCGAAGATGGGAAAAAGGACCGGCTTTACGCAGGACTGCCAGGCTATCAAAAAGTTTTTCACTGGCACGAGGACGTTTTTGATCTTCCGGCTGGAGCTACGCTCCTGGCAACCAACGACTATGCGAAAAATCAGGCATTTCGTTACCGCAACGCCTATGGCTTGCAGTACCATATTGAGATTGACCCGGCGATGCTCGATACCTGGCTTTATCATCCTGACCTCCAACCGAAGAGTACTGATCCCCAGGAAATCGAAGCATATAAAACCATTGAGCACACACGCGACCAGCATTTCCCGCTCTATCGGGAGCACACGAGCATTATGTTTGGGAATTTTCTCAAAATTTGTGAGCTTATCTGAGGGGAAACAGGGGAAAAACCCTTTTCTTTTCCCTCTACTATCTGTTATACTTGCACTCATAACCTATTCTACCGGCTTATAGGGTTGTCTGTGGTGCCAAACAATCAACCTGGACCCTGGTGTTATCAGTGAAAATGCAGATAGTGATGGAATGGCTCAATTTCTGATAGTAAACATTTTGTAGTAAAATTTATAGCATTCCTTTGAACGATTGGATCACACATATGCGTAAGTGGTATGCGAACACTGTATCCCTGGAACGGAGTGCAGCTATAACATTTTTTCTTGAAACCGATTTCGAAAGGCAGCATTCAACGACGATGCCGCGACAGAAAACTAGAAAATACCCTAATAGCGTATCCCATAGAAAACAGTTACGACATTCACCCTTTACCATCGCAGCTTGTAGTGTCGCTAACGAACGGCACCCCACACGCAATGAAGATAGCATACTTTTGGATGAACGCAGCGGGGTCGCAGCAGTTTTCGACGGTGTAGGTGGGAGTGCCGCGGGAGAAATTGCCTCGCGGATCGCCACATTCGCTACCCGCCAGGGCTGGACACATCTCCTCAAACAACTGCAAAAGAACCGTAGAATACCCTCCATTCTTGCATGCTGCGACAATCTCAACCTCTGCGCCTTGCTCCAACATTTACTTCTAGAAGCTGATGAGCAAGTACGCACGGAGGGCGCCAGGCGAGCGGGAACAGATGACCTGGCGACAACGGTGGCGCTGACCGCTTTCTGCAAACAACCCGATAGCGGAAGCTATACGATGGTCTACGCTCATGTTGGGGATAGCCGCGTATATCTGTTACACGGGCAAGAGCGACTCAAGCGGCTGACCAACGATGATGGGCTTCTCGCCAAACTGGTGGAAAATAAGATCATCAACGAAGCTGAAGCTCTGCGCATCGATCAAGCCGTACACGCCAACCAGCTATCGGATACCGAACTGAGCTACTTTAAGCTGCGAGGAGGCATTACCCAGGCATTAGGTGGTCCCCTTCCTCCCACTGTCCATATCAACTATACCACCATCCACCCGGGTGATCGTATTTTGCTTTGCACCGATGGCATTCACGATAACTTGGTCGATGAAGAAATCGAAGCTATTCTCAGGAACACCCCCCGCTCCTCCACCGCTCGCGCTCTGATAGAACATTCCATCTTACGCTCGCACCAGGAGCGTAGTGAGACCATACGCGCCAAGCCCGATGATATGAGCGCCATCGTCCTGACCTGCCGCTATTGATCTTCGACAATCTAAAAATGCATCAAAGCTTGCTTTACTAAAAGGCTTTGCTTCTTTTTAGTGATCCCAAAAAGTACTAGTAACATCTCCATATGTGCACACATGCCACGGGTGTGTGTTACCCTCTTATGAGAACTGATTGGCCCTTACTATGTTGTCTTATCGTTAAAAAGAGGAGTAACGCAATCGTGGGTAGGAAACCGTGGTTCCCGGTAATGCTGCTGGCTTTGATCCTGTTGAGCGCCTGTGGGACAAAACAAGCAAATAGTTCATCCCCTTCACCCGATGCTTCATCCAGGCTCAACGATAAGCTCCATATCAACCAGCAAACAAACACAACCGGGCCAATGATGGTATTTCCTAAACAAGATGCCCCAACTCCAACAGCGCAGGTACCTACGAATATTCCTAGAACTGGCGTGGGAGCAGCGCCTTACGGACCGCCGCCACCAATGAGCGCCGAGGAAACGCAGCTCACCCAACAGCTTTTCGCCCTTATTAACAGTGATCGGGCAGCACGCGGGCTGTACCCATATACCTGGAACGCTACTCTGGCCGGAGGGGCTCGCCTGCATAGCTGGAATATGTACCATTGCGGCTTCAGCCATACCTGCCCCGATGGACGCTCGCAATGCCAACGCATCGCGGACGAAGGCTTCGCCGGTTACAGCGATTGCGGCGAATGCATTGGCTATGCCGGACCATATCCCACGCCTTACGCCGGCATGCACAATATCCAGGAGAGCATGGTGAACGAGCCGCCAACCGGCTGGCACCGCATCCACCTTCTCAGCACCACCCTTCACCGAGTCGGAGTCGGCATCTACGTTGATCCGCAGGGCTATATCTGGTTCACTGAGGATCTGGTAAGCTGAAAGAAGGCGAGTGTACCCCCCCCTTCTTCTAGCCCGTACCATCACATAGACGTGATGCACATCAACTGTGGATTTGTTCAGCTCTCTCCTTTGATTCCAACGCTTCACCTGTAGATCGAAGCAAACCAACAGCTAGAAAACATATCTCCATATCATCTCTACCAGAGATCAACACTTTTTCTTCTATTCCCTCTATTTATCTTTACTTGATTTCCATCAAAATATTTTACTTCAAAGATGTAACTTTTCTCAAGTTTCTATCGTGCTCCTTTCAGTAGAAGCGCAAAGGCTTCATATCCATCTCCGCTTTTGGCGGTCTGGATATTTTTCATAGTTGGGCATACGTATCGATAAAACAGAAGGCCAGAGTAGTTGCTCTTCAGCATAGCGTTACTGTTGAGCGGCGATTTGTTCGTCATGTGATAAAGGAGGCGGCTGTGGCACGCTATATGCCAGCAAAACCTACCACGACAATCACTCCATCGCTATCCAGACAATCCCTTGTAGAACAATACAGACGCGTTCGCAGTTTCTCAGAGCAGTTATGCAGGCCGCTGGTCACCGAAGATTACGTGATTCAGTCCATGCCCGATGTGAGCCCGACAAAATGGCATCTGGCGCACGTTACCTGGTTTTGGGAGACGTTTCTCCTCTCTCCCGCCAGACCTGATTATAGGTCCCCTCACCCCCAGTACGCCTATCTCTTTAACTCGTACTACAACAGCATTGGAACGCGGCATTGCCGTCCCAGGCGTGGCCTGATCTCACGACCTACGGTTAAGGAGACATATCAGTATCGCGCATATATTGATGAGCAGATGCTGGACTTGCTGGAAAAAATCGATGAAGGGCAATTGACAGCGTTAACGCCGATCATCACGCTCGGCTTGCATCATGAACAACAGCACCAGGAGCTGATGATTACCGATATCAAACATGTCTTTTCGTGCAATCCGGTCTATCCTGTCTATCAGGCTGCCAACCCGGATAGACCGGCCAGCATGGCAAACATTCCGCCGCTGGCCTGGGTTGCCTACCCTGAAGGGGTCTATTGGATAGGGCATGAGGGAGAGGGATTTGCCTTTGATAATGAGGGGCCGCATCACCGCCAATTCCTCCAGCCATTTCAACTGGCCTCGCGCTTAACCACCAACGGCGAGTACCTGGAATTTATAGAGGATGGAGGGTATCAAAACCCTCTGCTCTGGCTCTCTGACGGCTGGCGAACGGTCCAGGAAGAAGAATGGAACGCTCCCCTGTACTGGGAAAAACGCGATGGGCAATGGCGGATGATGACGGTAAGCGGATTGCGTCCGGTGGACAAAACCGAGCCTGTCTGCCATGTAAGCTACTATGAAGCTGATGCATACGCGCGCTGGGCCAATGCGCGGCTCGCTACGGAAGGAGAATGGGAAGTTGCGGCGCGCGCTCTCCCCATAGAAGGCAGTTTCGTTGAGCGTGGCCTGTTTCATCCAGAACCGCTACAACAGCCTTCCTCAAGCAGTAAAATCGCTCAGATGTTTGGCGACGTCTGGGAGTGGACACAAAGCTCTTACTCTCCCTATCCAGGTTATCGTCCTCCTCCTGGAGCGGTAGGAGAGTACAACGGGAAGTTTATGTGCGATCAATACGTGCTACGGGGCGGCTCGTGCGCTACCTCTCGTTCCCACATACGGCCCACGTATCGCAATTTCTTCCCAGCTGCCGCACGCTGGCAGTTTATGGGTATCCGCCTGGCAAAAGAGGTGTAGCATGCGCCGACAAACAAAGCGCCCGCTCCAGTTCTACGATTTTGAGCCGGAGAAGGATACCTTTCTGGAAGATGTGTTACAGGGATTACAGCAAATGCAAAAAGAGCTCCCCAGCAAGTATCTCTACGATCATGCTGGCTCGCAACTTTTCGAGCGCATCTGCACGTTAAGCGAGTACTATCCGACACGCACGGAACTCGCAATCATGCAAAAAAGCATGCACGAGATCATAGAGATTCTTGAACCATCTTGCCTGCTGATTGAGTATGGTAGTGGGAGCAGCAAGAAGACGCGCATGCTGCTAGATTCTCTCCAGCAGCCCGCCGCCTACGTTCCAATAGATATCTCCAAAGAGCATCTATTGCAGTCAGCCATTGCGCTTGCTATCGCCTATCCGCAACTGGAAGTGCTACCTGTATGCGCTGACTACACCAGTTCTTTTGAGATACCTGCGCCGATCAAGCCAGTCCGGCGCATTATCGGCTATTATCCTGGCTCGACCATTGGCAACTTCGATCCCGGGCCAGCGAAACGCTTCTTGCAACAAATCGCCATCGCCTGCAAGGGGGGAGGGCTACTGATAGGGGTAGATTTAAAGAAAGATTTCAACATTCTGCATAGCGCCTACAATGATCAACAGGGAGTTACAGCTCTGTTTAACCTGAATTTGCTGGCCCGGCTCAATAGAGAGCTACATGCAAACTTTCGGCTAGAGCACTTTCAGCACTATGCCTTCTATAACCCTCGCGAGGGCCGTATTGAAATGCATTTGGAGAGCCTGAAAGATCAGGTGGTGCAGATCGGGGAGATTGAGTTTTTTTTCAAACTAGGGGAGAGTATCTGGACGGAAAGTTCTTATAAATACACACTAGATGAGTTTGCGCAACTGGCGCTGACCGCTGGCTTCACCGTTGAACGGGTATGGACAGATGCGCAAGGGCTCTTCAGCGTGCAATATCTGAAGTCAACCTATTAGTTTTCACTGGAAACAACTGCTTGCAGAAATTTGCCCTGATGCAGTAGCGGAAATCATCGCTGTTCGGGCATACTCTGTAAGCAGTGGAAAGGATTCCGTGGCATATGCACACGCTCCATTATTTGCACAAACGACATCAGCAACATGCTCATACAACCGTTACGCGACGCATACTGTATATTTTCACCTGGCTGAGTCTGACGGCTATAGTCGCGGCTTCGCTGCCATTCGCAGCTCAGGTTTACCTGGGCAAGGGGATGCTCAGACCGCAGCCTCCCCTGCCGAACCCCTCTCCAATTATCCATCACGGCTCGTCAACGCCCTCATCATCTCCAACACCTATAAAGCCACTATTCGCTAACTTGTGCAATGCGACATCATCCCCAAAGGTACGCCTTCAAAAGCTCATCGGTATGTTCGAGCGTATGCTGGTAGGTTTTCGTGACAACCCATTTAAGCGGCTTTTGTCCCCAGATTGTGTCACGCTCCTCATTCCAGCTCTGCTCGCTGAGTTGGGATAGCGATTCAAGCTGCTGGACACGTATACTTTTGAAATCTATAAGCATTTTTTGCATTTCATGACCCTGCCCATTCCCCCAAAGATAGTCCTCCTTCATCTCATCCGTTAGCTGGGAGCTGGCAACAGGCAGCGGCCCACCAGTCCATTGCAATATTGAAGGCAAAGCCAGCCGCCGCTCGTAAGAGAGCATGTGATAGACGATCCGAGCAGCAGACCACCTATCGGAGCGAGGCTCCTGATAGAGACGGTCTTGTGGGATCAGCCCGATGGCCCAGAGAAACCCATCCATGCTTACCTGCAATTGCTGGCGAAACCACTGTGATAGATTCATAGAGTAACTCCTTGATCTAATTGCATCAACCAACACCTGTGATGTAAACTACATGTCATCATAGCATAGGAAAAGGACCAATATGAGCACAAGAACCTACAATGATATTGCAGGCTGGTACGACCAGTATTTACGTGATAACCCCCTGTATCGCGAAGTGATCCTACCCAATGTTTTAGCAATGGTTGGAGAGGTTCAGGGGCAGGAGATTTGCGACCTTGCCTGCGGACAGGGATGGATCGCGCGCGAACTGGCGCGACGAGGAGCACACGTAACCGGGCTCGAACTGGCGCGACGAGGAGCACACGTAACCGGGCTCGATCTGGCGGATAACCTGCTGGCAATGGCACAGCAGCATGAAACCCAGGAACCGCTGGGCATTACATATCTACACGGCGACGCTCAGAACGGCGAACCTTTAGCGGATCAAAGCTTTGACGGAGCGCTATGCATTATGGCACTGATGAATATCGATGATATCCGGGCCGCATTCCAGACCACCAGACGCATCCTCAAGCCCGGCGGCTGGTTCGCCTTTGCCATCACACACCCCTGTTTTCAAACCCCTCACGCATCCTGGTTCACTATGGACGATGGTAGCGTGAAACGGGTCGTTGATGGCTATTTCGATGAAAGGATCTGGACGTCATCTAATCCACATGGAGTACGCGGCCTCGTGGGTGAGCATCACCGCATGCTCAGCACTTACCTCAATACGCTCGCCTCAGCCGGCTTTGCCCTCGAACGTACGCTAGAGCCTCTGGCGACCGGAGAGCGCGCCAGGCAAGAGCCGGGCAACCAGGGAGTTCCCTCGCTGTTGTTAGTACGGGCACGAGCCTTGTAAAACTGGAACAGAACACTTATCAGTCACAAATAGGGGGTAATTTATGGATGATCTTCCCTGGCTGGCGAGCCTGATAAAGTCGCGCAATACCATTGACCAGAAAATGGCTACACTGATCGGGCGTCCCGCCCAGGTGGGCAACGTCGGGGAATATATCGCCTCAGCAATCCTCAAAATCTCGCTCGAAGAAGGCGGCAAGCATCGAGGGTTTGATGGCAGATTTACGCATGGCCCCCTGACAGGGCAAACGGTAGACATTCAATGGCACCCCAAACATGACGGGCAATTGGGCATCAAACAGGATGCCTTGCCCGACTATTACCTTGTTCTGACTGGGCCGAGCAGTTCCTCGCCCGGCATTGCCAATCCCTGGATTATCGAATCGCTCTATCTCTTCAACGCCCGCGAACTGCTAAACGCCCTCCGCGAACGAGGTGTGCAAATTGGCAGCGGCACCAGCGTCACAGGTCCATTGTGGGAGCGCGCCGAGATCTACCCGGTACCCAGAAATACGCGATTAGTACTTTCAGAGGAAGAAAGAAAGTTGCTTGTTCTCTTCAGTTGAAGATCGCGTACAATAAAAAGCAAGCAGTTAGACATACGTAATTACATAGAAAGAAAAATAGGTGATCCCTCTAACGCATCTGATTGTCTTTCGCCAACTTTATGCTCGTTTAGCGGAGACAGACATCAACTGGGTCGTAACAGGCAGCTTCAGTTTCGCCCTGCAAGGAGCCCCGATTACCCCTGACGATATCGATCTGCAAACAGACAAAGCAGGAGCGTATGCCATCGAACGGTCCTTCGCGCAGTATGTCACGCGCAACGTGACGTTCGTCACCTCTGAACAAATACGCTCCCATCTGGGAGCCTTGATGATCGACGCGATCACTGTGGAAATCATGGGTGATATCCAGAAGCGACTGGCAGATGGCACATGGGAAGAGCCTTTAGATTTGATGCAGCATCGACAATTTATTGCCTTCGAGCACATGTCCATTCCTGTGCTATCGCTGGAATATGAATATCAGGCATATATGAAATTGGGGCGGATCGAGAAAGCTCGAATGTTACAGAGGATGGTACAAGAAAAGAAGCGTAAACATACCTCCTCATAGGAACAAAACATGGGTTTAATCGTCTTATGAAGAAAACGCCCACAGTGTAGATCAGCGGATATTCGGATATCTCGTTGCTTCACTACCTCAGGTACGTTATAATGGAGCGTAATGTATTTAATTACTCATTTTTTATTGAGAGGGCAACGACACATCTATGGAGAAAGCCATCCAGGTTGCTACTCCAGAGCAGCTTATTGAAGACAATATCACAATCCATGACGATCTTGATGTGCTACAGGAGCAGCAGAAGGAGCTCAGGGATCTGCCTCTCTTGCCTGTTCGTAACACTGTTTTGCTACCAAATGTGGCTGTATCGCTGTTGGTGGGACGCGACCAGTCAATTAAAGCCATCGAAGAGGCCATTAGCAAAGATCATCTCTTGTTTGCGGTCACTCAATTGAACGAAATGACAGAAGACCCCGGTCCCGAAGATGTTTATACGATAGGAGTGGAAGGGTTTATTGATCGCATTCTCAAATTGCCCGATGGCTCGTTGAATATTCTCATTCGCGGGAAACGTCGCCGCCGGCGTTTAGCCTGCACACAATGCCTCCCCTACCTGCGTGTTCAGACCGAGATTGTACCGGATGAACTGGAACCAACGCTGGCCCTGGAAGCTTTACGGCGGGCCGTGTTGACGTTATTTGAGAAATGCGTCAAGTTGAGCAGCGTTCTCAGCGAAGATATTTATATCGCGGCTATGAATATCGATCAGCCAGGTGCAATGGCCGATTTTATCGTCTCCTCGCTTGAAGCACCCATTCCCATCCGCCAGGATATCCTGGAAGCATTCAACGTCGAAGAGCGATTGCAGCGGGTAAATATTCTCCTCTCAAAAGAGCTGGACATCCTGGAACTGGAGAATCAGATTCATCATCAGGTGCAGCAGGAAGTTGATAAGAATCAGCGCGAATACTTCCTGCGCGAACAACTCAAGGCTATTCAGCGCGAACTAAGCGAGGGCGATCCCATCATGCGCGAAAGCGCGGAGCTGCGCGAGAAAATACACGCCAGCGGCATGCCAGCAGAGATTCAGACGCGGGCAAATAAGGAACTGGACCGCCTGCTCTCCATGCCTTCAATGGCGCCCGACGTTGGCATTATGCGTACCTACCTGGACTGGCTGGTGAGCATCCCGTGGCATGCAGCTTCAGTGGATCAGCTTGACATAAAAACAGCCGCTACCATCCTGGAGGAGAACCACTACGGGCTGCACAAAGTGAAAGAGCGCATTTTAGAGTATATTGCCGTGCGCAAACTCTCGAATAATATGCGCAGTCCGATCCTTTGCTTTGTCGGGCCACCTGGAGTGGGCAAAACATCGCTGGGCCGCTCGATTGCCCAGGCGTTGAACCGCAAGTTTGTGCGTCTTTCACTGGGCGGCATCCATGATGAGGCAGAGATTCGCGGCCACCGCCGCACTTACGTTGGCGCGTTGCCAGGACGCATTATCCAGACGATGAAGACGGCGGGGACCGTCAATCCCCTGTTCGTCCTGGACGAAATTGATAAAATCGGGGCAGATTTCCGGGGCGATCCTTCGGCGGCGCTGCTAGAAGTGCTTGACCCTGAGCAGAATAGCGCCTTTTCCGATCACTACCTGGAAGTACCATATGATCTCTCGCAGGTCATTTTTCTCACGACCGCAAACGTATTACATCCGATTCCCAGCGCATTGCGGGACCGCCTGGAAGTTATCGAGCTGCCTGGCTATACCGAAGAAGAAAAGATGCATATTGCGCGCAACTTCCTGATCCCGCGCCAGATGAGCGAGCATGGATTAAAAGTTTCGCGCGTTACTTTGCACGACGATGCTGTACGGCGCATTATTCGCGAGTACACGTACGAAGCAGGGGTGCGCAACCTGGAGCGCGAAATAGCTTCCATTATGCGCAAAGTTGCGCGCAAGGTTGCCGAGGGACGCCGCACGAAAACGCAGGTAACGGCAGAAAAAATTCCCGACTATCTTGGACCTCAGCGACACTATTATGGTCTGGCAGAAGAACATGATGAAGCAGGAGTAGCGACTGGAGTAGCGTGGACGAATGCCGGTGGGGATCTCATTACCGTCGAAGCGACGCTGATGGCGGGGCGTGGACACCTGACGCTGACCGGCCAGCTCGGCGACGTGATGAAAGAATCAGCCCAGGCTGCTCTTTCCTATTCGCGTTCGCGGGCGCAACAATTTGGGCTGGAGAATCGTTTCTATGAGAAGTACGACATTCACCTGCACCTGCCGGCGGGTTCCGTCCCGAAAGATGGACCCTCAGCAGGCATTACGATGGCAACAGCCTTGATTTCCGCCCTCACCGGTCGGCCCGCGCGGCGTGATGTGGCAATGACGGGAGAGATTACACTGCGGGGACGAGTGTTGCCCGTGGGCGGTATCAAAGAAAAAGTGCTGGCAGCCCATCGAGCAGGCATTACGACGTTTATTCTACCGAAACGCAACCGGAAAGATTTGGATGACGTACCACAGGAGATTACGCGCAAGCTGCGTTTTGTTATGGTAGAACGGATGGATGATGTTATCAACGCCGCTCTTTACGCAAGTACGTCTTCCCCCCTCTCTGAGGAGAACACTGTGATACCACAAAGAGGGGCAGAGCGGCGCAAAAGGAAAAAAGAGTAGGAGCACTTTATGGTTTTCTGTGGTCAATGTGGTCTTCAACTGGCCCCTGGCAATAAAGTATGTCCCCGCTGTGGAGCAGCGGTCGAATCCGATGTACCGGCGGGAGACTTCCATACAGATGATCCAACGATAGCCTCGCCTGTTTACCAGGTACGTAACCCATCGCAACCCGGCCTACCACCGGCGGGACCATCCACCCCGCCTAATCCCAAGCTGGTATTACGTCCTGATAATCAGGGCTACGATTATAGCACACAGGCAGCCTACGATCCGACAAGCCGCATGGATGCTTCAAATGTAGCCAATCGCACGCCCGGCTATGGTACGATGAGCGGAGGAAACTATCCCTCGCAAGCCTATGCCGATTACCAGCAATCAGGCGGCGCGTATCCGCCTATGGGAGCGTCCTACCCCGGGTTTCCACAACAGGGGGGCACCGGTTATCAACAGCCATTTTCCGGTCAACACACACCTGCACCATCGTCGAGCTCTAGAGGACGCTCGGTCGGGCTGGTGCTGATCTTGATCGGGCTGCTGTTCTTGCTTGCCGCTGTGGTCCTCTTTGCTCTGCAAAGCAATCGCGTCTTTGGTTCCCGCAACGATACATCTACACCAACGGCTGTTACCACACCCACGACGCCCACAGCAACCCAGCAGGCACAGGCACTGATTCAGGAATATTATAACGACGTGAATGCCAGGAAATACCAGGCAGCATACAATCTGTGGAAGGACAACCAGCAAACCTTCCAGGATTTCAGAAATGGCTATAAGAATACCCTGCACGATAAAATCACCTTCGGCGATTCCGTCGTGCAGACCGACGGCACGGTGAAAGTCACCGTGACCGTCGTTGCCACTCAGCAATCCTCCTCAGGCACACAACAAACGACTTACCAGGGGTATTATCTGGTTGAGAAACAAAACGATAATTCCTGGAAGATCATCGGTGGAAACCTCGCCCAGGTCTGATTTTTCACACATCCCCTTTCCTCACTCCCTGCACAATTCTACATCCACTGAAACTTCTCTGCGACGCGCATACATGTTTCTTCCTGCTCTGTAGAATAAGAAGAGAGAATATGCATCATCCTTCACACAGAAAGTGGGAATACCAGTATGGGAACCACAAAGCAGCGACCAGCCATTATAATTCCGCCCGATCCATCGTTATCCGCACCTGCTACTCCCCGCAGCCAACGTCGAGGGCCACGCATTTTGACGGCCCTTTTATCTGCTCTCGCCCTCATAGCCCTGCTGCATTTTCTTGCCGTCACCCACCTATCTTTTACGGCGGCAAGCCCTTCCAGTTGCCAGGAACTCCTGCATAATACTGACTATACGAAATTTATAGCGCTCCGCTCAAAAACTCAGGAGGTTGGAGCGCTCCAACCGGTGGACCAGCTTACTGGCGGCCAGCCAGCCGTTTTAGTTCCTGTCAGCGACACTGGCTCTCAGCATCTGCTTGACGTCTACATTTTCGTGTGCATGATGCAGCAACAGCAACCTAAGCTTGCTTTACGCTTCGTACAGCAGGGATTGGTGCAGGGTACGGTCAGTATCAGCAGTGCCAACACTTTACTGATCAGCCAGCTCGATCCTACAATCACGCCTGAAGCAAGCGTTCTGATGCTGCCTTTACAGCAAAACATCTACCGCGAATATCGCTGGCACAATGGAGCATTTATCCAGGTCCAATTCCCCGGACTCTATCCTGTTAGCAGTCGGGGGCAGGCCGAGGCGTTGCAGGATCAGGCCAACAACGGGCAATCGCTTCTCTGGAGCGATCCTGTAGCAACGGTGCAACAGATGGCCCGTGACCTATTTCAATGGGACACCTCCCAGGTCATTGATCAGAGCAATGACGGGACGACCGCGCATGTACTGTTAACGCACCAGAATCCGCATCTGGAGGTAAATGTGACGCTCTCTCGTCTGCTCCAGCATGATAACAAAGGTCTCTGGTTTGTTACAAAGGCGCAAACGTCTGCTATAACCCTGGCGCCGTCACAATTGCAGGTCACAGCCTCCACCATCACTTTTCGGGGCAATGGCATGTCTGGCAATGGTCAGAGCACGGTATCACTTTTTGATCATACGCTCATGCCCATCCCCCTCTCGCAACATTCAACGTTGCAAGTAAGCCAGGATGGAACATTTACAGGTACCCTGTTCTATAGCAGCATTACATCAGAGCAGCCCGGCTTATTACTCATCGAAAATATCCCTTCCGCCAATGGCACGCCTGGTCAGTTGTTGCTCACCGGCGTGCTGCTGGACCAGACAGCGCAAGCAGTGCCATGATATACAACTAAGAGTAAAACGTGTTACAATAGAAGCCATGAGCGAACTTACCAATCAAATCGAACGTTTCCAACAGCGCATCCATCACACAATGGTGCGTCTTTGACCTGGAAAACAAGAAACACCAGATTCATAAACTTGAAGAAGCAAGCATGGCTGCCGACTTCTGGTCGGACAACCGCAAGGCTCAAGGGCAGATGCAGCAACTCAATGCCTTGCGTGAAGAGGTAACCACCTGGGAAGACATCGCGTCGCAACTTTGTGACCTGCAAGGATTAGCACAATTGCTGGAAGAGGAGCCAGACCAAGAAATGCAGGCCGAAGTCGCACAATCGCTGACCGATCTCCAGCAACAGGTTGAGAAACTACAATTTGCCTTAATGCTCAATGGCGAACATGACGAGGGCAATGCCATTATCAGCGTCCACGCGGGCAGCGGCGGCGTGGATGCCCAGGACTGGGCTCAGATGCTCTTACGCATGTACCTGCGCTGGGCTGAGCGTCATCACTTTCGCACCGAAATCTACGACTACAGCGAGGGAGAAGAAGCTGGCATCAAGAGCGCAACCGTCGAGATCACAGGCCGTTATGTCTATGGCTATCTGCGCTCAGAAATCGGCACCCACCGGCTGATTCGCCTGTCGCCTTTTGACGCCGCCCACCGCCGCCACACCTCTTTCGCCAAAGTTGAGGTCATGCCCGATATCGAAGACACGATTGAAGTCACGATCCGTCCCGAAGATATCGAGGTCGATACCTACCGTTCAACCGGTGCCGGAGGGCAGCATGTCAACAAGACCGACTCGGCGGTGCGCATGCGCCACATTCCGACCGGTATTGTCGTCACCTGCCAGAATGAGCGCTCCCAGATCCAGAATCGCGAGGTCGCCCTCAAGCTGCTGAAGGCTCGCCTCTACGAAATGGAACAAAAGAAGCGTGAAGAGGAGGTAGCCAGGCTCAAAGGCGAACATGTGCAGGCCGATTTCGGCACACAGATCCGCTCGGTCACCATCCACCCTTACAATATCGTCAAGGACCATCGTACGGGCTTTGAGTCCAGCGATACCGAAGGCTACCTGGCTGGCGATCTCGATCCCTTCATTTACGCATTTTTGCAAGAAAAAGCTGGCGGGATATCAGCCGAGGAGTAAAGCCTGTGCAGAGGCCCCCTGCATGGTGTGGGTGGCCTCTGCACAGAGATCAATCGCACCTACACCCGCACAAGATCGCGCATCCCCTCATAGCGCTCAGGGTAACGCAGCTTACGCAGCGCCTTCACCTCAATCTGGCGAATACGTTCGCGGGTCAGGTGAAATACCACGCTCACTTCATCCAAAGAGAAAGAATGGCCGTCCTTTAAGCCGTAGCGCATCTCAATGATCGTGCGCTCGCGCGGATTGAGGATACTCATGGCGCTTTCAATGTACTGTCGCAGCGCCTGATGGGATTGCTGCCCCTCCAGCGAAACGACGGAGGTATCTTCTAACATATCGGCCATATGATATTCATCATCGTCAGCAATAGGGGCATCTAATGAAATAGGTTGTTCAGAAATACTCAGCAGTTCCACAATCCGCTCGCGGGGCAGCCCCAGCGTAGCAGCCAGTTGCTCCGGCAGTGGTTCCACGCCCTCATCCTGATACATACGTCGCGCCACGCGCTTGATCTTGTAAATAAGTTCGACGACATGGACTGGGATATGAATGCTGCGCGAATGTTCGGCAATCGCGCGGCTAATCGCCTGCCGAATCCACCAGGTGGCGTAGGTGCTGAAGCGAAAACCGCGTTTATAATCAAACTTCTGAGTTGCGCGCATCAGGCCAATATTCCCCTCCTGGATCAGATCCAGGAGAGGCAACCCCTGATTTGAATAACGTTTCGCGATGCTCACGACCAGGCGCAAATTCGCCTCGATCAGCTTCTGGCGCGCCCGCGAATCGCCATGCGCGATACGTTCCGCTAACATCAACTCCTGTTCAGCAGTGAGAAGAGGATACATACCGATTTCTTTAAGATACTGCTTCACCGAGTCGTCTACAGCGCCCCGGAAGTCCTCTCCCTCGCTATCAGTTTCATCGTCGCATTCGAAACCGAATTCCGTTTCATCTCCCAGATCATTCCCCTCACAGGCGTACTCTGGCGTATGACGCTTCCTCCCTTTCACTACAAAAATATCTGCTTCCAGGTCAACGCTACGTTTGGCTCTCGTCGCTTTTGCTACCATAATGAGTACTCCATTCTCCCTCTCTCCTTCAATAGAAACCATCCACGGAGATACATCACAAAGAAAATACTGAATTGGATCGCGCCATTTGAAAAATGCTCTCCCATTGCTCTACACAGCAATAATCGTGCCAAATTGTAGAAAGTACCCCATACAGTTCGTCCCTTCATCAGAGGAAAAAGGGCAACCACCACCGTCAGCAATGCGAGAGATGCAGCCCTGACAAGCAGTGCAGACGGTGGCAAAGGCAACGAGGCACGAGCCTTTCAAGAGAGAGCTTTCATTTTGAAATAGGAAAAAAGGTTAAATTATTACCATGAACAGAAAGAGTATTTGCAGGGCCGAAGATGAAGATATTTCCATGTTTGGGGAAATTTCCCCAGCGCGCGAAGTCATCAATTCGTAAGTCTATGGATGTGAATGCTTGACTAGAGTTGTAACTCCTGTTATGCTGAAGGTAAGAAATAACGGCTCATGACAGATGAAAAGAAAGGTTACCGCGTGACCTCTCATCTGAAGCCGCAAAAGGATAGCAAAGCTATCCCTCTGTTTCTTATGCCTCCTTCAGCCAGGATCAAGGAAAGAGATTGCTGCTTTTCTAAAGCAAAAAAATGAAAATTTCTTCACTTACCTGCTGACAGGAAAGAGGAGTTGTGGTATGATAGGAAGGGCATGGATTATACCTGCTGTGGGGATGCGGATGCAGCGGCGGAGGCTCCCCCTCGGCTTACTTTCTCGCTAAGCCTCGTTTGCTTACCTTCGTGTGGGCAGGCGAATAGATCCTCCAGAGTGAAGGAAGGAGGCGATTTCGTGGAAAACGCTTTTCCCCGGTGTCGCAAATGTAGTGAAGGTGATCTGGTTCCGCTTTCGGATTTCGGTAGCCAGGGAGCTTCCATCGAGTACAAGGCATGGGTGTGTACCAACCCGTCTTGCCTGTACAACATCAAAATCCGTAACGGTGACATCATCATTAATGAACCAATCAGTGACGGCTCACTCCATTCGTATCGCAGCGGTCGCCAGTAGGGGTGGGGTGTGGCACCAGGCAGCACGTTTATGAGCGGTTTGCGCCGCTCACGAACGTGAACCGGGCGGGCAAGAGGGTGGCCTTTTGCCTGACAGATGTAGAGGGACGATCACTGCATATGGGTATGCAGTGGTATGCCCTCTTCTTTGATTTTGGGAGGAACCGACAAGGCACTCAAGCCGTAACGATATTAAAGGAGTTTATACTGACGTGCTCAATCGATTTTTTGGGCAGAATCCGCAAGAAGACCCGAATAGATTCGGTTTTTTAAACCGCACTAAACAACTTTTTAAACGGTTAAGCGATACCGTTGAAGAAACTGATATTATCACCGATGACCTGTGGGATGAGCTGGAAGAAGCATTACTGGCAACCGACGTAGGTCCTGGCACCAGCATGTGGCTGATTGAGCGCCTGCGTGAACGGGCCACAGCAGAACATATGCGCACCAGCGCCCAGGTACAGCAAGCATTACGTCAAGAACTTGTAGCCCTCCTCGGCAAACCCTCTCTACTTCGCAGGTCAAAACAGTCCCCGCTCACCGTTATATTAGTAATTGGTGTGAACGGCTCTGGCAAGACGACCACCATCGCCAAACTGGCCTATCGTCTCGTGCGCGAAGGCTTTAAAGTTACCCTGGCTGCTGGCGATACATTCCGCGCCGCCGCCATTGACCAGCTCAAGGTATGGGGAGAGCGCGTTGGTGCACCCGTGATCAGCCAGAATCAGGGTTCCGACCCCGGCGCCGTTGTCTATGACGCGATTCAGGCCGCCACCACGCGCGGCAGCGATGTGCTCATCATTGACACCGCTGGCCGTCTGCATACCAAGTATAACCTTATGGAAGAATTAAAAAAAATTAACAAAGTTATTCAGAAATTCATTCCTGACGGCCCACACGAGTTATTGATGGTGATTGATGCGCCAACCGGACAAAACGCGCTCTTGCAGGCGCGCCAGTTCGCGCAGGATATCGGCTTAACGGGCGTTATTATTACGAAAATGGATAGCACCGCCAAAGGTGGGTTCGCTTTTGCGGTGGCAGACGATTTAGGGGTACCTATCAAGTTCATCGGTACCGGAGAAAAAGTCGAGGATCTCATTCCTTTCGACCCACAGCGTTTCGTGGAGGCGCTCTTCGCCTAAAACTGACGGGGAGGTTTTTTAATGGTTAAAGAAGCGGCAGTTCCATCAACAAAGCAAGCAACCTCTACCGAGGAGGCGAAATCCAACTTGTCCAGCATGGGCAATATCGCAGTCAAGTGCCCCAAATGCAAGGAGATTCTCTACGGGCGCGACTGGGAGAAGAACCTGAAGATCTGCTCACGCTGTAGCTATCACTTCAGACTGACAGCACACGAACGTATTGCGCTCATAACAGATCCTGATAGCTTCGTCGAGATAGATCAAGATATTATCTCGGTCGATCCTCTCAAGTTCGTCAGCCGCTCGCAAGCCTATGCAGCCAAACTGGAAGAAGAACGACGCAACTCGGGACTGAACGAGGCCGTTGTGAGTGGTCACGCGACTATTGAGGGAAGCCCTCTTGCGCTTGCTATCATGGATTTTCGTTTTATTGGTGGCAGCATGGGGTCTGTTGTGGGCGAGAAAATCACCCGCACCATTGAGCTAGGCATAGAGCGGGGCATCCCTGTACTGATCGCCACCGCCTCCGGTGGGGCGCGCATGCAAGAGGGGGTATACTCGCTGATGCAAATGGCAAAGACGTCAGCCGCGCTTGCCAAATTGAGCGAGGCCCGGCTCCCTTATTTCAGCCTGTTGACCGATCCCACCACAGGAGGGGTCACCGCCAGTTTCGCGATGCTTGGCGATGTCATTCTTGCGGAACCGGGCGCACTGATCTGCTTTACGGGGCCGCGTGTCATCGAGCAATTTATGCACATCAAGCTTCCTGAAGGTACTGTCAATTCCGAATTTGGCCTCCAACATGGTATGATTGATACGATAGTACACCGCCGCGAGCTACGCCAGACCCTGGCCCAGCTTCTGCGCCTGTACGCCAAAAATGCAGCCGGAGACGAATCACACACAGCCACACCGTAACATAGAGGAAAATGCGATGCCTTACGATCTGGAATTTGAGAAACCATTAGCCGAGCTTGAGAAGAAGATCACCAGCCTACAACGCAAAGGTGACCGTCTGAAACATGAGGAGCTTCAGCAACTACAGGAGGCGGAACGCGAATTGCGCCACCGCACAGAAGATATCTATAAAAACCTTACCTCGTGGCAAACTGTCCTGGTTGCTCGCCACAAAGACCGTCCCTACGCGGCCGATTACCTCCGGCTCATAACAGAAGATTTCTTCGAATTGCACGGGGACCGCTCCTTCGGCGACGATCACGCGATTATGGCGGGGCCGGCCCAACTGGATGGTCAGGTGGTGATGTTCGTCTGCCATCAAAAGGGGCGAGATATGAAGGAGAAGCAATACCGCAATCTAGGCATGCCGCATCCAGAGGGCTATCGCAAGGCGCAGCGTCTGATGCGTCAGGCTGAGCGGTTCGGCTTCCCCATCATCTGTTTGATCGATGCCTCCGGCGCTTCTCCCGGTCTGGTAGATGAAGAGCGGGGGCAATCCGAAGCCATCGCCTCCAGCCTCTACTTAATGGCGCGCTTGCGGGTCCCTATTATCGCCTGCGTCATCGGCGAGGGTGGTAGCGGGGGCGCTCTGGCAATCAGCCTGGCAGATCGAATCCTGATGATGGAGCACAGCATTTACACAGTTGCCGCGCCAGAGGCGGCGGCCTCGATTATGTGGCGAGATAGTGTTTATGCACCGCAGGCTGCTGAAGCCATGCGCATCAGCGCGCGTGAGATCAAAGAGCTAAACCTGGTTGACGAACTCATCCCGGAGCCGCTAGGAGGAGCGCATCGTAACCACCAGCTCGCCGCCGATAATCTCAAAGCCGCGCTGCTTAGAAACCTGGCAGAATTACGCCCCATTCCAATCGAGGAGTTGCTGGAAAAGCGTTATCAAAAGTTCAGGACCATCGGCGAATTCGGGCGAGCCGAAATTCCTCAGGTTTCTCAAGTTTAGCTCTTGACTTCTGGTCATTGATGCGCTATGATATGGCCTGTCAGTCATAAGCCGGTGTGGCGGAACGGTATACGCGCTTGTCTCAAAAACAAGTCCCGCAAGGGTTGAGGGTTCGAATCTCTCCACCGGCACCTCCGAAGTTTTATGAGGCGTCTCAAGCAAGGATACAAGCGGCTTGAGGCGTTTTTATGTGCGAGGGATTTCTAGATTGACAGCAAAACTGACAGCAAAACACAGAATTAGCCCTGAAGCGCTTTATTGAGCTTCTGCATGGCCTCTTGCTGGATATTCGGTAAGACATGCGAGTACACATCTAACGTCATACTAATCCGACTATGACCTAAAATTTCCTGCACGACTTTCGGATGCACCCCTGCACTTAACAGAAGCGTTGCCGCACTATGCCTGAGGTAGGGTAGGGGGCCAGCGAGGTAGCCTTGCTTCTCAGACTTGCTCAAATGCCTTCAAGTAGTTTCATAAGACGCTCCTTTTCTGACCTCCCCCCTCCGAACCGGACTTGCACCTTTCAGTGCATCCGGCTCTCCAGTATTGCGTCATTGAGCTTCTTTCGTCGCTCTTTGATCTCGTCGAGGCTGATGAGTTGCCATGTGATGGGTAATCCGTGTTCAACGGCGACGTGACATCTCTTGCAAAGAACCAACGTTTTTCGCCTCAAGGCTATCATCCTTTTCACCCATTCAGGTTTTGCTCTTCCTGGGTATTCATGAATTTTGCGCATGGCATTGACATGATGGACTTCTACATCTGTGCCGCTTCCGCACAGTTCGCAGAAATCTGCCAGAAGCCTTTGCACCAGTTCTGTTCGATGGTTGATAGGGACTCTTGGCGGTTGGTCATCAAGTGTTGCTTCACTATCCCACTTCAAGGGTATTCCGCCCCAGGTTGCTCTCAGCGGCTTTTTACTCTCATCGGGCTTTGGTTGGGTCACTTGGAGTCCTTTATACTCTTTGTCTCCTACCAAAAGCATTGCCCCATATTTCTCATAGACTTTGGACACTGTTATCTTGTGCTTTGCTGCCAGCGTCTTTGTCAGTGAGGTTTCCATGACCCACTTGAGCTGTGCTAAGGTGCGCATGTTGTAGGCAAGCTGATAGTAATTCGCAAGACCTCGAAATTCGAGCTGATAGGTCAGAACGATTGTGTAGTCGCTTGCTTTTATCAGCTCTGTTCGCTGTGTTGCTTCACCGTTTTTCTTGTAGCAATCTATCTTCGCTTTTAACACATCTTCAGGCACTCGTAAACCTATGACACGATTGATACTCCTGCACATTCTTCCGGTGTCCCTTCGTTTTGTGCGCTTCGTATCATCTTGCAGCACGGTTATTTCATACCCAAGAAACCTTGCCGCTTCGCTTGTCGCATGGGTGAGAAGCGTCTTTTCTTCAGAGCGTTCCAGTTGGAGTTCCTCTCGCAGGAACGTTCTGAGTTGCTGCTTGATTTCTTCCGCTTCCGATCTCGGGCCAACAAATCCCAACAGAAAATCGTCAGCATATCTGACATATTTTAGGCGTCGATAGTCTGGGTCGTTCGTCGCTACCGAGGGCAGAGTCTGAGATTGCTTTCTCAATTCCTCGGCCTTCTCAGTATTTCCCTTTCTCCTTTGGTTTCGTGAGTCTATCCTGAGTTTGTCATACTCTGGATTAATCTTTCTCCTACTTCCTCTGGTGTATTGTGGGATAAGAACGTTTTCCACGAACTTGTCCAGTTTATCAAGCAGAATATTTGAGAGGAGTGGAGTCACAATTCCGCCTTGTGGGACTCCACTCAGCGTTTGGTTGTAGGTCCAGTCTTCCATGTATCCTGCATCAAGAAGGTCTTGCAGCAGCTTGATAAATCTTCCGTCGTGAATATGCTCTTTGAGCACTTCAATGAGTAATTCGTGACTCAGCTTCTCAAAGCATTGCGCGATATCTCCCTCGATAAACCAGGTGACTCCTCGCCAATGGTGGTAGATTTCTCGTAGCGCTGTGTGGCAACCACGTTTGGGGCGAAATCCATGCGAGTGGTCTGAGAACTGCGGTTCAAAGTAGGCTTCCAGGAGGGAGCGTATTACTTCTTGCAACAGTTTGTCTATACTGGACCCAGAAAACTGGTTCATGCACACATTTCGTGCTCAACTATTGGGGGTCTGGTTCGTAGAGAAAGAAGAAGAGCAAATTGCTCGATAAACTATCACCTGAAATGAGGTTCTTCTTTTTCCTATGCTTCCTTTTCTCCTCCCTGGCTTTGAGGTCCAGGAGATTTCCGTAACTGAGGCAGAAATCACAGTGACGGCTTGTGCGACCAGGAAAACAGCGGTTTGCCCCGCTTGTCAGCACTCCTCCTCGCGCCTCCATAGCTTCTACACCCGCACACCTGCTGATCTCCCTGTCAGTGGGCAAGCCGTTCGCCTGAGCCTACGGGTGCGCCGTTTTCGTTGTCAGAACCAGGCATGTCAAAAACGAACCTTTGCGGAACCCTTGCCCGAAGTCGTTGCGCGCTCCGCTCGACAGACGAAGCGACTGAGAGCAACTCTCAAGCTGTTCGCTGTCGCATTGAGCGGGCGAGCAGGAGAACGCCTGCTGAACCAACTCGGGATGGCGGTGAGTGGGCAGACCCTGCTGCGGCTGGCAAAGTCAATCAAGACCTCTGGGGCATCCGCTCCAGAAATCCTGGGCGTCGATGACTTCGCCTTCAAACGGGGCCGGACGTATGGAGCTATCCTGGTGGATTTGCGAACGCATCGCCCAGTTGATCTGCTTCCCGAGCGGACAGCAGATGCCCTTTCCCTCTGGCTCAGAAGCCATCCCGGTGTCCTGGTCATTAGCCGGGATCGGTCAACAGAGTTTGCTCGTGGGGCAAGCGATGGGGCACCTGAAGCCGTGCAAATTGCTGATCGCTTCCATATCCTGCAAAACCTGCGGGAGGCTTGCGAGCGTGCTCTCAAGCGCATTCATGCAGAACTCATCGACCAGCACAAAGCTTCGGGGCATCCTCAGGAGATCCGTTACAAACGCCGTCGGAGCAATAAGGAGATTCGGCTCTTGCGCGAGCATATCGATCAATTGGAAAGCGAGATTGTCACCATTGTGAACCAGGCTCGCGAAGGGCAGATCCTGATGTCGTTTCCAGGCTTTGGGCCAATCACCGCCGCGACGATTATCGCGGCCATCGGCTCGATCTACAATTTTCCATCGGCTTCGGCTCTCAAATCGTACGTTGGTTGGGCCCCAGTCGTGGCTCAATCGGGGAGCGCGCTGGATGTTTCCTATCTGACCCGTGGGGGAACCAGGACCATGAAACAGATCATGTTTCTGGCGGTCATGCAGGTCATCCGTTTGCGAGACAACGAATGGGCACGGTTGTATGAGCGCCTGGTCAAAGCGCGGTGTCCATTTGATGAACGCACGCAATCCTATACCGGAAAAACACGGGTCATTGGGCGGGTTGCTGGCCAGATGATTGAGGCCATTTATGCCTTGCTGATGCGTGACGCGGAACTCTTGAGCCACATTCCGCCAGGGCAAGAACCTCCTCCACCGTTGTTGTATGATCCAGAGGTGCATCACAGACATCGGCACGGTCACTATCGGCCTTTGAAATCGACGCCCCCTCCAAACGTGATTACGCTCACTCATCTTTCTTCACCTGAATGATCCCATATGTCTGAGAGTCTTTCATATTCACATTGACGACTTGCTCCCACTCCTGTTCGCTCATCTCAAGCATGGGCTTGTCGATCACACAGGCCGCGTTATTGATGAGCACATCAAGCGATCCGAAACGGTGGACACATTCCTGCATTAAATGCTCCACTTCCGTTCTTGCTGAGACATCTGCCTTGACCAGCATTACTTGTGGGGTGATTGGCTCACACAGATGCAAGGTTTCTTGCGCCTGCTTCTCATCTGTTGCATAATTGAGCACAATATTATGATAATCTCGTGCTAGTCGAAGAGCAATGCCTTTGCCAATCCCTTTCGTGCTTCCCGTAATAATGATTGTTTTTCGTTTCATCTGCCTCCCTTTGTTGGCATTTCGTAAGAACGCATGGCAAGTCGATTTCCGCTAGAGGCTACCTGAACTATCTCGTGACATCACTTGATATAATGATACCGTTGGCGAATTGGTGGAAGCAAAATTAGGCTGCCTTCTTAGGGGCAAGAGCAGCAAAGTGAGAAATTCGTGTTTGCTCCATTTTTTCTCCTGTTAAGACGTTATCGAGACGAAGAAGATTGAGAGCAGCAGCAATGAAAGAATGTTGTAACGACGCTTTTTGTAGCCCGATATAGCGGCATTGGCGTAATCCGAGCGCTCGCACGGCCTGGGAATGCGTCCCTTCAATACCCGCGCGTTTGGCATACGTGACCTGAAATATTTCTGTTTCTTGCTCCTTGCGTCGGCGCTGGAGCTGAAGAAATTCCTCTTGAGAACGTATAGACAAACGTCTGGGCTTCATTTCCGCACGCGTGCAGAGAGAGCGGCAAGAGCATTGGCGACACGTTTGTTCGTCAATGCGAATATAGAGTTTGGGATGTCCATGTTGATCACGCATGTCCTTCCAGTCGATGCTCTTCTGCCCTTGTGGACATGTAGCTTCTTTCGTCTCAAAATCTACTTCAAATCCTGAGAGATCATAGCCTTTTCCTGCTTTGGCTTGCCATTGGTTATTTCTGCTGACTGGTCCCAGTAACTCCACCTCATAGCGTTCGTGGCTCTCGACAAGCAATCCCGCATCGACATAGCCTGCATCGACCAAATGCGTCTGGGGCAGCACATCACGGCGTTCTAATTCTTCATGAATCAACTGCGTCTGGTTCATGTCAGAAGCCGTTGCATCCGTCGTCTGAACACAGGTGATCAGATGAGGATAGTCAGCATCACACGTCTCCGAGAGATGGACTTTATATCCATACCAAGCAAATCCACCTTTTTTCCCAATATGAGCTTCTGGATCATAAGGCGAGCGCAAGGTGAGATGCGAAGGAGGAAGGGTATCTTTGTTTCGTCAACGTAATTGACCATCTTCCCAGAAAAAGTGCTGAACCCAGATTTGTCGCAGGATTTGGACCTGAGGTAAGTGGATCAGCAGAGCAGGCGCCTCTTCTTGATAGAGCCTCGAAAGCAGTTGTGAGCCATCCCGTCCAACCTGTTCCAAAAATGCCTCGTGCTCTTCTTTCTTGATCGATAATCTGGCTTCTTCGATGCGGCGCCCATAGCGCTTGAACCAGTCAACGGGCACCCACGATTGCAGCCATTCGGGAGCCTGGACCGCCACCTCGTTCAGGGCAGCCCGCAGCGTCTCCGGGAGCAGTTCGACACGATGGTAACGATGCACTGCCGCCAGAATATGCGTGGAGTCAGTCCGCTGGCTTCCTCGTTTTTTGAGGTAGCCTTGTTCACCCAACCTGGTCACAAGGAGTTCGAAGAGGCGGTGCTCCGCTTGATGCTCCACCAGACGAGTCCGAAACTCGGAGAGCACACTAAAATCGAAGCCTGGGTCGGTCAACTCCAATCCCAGCAAATATTTGATGTCCATGCGGGAGCGCACGGTGTCAGCAGCCTGACGGTCTGTCAGCTCTTCCATGTACTGCACCAAGCAAACCAGGGCTAATCTCCACGGAGCTTCTGCTGGTTGCCCTCTTTTGGGAAACAGGTCAGCAAACTCGTTATCATCAAAAATCGTTCCTAAGGTCTCTCGTAAGCGGATATAACGGTTTCCCTTTGGGAAGCATGCTTTCGCAATACGGGCTGTTTCTTCTGGTATTGCTCCTATTTTCTCTGGGTGCAATGACATCGTTAGTGCGCTCCTTTTCCTGGCTTTGGTTCGATCTCCTCAACAGTGCTTTGCAGCTAGCTTACTCGATGTCATCCTTTCCGTCTAGTGCTCCCGGCAATTCGCCAACGGTATCAATTTCCGGGATGGTGTCGATAGGAGGCCGTAGCGCGTACATCGTCGATAGGACGAATATCGATGCAGGCCAGCTTGCCAGCTTCCTGACAGACAGTCTCGTCGAGTTGCTTGCCCTTCAGATACTCCTCGGCTGTGGTCGCGTGGACGATGGTTGGAGCCAGGCTGCCAAGCGTGATCTTTGCCTCGCTTACAGAATCATCGTTTGCAAAGGTCAGTACAAAAGCGACATTGATGATCGAGATGGCCTGCGCGCGCCTCAAGCCCAGCTTTAAAAATAGGCCGTGCTGGTCAGGGGATAAAACGGGTACGCGGATCTCGCGCACCAGATCGTCGGGACGGCAGATAGTGCGCCGCACCCCAGAGTAAAATTGGTGGAGAGGAATAACACGCTCGCCCGCGCTACTCAGCAGCACTACCTCCCCGCCGAGCGCCATCAGAGGCGTGATAGTATCGTTAGCGGGTGAAGCGGTGACGACGTTGCCGACGACCGTGGCGCGAGTGCGGATCTGCGGGGCGCCCACTTCCCAGCACGCCTGGACCAGTGGACGCGCATACTGCCTGCACGCCTGCGAGCCGATGATATCATTATGCGTTGCCAGTGCGCCAATGTGTAAGCAACCATCCGTGAGCCGCACATACTTCAAATCATGGAGAGTGGTGATATCGATCAGTGACGATGTTGGTTTCACTCCTCGTTGGAGCTCGATCAGCACATCGGTACCACCAGCCACAAGCCGCGCCTCTTTGCCATAAGAGCGAAGCAGGCCGAGTGCTTCAGCAAGACTACCTGGACGCAGGTACGTTTGCCACATAGGTACCAGCTTTCTCTAACAGGTGAGATTGACTACTTATAGAAATAGTACGTGCCGGACTGGCAAAACAGGTCGTCTTAGCTGTCGCGATAGGTGCTATAAGCCCAGGGCGAGACGAGCAGAGGCACATGGTAGTGTGCCTGCGGATCGGCTATGCCGAAGCGAATCGGTACCTCGTCCAGAAACGGTGGCTCTGGTAACCCAATCGCCATCGGCGGGAACGTAGTGAGCATGCTGTGAATCAGCCAGGGGCGTGGGATCGGCGTATTGCCAGAACACGTCGAGGGCCATAAACAGAGGCCGGTCAACGCGCTCTGGTAAGGTGGTATACTCATCGCGCACAAAATGTGTAAACGCGCTGCCGGTCACCTTAAACAGCTCGAAGCCCAGGCGACCGCAGCGATGAGTGGTGATAGTCTTTTTGAGTACAAGCAAGTGATGTGTTCCTTTAAGGTTCAAGGTCTCCATAACTTTGGAGCAAATGACTTAGAAGCGTATCTATCTCCTCTGTGGTGAGCTGATTAATATCTACATGTGTTGTTTCTATATACTCTTCTTCTTTTTTTGTACCGCTACTCTCTTCGATAAACAATGCGAGAGCCGCAATAGTAGGTGTTTTAAAGAAATCATGCAATGAGATGTCTACATGAAAGATAGCCCGTATTCGGGAAATGACTTGTGTGGCGAGCAGTGAATGACCCCCGAGGGTAAAAAAGTTCTCCGTGAGCCCCACTGGCTGCTCCAGCGCCAGCACTCCCTGCCAGATCCCGCGCAGCACCTCCTCCACCCCCGTCGCCGGACGCTGCTCTGGCTGCCGCTGGACCACCATCCCCACAGGGGACGGTAGTTGCCTCCAGTTGATCTTCCCGTTGGCGAGCCGGGGCAGCCGCTCCAGCGGCAGCAACACTCCTGGTTGCATATACCCCGGCAATCGCTCCTGCAAGCGCTGCCTCAACTCGTCCACGCTGAGCACCGCTCCCGGCCTGGCCTCCACATACGCCACCAGGCGCTGATCATCTGCCTGGGCTGCTTGC
>DATGMF010000095.1:0-39982 GCA_035293765.1 Ktedonosporobacter sp.
CCTTTCTATGATTCTTTGTTTGCCCCTGCCGGAAACAGGGGTACAGACCTGATCTCGTAAGCAGCGTGTAAGCGCCTCTGTGTGAGCAAGGAAGCTTGAGCGGTTTCTGACACCAGCATCGGCGCTAGGGATAAGTGTAGCGCGTGTTGTGCGCCTTCGTTACCCTGTTTCCTGTCTATCCCTTCTTGTATCTTCCCTCTTTGGAGTTCTCTCGGCGTTTCCTTTCCTTATTTGGCGTTGTTCCGCGTTCTTTTAGCGTTTCTCTGCGCAAGACAATAAAAAAGCACTGCCATACAAGCAGTGCTTTGTGGGGGAGGAGGTTTGTTACCAGTGGATAGTAAGGGGCTGTAACTCTTTAATGCGCCTCTCACCTGACCATAAAGCATCCATAATATCAAATGCTGCTACCGCTTCATCGAATCGCTGTTCGCTTCGCAGTGCTTTTGCTCCCTGGATACCCGCATACCAAAAGTGCAGAGAGCGTTCCATGTCTTTCTGTGGATGCTTCAAAGAAGCAAGCGTCATCACATTGAGCGCCTCAACGCGTGAACGCTCAGGAAGCACCATTTTCAGCGTAAGGTGCTCAGGGTCAACGAGTTGGCTTAGGGAGTCTAAGGCTTTATCGTAGGCAGCTTGCTGATAGTGTACCATTGCATCATTGAGTACCAGGTCTGAAACGGTGTAATCCATGTAGACAAAGCGCGATTCCTCTTGTTTGCCACTAAAAAAGGACTCGGCGGCTTGACGCAAGGGAAGCATGCCCGATTGCCCATTTTTTGATTGCATCAGGGCAAGCGTGCTATAGATCCCGCCCAACAAACGAGAGGGTAACGGTTGCTTCTGTTTGAGCAGTGGTATTGACTGCTGAATAGTCTCTAGCGCCTTGCTCGCCTTTTTGTCATAGTAGTAGACCCATGCCAAGTAATCTAAGGTCGCAAGAAGTAACGGCGTATCGCCCGCTTCTTTACTATACTTCACAGCGTCTTGCGCATAGCGCGCCGCCTCTTTGAGTCCTTGAAGATGCCAGCCAAGCAAGGTCTGTAGTAGCGCCCCTTGCCCTGCTAGGCTTGCTGCTTGCTTGCGATATTGTGAAAAATCCTTCACAATTGCCCGTAGCACCGGAAGGTAAGCGGAAACACCCTCAAAAGCCATCTGGATATCAAGTGTATCATCGCTTTTGCTTAGTTCCCAACAGGCAGTAATGGCGCTTGCGTACTGTTTGAGCATCTCTTCAGAGGGTTGAAGAGGAGAACTGGTAAGATTACGAGCAAGCCCAAACGTTGCAAAGGGCATTGCAGCTAACCGGCGTAGCGTGTCACGACGTGTAATCATCCCGCTAGTGGTATCCATGCTGTACTCCTCAAGTAAGCCCATAAGATTGTTTTGAAGCTGGTCATACTCGGTGGAATTCCAGCTTGAAACAACATCCATGAGATGTAATGTTAAATCGTGCTCAAGAAAATCAGTAATAGCGGCATACGTTATATCAGACTGGATAACCGTAGGTGATGAAGCGGCAACCACAAGCCCTAGCTCTTCCGCTGTCATCTGATAGACTTCGCAAATTCGCTGTAGGTTATAGGCCCGTGGCGATGCTTTGTTGTGTTCCCACTTATGCAGGGTATTGACATCAACACCGATATGCTCGGCAGCCTCTTCAAGCGTCCAAAACTTTTTGTGTCGTGCCTGTGATAGTTGTGTCCGTTCCATCAGGGTATGCCCTTTCAAACTTCCCTCTGCATGATCTTCACTTATGAAATCACTGCTATCATATCATGGCTGCTCACGCTTTGTCGAGGCACGCTTGCCCTGCTTCCATCGTCGCGCCCTCTTCATCTGCATATACGCTTGCAATTCCGTTCTCTTTCAAGGCTGCTCTTCATCTGCAGAGAAGCCTGTCCTGCTCCCGGGATCGATAGCGTTGGCACATTGGTTTCTCATGCTCACACCAAAACAATTTCCATCTCCCTCGCAAGTAGCCCGTTTTGACCTCGTCAACACTATGTTATTCGTGGGGCTGTACTAAAGTCTCGCTGGCGAGTAGAATGAGTGATAACAGATGTGTTTAGTCGCAATTCCAAAGGAGGTCAAGATGATTCGGGTTGCCATGATCAGCTTCTGGCATGTTCACGCACATGATTATATGAGGCAGGCGCTAGAAAATCCGGCCACAGAGATCGTGGCGGCCTGGGATGAGAATCCGCAAAGAGGACGTGCAGAAGCAACAGCTCTGGGAGTCCATTTCTATGAAAGTCTCGACGAGCTGCTCAAACAACCAGATATCGATGCCGTCATTATCGATACGCCCACCAGTATCCATCGCGATGTGATGGTCGCGGCAGCTCGCGCAGGGAAACATATATTCACGGAAAAAGTTCTCGCCACCACGTTGCACGAATGTCACGAGATTCTGGCCGCGGTCGAGAAAAGCGGCGTCAAGCTGGCAGTCTCACTTCCTCGCCTCTACCACGGCTATACCCTGGCGATTCAGCAGATAGTAGAACAGAAGGTTCTTGGAGAACTGACGCTGGTACGCACACGGCTCTCGCATAATGGCGCATTACGTTCGCCCGACAGACCCAATGGCTGGCTCCCAGCTCATTTCTACAGTCTGGAGCAGTGTGGGGGCGGCGCGCTGATCGACCTCGGTTGTCATCCGATGTATCTGGCTCGCCTCTTTCTGGGACTGCCAGAGAGCGTGAGTGCGTATTACGGCTATATGACCGGACGCGAGGTGGAGGATAACGCGGTAGCCGTTTTGCAGTATCCACAGGGAGCGCTGGGCATCGTGGAAGCCGGTTTTGTCAACCACTTCTCCCCATTGACTATCGAGATCCACGGAACCGAAGGGAGCCTCTTCTACGGCACGCCATGCGTTGCAGATCGCCTGAGCGAAGCTAGACACGGCAGTGGCGTTGGCGATCTGAATAGCAAGACGGAGCACAGGTTGCTGATCCGCAGCACGGCGCTTGGAGAAGAAGGGAGCCGCCAGTGGAATGATCGCACCAACCGCATCCCCCCCGATAAACCAATGGCCTTCCAGCAATGGGTCACGCATATTCAGGAGGGCACCACAGCCGACGAGAATATCCAGATGGCCCTTGAGTTAACGATGTTGATGGAGGCCGCAAACCTCTCAGTGCAAAAGAAAACGGCGGTAAAACTGACAGAACTATCCATTTGACGTAGTCAACGACCCCACGCGTTCACGCGGAGGGAAGAAGTTAGTGCCTATACAACGAGGAGACGTGCATGACGATCAAGGTTGGACTCATTGGCTGTGGTGGTATTGCGGAGCCACACCTCAACGGCTATCTCAAAGTTGAGGATGCGCGCATCACCGCCGTGTGTGATATCGTTGCCGAGCACGCACAGAGGCGGGCGGAGCAAGCTGGTGGCGCTTCCATCTTTAGCGATATCGCAACGCTGCTGGCCGAAAGCGATGTCGATGCAGTGGACATCTGTTTGCCACATCATCTGCACAAGGATGCCATTGTCGCAGCAGCCCAGGCGGGGAAACATATCCTCTGTGAGAAGCCTCTCTGTCTCACACTGGAGGAGGCAGCAGAGGTGAAAAAGGCCGTTGTAGCCAATGGAGTGACGCTGATGTGTGCCCATAATCAGTTGTTCACGCCGCCGATCCAGCTCGCCCGCAAGCTGATCGACGAAGGCACCTTTGGGAAGGTCTACGAAATTCGTACCACGGATAGCTTCTATCACCACTTCAACCCCGCAACGATGGGATGGCGCGCACATCGCCAGTTCATCGGCGGCGGCGAGCTGATCGATACCGGCTATCATCCAACGTATATGTTGCTGTACCTGGCAGATAGCAAGCCGGTTGAAGTGACGGCGATGATCAGTCAGCATCGTCTTGACTTCATGGATGGCGAAGACTCCGCTCAGGTGCTGGTGCGCTTCGAGAATGGCTCGGTCGGCCATATCGTCACCAGTTGGGCCTATGAGCCTGCAGATACCACCGAGCGTTTCTCCCTGGTGGCCGAAAAGGGCTACCTCTCCAGCGATGGTCGAGACCTGCGCTACCGAGTGCGGGGCCAGATGCCGGTCGTCATCAATACGGTCAAGTTGCCATCGGTGCAGACGTTCAATGCCGAAATTGCAGACTTCATCGCCCTCCTCAAAGAGGGACGACGCCCCATTCACAACGAGGACGACGGCATCAACGTGCTTCAGGTCATCCTGGGCGCATACCGGTCGGCAGAAGAGAAGCGCACAGTACCATTGGAGGACATCGAGTTCTAACCGCTCGCCACTGCGACGCTTCTGGCTCCGTTGGGAGGTCTTCCCTACAGGGCCACTATGCGAGAGTCTTCGCTCCATGTGCGAGAGAGCCATCTGAAGTAGGCATGTCCATACGCTTCGCACCTCCCAACATGCCCATCTTCAGGGCTCTCCAGCTTACCCATTTATTGGCGCAGACATGCCCACAAATTGTCCGCCAGGACTACTTAATTCTCTGAGCTAGCGTAGTAAAATACTCCTAGACTAGTACAAGTTAGCCCTGCGAAATGAGGCCCGGAGAAGGGCTTGGGATCGTCAAAGAGAAGAAAGACGAGTGACAGAATGCCTAAAGGGACGTACCTGAGGAGCAAAAACATGCTAGTTGATCGCTATCCTGCAGAAGATGTGTTTGCACGGGTGCCCGAATTGGCCGAGCAGACTGATCCAGTGCTCAAGCAACTTGATCTGTTCCTCGATGATGATGACCTGTATATGATGGTTCGCGCCGATTTGGGCCATCGCCATCGTTATACCCTGGTGCGTGGGCGGCATTCAACACCCGTCGAGGTGATTCTGCGCCTGCTCCTGGTCAAGCATCTCTATGGCTGGAGTTATCAAGAAACCCTGGACCGTGTGGCAGATAGCCTGGTGCTGCGCTGGTTCACCCGTGTCTCCTTTCAACCCCTTCCCGATGAGAGTACTCTTATTCGCTGGGCGCACACGTTGCGGCCAGAGACCCTGCATGCGCTCAATGACCGGGTGGTCGAGTTGGCCACACAGGCCAAAGTCACGCGAGGGCGCAAGCTGCGCCTCGATGCCACCTGTGCCCGCTTGGTGCAACGCGCCAAACCGCTCGTGGCGCAAGCAGGGACGCGCGTCACCCAGGTCAAAGAGCTGTGCCGGAGCCGATTACGCACGGCACGGCGAACGGCCCAATCCCTGCACCGGTTCCTGCGGCGCAAGAGCGAGACCAAGGAAGAAGAGCAGCGCACGCTCTACCGACACTTGATTGAGACCACCGAGCAGATGGTGACGCAGGTCAAACGGGTAACGGCTGTCCTGGGGCAGTCAAGCGAACAGCCAGCCAAGCGCCTGCTGGAGGGTGTCACGTCGGTCTTGCCGCTGATTGAACGCGTGATCACCCAGGCACGGGTGCGGGTGCTCGCAGGAGGTAAGGTGGAAGCGAAAGCAAAAGTGCTCAGCTTGTATGAACCGCACACGCGAGCCATCCCACGACACAAGGGGGGAGCGCAGATCGAGTTCGGCAGGCAGGTGGTGCTCGATGAAGTCGAGGGGGGCATCGTAACCCGCTATCAAGTGCTCGCAGATGGAGAATCTGATCGAGGACAAGGACTGCCTGCCCTGGCGCATCATCAGGGGCTCTTTGGGCACCCTCCGCAACAGATGGCAGGGGATCGAGGGATTCACTCGCCAACCACCGCACAGCAGGCAAAAGCTGCCGGCGTCCAGGTCGTGGCTATCCCAGCTTTGGGCAGCGTCTCAGCAGTGCGGCGAGAAGAGGAGCGCTCCCGCCGATGGAAGCGGGCCTATCGCTGGCGCGCGGGCATTGAGGGACGCATCCACAGTCTGAGAAGGGATTACGGCTTACGCAAATGCTCCTATCACGGGCCTGACGGGATGGAACGCTGGGTGGGGTGGGGGATCCTGACCAGCAATCTGCACCATATCGCAGCCGCCAAAGCTGCTTAAAGCTCAAGAGGATGAGAGGAAAACCCCATCCAGGCCACAAGCTCAGCTGGAAGAGCCCTTCCAACCCGTTCCTGTCGGCTTGGAGCCATTTCGCAGGGCTAACTTGTACTAGCCCTTGTAGCAAATGTAAATATCTTCGTTTGGATTCAGTCCATAACATGTAATAAGATTTTGTGGTAATCTTCTAACGAAATCATCTATATGGACATCGAATCCTGCTTGTTGCAGGAGTTCCAAATAATCTTGCCCATATAGACGTGCAGGAGAAAATTGTGAAGCATTCTCTTGTTGGAGGACAACAAGAGCTGTATCTACGGTGTGAGGTTGATTTACATCTATAGGAACCTGCAAAATTGCCCATCCATTCGGCTTGAGTACCCGAAATAATTCACTAAGGGCTTTTCGATCATCTCTAACAGCCTGCAGAACGTGTATGCACAGAATAATATGAAATGTATCGTTTGCAAATGGCATGTCAGAAACATCAAGTTTCATCATAGCCCACTGGCAGTCTATGTCTATACTCAAGTACGTTAAATTGCTGAGCGATTGTAGCTGCTTCTGAATCTGAGGCTCAGGTCCCACATGCAATACACTAACTGTATCGGTAAAGATGTTCGTCTGTGTCTGCAGATATAGCCAAAGCAAGCGATGCCTTTCCATACATCTGCAAGATGGGCATAATGCGTATGGGCGTAGTGGACTGAGGGGAATACTTTTACCATATGGTAGAAAACGACGAAAATGGCCGTCACATACGGGGCAATGGACCTGAACGTTGGACGTTGACATTGGAAGACCTTTCTGTGAAGATTTACAAAAATAAGCTTCTTGCTATCAGTGCGCAAATTTAAAATCTGGACTGAAGCGGAGTTTTGGGAAGCAGTCGGGTTATTCATAAAGAAACACGGGTGTTCCCCAGATTACTTCTCCCATAATTTTTAAAGAAAGCATATTGTTTTGCGCAAAAGGCGCAAGTAGTTTTCGTACGGCGTGATCAAAAGCCGCTCTATCCTCAGGATGAAGGCGTTCACACGACAAACCATTCCGGGAATGCAACCCGGTAAGGTAATCGTCAACCGATTGGTGGAAATTAACTGGCGCAGTGCGGTGTTGACCAACGATGGTAAAAAGCTTGCGGCGTTGCAGTTCATGAACAATGTCATGTCCTTTATATGATTGGTAGGTTGAATAACGTATAATCAATCGATTTAAAGCCAGTGTCCAGGCGTTAGATAACTCCCAACGATGGGCAAGAGCCAAGTATCCACCAGGTGCAAGAAGAGCGTGAAAACGCGGAAAGATCAGTTCCCAGTCCATCCAGTGTAAGCTCTCACCAGCCGTGATTAGTTCATATAAGCTCTCAAATGTAACGTTTTCTACCCGCCCACAAATCCAATGAAGGCTGGGATTATCTCCTCCAGGTAATGTTTTACCCAGGGTTATCATGTGTGTTGAGGCATCTATCGCGTCTATCTGTGCAACGCGGGTAGCTAAAGGACGAGCGATATCGCCGAGGCCGCATCCGATATCCAAGATACGTGATTTCTCTGCATGTATAAGCGAAACTAGAAGGTCATAGATTTCTGCAGGATAAGGAGGTCTATACTTATAGGCTGCTACGACTGTTTGGTCCTGGTACTCTTTAGCATACTCAAAGCTCAGATGTTCTGGTTTAGGGAGCATGATTTTCCAATCCTCTCATTGACAAACCGGGAGAAATTCTCATAGTGCCATGTATCTGAAATTGTCTAAGGTCGTATCATAACCTTGATGGCAGTGCGCTGATCCATTGCAACGTAACCATCTGGCACTCCATAGAGGTCGGTGATCAGGTCAAATATCGGAGAAGGGTCGAGCTTACCAGCCAGCACATCTGGAAGTAGCTCAGGAATATAGGCGCGTACGGGTGCGATACCTCCGCGCAACGTAATATTCTTGGCGAACATTCTTTCTAGATCAAGGTTTTCACTGCCTTGAGGCACTCCAACATAGCCAATATTTCCGCCTGGACGTGCTATTCTTATAGCCATATCCATAGCAGACTTCGTACCAACGCACTCAATCACTGATTCTGCACCACCTTTAAGTTGCTCGAATACTTCGTCGGCTTCCTGTTTCCCAAGGCTCATGATAACGTCCGTAGCGCCAAAGTGTTGTACCAGGGCTAGACGGTTGTGATGGTGCCCCAAAAGCATAATTCGTTCGGCACCTAGCCGCCTTGCAGCCAGAATGCCGCAGAGGCCAACGGCTCCATCACCAACTATCACAACAGTACTTCCTGGTCGTATGCCTGCGCTCAGAGCAGCGTGATGTCCCGTTCCCATGACATCAGTCGGTGGGAGGAGTGCAGTAAGCAGGCTTTCTTCCTCTTTGACAAAAGCTAGCAACACCACAAGCGTCCCATCAGCAAACGGCACGCGCACCGCTTCTGCCTGCCCACCATCGTATATTTTTCCCCAGATCGCGCCATGAGTACACGAGGTATGAAGGTTGTTGAGACAGAATTCACAGGTGCCGTCAGAAAACACGAAAGGAGCAAGCACATAGTCTCCACGTTTTACTGTGGAGACCTCTGAACCGGTCTCTTCGACTATCCCCATCCATTCGTGGCCCAATCGCCAGCCTGTTTTCCATTGCTTCATGCCTCGATACGGCCACAGGTCTGATCCACAAATGCACGCGTGTGTTATGCGCACAATAGCGTCAGTAGCTGACTGAAGCGTTGGATCGGGTACATTTTCAATGCGGACATCCCTTGGATTATGAAAAACTGTTGCGCGCATATACTACACCTCGCTCTAAGCCTCTAGATATATTTTCAAACGATCAATAAATAGCAAAATGGCAGGAAGGGCTTCTAGTGGAACACACGAAAGTGGATATTAATTCAATGGTTACCTATCACACATTTTCTAGCCCCCTTTTATCAGAAAATAAGAAGGAAGGTCCTATAGATCATCGCAGGGCTATTTAATTCTCTGTCAATAAAGGACGAATGAGCAGGGAAAGGGCCAGAAAAGGCTGAGCATTAAAGAAACGCATCTGACTGGCAACATTGCGGACCTTGAGCCAATCAAAAAGAGCAAGCAAGAAGCTATTGAGCACAGCTAAGGCGCGCGGGGCACAGCCCTTGCGCACCTGAGAGGCATCCTCTCTCATGGTAACATCTCGTCTCCAGTGGAGCCGATTCTCAATGGTCCAGTGCGCTCTCAGCAGCGAAAGCAGTCGCTGTGGAGCAGCCTGGGAAGGGGAGAGAAAGGTGATGCCGTAGACCCATTCTTGCATGTTAACAATGGCATCAGCACCTGGTTCATTGGAATCAATGGCTCGTAACACATTGCTGTAGGTCGCTGGACAGGGAAATGCTCCTCTCACCCCTGGTAGCACCTCTTGCAACCAACTTCCTCGCAACCGTATCCACTCGGCTATGGCTTGTAAGGTGGTTTCTCCCGCTGCTTTTGCCAGCAAGATATAGGTCAAGATCAGTGCAAGGGGATATCTTCTTCCCTGCTTTCGGCGTTTATCCGTCTGTTGCCCCATAGCTGCATAAATCGAGAACACATCTGTCTCGTTCTCCCATCCGTCTCATACCGTTGCGTCTTGCTGTATGATAGTTTCCATCGGGATCGTTCCTGCTTTCTGAGCTTGGTTTTGGTAGGCTCATTCTAGAAGAGAATGGTCCTTCTGTTTTTCTTTTTCCTTTCTCGTTTCAGCAGAATTAAATAGCCCTGAGATCATCGAAGCTCTATTGACTCATTAACAAGATTACTATATCATATAAGTATATTGCGTTCAAGCATATTAATGGTAAGAATAAGCTCGAATTGTGAAAGACGAAAATCTGCGGGAACCAACTATTTTCGCTTCTCTGGCCAATGAATCAAGCAAATTTATTTCTTGGTTGGGGTGTTCACTCAGGAGAAGGTAAACAGATGAGCGATCTCTCTCAGCACATAGCTAACCTCTCATTAGAAGAAAAGCGTCAATTACTGGGCCAGTTGATGCGCAAGCAGGCAGGTAAGGCCAGAACTTTTCCCCTCTCCTTGGGTCAGCAGCGTTTATGGTTCCTTGATCAGTTAGCATCTGATGGCTCTTTCCATAATTTACCCTTTTCTTTAGGTATCCGGGGACCGTTAAAGCAAATCGTACTGAAACGCTGTCTTGCTGAAATAGTATCGCGTCACTATAGCTTGCGTACCACATTTACAATTCAGGGTGAACAGCCAGTTCAAATAATAAGCAAAGTACTTCTGCCAGATTTATCCATTATAGATTTACGAACATTGTCTGAGGCAAATAAAGAGAAAGAAAAGGAAGTTGCTCGGCTGGTCACACTGCAAGCCGAGCGGTCATTCGATTTGGATCGTGGGCCACTGATGCGCTTCTCATTGCTACATTTAAATAATGATGAATATGTCTTATTGGCGCATGTGCATCGCATCATCTTGGACAAAGGTTCGGTCGATATATTTATACGCGAGCTTATTGCACTCTATGAAGCTTTTTCAGGTGGAAGATCCTCACCATTACCTGCTTTACCGATACAGTATGTCGATTTCGCTCTGCGGCAGCGTCAACAATTTCAGGGAGAAGTATTCCAGCAACATCTTGCCTATTGGAAATCGCACCTGGCCGGTGTCTCGCCAATGCTCGCTTTGCCTACTGACCGCCCACGTCCTGCTATTCAAACCTTCCAGGCTGCATCCGAGCGCTTTCTCTTGCCAAAAAGCCTTAGCGAACAACTCAAACGTTTCTCTCAAAAAGAGGGCGCTACACTGTTTGTAACCTTACTAGCGGTGTTTCAAGTTTTGCTCTTTCGCTATAGCCAACAGCACGACATCGTCGTCGGTACCCCTGTTAGCCTACGCGAAGATGACACAATGACCCTTATCGGCAATTTTGCTAATATGCTGATTCTGCGTACAGAGTTGTCCGGCAACCTCACATTCCGAGCATTGCTAGATCGTGTTCGTCAGGTGGTATCGGGGGCGTATGCTCATCAGGCTCTTCCCTATGAAATGCTTTTAGAAGAACTGCAAATCGAGCGCGATCTGAGCCGCCATGCCCTTTTCCAGGTGACGTTTACTTTGCAATCCCCTTCACAAACGGAATTTCACTCTGCCAATCTCAATATATCGATGATGGATATTGGTTGTGAACCTATGATGTTCGACCTGGATTTATCGATCCAGGAAGAGCCCTACGGGCTAGGCGGGGAATTAAGATACAATTTTTATCTGTTTCATACCTCGACCATTGTTCGTATGCTTGGGCACTTTCAGGTTTTGCTTGCAGGGATTATAGCCAATCCAGACCAGCTTCTCGTCGATCTGCCACTGCTAACTGCCGCTGAACGTCAACAGCTTATAATAGAGTGGAATGCAAATACGACTGCTTATCCTCATGATCGGTGTTTGCATCAATTTTTTGAAGCCCATGCAGAACGTATACCCGATAGTATCGCTCTGGCACTCGAAGATGAGCAGATCACCTATCAGGAAGTGAATCGACGGGCTAATCAATTAGCACAGTATCTCCAGAAACTGGGGGTGGGACCGGAAGTGCTGGTTGGCCTTTCTATGGAGAGAACGCCAGAGATGATTCTGGGCATATTGGGAATTCTCAAGGCTGGAGGAGCTTATGTACCACTAGATCCGGCCTACCCAAAGGAACGAGTTGCTTTCATGTTGTCTGATGCCCAGGCAGCAGTAGTACTGACTCAACAGCATCTCACAGCTATATTTGCTCAATCTACTGCCCCTCTCATTTGCTTGGATAGGGACTGGCAAGTTATTGCCCAGGAAAGTGCGCAAAATAGCGTCAGAGGTTCCCAGGCGGATAATACAGCTTATGTAATTTATACTTCAGGCTCTACTGGTCGTCCCAAAGGAGTATGTGTTAGGCATACAGGAGTGGTCAATGTGCTCCTGGATTTTGAACAGAGGCAGCCGATTTTCGCTGGAGATCGTGGCAGCCTCTGGACCAGCTTGAATTTTGATGCTTCAGTTTACGAGATTTTTTCAACTTTGATTGCTGGAGGAGCTCTCTACCTCACTCCTGAACATACCTATAGGGACAGCGAGCTCTTTTTTACCTGGCTTGAGACTTATCAAATTCATAGTGCTTATATCCCTCCTTTTATGCTTGCAAACTTTGCGGCGAGATTGCGACGAGGTGCGTTTCTTCTCTCTTTACGTCGCCTGATGGTGGGTGTAGAACCAATTCCAGAAGCGTTATTGGGAGAGATCAATGCTCCATTGCCAGCGTTACAGATTATCAATGCCTATGGGCCGACCGAAGCCAGTATTTGTGCCACGCTCTATAACGTGTCGCGGCACAGTCCGCAACAGAGGAATGCACCGATAGGACGCCCTATCCAGAATACCTGCATCTACTTGTTAGATCAGCAATTACGTCCAGTTCCTATGATTATGCCTGGGGAGTTATATATTGGAGGCGATGGACTCGCCATTGGCTACCTCAATCGGCCAGAACTAACTGCCGAGCGTTTTATTCCCGATCCATTTGGTCCTCCCGGTTCCAGACTTTACAAGACGGGCGATCTGGCACGCTACTTATCAGATGGCAATATAGAATTTGTTGGGCGTGCTGACTATCAGGTGAAGCTGCGTGGCTTCCGCATCGAACTGGGCGAAATCGAAGAAGTACTACGAGGTCACGCACAAGTGCAAGAATGCGTGGTCATAGTCCGCGAAGATACGCCTGGGAATAAACGTTTAGTCGCCTATGTTGTGTTGGCTCAGGGAGAGCATCTGACGACCGGAGAACTGCGCCACTACTTACAGGAGCGTTTACCTGATTATATGGTGCCCTCCGCTATGCTCTTGCTGGAAGCTTTGCCGCTGACACCCAATAGAAAGGTTGACCGCCGGGCATTGCCCGCTCCACAGCAAACATCCGATGATCTCTTTGTAGCTCCTCAAAATCCTCTTGAAGAAGTGGTAGCAGATATTTGGACGTACGTGCTGAAGGTAGAGAGGGTAGGCGCACATGACAATTTTTTCGAATTAGGTGGTCAGTCTCTCCTTGTTACTCAGGCCATTTCTCGTATTCGTAGTATATTTAATGTAGAAGTTCCTTTACTGGCGTTCTTTGAAAATCCATTTGTCTCAGATCTTGCCAGGTACATTGAAAACCTGCAACAGGCAGAGCAAGGAATACAGGCCCCTCCATTAACTGCGGTTGCCCGGCCAGAAGCTATACCGCTCTCATTTTCTCAGCAGCGTCTATGGTTTATTGAGCAACTGATACCGGATCAGTATCATTATAATGTTCCTCTCAATATCCGTTTGCAGGGTATGCTGGAAGTATCGGCGCTTGAACGTAGCTTGAACGAAATTGTGCGCCGCCATGAAATACTTCGTACAACTTTTGCCACGGTTCAAGGGCAACCTGTTCAGGTTATCTCCCCGTCGCTTTCCGTATCCTTGCCTATCATTGATCTGCAATCTTTGTCTGAGGTAGACCAGGAAGCGGCAGTGCTACGTATCATTTCTGAAGAAATACACTGTCCCTTTGATCTGGTACGGGGTCCGCTTCTACGTATGCTGCTTTTGCGCTTAAGACGCCAGGAACATATATTGCTCCTGAATCAACATCATATCATTGCTGATGGGTGGTCCGCGGGGATATTTGAGCATGAGCTTGTCAGCCTCTATGAGAGCTTCTCGCAAGGAAAAGCGTCTCCATTGCCCGATTTACCTCTTCAATATGCCGATTATGCGATTTGGCAACGTCAGTGGCTACAAGGAGAACTTTTCCAGGCGCATGTGGCGTATTGGAGACGGCAACTGGCAGATGTGCCTTCAATACTAGAATTGCCAACCGATTTTCCGCGGCCCGCTGTACAAACATTTGAAGGTACCTTCATTCCGTTCAGCTTATCTAAAAGCTTGAGCGAGGACATCAAGGCATTCAGTCAGCAAGAAGAAGTGACCCTGTTTATGACCTTGCTAGCAGCCTTTCAAGTCTTGCTCTTCCGTTATAGCGGCCAGCGCCATATCGCTGTTGGTTCGCCAATTGCCAACCGTACCAGACCAGAGGTAGAAGGGCTGATTGGCTTCTTCGTCAATACAGTTGTGCTCTGTATAGATCTATCAGGAGATCCAACATGCCGGGACTTGCTGGGGCGTGTGCGTAAAATTGCGTTGGAGGCCTATGACCATCAAGACCTTCCCTTTGAAAGGCTGGTTGAGGAGCTCCAGCCAGAGCGCGATCTGAGCTTCAATCCACTTTTTCAGGTAATGCTTGTCTTACAGAATGCGCCCAAACCTTCACGTCAGGTGACGAGTATTGCGGTTCGCTCCTTTTTAGTTCCAACGAATGCTTCCTCATTTGATATTACATTGCATTTGACCGATACTGAACAAGGAATTCGTGGAGGATTTGAATATAATACAAATCTCTTTAAACCGGCAACAATCGAGCGCATGGGCGAACATTTGCGCACCCTTTTGATGGGGATGGTCTCTCAGCCTGAGCTACATCTTTCAGCCCTGCCAATGCTTTCAGAAGCTGAACGAGATCAACAGCTGGTAGAATGGAATAACACTCAGGTGGCATATCCTCGGACCTCGTACCTCCATCAGTTAGTAGAGGCACAGGTAGAGCGTACTCCTGATTCTACCGCACTCGTATTTGAAGATCAACAGCTTTCTTATCAAGAGTTAAATCGGCGAGCGAATAAACTGGCGCACTATTTGCAGCATATAGGTATTCAAGGCAATGATCTGGTGGGGATCTGTGTTGAACGCTCTCTGGAGATGGTCATAGGCATATTAGCTGTACTCAAGGCTGGAACGGGTTATGTTCCGCTAGATCCATCGTCTCCTAAAGATCGGCTCGCATTTATCCTTCAAGACACCCAGGTGCCGGTACTTTTGACTCAGCGATGGCTGCTCGAACAATTGCCGCAGTTGCCTATACGGTATATATTTCTGGATGCCCTTGACAAAGAAGAAATTTGCCAGTTTGGAGTGGAGAACCCGACTAACTCGGTCACGAACGATCACCCAGCTTATGTGGTCTATACATCGGGCTCAACCGGCAAGCCTAAAGGCGTGGTGATCACTCAAGGAAATATTTGCCAGTTGCTCCATTGGGGACATGATCGGATTCGCTGGCTTCCCAGCGATCATGTTCTACAATATCTCTCCTACTTCTTTGACTGGTCCGTATGGGAAATCTTTATGGCGCTCACCTCGGGAGCCAGTTTGTACCTTATGACTTTTGATGTGTTACTTGATAGTCGCAAGAGTGTGGAATTTATAGAGCGCAATCATATCACGGTCTGGCATGTGACGCCAACGCAATTTCGTTTTGTTGGCAGGGAAAATCCCCGGCTCGAAACGCTACGCTGGGTCTGCCTGGGTGCTGAGAAATTTGATTATGAGTTGCTAGAACTCTGTTCCGGTGTTCTCTCAAGGGAATGTCGTATCTTTAACGCTTATGGTCCAACTGAGGCGACTATCACAACAACGATCCTTCAAGTTGATCCAGCGATTTCTCCGCATGAGGGTGGGACGAGTGTTCCTATTGGCAGGCCAATCGCGAATATGTACTGTTATGTGCTGGGTCAGAACTATGCTCTCCTACCTGTAGGTGTCGCGGGCGAGTTATACATTGCGGGCGAAGGAGTGGCAAGCGGCTATGTTCGTAGACCAGATTTAACGGCTGAAAAATTTGTGCCGAATCCGTTTATCCCTGGCACAAGGATGTATAAAACTGGAGATAGGGTTAGATGGTTACCGGACGGGACCATAGAGTTTCTTGGGCGCTTTGACTTTCAAGTAAAACTTCGTGGTTTTCGCATAGAACTGGAAGAGATCGAAACCGTTCTAATGCAGCATGCAGATGTACGGGAAGCTATAGTGCTGGCACAAAAGGATGCTGCAAATGATACTCGCCTCGTTGCCTATGTAGTCTCAACTTTGAGTGTCGATGAATTGTACGATTACATGAAGCAAATGCTGCCCAACTATATGATTCCTGCTTCATTTGTCATCCTTGAGGCTTTCCCTTTATCTCCCAATGGTAAAGTTGATCGCAAAGCCTTGCAGACATTTGAGGCCACTGGTACAGCGTTTACCAGAGAGCTAGTTGCTCCTCGTACTCTAACTGAAGAAAAAATCGTTGCGATCTGGAAAGAGGTGTTGGAGATTGAGTCAATTAGCATTTACGATAATTTTTTTACCTTAGGAGGGCATTCACTGCTGGCAACGCAGCTCATCTTTCATATAAATGAGGCGTTGCAGGTACAACTTCCTCTGCGGAGCCTTTTTGAGGAACTTACGCCAGCAGGACTCGGTAACGCTGTTGAGAGAATAAAAAAAGATGCGGAGAGGGGGCAGGAACAGGTAATCGTACGAATTTCACGCGAAGCCCATCGTGTGAAACTCTCTTCCTTAGATTTAGAAAAACAAAGCTTTTGATAAACATTTTTCGCAGCTGCTAGAGCCATGTTAGGGCATCTGATCTTTCCCTCTGGCTCTGAAGTTTCTGAAGAAAGAACTGTGTAATATGTCAACTTTTTCCTCTGAATCTACTGGAGATGTTAAGCAGATACCTGGCGCATTAGAGTCCGACGTCTTCGTTTTTCCTACCTCTTTTGCGCAACAGCGCCTATGGTTTCTTTGCCAGTTTGAGCCTGAAAGCCCTTTTTACAATCTTCCCTATGCTATTTATCTCACAGGCCAGCTCAGACTAGATATTTTAGCACAAAGCTTTAAAGAAATTATCAGACGTCACGAGATATTACGGACGACTTTCAGGCTAATAGATGGCAATCCCGTCCAGATCATTACACCAACCTTTCATTTGCAACTGCCCGTTATAGATCTCCGAACCCTTCCTGATATGAGCCGAGACGCAAAAGCACGACAGGTAGCGCGCGAGGAAGCACAACACTCCTTTGATCTAGCCAGGGGTCCGTTGTTACGCATCACGCTCCTCAGGCTGGCAGATCAAACGCATATTTTATTGCTCACGATGCATCATATCATCTCTGATGGCTGGTCTACAGGAATTATCAGAAGCGAATTGTCTCAGCTTTATGAAGCATTTTCTCAGGGAAAGGCGTCGCCTTTGCCGGACCTACCCATTCAATATGCCGATTTCGCCGTCTGGCAACGCCAGACGTTGCAGGGAAAGGTCCTTCAGGAGCACCTCGACTATTGGAAACGGCATCTTGAAGGTATTCCTCCGATGCTAGATTTACCCACGGATTATCCTCGCCTTGCTGTACAGACCTTCCGAGGGGCCAGCAGTGCCTTTATGGTGCCTAAAACATTGGCTGAGGGGCTCAAAGCCTTGAGTCAGCAGGAAGGCGCAACGTTATTTATGACCTTGCTAGCTGCCTTCGCTATCCTGCTTGCCCGTTATAGCGGACAGCAAGATGTCGTAATTGGTACGCCAATTGCCAACCGTACGCGCAACGAGATTGAGAACTTGATTGGTTTTTTCGTCAATACGCTGGTATTGCGTACGAATCTCTCAGAAAACCCCACGTTCAGACAACTTGTGTCTCGTACTCAAAAGTCTACACTGGCAGCTTACATCCATCAGGATCTACCATTCGAGAAACTGGTGGAGGAACTTGCCCCAAAACGAGACTTGAGCTTTAATCCCATTTTCCAGGTCATGTTTGTCTGGCAAAATATTTCTATGCCAGCTCTGAAACTAACTGATCTGATGCTGCGGTCAGAATTTACCGAGAGCAAAGCGACAAAGTTTGACTTGACGTTATTTATGATGGAGGATCCGCAAGGGCTTTATGGCATTATCGAGTACAATACCGACCTGTTTCAGGCCTCGACCATCAGTCGCATGGCAGAGCATTTTCAGGTTTTGTTAGGAGGAGTGGTAACAAACCCTGAACTCTGCGTCTGGGATTTGCCACTATTGACTCCAGCAGAACGCCAGGAGTTGTTAGGCGAATGGAATGCTACCAGAGTGGCATATCCAGATACTATCTGTATTCATCAACTGTTTGAAAGACAAGCTGAGCTGGTTCCTGATACGGTGGCTGTGATCTATGAAGATAGTGCTCTCGCCTATGGGGAGTTAAACCAGCAAGCCAATCAGCTCGCTCACATGTTACAATCAATGGGGATCGGGCCGGATGTGCTGGTTGGCATTTATATGGAACGTTCATTGGAGATGATAGTTGCTATATTGGCGACGCTCAAAGCTGGAGGCGCTTATGTGCCCCTCGATGTATTTTATCCGGCAGAACGCCTGGTTTTTATGCTAGAGGATGCCCGTATCAGCGTGGTATTGACACAACAGCGATTGTGTACAAGGTTACCCGATTCTCATGTAGAGCGCGCGTTTTGTATTGATAAGGACCATGAAAATCTTTCCCCAGAGCACTGTGAAAATCTTCTATCAGTGGCTCAAGTAGCGAATCTCGCTTATGTAATTTATACGTCAGGCTCAACAGGCAGACCCAAAGGCGTCATGAACAAGCATCGTTCTCTGGTTAACCTCTGCTTCGGATTGCAGGAATTTTTTAGCAATCCAGAAGTTGAGTATACCTCGCTGATCACTTCCATCAACTTTGATATATCGGTCAACCAGATTTTCCCGACTCTGGTTTTTGGCAAGACGCTCTGCATCATTCCTGAGGAAATAAAATTCAACCCTGAAGCCTTTCTTGAATACGTAAACTATAGACATCTGCATATCATTGATTGTGTTCCATCCTATCTCGACAATGTGCTTTCTAACCAGGAGGAGCGAACATTTGATAATGATATCAAATATATTTTGATAGGAGGTGAGCGGTTAGAAAAAAGTCTCTTGCAGAAAATATTTCGCCTTTTAGGACCGCTTCCACTGGTGGTCAATATCTATGGGTTGACAGAGATTGCGGATATCAATGCGTTCGCGAAAATTGCCTTTGAGGATATCGACAAACGGACCACGATTGGCAGACCGCTTAATAACACCAACATCTATATTTTAGATTCACGCTACCAGCTGCTTCCAGTAGGACTGGTGGGCGAGCTCTGTATCGCTGGGGATGGGGTTTCCCGTGGCTATTTCAACAATCCTGGACTAACGGCGGAGAAGTTCGTTCCTAATCCCTTTGGTAATGGAGAATTCATGTGTAAGACGGGCGATCTCGGGCGATGGTTGCCAGATGGGACAATAGAAGTACTCGGAAGAAGAGATCACCAGGTAAAATTGCGCGGCTATAGGATCGAAGTTGGCGAAATCGAGTCCGCTCTTACTGCCCACTATGCTATCCAGGAGTGTGTGGTACTGATGCGCGAGGATACTGCTGGGGATAAAAAGCTGGCAGCCTATGTGGTTCTGCGAGAAAAGCTCGCGAAAACGACCAGCGTTTTACGGCGCTTTCTACAAGGACGGCTGCCTGACTATATGGTTCCTTCGACTTTTACGGTGCTAGAGGAACTGCCGCTCACTCCCAATGGCAAGCTGGATCGCAAGGCTTTACCAGTGCCTGTGGCCCCTCATGCTGACGAGGCCGAGGTCTTTACGGCACCTCGTTCGTTGACTGAAGAAGCATTAAAAGAAATTTGGGCTCAAGTTCTAGGTAGGGAGCAAATCAGTATCCATGATTCCTTCTTTGAGATAGGAGGACATTCCCTGCTGATCACACGTATTATTTCTCGAGTACGAGATGTTTTCCAGGTTGAACTAGCATTACGGAGTCTTTTTGAAAAGCCAACCATTGCTGAATTGGCCGAATATATCGATGCCAGCCGAACACAGGCACCATCTAGGTCTTCGTTAGTAAAGATCCAGGGTGGCAATGCCAAACAGCCTTTCTTCCTCGTTCATCCTGCGGGAGGAAATGTTCTTTGTTATGTTGGTCTGGTACATCATCTGAATCAACCATATACTTTTTATGGTCTGCAAGCGCCTGGCATCGACGGAGAGCAAGAACCCTATACCAACCTCGTGAGTATGGCGGCCCGTTACGTTGAGTCAATCTATGCTCTACAATCAGAAGGTCCTTATATGTTAGGGGGCTGGTCTTTTGGTGGCTCCGTAGCCTTTGAAATAGCCAGGCAGCTACAGAGCCGAGGGCAACAGGTGGCTCTATTACTTTTATTGGATAGCTGGGCTCCAAGCCCTGACCAGCAGCCAATTTACACTGATGATCTGTTGGACGATTTCATTAAGGATTTAGCCGCCAGCTTTTCCAAGGAGGTCCCCTTGATAGAGAGGGATTTCCAACAGCTTGGCCTGGATGAGCAGCTAGCGCAGATTTTTGCATGGGCGAGGCGCACTGGCTCGCTACCGGCAAGCGTTGATTTTCCCCATTTTTGTCGGCTTTTCCATATCTTTAAAACCAACATTCAGGCATGGCGCAACTATAAGCCACAGGTGTATCAAGGCCATGTGACGCTTCTGCGTGCCAGTGATGGCCCAGCTAGCAGCATCGCGGACCCCACTCTGGGTTGGGGAATGCTGGTAACAGGTGGAATCGATATTCATCAGTTCAATGGCGACCATTATACCATCATCAGAAATCCGCAAGCGTTAGCCGACGACTTGAGAACCAGCTTGAGCAAAATTTCAATCAAAGAATGAGAGGGAAAATATAACGATGGACTCAGAGAAAATACTCGTTATCGGAGGGATGGGGCTGATCGGTTCTAAGGTAACCAGTATACTGGCGAGCCAGGGACATGCAGTAACCATATTTGATAATTTTCAACAATTCAGCGACCCTCGGGATTTCGACTATTTCAGCGCTCTCTCGTACCGTAAGCAACTGCTGTCTCAATACAAGTATAGCTTTATCCGGGGCGATAGCGCTCAAACGACGGATCTGCTCAATGCATTTCACAAGGTTGAACCTGATCGTGTGATGCTGCTGGCGGCAGTGCCGTTGGCGAAAGCGACCGATGAGATGATCAGCAATGCAGTGGAGTACTCGGTCACAGCAGTATCAAACATCCTTCAGATCGCTGCGCACTTCAATGTCAAGCGATTTTTGTATACCTCCTCGAGCCTGGTTTATGGCGAATTTCAATATTCCCCTTGTGATGAACAACATCCCTGCAACCCTCGTACTATTTATGGCTCGGGAAAACTGGCCGGGGAGCTACTGACGCGGTCAATAGCTGAATTTCTGGGGATACCGTATACGATTGTACGTCCCATCTCTGTCTATGGCCCTGGCGATATCAACAGCCTTCTCTCAACAAGAAATTTGCAACGGGCTATTAAGAGTGGGATCTTCCCGGCGGGCTCATTGGAGAGTATGACGGACTGGACGTACGTGGATGATACAGCAGACGGTTTGTGTCGTGCCCTGATGCAGGATGCATTTGCTGGAGAAACCTTTAATATCGCTCGCGGTTGCGGAAGAACGCTCTCGGATATTATCCAGATCCTTAATGATTTAGGCTATCCAATCCGACCTGGAAAGGTGCGAGGACACTCTGTAAAAACTTTACCCAAACGTGGCTCCCTCTCGATTGAAAAGGCGAAAAAGATGCTCGGCTTCTCACCTTCAGTTGATCTGGAAGAAGGTTTAGCGAGGTGTATGCAATATGTCCAGGAACAGGAGCATAGGAAAATATCAGAGTCCCATGACCAAGCATCAAGAGCTCTCCTTTGAAGGACTGAGCGAGGCATATATACAGCACCGCGACAAAATACTGGGTATCATTGACCGGGTCTTGACCACAGGTGTTCGCCTCCGGTCGAAAGAGATAGAACTCTTCGAGCAACAATGCGCCCAGGCTGTGCAAAGAAAATTTGTGGTAGCTGTCAACTCTGGCACGGATGCGCTCCACCTTGCGCTCCGTGCTCTCGGTGTTGGGCCTGGCGACGAGGTGATAGTGACCGCTTTCTCTTTCCTTGCTTCCGCCTCTGCTATCTTGTTGGCTGGGGCTATCCCAGTGTTCGTAGATATCGAACCATCCACATTATTGATGAATCTCAATCAAGTCAAAGATGCAATTACGGACAAAACGAAAGCTATTGTTGCCGTTCAACTCTTTGGGCAGTGTCTCAACTTCTCCGATCTGGAAGCTCTTGCCTCCCATTATGGCATTCCGATTGTAGAAGATGCTGCTCAGGCGTTTGGTTCTTATGATGGCGAACGGCCAGCGGGAAGCCTGGGAGCTATCAGCACTTTTAGCTTTGATCCGGCTAAGGTCATTCCAGGCGTGACTACAGGAGGAGTCATCTGTACTGACGATGAAAAGTTATATCGACAGGCTCAGTTATTGCATTTTCATGGCTATAATCTCCATACTGATGATACTGAGCTAATCGGTTATAATAGTCAGATGTCTGCGATCAATGCAGCGGTGCTCTCGTGGCAACTAACATTAGAGTCTCTATGGCGTCAGAAAAGATATCAGGTAGCAGTGCAATATGAACGGAGGCTGGGAGATCTGCTAGGGCTCAAGGCACTACCGAATACCCATGTGGCTGGGAATAACTACCACAAGTATGTGCTTCAAATTCCGCGCAGATGGTATTTAATGGTGCATCTGAGAAAGGCTGGTATTCCCTTCAAGATTCATTATCCGCGTCCCATACCTGGATATAGCTCGTTTAAGGATCAAGGTCGTCGTCTTAACGAGCTCCCTGTGAGCATAGCGGTGAGCAGCCGGGTATTATCATTGCCGATCCATCCTTTCTTGTTGCCTGATCAAATTGAATTTATTATTTCTACTATCGAAAAAACACTCCAATCATCGCTTCACTGGATAGAACAGTAGAGTCTGGAGGTAAGATGCAAACAATTCGAACTATGCTTGAGGAGAGCACGAAAGCATATCCAGAGCATATCGCGCTCCAATTAGGGCACACTATCCTCACATATCGTCAGCTCCAGAATCAGGTTGTAAGTACCGTTCACCATTTGAAAAAGCAAGGTATTACATCTGGTGACAGGGTCGCTTTTCTGTTCCAGAATACCATTGCCTGTGCAGTTGGTTTTCTTGCACTGGCATGGCTACACGCGCGAGTTGTACCCCTCGAACCTGAAATCACTACCAGTGAGCTGACTACCATCTTTCATGATATTCCCTTCTCTGCTGTGATTGGGATGCCTGCAAAACTGAACCAGTTTGGACAATTTGCCAGCGAGCATCACTGTGCCAGTATTGGCCTCGTTGAGTGGTCTGGACCTCCCCAGGCAGTTCATCTGGGGGATGAAGCATTGGGAGCAGCTGAGGACGTATTTTTATATCATTATACCTCAGGCTCGACAGGTAAACCCAAAGCAGCTCTACACTCTCAAGCCAATCTCGTCATGGGAGGATATATTTATCAACAAACCTATCATATTACTCCTGCTGATAGGATGCTTCTTCCTATACCGCTCTTTCACTCCTTTGGCATGATCGGAGGTTTTGTCGCCTCGCTACTTAGTGGCGCCCGGCTGGTACTGGTTGAACGGTTCATTCCACATCAGCTTGTACAAATGTTGGCCGAGGAGCGCATTTCACTTTTGCTAGCGGTTCCGCTCATGTACGATCTCTTAGCTCGCTGTGCATTACAGGGCGTCCCTGATTTGAGCGGACTGCGGGCCTGTCTCTGTTCTGGAGGTCCTCTTCCACAGGAGACAGCCAACAGGTTCTCTCACCGTTACCATCTGCCAATTTATCAGGTCTATGGCAGTACGGAAACAGGGGTGATCGCCACGCAGTGGCCCGGTGAGCATAGCTGGCCTCAGGGGTCAATAGGGCGACCAGTGATGGGAGTCTCCATGCGCATTCTAGATGAGGAAGGGCAGGAAGTCCCGGCAGAGCAGGTTGGCAGTTTGCTGATAAAGACTGAAACTATGTTTATGGGATATTTGAATGCTCCTGATGTTATGGCTGAAATTTTGCAAGATGGCTGGTACATTACAGGAGATATGGCAAAGCAAGACGCAGAAGGTAACCTGTATCTTATTGGTCGAAAAAATACGTTTATCAACGTTGGTGGGAGGAAAGTAAATCCTCTCCAGATAGAGGAAGTCTTACTTTCACACCCTCTGGTGAAGGAGGCGCTGGTCTATGGTCGCGAAACCAGCAATGCCAGTGAATCTATTCAAGCCTCTGTTGTCGCGGTGGGGAACTCCTCGACGGAGGAACTCCTGGCATTTTGCAGGGAGCGGCTCCCCGCTTACAAAGTCCCAGCGACTATTGAGTTTGTAGCCGAGCTTCCCAGGACGAGTATGGGCAAGCCACTGCGTCCATCATCCCATACCGCCGCTCTTGAGAAGCGGACCTAGTTTCAGTAATCGCTGTGCTGCTCCGGGGTCCAGTTGAGCACGCGGACCCCTTTTCCCTCCAACACGATCTTCTCGGTCAACGTGTGATTTGTCTGAGGGATATTCCAGCTTACTGTCGCTTGCACCGTCTCAGCAGCATGGTTGATGATAAACCCGTAACGGGATTGCGAAATGGCGTCAAGCATAATAGCGACTTCAACGTCTGACACATCGACGTTGATCTCGCGTTGGATGCCAGCGGCTTCTGCGAGTTCACTATAAAGCATATGCCACTGGGCAATGTCTAATCTAAATGGGAGGTTGAGCTGCGCCTCCAGAGGAGCATTGAGATAGTAGGCAACTCCCTGACCATAGGTATTGCGGGTGAAGGCGGGCGTACCATTGGGATAGCAACTCAGCACCTCGGCAGTGGTCGTTTTTACAAGCGGAATGCGGGCCATATGTCCCTCGTAGCCATTCCAGAAGAGCGGGTATTGCTGCCCCTGCCAGCGGAAAAAGGATACCTCCTCTGTGCGCAAGGTAAAATCTTTGAGACGAATACCAAAAAGCTCCTCGCCACCAAAGCCATGCAAGTAATCAGCAGTTGAATAATAGATGATCCCTCCTTTGGTAACGTAGTCGGCCAGCAGCTCCTGCTCCTGCAGCGTGATATGAGCAATGGAGGGACAGATGACCAGGCGATATTGCTCCAGGTTTTTATAGGCGAACTCGCATGGCAGATGTGCGCGTTTAAGTAAGAGATAGGCATAGAAGGAACCGGACATCAAAGGCGTATCTGGCTGGAGATAATTAGGGCCTCCCTCTTGCTCGCGGGCAGAGATATAGATCGCAATCGGGGAAGCAGGAAGACTAAGGTTTGCCCAATCAGTGGTTGCTCGTTGAGCGAAGGCCTGTAAAATGGGCAGAGCTGGTTTATGGCGGCCACGGTGATCAATCAGACCGACGAAGCGCTCGCCGGGGTGAAGTGCATATGGCTTCTCTTTTGTCGCGAAATCTTGCCAGCACCAGACAAGGGCACCTTGAGCCCCATTGGTTAGAATGCTGTGGGTCGTGGCGCACAAATAATCGCGTGTTACCTCCTCATCACCTCCGTAGCAACCCAGTTCATCGACGAGAACGGGTCCATAGGTACGAGCAAACTGAACAAGAAAGGATGGATAGCAACTTGCTTTATAACTCGCGATTGATTCGATGGCAAAAGGAGACCAGACGGGATATCCATGAATGGCTAGGAGATCTAATTGCTGGGCATTATCGGGCCGAAACTGGTGCGTGCCCAGGATAGCGGATGCCTCATTGCCCTGCAATACGAGAGCGCCGGGGTCCGCTTCTCGAATTGCGTCTGCCAGGGTTTGTAACCAGGCAGCAACAGCGCGGCGAGACAGTGACTGGGCGCGGGGAAGATCTACATGAATGACCTCATCACCTAGATCATAAGCCAGGATATTCTTTTGATCGCGGAGCGCGCCAGCAATACGGCGTACATAGGCGATCTCGCGTGCGACCATTGTCGGCTCAGTCCACAGGTCGCGCCCATCCCTCCAGGGGAGATCGAATAGTTGACCGTTCATCCAGATGGTAAGGAGAGCGGGAATACACTGGATTTGATAGCGTGCTGCCAGGGAAACAAATGTTTTGAGGCGAAGGATCTTTTCTTCATCATAATGCCCTGGCTCTGGCTCAAAGTCGGCCCAGAAAATAAAAAAGCGTACCGTGTTAAAACCTAGTTGCGCCATTTGCCGCAAATCTTCATCAATACGAACTGCATCCCACTTTTGCCAGTATTGACAGCCTGCAGCCGAAGGATGATAGTTAAAGCCTATGCTAAAGAATGGCAAGCCATTATACCGTAACTTCCCCTCTTTAAGATTAAGCATGGTTGCTCCTTTCGTTCCTGATCTCAGTGTACAAATACCAACTTTCCTTGTCAAGTTATAAGTTAGGGACAACAGTTAATGCCTATCGCGACTGTAAAGTTGACAAGTTCTGATCCTCTGTGGTATATCATAGTTAGGTTGGATGAACTTGTACTTTTCCTGCGTTCTCCAAAAAACAAATTAATGTAGAAACGCATTACGAAATTCTAACCTTTCTCTGCAATTATAAAGAGAATTCTTCGCCCCCCATGGGATGGAATCGTGGCTATCTCTCAATGTGGTCGTTTGCGCATGGTGGTTGCTCATCTTGATATGAAGGAGATAAAATGTCTTTAGAAGCAACCGAACTTTCTAAGCCTCCGTTTGTGGAGAAAGCAGATGTATGTGTCATTGGTATGGGATATGTCGGTCTCACTCTTGCTGTATCTCTTGCTCAAGAAGGATTGCGGGTCATTGGTTATGAGGTCAAGCCAGAGGTCTGCGATGGGCTTAATCGAGGTCAGCCCCACTTTTTTGAGAAAGGAATTTCTGAGGCGCTGGGGCAAAATCTTGGCAGTTCGCTGGCTTTTGTAATGGAACTTCCCTCTACATTACCACGGACTGTGGTTATCTGTGTTGGGACTCCTCTGCATGAGGGAACTAAAGAGCCAGATTTACGCCAGATCGAAGCGGCAAGCGCGGCAATTGCGGAGCGACTTACACCAGATACATTGGTGATCCTCAGAAGTACAGTGCCAGTTGGTACCTCGCGCAATGTCGTCTTGCCCCTGTTGTGTCAGCGCATATCCGAACCGCTCCTGGCTTTTTGTCCTGAGAGAACGATCCAGGGGAAAGCTCTGGAAGAATTACGTTCTCTTCCTCAGATCATTGGTGGCTTAAACGAAGTTTCCGCGCAAAGAGCTAAAGCGTTATTTGAAAAAATTGCTCCCCATATCATCATGGTATCGTCTCTGGAAGCTGCTGAGATGGTCAAGCTCATCTGCAATGCACATACAGATCTTATCTACGGTTATGGCAACGAGGTCGCTTTGATGGCCGAAACTCTGGGTCTTGATGCCTATGAGCTGATCAATGCTGCTAATCTGGACTATCCACGTCCAGATCTTTCTAAGCCTGGCTTTGTTGGGGGGGGCTGTCTGAGCAAAGATCCTTATCTTTTGATCCATTCAGCGCAATCTCGTGGTCACTATCCATCGATGGTCGCGGCGGCTCGGTGCCTTAACGAGTCGCTTCCAATCTGGGTAGGGGAGCGTGTATTGGCAGCGTTGCAAGAGCTAGGCAGTGACATTGCGCATGCAAAAATTTTAATTACAGGCTTTGCATACAAAGGCCAGCCCGAAACCGATGACATGCGTGGCTCACCTGCCACGCCAGTGCTCAACTTCTACCGCAATCGGGTACAGACCGTCGTCGGTCATGATTTCATTGTCCCTGCTGCTCAGATTGCCAGGCTTGGTATTGAGCCAGTAGACCTGGCATTGGGCTTTGAAGGTGCCGACGCTGTCTTAGTGCTGAATAACCATGTTCAATATCAGTGCCAGGATATTCAAGCATTACTGGCTCGTATGAAGCGTCCAGGTATCCTCTTCGATGCATGGGGAGTCTTCCAGGATCAATTGCGCTACCATTCAGAAAGCTCTCTCAAATACCTGAGGCTTGGCTATGCATGAGCGTGTACTGATCACAGGAGGGGCAGGCTTTATCGGATTGCATCTGGCTAGATTATTGATTGCGCGTGGTGCGCAGGTCACGCTGGTCGATAACTTTTTCCGAGGTAAGATGGACCCTGATCTCCAGGTGCTTGGACCTGGCATCAACATGATTGAACATGACCTGACGAAGCCTTTGCCAGAGCATATTGTGGCGAGTGACTATACTCAGGCGTACCACCTCGCCGCCATTGTCGGTGTACGATACAGTAATGAAATTCCTCATGTGGTCATGCGTACTAACCTTCTGGCTGTACTCAATCTTCTAGACTGGTGCAAGCAGGGAGAACATCTTACCCTGTGCTTCGCGTCAACTAGCGAAGTTTATGCGGGTAGTGTCGCTTTGAAGCAGGCGCCTATTCCCACACCTGAAGATGTTCCATTAGCGGTGCTTGACCTGAGCCTGCCGCGCGCTTCATATGCATCAAGTAAGATCGTCGGAGAGCAGCTTTGCCTTCATTACGCTCGGGCCTTCGGCATTCCTCTGCGCATTGTGCGCTATCACAATGTTTATGGCCCCCGTATGGGGACTGAACATGTGATCCCTCAGTTTATTCAACGACTGCTGAGGCGAGAGAACCCTTTTCATATCTATGGGGCATGGCAAAGCCGGGCCTTCTGTTATATTGATGACGCTATTGAGGCAACGATCCGGCTCATGGATCTCCCTGATCCAGAGCCATTGACTGTGAACGTCGGGAATGACCGAGAAGAGATACAGATTGTTAACCTTGCCCACAAGCTCTTTACTATGACGGATTTTAGTCCCGAGCTCAGCATCCACCCGCCTCCACCGGGATCGCCGGAGCGGCGTTGTCCAGATCTGGAATATCTGCGGCATCTGATAGGTTATGAACCGAAGGTTGACCTGGAACGTGGACTATGGCAAACCTATAGCTGGTATAGGCAAGATTGGGAACGTCGCAGAAATTCTACTTAACTAGGCTAAAGGGGAGAGCATAGACCCGATGCATATTTTGTATTGCCACCACGGATATTTCCCCCTGGTGGCCGGAGCCGAGGCGATGACGTATCGCGTAGCCCAGGTGATGCAACAGCGTGGGCATATAGTCAAGGTTGTCTGCCAGAGTGCTGGGGAGGCTATTGAAACATATATTCATGGCGATCTGGAAATCACTGGTTTTCCTCAACTGAACCCGACAGCCCTGCAAACCCACTTCTCCTGGCAACCTGAGATTGTGCATGCTGTTGATGCTGTCTGGCCGACATATCTCTGGGAGGCTAAAGCGCTGGCTGATGCCTGGCGCGTTCCTTTCGCTATTACGCCTGCCTCCACATTAAGTACCTGGACGGATCTGGCAGCAGGACTGGCCGTGTGCAAAGAAGCTAACGTGCTCTTTGTGCTTACAAAAGCGGAAGGAGAACAATTAGTACAGTGTGGCCTCGCTCCACAAAAACTTGCACTCATTGGTCAAGGACCTCAGCTAATAGGAGAGCCAGACCCGGAGGATTTCCGCCGGAGATATGGCATAGATGGTCCAATGGTCTTATTTCTTGGTCGTAAAGCCCATTTCAAGGGCTATAAACTTTTGCTTGAAGCTACAAAACCCATCTGGAGTCAGTGTCCAACCACTGTTTTTGTCTTTATGGGCCCACGTTGGGATGCCGATTGTGCAGAAGTTTTTGCCGCTTTTGCCGATCCGCGGATTATTGAAATCGATCAAGTGGGCGAGCAAGAGAAGCATAATGCGCTTGCAGCTTGCGACTTGCTATGCCTTCCCTCAACTGCAGATGTGTTTCCCCTGGTTTACGTCGAAGCCTGGTCCTGCGGTAAGCCTGTCATTGCTTCCTGTTTCCCAGGCGTTGAGGAGATCGTGCGACACGAGCAGGATGGGCTGATCGTCGCCCCGGAGCCCGGGGCAATTGCAGAGGCTATCTTGCGATTACTGCGTGATCCCCATCAACGTCATCTGATGGGGAGGGCAGGGCTGGAGCGTGTGAGAAGGCAACTGAACTGGAATGTTGTCGCTGACCGTATTGAGGTAGCGTATACGACTATTTGTCCCTTGTAAATGCGATGCAAGTACAAGGGGCAAACGATGATGGAATCAAGCACAAGGAAGAGCTATGAAAGCAATTATCTTAGCTGGTGGACAAGGTACCCGCCTCCATCCCTATACAAAGATTCTACCTAAATGTATGATTCCTCTAGATGGCATACCCATCCTGCAAATTCTTTTGTTGCAGTTGCGAGACGCGGGGTTTTCTCAAGTGATACTCTCGGTGTATCACCTAGCCCCACTCATTGAACGCTACTTTGGCAATGGTGATTGGCTGGATATGCAACTCACCTACTCCCGCGAACCTGAACCGCTTGGGACGGCTGGTCCGCTCTCTCTTATCGAGTCATTCGATACCCCTACGCTTGTTCTCAACGCAGATTTATTAACAACCATCAACTTCATGGATGTGTTTATCGCGCATACACGTAGCAATGCTATAGGGACTGTGGTGATTTGCCAACACACAATTCCTGTGGAGCTTGGTGTGGTGGAACTGGATTGTCACCAGAAAATTATCAACTATGAGGAAAAGCCTAAGCTCAGCTTTCTGGTGGGTGGAGGTATTTATGTCCTCGATCCGTCTGTACTTGATTATATCCCAAAGCAACAATACATGGATATGCCCGTGCTTATTCAAAAGTTACTGGCGAATAATCATACCATTAATAGTTATTTCTCACAGGAGCGATGGTTGGATATTGGTACAATAGAGCAATACCAGCATGCCGATGAGGTATTCCGACGACATCGAGGGAGCTTCCTTAAATACGAATATGCTCTACTGGCTCCCGATGCGAATCTATAGGAGCGCATGTAGAATATCTTTTGCAGATCCGCCCAATGGGAGAGAAATTCAGGAGGAAAACTAATGAGTTGGCGAGTGACACTCTTTGATATTGACCTTGATCAGGCTGAAATTGATGCAGTGACGGCGGTGCTCTCTTCCCGGTGGATCTCAATGGGGGCTGTCACGCAAAAATTTGAACAAGAATTTGCCTCGTCCCTGGATGTCCCTGAAGCGGTTGCTGTCAGTAGTGGGACCGCAGCGCTTCATGTTGCTGTTATGGCCCTGGGGCTGGAACCCGGTAGTGAGGTTATAATGCCTTCCCTGAGCTTTGTTGCTTCGGCTGCTACAGTTATCCTGGCTGGTGCCTGCCCTGTATTTGCTGAGGTTAAGGGGCCTCATGATCTTACTATCGACCCGGCGGACGTGGCTCGGAAAATCACCTCTAAGACCAGGGCGATTATCGTTATGCACTATGGTGGTTATGCCGCTGATATGGAGGCGTTGCTCGCTCTCGCTCGCCGTTATGGCCTGGCAATTATCGAGGACGCCGCGCATGCTCCAGTTGTGCGCTATGGCTCTGGTATGTTAGGCACGTTGGGCGATATTGGCTGTTTTAGTTTCTTTGCTACTAAAAATATGACAACAGGCGAAGGAGGTATGGTTGTTGCTCGTGACCCTGTGTTACTTAGGAAAGCGCGTTCCTTGCGTAGCCATTGCATGACCACAACATCATGGGATAAACATCATGGTCGCTCTTCTGCTTATGATGTGGATGGGCTGGGACTTAATTACCGCATTTCCGATATTGCATCTTCTATAGGACGTGTGCAACTGCGTAAACTCGCCACAGATCGCCGACGACGAGTAAAGATCGCTGCCATGTACCGTGCTGCATTGAGTGATTTGCCCCATGTTGTGCTTCCATTCGCAGATCGCTACCATGATGACAGTGCACACCATCTCTTCCCTCTCATTTTGCCATCCGCGCAACAACGACCATATTTTCAAGAACAACTAAAGCTTGCAGGCATTCAGAGCAGTGTTCACTATCCGCCAATGCATCTATTCAGTTATTACCGCCAGCACTATCACTATCAAGATGGCAGTTTACCGATAACTGAGGATATTGCAACTCGCGTGGTATCAATGCCAATGCATGCTTGTTTGACACAGGAGCAGGTAGACTGGGTGATAACCTGTACACGTCAACTACTAGAGAAGTGAGAGCCATTGTGTTTATAGACGCTCATCTGCACGCGGGAGAATATTTACGACACTATCCTGAGGATTTTGCCGTTCAGATGATGGGTTCGGTCGGTCAAGCTGCCGCGACGATTACAACGCATATACCATCAATCTTAGCAGAAATGGATCAGGTTGGTGTCGCTAAAGCATTTCTACTTGCTTTTGACGCCCAGAGAACGTTGGGGGTAAAAGTGCCCAATAGTTACGTTGCTGAGATTTGTCAGGCCTATCCAGACCGTTTTATCGGATTTTGTTCTGTTGATGCGGGCACGCCAGGAGCAGCCGAAGCCATTTACCAGAGTGCGACAATACTGGGATTACGGGGAGTCAAAATCGCCCCTGCCTATGTTAACCTCTCACCTGCGGATCGTTGTTGGTATGAGACCTATAAGGTCGCAGAAACCCTGGGATTGCCTATTCTAGTACACACTGGCTTTACGCCAGCTCGGCAAGCTTCCCCGCGCTATTTCCCACCTATGCTGATGAGCCAGGTCGCCCAGGAATTCCCACAGGTCCGTTTTATTCTGGCGCATCTCGGTACTCCCTGGGTGAAGCAGTGCCTGGATTTACTCGTCAAATACCCCAATCTTTATGCGGATATTTCCATCTTTGGCTGGCACCAGCCTGTTGAGGTACTTGCCCAGACCCTCGCCTCAGCCAGAAAACAGGGGGTTATAGATCGATTGCTCTGGGGAACTGACTATCCATGGGGACCTATAACCGCTTATGCGCAACGTATGCACCTCTTGAAGCAAGATTCTTCCCTCTTTCCAGATGGTCAGGCGCTCACAGAGCAGGAATGGCATCAGCTTACGGGAGCAACGGCCCTTAGTTTGCTTGCCCCGACTTGATACAAAATAGAGGGAGAGATTTGAGATGAAAGGTATAGTCTGGTATGCTCCATATGATGTGCGTGTCGAAGAACTGCCATTACCACAGCTTCAGGGGGCGCGCGATGCGGTTATTCGCGTAACCAGAGCGGCTATTTGTGGAACGGATCTTCATCCATACCGGGGAGAAATACCCGGTTTTCAGGTAGGAGTGGTGCTGGGGCACGAATTTACGGGTATTGTTGAGGAAGTAGGGAAAGAGGTAAAGAATTTCCGTGTAGGGGATCGGGTACTGGCTTCCGATCTTATTGCCTGCGGGGAATGTTGGTTTTGTCAAAAAAATTGGCATTACCAGTGTCAGCATGTTTCCCTCTTTGGCTATGGAACAGTTGTTGGGCACTATTTTCCCGGGGGGCAAGCAGAGTATGTACGCATCCCGTATGCTGATGTCGTCCTTTCTCCAATACCAGATAGCCTGAACGAAGAACAGATCCTTTTCGTAGGTGATATTTTGACAACGGGATATACCTGTGCTTATGAAGCGGGCATTACGCCCGGTGATACTGTGGCTGTGGTTGGATGTGGTCCGGTCGGTTTGTTTGCGCTGATGTCAGCCTACCATCTTGGGGCCAAGCGCGTGATTGCTATTGACCCGGACCCGCAACGGCGGGCTGTTGCGCAAGATCTCGGCGGCTATGCGCTCGCACCCAATGACGAGGTTGTGCAGCATATTCAGGAGATCACCCATGGGCGGGGCGCCGATGCCGTGCTGGAAGCGGTGGGCACTGATAGCGCGCTCACGACCGCATTAACCATTGCGCGGCCCAAAGGAACGATTTCTGTCGTCGGTGCTCATCATTCGCAGGCCATGCCTTTTCCCTCTGGCCTGGCATTTGGTCGAGAACTTACTATTCGTTTCTCTGTTGGCGATCCTATTCGATGGCGCGATCAGCTGCTATCACTCCTGGAGAAAGGGCAACTTGACCCGACGCGTATCATTTCTCATCGGTTGCCTCTCTCTCAAGCCATAGAGGGCTACCAGCTGTTTGATCAACACCATGCGCTTAAGGTTGTGTTGACCTGAACTGTCTAGATAAGTTTTTAGTGTAAAGAGTCTTGCTAACCGGATAGCTGAAAAGGACCAGAATGTGTATCAGTCTCTCCTTACTAGTATTATGCAGCGTACTGCTCGTATTGGCGTGATAGGTCTCGGTTATGTCGGGTTGCAACTTGCGGTTGAATGGGCCAAAACAGGTTTTCTTGTAACGGGCATTGATATCGAACCTGAGCGTGTGGCTATGTGCCAGGGTGGGACTTCCTGGATAGCCGATGTGCCTTCGGCTATTCTTGCCTCGCTCGTACAAGAGGGCCGCATAACTGCAACTGCTGATATGTCGGCTCTCGCCGAACTGGCGGTGGTCGTTATCTGCGTTCCCACTCCCCTTAATAAGACACGAGAGCCTGACATTAGCGCCGTTCTGCAGGCTACAGAAGCTATTATGACCTACCTGCATCCTGGTCAACTCGTGATCCTTGAAAGTACGACCTATCCTGGCACAACTGATGAGGTTGTACTACCATATTTGCAACAAGCAGGCTTAACTATTGGGAAGGATTTTTTCCTGGCCTTTTCTCCCGAACGTATTGATCCTGGTAATAATCACTATCGCCTTTGTAACACGCCAAAGGTCGTTGCAGGAATTACTCCGGTTTGTCTGGAGATAGCTGTGGCATTGTATAAGACGATTGTGACCACGGTTGTGCCTGTCAGTTCGACTCGGGCCGCGGAGCTTACCAAATTGCTGGAAAATACCTTCCGAGCTGTCAATATCGGCTTGGTTAACGAGTTGGCGATTGTGGCTAATCTCCTCGCTGTTGATATATGGGAAGTGGTTGCTGCTGCCGGAACAAAGCCCTTTGGCTTCATGCCCTTTTACCCAGGACCAGGGATAGGGGGGCATTGCATCCCTATTGATCCGCAATATCTCGCCTGGAAACTTCGTACTCTCAGCTATAGAAGTCGCTTCATTGAGGTGGCAAGTGAGATCAACGGGCAGATGCCTCGCTATGTCGTTGAGCGCATTATCGATGCTATGAACGAAGCCGGGAAATGCCTTAAGGGGTCCCACATTCTTATAGTGGGGGTAACTTACAAGCGAGATGTTGCTGATCTACGAGAATCTCCGGCGATTGATATTATCGAGTTATTATATGAACGCAAAGCACTGATCGACTATGCTGATCCTTACATTCCCGAGCTAACACTTGCAAGTGCAACTTTGACCGCTGTACCGCTGGATGAGCAGCATCTGCGTGGCGCTGATTGCGTCGTTATCGTGACGAATCATAGTGCCTTTGATTATCTTCAGATTGCCAATACAGCCTTACTGGTGGTTGATACACGGAATGCAACCGCTGGCGTAGTGGGAGAGCACATCTGGCGGCTCTGATAGGTGCAACTCTGTTTTGGATCTAGCTCCGAGGAGCATCTGAGCCGTTTACCGATGGAGTTCCAATTTTTTGGAAAACTTTATCGGTGTGGTCGAACTCTTCACGAGTTAATGGACCGTCAACAAGGATATCCTGTGTTCCTAATGCAAGGTAGCGTCCCAGGTATGCCGCAACCTGATCGTAACTACCTACAAGATAGGGGCAATTCGCGTTCCCACTATGATACGCCCCTAGCCAGAAAACCTCATCATAGACTTCCCTCTCGCTTGCTAGATGCGCCAGATCTTTGGTCCACTGAGATTCCGAGTTTTTCTGCATCATGGTTCTGATCCGGCCTTTGCGGGATGGCGGGAAACGCTGCCATGCCTCGGTCCAGGCTGCCTCGGCGCTAGGTCTGGCAATAATCCCTAGCCGGATTCCTATGCTGACCCGTGCTGTTTTGATCTGATCTACCTGGTGCTGTTTAAATAGATCGGTCGGCTGAGGATGGGTGACTACGACATCGGCCACATCGAGAGCTACTTGTATCCCTGCGGGAGAAGAGCCTGCAATAAAAATACGTGGCAACATATCGGCAGCAATGCCAGGCTTCAGACGAAGATCTTTCACAGTATAGTATTTCCCTCGATAGGTCACGTTTTCTCCCATGCAGAGAAAACGAATGATTTCAATATACTCACGCATTCTCTCATAGCGCTCGTCGTGGCCTACTGTGTCTCCAATGGCTTCCAACTCCGTTCTAGCGGCACCTGCTACGATATTTAAGGAGACGGGACGGCCAAATAAATAAGCAAAACTTTCGATCATTTTGGCTACAGTTAAAGGTGGCATCGATGCGGGCTGCAAGGCGATCAGGGGAATATGATGCGCCGTTTGCTGGATGATGGTCGAGGCTAAAATCCAGGGGGTGATTACCTGATGGTTATAGTGAATGAGAGAGCCAGTATAGTGATACTCGTCTGCAAGACGAGCCATTTCTATCACAGCTTTGAGATACTCATCCCGATAGGTATATCTAAAGCGGTCTATCCCAGGAATTAAACCATACAAACGAAATGGATAACTCATGCTAAATCCTCCTTATCAGATCGTATCCCTAATGCCAGTAGAGCTTGTAGCTCATCCTTCGATAGATGTTCCAGCTCTTCCATTGTTTCGCGCAACGTTTGTTCATCAGCTTGCTCAATCTCATTTTGAATGATTATCTCAGCTAAACCTGCCACTGTAGGCTCCTCAAAGATACTACGTAGCGGTAGATCTATCTCCAGGTCGCTACGAATTTGTGAGATAACCTGGGTAGCCGAGAGAGAATGCCCTCCCAGAGCAAAAAAGTCATCATATATCCCTATTTGTGCCAGCCCTAGAACCTGCATCCATACATCGGCCACCATCTTTTCCACTGGATTGCGAGGAGGGATAAAAGTCTTATTACCCCTGTCAATCGCTTCATTGGGAAGAGGAAGACCCCGACTGTTGATCTTACCGGTGGTTGTTAGTGGCAAAGAATCCAGGAATATAAAGTAGGTAGGGATCATGTAATCGGGCAACTTTTGTTGTAGGAATCGCCGCAATTCGGTTGTAGAAAGGGTTTCTCCTGTGTGTAGCGCAATATATGCAACGAGTTGTTTTGTATTGGATGCATCGTTCCAGGTGATGACGAGCGATTGTCCGATAGCGGGATGCTCCATTAAGGCTGCTTCTATTTCGCCCAGTTCAACGCGATATCCTCTGATCTTGACTTGATGGTCTGAGCGCCCCAAAAATTCAATATTTGCCGCTCGATCTGGCAGGTAACGCACCATATCTCCCGTTTTATAGAGCCGGGCCCCGGGAACGTCACTAAAGGGATTCGGGATAAATACCGCAGCCGTCAGCTCTGGACGATTCAGGTATCCCCAGGCCAGACCATCTCCTCCTATATACAACTCACCGGGGACTCCAACAGGTACTGGCTGCCAATAGGCGTCCAGGACATAAAATTGTATATTAGCAATTGGTAAACCAATCGGCACTGCCCCTCTGATAAACTCTCCAGCAGGGAGCTGGTAGATACTACATCCCACCACTGTTTCGGTTGGCCCATATTCGTTCAATATGATTGTCTGGGGAGCGTGAAGCTGCCAGAAGTCTAGAATATCACCTCGTAGCGCCTCTGCTCCAACTACCAATGTACGTACCCAATTGGTCGCGTCACTATCAGGCGGGATCTGTTTGTTGACGACCTCAAGCTGAGAAGGGGTGATTTTGATCAAGCTAAAGCCACCTTGTGTCTGCAAGGCTGTACTTAAAGACTCTAGTGCATATGATTCTGGTAACATGATGGCGCTGGTTCCTGCTAACAATGGAGCAAACAGGCTAGGGAAGATGGCATCAGCGGCAATTGAGGATTGTACGGGAGCGCCTCGCCCCTGAGCGGCGGTGTACGCCTCTATGCACCAGAACAGGTAATTCACGATGCCATAATGGGGGATAAGTACCCCTTTGGGTTTACCAGTTGAGCCCGATGTGTACATGACGTAGGAGAGGTTGTTCCCGTTTACCTCATGAATGACCTTTTCAGGCGATGCGCTCTCTGCTATCTTGTGCCACTGTGTATCCAGGCAAAGTATGCGTTCACCTTTTATAGTTTCTGAAGGCATCTGCTCTGCATATGCTTGTTGTGTGAGCAGCGCCAGGGCTTGTGTGTCTTCTAGCATAAACGTTTTTCGCTCAAGTGGAAAAGCTGGATCGATTGGTACGAATGCGCCCCCAGCTTTGAGGATACCTAGCAATCCCAGGATCATCTCTAGCGAACGTGCCATACAAATGGCAACCACTTTTTCCGACTCCACACCAAGCGCCTGTAGGTAATGGGCTAACTGATTTGCACGAGTGCTTAGCTCTCGGTATGTTAGATAGCTGCCCTCAAACGTGACCGCTATCGCATCTGGTGTGCGACTTGCTTGCTGATCAAACAAATCGTGCAAGCAAAGTTCTTTTGGATAGGCTGTCGCCGTAGCATTGCGTATGATCAATAACTCTTGCTGTTCCTCCCATGTTAACATGGGGAGAGCAGAGATACGCCGCGTGGGAGTGGAGATAAAGCTTTCTAGCAACACCCGGAAATGATTGGATAGACGCGCTATCGTTGTATCATCGAACAGGTCAGTTTTATATTCAAACGACACAATTAAGGCATCTTTTGTTTCCCTGATGATCAAGGAAAGATCGTATTTTGAGGTTGTTCTCGTGATCTCAAGAGGTTGAACAGTTATGCCGCTAAGCTCTAGTGGTATATCTGGAGTATTATGCAGATCTAGTAACACCTGGAAGAGGGTGTTGCGGCTCAGATCGCGTTCTGGTTGAAGCTCTTCCACCAGTTTCTCAAAGGGCAAATCCTGGTGGGCGTAAGCTTCCAGTGCTACTTCTCGTACTCGGCGTAAGAGTTCTCGTAACGTCGGGTTACTAGAAAGATTTGTTCGCAACAGAAGGGTATTGATAAAACAACCGAGGAGTCCTTCAATCTCAGGTCGGGTGCGACTAGCAATTGGCGTGCCTACCACGATATCTTCTTGTCCACTGTAGCGGAATAGTAATACCTGGAAAGCTGCCAGTAACGTCATAAATAGCGTGGCGCCTTCGCTCTGGCTTAAGGCTTTAAGGCCCTGTAACAAATCTTTTGAGAGCGTAATGGATTGAATGGCCCCTGCGAAGGTCTGAATGGCAGGATGGGGGCGATCTGTTGGTAACTGTAATACGGCAGGCGCTCCACGGAGCTGCTCTTTCCAATACGTTAAGTGTGCTTCAAGTACTTTGCCCTGTAACCATTGACGCTGCCAGCGTGCAAAGTCGGCATATTGAGCAGGCAAGGGGGGTAGGGGCGAAGGCTGACCTTGTGAAAAAGCGTTGTAGAGCGCGCTCAACTCCCGTACAAAGATGCTTCTGGACCAATCATCAAAAATGATATGATGCATACTAAGCAACAGTACAGAGGTTTCGGCTCCTAATCGTAACAATGTGGCTCTAATTAATGGTCCTTTACTTAGATCAAAAGCTCTTTGCAGTTCCTCTTGCCGCAATTGCAGAAGTTCTGCTTCCTGCGTTTTTGCTGAAAGAGTTTGCAGGTCTACTATTGGTAATGACCAGCCTGTAAATGGAGCGATGATCTGGATTATGCTCTGTCCAGTGGTAGCAAAAGTTGTGCGCAAGATTTCATGACGACAGATGATTTCTCGCAAGCTTTGCTCTAATGCTGTAATGTCAAGTATTCCCTGTAGTTGTAGTGCCGATGCTATGGTATGAGCGCTATTCTGCGGCTCAAACTGATCTAAGATCCAGAGCCGCTGCTGAGCGAAGGACAGAGGCCGAGGAGCTGTATGCGCAGATACTTCAATAGGAGGAGATAGATGTATACCCTGTTCGGTTTGCTGAAGGTGCTCAATATAATGAGCCAAATCCACTATCGTTGGATGCTCAAACAAACTGCGTAACGGTAATTCTCTATGTAGAACCTTGCCGATTCGGGAAATGACTTGTGTGGCGAGCAGTGAATGACCCCCGAGGGTAAAAAAGTTCTCCGTGAGCCCCACTGGCTGCTCCAGCGCCAGCACTCCCTGCCAGATCCCGCGCAGCACCTCCTCCACTCCCGTCGCCGGACGCTGCTCTGGCTGCCGCTGGACCGCCATCCCCACAGGGGACGGCAGTTGCCTCCAGTTGATCTTCCCGTTGGCGAGCCGGGGCAGCCGCTCTAGCGGCAGCAACACTCCTGGTTGCATATACCCCGGCAATCGCTCCTGCAAGCGCTGCCTCAACTCGTCCACGCTGAGCACCGCTCCCGGCCTGGCCTCCACATACGCCACCAGGCGCTGATCATCTGCCTGGGCTGCTTGC
>DATGMF010000096.1:0-26253 GCA_035293765.1 Ktedonosporobacter sp.
CCTCCCTTGCCCTCTCCACTTCCCCGCCCCGCGCACCCAACTGCCACCTTGCCTGGCTCGTCGTGTCCTTCTGCTCATCATCCCTGGAAACGCGGGCTGTTTCGCCGTCCTCCCTCCCTTGCAAAAACTTGACGGACACCCGGCATCTCAGGCATTATTGACAAATCTGCCGAAATCACAGATGATTGTACAGCGTGTACTCGTCCTCCGACAAAATTTAGACTCCTGGAAAGAAACGCAAGAAGTCAGAGAATTGGATAAGCACATTGCAATGTTTCTCAGACCAGGTTGGTATCGAGGGAATATATGACCAAAGAACAATCGTATGAGCATGGAGTCCTCTATGTGATTGCCTGTGCGAGTCCTACCGCTGAGCTAGTGCCACATCTGGTAACGCAGGCGCAAGCTGATGGCTGGAAGGTGTGTGTGATTGTCACGCCACAAGGCACCAAATTTGTTGATCTACCTCTGCTTGAGAGCTTGACCGGCTATCCCGTACGCAGCGAATATAAACATCCCGATGCTCCTGATGTGCTCCCACGGGCCGATGCCATCGTGGTATTTCCTGCCACCTTTAACACCCTCAACAAATGGGCGCTTGGGATCACCGATACCTTAGCACTTGGTCTGTTATGTGAATATACCGGCTTCAAGATGCCCATCGTCGCTGTTCCTGGTATTCTGAGCGCATCGGGGCTGGATACCCATCCCGCATTTTTGAGGAGTATGCGTATGCTCAGAAGGCATGGCGTGCATGTCCTCTACCGCCCTGATCTCTATCCTCCCAAAAACCAGGTTCCCCCAGCAGCAATTTTAGAGACATTATATCAAGTGATGTCGCGGGATAGTTCAGGTGGCCTCTAGCGGAAATCGACTTGCCATGCGTTCACACGAAGTGATGCTTCCCCCTCATTTCCCACTTGAGGATGCGCTTCAAATCAACGAAGCAGGGCTACACCTTGATGGCATTGAAAAGATTGGACCTGATGGGACTGTATACTTCGCAGAAAAAAATATGGCTATTTTCAAACAGGTCCTCGGCTATGAATGCACCTCTCTACAGCTTTCAGACGTAGAGGATTGGGCCAGAGAACTGCAAGCAAAGTATGAAGCTTTTGCTAAAGGAGTAGGAAAAGTTTCATAGAGGGCGCAAAGGAGGAGATATACAACAACGAACGCTGCGTGTAGGGTTGATTGGCTATGGTGCGATTGGACAGGATCTCTCCCGTCTGCTGGCTCAACGCGCAGAAACAGCTATTACGTTGGTTGGGGCGTTAGTCCATCACCCTTCCAAACCTCGTCCCACAGGGAGTCCAACCATCATGATCACCCGTTCGGCATTGCTCGCTGAACATCCTGATGTGGTGGTCGAGGTAGCAGGTCATGCCGGGCTTCGAGAGCATGGCCCCAGCATCCTTCGTGCTGGCATAGATCTCATCTTTGTGAGCGTTGGTGTGCTTGCTGAACCAGAGCTATTGCAGGACATGGTAGACGCCTTGCACCAGAGTGGCGCACGAGCGACCATTGCCTCGGGAGCTATTGGGGGATTGGATGCCCTGGCGGCGGCCTCCTTAGGAGGGCTCACGCACGTCACTCATACGATGCGAAGACCTCCTGCCTCTTTATTGCCTCCCGAAGAGAGCGCTCGTTGCACCCAGGAGCGCGAGATTTTTCGCGGCAGCGCTCGGGACGCTGTTGTCCAGTTTCCTGAATTTTTAAATATTGCTGCCGCCGTGGCCTTAGCAGGCAAAGGATTTGATGAGACCGAAGTGCGGGTGCTGGCCGATCCGGCCATTGGCTATAGTCTGCACGAGGTACAGGCCAAAGGGGAGTTTGGTTCTTTGCATCTGAGTATTGAGAACAGACCCATCCCTTCTCATGGTCGTGGTGCCAGACTCGTTGCCATGAGCATCATGCATACGCTTTTGATGCGAAGCGCATCTCTGCGTATTGGATAACCACAGCCCTGTTCTGCTTGCTAGAGTAGCAACGTGAGAGGATGTATCTGCACATTGGCCCACCTACACGCTCCTCATTATGCATCTTCGAAACACTCCTTGCATGATAGAATGAGTGAGAGAAGAGAGCATTTCAGACTCAGGAGGTGATTGTATGCACTTTGCCATTTCCCTTCCCCAACGTTTTGCTGATGGGACCTTTGAGCCAGCCAGGTTGCGTGCTTACTTGCAGAGAGCAGAAGCGCTTGGCTTTCACAGCGCCTGGACGCAAGAATCCATTCTCAGCTCGACACCCACGCTAGCACCGCTCGAACTGATGACCTTCGCGGCAGCGTGTACGCAGCGATTGCGCCTGGGATGCGCCGTCTTCGTCAGCCCACTGCATAATCCTGTCCATCTCGCTAAAAGCATCAGCACGCTCGATCAGCTCAGCCAGGGGCGCGTCGAGGTGGGTCTTGCTACCGGAGGGGGAGGGAGCATGTTCTCTGCATTTGACGCTGACCCTGCCAGCTTCGTCGCCCGCTTCACGGAGGGAATCCGGCTGATGAAGCTCTGTTGGACCGAGCCTTGCATCACCTGGACCTCTCGCTTCTGGCAGCTCGACAACGCTGCGATGGAACCCAAACCCTTCCAGAAGCCGTACCCACCGATCTGGATTGGGGGCAGTCATCCAGCCGCCGTCCGTCGGGCGCTTCGCCTGGGGAGCGGCTTCTTTGGCGCGGGCAGATCGACAACGGCCCAGTTTGCTCAACAGGTCCAGGTCCTGCGTGCCGCTCTGGCAGAAGCAGAACGAGATCCCTCCACCTTCCAGATTGCCAAACGGGTCTACCTGCTCATCGACGACGATCCCATTCGCGCCCATACCCGTGTCGATGTAGAGCTCACGCGCATCTATGGAGTATCTGGTTTGACCCCTATAGCAGTCTACGGGCCGCCCTCAGCCTGTATTGCTGGTCTGCGTGAGGTCGCAGACGCAGGTGCTCAACTCATTCAGCTTCACCTGCTCTCAGAGGAGACCGAACACCTGGAACGCTTGATCGGCGAAGTCATCAGCGACGTGGAACAACCTTGAACTCGCCTTTCCTTCAATAAGGGGTAAGGAGGCCCCAATGGGGAGTTCATCAGGATGAGAATCTTCCTCTATACACCCCTATTCAAGAACAATGGGCGGACTTATCTGAGGGTATCGTACTTCAATATGCACCAACCATCCTATATAATTCATCTTCAGACGGCTCTCCGCTGAGATAAAGGTCAACGTTGTCAGTTCGGGCCACTTGAACACGCCTGAGGCAGTCGGGGCCTCTGGATTCCGATAGAAATATTTGTTCCAGACAAGATCTCCTGCATGCAGATGTTGGTCTGCATACAAGAGATCAAATTCAGCAAAAACGCCACTGAAGAGAGCCTGGAGCAACAGATACCGTGTCACATCACTGTGAACTCTTCCCACATAAATAAGGGCAGGTTTTTTGAAACACACGACGAGCATGCCTGTGCGAATCTGGTCTGAGGTCAGTTGTTCTAGTTTCACTTTTTCCCCCTTGTTTTCCTGCTCCATTCGGTCCGCTGTACAGAGACATCTCTGTGATGCCTATCGGTGGAACATTTTTTAGAACAGCACCTGCGCTAGTGCCGCGATTTTCGTCTCCTGAGGCCATCTTTTCAGCGCCATTTGATAGATGAGCCTGCGTTCCTGCCGTCTCTTTTCGCTGCTGAGCGCCTTCATTTCCTCTGCATGTTGCCGCGTGTAGTGACAATAGGCATCAAGATCTCCAATCGTAAGAGCGGCCTGTGCCCTTCGGTTGGTAATCTCCAGGCGAATACGCTCAGGAACAAAGAGTGTCGGAGGCAGCGCGTCGATACAGGCCAGCGCTTTGGCCGCATCGAGCGCATGCTGCCGTTTGGCTTCGTGCTTCCCAAGATCGAGCCGAACCCACCCATCAAATAAGATGAGCGAAAAGAGGCCATCGTCTGCGGCGAGGAACACTGGCACCTCTTCGGTTTCATCAGGGCAGACCGCATGGGCTTCGTGCAGCGCATTGAGGGCTTCTGTCGCCTTTCCCTGCTGCGCATAGGCGTGAGCCAGGCCCATCAACACTTTGCTATGTAATACCTCTGGCAAAGGGAGCTGCGACTGATTCAGCAGATATCGTGCATGTTGATAGGTGTGGAGCATGTCAGTAGCGCGGCGCTGGTCATAGGAGGCATTGCCCAACAGGGTCAACGCTTTCACCAGCAATGCAGGATGGTCCGCTGCTGTCGCATATTCTACCGCCTTCTGGCAGGAGCCTATGCGCTGTTGAAGCTGCAATCGATGGAGTTCTATCAGGCCACGGAGCAGATAGGCTTGCGCGGCCAGGTAGGCTGCTGTCTTTCGATACAGCGATGGACGCCACTGTTGAAAGTCAACTACCTCCAGCAAGCAACGCGCATTACAAGTGCCAAATTGGCTAGCCCCGACTGAGTGATCAGGGAAGCAAGAAAACGACAACAGGGACGGTCACCGGCGGAAAGATCTGATCGAATCTCTCCACCGGCACCTCCGAAGTTTTATGAGGCGTCTCAAGCAAGGATACAAGCGGCTTGAGGCGTTTTTATATGGCTATCCCGCTCCCAGAGCGAGATGGGTTTCCCAACGTTTTGGATGCAACACGAGGTATAATAAGTGTCATGAGCCATGAACATGAAGGGAACGTTCCTGCCCTTGCTTCTCTACTGCAAAAGAACTGACTGGCAAAGTCAGAAGGACCAATGACAGGAGAAACACGATGCAAGAGAAACCGGGAAACATCATTGCCGATTTGCGCTACCCGCTGGAATCGTTGCAGCGTGAAGGGGCGGAGCGCTGGTCACAATGGCATATGCTCCCCATCATTGAGCTGAGTGCTCTGGATACCTACCACTTTGTCAAAGCCACGCTCCCCCGTCCCCATCTGAAAATCCTGGAAATTGGCTGTGGCAATGGCTACCTCTCGCTCGAACTGGCCCGCGATGGTCATGACGTGACCGGTCTTGATACCTCCCAGGAGATCCTCACGGTAGCAGAACGGACGCGTCATGCCCACCCTCTCACCTCCGGCTTTGGCACCCTGACGTATGTGTGCGCTGATATCCAGGACTGGCATGCCCCAGAAGGCTGCATGGATGTCGTCATCGTGAATCGGGCGTTACACCATTTGCCGCATTTGCCCGCAACGCTCTCAAAGATAAAACGTCTTCTCCGCAAAGACGGTCAGTTTCTTTGCCAGGATTATGCCTATGATCGGTTCGATGAGCTAACGGCGAGCTGGCTGTATGCCATGCAACGCGTATTGTTTTTGAGTGGCCTTGCTCAGGCCGATCCGGCCACCAGTGCTGACGAGGCTCGCTCTATCCAGGACCTGCGGACCACCTGGTTCCAGAGGTCTCTGCTTCACCAGCTCAACCGTTCTGACGAGATGCTACACGCCTGTCGAGCCACATTTGAGGAGCTGCATTTCTCCTGGGTGCCATACCTTTTTGTGTATATCGGCAACGCCATACATACTGCCAGTGCGGAGCAGGAGCGAGCCTGCATCACCTTCCTGAGGAACATGGAACAATATCTCATCGAACGCGCCTCCATCCAGGCCGTTGGCTTTCGCTTTGTTGGGCACGCGTAAGAAGAGGTGATAGGTTGTGCCCCTGTTATTCAAGTAGCTTCACCAGCCGGATATAAAATGGGTCGCTTTGAGGTGCCTGAAGGCTCAGCGCGGTTGGCGCATCTTGCCGCTTGATGGCAGCCTGTTGCTCCCTGCTCAATTCATGGATTGGAGAGGAAGTCAACGCGTGCGCCGGGCCAACGTCAATGCTATCCCCATTGTCTGGCAGGCAAGCACACATACGCTCAACGCAATAACTCCCCACACGAGAAGAGGCCCGCGAAGGTTCAGATACTGATAACCAAAGGTATGAACCAGAATAAGAGGCACCAGCAAATACGTCAGGCGCTGCAAGAGCTTCCACTGTTTGCCTTTGAGATAACGTAGCGAGGCGGTGTTTGAAAGTGCCAGCAACAGGAGCAAGAGGAGCGTGGCAAAAAGGCCGAAATCATTGCTCATGCCAAAAACGCTGAACAGCGGCGTGTAGCCCTGTGGCCCCTCGCGCAGAAAATACAGGAGGATCAGACCATCCTGTACTCTGCCTCGCAGGACGAATAAGACATGCAAGCAACCAGTGATGCCGGCCCAGATGCCAATATCGCGTCGTAGATCAATATTCACAGGATTGCGGCGCCTGCGCAGCAGGCTGAGCGGCCCAATCAGCAAACTCACGCAGGCCAGGATCAGGCAGAGATACCCCAGCACGATGACGAACAGTTCGATCTGCCTGCCCCCAGGAAAAAGTCGGACAAGAAACAGATACAGCACCACCATCATGCTCCCCAGCAACAGGTGGGTCACCAGTCGCGGATGGGCCACACGTTTTGCCTGCATAGCGTGTCTCTGTCTCTTCGTCTGGCTGTCTTCGTATCTAACCAAAAAGCTTTCCCTCTGATTTCCGCTTCCTTGCCACAAAGTCGCAGAGGTAGAACTCCACTAAACCTCGGGGCAAGGTCAGTCACACCATGCTCAGTCCAGTTGATGGCTCAGTCCAACGAATTATTCACCATGTTCGATGCCAGCACCCACCTGCGTTATCAGGGTCCGAACTGCCTGCAGCGCACTCCTGGCAATGAGCTCCACCGTTGGACGACGGTGGAGCTGCTCGCTATAGTCCCATTGGGTATGGAATTTGCCATCCAGGACTCTGCCGGTAATTTGAAACGTATAGGTCCGGTCTGATTGCGGATCGAAATAGTGGGCGGTAATGGGTCCCTGCACAACAACCTCGGATCTGGGAGCCTCGTTAAATCCCTCACCGATATAGTTTACCACCACTTCCGGCTCCGGCGTTGCGCGCAACATCTCGGCCTCATGACTCCTTCCAAGCTCTCGGAGAATTCCGTAACCAATGCCATGATGAGGAATATTTTTTAGTTGTGCCTTCACCAGTTGTAAAGCTTCCACTTCATCCAGTGCCGTAGTGATATCCACATATACCGGAAAATCCGTTGCCAGGGCGCCCACCGTGCGCGATACATCCATATCTTCAAACAGTGGCTCCCTACCATGAGTAAACAGTCGCACAAGCAAGGAGCAGTGCCCTGACCACTGGCGAAAAGCCCAGGCGATAGCCATGATCAAGATAGCATCCATTTGTACATCTTGCTGCTTGATGACAGCTTGCAACAAGATGTTCGTTTCTTCCGCACTCAGTTGCATCTCTACTGATCTGGATGACTCAATGATATTTGACCCTTCGGGATAATCACGCGGCAGAGGCATAACTTGCTGATTCACTCGCGCAAACCAGTATGGAAACTCCTGTAGCGCCGCTGATTGGGCGTACTCATGCAGACGTTCTGCCCATTGCTTAAACGAGGTCGGCTTGGGTGGGAACGCAATTGAGCCTTTCTCTGTAAGCTGGCGATACCATGATAGCATATCACCGATCAAGATTTGCCATGATTCGATATCGGCCACCAGGAAGTGGCCCAGCAAGAGCAAAGCGCCCGGCACTGTGGGACCTCCCTCAAGCAGGACGACCTTAAAAAGTGGGCCTGTATAAAGCTCCAGGCTCATTTGTAAAGCCTTCAAGATATGAGCAACTGCTTGCGTCTCCTGTTGCTCCGACAGAGTAGAGAGATTAACCCGTAAAAAATGCGGGTCTGAGGATGGAGCCGTAATAAATAAAGGCAAAGTAGCGTCCTGGGACGCACGACAAATACGGAGGGCGTCGTGATACACGGTCAACTCCTGGATCACCCGTTGCAGGTAAGCCGGGTTGAGCGAGTGCTGAAATTCGACGAAATATGCCAGATTAAAATACTGAGGGTTGTGGACAGAGGACGCCAGCACAAAACGCTGACCAGGGGTAGATGGAGTCAAACCGGAGATTGGGCTTTGTTCTGCGATAATAGCTGCCATGCCTACCTCTGCGGCCAGTTCCGCAATAGTCTGATGCTTGAAAACCTGCCTAGTAGTAATGGCAAGCCCGGCTTTATTTGCCTTCGCTACCATACGAATGATCAAGAGGGAGTTTCCTCCCAGATCGAAGAAGTTATCATGAATGCCAATTCGCTCGATACCCAGCAGTTCACGCCAGATAGCTACCAATGCCTCCTCTGTCTGCGTACGAGGAGCTACGTAATCTTGCTTGATTGCAGATCGAGAGTGACCGGGCGCAGGCAAGGCACGGCGGTCTATTTTGCCGTTTGGGGTAAGCGGCAGTGCCTGTAACACGACGAAAGCCGATGGCAGCATGTATTCCGGCAATTTCTCTTTTAAGTAGTCGCGCAGTTCGGGCGCAAGTTTCTGCTGAAATTGCACCTGCAATGGGTTGTTGGTATAGGCACTCCAGGGGAGTATTTTTGTGAGTGCAGGCACGACAAACAGGGGAAGACGATCTTCGCCCGATGAGCTGATGGTCGTTTTTCGCAGCAGTGCAACATCATAACACCAATCACCCCGAGACGCTGACCAGGTGATGCCAACAGTATAAGCCAGTTGCTCACCCAGAGCCCAGAACTCTTCTGGATCGACGCCCTGCTCCTTATCAGAAAGGGTTTGCGCTGCTTCCCGTAATGCCTTCACATCCTGCAATCCACCCTCATCTTTTAGCAGATCGCAGGCTTTGACATCGGCCATCAGGCGTGTGTTGGGAATGCCGGTGATATGCAAAAAATCAGGCGCCGTCTCTACAAGCAGAGTGCGAATCAAAGCCAGCGTTAACGCACCGCGTCGCCAATCCATCACGGCAGGTTGGCGGGCAGGGGATTCTTCCATGTCCATATGGAGCACAACATCGTAGCGAAAGCAGATAAGCTCATTATAAGCATGTCCACGTTTTAACTGCAGATCTACCGCGCCAACCCTGGGGAAACGTTGCTTTACAGCCGCAAAGAAAGCCGGATCGACCGTTAGCTCTTTTTCTTGAGCCATATGCGACCGGACGAGATGCTGTAATTTCTTCAAGGATAAGGAATCCTCCGCCTGGCGCATCTGCACGCTGGTATGAAAGACTTCCAGCAGAGCATGATTGCGGATGTCTCCCAGAAAGATATGGCCTCCGGGGGCAACCAATTGTATCAGGCGCTCCAGTAACTGGATCAGGAACTCCACGCCGGGAAAGTATTGCACCACTGAATTGAGAATAATCGTATCAAAAACTCCAGCCTCAATGCCGCTCAGGTCGTTGGCATTGCGCTCCAGGAGCGTGACATGCGAGAGACCCTGACGCGCGACCTCCCGTCGAACCTGCTGCAACACCGAAGGAGAGAAGTCCATGCCACAATACTGGCGACAATGGGGGGCAAGACGGAACAACAATAATCCGGTGCCGCAGCCGATCTCAAGGATACGCTCAGGCTTGTTTGCCCGGACGCGCTCAACGGTCTGATCTACCCATTCGCGCATCTCCGCCGCCGGTATTGGTTCGTGGGTATAGCTGCTCCTCCAGCCACTGAGATCAAATGCCGGATCATGATCAGCTTCGTCTTCGCTATAGGTCGTATCCCAGACGGATTGCCATTGCTGTACCTGCTCGTCCTGCCAACGCGGTTGCGCGGTCGCATCCTGGAGCTGGAATTGAGGCACAATATACGCCACCAGACGCTTGCTGTCGCTCTCGCCAACAATATCCTCCCACGCCACAACCACGCTTTCACGTACCGCAGGATGCTGCTCTAAGGTTGCCTCTATCTCTTGCAGTTCGATACGAAAGCCATGAATTTTGACCTGGTGGTCATTACGCCCCAGGAATTCCAGATCGCCATGCGCACGATAGCGTGCCAGATCGCCGGTTTTGTAGAGCCGCGCGCCCGGCGTGGAGCCGAAAAGAGCCGGCACGAACCGCTCGGCGGTCGCCTCCGGTCGCTGGAAATAGCCTCTGCTTAATCCATCTCCACCGATATAAAGCTCCCCGATTGCGCCAATCGGCACCGGTTCCTGGTGGGCATTCAGCAGATAGATCTGAGTATTGGCGATGGGTCGGCCAATTGAGACACTTCCTTCGACAGAGATAATGTGCTGTAAAGTGGACCAGATGGTGGTTTCCGTCGGGCCGTACATATTCCAGAACAGCGTGGATTGCTGGCTCAATGTCTGGGCCAGTTCGACCGGCAACGCCTCTCCCCCGCATAATACACGCATCTCCGATGGACTGTGCCATCCTGCCTCCAGTAGCAGCCGCCACGTCGTCGGTGTTGCCTGCATCATGGTCGCCGCCTGTTCGACCAGATGCTGCTTCAGTTGCTCTCCATCGCGGCTCACCTCCCGGCAGGCCAGCACCAGCCGGGCTCCCACTATCAGAGGCAGCCAGAGTTCCAGACCGGCAATGTCAAAGGAGACGCTGGTAACCGCAAGCAAAGTATCGTGATTATTCGCTCCCGGCTGGTCGCGCATCGAGCAGAGGAAGTTGACCAGCGCCTGATGCGAAATCTGTACTCCTTTGGGAAGCCCTGTGGAGCCGGAGGTATAGATCGTGTAAGCAAGATTATCGGCGAAAGCACGAGGTGGTCTCACAGGCGGGAGGTCGCAAGCAATCACAGGCCAGTCGCGATCAAGGCAAAGCGTGGCGCCCTGATGCTCAGGCAGGCGCTCCAACAGGGCCACTTGCGTTAGCAGGACAGGAGTCTGAGTTTGCTGCAAAACGAAGGCCAGGCGCTGCCGGGGATAGTTGGGATCGAGAGGAACATAGGCCGCACCAGCTTTGAGGATACCCAGCAGCCCGATCAACAGCGATGGGGAGCGGTCAAGCGCAAGTCCGATGAGCGTTTCTGGTCCGATGGCATAGCGGTAGCAGAGATAGTGTGCCAGCCGGGTGGCGCGAGCATCGAGCTCGCTATAGGTGAGTTGCTGCCCCTCAAAAACCAGCGCAACCGCATCTGGCGTACGCTGCACCTGTTCTTCGATTAATTCGTGCAGGCAACTACGCTGTGGATAGTCGAATCGAGTCGTATTCCACTCGACGAGCAATTGCTGCCGCTCATCTTCGGCAAGTATAGGCAGAGCTGCGATCTGGCGATCTGGATCGGCAGCGATTGCTTCTAGCAGGTTGCGAAAACAGGCAAGCATGCGCCGAATCGTCTCCGCTTCGAAGAGATCGGTATTGTACTCCGCTTCCATATTGATGCCCTGTGGCCCCTCGGAAAGAAAGAACGAGAGGTCAAACTTCGAGGTGGCAGTACCGGTGTCCAGATGCTGGATCGCCAGAGAAGATTGCCCGGCAGAGAAAGAGGAGAGACGCGGCATGTTCTGCAATGTGAACATGACCTGAAAGAGAGGGCTATAACTCAAGTTGCGCTCTGGCTGGAGGGCATCCACCAGTTGCTCAAATGGCAAATCCTGGTGGGCATAGGCTTCAAGGCAGACCTCACGCTCCCTGCGCAGTAATGCGCGAAAGCCAGGGCTACCGGAGAGATCTGTACGCAGCACCAGCGTATTGACAAAAAAGCCGATCAGCCCCTCGATCTCGGCACGATTACGGTTAGCTATTAACGAGCCGACAACGATATCTTCCTGTCCGTTGTAGCGATATAATAACACCTTAAATGCAGCCAATAGCACCATAAAGAGGGTAGCGCCCTCCTGACGGCTGAGGGCATGCAGCGCACCGCTCAGACTTTCGCTTAGCAGCAGAGACTGCGCAGCCCCGTGAAAGGTTTGCATAGCGGGACGCGGATGGTCGATGGGCAGGTGTAACATGGGAACATCGGCCAGCTTTGCTTGCCAATAGGCAAGCTGCTCTTCCAACTTCGTCCCTTGCAACCGCTGATGTTGCCAGAGAGTAAAGTCGATATATTGAATGGGCAATGACGGAAGTTGCGCTGACCGACCATGCAAGTGCGCCTCGTAAAAGGTAAAGAATTCCCGCATAAAAATACCGCCCGACCATGCGTCTGAGATAATATGATGCATGGTCAGCAGCAAAATATGTTCTTCCCGTCCCAGCCTGAGCAAAGTGACGCGTAAAAGCGGACCGGTAGCCAGGTTAAACGGACGGTGGGCTTCCGCGTCGGCCAGGCGCAGCACTTCAGCCTCACGTACACCTTCGCTAACATCCCGCAGATCAATTAACGCCATAGCCATCTGCCCCACCTTAGCAATGAACTGGCGCGGCTCTCCATCAATAGCCATAAAAGTGGTGCGCAGAGTTTCGTGGCGCTCGATCATGTTTTCAAGAGCATGCTGGAACATTTCAAGTATTAAGGGACCGGACAGACGCAGAGCCTGGGGAATAATATAAACGGCGCTATCCGGCTCAAATTGATCCAGAAACCAGAGACGCAATTGAGCAAATGATAAAGGGAAAGACTGAGCGTTCCGGTCGTAAGGGCGTATGACCTCGTCTACAATATGCTCACTGCGCTGTTTTTCTTTCAGTCGCTGGAAAAGTTGGGCACGCTGCTCGCGAGAGAGTTTTGCGAGATGCTCCACTGAGCCTCTAGCGTCATGGGTACTCACTGCAACATCCTTCCTAACTACAATAGCGTCAATAGAGAACTGTGGTTTACATCTCGGGAGAAGGCGACTCCATATCCGCCAACATTTGTAACAACTCCTCCTCATCCAATTGTGCAAGCTCTTGCTGGATGATCGCTTCGGCAAAATCGGCAATGGTGGGTTTCTCAAAGAGCATGCGCAATGGCAACTCAACCTGCAAGCCTTCGCGCACCCGCGAGATCACCTGCGTAATCAAAAGAGAATGCCCTCCCAGATCAAAGAAATTATCATAGATGCCAACCCGCTCCCGCCCCAGGACCAGCGCCCAGATAGCGACCAGCGCCTCCTCCACCGCGTTGCGCGGCTCTTCTCCTCCTGCACCTTCCAGCTCACTACCAGCTTGCCCGATAGCAGATAACGCCTGCCGATCAATTTTATGATTGGGCAAAAGTGGCAGCGCATCCAGCATCATATAGGACGCCGGAACCATATACTCTGGCAACTGAGTTCGCAAATAGGTTCGCAGTTCCGCTGATGACAGTGCGGAATCGGACTGCCCCACCACATAGGCGACCAGTTGTTTCTCCCTGGAAACAGCCGTTCCTCTTTCCTCCAGCAGAACAACAGCTTCCTGAACGGCAGGATGCCCCTTTAAGACGGCCTCAATCTCTCCCAGTTCAACGCGATAGCCGCGCACCTTCACCTGGGAATCGTTGCGCCCTAAAAACTCAATAGTCCCATCTGGCAGGTAACGGGCCAGATCGCCGCTACGGTAGAGGCGAGTCCCGTAGCTCCCCGATTCATCGTGGGAGCCCGATTCATCGTGGGAGCCCGATTCATCGCGGGAGCCCGATTCATCGTGGGAGGACCCTACGAAGGGATCGGGGATAAAGCGTTCCGCCGTCAGGTCTGGGCGCTGAAAGTATCCCCGGGCCACGCCTGCGCCGCCAATATAGAGCTCTCCATAGACGCCGATGGGAACCGGTTGTAAGGTTTGATCGAGCAGGTAGAGCCGGGTATGCGCAATGGGGCGCCCGATAGGAATGGTTGCAGTTTCAGAACGAGCCTCACCAGGAGCCAGTTCGTAGACGCAGCAGCCAACCACCGTCTCCGTTGGCCCATACTCGTTGATCAATCTCAGTTCCGGCGCGTGCGTTTGCCAGAAGGTGATATGCTCCTGCCGTAACGCCTCCCCTCCAATAACGAACACCCGCGCTCGTCCAGACACATCCTCGTTTGTCAGTTGATCAGCTAAGAGCGTGAGATGAGCAGGTGTGAGCTTAACCAGGCTCAAATCTCTGGCCTCCCGCAGCGCATTCCCCAGTGCCTCAATTCCCTGTTCTTCGGGCAGCACTTCCAGGCATCGTCCTGTCAGTAATGGAGCGAACAGGCTGGTTACGGTCAGATCGGAGGCCAACGAGGAATGCAATACCGCTCCCTGTCCCTGCTCAACGCGATAGGTGCGGATACACCAGGCAAGATAGTTGCTCAGCCCCTGATGAGTAACCATGACGCCTTTCGGACGGCCCGTCGAGCCCGAGGTATAGATAATATAGGCAAGATTCGCTCCGCTCACCTCACTGCTGGGATTGGCTGACTTTTCATTGTCTAAAAGGGTCTGATAGTCATCCAGGCAAATTACCTGTCCCTGATAGGGGGGAAGGTCCTGCAACATCCGCTGGCTGGTAAGCAGCACCGACGCCCGTGTTTCTTGCAGCATAAAGGCCAGCCGTTCGCCTGGATAGCTTCTGTCCAGAGGAAGATAGGCACCGCCCGCCTTGAGCACGCCCAGCACTGCTATGATCATTGCTGGAGAACGTTGCATATACAGAGCAACGGGTACCTCAGGTCGCACCCCCTTTGCTCGTAACATATAGGCTAGCTGGTTGGCAAACCGGTTCAGTTCCTGATAGGTTAGAGCTACTCGCTCACCCTGCTGCCCTTTACAGGATAGCGCGATAGCATGAGGAGTGCGCGCTACCTGATCTTCGAAGAGCTGATGGACCCGAACATCAGGAAGAGCATCGATAGCGGTCGCATTCCAATCCATGAGCAGGCAACGTTGTTCAGACGCATCGAGCAGGGGCAGCAAGGAAAGCCGCTCGTTGGGATTGACTACAATTGCTTCGAGGAGTGTCTGATAGTGCCTGGCAAGCCGTTGGATAGTTTCACGCTCAAATAGATCAGTATTATACTCCACAATACCATGCACACCTTCCGGCGCATCCATCAGCTCGACTGTCAGATCGAACTTGGTCGTTGCATTGCCGAGTTCAAGCGGATACGGGCGTAATGCATTCCCCTCGTTATCCGCCGACGCAATAAATTGCATCCCCATAGGAGCGTTTTGCACGATAAACATGACCTGAAAAAGCGGGTGATGGCTCAAGCTGCGTTCGGGCTGCACGGCTTCGACGACTTTGCCAAAGGGAAGTTCTTGATGCGCATATGCCTCCAGACAGACCTCTCGTACGCGTCCTAGCAGGCTATGAAACGATGGATCTCCTGAAAGATCAACACGCAAAGCCAGGGTATTGATAAAGAGACCAATCAGCCTCTCAAGCTCACTGCGCGCCCGCCCGGCAATGGGCGTACCCACAACGATATCGGTCTGTCCAGAGTAGCGGAATAAAAGCACCTGGAAAGCCGCAAGCAAGGTCATGAAGAGCGTCACTGCTTCCTTCTGGCTAAGCGCGTAGAGTCCCTGGCTCAGGGCTGGCGAGAGTGCGATAAAACAGGTATCGCCCCGATAGCTTTGAGTAGCGGGACGAGGATGATCGGTGGGCAAATCAAGTACGATTGGAGCATTTACAAGCTGATGGCGCCAGTAAGCTATCTGTTGTTCCAATACCTCACCCTGCAACCATTGACGCTGCCAGAGAGCATAATCAGCATACTGAACAGGAAGCGAAGGTAAAGAAACAGGCTCTCCTGCGACAATCGCACCATAAATCGCGTTCAGCTCATTTACCAGGACGCTGGTTGACCAGCCATCAACAATGCTATGATGGACAGTGAGAAGCAGAATATGCTCACATTCGCTCATTCGCAGGAGCAAAGCTCGTAGCAGCGGCCCCACACTCAAATTAAAAGGCTGCGAGACCTCGCTGGTAGTATGTTGATGCAGCTCCTGCTGCCGTATTTCCGCCTGCACATTGCTCAAATCTTTGGTGCGCAGCTCGACCTGGAGCTGAGGGAGAATCGTTTGTTGGGGCATACCATCAACCACCGTGAATATTGTACGAAGGGCCTCATGCCGCTGACTCAAAGCGTTCAGGCTGTTCTGAAGGGCATTCGTATCGAGATCTCCCTGTACCTGCAATATTACCGGAATATTATAGGCCGGGCTCTCCGGCTCAAGCTGGTGCAAAAACCAGAGCCGCTCCTGGGCATACGAAAGGGGGAGAATCCTCTCCTGTGACCGTGGCAAAAGCGGCGGTATTTCCACCACGCTCGAAACATCTCCCCTGGCGGCTTCAATCTGAGCCGCCAGCCCGGCGGGCGTTGGCGACTCAAAAACGGCACGCAGCGGTATCTCTACCTGAAATGCCTCACGTACTCGCGCGATCATCCGCGTTGCTAAAAGTGAATGCCCCCCCAGCTCGAAAAAATTAGCCTGCACGTCCACTTGATCGATATGTAGAAGATCCGACCAGATCGCGCTAAGAACGGCTTCGACCAGCGTTTGTGCAGATGGACGCTCTTCTCCCTGCCCCTGTTTCGTAATCTCAGGAACAGGCAGGTTACGACGGTCCACTTTGCCGTTGGGCGTCAGGGGCAGTGCATCGAGGAAGACGAAGTGCGCGGGGATCATATAATCAGGCAACCGGGACTGAAGATACTGCCGAAGTTGCTGCGCACTAGGAGCATTGGTCGAAGCCTGTGCTGGCACAACATAAGCGACCAGGCGTTTCTCGCCCGTAGGGACCAGATTTATCGCGTCCGCCCGATTCATCGTGGGAGCTTCTCGCGCCAGGACCGCCACCTCCGCTACCTCTGGATGGTGGCCGAGCAGCGCCTCAATTTCTCCAGGTTCAATACGATAGCCACGAATCTTTACCTGTTGATCCAACCGCCCGAGGAATTGGAGATTGCCATCAGGTAAGTAACGGGCGCGATCTCCTGTTTTATAAAGGCAGGCGCCGGGCGTAGAAGCAAATGGATGAGGGACGAATCGCTCTGCCGTCAGGTCAGGACGAGCCAGGTAGCCACGAGCCGGACCCTGGCCCCCAATGTACAGTTCACCGGGGACCCCTAGCGGAACCAGTTGCATATACCTATCCAGTACATACAGTTCAATGTTGTCAATCGGTCGCCCGATGGCGGGAAATACAGGCCAGTTCTGGGGCTCTCCGGCTAATCGATACGCTGAAACCACATGGCTCTCGGATGGACCATACTGATTATACAGCCGACAGTTCCTTAGCCTCTGAAACAAGCTGACCACCTGGGACGTAATCTGTAACTGCTCCCCGGCTGTGATTACCTCGCGCAACGCTGGTGGAACATAGTCTGCTTCCTGAACAGCTTCAGCAAGCTGCTGCAACGCAACCACCGGAAGAAACAGCCGTTCAACAGACTCATGCGTCAGCAGCGCCAGGAGTTCTGCGGGATCACGTCGCTGCTCCTCAGAGATCAGCACCAGGGTCTGACCAAAGCCCAGAGTACAGAAAATTTCCTGAGAAGCGACATCAAAGCTCAGCGAGGCAAACTGCAAAGTGCGTGTATCTGAGGAAAGAGCCGAAAGCTGTCCTTTGTACTCAGCCGGAAACGCCGCTGACGCGTCTACGCTGCGCGTCATCCGGCTGCAATGAATTCCTTGCCAGGTGAAAAGATTGACCAGCGGAGCATGAGGCATCGCAACCCCTTTGGGGACACCTGTAGATCCCGACGTATAGATGATATACGCCAGATTGGCAGGAATAGCTCTGTTCTGAGGTCTGGTTTCTGAGCAGGTTATCACGCGCAGCCATTGAGTATCCAAACAAAGTACGTGAGGCTCATGATGCACCTCTACTTCTGACAACTTTTCTAACAAATGTTGTTGAGTAAGCAGAACAGACATTTTTGTATCGGCCAGGAGGAAAGAGAGTCGTCGGGGCGGATAACCAGGATCGAGGGGAACATAAATCCCTCCCGCTTTAAGGATACCCACAACGCCAACGATCATTTCCGGTGAGCGTTTAAGGCAAAGACCAACCGGCGACTCCGGGCCAATTCCTAGATCTTGTAGATAATGAGCCAGTTGGTTTGCTCGCCTGTCCAGTTCCTGATAGGTTATCTGTTGTTCTTCAAACACCACCGCCACTTTGTCTGGCATATGCGCCGCTTGCGCTTCGAAGAGGGCATGAAGACATTGCTGTTGGGGCAGAGCCTTGCGGGTAGTATTCCATTCTTCAAGAAGCTGTACACGTTCAATCGACGTCAAAAGAGGAAGTGTCGCAAGAGGTTGTGCGGGATCAGCAGCAATACTCTCCAATAGAGTGATATAATGCCCGGCCATGCGCCGAATAGTAGCAGGCTCGAACAGGTCTGTATTGTACTCGATGTAGCCTTCACAATTCCTGGGCATTGCTATCAATTCGAATACAAGATCGAATTTTGCAGTTCCGCTATCTATCTCCAATGGTTCCAGATCCAAGCCCTGAACAGCGGGATGAGCATTGCTATCACGAGATGAGACACTTTGTAGGACAAAAAGCACCTGGAAAAGTGGCGATTGGCTCAAACTGCGCTCTAGCTGTAGCTCTTCAACCAGTTTTTCAAACGGCAGCTCCTGGTGAGAATAAGCACCCAGCGTCATCTCACGCACCTGAAGCAACAATTCTTTGAAACGTGGATTGCCTGATAAATCGGCACGCAATACCAGCGTGTTGATAAAGAGACCAATCAGGCGATCAACTTCGATACGGGTACGCCCGGCAATCGGCGTGCCAACAACGATATCGGTCTGACCACTATAACGAAAGAGCAGCGTCTGAAGGGCAGCCAGCAAGGTCATGAAGAGCGTCACCCCCTCCTGCTGGCTCAAGGCTTTAAGCTGGGCGCTTAGAGCGGGAGGGAAAGAGAAAAAATAGCGAGCGCCATGAAAGGTCTGTATGGCCGGACGCGGATAATCAGTGGGGAGATCCAGCGCGGGAGGAATACCAGCCAGTTGCTGACGCCAGTAGGCCAGTTGCTGTTCAAGCACTTCCCCCTGTAGCCATTGTTGCTGCCAGAGCGCGTAGTCGGCATATTGAACCGATAGCTCTGGGAGCTGGGCAGGGATACCCGTTTTACGAGCAATATAGCAGGCATCCAGCTCGTTGAAAAATATTTCCGCCGACCAGCCATCAGCTACAATATGATGCAGCGTGAGCAGCAGCACATGTTCTTTCGCGCTCAAACGTAACAGTGAAGCACGCACTAAAGGGCCTCGTTGCAGGTTAAATGGGCGTTGTGCCTCCTCGTTTGCCAGATGTGCTATGATAGTATTTCGTCCGGTATTAGCCGTTATTACCGTTAAATCAACTGTAGGCAGTGGAAGGTAGAACGCCGGAGCAATAATTTGTACAGGCTGCTCCTCATACACCGCGAAAGTGGTACGCAACGGCTCATGGCGCTGAACAAGATCATTCAGGCTTTGCTCTAACGCTCTCACATCCAACGCACCTTTTATCAAGAAAGCGCCAGGGATATTGTAAAGTGGGCTATCTGTTTGCAACTGGTCAAGGAACCAGAGTCGCTGTTGCGCGAACGAAAGCGGGAGCGAGCCGCCGCGATCAGCAGGTTGGATAGCCGGGAGAGTCTGTCCCTTCGTGCGCTGTTTGATTTTTTCGATAGATGCAGCAAGCGCGAGAATAGTTGGTGCATCATAGATAGCTCGTACCGGCAGCTCAATGTGCAAAATCTCCCGCAGGCGCGCCACCACCTGCGTCGCCTGTAAGGAATGCCCTCCAAGCTTAAAAAAGTTATCCAGGCGACTGACACGCTCCAACTGTAATACAGCAGCCCAGACGCCAGCCAGTATTTCCTCAATGGGAGTACGTGGAGCTACATACGTTTCATCAGTTATTGTGTGCTGCTGTTCAGGGGCAGGGAGAGCGCGATAATTAATTTTGCCGGAGGGGCCGCGCGGGAACGTATCAAGGAGCACAAAGGCCGCCGGTATCATATAGGTCGGCAATCTATCTTGAAGATAGGTACGCAGTTGAGTCACGAGGGAAAGCGAAGGCCGAGCGGGGATAATATAGGCCACGAGGCGAGGGGCATTGGGGGTATCTTCACTCGCCAGCACTACAGTGTCTTTCACTGCAGCATGCTGGTTCAGTAGCATCTCGATCTCGCCCGGTTCAATACGGAAGCCGCGTAACTTCACCTGGGCATCTACTCGTCCGAGAAATTCGATATTGCCATCCTCGCGGTAACGTACGAGGTCCCCGGTTCGATACATCCTTGCTCCAGGGTCGGACGCCATAAATTGGGTCCCCGCAAAGGGGTGGGGGACAAAACGTTCCGCCGTCAGTTCAGGGTGGTGCAAATAGCCACGGGCCAGCCCTACTCCACCGATATATAATTCTCCAGGCATGCCTACCGGGACCGGCTGCATGCGCGCATCCAGAATATATACCTGAGTATTGGCGATTGGCTGCCCGATGGGAAGTGACGCAAGGAGTTCGTCTTCAGCAGAAGAAGGTGATTCATAGAGCAGCGTCGTAATAGTTGTTTCCGTCAGACCATAGGCATTATACCAGTTGACAGGCCACCGAACGAGCTCGCGCCAGGCGTTTACATGGGCTGGCGAGACCTTCTCACTTCCTACAATCATACATCGGAGGCTCTCCGGTGGTTGACTATGGGCGCGCAAGAGCTCCGAGACCCACTCATGCCAGTACGAGGAAGGGAGGTTAAGAACAGTCAGTTGTTCAGCCGCCGCAAAGCGAGAAAATTCGGTGGCTGAGGGGGCAACAGATTCCGGCCAGACGACCACCGTCGCGCCATACAGCCATGCGGGGAAAAGCTCTTCCAATGCGACATCAAAACTGATCGAAGCAAAGTGCAGCACTCGGTCGGCAGGGTGCAACTGATAGCGCAAACCAGTTGCCACACAATGGTTAAGCAGAGACAGATGAGGCACCACCACACCCTTTGGAGAGCCAGTCGAGCCGGAGGTGTAAATAACATAAGCTGCGTTGCCTGATAGCACATCTACATGAGGGGGTTCGCCGCATTCCTGCTCAACAGTAGACGACTCGGCATCCAGGCAAATCACCTGAGCGGACAGGGAAGAAAGTCTAGCCAGCAGTTTCTGCTGCGTCAGAACGAATGCCGGCCGTCGTTTCTGGTCACTGAGAGAAAGAGCAGGTGCTTCCGCGTGGGACTGGATATCGGCCAGCATAAAGGCCAATCGTTCTGGTGGATAACCAGGGTCCAGCGGCACATAGGCTCCTCCCGCCTTGAGAATTCCTAGCAGACCAATCATCAGCTCAAGGGATCGCTCCATACACAATCCCACTCGTACCTCGGGGCCAACCCCTGACCGGCGTAAGTAGTGCGCAAGCCGGTTTGAGCGCCGGTCCAGTTCAGCATAGGTCAGGCCAGAAGGGCTTCGCCAGCTTTCCCCTTCCTCGGCTATTACATTAGAACAGGTCAGAGCTATAGCATCGGGCGTACGCGAGACCTGCTGCTGGAATAGCTGAACCAGTGTTGTATCCTGCTGATATAGCGTTGCATCTTCGGTTCTGTACCAGCGGGACAATAGCTGCAAGCGTTCTGTCTCATCCAGCAGGGATATATCAGCCAACCGGGACTGTGGATAAGCCACGAAACTTTTTAGCAATGTGCATAAGAAACCAAGAGCGCGGCGCATGGCAGCAGGAGCGAAGCGGGCAATTTCATAACCAAGCAGGATCTCCATTTCAGGCCCCGGCACAACGACGAGCACCAGAGGGTAATTTGTCTGTTCCAGGGATTGCAAGAAGCGCAGACGCATAGGTTCTGCTCCGCTTTTGCCAGGCTCCCCAAAGCTCGCAGCCTGATAATTCTCAAAGACCACCAGGGATTCGAAAAGCGATTGCCCGCGAGGCACTTCGCTCCACCCATGAACCTGCACTAGAGGCGTGTAATCATACTGGCGCGCTTCCACCTGTTGCGCCTGCAATTGCTTCAGCCAGGGAAGAAGGATAGATTGAGCCGTGACCTGCACGCGCACTGGAAGGGTATTAATAAAAAGGCCAACCATAGCCTCTGCCCCAATTAAGTCAGCAGGTCGTCCGGCAACGGTAGCGCCAAAAACAATATCGGCAGAACTATCCGGGCCATGATCGGCCCCAACGTTATAGAGGCTCAATAAAAGCGCCCATGCTCCCTGAACCAGCGTGTTCAGGGTAAGCTGGTGCCGACGAGCAAAGGTATTGAGCTCAATCGTTGTTTCCTGAGAAAGCGTGATGCCCTGCAACTCCACGGGCCTGCCGCCCCGCAACCTGAGCTCACGTTTCGCCGCCAGATCTTGCTGCGAAGGCAAGGTTAGTGGTTCTCCCAGCTCGTCTCCATGCACCGAAGTTGCGAGCATAAGAGGTGTGGGCACAGTAAAGCCCCGCAAGTAGTGTCGCCAGAACGCTTCGGCCTCGGCAAGATTCTGGCGCTGTAGCCAGCCGATATAATCCCGGTAAGGACGCCTGCTTTTGAATTGCGGTTCCTGCCCCGCTCGTAGAGCATTGTAGGCGCCTATAGCCTCCTGCAAAATAATGGTGAGAGACCAGCCGTCAAGCAAGAGGTGATGGTGAGTCAAAAGGAAAATGTGGGTATCATTGGAGATATGTAAGAGCGTCAGGCGTAACAATGGTGGCTGGGCAAGATCAAAGCCGAGCGCGCGGTCTGCTGTTACCAGTTCTTCGAGCTTGCTTTGTTGGTCGGCAGAGGACAGATCTCTCCAGTCATAGCACATCCAGGGCACCTGTACAGATTGATAAACCACCTGTATTGGCTCATCCAACTCTTCCCAGAGGAAGGCAGTGCGCAGTGTTGTGTGCCGCGCCGCAACGCGCTGCCAGGCTTCGCGCAAGGAGGTAAAATCGAGAGCGCCCTCTATGCTAAAGAGAGCCTGTTCCATATAGACTCCTGAATGGGGAGCATACAATGTATGGAACAGCATGCCCCGTTGCATGGGGGAAAGCTCGTAGATATCTTCAATGTTATCCACTTCGACAGCCATCCGAGGTGTCTCCTGTTCAATTAGAGTCCGTTCCAAGAATTATAAGGCACCAGGCGAGCATGCGGGCTATTGTAGACAATAACAATTGTTCCATGCTCTATCAGGGGAATAGAACGAGGGTCGCCGCTATAGTTCCGCATGTTCCCATCGGCATCAAAGGCGTAAAAGGCCAGGGGATGAGTTGCGTCAGACTGATAATCGGCAACCTGTGTTCGGCTAAGTGGTTGCCCCCAGACGTCAAAAAATTCCCCCAGTCTATAGGTGCGGTTCGTCGAAGCGTCAATGTGAATAATATTATCGGCCTCGAACACATGCAGAGGATACAGGCAGCTTGTTTGACCATTTGACGCAAAGGGAGTTACGCCCGGCTGGGGCGGAGCCACGCTGCCGATGCCAGAGGGAACGCCCACCTGTTGATCGTTGACGTAAACTGTTAAATGAACACTGGCACGCTGCTCCGAACCGAGAGTTGCCTGACAGAGCATGCCGTCCACCGGCTGACCAGTAGCAGGGTTGCCGCGAGAGAGTTGAAAGTTTGAAACCGCATGAGTGGGCGTGGCAAGCGCGACCGGCAGGACAACCAGCACAGCCACAAGCCCCCCGACCACGCAAATGCTCACTTGTTTTTGGAAAGTGCTTACGCGACCCCGCTTTGGTTGGGGCTGCAAAGCTGCTGCTGGTCCTTGTGGCTGCCCCGATTCATCTCTGGGCAACGGCTTATTGAGCACATCTGCATAATCATTGAGCGTAACCCGCAGGTAGAGTGAGCTGGTAATAATCAGAATAGCCACAGATGTGAAAAGCGTATCAATTGGCCCGAGAAAGAGTCCCCCGATTTGGATTGTTTTATCGCGCAGGGCTGTAATCAGCAGTGGTACAAGAGTGAGCGAGAGCAAAGTTACAATAGTAAGCATTTGTGTCAGCATGGAGTTCACCCGTCCCATCATAGCCCGAGGCGTGGCCTTGAAAAAGATGGGGCCAAAGGCAACCGAGGACATGGATTGTGATACGCCCAGGAGAAATACAGTGGCAAACGCAGCTATCAAATTGGTAAGCCGGGCAAAGACGAAAAACAGCAAGCCATTTGTCAGCACAGAGACCCAGTACGCTCTAACGGGACCGATGCGTGGCCGCAACCAGGGAACGGCAAAGGTCGCTCCTACAATCGCACCTATCCCGATAATCACATTGATATAAGCATACGCTTGTGGAGCAGCATGCAGATTATTCGTGACAAAGTAGAGCTCGAAGACTTCAATCCCAGCCCCGGCAGTAACAAACATCATCGCGACAATTATCGCTATCAGGAGCCTGTTCCCAAAGGTAAAGCGTATGCCCTCCAGAAATTCTTGCAAAAAATCACTTTTGGCGCTCTTCTGCTCAGATATGCTCTCCTCTTTCTCCTGGATCTGCTTCTCCTTATGCGGAATACGTACCATGTAAAAAGCGAAGAAAGAAATGATGAAAGAAAGAATATTCAAAACAATGGCCCACTGGATGCCGACGGTGAAGAAAACGAACGCGCCTATAGGCGGACCCACTATGGTAGCCGTGATATTCAATACCTGACCACGCCCAAAGGCACGAGGGAGGTCTGGCTCATCCACGATATCATAAAGTATAACTGCCAGTGCATTGTTCACAAAAGGATTACAGGCGTTGTTGAGGACAACCGCAATATAAACACAGATAAGTTGCAACAGGTTAGCGGACTCGCTGCCAGCAGGAAAAGGCAGCGGCACTATGCCGGTAGCCAGGAGGAGCAAGGTAAAAAGAATCGCTCGCGCAGCATCCATGAACAACTGTGTGCGCCGTGCATCCCAGCGATCTACATACACTCCCGCAAATATATTGGTCACCAGCGCAACAAGCGTGGGTAGCAAAGCAAGGCCACCGAGAGCAAAAGCGGCCCAGGGAGCATTACGTGCAAGAGTGGTCGCAACCCAGAGCAGCAATGATATGCCAAAGATGACATTACCTATCTGGGAAAATGTGAGACCAATCCAATTGTAGGCATAGTTACGATTTATCAGGAGGCGTTCCAGCGGTGTACGAGGTTTTTTCTCGTCCTGCGAAGGCGAAATTACTGTATTCATAGTTCTACCCTTACTGGATGAAATAACGCAGTTAGTATAACTGACCGCTTTCTACCTGTCAAGACAACTTTTAGTCGAAAATTGAGCAAATAGTATCGCATGCCATTTCTATATTTTAAGTGGAAAGCACGTTCTCATAGTGTATCCATATATTGGCTTCCTCGTAGCGCCCCTGGTTTTGTTCGCGATCAATCACAATGGGACTGAGCGCGCCTGCCACGGTATAGTCGCCGCTTTCAGGAAAACTCATCCCCGTCCATTCCTCCCATCGCTCCACCGTCTCGGTGATGACCATAGAAAGAGGAGCAATGCCAATGATCTTTGCACCCAGGCGCCAATGAATACGCAACCAGGGATCGAACGGTGCGCCATCCTCCCGCTTCCATTGCATATATTCTTCCATAGAGATAAGAGGGTAGTTGCTTTTGAGCGAGGGTCTGAGGGGAATCACGAGGTCGTTCAGGTTGTGAGTTACGGCAATATCTTTCATTGCCTGCACCATAGACTCGCTCAACCCTTTTCCTTGAAAGCCGGGGGCGATTACAATCGAGAGGCCACAAAGGGCAGTGGGAAGACGGCCCTCCTCATAATCGTGAAAGCCCTGTTCCAGCACGGCATCCCAGCCACTCGGCAAGCCTTCCACGGTCCCATCCCAGACGAAAGGGATCGTATGGCCTGCGGCAAGAGCGTCATCATGCTCATTGCAGAGGACGTACTGGAAATCGGGAAAGGTGGAAAAAAGGGAGCCCCAGTAACGGATTGCGATAGGGTCATTGAGGACGAATTCCGGCCAGCTCTCGCTATGCAGGCGTGGCATCTCCGCTTCCAGCTCTGGTCGCTGCGACAGCGTTATACAGCTATATACCATTTCTCTTTCCTTTTCTGCCGGGCCATTTTTCAAAAGTATAACATTTTTTCTCCATCTTTCCCATATTTCCTTGCTTGCTTGTTACCTTTACCTATGCTTTGATAATCGGAAAGATCCAGTCTGGAGTCCGAAATATTTAATATCTTGTACTTTTTTTTAAGTACTGGTATACTTTTCCAAAGGGCAAAAGATGGAGGGTCTCTCAAAGGCTATGCCAGGTTTATCGCGCAATACTCTCTGGGTGAAATGCTCAAAACCTCATCCCCAGGCACGCTCCCGCTTATTTTGTTTTCCCTATGCCGGTGGGGGCGCATCGTTGTTCAGGAATTGGGCAAATCGATTACCCAGCGAGGTCAAGGGGTGTGCCGTGCAATTCCCTGGGCGGGAGGACCGTCTGGCGGAGTTTGCTTTTACCAGGATGCCACCTCTGGTTGAGTCGCTTGCTAATGCGCTTGATCCCCACCTGCAAGAGAAACCTTATGCTTTCTTTGGTCATAGTATGGGCGCTTTTGTGAGTTTTGAACTAGCTCGCTCCCTGCGTCAGCAGCGTCATGCCCATGCAGGCCCGGTACAGGTATTTGTCTCGGCTCAACGCGCTCCCCACCTCCCTGACCCGGAACCCCCCGTTCATGCT
>DATGMF010000097.1:0-169074 GCA_035293765.1 Ktedonosporobacter sp.
TGCCCACGGGAAAACGAGCAGCGTGACCACACTGCACAAAGGGATGTATGCCGAACTGCGTGCGCGCTATCGTCTGCCTTCGCAACTGGCGTGCAGCGTGGAGCGACAGGTCGCGGCCACGTACAAGGGACTCTGGACCAAGCTGCTCAACAATCGAGAGCACCTCCGCCTAAAGATCACCAAGAAACGCTTTAAAGGGCTGGATAAGCCCCCACACTATAGCTCGCCCACGGTGCAGTACACCTATGAGCGCGATTATACGTTTCAATGTGAGAGCAGGGTGAGCATCGGCACCCTCAACGGACGTATCAGTCTGCCGTATCAGGGCTATTTCAAGCATCTGCTGCTTATTCAACAGGGAGGCCATATCGCCCGCATTGGCGATGCCAAGCTCTGGTACGACCAATCGAAGAAACAGTTTTATTTGCTCGTGTCGGTAGCGATCACGTTGCCTGACCCAACGTGTGACGAACTGAGTGAGGTCGTCGGTGTCGATGTCGGCGTGCGCTATCTGGCGGTCACCTCCACGGCAGCGGGCAAGGCACATTTTTACTCAGGCAAACGAACGCGACATAAAGCGAACCATTATGCGCGGCTGCGCAAACGCTTGCAGAAAAAAGGCACTCGCGGCGCGAAACGTCGGATGAGACGCATCGGGCAGCGAGAGAGACGGTTCAAAATGCAGGCGAACCACCAGATTGCCACACAGATCACGAGAGAGCATCCTCAGACCTTGATCGGATTGGAAGAACTCACGGGGATTCGAGATCGCACCAGACGCCGGAAGCGCAAACGCAAGAAGAACGGCAAGGGGTACGAGCTGGTCTCGCCAAAGGCGCGCAAAGCCAATCGGGTGTACTCCCAATGGTCCTTTGCCGAACTGCATGCCCTGATCAGTTACAAGGCCGCGCTTTCGGGGTCCCTTGCGGTCAAAGTCGATGCCGATTATACCTCAAAGGGGTGTCCCAAGTGCGGGCACATCGCCGATGAGAACCGACCGAACAAGGGGTTGCTTTTTACGTGTCAGAACCCAACGTGTGGGTATACGCTGCATGCGGATCTGGTGGGTGCGAGGAATATTACGATGCGAACGCTCGTACTTCGACAGGATTGGAGTACGACGGGGTTGCTGTCAATGGCCCCTGATGCCTCGGACCGTGAAGCCAAAGCTGCACGCCTGCAACGGTATGCAGAATTGCGGTGGAGTCCAGAGGTAAGCCCAAGCCTGCGGTCTGAGACCGAAGGTAGTTGACATTGCTTCATCGTGTTGAACGATATAGGTACCATATTATTTTGCCCTGGCAAGAATGAGATAGTACCACGTTTACAAGCATGGCAACTTACGCTATACTTACCTGGAAATTTTGTTTGCGTTTTGGTTGTGCCTGGAGGATACTTTTGTGAAAATCACATGTAAGCAACAGGATTTGAGCCGGGGGCTTTCCATTGTGAGCCACGCGGTCTCAAGCCGCAGTACGCTGCCGATTCTGGCGAATATTCTGCTGGTGACCGATCAGGGTCGTTTAAAATTATCTGCTACTAACCTTGAGATTGGCATCAACTGCTGGATCGATGCTGAGGTCCACGAAGAGGGAACGACAACCGTCCCCGCCAAACTAATCACCGACTTTGTCAATAGCCTGCCCCAGGCGCCCGTCGATATTGATGTGCCTGCGGACTCGCACACAATCAATATGAAGAGTTTGCGCAGCAGCGCCAATATCAAGGGTATGGACCCGTCGGAATTCCCCCTGATCCCCACAACGGAGGGCGGGGAGCTGCCCATTATCCTTGATGCGGCCATGCTGAAAGAGATGATCACGCAGGTCGCCTTCGCGGCTGCCGATGACGACTCTCGCCCTGTCTTTACCGGCGTTCATGTCGAAGTCAGCAATGAGAAACTGACCTTTGCCGCCGCTGACGCCTTCCGCCTCGCGGTCCGCGTGTCGTCGCTGCCCGGTCACGAGCAATCTCATGATAATATTCTCATTCCAGCCCGCACGCTCACCGAGCTGGCGCGTATTCTGCCTTCGGAAGGCGCGGTGCAGATGATTGTCACGCCTAACCGCAGCCAGGTGCTTTTCCATACGGACCAGATTGACCTTGTCTCGCGTCTGATTGAGGGGACCTTTCCCAACTTCCGTAATATCATTCCCAAAGAATCGACGACGCGGGCCGTCATTGAAACCAAAGAGTTTGCTGCCGCCGTAAAATCGGTGACGCCTTTTGCTCGCGATAGCTCCAATATCACCCGCATCAAGCTTGCCAGCGACGAAAGTGAGGGGCTGGAGCCCGGCACACTGACGATTGAGGCCACCGCCGAAGATGTGGGCAGCAACGTGAGCACGATCAACGCGGCAATCGATGGGCCAGAGCAGCAGATCATCTTTAATGTGAAATATCTCGCGGACGTTCTTGCAGTGCTGGATACGCCGGAGGTTGCCCTTGAGGTCACATCAGCCGGACGCCCGGGTGTGATTAAGCCGGTGGGTTCCGCCGATTATACGTACGTAATCATGCCGATGAGTACGAACCGCTAGGCAGGGCATGAGAAGATCGGTGGCAACTGGTCTTCTCCGTCCTGCTGCATTTTCACTTGACATCTTCGGGTGTGATGTCTATACTCCCCTCAAGGGAGGCGGGGTGAGTTGATGGCTCCCTTGAAACTTTCCGCGTTCTAACGCTCCCATGATGAATCGGGGAGCTACCGGGCAACCGCGAGGAATGCCTTGCAATTCCGCCGACCAACGCTGTTCTCACAGCTAGCTGCGCTCAGGTCGGCTGCAAAGAAGGCCCCTACGGAACGCGGTATCGAGGTATCTCGACTCCGCTTGAGGGTACTGAAATCGGATATATACATGTATCTCTCTCGCCTCTCTTTGAGCAACTTTCGCAATTATAGACAGCTCGATCTTACACTGGAACCGGGATTGTTCTTCTTCTGTGGAGACAACGCCCAGGGTAAGACGAATCTGCTTGAAGCCGTGGGCATGCTCGCCACGGCTAATTCTTTCCATGCCGCGAATGATCGCGAGATTGTTAACTGGCACGCCCCTGACCATATCGCCCGCCTTGAGGGCAAGGTACAACGACGCGAAGGCGAGGTACAGCTTGAAATCGTGATTTTTGATCCCACGCCGCCCATTATCCCCAACACGCCGCAGACAGGCAGAACTTTCGAATTGCCCTCCAATGCGCCCCGCAAGCGACTCAAGGTGAACGGCGTCCCGCGCAAAACGATGGATTTGATCGGGCAGATGAAAGTGGTGCTATTTGCGCCGACGGACCTGCACCTTGTCGATGGCCCGCCCGACGAACGGCGACGTTTTCTTGATCGCGCCCTCTGCCAGGTGCAGTCGCGCTATTGCCAGACGCTGGTGAAGTATCGCAAGACGGTGACGCAACGCTCGGCTCTGCTCAAACGGGTGCGCGACAATCAGGATGATCCGCGCATGCTGGACTACCTGGACGAACTGCTCACGACGCAGGCCAGCCTGATTATCTACGAGCGCCAGCGCATGATAGCCGCGCTCAACAAGCAGGCAGACCAATTTCAGACGTCGATCAGCGGCGGGCGCGAGCATTTGCAGATTGTCTATCACTCTTCGTTCAAAGTGGATGAGAGCTGGAGCGTTCTTGAAGCGCCCGAACGCTATCGGACGCAGTTGCGCGAACTGCGGCGCAGAGAGATCCAGCAGGGGGTCTGCCTGCTGGGTCCGCACCGCGACGATCTGGAATTTCTGGTGAACGGGATCAATATCCTGACCTATGGCTCACGCGGTCAGCAGCGCACGGCGGCGCTCTCCGCCAAGCTCGCAGAACTCGGATATATGCGCGCCAGCACCGCCGATGAGCCACTGCTACTGCTCGACGATGTATTTAGCGAGCTCGATCACAGGCGGCGCGAATACCTGCTCTGTCAGGTGCTCAAGCACGAGCAAGTCTTGCTGTCAGCTACCGATCTGGCGGGGTTTCCAGCCGAAACCCTCAAACAGGCGCATCTTTATCAGGTTGTGGATGGCAATATCAGCAAGGCATAGACCAGCAATTACTGCGTCTGCATCTGCTGCGCCTGTGCCTTTTGCTGCAATATCTGCCAGTCTCTTTGCACCAGGGCAAGATCCGCTTCATCCAGCGTAGCCCCCCCATAACGAATGGCGGCATAGGCATCGGTCATAATGCTGAGCTCCGGCTCTACCAGCGGTATACGCTCATCCAGGCGTTGCCGGAACTCGTAAGGCGTCTCATCCTGTTTGCGCGGATACCCCTGGCTGGCTGCCCAGCGCAGCATCGCGCGATAAAGCTCACGAATGCTGCGTGCGCTTGGCGTGCCCGATATTTCTTCTTCCTGCGCCGCCGCAACAGGCACAACGGGAAGGGGAAAGAAGCGCCGCCATAGGGCCAGGAAAAAGGCTCTCAACTGGCTCCAGAACAGCTCCCATGACCATAAGCTCTCGGCAAAATCCTCGCTGCGCCGCCTTAACACAACGCGCCGCCGTCGCAATGCCCACCAGATCAACAGACCCAGGATCACAATGAGCAGCACCGGCAGGACCACCTTGAGGATCGCTATCGTGGTCACCACTTGCTCTGGCGTTGTGGCTGGTTTCTTGTTCACTCGCGGCGGCGTCACCGGAGGGGTAACACGAGGAATGCGGGGCAACTGCATTGGCGGCAGTAAGGAAAGAAGCCAGAAAAGAGGGGTAAGCAGAAAAACCACGACGGTCGCAATCACACTGATCAGCCACTCGTATGCCTGTCCCAAAGGAGCAAGCCCGCGCTGCAATTCAGCCAGGAAGGCAGGGCTGGCAAAGGAACTCACCACGAACGCGCATAATAAAAGCACGATACCCATAATGCCGACCGAGAGCAGCAGGCCACGCTCCTGAGCACTCACATTTCCTTGCAGACCAGCAGGATGAGCGCGGCGGATGAATAACACATGCGCTAAAGCATGGGCGGTCAAAGCCGTGAAAAGGAAAAGCGGGATCAGCAAAAGCAAAACCGGCACATTGGCAAAGCTCGCCCTGGCTAAGCCATGAAAAATAATTACCGCTACAATAACCCCTATACCCACGCGCAGGCCCCTTAACACGCGATCTGGTGGGATATCACCGCGCGCAAGGCGAATGCCACGCCAGCAAAAATAGGTCGAGAGCAGAATGAGGCCAACAATATGAAAACCGGCGGCAGAGAGCGAGAGGAGATCACTCGCGGCCAGCAGCAGCCAGCTCGGATCAAAGAAAGACGTCGATGAGGCATAGATACCCGACCAGATAATGAAAAGCAGGGTGAACACGACCAGGAGATAGATCAGCCAGGAGCCAGGTAAGCCCCCTGCGGGTTTCCCCTCCTCTGCGGAGACATCCACAGCAGAGCTACGTTCCAGAAACGAAGCCAGCCAGACGGAGCCCAGCATCAAAACAAAAGGAGTCCAGAGGGGCATGAGTGGATCGGAGGTAACAAACGCGCGGATATCTGCCAGGCCGATGAGAATAGCGGTCAACCAGCATGCCTCCATACCGGCAAAGATCAGCGGCAGAAGACGCTCGCCCAGACTGGGGTTGGCGGAAAGATAGGTCGTGCTCATCTCTATCAGATGCCGTCGCCGACGCTCCAAAGCTGTGCGCACGTCGCCATCGTCATCAGGCGACGGCCTGGAATTGGGTAGGGTATCCATCACCAAACCCTTTCTCTGAAAAGGTGCGAATACAAGAGGTTTTCAGGAATGTGGGAACGTGAGCGCTCACGTTCCCACAAAAGGTATGTGGCCGTTATTTTGCGCCCTTGCGAGCGTGCTCGAAGCGTTTGGCAATCTCATCCCAGTTGACCACATTCCACCATGCAGCCAGGTACTCGGGGCGACGATTCTGATACTTGAGGTAGTAGGCGTGCTCCCAGACATCATTGCCCATAATGGGATACTGGCCCTCCATCAAGGGGCTATCCTGGTTGGCGGTGGAGATCACCTGAAGCTTGCCATCGTGGCCCAGAACGAGCCAGGCCCAGCCGGAGCCAAAGCGTTTCGCGCCCGCGTCATTGAAAGCAGTCTTAAAGGCATCAAACGAACCAAAGGCGGAGTTAATCGCATTTGCCAGTTCTCCGGTCGGCGCGCCGCCGCCATTGGGCTTCATAATCCGCCAGAACATGCTATGGTTGGCATGACCGCCACCATTGTTACGTACCGCCGTGCGAATATTCTCAGGAACCTCGTGAATGCGACGCATCAGATCCTCAACGGGCAGAGAAGCCAGCTCGCTGCCCTGCAAAGCGTTATTCAGGTTGGTCACATAGGCGGCATGGTGCTTATCGTGGTGGAGATGCATCGTCTCGGTATCGATATACGGCTCAAGTGCGTTGTAGTCGTACGGTAAAGGTGGAAGCTCGTATGCCATAGAACATTTCTCCTTACAAAATATATTAGAGGTCGTAACCTCCGTTACGTATAGGATAACAGTTCCTATGCCCGAAAAACTTCAGGCTGCGCATCCGTGAGCGCATATTACTCACATGTCTAGTTGTATGCGATAGACAGGATAGTTGTCAAGCAGAAGAGTTGTTCTCCGTTGAAAAGAGCATACCCCACTGCTTCGCAGCATCATAGGCAGATAGCACACCGCAAACCAGGAATTAGCTGGCACAATCAGCGGTGCTCATTCTTATGATACAACAAGATTCATAGTTCATGCGTCCCTCCCCATCTCCACAAATTTTCCCGCACCATTGGCCTTCGGTGGGAGAAAACACTTTTCGCCAATTTCTCTTCTCGAAAGCAGGACCTTCAGTTTTTTTTGACTACCATTCCCTGACAAAACGTGATATATTCAAGATACAATTTCGCTATGTGGCGAAATTGTTGAGGTGACGGCATTTTTTGTAAAATTGTCACTACCTGGAGCAATGTATGGTCCATGAGATAGGACAACCATCTATCAAGGGAGCGCATCATAAGAAAATGATCTTGCTAGTAGAGGACGATGCGAATATTGGTGAAGTACTCACCCAGGCTATCAACCAGGAAACTCCTTACACGGCCCTGCTTGTCGCCGATGGACTTGAAGCGCTACAAGCCGTCAGGGAAATGAAGCCGAGCCTGTTCATCCTGGACTATCAATTACCTCATATGAATGGCATTGATCTTTATGATAGACTCCATGCGATAGAAACACTCGTCCATGTGCCAGCGATTATGATGAGTGCCAGGCTTCCTCAACAGGAACTTGACAAACGTCACATGCTGGGCATGAACAAACCCATCGATCTCGATGAGTTCCTGCAAACCATCGAAGAACTGCTGGCTTGATGGGCATCTATGCACCTTCCTTGCAAACGACCTGAGCTTCGTGGGGCTCCCCCTCCCACGATGAATCGGGGAGTTACAGCGCGTTCAACTACTTTTTTTGGGAACGCAGGGCGTAATCTCCATCCAGCGCAATCAGCAGGTCTTGAAACGCTTTTACCAGCATATGGTTGCATAGTCGATAGTAGACGGTATTGCCATCTCTCCGCGACACCACCAGCCCGGCATTCGCCAGTTGACGCAGGTGTTCCGACGTTGTGGCAGCGGAGAGCCCTATCGCCTTCGCAATATCACCCGACCGCATCTCCGGCAGAGCAGCCGAACTGTCTTCATTGGGCACCGCCAGTAATTCCAAAATGTATCGTCTGCTGGTATCGCAAACGGTCTGCAAAAAGGCATCGACGAACTCATCGACCTCTGGCGGGCGACGAGGAGAGCGTGGATGAGATGAAAATGTATAAGATCGGTCCGTAGACATATGGTATCTCCTATAAAGCACGAAGGAGGGAAAGGGGAAACAGTTATCAGATTTTCCAAACTGTACTCATCATAATAAACCAATACAAAAAACGCAACTCCCCCCTTCTCCCAAATCGTTATCATGAGAAAAATCAATAATCCAAAACGGCTTTATCTGTGTTATAATGCCGCCAAACCATTTGTTCTAAAAGTAAGAAGATTACCTTCTTACTGTTCCGCTAACTATATTACGTATCAAGTGCCAAAAATGGATATAAGAAAAGCAAGCGCCACCGCCGGTACTTCGATGCCGCGTTCCTGAGCGAAGCTAGCTGCGGAGCAGTGTTGGAACGCGGAACGCTTCAAAGTACTTAGAGAAGGATACGAGATGTTTATCGGGAAAATCGTTAAATCAGACTCGCATATCAATTATGTCTGCCAGGTCTACGGGCCGCACGAGGTCGAGGTTGAGCCCGAACCCGGCGACTACGCCTTTGGCCGCTTTGTGCGAGTCGCCACCCGCTCAGCCCAAATCGATGATCCAGAATCCACCCTGGACCTCGCCCTCGGCAGACGCCAGGAGCCCGTTACTTACGCGGTTGGCGTCATCTACGACACTATTTTGCTGAACCCGGCCTTTGGCTCGCTGGGGCCGCGCCTCTCGAATGAGACGCAGGTGGAACTCTTCTCCCCCGATTATATCTCTGAGAAGGCTGTGCTGATCTATGTGATGGTGCTGGGAATGATGGAACAGCAAAGCCTGGCCGATGGCAGCTCCTTTTTCCTCTCCAGAACTCATGGCGTGCCCCTGCTCTCGCTTGAACTGGGCAGCGAGATTGAGACCATGACCGATGAGGAGGTACGCGCCTTCCACTACTTTAGCGATCCGGGCGAGACGGAACAGAATGCCTACCTTCATATGGGCTATCTGCCCCATATCATCGCCCAGCGCAGCAGCCTCCTGCCAATGGTTACGCTACACATCATTGATCAACTGGAGCGGCTCTTTCCCCAGCATCTGGCGCTGCTCTCCATTGTCAAACGCAACTTTGCCTGGCGGCTCAAGGTAGAAACCACAGGCTGACGGAGGATTTGTCATGATCGAACCGAATAATCTCATATCAACCAGCCCACACCCTCCACGCAAGCCGGTCGGTATTACCAAAGGACCTGGCGAGACAACCCACGAATATACGTTTGTCTCGCGCGATAATGCCCACGAGCTGAAAAACGGCGAGTATGTCTATTATGAACTTTCCGATCCCGCGCAGCCAGGGCTCAATGGCACCGCTCCCATCACCCGCCGCGTGCTCGGACGCATTACCAAACGCGTCCCCTTACAGTTGTATCCAGATACCTTTCTGGGCGAGCCAGAGATTTCACCGGCCCAGGTTGCCGCGATGGTGGGCTATCACGCACTGACCAACGAACTTTTTGAACTCCACGTAGCCATTATGGGCTATTACGAAGCGGTAACGGGCTCGTTTATCAATCCCTGGATACCACCCCAATCGGGCAAGCAGATTTTCCTGGCGGACAACCAGATGCTCTCGGAGGTCTTGAGTCGCAAGCGCGAAAAGCAGCCCGGCTCCGCCACCATCGGCTCGCTGCTCACCCGACCGGATAACGCAGTGCCGATTGTGCTCTCGGTGAAGGATGTCGTCAGCACCCACCTGGCGATCATTGCCAGCACCGGAGCGGGCAAAAGCTATCTGGCGAGTGTGATTATCGAAGAGCTGATGCAGCCCCATAATAAAGCCTGCGTCCTCATCGTCGATCCGCACGGCGAATATGGCACGCTGGACCAGATTGCCAACGCGCCGCAGTTCGCCGAGCCGGGGGATGGACGCGGCAGTGGCTACCAGGCCCAGGTCAAAGTGTACAAGCCCGAACAGGTCAAAGTACGCCTCTCGACGCTCAATATTGGCGATATGCGCCAGTTGCTCCCGGAGATGACGGAGAAGCAGCAATACCTGCTCAGCCGCGCCTTGCGCAAGGTCAACGAGACCAAGCGCGGCACCCCCTGGGGATGCGCCGATCTGAAGCAGGCGATCAAAAGCGTCTCCAAGCAGAAAAATGATGAGGAGAGCGAGGGCGCCGACGATTCCAGCACAGTCCATGCCCTGACATGGCGCGTGGAGCAGCGTTTCGAGCATAGCTTTACTTTTGACGATACACAACACCTCGATCTACCAGAAATTTTCAAGCCAGGTCAATGTACCGTGCTGCAGCTCAACGAGATCGATGAGCGCGATCAGCAGGTGATCGTTGCCACGTTGCTGCGCCGCCTGAACCAGGCCCGCATGGATACCGAGCGGGGAAAGGTCCACACCGGCGAATCCTATCTGCCCTACCCCGTTTTTGTGCTGATCGAAGAGGCGCACCACTTCGCCCCAGGAGGGACCGAGGTCGTTTCCACAGCCATCCTCAAGCAGGTGCTGGCCGAGGGCCGCAAGTTTGGTATTGGCGTCGGCCTGATCAGCCAGCGACCCGGCAAACTTGATGCGGATGTGCTCAGCCAGTGCCAGACGCAATGCATCATGCGCATCGTCAACGAAATAGACCAGAAGAGCATCGCCGCCGCCATCGAAGGAGTTGGGCGCGATCTGCTGGATAATCTGCCAGCTCTCTCCAAAGGGCAGGTGATCGTGGCGGGCGCGGGGGTCAACACTCCCGTGATCTGTCGTGTACGCACACGCTACACCACCCACGGAGGCGAGAGTAAAGATGCGCCCGATCTCTGGCAAAAATACTTTAGCCCCGACGCTCAGGCCACCCGTCGCCGCAATGAAGCTCCCCTCAACGGCAATAAGGGCTTTAATCTTATGAGGTAGGAATGAACAACCGAGCATCACTCTATAGATTGCTGCCCATTGCTCCCCTCGCCTGGGGAGGGTTGCTGCTATTCACGCGCTTTGTGCCGCCATCTACCCCTGTGGCCTTCATTGCCTTTTTCGTCATCCTGAGCGTTGCCCTCACCAGCACACTCGCGCTGCTGATCTATGTCATCAGCAGCCGTTTGTTTGCTTCGCGGCGCTACTATCCGACGGTTCATCAGGCCATGCGCCAGGGAGCGTTATTATCGGCAGTCGTCGTGCTGAATCTGATCATGCGTGCGCTCCATAGCTGGAGTCTCTTTATGGCCCTGACGATCCTCAGCGCCGCCGTGATTGTAGAACTATTATCGCTGGCAAAGAAGTAAGCCGATGATACAAAAAGGGTAACTATTTTCAGCACCCCCTCATACCTATTAGCACTTTTGGCCCAACAATTTTACATAAACGGCAAGATGGACTAAAATAAGCTTTGTTGATATAGAGACAGCAGCGAAAGGAGGCTTATATCAATGATTGATGATTTTCCAGAAGTACAAGAGCGCAATCGGGTATCTGGAAAGCTCATATTGCCGCCACACACTGGACAGCTACCGTCTCCCAATCCGCACACGCAAAAGACTACGGCATATCCCGGGCAGTTTCTTCCTTCTCATCAGTCGAAGCCGACGACCACTCACCTGGAAAAATTCTGGTACCTTGTACGTAAGGAGCCGGCCTATAGATTGCTGCTGGTCGCGGTCGTTATGGTACTTATCTCCAGTATTGTTTTTATCAGTTTTGCCAGCAGCCTATTTTTTGCGCCTCCGCAAAGTTCATTCCCATCAGGCCCGACAGGGGCCACGCCAGCAGGAACGGTGGATCTGCGCCCGACCTTCGCCCCGCCTCACGGAGGGCAGGGCAGTACGACCAGCAGCCAACCGCCCAGGCATGCCACACCCGCGCTGACCAATGACGCGACGGTACAGCCGACGACTGCACCGGACGGTAATCTGACAATCCAGATTACCGGACTTCCTGGGCAGGTCCCCAATAACACAACGCTTCCGGTCACTGTCATGACCAGCCAGCCGGGGGTCACGGTCAGATTGTTCGTCCAGTATAATGTCGCTCCTGGCTTTTTCAGCAGTGGGACGCAGACGACCGATGGCGACGGGACCGCGACGCTAAACTGGCGTATTCGCGTGCTCGGCACCCGTACGGTCGCAACTGCGCGGGTCACAGCTATCGCTCAGGATCAGAACGGCCAGCAGGCTATTTCCTCAACAATCACCGTTCAGGTTGTATCCGGGGGGATAAATTTCTAACGTGCGCAGATGAGGAAATAACCAGCGAACAGGTGGGCACGAGGGCGAGGACAGGCTCTCGTGCCTTTTGTTTCTATCAACAGGATTACACAGGTCAAATTGGCAGGTGAAGTTTCCCTCAATTTGTGCGTATAATTTGTATATTATTTCATGCTGGTTTCATCATACTGGACCACCTATGATTATTTGCCTACCATTGATCTATAAGTAAGGACTGCACATGACGAATAGCGAAGAAATCCGCCAGGTACAGGAAGCCGCCGGTGCTGTACGGCAAAACACCAGCAGGGTGATTGTAGGGAAAGAAGAAGTGATAGACCTGCTGATGGTTGCGCTTCTCTGCGAAGGCCACGTTCTCTTTGAAGACGTTCCTGGCATTGGCAAAACGACGCTGGCTAAATCGCTCGCCAGGTCTCTGGGCTGTCAATTCCAACGCATTCAGTTCACCCCCGATCTACTCCCATCGGATATTACAGGCATCACTTTCTACAATCAGAAAGCTGGCGAGTTTGAATTTCGCCCAGGGCCTTTGCTTTCGCAGGTCGTGCTCGCCGACGAAATTAACCGCGCCACCCCACGCACGCAGTCCGCGCTATTAGAGGCAATGGAGGAACGGCAGATCAGTATTGAGCGCGATACAGTTGCATTGCCGCTCCCCTTTATCGTGCTCGCGACACAGAACCCGGTCGAGCTGGAAGGAACCTTCCCTCTGCCGGAGGCGCAGCTCGACCGCTTCCTGATGCGCCTGCGCCTGGATTATCCCAGCCGGACGGAGGAGCGGCTGATCCTGCAACGGTTTAAAGAGGAACAGCCTCTCGCAGAGTTGAAGCCTGTATTGGCGGCAGAGCAACTACTCAGCTTGCAGAAGGTGATCCGCAAAGTGCATGTGGAGCCCGCGGTTGAAAGTTATATTGTTGATGTGATACGCGCGACGCGAACGCATAACGGGGTCGAGCTCGGGGTCAGCCCGCGCGGCACTCTGGCGCTTTACCGCGCCAGCCAGGCGCACGCCGCCATTTATGGCCGCGAGTACGTACTGCCTGACGATGTGAAACGCCTGGCTAAACCGGTGCTGGCGCATCGTATTCTCGCTACCAGCCAGTCACGGCTACACGGTCGCGTCATGGACCAGATTATTGACGAAGTGCTTCACACAGTCGCAGTTCCGGTGGAATCATGAGATTTTCCCTTTCCAGACGCATCCCTGCCTCCTCGCAGGCATCAGGTAGTGGCCGTTCCCTGAACCGGCGCTGGTATTTCCTGTGCATTGTGCTGCTTGGCATCGGGATTCCGTTGCAGCAACCATTATTCGAGGTCAGTGGCATATTGCTACTCATCGCTCTCGGCACCACCGACATCTGGGCCAGATATTGTCTGAACGATCTGCGTTTCCAGCGCAGCCTGAGTGAAAAACAGGTGCTTTTCGGTGAGGAGATCACGCTCTCGCACTCTGTCGAGAATGGCAAGCTACTGCCGCTCCCCTGGCTGGAGATTGATGACTCCATACCTTCGACCCTGACGATCAAAGGACAGAAGGTATATACCACCATGATTAATAATCAGACGATGCTGAGCAGCCTATTTAGCCTGCGCTGGTACGAACGCGTGACCAGACGCTATACCGTACAATGCTATCGGCGCGGGGTCTATGCTTTCGGCCCGACCACGCTGCGCAGCGGGGATATTTTCGGCTTTATCGAGCGCCAGGCACGCTTCAACACCTTGCAGTACCTGCTGGTCTACCCCCTGGTGGCCCCGCTCACCAGCTTCGGTCTTCCCGCGCGTCATCCCTTTGGAGAGAGACGCGCTCCACGCCGCCTGCTGGAAGATCCTTCGCGCACCATCGGCGTTCGCGAATATACTTATGGTGATAGCCTGAGGCGCATTCACTGGAAGGCCACGGCGCGCACGATGCAACTGCAAAGCAAAGTCTATGAGCCAACCACCACTTATACAATGGCTATTTTTCTCAATATTATTGTCCGCCTCGACGCCCATTACGGCATCAATCCTGATATCCAGGAGCTATCGATCAGCGCCGCCGCCTCTGTCTCGGGCTGGGCAATTGACCAGGGCTACGCCGTCGGGCTGTACGCGAACACTATTATGTCTATGCCAGACGAGGATATCCTGTTCGCCCGGCAAGAGGTCGATTCTCCCACGCTCAGCGCCCGCATTCAGGCCCAGTTGAAGCGGCGTCGCATCCACCTTCCTCCATCCAGCAGCCCCGAGCAACGTAAGCGCATCATGGAGGCGCTGGCCCGCACGCAGAGTTACTTTGGCTCAGGGATCGAAGATGTCATCCAGGCCGAGCATACACGCCTCCCCGTAGGCTCAACTATTGTGATAATTACCGGCAGTTTAGGCGAACAACTGGTGGACGCCCTCACCCAGTTGCAGCGCCGCGGTCACTCGCTGGCGATCCTCTTTGTGGGTAGCACGCCTCCCCCGATCAAACTCGCAGGCATCGCTATCTACCACCTGGGCGGCAACGAAACCTGGCAGCGCCTGATGGCCTCGTACAGTAAAAGCGAGGATGCGGATCATCCCAAACAGACGATGGAGGCAATAGCGGAATTTCGACTGTAAGCGTTGCGCACTGGCAACTGCGACTATTGCAAGAACAACAGCCCACTATTGATGAGCCAGATCTATAGACATAGACGTTATATCTTTGTGTGGTTTACAATACTAGAACGCACCCGGAAATTTGACTGTTGAGATCAACGCTAGCCAGGACAAACGGGAGAGATTGCATGCACGCTCATCATGGGGAGCCTGAAGACGACTTCTTTGAGTTGGAGATTGCCGACCTGCCGCCAGAAGAGGTACAAAGTTTCTCTGGTCATCTTGTAGATTTTGGAGCCCGGCTCCTGAAGCAGGTGCGAACCGCATGGCTTACACTGCTGCCGGAAAAAAAGCCCGATGAAGACGACGAGGGCCATTTCGAGATCTACATCACCGATCTGCCCTCTGAGGAAGATGAGGACGACACCACCCTTGAAGAATGCCAGCTCTCTGCGGCTACCCTTACCGCTGCTAAACCAATTAGAACCCTTACCCCTCGCACACGTAATACCATCTTTCTCTCGCTGCTCGTCCCGCTATCGCTGGCGTTTGTACTCACTTTCGCCGGGACCTCATCGCTTTATCAAGGCTGGCAGGTGCTGACCAACTACCTGCACCCAACCGCTTCCACGCCCGCAGCGAAGCCTGTTCAGAGGGAGACTGATACCTCCCAGATACCCGGAGGGACCGGGCAGATATACGTTTCACGGGGGATTATCAGAATATCAGATGGCTCAATCACGATCTTGAAATCCAACTCTAACAAGTTCTATACCATCATACCGGGATTTGTGCCAACGGACACCTGCTCCTCCAGAGCGCAGGTTGATTTAGACGGCCAAATCGGAGAGTTCCCTCTCTGGATGGGCAACTTTGACGGCCCCGATGCCATCATTCATTTACAAAGAATCACTGTCCCCAGCCTGACCGGCTGGAATGGCTGGGCCGTGCCATTACATCTGACCATGAAAGCCAACCTGAACGATCCTGTGACGCTCACCGCTGGCAATCTGAGTAATGGCCCCTCGCCTATGTTCGCAAGCTCCGATGGCACGTCGCTCACGACATCTATTGGTCTCGATTACCGTCGTCCCGCCAGCGTCTCCATTCAGGCTACTCAGGTTCACACCGGCGCCTGGGATACCACCGTGTTTATCCCGGCCAGCGGCTGCTACTACTTCACAGTCGGTTGGCCCAGAGGCTTCTGGCAGGTCATATTCGCCGCGGGCCGGTAATACACGGAACACTCTACACGCTGCAATGATAGGGGAGAAGTCTTTTCTCCCCTTTAGTGGGCCGCGTTCTCCTGCTGAAGCTGCGCCTTCGCTCGTTTCCATAACGCGCTCCACTCCTGCGAGCTATACGAGGAGTGCGCGCGCCCTTCCTGACGCACAAGCTCCTCCACGAGTTGAAAACGCTGGCGGAACTTGCGATTGGCACGCCGCAGCGCCTCTTCTGCGTCAATCTTCAGAGCGCCAGCCAATCTGACGACCATAAACAGGAGATCGCCCAGTTCTTCCAATTGCTCCTCAGGAGTTGCAGCCTCTCGCAGTTCCTGCAATTCTTCCTCAAGTTTGGCATAGACCCGCTGCTGATCGGCAAAATCGAAGCCGGTACGCGCGGCCCGCTTCTGATATTCTTGAGCGATGATCAACGCAGGAGAGGCCGGTGGCACGCCGTCCAGCACGCTCTCCTTATGAATATCCTTGCCCGCCTTTGCTCGCTCCTCGCGCTTAATCGCCTCCCAGTTCTGCAACACCTGCCCGGCATTACTGACCTCAACGCTGCCAAAAACATGCGGGTGGCGGCGGATCAGCTTGGCATTGATATGTTCATACACGTCGCCGATGGCAAAATCGCCGTCCTGGCGCGCAATCTCGGCATGCAGATAGACCTGGAGCACAAGATCGCCCAGTTCATCGGCCAGTTTTTCCATATCATTCCCCTCAAGAGCCTCCACTACCTCATACGTTTCTTCAATGACGTATTTGACCAGGCTTTGATGGGTCTGTTCGCGGTCCCAGGGGCAGCCATCAGGATCACGGCGCAGGCGCATGGTGATGTAGCGTAGCGTTTCCGGCAGTCGCAACGCGGCCAGCTCATCCAGTGGCGGCAGGTAGAGCGTACTCAGGTGATTAGCGAGATTGTCACGATCAAGCTCATAGAGCGGCAGTTCGACTACCATCTCATCCGTTGCTACCCCTGCCGCCCGCACCAGCTTGACGGGCCATTCGTCGGGATAGAATTCGCTCAGGGCCAACTTGACCTGGCTGGCGAGGCGGCGATTATAGACCTGAGCTACCAGTAGCGGAACCGTGGGAATGATCTTGCCTGCCAGTTCGTCCGTTCGCAGGGCCGCAAGGTTGGTCGCGTCAACCAGTTGCGCCCCGCTTTCGCAAGGGTCCAGTTCGAGCGCGGTATATACCGGCTCCAGAAACGATAGACCGGCGATGATGGTGATGTCAAGATTGCGCTCGCGGGCCATCCGCAGCAGGAGTTGAACCGAGGCTTCGCCGACCAGCGGATGCCCGGGAACCGCGTAAACCACGGGTTGCCGGGCTGCAAGATCGCAGATCTCTTGCGCGATCTGCCGGTAAAGCGTTCCCCAGTCCGCCGACTCATCATAGAGCCGGTCAAACGATGCTATCTGCAACCGGGGAAGCCGCTGGCGCAGAGCTTCCACCGTGGGATGGATCGTCGTGCGAAAATAGACGGTGTGCTGATCGTGAGCAGCCTGATCTAAAATGGATTGCGCTTCTAAGGTCAGATCGCCAATGCTGCCAGGCCCAAGACCCAGGATAGTGATAGCCGCAGTAGCCATGTTATAACAAGTCCTCCCCTTTGTTCCGATACTGGAAATAGTGTAGCGACCTGTCCAGCGCCTGTCAATTGGCGTTGTCGAAAACGTCACAACGTGCTATGCTATTCTCGGTGGGAAATAACAAATGTTGCTCATCCATACCAGCGGTTTGAGCAACCTGAGGAGGTTTTTCTATGGCATCTAATGAAGACAAGAAGACATCCTGTCCGGTCTGCAATCGGACAGATCAAGTTAAGACAATGCAAGCGGCCTATGCTTCCGGCGTCGAGCGGTGCGCACCGCCCGATATGCCCACAAAACAGGTCCCAATGATTCTCTATATGCTAACCGGGTCCATTCTTGTCGGTCTGTGCATCTTTTTCATCATTGTGCTTATCGGATCAGAGGCCAATCTTGGATTTGTCTGGCAATTCGTTCTCGTCGCCATCACGCTCATCTGCATCCTGGCGGCCCTGGCGCTCTCTTTCTACGCCTTCCAGCGCCTGGTCCAGGGCGATGCGGAAACAACGATACGCCTTCCTGCCTGGGATCAGGCAATGGCAGCATGGCGCGACCTGCGGTACTGCTCCCGCGATGACGTCGTTTTCGATCCGCAAACGAACATGCTGGTAAGCAATGAGCAACTGGCAAAACTGCGCGCGACAGACACCCGGGGCACGGCGCTCCAATCGGCTATGGCGCACTGACAACGCTTTTTCGCGTTCACCATTTGATCATGGGGTATCACAAGTAAAGAGACTACATGGCCCGTTCGCATGTAGTCTCTTTATTTGAGTGCTTCAAGATTGATTACCTTTTCATTGCTGCCGCTATCCAAATTGCTGTTTATGATCAGCTATGCCACACTTTTGTCATTTGCTATGCTTCTCCAACAGGCAAGGATGCTGATGCTGTATTCCCCCCGGTCGCCTCCGTTTGCTTCCAGTTGGTGTCATGCAACATTGCCAGAGCCGCCAGACCAGCCAGGAAGGTGAAAATGCCCGCTACATCCAGCAGCGGCACCACGCCCAGTTGCGTCCCCAGCCCGCTGGCGAGCAGCATGCCGACCAGCATAAAAACCGACATAGTGGTGTTCAAGGCGCCAAAGAGACGTCCACGGTAACTGTCGGCCACGCTCTGTTGCAGCAATGTTTGCATGGAGACAAACGTGCCGACGACAAATATCCCGACAAAGGCGATGAGCGGCAGGGCCACGACCAGCACGGGATAATTAATAACTGCCAGGATACAGGCTCCTGCTAGAAGCAGGCCAGGCACGATCAGGTAAACAGGTCTCACGAATTTGCTGACTGACCCCACCAGGAGAGCGCCCAGCAGCGAACCTACGCCCTGTGCCGTGATCAACCAGCCATAGACCTGGGCATCCCTATGCATAACATCTTTGATGAAGACGACGAGCAGCACATTCAGGATACCCTGGCCCACCATCAGCAATCCGAAGGTCGCAAAGATGCCGCCGATAGACCGATTTTTGGTCACCAGACCCAGGCCATCCCGCCACTCGCGCCAGACGTTCGCTATCCCGGCGAAAGCAGATGATTCCGCCAGTTTTTCTTCCAGTACATGCACCGGAACCGAGATGAGCAGGATTGTCAACGCTGAGAAGAGGAAGGTAGCACTATCCGCGAGCACAACGCTCTCCAGCCCCAATACTCCCAGGAGGATGCCACCCAGCGGCGGGCCGATAAAACGCGTCACGGCGTCGTTGAAAGATTCGAGGGCATTGGCCGCGACCAGTTGGTGCTCCTCGACCAGGGAGGGCGTAAGAGCGCCGACCGCAGGGGTAAAGAATTGCCCAATAATGGATTGGAGGACGGTCACAACGTAGATGAGCCACAGCAAGTCGCGCGCATGCACAAGCAAGAGCAGCAACAGGCCGCCCGCTCGCAGCAGATCAGAGATGAGCATGGTCCAACGACGGTCCCAGCGGTCCACAAAGACCCCGGCGAGAGAGCCAAGCACGATCCTCGGCAAGAGTTCAGCCGTCAGTATAATACCCGTTTGTAAGATTGATCCTGTTAGTTGATAGACATAGAATGGCAGCGCAACAATCAGGAGCCAGTCGCCGCACAAGGAGACAAACTGCCCGCTCCAAAGCAGAGCAAAGTTACGCCGACGTAAGACTGAGAACATTGAATTCTTCCTTTTTCGCTTGCTGTCGTTATTCCAGGATGGTCGCGAGTGGCTGAAGCGTCTGGCTATGGAGGAAGAGAGTGAGCTGCGCGGCGCTCAGTATGTCAATCAGGCTGATGCGGATAGCTTCCTGCCCTTGATAATCAACAATTTCCTCTGATCCCAGGACACAGCGCGGATGTTGTGCGAGAAACTGTTGTATTGTGGCATAAACGGCGGTCTTGCTTAACTACTTCCAGCAAAACATTATCCGCTATCGGCCAAAGCACATCATCTGATGGCACCATAAAACTACAGAAGTGTTCCAGCATACCAGGAAGCCGATTATCAGGCATAAGCCAGATGCCAACAGGGAGCCGACCTTCCTCTTTTATAATAGTTCCTTCAGGCGAAGGATGAGTTGGTACTATACCATAAAATTCTTTTAGAATAGTTACAAAAGATTGCCATCGAGTATCGAGGTTCTGATCCGCATCCACTAATATGCCCAATCTTCTTGGTTCACTCCCTTTAAGATCAGCTTTGAGTGTGCCCAACAGGTTTTCAATACCCTTTCTGTCTTTAATGTCAATTTCCCCTTTTACCAGTGGCCCTTTTGTTAGCGGGTCTCTTACTCGAATTCCGTAACATTTCAGGAGATGGGCACAGACATATGCATCGTCTTGACCTTCAACTAGCAAGAGGTTTTTAATCTCATCTTCGCTGATTAGGGCTTCGTTCATGTTCACCGAATCTCTATTTGCTCACGCGTTGCGATAGCCAACTCATGCTCGTCGAAAATGGTTGCGACAACTTCCCCTTTTTTGTGCTCCAGACGAATCAGACCCCCCTCTTGTTCGTTTTCCTGAGCTGCTTTCTGGAAAGCTTCAATGCAATCCCAACTATGGGACGTTGCAAAAACCTGAATATTGAGGCGTTGCGCTACCTGGAAGATGAGACGCCATAAGTCGGTTTGTATAGAGTAATGAAGTCCATTCTCAACTTCGTCGATCAGTAATAGACCGTTTTCTGCATTTACCAGAGCCAGGGCAATACCTAACATCCGCTGCATTCCATCCCCCAAACTACGAATAGGTACAGGCTCATCCATTCCAGCCACTTTTACAATAGTGAATCGTTCGCGTGTTTTGCCAGAATCCCCTACAATGCTAATACCCTCAATTCCTGGAGCAATTATGCGCAGTGCAGCAAGAACCTGTGATTCACGATCTGTAAGGGCTATCTTATCCCATAGTTCTCCAATTTTTCTTTTATCAAGACCACCTGCTTCTGCAATAACACAATTAACTACTTTAAATTCGGTCCTATGCAACCTGGAAGGAATTGGGGAGAGCGGATAGGTAACAACAATTACTTGCTCTCCTTGCCAAACGCTAAGGCGGGGGGTCAGATCTTCTAATGCAAACTCGTCCTCGAATAACGCCGGTTGAAAATTCCTTCTGCCTTCCTCATCAATATTTGAGGCATAAAATTTAATAGTTAAGGACAAAGTTTTATCAGGGGCGTTCACAGGACCTATGCTGACGGGATCAATATCTGTTTTAATCTCCTTACGTCCATAAAACAAGTATTTTAAAGCTGAAAGTGCTGCTTCATCGTCCTGGGAAGATGAGTACACTTGAGAAGAGCGGCCTCCAGGATCTTCATCATGAGAATGTAATATTTGCCATAATAAGTTTGGAAAGCCCTTACCGGCATAGAGTTGCAACGCTTCTAGAAGACAGGATTTGCCGACGTTGTTTTTTCCAACGATCAGGTTGACCCTGCCAAGTTTTGCAATGCTTAGATGTCGAAAGGAGCGAAACCGACGGATCTCTAGTGAATCTAAAATAAGATCACTCATATCGTTTCCCTCTTCATTGGTGGGTGCAATTTTTTCAGGGAGACAGGGACCACATTTCGTTTCATTATATCATGCCAGAGTATAATGGCGAATGGTTAGTTTGGGGGATATATAATGGTCTGATACAAGAGTCGGAAAATTGTGATCATTAAGTACAATCAAGAGCTTCTGCTGTATAGAATTAACCCGCTTAACAGTATTTGCAGCAGAAGCTCTTGCTTAATTGCTCTTCGTCCGCTGCAATAGCTTGCGCCTGGACAGGGCGAGGCGGTGTTTGCCGGAGGCAAGGATGATATCCAGCAAGTGCGCACGCTCTCTGGCCCGCGTCTTCGTTCTCTCTCGGCCCCAGATGTGGTACCGCCGTCGCAGGTGGGCGGCGGGAGGAATCAGCTCCCCCTCGCTTACAAAGGGGATTACCACTTCCGCGATGCTGGGGGCTGCAAGCATAGGGGCGCTATGGTCAGCGGGGATAAAAACATCATTGGGACGTGGCAGACGAGGAGGCGCGGTCAGCGCATCTTTGCTGCCCCAGAGAAACAGGGTGGGGACTGCCGGTAACTGGAAAGGAATACGCCCCTTGCCGGGCAACTCACAGAGCGAACGGACCAGGATATCAATGGGCTGAAGCTCAATCTCGTTCTTCCAGACGCGAGTATACTGATGGCGTCGTCCGTTGAACCCCAGCGCCAGCACAAGGCCATACAAACGCCAGTCGGAGAACAGCCAATGCACCAATGTGGGCCTGCTATGGGTCATATCCAGCAGACGTAAAGCCAGCGAACACCATTCTGGGAGATAAATGGGACAGAGGAAAATTGCGCGCGTGACGTAGCGTGAATACTGCTGGAGATATGCTTCAGCAGCTCGCGTGCCAGAAGAGTAAGCGAGAATGGACCATTGCTCAATACCGAGAGCGCAACGGACCTCTTCAATGGCTTCCGCACTCGCCTGGTAGTATGGCTTCTCTGAGTCGAGACAGGGTGAGCCGCCGATGCCAGGCAACTCTATCATAATCAGTTGAAAGTGCGGTTTAAGCAGCGGGGCCAGATTCTGCCAGATGGCATAGGTCACCCCCCAGCCGTGAATCAGGAGTAGAGGCGCTCCACTCCCCTCTAGTCGATAACGCAACATCTTCGAGTTCTCTCGTTTCTGTCAACTTGCGCATGATGGCAGGCGGCCCGCCAGCATATTTCACAGAAGGAGAACTACCCAACACCCTGCAAGAGGGTGTTGCATCTAACAATGCAGATGCATCTCCTCTATGAAATACCAGGGCACCTAAGCTCTACCATAGCACACACCATGTCCTTCCCAGGTGATAAGATGATTACAATCCCACAATTGGATCTGAAGGGAAGTACCTGCTGACACTATACGAATATTTTACCATATTGCCACATATGTGCCAAGATATAGTAGAGCCAGGAATAGCTACCAGCGCCTGCTGCGAGGCGTTCCTGGTCGAGAAGGACGTTTCATGAGCAAGCAACACACTATCCTTATTCTGACATCAAAAACCGGTGGCGGCCACGTCAGCCTTGCCGAGGCATTACGTGACCGCCTCGCCAAAGATTACACTGTTGAGCTTATCGATCCGCAGCCTGGCTTCATCCAATGGCATTACCGCGTGGTGAGCCGCTACGCGCTCTGGCTCTGGGCCTCTGAGTTTCAGCTCGTCGATACGCCGCTCAGGTCACAAATGCTCCATTTCACCTATGCACTCATCTTGCAGAAAAAGCTCAAAAACCTGTTAAACCAGGTACATCCTGATCTTATCATTACCACTTACCCATTTCTTTCCTTTGAAGTAAGTCAAACCCTTAAAAAAACAGGCGTGAGCATCCCTCTGGTCATGCTTTTCTCCGATCCCGCCAGCGTGCATTGCGCATGGCTGACCGAACGGCACGCAGCCGCGACCCTGGCCCCGACACAGGAAACGTACAAACAGGCCCTCACGGTCGGCTTTGACTCTGCCAGGCTTCACCCGGTCGGCTGGCCGGTAAGAGAGCAATTTTATCGCGCCAACCCATCATGCCGCAGCGAAACGCTTACCAGGCTGGGACTGGACCCAGAGCAGTTTACCGTTTTCTTGCAGGGCGGCGGCGAAGGGGCCGCGAAGTTTGGTCGGACAGTTGAACGCGTGCTGGCAACCAGCCAGAAGCTGCAAGTCATCCTGGCGACCGGCACAAACGAGGCGCTGCTGCACCGCTTTCAAGGCACCAAAAACCTCTACGCGCTCCCCTTCACCAAAGAAATTGCGCCTTTTATCGCTGCCTCGGATGTAGTCATGGGGAAAGCCGGCCCCAATACGCTGTTCGAAGCGGTCACGCTGGGGAAACCATTTATTGCCACCGCATACATTCCCGGTCAGGAGAAGGGCAACCTGGAGTTTATCCGCCGCCACAAATTAGGCTGGGTCGCGCTCAAAGCCGAGGAGCAGCAGGCTCTGCTCACCAGATTGATTGCTGACCCCGCCGAACTGCAAGCCATGACCGATTTCGTAGCCCAATACCGGCAATGGAATACAACCGCAGGCGAGGTCAGCATAACGGTAATCAAACAACTATTGCAGGAAGGGATGCACTAACGCATCTCCCCTAATAACGCTCGCGCAATGACGATGCGCTGGATCTGGTTGGTGCCCTCAAAAATTTGCGCCACCTTCACATCGCGCATATAGCGTTCTGCCGGATAATCACGCACATAGCCGGCGCCACCCAGGATCTGCACCGCATTGGTCGTGACCTCCATCGCCATATCGGTCGCGAAACATTTTGCCATCGAGGCATACATGCCCGCGCTCTGCCCCGTATCAAGCTTATAAGCCGCCTCATAGACCAGCAAGCGGGCGGCCTCAATCTTCATCGCCATATCTGCCAGCATAAACTGGATGGCCTGAAAGGTGCTGATCGACTTGCCGAACTGCTTGCGTTCGCGGGCATAGTCGCGGGCCGTCTCAAAAGCAGCCTGCGCTACGCCGACCGCAATGGCTCCGATATTGATCCGCCCGCCATCGAGCGAGGAGAGCGCGATCTTCAAGCCCTGGCCCTCTTCCCCAATGAGGTTAGCCGCCGGGACCGCGCATTGTTCAAAGATGAGTTCGCGCGTTGGTGACGAATGTAAGCCCATTTTGCGCTCGGTTTTGCCGAAAGAGAAGCCGGGAGTACCCTTCTCAACCATGAAGCTACTGATACACGAAGCGCCTTCCCCAGACTGAGTGCGCGCCATCAACAGGTACAAATCGGCCTCACCGCCGTTAGTAACCCACATCTTGCTGCCATTGATCACGTACACGTCGCCGCTGCGCTGCGCGCGACATTGCAAGCTGGCAGCATCGGAGCCAGCTTCGGCTTCGCTCAACGAGAACGCTCCCAGCAATTCGCCCGCCGCCAGGCGCGGCACCCAGCGCCGGCGCTGCTCCTCATTGCCAAAGCGGGCCAGCGAGCCTGTGATCATATTATGGACTGAAAGGCCAACCGCCGTCGCCATCTCGCCCCTTGCCAACTGCTCATAGACCAGAGCCCCGGTGAGGCGACTGAGCGCGCTGCCGCCATACTCTTCAGGGGTTGTCATACCCAACAGGCCCAGTTCGGCCATTTTTGTGTAGATTTCGCGGGGAAAATAGTAGTTCTCGTCCCACGCTTCGGCGTGTGGGACGATCTCCAGCTCAGCAAAGCGACGTACCATGTCGCGAATATCTGACTGCTCTTCATCGAGGTCAAAATGCATCATGGGCTCCTCTTCTTACCTGAACTATCCTATCGTAACCGTAGGAGATAAGGCAAAATCGTTTCTTATTTATAGTGGTAGCATATAGATATTGCGCGGCGCAAGAGGAGAGATATTGGAACGAGAACGAAGAGGCGGTTAGACCGCCTGCCAGACCTGAATGGTGCGGTCAACCCCTGCCGAAGCTATACGCGCACCATCGGGCGACCAGGCAACTGTTACCACATAGCCCACATGACCGCGATAGGCAAAGGCCAGCGTTTTATTGAATGCGTTCCAGACCTGAACAGACTTATCATTGCCCCCAATGGCAAGGTGATAGCCCGAAGGCGACCAGTCCACCGCGTTAATAATGCCGGAACTGTTGATCCCATGAGCAAGGGTCGCCGGGCCGGCCTGGATATTCCAGATCAACACGCGATGATCGCCACTGGCAGAGGCGAGATATTTGCCATCGGGAGACCACGATAAAGCATGGATCTGACCGTGATGACGCTCTAAGGTGCGGCTCCCCTGAGTAGGGAAGAGCAGGGAGCTCAAAATCGAACGCTTCTGTAGATCTTTTAACGGGTCCCAGAGCTGCACCTTACGATCTTTGCCTGCCGAGGCCATGCGCTTACCGTCGGGCGACCAGGCCAGAGCCTGCACCCTATCCTGGTGATTGCGATAGGTATTGAGCAGCACATACAAGTCGGCATGCCAGATATGCACCGCCCTATCCTCGCCCGCCGAGGCAATACGTTGCCCATCAGGCGACCAGGCGACCGTGTGCACCTGCTCGTTATGTCCATAGTAGCAAAAGGACTGGTTGCCCGTCGTTGGCTCCCAGATTTGTACCGTTTGATCGTCGCTCGCAGACGCGATACGTTTGCTATCGGGCGACCAGGCGATGGCATTGACACGCTGATAGTGCCCTTTGTACGTCAAAAGGTGATGACCGGTGGCTGCATCCCAGAGCTGCACCGTTTTATCATAACTTGCTGAAGCCAGGAACCTTCCATTGGGCGACCATGCCACCGCCGTAATACGGCTGGCATGGCCGTAACAGATATAAAGCGTATTGATCTGCGGTCGAATCTGCGGCATGACCGTCTGTTTTGAGCTTCTGCTTGATTTTGGGAGTTTTGGCGTCTGAAACGGCTGTGGCGGCTGCGTCTGATAGACGGATGAGGCAGAAGGCACGGGCTGCGTCTGCGTAGTATAGTGCAGGGGGCTCGTCTGACCGCTATAGAGATCGGCATAGCGGAGCAATTCCTGCATGACATCGGCGACATTGGCGGGCCGCTTGTCAATATCCATGCTCACCATATTCATAATCAACGTATCCAGGCCCGCCAGCGCCTGATGGTTGCCAAAGCGCAGCGCGATAAAATGAAAAGGAGCTTCAGCCGGATCATCGCCGGTGATGAGCTGGTGCAATGTCGCGCCTAAGCTGTAAATATCGGCTCTGGCGGTTGTCTGCGACTTTCCATATTGTTCGGGCGCGGCATAGCCTGAGGAGCCGAGGGCGGTTGTATCCCGGCTCTGCCCCGGTTTGAAGTGGCGCGCAATGCCAAAATCGATCAAATAGACGTGGCCCGCGGGCGTCAACATCACATTGGCAGGCTTGAGATCGCGAAAAATGATCGGCGGATTACGCGTATGCAGGTAGTCAAGGACCGAGCAGAGCTGAATCCCGATGTCAAGGACGCGCTCAATAGGAAGCTTCCTGGTCCTCAGGCGCACAAGATGCTCTTCCAGCGTCTCTCCTTCAATAAAATCCATGACGAGATAGGAGCGCCCGCCATCTGTAAACTGCTCGTAAATGCGCGGTAAATTGGGATGCACCAGATTCGCCAGCAGGATCGCCTCCTGCCGGAAAGACGACGTGGCTTCCGTCAACTCCTGAGGATTCAGATTGTGCTGGCTCATCTCCTTGACCGCAACCAGCCGATTGCCGAAATAGGTATCCGCCGCTTTATAGACAGCGCCGAAGCCGCCGCGCCCCACACGGGCAAGAATCGCATAGCGCCGCTTCAGCATATGCTGCTGATCCAGCAATCCTGTCATCGTGGTGCTAATGGTGTTGTTCGTCAGGGCATGTAGCGATTGACCACAAGCCTTGCAATATACAGCCTCGGCCCGGTTCACAGCCCCGCATCGATCACAAAATAACGGAGATGATGCCATGTAGCTTTTTTCCAAACATTTGTCCTATACAATCTGACCTGTACAGTAATACAATGCAATGAGAATGTCAAGACAGCCTGCACAGAATCATTACTTTTTTATCTGACTCAAGATGCAATTTTTTGCTGCTGCCAGCAGCGGAGGGCAGAGGAGAAGCATGGGGACAATTCTTCAAGTCGCAACGCGCCCACCGGCGGCTTTATCTCTAACCCCATTCAGCACAACTTGCACATGGCGTCATAATGCCAGGACCTGCTGAGCGGGACTATCCTCCAATCACAAGGTCCTACGTTCTGACACTCTCCCCACTAGAAGAGGGGAGGTTCTTCTTTCATCCAGCCCGCTTGCCCGTCTTCCTCTGAGGAGAACGACGAGTAGTGGCGGTCTGTCCAGAAGCGTTTTGCGGTTGCCCGCCCGTTCCCGATTGTCCACCGGTACGGTCTACAGCCTTGTAGAGAATATTGAGGGCTGCGTTGTGATCTCGATCAAGCACGAGGCCGCAGCCAGAACACACATGCGTCCTGATGGAAAGGCTTTTCTTGATTCGCGTACCACACGCGCTACAATCCTGGGACGTGAAAGCCGGTTCAACCGCAATCACGGGAATGGCATGCATCATTCCGTAGTACTTGACCCACATCAAGAAGCGCCCCCAGGAGGCATCGCTGATACTCTTGGAGAGCCTACGGTTCTTCACGAGGTTGCGTATCTGAAGGTGTTCATAGGCAATCAAATCGCAAGATGTGATAAGCGTGCTTGCCGTCTTTCTGGCAAAGTCTTCACGCTGCCGTTGCACTTTCAGATATCCTCGTGCAAGAGCCTTGCGGGCTTTCTTTCGGTTGGCAGACCCCTTCTGTGTGCGAGAGAGTCGTCGATGGAGCTTCTTCAAACGTTTTTCGGCTTTTCTGAGGTGACGGGGATTAGCGACGGTTTCTCCCTCGCTTGTCGTGAGAAATACCTTGAGTCCCATATCAATCCCCACCTGTTTACTGGTGGAATGATGTTCGACTCGTCTTTCTGCTTCCACTGCGAACTGGCAATAGTAGCCATCGGCTCGCCGCACGATGCGCACGCGCTTGATCTGTTTGACCGGGAACTCTTCGAGACGTTGCCCTTTGTTGCCGACCAGGCGCAGACGTCCGATGCCACAGCCGTCTGTAAACGTGATGTGCTTGCCATCGGGTTCGAGTTTCCAGCCCGTTGTTTTGTACTCAACAGAGCGGTTATCATGCTGGAAGAGGGGATAGCCCTTCTTACCGGGCTTCTTGTTGCGGCAGTTCTCATAAAAACGAGCGATAGCGGCCCAAGCCCGATCAGCACTGGCCTGGCGAGCTTGGGAGTTAAGACATGTGGCAAACGAGTACTCCCGGGCGAGGACAGCACAGTATATTTGCAGATCGTTGCGGTCCACACCGCGCCCGTCCATCCACCTGCGCAGACACTTGTTGCGGATGAATTGGACAATGCGAATGGCCTCGTCGATGGCCTGATACTGAGGCTTGTTGCCGTCCAGTTTATACTCGTAGATCAGCATAGTCTTGCCCTCGCGTTACTCCTCGATGACGATGCATTCTGATTGTCGTCGGGCGCGTTCCTCCGGTGTTTCAGGATGCAATGGACCGGAGAGATAACCCACCAGCACACCTAAAAGTTCCTCCACACCGTTGCGAAAAACGCTCTTGTCCTGTCCGTCGTCTAACTGGTAGCAACCGTGCCCATCGCGCACCGCAATTAGCCCAAGCAAATGCGAGGCAGTGAGCGTCTCGTTGCTCCCCTCTCTTTTCTGTTCTTCCCAGGCATCGTCAAAATAATACTGCCGTCCATGAATGTAGCCTTCTTCAAACGCCTGTTGATCCAGAACCAGGGAAATGGTGCCCCAATTGATGGGAAATGCCATCGTTTGCATGTTTCTTCCTCTCGATTGGCGGTGAAACTGCTCTACGAGTACAAAAGGAAGCCTCTAGAGGCTTGCCGTAGTCAAACTTTCATAGACGTGAAGAGTTTTTCTACGTTGTCTAGTGTACCTGACGTTGTTTAGATTGTCAAGAGTACCTGTCACAGTTTATTGACCATATCCGTTCGAGTGTGTTAATATGGTTGTACATAGACGTGAAAGGAGAACACTACAGCCATGCCACATGATATTGAAGAACCCCTCGACTCTGAACAAGCGGCGAGAATGTTGGGTGTAAAGCCGAGGACGGTCATCAATCTGGCGAAACAAGGAAAAATTCCAGCTTTCAGGGTTGGTGATCTCTGGAAGTTCTTGAGAAGTGATATCCAAGCATATATTGACGCCCAACGAAAGCAAGCAAAAGTGGGGAATTCAGAAGAAGAGGAAGAATAAAAACAAGAGGTGGAATACCGACGTGAGAAGAAGGAATGCCCATGCATCCCCGGCTTGGAAAGACCGGAGCTTTCTGGGCTGTTTTCCTGTAAGCGTCCTGGCGTTTTCCAACGTGTACAGGTATACAACATAGTGCTATAATGCTTCTATGTCCGTGCTGAGCAACCGGGCGAGGTTGCTCATAGCGAAAGTGCTGTTTTTTGAGATGAGGGGGATGACGCTTCCATGCCAAAAAAGATACTCATAATGGATGATGACCCTACTATTGCTGATCTCCTGACCGAGGCGTTGGCGGATGAGGGCTATGAGACGTATATGACGACGCAAAGCCTGCGCTTTTACGACGCCGTACGCGAGCATCAGCCGGACCTTGTGCTACTCGACCTGATGATGCCCTATCTCGATGGGCGCGACGAGCTAAAATTGATGGCGATGGGGGTCGATCACCAGATACCGGTGATCGTCGTTACAGCCTTCCTCGGAGCCGCCAACGAAGAGAAGGAGTTCCGCGAGGCGGGCGTTGTTCACATTGTCTATAAGCCCTTTGACCTCGACAAGCTGGTCGAGCTGGTCAAAAAGACGATTGGAGAACCCGAGGGAAGATACCTATGAGCAGTGCCGCTCCTGCTGTACGTGTCGCGCTGGATGCGATGGGGGGTGACCACGCCCCCGCTGAGACCGTCCTGGGGGCAATACAGGCCGCCCGTGAATATGGCATGGGGGTCTATCTCGTGGGACGAGAAGAGGCCATCCGCGCCGAACTGGCAAAGCACGATACTTCTGGCCTGGACCTGCCAATCGTCCATACGGATGAAGTGATTGAGATGGATGAGCACCCGGCCAACGCCGTGCGCCGTAAGAAAAATGCTTCGATGACTCTGGCTCTACAACTTGTACGCGATGGTTCCGCGCTCGGGGCCGTTTCCGCCGGCAACAGCGGCGCGATGATGGCGGCCTCGCTCTTTACCCTCAAACGCATCTCCGGCGTCGAGCGGCCCGCTCTCGGTGGCGTCTTCCCCACCCGAGACAGCGCATGCCTGGTGATTGATATCGGCGCAAACACGGATTGCAAGCCAGAATATTTACAGCAGTTCGCCCTGATGGGCTCTATCTATATGGAACGCATCTTCGGCGTCGCCTCGCCACGCGTTGGCCTGCTCGCCAACGGTGAAGAAGAAACCAAAGGGGACCAGCTCGTGATCGAAGCGCACGAGTTGTTAAAAGCCAGCGCGCCAACGCTCGGCCTCAACTTCATCGGCAATATCGAAGGGCGTGACATCCCCACGGGCGGCGCTGACGTGGTCGTATGCGACGGCTTTGTGGGCAATGTGGTGCTCAAACTGAGCGAGGGCCTGGCCGAGACCCTGCTGGGAATGGTTCGCACGCAAATGACCAGTTCGCTGCCCAGCAAGCTTGCCGCCGCAGTACTGCGTCCCGGACTGCGCAAGGTCTTCCGGCGGCTCGATTATGCCGAATACGGCGGCGTGCCGCTCCTGGGCATCAACGGCTCCGCTATCGTCGCGCACGGTCGCTCCAACGCCAAAGCCATCAAAAACGCTCTGCGTGCGGCTCGTCAGACAGCAGAAACCGGCGTGGCCGGGGCCATAGCAGAGGGTCTGGCGAAATTAGGCACGCACGGGGAAGAAGACAAACAGCAGGCTGGCGTTTAAAGCATTGCACTGACCTATCTCTAAATTTTCCCATACAATTATTAGCCACAGTAAGCTTCCTGGCGATGACGCCAGGAAGCTCAGCATCAGCAAAAATACTGTTGCGCTGATAGCTCTGCCGTTTGAGCTGGCTTCCCATTCAGGACTTTTTCTTGCGCTTGGCCGCGCCGCCCATCCTTCCTATGCGGCTATAAAACTCCGGGTCCTGACGCGCTTTGGTGGTATTACCGCCCTTTTTCCCCATTGCTGAGAAGTGGTCGGGACCATATTTGGTCACGTTGGCCTGCCCTCCCTTCTGGGCAATGGTGCGGTAATACTCGCTACCCCGCTTCTCTTTGAGCGCGGTGCCACCTTTTTTCCCGATACGTCGATAGTAATCCTCTCCGTACTTATCGCGGACCGTGCTCCCCCCTTTACGGCCCGCTTCTGACGTTGACATGGGCACGGGTTTCTCTTCATCTTCAGGCAACATAACAATCCCCTTTCCCCGGTGTAATCCCAGGCTGATAGCAGGAATATCCTCAAACACAATGCGTCCTTGCAGATTTTCTCGTACGTATCTGTACACCGTATAAAAGGCGTCAGCACCGATGCCTATACGATATTGAGTCGTCTGCGCCCATATTATACTGAAGAGTTCTATTTTCTGTCAATAAGCCGGACAATCGATTTTTTACACTAATAGCTCCAAAAAGTCTAGCGATCTCTAGCATTTTCTAGCATTTTAGCGCGAGCTAAAGATTTCCCTTTCTGGGTTCGGCGGGGAACGACTATCCGCCCTGGATGGGCTACCAGCGATGCCAGCACCGCTTTCCCATCCTCTACCCCTTCCACTTCCGAGAAAGCACCAGGGGCTACTTTTCTGATGATGTTACCTGACCCGTTAATATCGGCATTGATCGTGCGCCCATCTTTCGCACGATAGAGTCCACGCATGATCCGCTTGCCGCTAAAGGCGTATTTCTCATCGCCATTGCTCTTCGGGTTACGCACTGGCAACGGGTCCAGGTCAAGCAGACTGGCTTGACTGGTATAGGACTCTTCGGTGACCTTCACGGTAATCCCAACCAGCGCCGCTTTGTAGGTGAGCATGGCAATAAAACGGGCATGCGGAATCTGCACGAAGTTTTGATTGGTGCGCTTGCCCATGTTCGCTTCCTGCTTCCAACCGTCATTTTTGCCGATCACCAGCGTGCCTATCTCTTCTTTTACCAGTAAATCAATGATCCTTTTGCTAGCAGTATGCAGATAGTGATCAATGCGCCGGCTGCGTGTGTTGGTCAGGCACTCCATGCGCCCAGTTGTGCCTTTGCGTCGAAGCTGGCTCTGAAGTTCTGCCCAGCGCTTGTTATAGAATTGGTTGATGCTTTTCAGGGGACGCCCGTTAACGAGTACTGGCCGAAAGCCAGGTTTGTTTGATGTTAGCGCCACCAGATTGTTCATCCCAATATCTATGCCAGCATACCAGGTAGGATTGATCTGCGCTTGTTGCTCCTCTTGCTCATAGACCGCCTCGACCATGTAGAATCCCTTGCGCGGGACGATCCGCACCTGGTTGATCTTCTTCTGCTTCGTCCTCACTGCGATAGCAAGCTGTGACGGTTTGATGATACCGCGCTTCAAGCCCTTCTTCCCGCGACTCAGCGCCTGGATCGTGTAGACGAGCAGGTTACGGCCTTTGGTTTTGTCCTTGTACTTGGGCAGCTTTGGCCGTCCGGTGAACTTCGATGGGTCTTCTTTGTACGCTGCGTGCGCCTTGAAGAACGCATCCCAATCGTGATGCAGTTGCATGAGCACTTGCTGACTCACTTTGGCCGGCAACGCCTTGTACGCTTCGTGGGACTGCATACGCCGGTCCATCTCGTTGTAATTGAGATACGTTCCGGTAAAAATGTAAGATTGGCGTATCTCGTACAAAGCGGCATTGTACAGGTTCTTGGACTTAAACGCTGCTGCATCAATCGCGTCGTAGCGTGGGTCGTCTCGGTCAATCACATACTGTTCAACAAGTTGCATCTGTTTCACCTCCTTTCTTTGCCGCTTGTTCCGAATATTAACCCGTAATAAGCACTACGAGATGAATCTTGTTTGTATCTGTGGGAAGCGTTGCCGCACCGTTCTTGATCGTGAGTGAGACCGCTTGTACGCCTGGGACATGCTCTAACAGGCTCATCGCCTGGGCCTTCCCCTCGCCTGCAATGAGAGCTGTGATACGCTGCTGCTCGTCCTGAGGAAACTGATACACCCACGTTCCCGCGATCTTGACCACAAGCGCGATCTGCTGATGATCGTTGACCGTTGCTTGCACGATGCTACTTTGTACCGCATTGGCGAGCAGGTAGCCGTTCCCTAGCTGCGTGGTGGCCTGCTGCGTCTCGATCTGCGTGATGGCATTTTGATATGCTTGGGTCTGATAGACCGCTCCGGTGCAGGTCTCACTCACGGTAACGTGGACCTGGGTGGCTTCCTCTCCTGGGTGATGATCTGCTGTGACGCTCTGCTGACAGGGAAGCGGAGTAATCAGTGTTTCATCGCTCTGCACCTGCGTTTGCAAGGCGGCTTGTACACTCTGGTCTAAGCTCACTTTCAGGCTGCTGGTTACGCTGGTAATATCCTGCTCTGCGACAGTGTGATAGCTGCGGGCGTTCTCTCCGCCGTGAAACGGTCCGCTCACGGCAAACACATTGAGCCGACAGCATGGCCCATACACATCACGAGCGACAATGTTACCTGCTGGCCCTGTCACGACCGCATGAGCAGAGACCGTCGCCTGTCCTTCTGTGGGTGGAGTGGCGGCGGGGATGATGGCGTCCTGCTCGGTCACGATCTGGATACCATCTGCTCCGGTCAGGAGCGTTCCTGCGTTCACGGTCTGCTCAACAGGAGCCGCATTGTAAAACGTGATGGCCCCGCGTGCCGCTTGCGCATCCTGGTGCGCCGTTCCGGTTGTGGGTGCGGTCACCGCTTGACTCATCGTGATCGCTGCCAGTTCCCTTCCTGGGATGATTGGCGGGCGCGTTGGCTGTCCCTGTCCGGTGGTGACGGTGATCGTGCTGGTGGTCGTGATCTGCTTTGAGACAGGAACAATGGTCACGGTGGCGACAGGTCCGGTCAGCAGGGGAGACAGGAGTGCGACAAGCATGATACTGAGAAGCGCAGGGCATGCCAGGACAAGCAGGGGGATGATGTACCTGCGGTACCATCGCGGGCGTGCTGACTTCGGCTGGTCTTGCTCGCTCTCAATAGTTGCGGCTGGCTCCTGGTCGTCTTGCTGGCTCTCTACGATTGGGATCTCTCGTGGCACTGCTGGTCCCTCATAGACATGGATATCGATAAAACGGGTGAGTGGCTCCGGTTCCTCTGGTGGCAGATCGAGCCTGGATACAAATTCGTCGGTCTGTCTGATATTCATGGCATGTCTCCTGCGTATGCGGGGAGGGAAGAAAGACCGCGCTCCCTTCCCTCTCCTGTCATGATAGAGGGACGGGTTGTACAAAGGATGCTCCAACGGTCACATAATCAAGGATATCCTCATCCTTCCTGAGTTTGTCAAAAAACTTTTGGGGGATGGGCTTGCTCCATGCCAGCAGGAGAAAGCCGTCACCGGCTTTGGCGGTCGTGCCATAGAGCCGGACCTCTAGCCCTGCTCCTTCTGCCTTCCAGTCCTCGAACTCATCGGCAATCGCTCGGACCTGTCGGTTGGAGCACAGGATAAGCATCATCGTCATCATTGGCATTATCCTCCTATTCCGCTGATCTTGTCGGCAGGGGTGGCCGGACGAAACGCCGTATGATCGTTGATGAACACATACCGTTGCTGATTGACGGTGATGAGCAGATCAGGGTAGCCATCGCCGTTGACATCCTCAAAGATGAGCGTCACCGGTTGCAGGTCCGGCTGTTGTCCGAAGATGGTCGGACCCTGATAGATCCTGGTCCTGCTCAGGTCGCCTGGCTGCATCTCGATGATGAAGGTGTGCCCGTGGAGGTTCTCGGCGAGAAAGTGACTCATGCCTCCATGCCGGACATCCTGGTCACACTGGAACGTCCGCGGATAGCCATACTGCAAGCTGTCCTGCTCTCCCTGCCACCAGTGCCAGAGGGGGGAGAGGATGCCTGCAAGCATCAGCGTAGCAAGCATGCCCAGTCCAACGGAATTCAGCCAGTGCAGCCGCCAATGTGCCTTCCGTCGGGCGGGTCTTGTCTGCGGCTCTGCGGCGCTCAGTCGGGATGCGCGTTGCATGGGCGGCGGTCCCTGGTGCCTGATGAAACGGATCTCCGTTCGTGGCTGTACCGATGTTGGGAATGTGGTCGCATAGCGGCGTACGCTGCTCGGCGTGCGTCTGGTATAGAGCGCGTCATCGTCGAGCACATCAGCAGGGAGATACACCGGCTGTCGTCGTGTCTGTGGGGAGTGCCACGCGCCGGTTTGCTTGTTCATGCTAGGACCTCCCTTCATATGACGGTCTTGCCGTGATAAATGCGGTCGGCGTCATCGGTGGCGATAATGCCGTCCTGAATGGCGCTATTGAGCTCGGTAATCGACTCCTGGTTTTCGTGACATTCATGGGACATGTCATCACAAAACCCGCTGTCGTTATGTTCAGGCCAATCCTCCTCCACATAGGGGACGCCGGCGACGGTATAATATTCGTCGTCGTCCTCTTGGGAAGTAATATAGTCGTTGCCTTTCTGACTCATCCCCTTACCCCCTGCTTCCCTTTAGGAATAGTGGTGATCTCTTCTATTGTCAGTGCTCCCTGGTCAATGGCTGCTAGGAGTGCCGTAACAGCGACTTGATTTTGATGACAGGCACAAGCGGGCTGAGAACAGAAGGGTTGCTCTAAGGTGTGGATGAGAAACACGGGAACAATCGGCTGAGACATTTGGGTATCCGTTGTAAATGCGAGGATTCCAGAGTGATTCAGGCTCGGTGTCGTATAATTTTGCATGGTTTGCCTTTCTTGACTTCGGCACACCATAAGCATAGAATCTCATGGGGCCGTTAACGGACGTGTAAAGGGTTACGGGCGGTCCCGCTAGCTGGCTCCGTCTGACTCACGGGGTCAGCAATTTTTATTGTTGTTCCTTTCTAGCAACTAGCTCTGTAAAGCTACCCTCCTATGAAATTGCCTAACGAGGAAACAGTCGTTGTATTGGCCGTTCTATGTTGCTTGAAGTGTTCATGCAACGAGATGTAGAGGCGATAGGTCTCGTCGCTGTCCAGGCTGAGCACGTTATCAGCAAGGAAGGGGGTGTGCTCGTCGTTAACAAGCAGATCCATACCGTCATCGCTCATGAGGAAGAGGGTGTGCTGGCCTAAGTCCAGTTTGTGGAGAACGGACGCGCCTTTCTGTAAGGACGGTTGCGTCATCTGTGCATTCCCTTTCTGACATGGTACAATTGCCCATGTCCTGAAGTCACTCTCAGGGCCACGGTCTAGGGGTGTTCGCTGCACCCGCTAGACCACCCGCATCTCTACTACATTAGGCTCAAGTACCAATGTGATAAAGATGCGATCTTTCTGTATAATCCTGTTAGGATCTAGTATGCAGGCTATAAAGAATGGCTACGGAACTTCCTACAAAGCTAAGAAGAGTATGGCAACACTCGTTTTTAGCCTTTCTCCACTAGAAATTTTCATAGCCACGTTGGTATAATACCTGGGAAATCAATAAAAGTCAAGACTTATCGCATCTTATCGCCATTAATTTTGATAGATTGGCAAGTCGGTTGACAATATGCGACCTATCATGCTATCATTGACACGTCAAAGTTTTGACACTAAATGGCTTATAAAGCCGACCTTGCAATAAAGGATGAGAGAATATGGCAACACTCGATAATCTGATTACAGAGGCAGGGCTTAGAAAATCAGAACTTTCTGCTGAGTGTGGCGTCAATGCTGCTACTATTACACGTATTGCTCATGGTGACGCTACTACTAGAGTTACTGTAATAAAAATCGTGAGAATCTTGGAAAAGTACTTGAAGCGGGAAATAGACATAGACAGCATTGAAGGACTCCATATCACGAGGTAAGATTTAGCTACTTCATAGGCAGGCACCCAATGCCCAAATTCCCGAACCCATTAGGAGCAAATGAGAAGCAGTATCAAATTTATGCACTCATCGATCCTAGAGATAAAAGTATACGCTATGTCGGCTTGAGCAATGACGTTCGCTATAGATTCGCTCAACATTTGTTACGAGATGGAGGGAAATTGGAGAGAGCGTGGATCATAGAGTTGCAACAGCTAGGCTTATCTCCTATTTTTCAGATATTGGAAACAGTAGCAGATAACACGTACCCTGCCGCCTGCGAAAGGGAACATCACTGGATATATAAGCTAACCTGTTCTGGTCACTCCCTCCTTAATGTATCCGGCGTTAGGCGAGCATATCCCCAAATCAAGAAACGTAATCAGGAGGAGAAGAGAGATAAGCAATCTGGAATAGAAACTTATACTGTTCCTTCTATAGGCCACCCCAAAAATGCCAGTTCCAATATATCTATAGAACCTCCAATGAGGTCAAAATTAGTGGCAACAGAGAAGTATGATTTCATCAAGTTACTTGACAACATGCCTGCAAATCAGGCTGAACTTGCCCGTCAATCAGGGGTAAATGAGAGAACAATAATCCGCATGAAAAATGGGGACGCTATACTACGTGGAACAGCTAACAAGATTTTGCGGGGATTATCTCAGATTTACGGAAAGACATTTACCCTAGACAATGTTACCGGAATAAACATTAGCGATAGGTAATTATTGATTTTTTTGAGATGGTACTTTAGAGGTGCTAGGGTTTTATTGCTTAGATTCTCCATTCATAACACGCTCAATGTTATTGAATAAATCTTGGGCATCTATAACCCATGCAGGCTTATTCCCATTCATTTTCATCAGGCTCTACTGTTACTATGAGCTTGAGATAGTCTCTTAGTTGTTGTGCTTCCTCTATCTTTCCTAATCCTTCTAAGGCATCGACTTTAATACCTAAAATGGTCTCGTCCATAATATCCAAGGCCCCCTCCATCGGGTCAATTTGTATAGCTCTCTCACATGCAAGTAAAGCTTCCTCATACCGTTTAAGTTCAATCAATATCTCAGCCATGTAAGACCAGGTATAAGTATTATTTGGATCATAACGAATTGCCCGCTTAAAAGCTTCAACAGCTTCTTCTAAAAGGAAAGGATCTTTATAACCAGACTCTACAAGAGCCGCTCCTCTTGTATGATAACGTTCTGCCAATGCAGGATTAAATACTGGCCTGGCTCTTTGAAGTTCTTGAGCAACCTTGCGAACTCCTTGAGCTACGTTTTGCCAGCCCTCATCAATCGGCTTCCATTTTGTTACCGGTTTTCCATCCAAAGGCAGAGCCTGCAACATTCCAAGAGATGTATTTTTCCACTCAACCGGTTTTATTATGACAGGGATGATATGTAATTCCCCAAAAATACGTTTATCCAACGCTCGCTGTAACTCTACATCATAACAGTAGTTAGAGCTCATAAATGCGGGGCTAACTAGCGCGAGAAGGATATCAGAAGTATCAAGATGAAGCTTTATTTCTTGCAGAAAATCCTTGCCCGCTGATATCTCACGATCACACCATACATGAATTAATCCTTCCCTTCTCATTGGCTCTAAATGTCGCTCTAGCTGTTTCCTTAACGCCTCGTCTTCTCTTGAGTAGCAAAGAAAAAGCTTGAGAGGATCGGGCAAAGTATCGTAGACTTTACGAATATCATCAGTATCGGACATTTATTTTCCTCCCTATGGCATACGTTTATTTTATCCTACTACTATCCAGCAGTCTATAAAGTGCTATTTTTATCTATTATGCCATCATTAACACCATTACTAGTATTACTCTTGTTCTGCTTTATTTCTCATCTCCACTAATTCATCGTCGCTTATCACTGTTGAGTTGTGCAAAAAAGAACCATGCCCCATTGGTGCTAAAATCAGAACGAGTTAATGACCACCGCTTAGAAAAGGAGCTTGCTTTTCTATGGAGGATACGAAAGAAAAGCTGTGCAATATCTTTCCCGCTTAGCGATCCGTTTGTCCAGATTGATAAAATCTTTCCAAGAGTATATACTAAATAAAGAAGTTTAATAAGGAGCTTGCTTCTATATGGGAGATACGAAAGAAAAGCTGTGCAATACTATTTCCCGCTTATCGGGCGGCTACCTGGGGAAGTTCTGGCAACTTTTCAGCAAAAATCAGCCTGGGGCAGGCTCGCTTATCCCTGTGCCGATACCTGTTTACGACTCCTACCATCCCCGCCGCAAACTGCCGCTTGAACAGCAACCATCATGGTGGACGCGTTGTGTCGCCTGGTTACGTTACCATGCAATCCAGCTACGCTGGGACGTTGAACGCTTCCTCGCCCGCCTGTTACGTAGTCGCTGGACCTGAGCCAAATGTAGTGCTAGAGATCTTCTACGTAGAGTTCCTCGCTTTGTGTGTGCCAGACCGTTTCTTTCAACGGCTGATCGCGCGTTAACTCCCCTGTGCGCCGGATGTGAGAATGCAAAGCCATCCTCTGCTGACCGCCAGGGGCATACCCCTGATATTTGCGGATCATACGCATCTGTTGCCTGCGCTCTTTGACTTCTTTAAATTCAATAGCGAGGCGGCGATACAACTCCTCCCACTCATCAAGCACCTTCACCCGGTCATGCGCGGCCACAATCTTCAGACTCTCCTGGCCCATGCGTTTACGCAGTTCAATGTCATCCAAGAGGAGGTCCAGTTGGCAGGCCATTTCGTTGCTGTCGCCCGGCTGGAACAGAAAGCCGTTCTCCTCGTGATGTACCAATTCCGGCAGCGCGTATGCGTTGGCCGCGACGACGGGCAGGCCGCAAGCCATCGCCTCCATCGTCGAGATGCTCTGGAGATCAGCCACCGAAGGGATCACAAAGATATCCGATGAGCGCCGCAAGGCGAGCAGGTCATCGTCACGGACAAAGCCCAGGAAACTGACGCGATCAGCAATATTCAAACAGGCTACCTGTGTGCGCAACTCGGCCTCGGCGGGGCCGGTGCCAACCAGCACAATATGGGCCTTCCTTTTCAGCTTAGCGGCAGCATCCAGCAGGACATTGACCCGCTTCTCCTCGCTCAAGCGATTCACATGGATCACCAGCGGGCAATCCTCTGGCAGGTTGTAGCGCCGCAAGATCGCGGGATCGCGCTCGCCAGGCGTGAATCTTGCCAGATCAATGCCATTGGAGATAGCTTTGGCGGGGGCATGCAGTCCATGTTCATAGAGCAAATTCAGGGCCGTTTTCGTCGGCGCGGTAACATACTCGCAGCGGTTGCAGAAATGCACGAGGTACGAGTAGGTTACTTTACTGATGGATTTGCCGATCAACGGGTCTGAAATAAGGGAACGGCTCAGGTTAATGGGCAGATAATGATTGGTGGCAATCACCGGCTTGCGCAGGCCACCGGCCAGAATTTGCGCGATATTGCCCAGCACAATTGGCGAATGAATGTGAATAATATCGGGATCGCTTCTCTTAATCAGGTTACGCACAGGCATAAAGGGCAGGAAGGGGATGCGTAGCCCTTCATAGGTGGGCCATTCAAAAGAGGAGAAGCGATAGATACGCACTTTTTGCTCAAGACGACGCACATCGCGAGCGCCATAGCTGGGCGCCACCACCCACACTTGATGCCCCCGGCTGGCGAAATCGACCGCAAGGCCATGAGTGGCGGTCGGAACCCCTCCCACCATCGGCGGATATTGATCTGTCACAATCATGATACGCATATCTACCGCTCCTCTTTAGCAATGACCATTCCACCTGATTGACTGTTCGTTATTCAGCAGCGGCTTCCTCACCGGCAGCAGGGGCCTGCTCAGCAGGAGTTTCCGCAGCGGCTTCAGCTTCTTCGGCGACCTCAGCTCGTGTAGCCGCGATTTTGGCAATGGGCTCCTCTGGATCTGAGACCAGGTTGTACCCTCGCGGCAACTTTACGTCGCTCACATGCAGCGTTGAGTCAATGCTCGCAAGCGACGATACGTCAACCTCAATGTACTCAACCATATCCGTAACGCGGCACTCTACTGCTATCGCTTCCATCAGATGCAATAGCACGCCCTTCTCGATCTTCACGCCGGGGGCCTCGCCAACAAAGTGCAGTGGTACTTTCATCTCAACGCGCTCGCTCATACTGACACGCGAGAAGTCCACATGCAGGATCTCGCCGGTCAGCGGACTGCGCTGGATATGGCGAATCAGGACCGTTTGCGGCGCGGCATTGTCCATACGCAGAGCGAGGACGCTCCTGGTGCCATGCGCACGACGCAAACGCTCAAATGTTAGCGCCTCAAGCTGCACTGCCTGGGATGGTTCCTTATGCCCGAAGATATTTGCAGGAATAATTCCCTCTCTACGCAGCCGTCTCGTCGCTTTGCCCATTGCTTTACGCGGGGCTATTTCTAACTCTACCTGTTGCGCCATACAAATCTCCTCTCTCTATTATGACTTCCGGCGTCTCCTATCCTGGAAGAACGCCAGCAAGGCATCGGTATTCATCGTGTTAAGTACGTCGCTGGCACGTAACCATCCTTTGCGTGCGACCCCTATACCATAGCGCATATCGTCTAATCCTGCAAGCGAGTGAGCATCAGGGTTAACGGGAATCTTCATCCCCAGATCACGGGCCTTACGCACAAAGTGCCAGTCGAGATCCAGCCGCGATGGATTGGCGTTGATCTCAATACAGACCCCATGCTCGGCTGCTGCCGCAATGACGGCTTCTATATCCAGGCTATACCCCTCCCTCCCTAGCAAAACACGCCCTGTAGGATGCCCGATGATATCGACGTATGGATTGGCAATTGCGCGTACCATTCGCCTGGTCTGCTCTTCGGGCGGCAGGTTAAAATTGCTATGAATCGAGGCCACCACAAAATCCAGGCGCGCAAGCACGGCATCGTCGAAGTCAAGCGCGCCATCGCGCAGGATATCGCACTCGATCCCTTTAAGAATGTGCAGGCGACCGGCGAACTCTGCGTTCAGGCGGTCGATCTCCTCGCCCTGGCGCCGCAGATCATCCTCCTTTAGCCCTCCTGCATAGGCGGCTGCTTTGCTATGGTCGGTGATGCCCAGATAGGCATAGCCGCGCGCAACACACGCTTCCGCCATCTCGCGCAATGTGTTCTGCCCATCGCTCCAGTTGGTATGGGCGTGCAGTACACCGCGCAGATCGCTCTCCTGGACCAGTTCCGGCAGCGTCCCATTGACAGCCGCCTCGATCTCGCCCATGTCTTCGCGCAGTTCTGGCTCAATATAGGCCATGCCGAGCGCGGCGTAAATGTCAGCTTCGGTTTTGCAAGGAACCAGAATTTGCTCCCCCTGCTCAACTTTAAAGAGCCCATAATCGTTGATGGTCATGCCCATGCCAAGCGCGCGGCGGCGGAGCGGGATATGATGCTCGCGCGAGCCGGTGAAATGGTGCAGCGTGTAGGGAAACTGGCTATCCCCGACGACGCGCAGGTCCATCGCGATGCCACTGCTGAGCACAACGCTTGATTTGGTCTCACCCTTGCCCGTTATAGCTTTGACCGAAGGCTGCTGGGTGAAAAAATCCATCAGGTTACGCCGCGTCTCGTCGCTCGCCTGATCGTCAACGCTGGCAACCATATCGATATCTTTGACCGTCTCGCGTTTGCGTCGCAGGCTGCCGGCTACCTCCAGACGCACAATCTCCGGTCGGGCTGCCAGCGCGGCGCGAATCTGTTCCGCTTCCTGCTCGGCAATAGGATAGAGAAAGCGGTCGGCGTGCTGGGCAAGAAAGCCGATCCCCTGCAAGATTTTATCCTGGGTTTTCTTGCCAAAGCCCGGCAGATGAGCCACCTTATCATCTTTGCACGCCTGCTCCAGCTCGGCGATGCTGGTGACATGCAACTGGTCGTAAATAGCGTTGATACGTTTCGGACCCATTCCGGCGATACGCAACATATCAAGTTTAACGGGCGGCGTGGTTGCCACCAGTTCGTCATAAAAGGCGATATGATCGGTTTCGATAGCCTCCATCACGCGTTTAAGGATTGTTGGCCCCATCCCCGGCAGCCCCTTCAGCTTCCCTTCTTTCGCCAGTTGCCCGATATCACCGTCGAGCGAACTGAGCGTGCGGGCGGCGTTCTCGTAGGCGCGCACCTCGAACGTGCTACTCCCCTCTTTGAGCGCCAGCAAGGTGCCGATATTTTCCAGCAAAGCCGCGACTTGATTTTTATCCATTCGAGCCCCTACTTCTTATGTGATATACAGATCAAAAAATTCAGGCGTGCGGGCGGCGACTTCAAAGGGGTTACGCCCCTTGAGGTCACGATTAAGATAGCGTTTGCAGTCAAAATGGACGACCAGCCAGCAATAGATTTCATGCTCAACAAAAACGGCGTCCCAGGGCTTCTCGCTGCCCATATCCAGCACTTTATTGCAGACGAAGCAGCGTGCCATGCCCGCCTCAACCGCTTTCTCCAGCCATGAAAGGACAAACTGATGCATATCGTCCAGTACCATCATAGCTAGAGACGTTTCAGGATAGCCGAAAAGTACAGGATCGGGGCACTCGCGAAAATCGTGATCGGCGCGGCTGAGCGCCACTACCGGGGCCTTTACGATTATCTTGACCTCATCATGCTCCGGGTCTTCCGCCTGCGCCGAGACCGAAGTCAGCAACAGCCCCTCGCGCGCAAACCATGATAGCAATTCGTTCCGCATACCTTATTTTATAACATAGAGTCTCCTATGTTATTACGGAATTTTCAGTTAAAAAGATGAGGTAGCATTGGACCCCTCAAGCAGAAATGTTCATTTGGTATACTAATAGAGATTTGTCTCTCCGAGTATACTGTAGCTCTAGTAAAGAGTTTTCTGTCAGGTCCGTAGAGAATTTCTCATATTGAGGGTATTGAACATGAGTGGAAGAAATCAGTGGATGCGGTTTACCTGCTACTTTTGCGCCACCCAGATGGATGGGGTCTCGCAAACACAGGTGATGAGAGACGGAAAAGAGTATATCAAGACGGGTTATAAATGTACTCAGTGTGGCTACAAACTGGTAACTTATGTATCTCGCGAGCAGGCTTTAAGCATCGTTGATGAAAAATGTCTACCCAGTGCATTGGTCTAAGCAGCTATAGCAGTCAATAAATCTGATGTGAATATAGACTACCAGTCAGGCTAGCTCATATAATAACTTTTACACCGCTGTTATATACAAGACGTTCCACAAAAAGGCGTCTTCTGGAGCTAGCAACATGAAACAACCAGATCCCAGACCAGGCAAATGGCAGCTTTTTCGCATCTGGACCAGCATCGGTCTGCAATCCTTCGGGGGAGGCTCTTCGACTATTTTCCAGATCCAACAAGAGTTCATCGAGAAACGTGGATGGATGACGATGGAGGACTTCTCCCTCTTCTGGAACCTCTGTCTGTTCACGCCCGGCATTAACATTATCGCGCTCACCGTTTTGATCGGGCGCAAGCTGGGAGGTATTTCGGGGATAGTCGTCTCACTGATCGGCCTGTTGCTGCCCAGCGCGACTATCACCTGTCTATTGGCGGCTGGCTTCAAACTAATTGAGAACAGGCCGGATGTTCAGGCGATCCTGCGCGGCGTGATCCCCGCCACAGCAGGCGTGATGTTTGTGGTTGCCACTCGCTTTGCTCATCCGCTGCTGACACAGGCGCGCAAAGAGGGATGGGCGCGCTCGGTTGCCAGCGCGATCATTGTCCTGGCCTGCACCACCGCCCTGATTGTCCTCAAACTCTCGGTGATCCTGGTCCTGATCTGTGCCGCTACTACAGGTGCCATCATCTTCACCTCCTGGCGCACTCCCCATTACGCCCTTACAGAGTCCACCGCTCCTCCCACACCTCCAACCTTGCAAGAACATAGTGACGAAGCAGCCGCGTCCCATACCGCCGACAGCAGAGGGGAGCAACACTAGCATGATTGATCCGCTCATCTACTTTCTGCTCTTCTTCAAAGCCTCGCTCTTCTCGACGGGCGGCTTTAGCAATCTGCCAAGTCTGCACCAGGACCTGATAGGTAACGGCTGGGCCAGCGAATCCGATTTCGGGCATTCGATTGTTATCGGTCAGATCAGCCCTGGACCCAACGGCCTGTGGGTCATCAGCCTGGGCTACTTCACTTATGGCTACCTGGGCGCATTCCTGGCCCTGATCGCGATCATTCTGCCAGCCTTATTAGTGCTGCTCACCGCCGCCGTCTACCACCGTATCGAGCACCGGAAATGGGTGGCGGGCTTTATGCGCGGCATCTCGCTCGCGGTCGTGGGCATTCTGATTACCGTGGCATGGTCCATCATCGCCCGTTCATCGCTTGACTGGAAAAGTTGGCTCATCGCCGCCATCGCCTTCGGCCTGGCGCTGAGCCGCAAGGTCAATATTATCGTGATTCTGTGCCTGGCAGCCATCGCAGGCTATGTGCTCTATCGCTAACAGTGGAAAGAAACGGGTCGGCGGGCTTATAATCATTGTGGTATCATTGTTTTTCAGTATCCTCAAGCGGATCGAGTTAGTCATACACGCTCGCCGCCTCCCTTGAGGGACACTATATATATCATTCCCGATGATGTCAAGTGGAAATGCATTAAGGAGCATACCATGCCAGATCGTGTCGTATATTCCACCGATAGCGGAAGAGTCACCCACTGCCCCGACTGTGGGCAGCCCTACAAGCATTGTCGTTGCGGACAGCCTGCCGCGCCAACCAGGAAGAGTGATGGCATCGTTCGCATCATGCGCGACCGCAAGCAGCGCGGCGGGAAGACCGTCACAGTGATAACGGGGCTGCCGGAAGAAGCTCTCACCCCGCTTGCGCAACAACTCAAAAAATTCTGCGGCTCCGGTGGCGCGGTTAAAGACGGCAACATCGAAATTCAAGGCGACCACTGCGATAAGGTGCAGGCGAAACTGACCGAGATGGGGTATAAGGTCAAGCGAGCAGGCGGCTAGAGAGCGCGGCATCAGTTTGTACAATCTTGAGGCTATAGCAGCCGACGCACAGCCTGATAGTGCTGCGAAAACTGTTGTTGGGTGAGATTGGGCAGGAGCCTGTCATAGGGAGGGTTGCCGATTTTGTGCAGGACATCCTGGTACAGCAGGTCAAGCTCCCGCATATCAACAAATTTTTGATCTACGAGCAGTTGTACATCAATAATATCCTGCCGACTCCCTCGTTGCATTTTGGAGAGCGCGATACTATACCAATCGAAATAGAAGACATCTACCTGACCATAGCGATTGACAAACTCTGATCGCGCCTCCCATTGCTGCGGCAACGGTATAAAGTCTCCTGGCGAGGAAAATTCGATATTGATATTCATTTTCTGCTTTAACTGCACAATCTGCGTCATGAGATTGGCCGGATCAATGGTAATCTGAATATCAATATCGAGCGTCTGTCCAGAACGAATGCCCCGATGAACCAGTGCAGCTCCTCCAGTGATATATAAGCGCCCCGGCTGCCGTGTTCGCCCCACCTGTATAAGAAATTGCTCAATTTGCGGCCTCCCAACATATTCTCGCATGCTCATCGCAGTTTCTCCTTCACCTTACTAAGTTGTACTAGAGTTTCCTTCAGTTCCTCCGGGAATGCACGCTGATGGGCTTCCTCTTGAGCAAGTAAATGATTGATTTGATTCTGCCAATCATGAAGAAAGTTAAGAGGCGCACCGTATCGTCGCTGTTGATACTCTTGTAGCGCCAGGAGGCCATTCAAGCCGTAGCCAGAGCGAGGGTGTGGTAAGCCGCGCTCCTCCCAGAGGGCAACGAATGGCTCTTCAGGGAAAGATGGAAGGCGGCCAAGCGCAAATGTGAGCCGGAAGAGCCACCATTGCTGCATGTAGAGACAGGCCAGCGTCACTACCGCGATATCCTCAACAACTTCAGGCTCGCTCGATTGAAGCGCATCAACAACGGCGGGGGCCAGATCTGGATGTAGAATAAACAGCGAAATACTGGCGTCTCTCACAAGAGGATAGCCACATGCAGCCAATCGCTGAATCAGGTGAACGGGATCAATCTCCTCAACAGGCTCATTTACAATCTCATCGTTACCCCAAAGGTAGTTAATTCCTTTGGCATTTAGAAGAGCAATTAAGGAGTTGACTTCGTACCAATCAAATTTGAGCTTCATCAAAATCGCTTTCCCTTTAGCAAAAGCTTCCCGCTAGACTCTGTTGGGAGGATAACATATGCAAAAACTTCTCGCAATAGCACTTCGCTAAGCCAGAGATACCACCGGCTCCTCCAATCGGTTGCTCATCGTGTCCGCTAGCAAGCAGGGGATAGTCGTCTCTGGAACATTTATATAATGCCCCAGCTCATTCAAGTCAAGAAGAAATAATGGCAGAGCTTAGCGCGGGTCTCACTATCGCTTCCTCTGAGCAGAGACCCGCGCTGCCCTCTCCAGGCCACGCGACAGCCATTTCCTTCCCCAAAAGGCTCGTTTCTGATGCGAAACACCTGCATAAATACTCGACCTGCGAATTTGCTTGCATGAAACAGCTTTTCATGCTATACTGGCGATATAGCCGTCTAAAAGGCGCTTTTCCTGCGAGCAGGCTTGGAACACATAAAAACTCTAGTGCAACCTGTGTACTAATACCCGTCTAAAAGGCGCTTTTCCTGCGAGCAGGCTTGGAACATAATTTGACCAGAGGTCTGCCCTTTCCCCGTCGGAGTCTAAAAGGGGCTTCTCCTGCGAGCAGGCTTGGAACATGGGAGAGCATTCACCACAGCCACAGGTTCGTTTGTCTAAAAAGCCGATTTCCTGCGCGCAGGCTTGCAACCTCAGATGTTTATGATCCATCATGTGATGCCCGAGCTACCGTAGGGACCCAATTGATCGCGTCCGGTTTACCGCCTGTTCCTCCTTCCCGCGATCTCACGCCATCACCTTGCCGACGAGAATGGCATGTAGCGAACAATAGGCTGGCGAGGTGGCTCAAAACGCGAGGTTGTTGGCTCATCTTATCGATGCTTTCGGCGTTGGGATACGGAGGAGGTGGGGCGGGCAGGCAATAAATTGGACGCGATCAATCGGGTCCCTACGGTCGTTCGGGCATTCCCGAGAAGAGGCTTCCCCATCGGATGATCCCACTCTATCGTCACCTATTCCCAAAAAAAAATCCGAACGCGACCCGCTATGTTCGACCGGAGACGGTAGGGGCAATCCCTTGCGGTTGCCCTGCTGCGGATGTAGGGGGCCTCGCGCTTGCCTTGTGGCGGCTCGGCACGATTTCGGATGGCAGCATGGCAATAAATTGGACGCGATCAATCGCGTCGGTACGGTGTTTCGGGCATCTTCGGCGGACTCAGGGCTATTTCCACTTTTCTCCAATTGCCACAGAATACTCCAGTGAAGGTTATTGTCGCATGAGATGATACAAGAACGAGAGGGTTATATGAATATCGACGAACAGTTTGAGAGCTTTCTGGCAGGATTAGGAGTAGAGATGGAACAACCAGCCGATGCCCTGTACACCAGCGATTCTCTCCCAGAGGTATCCATCTTCCAGGCATCTCGCGATCATTACGGCGTTTTCTATCGCCTGGATATCATTGACCAGAAGCCGGAACTTCGCGTGATGGTTCCTGTGGATAAGGGTGACGCGAAAATGGATATCTATCTGGTGCGCCTGAATGAACGTACCCCCGTCAATCCGTTCTTCGTAGCCATGTCTATGTATCAGGGAAGCGCGGCATATGAGCATGGACAGGAGGCGGCCTTACAGCACTTGCTCTATGCCGTCGCCGAGATGATGAAGCAGCTCTTCTGGGCGGGCGATCTGCAAAGCATGACCTTTCCGGCAGAAATCGAGGTCCATCCAATTCTGATCTATCAGGATAAAAAGACAGGCCGTAGAAGGTAGCGCAACGCGGCTCGTGTTGACCATACCTTCACCTGGACAAAAACTACCTCTGTCTAATGCGGTAGGGGCTGGGCTTGCCCCTGCCCTGTGGGCAACCGCCTGCTCACGCGACAGGGCAACCGCAAGGGATTGCCCCTACAGACCCTGCGCCGGTGGGCTGGACAGCAAGACGGGGGGAGTTTTTGTCGTTTCACGCTTTCTATGGTACACTGGCTTATCATAGAAAGGATACAGCATGTTATGGCTGAGAATTTGGAGACAATCGGACAGAGTGCAATCGAGCACCTGGCGCTCAAACACGCAGCTCGCGAACGGGCGTTGCCTAAATCGCGCACAGCCATTCGCTATTGCGCCAATAGCATTCGAGCAGCACACAGACAAGAGTTTTCTGCCGCTCAGGAGCTCCTCTCCCACGCTGCTACCTTGATCGCGGAGATAGCCGCCGATTTGCAGCAGCATCAAGATATTTATTACGCAGGCTTCGCGCAGGACGCGCAAAAAGAATATACCGAAGCCGCCACCTTCGCAGCCCTGGTCCAGCACCATCCCTTACCCGCAGCCGATGAGTTGGGAGTGGGCTGGGCGGCTTATCTGAATGGGCTGGGGGAGGCGGTTGGCGAACTGCGCCGCTACATTCTGGACCAGTTGCGCCAGGGCCACTACACAGACTGCGAAACGTATCTACGCTACATGGATGATATTTACGCTCTGCTCATCTCCGTAGACTTCCCCGACGCCATCACCGCAGGGCTGAGGCGCACAACGGATGTCACACGAGGGATCTTGGAGAAGACGCGCGGCGACCTCACCTCCGCCATAGGTCAATTACACCTGCAACAATCCATGCAAGCTCTACAGCAAGAGTTACAACGGCGCCAGCCGGGCAGTTATTCATAATAGACGGATGCAGTGGAGGTAAAGCATTTTTTCCCAATCATGAAACAACTCAACCTTCTACAACGTAATAAATGGTAGTTGTGCTAAATTATCCAGGCCGCGGTCGCTCTATCGCCATAGGAGTACCATATGGATACCCGCTCTATAGCGCCCTGCCGTCCTGGTAGAAGAGGAAATCTTGTAGGATGGCTTTTTATCAGGCATACATGAGTACACGGCTCTATGCATAACCAGTTGATTGGTACTACACCCTTGCAACCCTTTGATCCAACACGCTGCTACTGAAATACCTTTACTTTCAGAATTTCTGTATACTATCAACAGTAGCCTTACATGTGTTTATAGGGTAATTATTCATTGTAAGCAGTACCACATACTTCTAAAAGTTTACAGTGTACCTGTGCAAGAAAATCGTGTAGAAGATATGCCCCCTAGCGTATCTATTTACCGCCGGAATTTTACTTTTTATCAAATCAGAAGGGGAGCGTATGGAAAGCGAAGACTTTAAGAATAATAATCGGGTAGTCGCTAAACCCAAACCCACCAACTCCACCCAGATCGTCACTGCCGAATCTGTGCAGGCAGAAGAGGTACCGACCATTCCGCTGAGTTCGCTGGAGACGCTTAGCGAAATGCAGCCCGCCATTGCTGTGCGACCGGTCAGCTCAACGGTCGAGGTGAGCCTGCCCGCACCGCTGGTTGCGCAACCGACGGAATACCACCGGAACACCAGCGAGTGGCTGCAAATCTGGCGGGATGGGATGCGGCTGGCTTTCCTCCCATTGTCGGTGATGCCCATCCTGGTCGGCAGCATATTGGCGTGGTCTCAGACCATTGCGTCAAAAGCGCCCTTAGGAAAATTTCATCTGACCCATTTCATCCTCGCAATTGTTACAGTCAGTCTGCTCCAGCTTGGCGCAAATCTGATCAATGACTATTACGACTACTTGCGCGGCATCGACACCAGCAATGCTTTTGGCCCCGGCGGCCTGATCCAGCAAGGCTTGATCAAGCCCTCGCGCGTCCTGATCACCGGGCTGGCCCTGCTGGGAATTGGCGTGCTGCTGGGCCTGATTGTGGCGGCTGCTGGCGGCCCGATGGTCTACCTGCTGGGTTTCATTGGAGTGACCTGCGCCTATTTCTATAGCGGCACACAGAAGGCGCTTTCCTCCCGGATGCTAGGGGAGCTGGTGGCCTTCTGCGTCTTTGGCCCGCTGATTACCCTGGGCGCATATATGATCCAGACCGGACAGCCATCGCTGCTCGCGGTCTTCTACGGCATTCCCCTGGGCTTGCTGGCGGCAGCCGTGGTCCACGTCAACGATATGCGCGATACCGAGGGCGATACGCACGCGAGAAAGCGCACCTTTGCCTCGCTTCTGGGTTTACGCTGGAGCCGGGCCTGGTTCCTGGTGCTCTTGCTGGGCTCTTATGCAGTTATTGCCGCTCTTGGGATTCCACATGGCGCGCCACACCCGATCTTGCTGGCCCTGTGGACGCTGCCAACGCTGGCCGTCATCATCACTGGCGTCCTGCGGACAGATACGCCGGCGGGTCTCCATACCATCATGCGCCAGGTGCTCTCGCTCGAAATTTTCTTCGCGCTGCTACTGGTGGCAGGCTTACTAATAGCCGCATTTCTGGCAATCATTCCGCATATTCCGGCGCTTCTTCCTATATAAACGACAAACGATTGCCGGGGCGTAAATGTGCATGAGCAGCGCCCCGGCAGCCCTTTTATCCTCGCTTCTCATAGGGCAAATTTCCTATTGCAAGCCTCCTCGGCCTATCCATTCAGGCCATTTACAAGGATCGGACACTGTGTTACACTTCGGGGGAGGTTTCAAAGACGTCAAGTGGAAATGCAATAAGGAGGCTCTCAATGGCTGGCTGGGAAGAAGAACTGGCCGCGCTGCTCCATGAGCTAGGAGTAAAGCCGGAGGAACCTAAGGCCCCCCTCCAACAGAGGCGCAGGCCCATACGCAGCGACGTCAGACGACAAGAGCAAAGCGCAGACGCACTCTATTGGGACGAAAATACGATACCCGAAGACGACGATACCTGGATGAATGATCTGACTTTGATGCGTCGCGAAGTTGACTCAATCGTCAGCCAGGTTATCCTCCTCATGCAGCGTGGAGACCTCGATACCTCCCTCAAGGAAGATATTATGGTGGTGTTGCGCGCCCTGCAACGGCGTGCGCCGGTCAAGTACCGCACAGCCACTAGCGATGAAGCTTATTTAGAATCTGCCGCCGCGATGCTGCATTTTTGCCGTCTCGTCCTCCAGTTAAGCGAATTTGCCGCCGAGGACTTCTAGTACGTAATTGATCCAGTGTTGTTAACGCCTTAGAGATCTCTTTTTGCGCGTCCTGCATTTTACTGCTCAGACGAAGGGTCGCACACCCCCCTCTTCTCACAATTTGCTCTCTTGCCCCCACTTCCCTTGACACAGACCGATTTCGTCGGTCATACTTATGCGTGTGTTCTAGAAGATAGTCTCGTTATGCTGGGAAAATAGATGTACTTCGATTCCGCGTTCCGTAGGGGCAGGGCTGGCCCCTGCCCTGCTCGCGGTAATAGGTCGGATTCGATAGCAAAAGCAGCATCACCACCGTCAGGAGGAAGTTATATGGCTACGGACAGAGATCTTTCACAGGAGATGAGGCGCTGGCTACGCGTGGGAGCCTTCACACTCACCGTGCTCGGCCCCGTCATTAATACATTGGGGAAACAATTGCGAGCCCGTACGGGGGCTCGCAGGCAACAACAAACCAACGAGCAGCCCGATTCTAAAGAGCGCCTGGCCGCTCTGGAAGCAGCCCTCTCCGAGTCTATGGCAGAGCTCAGAGCACATCCATATAGCCAGGAGCTGATCAGACAGGGAGGGCTTCTGGCGGAGGAACTGATGGATCGTGGTCGCAAGCTGTCTCGTACCGTAACCGAGAGCGGCAATGATATCTCTCAGCAACTATTCAAGCGTGGCAAAAAAACCACGCAAAAGTGGTCGAAAAGTAAAGCGCGCATGAAAAAAGAGCTGCGCAAGCGCAACCGTAAGGCTCAACAGGCGCAAGCCCTACGCAGCAATATGTTCTGGCTCGCGTTCGTCTGTAGCGCAGGCTTGACGGCAGCGGCAGTCGCCATCTATCTGTATATACAGCGACGCAAGCAGCAGCAAGAAGCTTACGATCAGCCTATCGAACTGCTGCAAAATGATAGGTGGAACGGGACCCCTCTCAAAGAACAGGTGAGCCCGACCGAACTTCCGGTCAGTGCCGAGGAACCGTCGCTACCCTCTGCTGAGAGCATAGGGCCAGCCGCTCTAGAGGAACTGAGCGGGGCCAGCCTCGCCAGCGGCGTGGGCGATCTGAGTGGCAGGCCAGTCGAACAGGCAATACCCGAAGATGCAACCGTGATCGGCGTTGTCAGTACCAGGCTCTACTACCCGATTGAGGTACCGCTTGAGCAGCTCACCACGACTGAAGACGATGCCGCCGCGGGAGGGATAACGGTCATCTACTTTGCCTCAGAAGATGAGGCGCAATCTCGCGGCTTCACGGCAGCGGGCGCACAATAATTTGGTAGGGGACAGGTGTAAGACCTATCCTTCTATCCAGCCGACCAACGCCGCTAGCGCGTCTAGCTGCGCTCAGGTCGGCTGCAAGGAAGGCCCCTACGGTTTTTTATATTGATCGGGTACCTTCCCCTCGGCAAACCCCTCATTAACGATGCCTCGTTTGACCAGGTGACGGAGAAATACTAATCGTTGCTCAAACGTTGGAGAAGGGGTCGGGCTATCTTCAGTAGATGGGGTGCGTCCCTGTGGCAATTCTTTTGACGGAGATTGAGAAGACGGGGCACTCCCTTCTATTGGGGAAGATTGTACAACTTGCTCCGTATGTTCATCGATGGCTGGTCGATCTGTCGAGGGGGATGTCTCACTCCTCCCCTGCTCAATAACCACGGATGTCACGCTGGGCTGCGGCCCTGGCCCATCCGCTGCTGCACGCCATAGCGTTTCTTGAGCTGCATTCTTATTCAGCTTGCTCACAGTTTGCACATAGCTGGTATCTGAAGATTTTCTCCAGGGCCACCATGCGAATAACTTGCTCATCCAATGTTTGATCGCTTGCGTGATCATCTCATTTCGCCCTTATCCTTTAAAGGATGACAGGCAAGCCGCGTATCTTATATGGCTTTGTCGTCATCCGGCAACCACGCACTAGATATACAATGGTTCAAGTAGGGTTCCAAATAGCCACTAAAACATCAGAGAGGAATATAAAAACATAGTAGCATATCAACCAGAACACGTCAAACCTCTTGTTGCTCAAACAGGGCTATTTAATTTTTCTTTTTTTGCCCCCTTCGGGGGCGAGGGAGGAGAAGAATGAGTGGGGACACCCCGCGCCCCGCAAGGGGCACAGCCCCTTGGCCCCCTCTTCTTCAGAGAAGTAAATAGCCCTGTTACTCAAAGTGTCAACGACGCAGGGCGCGATGGCAACGCGATCAGGTGCGGGCGCGGCAAACCTGGCTTCTACGAAGCCGGAGGCTGTAAGGAATAATCCTACTATCCAGCCAACCAGCGATGCTACCGCATTGTAGCTCCCCGATTCATCGTGGGAGCACTCAGGCTGCCTGCAAGGAGTTGCTTGCAATTTTACCTGACGCGTGCCATAATCAAAGATGTTGGCCCTCAGGTAGGCCAATCTCTGTTCTTAGGTGCATATCACACCGTAGCATATAGGCGGACCCTATAATTAGATCAGGTAGATCAGGTTTTTGAAAAACACAGAAAGACAGGTATCGGCCATGCAGGAAGATATTCTTGGAACCCGACGCACAGCCGTCTCAGAAACATACGTTACCTGTGCGAGATGTGGTAAAGCTACGCGCTTGCGGTACGCCCGCATTATTCAAAGTGACGTGCTCTCGGATAGCAACTCTGAATTCGAATATATCTGTCCTGAATGCCAGAAGGCGCTTGCCGAGGGCGAAAAAGACCTTCCACTCGGGTAAGCGGCAGGCGTGAGCGGTATTAGTAGACAGGCAAAAGGTACAGGCAAGATGATCCCACTTTTGCCATGAAGCTCTCTACTCCCACATGGACGGAGCATAGAGCTGGCCCGACCCTGGTCGGCAAGAGGTAACACGCTATGCGAATGCGTTATCGGCAAGTGACCTATCGCTTCATAGATGGCTCACAAAAACAGTTACAGCACCACTACCGTCAATTGTTGAACGACGCCCTGCGCCAGAGTCAACAGTCGATACTGCACCGATCAACAACATGGAGACCCCCGGTTGACATTCTTGAATCGGCAGATAGGATGGTCGTAAAGGTTGAACTGGCCGGCATGAAAGAAGAAGATATCGAGGTAACACTCTACGAAAATGCCCTGGTGGTGAGTGGGGAAAGACATGACCACTACGAGAGCCAGGAGAACTTATGTTATCACGAGGCGCAAATTCGCTATGGCCCGTTCCGCGTCGAGGTCTTTATCCCTTCTCCCATTGAGCGAGATGCGGTCAGCGCACACTATGAACACGGCATTCTTATTGTAGATTTACCCAGGTTGCCTGAGCGCGGCCCCGAACGTGTGCCTATTCAGCGCAGCGGAACGACAGAGTAGCGCCTTTTGCAATCCTTGATGATGCGTTGAGAGATTTTATGGAGAAAGATTACAACGAACAGCAGTTAGAACACGAAGAACCATTTAACGAAGCCCTGTCGCCTGGCGACGCGCCGCATGCAGCACAGAAGGCAGAGGCCCTCCTGGGTTCCGATGAACATGAAGATATATCTTCCTCTGAGCATACGGAAACAGGAGAGCCTGGCGAGCAAGAAGAAGATGCGCCTTCCAACGAGACGACGCAGAGCGATCATGAGGAAGCGCCAGAGCTACGGGCAGATCGTCAGGAAGATGGTGCAGACGAGGATGAGGAGGAGCGATTAACTATCCCAGACGTTCTCCCTGTCCTGCCGCTAAAAGAAACGGTCATCTATCCATTTTCTGTCCAGCCGCTCGCCGTGGGCCAGGAACGGTCGATCCGCCTGATCGATGATGTGATGCGCGGCAATCGCCTGGTGGTGCTTGTCGCCCAGAAATCCGCCGATATCGAGCAGGCCGGACCTGACGAGATTTTTAAGGTCGGCACCGTGGCGCGCGTGGGCCGCATGTTCCGCATGCCCGATGGCACCGTGCAAATCGCCGTGCAGGGCCTGGAACGCGTGAGTATCGGCGAGTTCACGCAAGAAAAACCTTATCTCGCGGCTCACGTTAGCCTGAAACCGGATATCCAGGAAGAAGACAACGAGACCGAGGCGATCAAACGCAACGTGATTAGCTACTTCCAGCGCCTGGTGGCCCTGGTGCAAAATATGCCCGAAGGTATAGCAGCCGCCACCTTAAATCTGGAAGAGCCGCGCCAGGTCGTCTACGTCATCGCCACCTTTGTACAGATGGAGCTGGAGCTGCGTCAAAGGCTGCTTGAGCTTGATTCTGTCCGCGAAAAACTGGCGCAACTGAGCAGCTTCCTCGCCCATGAACTTGAGATCCTTGAACTGGGCAAGAAGATCCAGACGACGGCTCAAGAAGAGATGGGGAAAATGCAGCGCGAGTTCCTGCTGCGCGAACAGCTTAAAGCGATCCAGCGCGAGCTGGGCGAGGAGAGCGAAGAGCAGGCAACGGTCAACGAGCTGCGACGCAAAATCGATGAAGCCAGGTTGCCGGAAGAGGCGCTGAAAGAGGCCAACCGCGAACTGTCGCGCCTGGAAAAACTCCCCACCGTCTCGCCAGAATACAGCATCATCCGCACCTACCTGGAGCTGCTGGTCAGCCTGCCGTGGAGCAAAAGCACAGGCGAGCAGATCGACGTTCCTCGTGCGCGCCAGGTGCTCGACCACGATCACTACGATCTAGAGAAAATCAAAGAGCGCATCCTGGAATACCTTGCAGTGCGCCGTTTGAAAGAAGAACGGCTGGCCGAACGTATGCAACAGGAGCGCGAAGAGGCAGCTTCCACTTCAGAGAATGGTGCCGAAGAGGTAGAAACCATCACACGCTCGACGCAACCGCTGGCAGCTCCGACGCCCGAACGCGCGGTAAACCGCGAGCCCATTCTCTGCTTCGTTGGCCCTCCAGGGGTGGGTAAAACCTCGCTCGGTCAATCCATTGCTCGCGCCCTCGGTCGCAAGTTTGCCCGCATGTCGCTCGGCGGTATCAGAGACGAGGCCGAGATTCGCGGACACCGCCGCACCTATATTGGTGCGATGCCGGGGCGCATTATCCAGACGCTGCGCCGCGTCGAAGCCAACGATCCGGTCATTATGCTGGACGAGGTAGACAAAGTGGGCGCGGACTGGCGTGGCGACCCCTCATCGGCCCTGCTTGAAGTGCTGGACCCTGAGCAGAACTACAATTTCCGCGATAACTACCTGGATCTGGCCTTTGACCTCTCCAAAGTGATGTTTATCGCCACGGCCAACGCCCTGGAACCCATTCCGGCCCCTTTGCGCGACCGTATGGAGATCCTGGAGCTTTCGGGGTACACCGAAGAGCAGAAGCTCCATATTGCCCGCCAATACCTGTTGCCAAAGCAGCTCGAAGCCAACGGCCTGAACAAGGACGAGCTGACGCTCGATGATGCCGTGTTGCGCCGCATCGCTCGCGATTATACGCGCGAGGCAGGCGTGCGCAACCTGGAGCGCGAGATTGGCTCCCTCTGTCGTAAGGTTGCCAAGCAGATCGCGGAAGGGCGGCAGACGCCCATCCATGTCACCGCCGATCAGCTTGCCGAATACCTGGGCCGCCAGCGATTCTTTGAAGAGGTCGCCGAGCGGATTGATCGCCCAGGCATTGCCACCGGCATGGTCTGGACGCCAGTCGGGGGCGAGATCATCTTTATCGAAGCCGCCGCGATGGCCGGCAAAGAGGCGCGCCTGACCCTGACGGGCCAGTTAGGCGACGTGATGAAAGAATCGGCAATGGCCGCGTTGAGCTACGTACGCTCCAACGCCGAAGCTCTGGGGCTGTCCAAAAACGTCTTTGAAGACCAGAGCGTGCATATTCACGTTCCCGCGGGGGCTATCCCCAAAGATGGGCCGTCAGCAGGCGTGACGATGGTCACGGTCCTCGTCTCGCTGGCAAGCGGGCGGAAAGTGCGCTCGGATGTCGCGATGACGGGCGAAATCACCTTGCGCGGCAAAGTGATGCCCATCGGCGGCGTCAAAGAGAAAGTGCTGGCTGCCTATCGCTCAGGCATTCGTACGGTGATCCTGCCCAAGAAGAACGAGCAGGACCTGATGGAGGACCTGCCCAAAGAGTTGCAAGAGCAGATGCACTTTGTCTTCGTCACCGACATTCCCCAGGTGCTGGCAACCGCGCTGGAGCCCACAACAGCCAGGGGGGACAAAGCCAGGGACCAGCAAGATGGTGAGGTCCGGCAACGCAAACGTAAAAGCGAAAAAGCCGTCGCGAAAGCATAAAGCAAAGGCGGGAAGATGCACAGTGAGCATCTTCCCGCCTTTGCTTACGATATTACCAACGCATGTGCTCTTTTAAGCTCAGATAGCGAGGGTTGCCAATCACAAGATGGTCAAGCAATAAAATATGCATTTCATCTGACTTCCCTGAAGTCACACAATGAGGACGCATGCTGCTTTTAGCCGCACCATGACTCGTGCCTTAAAAGTTCACAACAGGTGAGAGAATTTAGCAGGCAGGCTATAATAAATTAGGATTGTTAGCAGGGAAGCAAGAGACACATATTTTATTAACGAGGAGGCACATACTATGCCTATTCCTACACAGCCAAAGGCTTCTTTACGGCCAAAGGTTGTCTCACGGTCAAAGGTTTCCCTTACCGCTCAACGTCAAAGGGTTGTCTCTACATCCCACCATCCGCGTCGCATTGTGTTAGCAAATAAGCCAAAAGAGGTTTTTCGGCGTCGTGATGCCCCCAATCCACAGCTTGTCTACAATGGTGGCCAGTTAATCGAGAACGTCCATGTCATAACTGTGTATTGGGGTAATGCCTGGAATGACCCGCTGCTCAATCAACACTGCGATAAGCTAGAGAGTTTCTTTAGCTATATTGTCACCAGCTCGCTCATCGACCAATTGGGAGAGTATAGCATCAATAGGTATACCATCGGGCATGGTACCCATGACACGGCCAATGACAGCTTTATCATTACAGATTCTGACCCTGGTCCTACGGTTGCTGATACGGACATTCAACTGATGCTCCAGGCTGAAATTCAGGCCGGAAATCTGCCGCCATTCGATACAAACACACTCTATTTCGTGTTCACACCACCTAACACCGTCGTCGAGATGGGTGGCGGCGCATCTTGTTCGTCATTCTGCGGCTATCACGATAACATTAACAGTCAGATATTTTATGCGGTTTTGCCATTTCCCGACTGTAATGCATGTGTTGGAGATCTTGGCGATCCGTTTGATGCATCTACTGTCGTCGCTTCACATGAATTATGTGAGGCCATTACCGATCCTGTGCCGGGGTCCGGTTGGTACGATACCAACTATGGAGAGATCGGTGATATATGTGAAGCAGAGGGGAATGTGAAGCAAGTAGGCAACTACGTTGTTCAACTTGAATGGTCAAACCAGCAAAACAACTGCGTTTGATTGGTAACGGCCTCCCTGATTCCTTTCTGGCAAAAAAGAGTATCCTTGTCGGTAGGATAAGAGTGCGCAATCAATAGCGTTCTCTTACCCTACCGGTTTCGGGATGACTCATGTCTCCCGCCGCTCGCACCAGTATGTTCCCTCCAGAAGGACATTCCTTTTATGTGCATTTTGTAGGGATGAGCCCCAAAAAACAGAGTGGACACACCGTTTGGTGCATCCACTCCCTTATTGTCACCAGCGGAGATGTTCTTTTAAACTGGTATAGCGAGGGTTACCAATCACAAGATGGTCAAGCAGCTCAATATCAAGCAATTTGGCCGCCTCTACAAGCTGGCGAGTTATCTCCACATCCTCTGGAGAGGGGGTCGGATCGCCCGATGGGTGGTTATGGCAGACGATGACATGCGGACAATTACGCACAATCGCAGGGCGCAGTACCTCAGCAATGCGTAAAACGGAACTATTGACCGTACCCTTGTAGCGTTTGATGCGCTCTACTACCTGATTTTTCGTGTCAAGCAATAGGATATGCATTTCTTCATGATCCAAATACATCAATTCCAGACGCACCAGGTTCGCCGCATCGTCGGCTGAGCGCACCTGGTACTTTTTCTCCGGTTGCAGCATGCTCAGCCGCTTCCCTATCTCCAGAGCGGCCTTGAGCTGGCACGACTTAGCAGCGCCCAGGCCATACTCGTTGCATAGCTCATGGAAGTCCGCGCTCATCAATCCCGCCAATCCTCCATACTTTACCAGCAGCTTGTTTGATAGCTCCATCACATTATCGCGCGCCGTTCCGGTACGCAGAATGATGGCGATCAGATCGCCCGTTGAGAGCGTCTCGGCCCCATTTTTTTGCAAACGCTCGCGGGGCCGGTCATCGGCAGGGACATCATGAACGGTTGCATGATAAGTGACCTTCGTCGGTGTAAGATCGTCAACAGTTGAAGTAGTAATATGAGCATCGAGCATAAAGTTGTTCCTCTCCCTTTCCACATAAAATGGCATGACAGGTGGTGATCAGTGATCACATTGAATTATATAAAAATGGGCATGAAAAGCAATAGGCAAAATAAGAAACAAAAATCAACAAAAATAATGCTATTTTTAGCACATTTTGGTGAGTAATTTCCATGCGCCCTGCGTTGTATGATACTATTTAACTTCGAAAGTGTTATAAACGTGTCACAAAGAAACCGGATTAAACAAGAAAAGCATTGTTGACATATAGAAAAGGGAGGTCCCAACGAAAAATGTAATAGCAACTTCAGACAACCTTATGACTACTCATGAGGTTGTAATATCTTTTTTATCATTATTTCGAGATATGTATTGCCTTTGTCAGGAGTATTATGTTAGCAATAAAGCCTTCTTCTCAAGGAAAAGCGTTGAGTACAGCGGATAAAAATAATGGACAGAAAAAAGCAATCGCGGTGCTTGATGGCGTGCGAGCCGTTGCCTGCTTTACCGTCGTCGCCTATCATATTAATCTTATCACTAGCAGTTTCCATGACTGGCAGCCGCTGGCGCTAGGCGTCCTCATTCCAGGTATAGTGAGAATGGGAGCGGCTGGCGTGACGCTTTTCTTTGTGCTTTCGGGCTTTCTGCTCTTCATGCCCTATGCAAAGGCGCTTTTATTCGGCAACCAGTGGCCCTCGCTGCGCCAGTTCTACTTGCGCCGCAGCCTGCGTATTCTCCCCGGTTACTATCTCTCACTGGGCTTGATCATTTTGTGGATGCATCAGGAATATTTGCAGCCGGAACACTGGAAAGAGTTGGGACTTTTTTTGACGCTCACGATGGATTCTAGCCCTCTGACCTTTCAGAAACTGAACGGACCGTTCTGGACACTGGCAGTCGAATGGCAATATTATCTGCTTTTGCCATTCCTGGCAATAGGTTTTGGCTGGCTCGTAAATAAGCTGGGAGGAAAATCTCTTCAACGTCGCTGGTGGACGCTGATCGGATGCCTGGCTTTCATGGCTTGCTGGGGCGTCTCCTCTCGCTACTGGGGACCTTTTTTTTCATCCTATACTCCGCACCACTTCCCCCCGATAATCCTTAAAGGAGCCATATTCTTCCTCTATGGAACGAGCGGGAAGTACCTGGAAGACTTCGCCGTTGGGATGCTAATCAGCTCCTGCTACATCTTCTCACAACAGATCGCGGCAGAACACCCGTTAAACCGGCTCAAAGAGAACTTACACCGTTATAGCTCATGGCTGTGGGGAACAGGCATTTTGACATTGCTTTTTATGGCTTGCTGGACCGGAAATTACTGGTACCCGCATATCATACCGCTTTTTGATAGCCTCTCTCCCTCCTACAACCAGTATAATGAGATTGGTCCGGCGGTCGGCTACGGATTGTGCGTCCTGGCGCTGCTTTTTGGCTCTGCCAATCTCAGGCAACCACTTGAGTGGCTGCCTGTTCGCTGGCTGGGGCACATCTCCTACAGCCTCTATATGTGGCATCTGCCGATCCTGATCTCCTTCATCGCTTATGCCCAGTCCTATGTAAACAGTGTGAGGCACCTGTGGGTATACAGCCTTTACTGGGTCTGTGTAATTATCATCATTATCCCATTCTCGTACGTTTTCTATCTCTTGATCGAGCAACCGTGGATACGGCTTGGCAATAAGATAATCGGGCAAAAGCGACGCATCGTGTCGGAGAAACCGGCCCCTGCAAAAGACAAGCGGGAACGTTCACAAAAGCCTGACCGTGAGCGCGAGAAACAGGTCGTTGGGAAATTATAGGAATAAAACAGGGCTTGACAAGGCTAAAATATTGTCACCACATTGATGACAATGATGGTGAACTGGGGTCGCTACGCGGAGTTGTTCACCTACCAGGAAGATAGAGGCATTTTCCGTCTCGAAGAAACTGAACCCGCTACAACAGCCTGAAACGGGGAGTCAGGGCCTCTCTATCCAGCCCTGACTCTTTAATCATTGTACAAGCCTGCAATTACACGCACAATCCTAGCACGGTGGTCAGGCGCAAAATCTCTGCTCCTGTATCCAGATCGTGGTTCTCTACCACAGCTTCCGCCGCTTTGCGCAGCAACAGGAGCGCCTCAGGCGTATTGAGATCGGTTTCCATCGCGGCCTTGAAGCGGCTCCGCAGCGTCGTATTCTCACCGACGAGCTCGCGCCCAACCAGGGAACGCACATGCTGGAACAGCTCAACAGTCTCGGTTGCCACTTGCAGATCATCGGGGAAACACTCCCAGGGATAGCGGTACTGGTGGTTCTGCAATACTACACGAATGGCATCGGGGGTGTACGTTTTTAACAAATCGCTGACGAGCGTGAGGTTGCCGAGCGACTTGCTCATCTTGACGCCATCCTGATGCACCATGCCGGTATGCACCCAGAAGCGGGAGAACGGAATCTTGCCAGTGTAACGCTCGGATTGGGCAATTTCACAGGTGTGGTGCGGGAACGTTAGATCTTCGCCACCGCCATGAATATCCAACTGCGGCCCCAGATAGTGCATCGACATGGCGCTACACTCGATATGCCAGCCAGGCCGACCTGGACCCCAGGGACTCTCCCACGCCGGCTCGCCGGGCGCCTGCGCCTGCCAGAGCACAAAATCGAGCGGATCTTTCTTGCGTGGATCATCGGGGTAATTCCCGCGCTCGTTGGCAACCTCCAGCATTGCCTTATAATCGTTCAGCCCGACCGCGCGTCCCAGCATGCCAAAATCAGGATCACTTTTCACGCTATAGAAGACACAGCCCTGACTGACGTACGCGTAGCCCTTGTCAATTAAGCCCTTCACAATCTCGATAATACCCGCAATCTCGTCGGTGGCGCGCGCGTAGACATCGGGACGGCGCACATTAAGCGCATCCATATCGCGCAAAAAGCGTTCGGTCTCTCGTCTCCCCAGCTCATCCCAGCCTATGCCCAGCTCGCGGGCCTTACGTAAAATATCATCATCGATATCGGTCACATTCTGAACGTACCGGACCTTATAGCCGCAATACTCCAGATAGCGGATCAGCGTATCGAACGAGACATAGGTGAAGGCGTGGCCCAGGTGGGTCGTATCATACGGAGTCACGCCGCAGACATAGATCCGCACAGTGTTATCGATAGGCGTAAATGTTTCTAACGACTGGGTGAGGGTATTAAACAGCTTCATTCTCTTCTCCTAAGCACATTTGCGCTTGACGTCTTCGGGTGTGATGCGTATACTCTTCCTCACGGCAAGGGAGGTTGTGGGAGCCTGTGGCTATCCTGACCCGTTTGAGGGTATTGAAAAAACAGACGAGCAGCGTTTGCAGAAGTAATCCGGGCAATCTCAGCCAGGGTCATCCCGCGAATCTCGGCCAGTTTTTCCGCGACGTGCTTCACAAAAAGCGGCTCATTGCGCTTCGCCTGTAGCGGCTTCGGCACCAGGTATGGGCTATCGGTCTCCACCAGCACGCGCTCCAGCGGAACCATACGTGCCACCTCTGGGAGATCATTCCCCTGGCGCGTCAAGGGACCGGCAAATGAGAGCAGAAAGCCATCGAAAGAGAGACACTCTTCAGCCTGGGCAACGTTGCCAGAGAAGCAGTGAAAGACGCCTCGTAAGCCCTGACCGTGTGCGCGCAGGAGTTCTATCACATCATCATGAGAATCGCGTACATGAATAATGCAGGGCAGATCACATTCACGAGCGAGCTGGAGATGAGCGCAAAAGACGGCGCGCTGCACATCGCGCGGCGAGAGCATACGATAATAATCGAGCCCAAACTCCCCGATTGCTACAACTTCCGGTTCCTGTGCCAGCGCACGAAATTGCAGACCCACTTCGTCGCTATAGGTGGTTGCGTCATGAGGATGTACCCCGACGCCTGCAAAAATAGTGCCGGGGTGGCTTTGCGCCAACGCGACGGCGGAGCGGCTCGAAGCCAGGTCAATGCCAGGATCAACGATACGCGTCACGCCCCCCGCAACAGCGGCCTGAATAACAGCTTCACGATCAGCCTGAAAGCGGGAGGCATCAATATGTGCGTGGCTATCAACGAGCACTACACAAATCCTTTCGAATAAACAGGCCAAAATAAAGAGAGAGTCAACTCATATGATGTCTCTCCCTCATTACTTCATTACTTGTAGTATAGTAGATGGCTCACAGGGGTGTCAAATTGTAGCGGACGAACCTCAGGGCTTTGCAGTTTTCGTTATGCTCACAGGCCCAGGCCCTGCTCGCAAGAGGAGAGGAAAACGAAAAAGCCCTGGGACGGTCCTGGCGAGAATCATCAAGGAAAATCACAAGAGCCTTTGTACCCGCTTTCACGCGAAAAAAGTTACTTATCATCTCATACTCTAATGGCAATTGATGCCCCATTTTCTCTGAATAGGAGCGTACAATACCATGTGAATAACAGTCATATACTATGACCTATCAAAAGGAGATGCATAATGAGCGAGACCACTATTAGCTACGGTGTCGATTATAGCACTACACCAAATCTTTCTTTGCCACAGAATACATTCTCATTTTCGGTGACAACGCCTCCCAATAACTCAGCGTTGTTCATCTGCAAGCTTTATGACGCCAATAATGCGTTATTAGCTGAGATGCACACGATCAATGGCACGACGACATCATCACCGCTTCCCATTACACCTTTACCCGGTGATTTCCTCACCGCTCATCTCAATTATGTTGGCAGCGGCATCAATGATTTCGTCATCAAGCTGGAGCCTGTGGAGCACTCCCTCTCAGCCCTCAATCAAAACAACATCTCATTTCAGTGGATCGCATTCCCACAAGATGAAGTTGTGCTGAATAAAAGAGAAGTCACCGCTACCACTAACCCTTCTAGCTATTACACGAGCTTTGAGCAAACAGGGCTCTATTACTTCCTTGCTTACATCCCCTGGATTAAACGGCACTTCATCGTAGACGTCCCAGCCGAGCAATCACAGACCCATACCCATACAGGCAAATATAGCTGTCTCTTCTCCGAAGGTGTCTTTGGGCAAACCTACCTCGACACAAACGACATTCCTATTCCCGACTCTGCCTACAGTGTTGCCCTTTCTTTCTGGGTATACGGTCCCACTCCCTCCATCAATCTGATGACGCTGACGTTGTACCTCGATGGCAAGGAAGTCAAAAAAAGCAACCTTTCCCTCACGAATCCCGATGCCAATGGCTGGTGCAATCTGACTGTGAATCTCGATCTGCTGACCGGGGCAAAAAACTTTAGTTTTCTGCTGGAACTCAATTCAAGCGGTCACCTAGGCCCGGTGATGTGGCTGGATGATCTCTCCATCAATTTTGTCACTGAAACGACACAGCTTATTAACTATGGTGTCAGCCTGGGGGGCGGATATATAGCAGTTGCAAACAATGCTGCCTACGATTTTGGAACAGGCGACTTTACCTGTGAAGCCTGGATTAAGCCAGCACAGCCAGGACCAGTGTTTGGACGCAAAAGCACTGCTGGTGGGAGCAATGCCAACGCCGGTTTTCTCTTCCAGGTCAATCCCAACGGGGTAATCACGCTGGTGACAGATAATGGTTTTGGCTACTACCTCAAGAATTCTAATCCCACCTCCGCGTTCGATGGACGTTGGCATCATATTGCTGGCGTACGCAACAAGGGAAATATGAGCATTTTCTTCGATGGCAAGGAGATTCCCGGCACTGTTGCAGCCAGCCTGCCAACGCCTCTTAATGTTAGCAACGACCTTCAACTCTTAATCGGCTCGGTTCAGCAGGAGCAGCAGATCTACCGCTATTATCAAGGGATGCTTGCTGAAGTGCGACTGTGGAACATCGCACGCAGTGCCAACGATATCGCCGACAACATGGACCTATGCCTGAGTGGTACTGAAAATGGACTGATAGGCTATTGGGATTTCCTTAATCAAAATGCTGATGATCGATCACGGACCCGCAATCACGGGATCGTTCAGGGGATATTGCGCTTTGAGGGCGATCAAAATCTGGTAGAGATCACGATAGGAAAATATCAGGCTGGAGGCGCTCCCGGGGCAGCCTGGCTTGGCGATCACACGTTCGCTGCTGCCCTGAAATTAGATTCACCAGACATCTATCCGCGTAACGTTGATGTCTTTTTCGACGCCGGTGGTGGGCATGAGCCATCGCAACCAAGGGATGAACTGGATCTCAATGTAGTGACGGTACGAGGAAGAGTCAATGATCTGATCCTTATGTGTACAGGCTATCCTGTCAGCCCTCAACATCCTAAGAAGCCCGTCTATGGACACGACATGGTACAGAGCGAGCTTTGTGGTCTGGATCTGACGGGCTTGCGTCAACGGACAGGGATGTGTCATCAAGTAGTCAACCGTCTGCTTTATGCTGCCACCTGGCCTAATCGCTCCATTACGCTTTCCAATTATCGGCCCGGATTGGCACCGCGAGGCTATTGGTTAAGCTGGGCACTTTTTGGGGTCTATGGCGATCTTATTGTGGATCAATTCAATCAGGGGAAACACTTCCGCGATTGGTGTCTTCAGATTGGCTTCCCGCCTCCCCCTAGTGAAGTACAACTCATGCATGCTAGTCTCGGTTTCCTCAGCCAGGACAAGAGACAAAAGGTGATTGATCATATCCATGCTGTACGTGCAGCCCATACTGGAGATTCTGATCAGGCTGTTCAAGCAGCAAAAGAGCAGTTACAAAAACGACTTGGGGGAGAACTAGAGCCAGACGAGCTTCGCCTTATGGCTCTTGACTAATCCTGACATAATAACCGGGTGTTGGAAGATCCTTACCGGACCTCCCGGCACCCGTTCCTTCTCCGCATACAATTTTCGTCTATACGCTTACGTCCGAGGGCTAGCGATACTGCCCGATGCGAGACTGGGTTTCGCGCAATTCTGCTAGTGTGGCGTCAAGCTCTGCCTGAAGATCCTGCATCTGCTGGCGGCTAGATTGAAGCTGCTGTTCCCGCTCTCGGGCCGTCTGTAGATGAGTCTCATGCTCTCGGGCTGTCTGAAGCTGGGCTTTCGCCTCCTCAAGCTGCTGCTGAAGCGAGCGGATCTGCGCCTGCAACTGCTGAAGCTCGTCCTCATGCCCGGTGGCAACGCCATTTGCCTGCGATGTTTGATAGACTGGATTAAACTCGGAATGAGATGCCGGATGGTCAACATCACGCTCGGGCATCACTTCATCAGATCGCGCCTCCTGATAATTGGCGTCATGCTCAGGCGTCATATTGTTTGCTTGTGAAGCATACGTCTCTTGATGCTCGCCCGCCGGACCCGCTGGCGGCTCCTGATCCGCCCGCTCCTGCTCAGCTCTAACGGCATCGTGTTCCTCATTGTGAACGGGATGCTCTTCAGAGGTTCGAGGCAGCCGCTGCGTCTCCCAATCTCCGATGTCGGTCCCCTGCCCTGGAGTTGTATCGTGATCTTGCCGCATATAGTCTGCGCGCTGCTGCTCGTTGACGTTTGTTTCGCTAAAGGCTCCGGGACTCACACACGAGTTATAGGCTCCATGCTGATGGAGAATGCTCAAAGCCTCCTGCTCGCGATTCGCCGCCTGGACGGTAAGAATCGTGTTGCCATTGTTATATTCATCTGTGTAATACCGGGCTTCTTCATCCGACAGGCCCATTCCTGTCAGGTCATCAGTCAGATGGTCTCCATTTGTATCGGTGGAGCTGGCTCCTGTGAACATGTTCTTGAGATCTTCAAAGAAACCGCCGGCATTGCCTGGCATAGAGTACCGGATCTGCTCACGCTGGAAGCCCGCGTCATACAGGGCCCCGATAGCATCTTCTGCCATCGCGCGGTCCCTAAAAATGCCTACCACGGTGGAAGATGGCGTCACTGACATATAATTGCTCCTTTGCTGACCACTCCATCATAGAGGGCCACAAGAAAATCAGTACGATAATCAAGGGTCGCAAAAATTTTATATATTCCATAGTTTCACGAGATTGGTTCTTAAAAAGATGCACGCCAGGAGTATTCGCCTCTGGCGTGCGGTTATAGTAGAGTTTTATTGTGGCATGCTTATCGTCGTTTGCACTTCAGCAAAAAGGGGGAACAGGGCCAGGTCATTGGCGGGGCTGTGCAGGTTAATCGCAATAGTCTCCATGCCGGGCGCGGTACGCAGCGCCACCAGGGACTTTGTCAAACGGCTCGCTTCACCCGTTGCGCACATGATCTCCATTCTGGCGTGCCCATTGCCTGCCTGCACCTCAACCTGTTCCAGCGTGGCCCCCGCCTCCATGCAGATATCATAAACTCGACTCAAGAGCGATTCTTCTGCCGTGACTTTGATGCGGAGCTGATGCACCTCTGGCAGGCGGCGAATGCGCCGGCGCAATGGCTGTAACAGGGTGAGTACGGCAATCGTAAAGATGGTGGTGAAGATGGCTTCAAGGAGCATGCCCGCTCCGCAGGCCAGCCCGATGGCGGCAACGACCCAGATTGCCGCCGCCGTTGTCAATCCTTTGACGATCTCTTTGCGCAACAAAATGGCTCCAGCTCCCAGGAAGCCGATGCCGCTGACCACCTGCGCCGCGACGCGCGAAGGATCAAGCGTAACATTGCGCACCCCCAGCACATCCCCGAAGCCAAACGCGGAGACGATCATCACCAGGCATGCGCCAAGCGCGACCAGCGCGTGTGTGCGCAGACCCGCCGCCCTATCCCCCCGCTCCCGTTCAAATCCCACGCAGGCCCCAAGCAAAAGAGCCAGACCCAGCCGCAGCAGCGATGTCTGGATCGAAATCATATCACTTCCCTCCTCGCTCCCATTGAGGTGACGCTCATAAAGAATGTTAAGTGAGTGTTAATGGAATATTAAGCGTATGTTAAATCAAACTATACCATCTCTTCCCGTTCGATGGCAAGAGGAAAGCAAGTATTTAACCTGTACCGAAATAAGCAGGGCTCAAAAGGCTCATATAGAATCACAGAGAGGGCGAGCCAATGACCTGCTCGCCCTCTCTTGCCTCAGCATATTAGTATCCGATTGTGCCGACTATCGCCGCACAACTACCCCTGATTGGGGGCAACGGCCACGGCGGTACCGTAACAGAGCACCTCTGTAACGCCGGGCGCGATCTCGGTGGCATCGTAGCGCACGCCGATGATTGCATTCGCCCCTATCTGCTGCGCATGGTTAATCATCAGCTCGTAAGCATCGTTCCTCGCTTGCTCGCAAAGTTGGGTATAAATGGAAATGTTCCCCCCAACTAGTTGCTGGAACGCGGCTCCTATGTTGCCGATGACGCTACGCGAGCGCACAATAATGCCGCGCACGACGCCAAAATTCCTCACGACGCGATAGCCGGTAATTTCAAAACCTGTAGTGACAAAATTGTGAATGTTTGGACCTTGCTGCGGTGGCGCCTGGGGACCCTGTGGCCCCTGGGGACCTTGATACATAATAAATCCTCCATATCGCATTAGCATTGGGAAGCTTTATCCCACCCTTAGAAATGAGAAGACAAAATTATCTTTTTACATACCGTAGAAAGATTTTTTATCTCAACCTTTATGGTAACACAGAAAACAGACAAAATATTTGCTTATGCCTTTAGTAATGGGTGATCAGGGAAAATAGGAAATTTTAGATACGTTGGTTTACACTAATATATGTTGGTGATATTACCAGGAAAAATTGGCAAGGGGGAAGAAATGACATACGAGCTTACAAAGCGCCACCTGGGGCAACAGGTAGGGAACTATCGCCTCACGCGCTGGCTGGGACAGGGGGGGTTTGCAGATGTATATCTAGGTGAGCATATCTATCTGAAAACATTAAGCGCCATTAAAATGCTACACGTTCAGCTATCTGAGAAGATGTTACAAAATTTTTTGCAAGAAGCGCAGGTTATTGCTGCATTGGATCATCCCAATATTGTACACATCCTCGATTATGGACTCGAAAAGGGCAACCCCTACCTTGTCATGAGCTATGCTCCCAATGGTTCAATACGACAGGTTACTCCTCGCAAGACACGTTTACAGCCCGAACGGATTGTGACGACTATATCGCAAATCGCCTCCGCTTTAGATTACGCGCATCAGCACAAATTGATACATCGCGATGTCAAGCCAGAAAATATGCTTGTGGGGCTGCATGAGCAGGTTTTGTTGAGCGACTTTGGATTGGTCGTCGTGGCCCAAAGCGATAATTCGCAGGCGGAGCACAAATTAGCAGGGACGATCCCTTATACGGCTCCAGAACAGCTACAGGGACGAGTACGTTTTGCCAGCGATCAATACTCGCTAGGCATCGTCACCTATGAATGGATTTGCGGCGAGCATCCATTTACCGGCACTTTTACCGAAATTGCCAGCCAGCACCTGCTAAACCCTCCTCCTTCGCTGTGCCGGAAAGTGCCGGGACTCTCCGCCGCAGTGGAGCAAGTTGTATTCAAAGCTCTTGCTAAAGACCCGGCTCAGCGTTATGAGAACGTGACGGCTTTCGCGAACGCTTTGCGGGATGCCTACGGTCAAACGGGGAATCCTGTGGCGCTAGCCAACATCTCCACAGGGCATCCAGGTTCAGCGCAGCAAATAACTCCATCTCCTGATAGCTTCCTGACTCCCGTTACCTCTGCCGACCTTCCACAGCAAATTCCTCAGTCCGGCACCATCCCGCAGCGACTAGAAACTCCAGGAGAGATCAGCACGCCTTCCGCTCCGATTACGACTAACCCATTCCTGGCATCTCTCACCTCTCCATCAGGACAACGCCCGCAACCAACCAACCGCTCTATAGTGCAGAGGCTCGCGGTGCCTTTGATTATTCTGCTGGCCTTGATGGTGGGCATTGGAACGTGGTATAGCAATTTACTCGCTTCTGGACACAGGTCAGATCAGAGACTGCTTATAACCCCTATTGCAGGACGATCTGCTACTCCCGCACCTCAAGCGACTGTACACGTCATACCAACAGGGATCGCTAAAGGGCACAAACCGCTGCCAACCGCGAGCCCCCCTGGTACGCCCGCACCGACTCCGACAGCAGGACAAACGCCGACGCCTGACACAGATTGCCTCAATGGCTCTCAGTCAAAGCTATCATTTACCTCTGTGCTCGGGCTGGGGAACCCTTCGCCTAAGATTGTGACGTTGACCAATTGCGGGGGCAGCGCCGAAAGCTGGACTGCCTCCACGGTAACTAATGGCGGAGGTTCCTGGTTGAGCTCTAATCCAGCGGGAGGAACTATCGCCGCAAACGGCAATGCGACCGTGCAGATTCAGGCAACGAGCAGTGGCTTGCAGCTTGGCTTATATGCTGGCTCGATTACCTTTCATAAAGGTTCCGCCACCTGGACTGTAACCGTCTCCTATACGATTGTGAGCGTGTAATCTTGCGAGGTGCGGCGTCACTCAAGACCTAACGCGCCAACTGCTTGCTATCCAGCATGATTGTTACCGGCCCGTTGTTAATTAACGCCACATCCATATGCGCACCAAAAACGCCGCTTTCGACTTCGACGCCATAAGCGCCGAGAGCGACTTTGAAACGTTCAACCAGTGCTTCGGCGATAGCTGGCGGCGCGGCTTCGATAAAACTGGGGCGGCGGCCTTTGCGCGCATCAGCATAAAGGGTGAACTGGGAGACGACCAGAGCCTGTCCGCTAATGTCGAGCAGCGACCGATTCATTTTGCCCTCGTCGTCGCCAAAAATACGCAGGTGGATAATTTTCTCAACCAGGGTTTTTACCTGGGCCTCGCCATCGCCCTGCCCCACGCCAAGCAATATCAATAATCCCGGCCCTATCTGACCAACAATCTGCCCATTTACGGTAACGCTCGCCGCACTCACTCGCTGCAATAACGCTCTCATACGTCCCCTCGGTCAATTTACTTTTTGTGAGGCCAGTATAGCATAGAGGTGATAGTCACCCAATAGTGAGAAAGCTCTCACCATTCGTCGCGAACAGTCGCTGCTCGTGGGCTGGACAAACCTGCGCTGATAGTGTACACCTGTGTTAAGAGGAGTATGACTCTGAAGAGCCCATACACCCCTTCTATGTTCTGTACAGAGATTCATCGAGTTAAAAAGCAAGAGGAGAGTAAGGATGGCACTCAACATTGAATTGTTGAAAAAAATCGCAGAAACACCTGGTATTGCAGGGCGTGAAGACCAGGTCCGCGCCCTGATCCTGGAAGAACTGCGCACACTTGCCGACGAGGTCAGCGTTGATCGCATGGGCAACATCATCGCCTTGAAGCGTGGCAACAGTGAGCGTCGTGTCATGCTGGCTGCACACATGGATGAAATTGGCTTCCTCGTCAAGCACATTGATGACAAGGGATTCATCCGTATGCAGCCGGTGGGTGGTTTTGATGCCCGCGTGCTCTTTGCCCAGCGCGTCCTGGTCCACGGCTTTGCGGGCCAGACCTTACGCGGAGTCCTGATGCCATCGAGCAAGCCTATTCACCTGTTAGCCAATGAGAAACCCGAGGATGTGAAACTCGATGATCTCTTTGTTGATCTCGGCCTGTCAAACGAACAGGTGCGCGCAAAAGCAGAAGTGGGCGACATGATCACGATGGACCGCACGCTTGAAGTCGTTGGCGACATGGTCGTCAGCAAGTCAATGGACGACCGCGCCAGCCTCTTTGTGATGCTCGAAGCCTTGCGCGCTCTGCGGAACCACGAGGTCACTATTTTCGCCGTCGCCACGGTCCAGGAAGAGGTGGGCCTGCGTGGAGCAGCCACGGCAGCCTATCAGGTTCAACCAGATGTGAGCGTAGCGCTGGATATTACTCTGGCGGGAGATATCCCCGGTAGACCCGATCAGGATGCGATCACACGCTTGGGCAAGGGCACCGCGATCAAAATCTTCGACTCGTCGCATATTTCCAACCATAAGCTCGTGCGGCACTTCCGCGATCTGGCGAAGCAGCACAACATTCCCTATCAGCTTGAGGTGCTGCCACGCGGCGGGACAGATGCGGGAGCGATGCAGCGATCACGCGAAGGTTCACCCGCGATCACGCTCTCGACGCCTACCCGCTACGTCCACACGGTCAACGAAATGATCCATCAGGCCGACCTGGAAGCGAGTATTACTTTGCTGGCTCGTTATCTAGAAGATGCCCACAACGGCGACTATTCGCTCTAGCTGCATAGAACTCTTCAACCCTCTCGTTCCTACATGAAGAGTGAGAGGGTTACCATGCCCTCTATACACTCCGAACAATTTTTACTATACTGAGCCCATCACAACGAATACCAGGATAACATAGGAGTCGTCTGAGGATATGGGCGCCATAGGAGATTTTGCTGCTTTTCTCGCCAGTTTCACCGACCCATATCACCTTGAGCAACCTATCGCCGCTAACCTCAATGATTGGCTGATGCATGCGTTGCCGTTGAGAACTGAAGATGAGCACGATCTGATCGTTTCGCTGCAATCGCTTGTACAAGAACTGCAACGGGACGCACGTCGCATCCTTGATGACCACCTGAGGCGCTACAATATTTATAGAGAAAGTACGTTGCATCTCTCCGCTACAGAGCCAGAAGCAGCATACGACTATCGCAAAGACATCGCAGTATACGATGACTATACTACCTGGAAATCACTTGTACAAGAAACTATGCGCGGTGAACTGGATGAAGCAGAACGGAGAGATGATTTCGCGCTTCAGGCTGCCTATGTCGTTTTTATTCGCCTCCTGTTAATCCGCGTGTGCGAGGATAAAGGCGTCTTCAAACACCGTTTTCTCTTTGATGGCGGCCTGCAACACCGGCAAGAAGATATTCAGCGATACTACATTTTTGCGCGCGGCAATCGCTATTCACCTTTGCTCAACCTGGCTTACGATAATGCCCAGCATATCTATGCCCACTTTTTTACCGGACGTGAACTTTTCAACTGGTACGAGTTGAGCAAGGAGCGTTTCATTAAAACGCTCTACCAGTTAAGCCGCTTCAACTTCTCACACGTCGATACCGATATTATCGGTACCATCTACAATACTTACGTCAATCGCGACGAAAAGCGTCACAAAGGGCAATATTATACCCCTCCCAAAATCATCGACTATATTCTTGATCAAGTTGGTTATACCGGTACCAATGTAATTGGTGCGAATAAGCGCCTGATCGACCCCGCCTGCGGCAGTGGCTCATTTCTCATCGCAGCTGCCAAACGTCTGATTGCAACGTACCGAACACGGCAAGGAGTTGCAAGTGATGCGCAATCAATACTCACCCGTGTTCAGCAGAACCTTTACGGCTTTGATCTCAACCCCTTTGCCTGTTATCTTGCCGAGACGAACTTGCTTATACAAGTACTTGATCTGATAAAAGAGATCAATGAGTCGGGAAAAGTATTTCAGCTTGACCGCTTTAACATCTACAATGTCGATGCCCTTGCTCGTCCAGGCAGCGTTTACGATACGATGAGGATGTTGCGGGTAGAAGAGAGCGATCAGGTTAATAAAGTTAAAAGCCGCGCGGCGAAAACTCCTTCTGAGCAAGGTTTCGCCTTTGTGGTCGCCAATCCACCTTACGGAGCAAAATTAAGCGACGCCTACAAAAAGACGCTGCGTGATAACTGGGCTGATGTGTTCTATGGACAACCCGATACCTACACGTTTTTCCTCAAACTCGGCATTGATCTCCTGGCTGATAACGGCAGACTTGGCTTCATTACCCCCAACACGTATTTGATGGGACGCGATACGGCAAAACTCCGTCATAAAATCCTCACAACTACCTGTATCGAGCAAATTGTTGACCTGCCACGGGGGATCTGGCGCGACGCGACGGTGGATTGCGTATTACTTTTCCTCGCTGCTGAGAAAAGAGAAGAGCAGCGCAAAAATCAGATGACGCAGATCTATCTTCTCCACCCCCATAACCCATTAGACAAACTGACATCACAGCAATGGGCAGAAGCGTTAGTACAACGACAGGGGATCTGGATGAGCGAGCCTTCCTCGCAAATAAACATCCGCCAGACGCCGCTTTTGCAGCACATAGAGGATGCATGCCGCATTCCTCTTGAGAATAGTACGCAGACAAAAGTGCAACGATTAGGCGACGTTACAGATAGCAGCCAGGGGATTATTCCTTACTACACCAGGGAGGAAGGACGGACAAATGTCTACATCAAGCCTGAACAGGACGTTCCTGCGGATGAACCCGAATGGAAACCGCTCCTTGATGGCAATAGTTACGTCGGGCGGTACGAACTGCGCTGGGGAAGGAAGCGGCTTTATCTCAAATACGGCAAATGGCTCTATACGCCAAATGCGCCAAAGTACTATGAAGCTCCCAAAATACTGCTTGTCAGGCTAAGGAATAAAATATTGAAAAGAAGGCTCGTAGGGACCTATGACGCGACCGGCTTTTTTAATCGCGACAACTATAACAATATTATCGCGAAAGACCCCCGCTACGATCTAAAGTACATTCTGGCGCTTTTTAACTCATCTTTGCTCAACTACTGGTATGGGCGAACCTTTGATAATGTCAACATTAACCCTACCACGTTCCGCCAACTCCCCATCTATCCTGCCGATAAAGATACGCAGGCCGTATTCGCAAAATTAGTCGATGAAATTCTGGCCCGGCACGCAGAACTTAACCGATTAAGAGAGCAGGGATACACCATCAAACACAGGCAAGATGGCAGCATTACCATAACCATTCCGTACGATACGCTCACCCAGGAGCTTCGGCAGGCTGATCATAGCTATCCTCTTCTTACGCTTTCTGAAGCTGAGCAACAAAAAAAGCGAACAATCGCCCAACTCCTGGACCAGATTAGGCGCATTGATGCCGAAATTGATGAGCGCGTGCTTGACCTCTACCAGATTAAAGATGAGGCGGAGAGAGAAAAGATACTGGGACATGCATCGTTTTGAACGCGTTGTAGGGACAAGCTTGAACGCGTCTCCCACGATGAATCGGGGAGCTACAGCGCCCGTCCTCGCCCCAGAATCGTGTCAGTCCTGCTTGAGACTGTTCCAAAGAGGTCTCACATCGTACAGAAAAGCGTGCTATAATCATTTCATGGCTATAAAAAATAAAGTTGCTATTATTACGGGAGCGGGGCGAGGCGTGGGGCGCGCTACCGCTCGCCTCTTCGCACAGGAAGGGGCGCGGGTTGTCCTCTTCAGCCGCACGCGCGCGCATCTCGACGAAAGCTTGCAAGCGATTACCAGCATAGGGGGACATGGGCTTGCCATTACCGGCGACGTCGCGCGAGAAGAAGACGTACAGGCGCTCTTTCGGCAGGCGCGGGCAAGCTATGGGCGGGTCGATATCCTGGTCAATTGCGCGGGAATAGTCGCCGTTCGCCCGTTTGTTGAAATGGATACAGCCACCTGGGATCAGGTGATGGGCGTAAATTTGCGTGGCACATTTCTCTGTTGCCGCGAAGCATTTCGTGTGATGGTAGCGCAGCAGCAGGGAGTAATTGTCAACATTTCCTCTCTTTCAGGCGTAAAAGGAGTAGAGAAGTTCCCCGGATTGAGCGCGTACAACGTCTCAAAATCGGGGGTGGCGGGATTGACGGAGATACTCGCGGTCGAGGGGAAGCCTCACAATATCCGTGTCTGCGCCGTCAGCCCGGGCGCTATCGATACCGAGATGCTGCGCCAGGCCGCCCCACACTTGAAAGCAGGCATGACGCCCGAAGATCTGGCCGAGATACTGCTGTTTCTAGCTGATGACTCTGGTAGGAGGCTGAGTGGCAGCAATATAGAGCTATTCACGAATGCATAGTTTCAATCCCTCAAGCGGGCCGAGATAGCCACCAGCTCCCGTCGCCTCCCTTGAGAGGAAGTATAACATCACACCCGAAGATGTCAAGAGGAGATAGCCGGTCATGGTCTACCTGACACGACGCGCAACCTTTAGCGCCGCCCATCGTCTCTGGAATGCCCATCTTTCCGAAAAAGAAAATTTTGCCCTGTACGACAAATGCGCGAACCCCAACGGACACGGACATAACTACACGTTGGAAGTGACGGTACGTGGTGAGCCCGATCCCCAGACGGGTATGGTGCTCAATCTGACCGAACTGAAAAAGATTACCAAAGAGCAGGTAATCGACTGGGTTGACCATAAAAACCTGAATTATGACGTTCCCTGGCTGGAAGGGGTAGTTCCAACGGCGGAGATGCTGGCCGTCAAGTTCTGGGAACGCCTGGAACGCTGTTTTCCCCACGGCATGCTCTACGAAGTCAAGCTCCACGAGACTGAAAATAATATCGCGGTCTACCGAGGAGACGCATGAGGATCGCGCTGGTGGCGCCTCTGGTCACGCCCATCGCTCAACCCTATGTCGGCGGCGCGCAAGCCCTGGTGGCCGATCTTGCCCAGGGTCTGACGCGTCGTCAGCATAGCGTTACCCTCTTCGCCAGAGCTGGCTCGTCGATACCGGGAGTCGCTATTGAGCAAATTACTGTCCCGTCATCAGTGCATCCCGCCAGCTTTTCCGCTCCCTCGCAGGAGCGAGCCGCCGACCCGGGCTTCTTCGCTCAGGCCAATCTCTTCTTAGATCTTTTTCTCCAGCTCCAGCAGCGTCAGCATGAATTTGATCTTGTCCACGTCCACGCCTTTGACTGGCCCGCCTTCGCCTGTAGCACGCTACTCCACGATCTTCCGGTGGTCCATACCATCCACCTGCCAGCCGTCTCGCCAGAAATCAATCAGGCGCTACGCGTCTTACACGACCAGAACCATCCCCTCACGCTCGTTACCGTCTCTCATGCCTGCGCCCTCAGCTACGCCGATTTCACGCCGTTCGATCATGTCATCTATAACGGGCTGGAGCTCGCCGCTATCCCTTTTTCCGCGGAGGTACCGCCGGATGCGCCGCTGCTCTTCGCTGGCCGCATTGCGCCCGAAAAAGGCGTTGATGCCGCGATTGAGATTGCCGAACGAGCGGGCCGCCGGTTGTTGATCGCGGGCGGCATCTATGACCAGGATTATTACGAGCAAAAGATCGCTCCCCGGATCAAACGAGCGGGAGAGTGCGTCAGCTATCTGGGGCAACTGGAGCATGCGGCGCTGTGGCAGGTGATGGGGCAATCGCTGGGGCTACTCTTCCCGATAGCCTGGGAAGAGCCGTTCGGCCTGACAGCGGTCGAAGCAATGGCGAGCGGAACGCCCGTGATCGCGTTCCGGCGTGGCGCGGCGCAAGAGGTTATCCGCCACGGAGAAACAGGCTTTCTCGTCACACCAGGGGATTGCACAGACGCGGCAATGCGGGTCAACGAACTCGCCGCCCTCTCTCGTACGCAATGCCGCGCTCATGTAGAGCGCAACTTCTCGCTCGCGCGCATGCTGGATGAGTACGAGCAGGTATTCGCGTCGCTGATCCGGCCATCAAAAGACTGAAAGGTAACGGTCGATCTCCCAGCGATGCACCTGCTGACGATAGTCGATCCATTCGAGACTTTTGGCATCGATGAAGCCCTCGTAAATGGAATCGCCCAGGATCTCTCGAATCAACGCATCCTCGCGCAAGCTTTCCAGGGCTTCGCCGAGCGTGGCGGGCAGCAGACGCATGCGCGGATGTAGTCGCTCGCTCTCGTCCTGTAGAAAGAGATTCTCGTCCATCGCCGGTGGCAGATTCAGCCTGCGTTGAATGCCATCCAGGCCGGTGCGCAGCATCACCGCCAGGGCCAGGTAAGGGTTGCAACTGGGATCGGTGCAGCGCAGTTCTATACGCATCGAACTCTGCGGATCGGCGCCCAGGCGCGGCACGCGAATCAACGCCTGACGATTCACTCGCCCCCAGTTGATATAGACGGGAGCTTCAAAGCCGCGCACCAGTCGCTTATAGGAGTTGACGAGAGGCGCAAGGAGCGCGCACATTGAACGAGCATGAGCCAGTTGCCCGGCAATAAAGCAACGACCAGTCTCAGAGAGCCCATATTCTTCCTGCTCGTCAACAAAAACGTTTTTCCCCGTTTTGAGGCTGATCAACTGCTGATGAATATGCAGGCCGGAGCCGTTGACGCCATAGAACGGCTTGGGCAAGAACGTGGCATAGAGGCCATGCTGGACCGCAATCGCCTTGATGACGTATTTCGCCGTCATCAGTTGGTCCGCGAGCCGCAGAGCGTCGCGCGCTTCAAAGTCAAGCTCATGCTGCCCTGCCGCCACCTCATGATGGCTGGATTCGATACCGATGCCCATACGTTGCAACGCATCCGCCATCTGGCTGCGTACCGTTGATGCCAGGTCGGTCGAGAGATCGAAGTATCCTCCGCGATCATTAGGCAACGGGACCGGCAGGGCATTCTCGAAGCGCAGCAGGAAAAACTCCAGCTCCGGTGAAACGACAAATTCATACCCCATCGTATGCGCCATCTCGATAGCGTGTAACAATGTCGCTCGCGGGTCGCCATCAAAAGCCTCGCCATCGGGCGTCTGCACATTACAAATGACGCGCGCTACCACCTCGCCAAAAACCTGATCGTTGCTGGCATGATATCCCTGCGCCGGAGACGAGCGAACGCCCCCAGGCAGCACGCAAAAGGTTGACAGATCGGGGAAGAGATACATATCGCTCTCCGCGATGCGCGCAAACCCTTCCAGGGAAGAGCCATCAAACCATTTGCCGCGCTGCACACAGTCAGCGAACTGCTCTATGGGAATGGTGACGCACTTCGCCATCCCTACGACATCGGTAAACTCCAGGTTGACGAAACGAACCTGCTCTTTTTCTATCGTTGCCATGATCTGCTCATAGCTCTTGTTGCCTGACTGCTCTGCCATAACACCCGCTCCTCAGATACCGCTTTAATGCAAGTGGATAGATTATTGTTGACATTACATATAACTGTTCTTATGAGTTTCGTAGCATTTTTACACGCCAGACACTCCCTGTCAAGCAGTTATGCAGGCAAATATTTGTCGCTCACCTTCATCGATAGCTCTACATATGACGCCGGCACAATGGAAGGTGCCATTGTGCCAAAATTAAATAGATCAATATGGTTACTCCTCTCTCTGGTTTGCGCTCCCTCGTTCCTGCTGATATATAATGAGCCATGTTACAATTGTATGAAATATAGGGAGATCTCATGGAGAACAGTGAAGGCGCTACAATTCGCACACAACCACGTCGCCGCCTCAAACGCTGGCATGTTATATTGCTCGTCTTATTTGCCCTGCTCGTTATCTCATCAGGCATCATTCTGAGCCAGTGGAGGACGTTCAACGCTTTAGTGACCGGCTCCAATTTCACCGGCGGCGTGGCGGGCGTTGCCGCGGTACGGCTTCCCTCCGGCTTCCACTCCAGCGTCTTTTACTCAGGGCTGGCTAGTCCTCGCTTGATCACCTTCAGCCCTGATGGCACACTTTTCGTTGCCGAGCGTGGCGCGGGCAGCATTGTCGCCCTGCCCGATCCGCAGCACACGGGGAAGGCCAAGCAGCGCATCGTGGTGGTAAGTGGACTGAACGATCCGACAAGCCTGGACTTTTATCAGGGCGCGCTCTACGTTGGAGAAGCCACACAAATTAGCCGCTTTACCATCACTCCCGATTTCAAAGTGAGTAGCAGGCAAGTAGTTGTTCCCAACCTTCCCACGGGCGGCAGCCATATCACGCGTACAGTGCTTATCGGACCCGATGGCAAGCTGTACGTCTCTATAGGCTCAAGCTGCAACATCTGCATCGAGACGAATCAGCAACGCGCCACCGTCTGGCAATATAACCTCGACGGCAGCAACGGAAGACTCTATTCACGAGGGCTGCGCAACGCCGTTGGCCTGGCGATCAACCCCTGGAATAATCAAATCTGGGCTACCAATAACGGTCGCGACCTGATGGGGGACGATATCCCTCCTGAGACGGTCTACGCTTTGCAGGATGGCGGCAATTATGGCTGGCCCCTTTGCCATGCAGGCAATATCATCGATCCCGATTTCGGACACGCCGGCGATTGCAATGGCGTGATAGCGCCGCTGGTCAAAATGCAGGCCCATTCCGCGCCGCTGGGGCTGGCCTTCTATAAATCCGCGCAGTTCCCACAACAATATCACGGCCTGTATATAGCTTTTCATGGCTCGTGGAACCGCAGCGTCCCTACCGGTTACAAAGTGGTCTTTGTTCCGCTTAACGACAAAGGACAAGTTGCAGGACCGGTACGGGATTTCGCAACGGGCTGGCTGACCAAAAGCGAGTCAACGACGGGACGCCCGGTCGGTCTGGCTGTGGGGCCGGACGGTGCCCTCTACGTCAGCGACGACAAAGCGGGCATCATCTACCGCATCATCTATACAGGCTAAAGGGTTATGATAAACATCGTGCTGGCAACCACTCCGCTGATAGTGGCGATCATTCTGCTGGTGGCGCTGCAACAGAGCGGCCTGCGAGCGGGCCTGGCAACGCTGGCCGCGACAATCATCTTGACCCTGCTCGCGCCCTCATTCCATCTGTCACCGCCAGCAATCGTGCTGGCAGCAGCCAGAGGGGCGGGGACATCATTAACCGTGCTTTATGTGCTGTTTCCCGCTCTACTGCTCTACCAGATCCAAAATATCACGGATAGTATCACCGTTTTAGCGCAGGGTGTAACGCGCCTCTGTCCCGATAGAGATACGCAGATCCTGCTCTTAGTGCTCGGCCTCGCGCCGTTTATAGAAGCGGTGAGCGGCTTCGGCGTGGGCACCGTCGTGGTGATTCCGATGCTGATGGCGCTGGGCCTTGACACATTGCAAGCTGCCACGCTCGGTCTCTTAGGGCAGCTCGCAGTCCCCTGGGGTGGGTTAGCCGTGGGCATCACGCTCGGAGCTGAACTAACCGGCCTCCACTCCGGCGTAATAGGATCCTACACGGCACTGATAACGGCTCCGCTCCCTATCGGCTTCGGTATAGCGACCCTGGCAACCTACGGTGGAAAAGGAGCGGTCAAACGTTTGTGGCCCGCCGTGGTGGCTGCTTCTATCGTCCTGGTTGCGGGCGAGTGGTTTTTCAGCCAGATGCCAGGCGTCGAACTGGCGGGAGCGTTCGCGGGCGTGCCAACGACCATTTTGCTGGCGCTCTGGGGTCACTTTGCAGCACGACGAGCCAACGGCAAAAACGATCCGGCGCATACGACTGCTCAAGCTACCCAGGAGCAGGCCGGAGACATCTCCTCGCCTCGCTTCCTGCTCGCGCTGGCCCCCTATATCATTCTGATCGGGGCTCTGCTCATCACGCGGCTGATCGTTCCGCTCCAACAATGGCTGCAAAACCATGTCCTGCTCGTCATACCGGCCATCGATCTGCACTTCCAACTGCTGTACAATCCCGGCTTCTATGTGCTGCTGGCAGCCCTGGCCGCAGCATTACTCCTTAACGCTGGTGTGAGCGGATCTCGCATCGCACTGGGCAAGACGGCGCGGCAATTCACGCCCGGAGCCATCGCCATCGTCAGCTTCCTGGCAGCTTCGCAGGTCATGAGCGCGAACGGCATGATCGCCGTGCTGGGAGCGGCGGCGGCAACGCTTGGCCGTAACTATAGCTGGATCGCCCCCTGGCTCGGTGCGCTGGGCGGCTGGCTGACAGGATCGAGCGCGGGCAGCAATGCCGTATTCGCTCAGTTGCAATATGAAACAAGCCTACGAGCGAGCCTACCCGTTAACTGGATCATGGCATCTCAGTGTGGCGCGGCCTCTAACGTGACGATGGTTTCGCCCGCGCGCGTCGTCCTCGCCACCTCAACCACGGGTATTGTGGGCAAAGAGGGGCTATTAGTGCGCAAGCTCGGCCCGCTGGTATTGGGAGCTGTGCTGATCATCATGATTTTAACGGGCATTGTGGCGTTCTATGTCTGACAGGCTGCATAAAGCACTCCTCCAACAATAAAAATACTACTGATCCTGCTATCAGCTACGAAGCCCGCAACAACATCAGTAGTATTTCGTTTTCCTCTCAAAGGCTACAATATACCGCTCATGAGCTGATCTTTTTCCAATGGTCCAATGGCAGCGACGGTCAAAGGATTGAGCGGAGAGAAGCGGTGCAGCACATTAAGTATCTGCTCCTGCGTCACGGCATCAATCGCCTCTTTCATTTCCTGAATGGTTTTGACCTTGCGTTCATACCACCAGGAGCGCGCAATCGCGCCCATGCGGGAAGCCGAGCCTTCGCTGCGCATGACATGCTCGCTCTTCAACTGCACTTTGGCCCGCTCCAGTTCATCAGCCGTGACGCCCTCCTGCTCAAGTTTGCGCAGCTCATTGACGATAACCTCCATGCACTCGTGAGCCTGCTCAGGGGTAGTACCGGCATAAACGCGCATCGCGCCACCGTGCTTGCTGCCAGACAGGGCCGCCGAAATGCCGTAGACCAGCCCTCGCTTCTCGCGCACCTCCACGAAAAGGCGCGAAGCCATATTGCCGCCCAGCACCTCACTGATCACCATCGCAGCATAATAGTCGGGATCGAGATAGTTGGGGAAGGGAAACATCATGCCGATATGTTCCTGCTTGCCCTCTTGCAGTTCCACAGAGACGCTGCTGCCCGGATGCGGCACCTGTTCAGGGAAAGGTGCTGCGGTCCCCGACCAGTCACCAAAAAGCGTCTGCATCCTCTCGACCACATGCTGCCAGTCAAACTTACCGGCAATCGAGAAGAGCACGTTATTGGGTTGGTAGCGCGCCTGCCAGAACTGCTGCAAATCCGAGCGTTGCAGCGCCTGCACGCTTTCACCGGTTCCCAGAATCAGGCGGCCCAGGGAGGTGCCACGATAGAAATCGGCCCGCACAAGCTCGAAAATGCGGCTCATGGGCTCATCGTCGCGACGGCGAATTTCCTGCAAAATGATGCTGCGCATCTGCTCCAGCTCGTCCTTTGGAAAAGTGGGCAGGAGCAGCAGTTCATGGACAAGTTCAAGCGTGGCATCAAACTTGTTATGGACAATCTGCGACCAGACCATTGAGGTTTCCAGGCTCGTACTGGCCCCCTTGCGCGCTCCCAGCGTCTCAAATGCCTCATTCAAAGCGCGCGCATCCTTGCGTTTGGTGCCCTGAAAAAGCATATATTCGAACAGATGGGCCAGCCCCTGCTTCTCTTCCGCTTCGTGGATCACGCCCGCGTCTAGCTGGAAGCCGAAGGTAATCGAGCTAAGGCTCGGCATATATTGACCAATCAGCTCAATGCCGTTGGGCAATTGATGATAGAAATAATTGGGAGGGAGATTCTGTTGGTTTTTATCTTTCACACGTCAATCCTCTCGTAGAGCAACCTGCCCTGCGCTAATACTCCGCTCAAAAAAGAGATTTGCTGTCTATTGTACCATTTTTAGCCAGGCTCTTCGCCAGGGCAATGTGCCACCATACGCTATCCCATCAATGCCCTCGGTATTATGCTACAATATATCCATCTACCAACTTCCCGTATCACTATCTGGTTGCTGTAGAACATCAGCCGGAGGGCTGCTCTACAGGTATTTGTCAACCAAAGGAGGCCACTGTGGATTTCTCCCTTACCGATGAACAGAAGATGGTTCAGCAAACGATACGCCAGTTTGTCGAACGCGAATTGATCCCCCTCGAAAACGAGGTGATGCAGAACGAGGGCAAGTACTCCACCGGCATCGAACCAGGGCTGTATCACTCGCTACAGATGAAGGCCAAAGAGCTGGGCTTCTGGGGTATTAACACGCCCGAGGAGTACGGAGGCGCGAATCTGGGCGCGGTCATGTCCGCCCTCATTGCGATGGAGACGGGCCGCACACTCGTTCCCTTTAACTTTGGGGGGAACGCCGATAACATCCTCTATCTTGGCAATGAGGAGCAGAAGCAAGAGTATCTTATCCCCACGATTGAGGGCAAGCGCCACTCCTGTTTCGCGCTCACCGAGCCCGGCGCAGGCTCCGATCCCTCGTCCATTCGGACAACCGCCGTCAAGGATGGCAAGCATTGGGTGATTAATGGACAAAAAGTGTTCATCACGGGAGGCAATGAGGCCGACTTTGCAATGGTGTTCGCAGTAACCGACCGCGAGAAGCCGCCCCAGAATGGCGGCGTGACCTGCTTCCTGGCAGACCGCTCGACGGGCTGGACCTCGCGACCCGTTCCAACGATGGGCGGTTGGTCGCCTGCCGAGCTCTTCTTCGACAACGTGCGCGTACCGGAAGATCATGTACTGGGCGAAGTTGGGCAGGGCTTCAGACTTGGCATGCAGTGGATCGGTCAGGGCCGCTGGCTGATTGCGGCTCGCTGCGTTGGCACGGCAGAGCGCCTGCTACAGATGGCTATCGACTACTCCAAGCAGCGCGTCACCTTTGGTCAGCCCATCGCGGACCGTCAGGCCATCCAGTGGATGATCGCCGACTCCGCCGTGGAAATCCAGGCCACCAAATGGCTTGCGCTCCACGCCGCCTGGAAAGCCGACCGCCACGAGGACAACCGCCACGAGGCCAGCATGGCGAAACTCTTCGGCTCCAACATGGCTAACCGCGTCGTTGACCGCGTGATGCAAATGCACGGCGGCATGGGCTACACCCGCGAGATGCCCATCGAACGCTGGTACCGCGACCTGCGCGTGACCCGCATCTACGAAGGCACCGACGAAATTCAGCATTTCATCATCGCCCGCGCCCTGCTCAAAGGCTTCGTCAAGCTGGGCCAATGGGATTAGGTTTTTGTATGCCGTTGTAAAAGGATGTAAGTCAAAGTAAGCGCGATTGACTGTCAAATTGGCTGTCAACACTCAGATAAAAAACTCTCGTTTTGTTTCTTAACAAAACGAGAGTTTTTTATAAAAACCACTAAACTGAATAATGCCTTAATTGTAAAGCCGTATTGCGTCGCTCTCATCCTGATATTTAACAACATCATTGCAGCAGATACTTTAGAATCTTGATGCCCCACTTAATCTTTATAATTGTCACCTGAGCAATACTTTATCCTCACAACGACGATTTTAAAGAATTACCCATTTCTAGTCAATAAAATAGAATATTGTTGATTCAAAGATTAAAAACATGTAATATAGTTATATACTGATAGATCATGAGCTATCATTGGGAGGGTAAAAGTGAAAAAATGGGTAGGAAATGGCGTCTGGGCCGCTCTAGGAGCAGTTATAATGATTACTGCCCTGGCAGCTTACCAGGGGATTATAGGAAACCGTGCCGATAGTATTTTTATAGCCCTTACCAATTGGGTAGCAACATCGGTTCATGAAAACACGATTCCCTGGATTATTACGGCTGTTACAATAGGACTTTTTTTTGTGGAAGGGGGATGGTGTGTGTTTCATAACAAAGTTCTGAACCAGGCAATTAAGAAGGCGCATAAAATGATCGCTCTCGATGGTTCACTGCTCAGGAACATAGCAAACTTACAACCAGAAAATGTATCTGGTTCACAGTCGCCACAGCTATTCCACCGAGATAAGCAAACAACACGAATATTGAGAGACATTTTACGAGATGCTGTAGACGAACTGAGAGAACATTTGCCCGGTAATGAACACATACTTAGAACTGCCATCGTTACCCCTGACGCCACGGGGGATTATTTAAAGTGTATCGCCTCCTGGGAAATGCCCCTGGAAAGCATAGATAGCATGGAGTTTTATATAGGTAACGATGCTAAGTTGAGACGAGACCGGGGAGGCGCAGCAGGCGAAGCATATATCAATAAAAAGCTTGTTCGAGGACATATGATCAAACTAGGGGACCGGTGGACAAGCAGAGACTGTACTTCATACATTGATTTCGCGGGGAACAGGTCTAGCCAACCCTATATCTCATTCGCGAATGTGCCCATTATCGGACCTGATCCCAGAACACAAGATATAACATGCTTCGGAGTAGTTTGTTTTGACAGTAAGCACGAGAAGGCTTTTGACTCAGATGAAAGCAAGGAATTGCTCACGATGCTAGCTGAACGTATTGCGGCTGCAATTATACTTTGTAAAAGAATCTGTTAGAAGTAGCTCATTTGAGACTTACATCTTTATTTTACATTTTTATTAAGAAGCTTGTAAATTATAGAATTGCATTTATTTATCTTGAATTCATGTTTTTTTTATGTTATACTTTAGAATAGTATTCATCGGTTCGTGTTGTGTGAGTCGATGCTGGGAGAAGAGGTATCTATTGAAGAAGCGGAGAGGGTCCTATGTATACAAATGAAGAGGAATGCGAGAGACGCTTATGGATCGCATCGCGGCAATACGTCCAGGGCGAAATTCCTATAGATGAACTAGAAGAGATAGAAAATATTCAGTCTGAGAATCTAAGAAGAGCTTTTCTCTCATTAGCAAGAAAAACGGTAATCGGCAAACTGCTGGCAACAGTCCATAGTCCTGTGACCCGTAAGGGAGCATAAGTCACAAGAGAACAATCTCTGAAGCTCAAGTAGGAGTATCGACTGGCTCTTTTTCAAAATTTCCAATCGGCTCCTTTAGCCATTTTAAGGATAAAACCGCTCCTTCATAATACCCGTTGTCCGACGGGAACAGTCTGCTGCATTGCTCCTCCAACCTGCGCAGTCGCGTCGCCGCGCCGCACCTGTTCTATGTGAGCAGCGATGGGCGTCCCCAGCAAAAGCAAAAAGAGCGCGGTCAATAAAAAGAAGGGGAGCGGGAAGAGGGCGTTGAGCAGCGCAAAAAAGGCGGCGCTGCCGAAGATGATGCCGAGCGGGACGCGGTCCGAGCGAATAGTGGTACGCAGCAGCCAGAAGAGCGAGAAGAGCGCCACGATAAGGATACAGAGCGCAATCACCTGATCGAGATTCAGGGCCGAGAACGGGTTTCCAGGCAGCGCCTGTGTATTTGCTGATAAGATCCCCAGGCGTTGCACATTGTTCGCATCGGTCAGCAACAACACTCCCGCTATCCCACAGAGCAGCAACGTCACGCGCTCAGGCCAGCCCACAGCAGCACGCAGGCGTATCAGCGCGATCAAGCCAAAGAGCGCAAGCATGACGGTAAAAATCAGCCTGACGCTCAATACCGTGGTCGTAGCCGCTCCGATCAGACCTTGAATAGCAAAGGGGTAAGCCAGAGGTCCTCCTTGACCGCCAAAGAAGTTCAGCAGCAGGAGGCTGATAATCGTAACGCTCAGCACCAGCGTGCGATCCAACGCCAGCAGCAGCCTGGCGAGCCAGTTATACTTGCCATAGCGTTCGGAGAGCGCACTAAATGCCGCTATGGCCGAGCTTATAAAGGCGCAGCAGATCGCCAGCCCGCCCAGGAAGAGCGAGAGGAGAGCAGCATATAACAGACTCGTATTCTGCGAGAAGTCCTGCGCCCCCTGCCAGAAAGCCCATTGCAGCGCCCCCATACCCACCGTAACGACGAACAGCGCGATGCGGTCCCCTGCGCTTGTCGCTCTGGCGGCGGCGAACAATAAGGCGCGCATCAATAAGAGCAGAGAGGCCGCGACCAGCGCGTAAAACACGAGCTGCCCTGGCGGAGATAATCCGGGCAGCGTATTAATCACCTGAGATGGGCTTTGCGTTAGCAGTGGGAACGGCTCCTGTCCCACCAGAGCGTTTTGTAACCATCCATAGAGGATGGTTAGCGCCAGCAGAGGCAAATGGCCGATCCAGGTAAAGTGACTCGGCAGGGGAAAGAGCGACAGCAGGGATAAGAGCAAAGGGAATGCCAGCAGCACCAGATTGAGCGCGACCGCGCTCGCCTGGGGTAGGCCGGGAAAGACCTGCCCAAATTCATACAGGCCAAAGGTGTACTGCGCGGGCAGATAGAGCAGGCAGAGCAGCAAGACCAGAAAACGATCAAAGCCGGTAAATCTCACCGGCAAAAAGGCGCGCAGATACGAAATCGCGCCAATCGCAAGGAGCAAGAAAACGATCACATTATTAAGGATGAGTGACGCTCCCAGGCTAAGCGCAAACGGATGCACATCTGCCGGGGCAAAGATGATCTGCTCTTGCGCGCCCATGCTGAACTGGATCAGCAAGCAGATTCCCGCCAGGCCCAGCAGCGCGAAGTGGCTGAAGCTGGCCGACCAATGCCGTCTGGTCATAGGAGCATTCGGTGCAGCCTGTTTAATACTCGTGCTGCCGACCAGGGCAATCAGCGCCAGGATCACAACGCCATAGATCAGCAGAAGATCGAGCATTACCGGCTGCCCTGTACCGGCGGAGGGCGTCTGGAAGCCGGGAGAGATCAGCAGCGCCAGGAAAGCGACCGCGAGAAAAAAGCCGCAGCAGAGCAAAATGTTGCGTGGAATAGCAGCGTGTAGCTGATTGCCTGTGAGAATAATACTGGTAAACAGGACAAAGACCAGGCCAGCCTCGACGCGGTACGACGAGTGACCAAACTGGGCATACACCTCAACGCAAAAGATCATCGTCCCCAGCAGCAAGCCAGCGAGAAAGAGCAAAAACGGCCTCGTCCAGATGCCTGTTGCCGTGAGGCGCAAGCGGGCATGCAGATACCAGTCATAGATCTTTGCCCTGGTATCTTGCGCGACCAGCAACGCTACCCAGCCGCGAATCGTGCGCTCGAACGAGGGCAAGACCAGCCCCAACCCAGCCAGCAGCAGAGCAGAGAAGCGGCTCAACAAAGAAACAAGCGGCGAGTCAAACGGATGCGGGGTTGTGGTTGCGTTCAACTGCTCGGTTGGATTGGAATAGAAAGAAGAGGCCGATAACGGAGATGTGGCTCTCGCCGACAGATGTGTTAATTCAGCAGATAATCGCGCCTGGATGCGCTGTAGTTGCTGTTGCACCTGGGCTATGGTGGCGGGACGTTTCGCCGGATCACGCTCGACCATTTTGAGGATCAGCTCATCAAGCTCTTTTGGAGGGGCAGCATTGACACCAAGTATGGACGGAAAAGGTTTGTTCAGATCGGCATAATCGGGCACCTGGTTTGTCAGACAATGATGCAGCGTTGCGCCCAGGCTGTAGATATCCGCGCGTGCATCGCTCTGGGCATAGCCAACCTCTGGAGCCACATAGCCAAGCGTCCCGAAAGCCTCAGTATCGCCGCTTTGCCCTGGCTTGAAGTGCCGCGCGATGCCGAAGTCAATCAGGATCACCTGCCCATCCGGGCGAATCATAATATTGGATGGCTTGAGGTCACGAAAAATGATAGGCTCATGCCGGTTATGCAGATAATCGAGAACGTCGCAGAGCTGGATCGCGTAATTCAGAGCCTCCAGCGGCTCTAGCGGTCTCCGCATAGACTTCATACGCTCAAGCAGCGTCTCCCCTTCGACAAACTCCATCACGAGATAGGAGCGCCCACATTCCTCAAAGGAGTCGTAAACGCGGGGCAGGTGCGCATGTTGAACAAGGCTCAGGATAGCGGCTTCACGTTCAAAGCGTTCCCTGGCCTTCTTCAGATTCTCCTGGTCCAGGCCACCCTGCTTCAGCTCTTTAATCGCTACAACTCGTCCAGCGACGCGGCGATCCGTGGCCTGGTAAACGGTTCCCATACCGCCACCGCCTGCCCTCTGGACAATTTCGTAGCGTTCTTGCAGAATAGCGCCCGGCGTAAGTTCGTCCGATAGCAATTGCAAAGAAAAATCCCTTTTCCATGATGAGCCACCGCTATTCTATCATTTTACGCCCATCCTCTTCAATAGTCAGATTAGATCCTACCAGGGCAGGGGCAAGCCCTGCCCCTACAATATCAGGTTGTCTCGCGTGATCGTGCCAGTTCTACCAGAAAAGGCGCTTTCCTCAATGGGCGATAAAAGGTTGCGATCAGCGTGAAAAGGCCCTGTGGAACGAAGAGCACCAGTACGGTCCCGACCGGGCCGATCCGTTGGATTAATGCCCCTGTCAGCGCAAGCCCCAGAGGCTGGGTGCCGAATGAGAGCAGGCGAAATTTGCCCAAAGGTAAAACGCCGCTGCAAGGGATGAGTGAGCAGCGCACCTATAACACCAGCCTGAGCCGGCGAATGGGTAGTCGTCAGCACCAGCAGAGGAAAAGCCAGCAGCGATACCTGACCGCCAATGCTGGAAATCAATTGCCCGCTCCACAATAGCATATAATCGCGGTTGCGCCAGAGAGGCGAGAAACGCCGCTCGCCCTCCGCCTCCACTGGCGCGGGGATATTTGCGGCAATATTGCTCGCGCCCACCTCGGACGAATGGTGTATCTGTGACATAAAATCTTGCTCCTGGAAAAACATAGCGCAACCATCGTCAAGACAGAAGAGATGAGCGCGTTTCATCTATGATGGAGAACAGGGAGAAGAGACGCGCTCGCCTGGCGAACACGCCTGGGATATGGTCAAAGCAAGGAGGAAAGCGCCAGATGAGTCCTGTCAATCTCGTAAAGGCGATTCAGGCAAATCTTCTTCTTCGATAGGTATTTCTACACGCTCATAGAGTGATGTAACAGGAAAACGAATATCAAGGCTCTCTAATACAACTTGCTGCCCTGGCGTAAAACGCCGGTATATCCACATATCGCCTTTGCGGCAAAATATCTCAACCCCTTGAAATTGCGCATTGACAAGCACATATTCTCGTATAGTCGGGCATTTCTGGTAATATGCGAACTTCTTCCCACGATCATATCTTTCCGTCGTTGGTGAAAGTACTTCGACTACCAGCGAGGGAGAATGGACTGTGTCAGCTTGCTCTTGCCAGTCATTCTTAGCACAGCTAACAGTGATATCAGGATAGACATAACGCGACTCAGATAAACGCACCCGTACATCTGATGTATAGACATGACATGGCTCTTGCAACCGCTCATCGAGCAGCTTCGTCATGTTGAGAGCAATACGTGCATGTGCAATTGTGCCACCGGCCAACGCGTACGCATGCCCATCAATATACTCATAGCGCGCATCTTGACTTGCACGATCTAATTGAAGGTAGTCATCAACACTCATCCAGTGTTGCAGGTCGGCAGCCATTCTTTTCAACCCTCCCTCTGCTTAATAAAGAGAGATTCACATACAATGCTTGAAGACGTTGACCGTAACCATAACATCAAAGAAACAACTCCTATGCTGGCTGATTATCACCCCCGGGTAAAGCAACGCCCTCGTAAACGGCAGAAACAGCAAAGGTTACGCCTAAACCCGTTAATGCCACCATATCATCAGGGCCGAAAACCTGCAAGGTCCAGAGGTTCTTTCTTTCACGCCTGAATACTTCAACTGACTGATATGTTGAGCTAATAAGCATATACTCCTGTATCGTTGGACAGGTACGATAATATGTAAACTTCCTACCTCGGTCATAGTCTTCTGTGCTGCTAGAAAGCACTTCAACCACAAGACGCGGAGACTGTATGATATCAACGGTTCCTCGATCTCGTCCATCACAGCTAACAGTGACATCGGGATAGACATAACGCGATTCAGATAAGCGCACCCGCATATCCGAGTTTAGCACTCTACAAGGACTACCACGCAGCAGATCATATAGAATTCTGGCAATGTTTACGCTGATTTGAGAATGATTAACAGTTCCTCCAGCCAGCATCCTGACGTGCCCATCAATATATTCATATCGTGTTTCTATGCTATCGCGGTCCAGACGAAGATACTCTTCGACGCTTATAGCTGATCGATCCGGTAGCGCCATACGCTCATACCTCCCAGCAGATTTCGACCAATGGTTCTTTCGCTTATTATACCCGATCCCTGAGCTTTGCGTTTTTACTGCTCTGCAAGCGGCTGCTCTTTTTTTGTACTAATCTTGTGACGCGCGCGAAATCTGCGTACCTTCACCAGATTAGCGCATTTATCGATGGTGCAATAGCGGCGGGTGCGGCTCTTGCTTTCGTCGTAAAAAACGCTGCGGCAATGGGCGTTGGCGCAGATTTTGATGCGCCGGAGATCATAATTGGTCAGCAGATCGGCGAACGAGGCGACAATCTCCGCCTGCACCCAATCCCAATCTTTCTTGAGCGGCACCAGTTCCAGGCCGTATTGCTTACCAACAAGCTTCAGGTGACGGCCCAATGGGACCTTGAGCATAAAAACATTCATGGTTTCCAGATCAGCAGGCGAAGGTTGGCTATCACTCGCCAGATCATCCACAACACGCGTCAGTAAAGCGCGTAAGGCCAGAAGCGCCTCCAGCGTAGCAGGATCAAGGGGAGCGGCAACCTGTAATCCCCAGCGAGCCAGAAACTGCTCTAACCAGTCAGGTTGCAGGAGATCATCACGCACCCACCGACCACGAAAATCACGAAACTCGCTGTTCAAAAAATCCAGGCAAGCACTATCCATAAATAACATCACCCCTCAAAAAATCTGTAGATTCCCCCTTCACCTTCACATCCCATCCGCTATGGTACAACACTTCAGTGAGCATGAAAAGTCCCCTCTGTAACCGGCAAAAATACATTGACAGTTACAAATTTTCATGCTATGCTTTTCTTTGCAACTATCTTACGACGCTTTGTACGTTACAAGGGGATGCTTGTAAACTTCATCTTTAGCAAGGGGTGGGTCGGCAGTCCCATCCCCTTGCTAAAGGGTTGCATTATTTCTCGGGGGGTAGTTGGAGAAAGGCGAGGATTTCGCGACAGGTATACTCTATGCCCCTTTCCAGATCTGCACTCGTTTATCTTCACTGCCCGAAGCTATGCGTTTGCCATCAGGCGACCACGCCAGAGCAAAAACGGCATCAAGATGGCCTTGATAGATATAGAGGGTCGTCCCCACAGTGGGAGATGGGAACCACGTCACCGTTTTCGTCGCGGTGGGAGGAGGAGAAGCACAACTTGCTCCGCTAAGAACTATCGCTGCTCCTGGCGCGCCTTTGACAAACTTACGACGAGAAAAAGATGATACACAATGTTTTTTGAGCTTATACACATGCAGGCTCCTCTAAATGGATATTCGACAAATTGGCTTTTCGTGAGTAATTTCAGCGCACTATTCACATCATTCAACTTACCTTTATTATTTACGTTCGCTTTAAGATCGGCTTCACATGAAATAACAAGTCTGGTCAATTCACATATCCTGGCTTGTTAGTCAAAGCAAAACATTTAAATGGGGCAGAAAAGAACTGTGATCAGGCTGTGAAGGGGGCACTGACATCTGTGATGGTGCTGTGAGCGCTGGAACTTACATTCATTACAAACAGGAAATTGCGGGACCTCCATAGGGAGATCGGTAGAGCGATTAACATCATGAAGAAGGAGTAATGTCCTATGTTCAAACATATCATAGTCCCACTGGATGGCTCGGCTCGTGCGGAGGAAGCTCTTCCGGTTGCAGCGAGATTAGTACGAGCATCTGGAGGTCAGCTCACACTGCTGAGCATCGTGCCGTCAACCGTTGAACTGGATATGCGCCCGATGCCACTACAGAAGGCGGCGGATCTTGCTTCGGAAGAGGATATTGCCAAAACAAGCAACTATCTGACTCATATTGCCATGTCAAAGGAGCTCGAAGGTATCAATGTACGCACGGAAACTCTTTCTGGCTCTGCCGCAAAGATGATCCTCCTGTTCGCTCAGATGCAACATGGCGATCTCATTGTGATGTGTAGCCGGGGCTATAGCGGTTCGCGTCTCTGGACGCTCGGCGGCGTAGCGGAGAAGGTTGTGCGCCATAGCTCCACTCCTGTGCTGATGCTACACGAAGGCGGTACCAGACTGCTTGCTCCCGCTGCAACTGCCGCTCGTCCCGTGCGTCTGCTGGTTTCACTCGACGGCTCTCCCTTCGCCGAAACCGCGCTGACACCCGCAGCTCAACTATGCGCGGCCCTGGCTGCTCCCGACCACGGCACGCTCCACCTCTGTCAGGTGCTGCGACTGCCTTCGGTAACAGGGGAAGACGGCAAACACTTTGCGGAAAAAGACGAGCACGCCATAGAGAACGCGAAAGTCTATCTGCAATCCGTAGCTCAACATCTACAACAGGATGAAAGCGCCGGTTTTGGCTGTACCGTGACCACCTCTGTTATTGTCAACATGGATGTGGCAGAGACGCTGATCCAGTTGGCGGCTCATGGCGAGGACCTGAACACCGGCGAGAAAGCTGGCGCGTTTGATACTATAGTTATGGCAACACACGGAGGCGGCAACCTGGCTTACTGGATCATGGGCAGCACCACCGAACGTGTTCTGCACGGGAGCAAACATCCTCTACTCATCGTGCGCCCGGAAGAGGTCGCGAGTCAGGCGTCTCAGATGGTGCAACCCATCTCGCAGCCAGACGCGCTCCCTATCGAGAATCTGACGTAGATCATTAGTACGAGCAGAGCAGTGAGTTCATCACTGCTCTGCAACATATTCCCCCTGTGATCGTAGCTAGAATAACACCACTTATATTCTCTGCAAACAAATATCAAATTCATCGACCAACAGGGAGGTTTTAAGCATGTCACAACAGGAAATGCAGTTTAGCAATATCCCACCCGCTGAAGCAAAAGCGTATGATGGCGGTTATGAGGCATCATCACATTATAGAAACGACTACGAAGCAAGCTCTTTCGACCAGAAGCTAAACGCGCAAAAAGAGAGAGACGCGCACCTGAGAGAACACCTGCTCAACCTGCGTATGGGCATGGCTATCACTTCTCTAGTCCTCTGGATGATCTTCTTCTTTTGCGCCATTGCTATCTTGCTGCGCTTTCCAGAATCAGCCATCCAGGACTTCACTTACATGGGGATGGGAGTCTTTAGCCTCTTCGTTATCCTCGCTAACGTCCTCATGAACCGTCAGCAGGTGTAAAACAAGAGCAAATAACCTCTTGACAGGCAGCATTTCCTGAGTTATACTTTTCTATGTTGACAAACAACAAATTGCTTGTTGGTTGTCCCGAGCATGGCGTTATCCCCATTCTTTTTGAAGGAGGCAGGGCAATGAGGCTTGCAGAGGCACTTGTGCTGCGCGCGGATGTGCAGAAACGGCTGGCACAACTGCGCACGCGACTCCAGCAGAGCGCGCTCGTCCAGGAAGGCGAGCAGCCTCCTGAGAATCCCGCCGACCTGTTGGTCGAACTGGAGCAGTTGCTGGAGCAGTTGAATGACCTGATCGCGCGCATCAATCGAACCAACCTGGAGACCCGGATGGCTGACGGAACTACGTTGACCGATGCTCTGGCGCGCCGCGATGTGCTCACCCAGCGCTACAGCATCATCGACAGCCTCGCTACAGCAGCGGCCAACCGCGTCCAGCGTTACGGACGCGCCGAGATTCGCATGCTGTCCACCGTCAATGTAGCGGATCTGCGACGCCAACTGAGCGAGATTGCGCGTCAGCGTCGCGAGTTGGATACAGCCATCCAGGTCGCGAACTGGAACTCCGATCTGATCGAGTAAGTAAGTAAAGCATACAGCGAGCGCGAGCTGGTAGCCGGTTGCGTCGGCGGCGAACGTCAGGGTGGCAACTGCCCTGTAGTTGCAAACAACGGTTAAAGGTTCCGTCTTGCCCGGGGCGGGGCGTCCTCTCACATTGCACCGCCCAGCATCGTTACAGGTGTATCGGGTACCGCGTACTGTCTCACTACCACGGCGTTGAGTCGATTCCACCGGTGAGGGTGGGTTAGGGGCAACTCGCGCTCGTTCGCTTTACAGACAAGAGGCGAGGGATTCGCACAATCTCTTGCCTCATGCAATCAAAAGACATTCCCAAACGCCTTCATCACACCCTCTTCTCAACATAAAAAGACGCCCCTGTAGGGACCCGCTTCAGCGCGTCCGGTTTACCGCCAACCCTCGTCCCAGCAGCAATGTCCTCCAATGACGAAATCCCTGAGAGACACACGGCCAACACGCTTTCCTTTTAAAGCCAATGAGCGTTATGGCTTCACATCATTTGATTCCGTAGACAGATTGCGGATTGAGGGGTTTTATGGGATGGAGAGGGAAAGCAGGCGATAAATCGGACGCGGTCAACCGGGTCCCTACCAGGCCAGGATTATTGTCAATGCTATTAATTTTTTATCTTGCTGCGTTACGCGAGCGTTGCTGCTGCTGGACGCGCTCCTCTTCGTATTCCTGGATGTTGACTTGCAGACCGCGCTCGCTCAGGATCTTCTGCGTGAGGTCGAGCGGGAAGCCATACGTGTCATAGAGCTTGAAGGCTTCATGACCTGACAAGATCCCGTTATGCTGGCAGGATGCAATGCTCATTTCCAGAAAGCGCAGACCCTTCGCCAGCGTGCGTTGAAAGCGGATCTCCTCGGCTGTTGTCAGGTCGGTGATACGCTGCGGTTCACGCTGTAACTCTGGATAACAGTCGCCCATCTGGTCAATCACAACCTGCGCCAGTTGCGATAGGAAGGGTTGCTCCAGGCCGATTGTTTGTCCAAAGTAGGAGGCGCGCCGGATGAGACGCCGCAGTACGTAGTTGCGGCCCCCATTCCCCGGCTGGATGCCGTCCGCGATCAGGAACGCAACCGCGCGGCTATGATCGGCAATCGCGTTGTAAGTGGCAAAGTGCTGGCGGTAATGCTCGTTTTCTTTGCCGGTTAGCTCCATCAGCCTGTGAAGCAAGGGCGTAAAGAGATCCGTCTGGTAATCGCTTTGTACGCCCTGGATAACCGCCGTGAGACGCTCCAACCCCATGCCCGTGTCAATTGATGGCCTGGGTAAGGGGGTCAGGATACCCTGCTCGTCACGATTGAATTGCACGAACACGAGGTTCCACAGCTCCCAGTAGTCGTCATCGTCCGAGTTGACGCCTTCGGGCCGCTGAGACCCGCTATCTGACCCTTGATAGTAGTGGATTTCAGACGAAGGGCCACAGGGACCGGTCTCTCCCATCGACCAGAAGTTCTCTTTGTCGCCAAAACGCAGGATGCGCTCCCGCTCGACGCCGATCTCTTCCCAGAGCCGCGCCGCCTCGTCATCGTCGTTATGGACCGTCACCCAGAGCCGCTCGACCGGTAGCTTAAATTCTTCCGTGAGCAGTTCCCACGCGTAACGCATGGCATCGCGCTTAAAGTAGCCTCCTAACGCACTTTCACTTGACACCTTTGAGTTTGATGCTATACTTTTTCTCAAGGGGAGCGGCGGAAGTTGTAGCCATCTCGATCCGCTTGAGGATACTGAAACGAAGGAAAAATTTCCCAGCATCTCGAAGAAGGTGTGGTGGCGCGACGAGGGACCGACACTCTCGATATCATTATGCTTGCCAGAGACGCGCAGGCACTTCTGAGAGGAGCAGGCGCGCGAGTAGGATCGCTGCTCCTGCCCCAGCAAAACGTGCTTAAACTGCACCATGCCCGCGTTGGTGAAGAGCAATGTGGGATCGTTCAGCGGGACGAGCGAGCTGCTCGGGACCAGGGTGTGGCCGCGCCGCACAAAGTAGTCCAGGAAGGTCTGACGAATGTCGCTGCTTTTCATGATTGTTTCCTCTTTCTTGCATGATAGACGATAAAATGTTTGCGTTACACAATGCGTTCATCTGCCCGGCGGCAAACAAAAAGCCCGCCCTGAGCATCTGACTCAGGGCGGGCTGAATATGCTTATATCATGCCCGTGGTACCACCTGGCTTGGAAGCTGCCTGTTCGCAAAAGAACGCAGCTCTCCCACTCTACAGGCACGGAAGATGTTACAGCATAAGCTATGAGACATCATCGATGCCCTGCCCCCAGGTAACGGAGGGCTACCGGCAAGAACTACTGGCAACTCGCGTTCGTCCCGCATCGCGGCCCATTCTCAGGGCCAGAGGGAGGCATTCCACGCTGCGATGAGAGGCCGGACTTCCACCATCTCCGGCTCGCTGGCGGCTCACGCACGCATGTACTCGTCCCTTGTAACGACTACTTCATATGCGATATGTCAAGTATAAAGCGAAATACCTGACCTGTCAAGTCATCCACAAAATAGAACATTTGTTTATATCGTTATCCACAATGGCGAAGTCTACGCCCGTAGCCAGCGATCAAACCAGGAGCGGACGCGCCGCAGCAGGTCGAGCTGGTGAGCACGCTCACCGATGCCGTGCGGTTCGCGAGGATAGACCACAAATTCGCAGGGCACCTCGTATTCACGTAGCGCCCGATGAAAGCCTGTCACCTGGCTGAGCGGGACACGAGCGTCGCGCTCCCCGTGCAGGATCAAAACGGGCGTTTTTGCCTGGCTGGCGAATGAGATCGGGCTAAGTTTCGCATGCTGAAGAGGCCCGATGCCTTCCCACGGCGCGCTGCCGCCCAGGATGCGCTCAAAATCGGGCACATCACTGGTCAAAACCATCATGCCCCAATCGCTAACGCCCGCGCCCATGATGGCGGCTTTGAAGCGGTCGGTCTGGGTGATAGCCCACGCAGTCATAAAGCCACCCTGGCTCCAGCCACCGATGCCCAGACGCTCGGGGTCCGCGAGCCCTCTTGCAATGGCGGCATCGACCGCCGCCATGACGTCGCCATAATCGGCCCCGCCCACATCACCGCGCGCAGCTGCTGCGAACTGCTCGCCATGTCCCATGCCACCGCGCGGATTGGGCATCAACACGGCATAGCCAGCCAGGGCCAGCCACTGCGCCCAGTTTCCCCAGCCCAGTTGAAAGCCCTGCGACCAGCGCGCATAAGGTCCGCCATGCACCAGCACCACCGTTGGTAGCGGGCGATCCTGTGGCGCGTCCGGCGGTCGTATCAGTATGCCATCCAGTTCCAGCCCATCGGCTGCCGTCCAGCGAAATGCTTCTTGCGGGCCAAAGGTGATCCCGGTCAGATGTTCTTGATGTGACGAGACCTGATGCAGTTCTGCAACTCCCTCTTTGCCCGATCCGGCCCAGACCTCCCACGGTTGCGCGCCTGTGCTGCGTACAACTGCCAGTACCGCCCGGCCATCTTCAAGAAGACGCGCATGCCCCTCGCGATACTCCGCGGCCTGTTCCGCCTCAGTTGCAGGGGAGAGCGGAGCCATCTCCCCTGAGAGAACATCCATTCTACAGATGCGCGTCCCCAACCCTTCTCTCAGCAGAACCGCAACTTGCTGGCCCTGCGCGAGCGGCCAGAGATCACCAGCACAGTTCGTCTCTCCCCCGGCGATACAGCGCGGCTCGCCTCCCTGCGCCGGCACCGCGTAGACTACCTGCGAAGACTGACTTTTTCTGGCTGCCGAGGCTATAAAGAGCAGCGTCTGCCCGTCATGGGACCAGGTAAGGGCATTAACCGCGCAGGGAAAGCGACAGACGAGGCGTGGCTCGCCACCTGCCAGATCTACGCGTTCGATCAACGTTTCATGAGCATGCGATTCCAGATCGGGCATCTTGGTGGTAACGTAAGCCAGCTCTGTACCGCGCGGGTGCCAGGCGAAACCGATCACATCGCGATCAGTCTCTACCAGCGTCGTCACTTCCTGCGTGGCAACGGAAAGCAGGCGCAGACGAGTATAAGGTAAGCGTTCGCCGTAGACCCGGGCGTCGTCGCGCTCTTTCTCGCGCCGCTCATCCTCCTCCGTTGGCTCATCCGCGCTGGTAAAGGCGATCTGACCTCCGCCGGGCGACCACGAAAAATCTTCCACAGCCTTTTTGTTCTCGGTCGAAGTCAGCGGGCGCGCCTCGCCGCCATCAACGGCTATAAGATAAAGCTGCGCCGTGCCACGTTTGGCGCGGTCGGAGAGAAAGGCGAGCTGGCTACCATCGGGCGACCACTGTGGCCCGTTATCGGCCACATCGCCACGCGTAAACTGCCGGGCGGGCCGTTTCCCATCTGTGGATGCGAGCCAGATGGCGCTCGTTCCATGCTCCTCTTTCTTGCTCATTGGCGCCACCGTATAAACCACTTGCGAGCCATCGGGTGAAATTTGCAATGCCTGCGGGATAGAGAAATCTGCGATCAATTCGGCGGTCAGTTCAGCCATACATACTCCTCACTAAAAATATATCGGTTCAGCATACATTTATCTCTGCCGATATCTTACGTCGATTTCCACAATACTCGCAAGAATGACCGTTGCTTTCAGGCTGAAGTTATGGCATTCTCAAAACATCACTAACATCAACGAAAGAGGCGCGTTTATGCAAACAACAACGAACAAGCATTATAGTCATTCGGCCAATGGTTGTTTGTTATTTATCTCAAACCGCAATGGCGCAGAACAATATTGATGGCGGCGCTGCTCCTCACGAGCATTGGCCTGCAACTGGTCAATCCGCAAATCTTGCGCTATTTCATCGATACGGTCACATCCGGCGGCAATCTACAGCCGCTCTTACTGGCAGGAGCGATCTTCACAGGAAGGGGAGGTATGCATTGGGGGCTGGCTGGTCCAAACCCTCAAATTGAGCGATCTGCGCTGCCATATCGGCATGGTTACGCAGGATGTCCAGTTATTCCACGCCACAGGCCGCGTCACCAGCGCCATCGGCGAAATCTTTGGCACGGCGCAGGCAATCAAGGTTGCCTTTTACGAAGTAGATTGACGCCGGGCATATACTATATAGTTGATTTCAGTACCCTCAAGTGGGTCGAGATAACCATCAACTCCCGCCACCACTCTTGAGGGGAGTGTAGACATTAGACCTGAAGATGTCAAGTGGAAATGCAATAAGAGTTGAGAAGGACTATGCCTGAATTGATATGGGGGCGCAACCCCATTTTAGAGACGCTGCGTGCTAAACGGCGCATCAAACGCATCCTGCTTGCTGAGGGGCAGCGTGATGCGCCGGTCATCAATACTATTATGCAAGAGGCGGAGCAGCGGCACATCCCCGTCGAGATTGTGCCGCGTTCCCGCCTCGACCAGATGAGCCGGGGCGCAACCCACCAGGGCTGCATTGCTCAGGTCGAGGAACGTCACTATGCCACCACCGATCAAATTCTCGCCCATGCCGCTGAGAAGAACGAGCCGCCGCTGCTATTGCTCCTTGACGCCATTCAAGATGTCAACAATCTCGGCTCCCTGCTGCGTACGGCGGAGGCAGCGGGCGTTCACGGCGTGATCATTCCACAGCATCGGGCAGCCGAGGTCAACGCCACCGTCGTCAAAACCTCGGCGGGCGCGACCGAGCATCTATTAATTGCCCAGGAGACCAATCTCACGCGCACTATCGAGTATCTCAAGCAGCAAAATATCTGGGTGGTGGGACTGGCGGGCGAGGCCCGGACATTGTATACGCAGGCTGACCTGACCGGACCGATGGCCCTGGTCGTCGGCAACGAAGGCAAGGGTATCAGCAGGCTGGTGCGGGAACACTGCGACCTGCTCATCAAGCTTCCCATGCGCGGCGATATTAACTCGCTCAATGCAGCCGTCGCCGGCAGCATCGCGCTCTATGAGGCGTTGCGACAACGCGCTTTGTAGGGGCTGTGCTTGCCCCTGCCCTGCTACCCAACAGGGCATTGCCGCAGCGTGATTTGTAGGGGTATGTCGATACTGTATGATGTAGAGAGGCAGGGCAACCGGTAACTCCTCGCTTCATCGTGGGAGTTGCCCCTACATTAGTCACATTTGTTACATGTTTGAGAGGCTTAACGTTTTAAAGTGTACTAATGCTGAGTTCTTTGGGGAGTTTAGGACCGTGTTCAAGAAATTTATTCATCATTTTACCATGTTATTTTCCTGCATCGCGGGACTTTTCATCATAATGTATGTCCAGCTACCATTTGCCTATGCCGCCGGTGCAACAGCCTTGCCAGGGGCAGCGCCTCAGGTGACCATCAGCCTGCCGGGAGGCGGGCCGCTGGTGGGACATCCAGGCACGAAGGTACATATTGCTGGCACAGGTTTCACCCCATCCTCAACGGCGGCACTTTACACGACGCCGACGAACGATCCGGCCAAGTGCAAATCGGGCGCCGATCCGGCTGCACTCGGATTGACATCCTTCGCCACTAAGCCCACCGTTGCCGTACAGGCTGATGGAACGTTTCAGGTTGATACCACATGGCCCAACAGCGCGGCTACCGCGACCACCCCATACTACGTTTGCGCGACAGATGGTTCAGCAGCTCCAGGCTCCTTAGGCGCGTTCTCAGCTACCAGTTTTACCGTCGCGCAACCTGTAACCGTTCAGGTCACGCCACAAAGCCCGACAGCAATTTCGCCTGGCAGCCAGGTTACCGTTTCAGGCGGTCAATGGCTTCCTCCGCAAACGCTGACAGTAGCAATCGTTCCGCCGGGAGCGGCAGGGGTTGTCGTCAGCGATCATGCCACTCCTGATGCAAACGGGAACTTTAGCATTATGCTCACTATCCCATCCACAACTGCCGCAGGCACCTATTCTGTCAGCGTGATCGCGGACGGTGAGCCCACAATGAAGGCCACGCTGGCTAATGCCGTGACGGTGAGCGCAGCAGCCACGCCTACACCTACAGCCACTGCCGCACCGAGCCCCACCGCAACAACCGCACCCACGCCAACAGCCACCACGCCCCCATCTACGCCACCCTCAACCAATAGTGGCGGCGGCGGTAGTGGTATGACAATTCTCATCTTCGTGTTGGGAGGCATTGGCGCCGTGCTCATCATTGTCGGCATTGTGCTATTCGCAGCCTATTCGCGAGCAACGTCGTAATGGCAGGGCTTGTCCCTGCCCCCACCAGCATCACAGCGACATCTTTTTAAAGATGCGTTCGGGAACAGCTCTCACAATGAACATGATCAGACGCCAGTACGCGGGGAGGTAGACAACGTCTTTTCCCTGCTTCATCGCCTGGTATATACCCTTGCCAACACTTTGCGCGCTGGCGAAGAGCAGCCCCTTTTTCAGGTCGGCGGTCATAGGCGTATCGACGGTGCCTGGTTTTATAGTGAGAACAGCAACGCCGGCTTTAGCCAGACGATTGCGCAACCCCTGTAAAAAGGCGCTGACCGCCGCCTTCGCAGTGCCATAGACGTAATTACTCTGCCGCCCACGGTCGCCCGCAACGGAGGAGATGACGGCGATACAGCCATGTTTCTGCTGCTCAAAGTAGTTCGCGGCAATGGTGAGCAGCGAGATGACGCTGGTGCAGTTATTGGTGAATTCGCGCAACGTCTCGGCTACGCTCAGCTCGCACTTGCGCTGATCGCCGAGCGTGCCATGCGCGATCAGCAGCATATCACAGCCATTCAAGTGGCTAAAAGCTCGCCCCAGTAGTTCCTCATGACGGTCAAGCTCGCTCAGGTCAAGCACTTCGGTCTCTACACAATGCGCGCCGCGCACCTTGAGGTCGTCCGCCACGCTCGCCAGCTTCTCAGCATTGCGAGCAACCAGGAACATATCAGCTCCATCTTGAGCAAAACATTTCGCGGCTTCATAGGCTATAGCCGATGTTGCGCCGATGATAAGTACTTTCATCACAACATTATCCATTCACGGCGACAGTCACAGGCAGCGTGACCCGTCGCCAGAAGCTAGAAGAGAACTTTGAATCGATCAATGGCTCAAACTCGTGCCACTGCGGGAAGTATGCCTGGAAGCTCTCGGCGCTCATGCGCGCATCTTTAGCGGGATAGACGGAACCGCCACTCTCACGTACGACTTTGTCCAATTCTTCAAACAATTGCAGCGTCTTCTGCCCATTGTTGGAGAAGTCGAGCGCCAGCGTCAATCCTGGCCTGGGGAAAGAGAGCATGCCAGGCGAAGGCACATCACCAAATTTCTTGAGCACGGCCAGGAATGACCCCTCGCCCGCATGGCTGATGCGGCGCAGAATGTCCAGCATCACTTCATACCCGTTCTCGAACGGCACAACGCACTGGTACTGCATAAATCCTCGCTTGCCATACATACGATTCCATTCATGGATCGAGTCAAGCGGGTAGAAGAAGGGGTCATAGGGAACAACCCTGCGGATGCTTCTGGCGAGTTGGGCGCGATAATAAGCCGTATTAAAAGCTTTGATCGTCAGGGTATTCAGCACAAAGGATGGAAAGTCAAGCGGCACAGCCAGGGGCAGTTTTCTGGGAGCTTTTTTGCCGGCATAAGCTGCTGAAGTCTCATGATTGCCCCGCATAAACAGGCCGCGCCCGATTTGCTGCCCGCTCGCCAGGCAATCCACCCAGGCAACGGTATACTCATAGTCCTGGTCCGAGGAATCGGAGATCTCCATAAATTCCTTGAGCGACGAATAGCGGATGCGCTCCATCGTGATATACGGTCCCGTGATGGGCTTTAAGCGGAACTCGGCCCAGAGAATAACGCCGGTCAGGCCCAGGCCGCCGATGGTCGCACGAAACAGCTCGACATTCTCCGTAGGAGAGCAGATAAAGCGTTCGCTGCTGGAGCGCAACAGTTCGAAGCGCGTGACATGACAGCCAAAGGTCCCGGCAACATGATGGTTCTTCCCATGCACATCATTGGCAATCGCGCCGCCCACCGAGACAAATTTCGTACCAGGCGTCACCGGCAAAAACCAGCCACGCGGCACCGTCAGATCCAATATTTGCGCGAGCGACACACCAGCCTCGCAGCGCAACAGGCCCGTTTCCTGATCAAAGGATATAAAGCGCGTCAGGTGGCTTACATCCAGGGAAACGCCGCCCTCGTTCAGACAGCTATCGCCATAGCTCCGTCCATACGCATAGGGCAAAACAGGCCCTTCTAACGAAGAGAGATCAGGAATTTCACTGCGCCAGTACACCGGTATTACGCGGCCAGGCTTTATCTTTGGATAACGTCCCCATGACTGGGGCGCATTGTTTACAGAAGCCATATATATACCTCTAGTGCATTTCCGCTTGACGTCTTAAAATTTGATACGTATACTCTCCCTCTAGAGAGGCGACGGCAGCCAGGCTCGACCTCTTGAGGGTACTGAAAGAAGGTGCCATTATAATTATGCATGCCATCATTTTCGCCGGAGGCACACTACAGCCAGGCAAAGCGGTTGACGCCGCTCTCGCCCACGCGGACCTTATCATCGCCGCCGATAGCGGAGCCGATCTCGCTCTCCGCTATGGCCTCACACCCTCTATTATTATAGGCGATTTCGATTCGCTCGTCACTCCTTTAAGGACTTTAGATGATATGGACTGCGAGATCATCCATGCCGCTCAGGAAAAAGATGAGACTGATAGCGAACTGGCGGTGCAAATCGCCATTGAGCGCGGAGCCAGTGCTATCACCATTCTCGGAGGGCTCGGCGGTCTTCGCTTCGATCATACAATAGCCAATACCCTGCTGCTCGCCGGTTACGAGATCCCTCTACGGATCGTGGATGGAGATACAACCTGCTGGCTGCTGCGCGGTCCTGGTAGCACTCATGTAAGTGGGAAACCAGGCGACCTGCTCTCGCTCCTCCCTCTGACAGCCGAGGCGACAGGGATAGAGACCCATCACCTGTACTACCCCTTGCGCGGCAGCTCGCTGGCATTTGGCAAGCCGCGCGGCGTGAGCAACGTTCTCACGCACAACGAGGCCGAAGTATCGCTGGCAAGCGGCATGCTACTTCTTATTCATACAACCGTTTAAGCCTGCATACGGTAACTTTTGTCCCTTTTTCTGGCACTTCTCTAGTAGAAAGCCATTCCTTGCAGATTGCCTGAGCGCTCCCACGATGAATCGGGGAGCTACAGCGCGACAGGGCGTTGGTCGTCTGCATAGCAAGCTGTTTTTGAAGAGGCTCAGCCATGAAAGATTTATCTGAACTTGTCCAGGCTGCACAATCGGGTGGCGGCGAGGCATATAACGCCTTGATACAGCGTTTCCAGCCAATGGCTTACGCCACCGCCTACCGCCATCTTAACGATCATCACCTGGCTCAGGATGTCGTCCAGGAGGCCATCATCGAGGCTTTTGTTCATCTTTCCCAGCTCAAGGAGCCCGCCGCCTTCGCGGGTTGGTTCCGCCAGATTGTCTTCCGGCAATGTACCCGTGTCCTGAGACAGACAACCATACCATCCACATCGCTCGAAACGCTGGGCGATGATCTGCTAGACGACCTGCTAATGGAGAGCAATCCTGAAGACATCGCGCTGCAAAGAGAGGTTCTTGCATCTGTAAGAGCAGCCATAGCAGCATTGCCACAGCATGAACGCCTGGTCACAGTGCTATTTTATGGGCGTTGTTACTCCTACAACGAAGTGAGTACCTTGCTCAACATCCCACTGACAACCGTCAAAAAACGCCTGCACTCGGCTCGGCAGAAGCTCAAAGTGCAATTAAAATCCGCTCTGCACGAAGCGGGCGAAATCGCGCGTCATACCGACGATGGTGCGGCGGCTGAGGAGATCCGTCTGGCAAGACGCTGGAGACGGTTGGTCTTGAGGCTGAAAAACGTGCAAGTCCGAGCAGGGCAACCGCAAGGGATTGCCCCTAGCCATTCATCCTGCCGCACCCCACGCCCGTCCCGCCCCGATTCATCGTGTCCGTGTGATCGCCCTGCCGCATCCATCATCGTACCAAGCCTGGAGGGATGCCCTGTGGCGGTGCCCGCGATGATGGGGGGGACCCGATGGGGTGGGTAGGGGCAATCCCTTGCGGTTGCCCTGTCCGCCTGCGATGACCTTGCCCTACGCTGGAACGCATGGCTAGGGGCAATCCCTTGCGGTTGCCCTGCTCAGACGCGATGACCTTGCCCTACGCGGAGACGAACGGCTAGGGGCGCGATGATGCACATGAACACATTCATACACCAATTGCGAGCGTGTTTCTTACCGAATTTCATAGGGAATCTGCATAACCTCGTCGCCACAGACAAGGAGGCAACCTGATGAGCGTTGAACGTTACTCGACCGATGAGTTGCAAGCATTGGTCGTCCAACTGGGAGCCGATAATTGGCGTATCGTTATGGCAGCAGAGAACGCCCTGGCCCAGGCAGGTCAGGCGGGCATCGACGCCGTACTCTGGGGTCTTTCGCATCAGAACGTGAGTGTGCGACGAGGATGCGCCGGTTTTATGGATCATCACGGTACCGACGCGTGTTTCGCCGCGCTCCAACAGGTGGCGCTTCATGATCCGGCTCCTTCGGTTCGGCGGACGGCTGTGCATTCGGCGACCTGCCAGGAGTGCAAGCCCTGCCCACTCACGGGAGATCGCATTGGTCTGCTCATTGAAGTTGCACTGAAAGATCCAAACCGCCGCGTCCGACGCGACGCTCTTCAGTCGCTGCATCAGCCGCAGGATGCGCGGGCGATACCCGTATTAAAGAGCATCATCCGCGAGGATAATCCAGAATTGCAAATATATGCCTATTATGCGCTTATCTCCCAGGACCCAACCTACCAGGGCGACGGTGTTGGCCTGCACATACAGGTCGCGCTCTCGTCAGCCCGCAAAAACGTGCGACTGAGGGCAATAGGGGGGCTGCGTTATCAACCGCGAGACCCTCGCGCCATAGCGGCACTGGAGGAGATACTGCGTACCGAGACCGATCCGCGTTTGCGTAGAGAGGCCCATCACGCGCTCAAACACCAGAGTCCCGCCTACCGGGCAATGGTAGATGCTCAGGCCAGAGAGCAAGGGATCGCAGCCGCCAGAGTCAGGGCGGAAAAAGCGGATACGTGCTAAGCGCACGTATCCGCTTCACAGACAAGGGGCCATCGAAGGAGCTTTATTTGCTCTTGAGCAACTGGACAATTTGATGTAGATCGCTGGCAGCCTTATGCAGATCAGTGTGGATTCTCTGCTCGGCACCGCTCAAATTGTGTAGATCAGCGTCAAATGCGGCATGATTGGCATTGAAGTTGGCAACGGTCAGCATCGGGAAAACTGCCTGGGCGATATCAACCTGGCTCTCGGCATCGGTAACAGCCGCTTTATAATCGTTAAACAGATCGGTGAGCCTGGCTTTCCTATCGTCGTTATCATTATTGACAACCTGCTGAAGATGCTGTTCCAGGTCTCTCAGCTTGTCGGCAAGAGTAACCTCAACGTCCACATGCAGATGACGAGCGTCGCGCGGGATCACCACCGCGAAAATGCGCAGTTGCTCATAGACATTTTTGATATCCTGGCGCGCAGCCTGGGCGCTGGTTTCCGCATCCAGTTTTGTCTTGATATCGGTCAGCCCATCTCTGTTTGTTTTGATGTCTGTATGAAGAGCATCGGCCTCGACATCGCTAATATGATGCTTCTGCTGTAGCGCCGTCACACTATCAGCCAGTTTATCCAGTGCGGTCTGGCGCTCAACAATGATCTTATCACCAAAGGTAATGACGCACTTTACATCAGTATTGGCGCATTTCTGGGCCGAGGGCGCGGCCATAGCGGCGGGAGCCGTGGCAAAGAGCGATATTAGCGCCAGCGCGGTCAACAGAGCGAACCGCTGTGGGAAACGTCCAATGGTTGTCAGTAGCTTCATTATCGGTATTTTTCCTCTCTATACGATGAAATTTTTTTTACCAGATGATGATAATCAGGGCATCTGCCCATCGTCCTGCGTTGAACCGGAGTTCATCACGTCATTTTGCGTTTTGTCGAGCGATTGAATTTGGCTTTGAACGTCCTGGTCGGCATTCTGTATCTGGGTGCTATCGTTACCTTGAGAGGTACTTTGCTGGCTGGTCGAGTAGCTGCCGCTCCCGTTCGTCGAGCTATCCTGCTGGCTGGCCTGACCACAGGCAGCTATAGTAAGTGACAGCACAAGCAATAACGTTGCCAGCACAAGAATGCTCCAGCGGCGCGTACGGGTAATCCAATTCATCGGTCACTCCTTCAATCTTTTGCTGTAGTTCTTCTAGAAACTTAGTCTAGCAGCGAGGAGTTAAGAATTTCTCAAGGGGAGTTAAATATTTACTCAGCATTTCGTTCACTAATGCTCAGGAATTGCATCCTCGTAGGGGCACCTGCCCTGTACGCCCAACGGGCCGAAGGAGGGCAGGAGGAGGGCAGGGCAGGCGCAAGGCTCTGCCCCTACCCCTTATTATGGCAAGAACTGGTTGGTGTAGAGGGAATTGAGGTTCAGGTTTTTGACGGGTTTGCCGGACGCATCCGTGACGCCATCGGCACTCAGGATAAAGGTTGGATAGTTATGCCACGCGCTGGCATCCTGCATACCCCACTTGCGACCAGGATCGGCGTAGCGCACGCTTAGAAAATCCTGGCTGCTGAAGACCAGACCGGTATCAGGGAACGTTCCTTTAGGAGTTGCATTGATTAACAATTGGGCCGCGTCTTTAGAATTCGTGCGCGCATACTCGTATCCTTTCGCCGTGGCAATCATAAATCTGCGCAGCAGATCCGGTTTCTGCTTGATGGTGGCGGGGCTGGTGATGATGTTCGGCGAATAATAGTCGGGAATGCCGTAATTGGTGATGGGGAACGTTGTGAGTTGCACACCTTCGCGCTGAGCTTGAATACCTTCCCAGCCCTCGTAAACCCAGGCAAAATCGATCTGGTGCGCCTTTAACGCCTCTATCGTATCCACATTCAGCGTCACGTTTTTGAATATGCCCTTGCCCCCATCATCCTTAATGATCTGGCTGACAACAGGATTCTCATAAGGTGCGCCAAAGCCCCCATAGACCTTGCCATCAAGGTCACGCGGTCGAGTGATCCCCGAACTCGCGAGCGTGACGAGCGCCGAAGTATTGTGCTGGATGATCGCGGCGATGGAGACGACCGGCTGCCCCACGGCTGCGTCCGCTACCACCCCTTCGGTAAAGCCGATGCCGACATCGGCCTTGCCTGTGGCAACCAGCGTATCAGGCGTCACGCTGGAAGAATAAGGCAGCAGCTTGAGATCAATCCCCTGGTCGCGATACCAGTTCTTCGCCAGCGCGACATAGATGCCCGTGTGATTGGTATTGGGAGTCCAGTCCAGGGCCAGCGTCATCGGCGTCAACTGCTGCGACCCCTGGTTGCTTGTAGCGCCACCGCAAGCGCTTACCAGAACAAATACCAGCAACATAGCAAATCCCACGCTCAGTAGGGGCCATCCCTTGCGGTTGCCCTGTGGCTCCCCGATTGATCGTGGGAGCGTTGGAACGTGGAACGCCTCAAAATCAGATCGCATAAACTTCTCCTTCGTGAATAAGTTATAAGACCCGAGCTATTCAAACACGCATCCTCGCTCCTTGATACCAGGGCAAGGTAATGCGTTCGACGATAGATACCAGGCCGAAAAGCGCCAGGCTGAGCACTGCCGTCACCACAATGGCAGCAAAAACCAGGATGATCGCGAACGAGTGGAACGAGGTCTGCATATAGACTCCCAGACCCTGGTACGCCGCGACATATTCCCCGAAGATCGCGCCGGTCACGCTATAGGTCACGGCGATACGCAGCCCCGAGAAAAACGACGGCATGGCACCTGGCAGGCGCACCAGCCAGAAAATTTGCCAGCGCGACGCCCGCATACTACGCATCAGCTTTATCAGGTCTGGATCACTCCCCAGCAGGCCATCGGCGCACGCTACGGCTATCGGAAAAAAACAATAGAGGGTGATAACGATGACTTTTGGGGTCAGATCAAAGCCAAACCAGAGGATCAGCAGCGGCGCCAGGGCGATGATCGGGATGGTCTGCGATGTTACCAGCAGCGGGTAGATGGCGCGCCGCATCCACGTCGAGACATCCAGCAACGCCGCCATCAGTAAACCCAGCGCAATCGCAACCGCGAGGCCAATGACGGTCTCCAGCAGCGTCTGCACGGTATGTCCATAGATGACATCCCAGTTATCGATTAAAGCCTGCACGACTGCTGTAGGCGAAGGTAAGACGTTCTGGCTGATCTGACCGGAGCGCACATAAAGTTCCCATAAGAGCAGCAGGACCGCCGTGAGCATGAACGCGGGACCATAGTTCGCCAATTTACGTAAACTCATGCATAATGCTCCTTCATCAACAACGCCACCAGCTCCTGCTCCAGTTGCACGGCCCACTCCAGCGCCAGGTATTCCTGGCGGCGCGGTCGTGGCAGATCGATCTCGACAACGCGCAAGACGCGCGCCGGTCGCGAGCTGAGCACGTAAATGCGGTCTGAGAGCAGGATCGCCTCGCGCACATCATGGGTGATAAAGAGGACGCTTGAGCGAAAGGTCTGCCAGAGGTCGAGCAGCCACATTTGCAGCGAGAGCCGCGTCAGGGCATCGAGCGCACCCAGGGGTTCATCCAACAGCAGAAACGAGCGGTTGAACAGAACCGTTCGCAGCAGGGCCACGCGCTGGCGCATCCCACCGGAGAGCGTCGCGGGATAGTGGGTGGCGAACTCGATCAGGCCAAAGCTTTTGAGCAGTTCGCGCGCGTCCTGCCGTGCCTTCTGGCGCGGGACGTGACGCACATCCAGCCCTAACATCACATTCTCTTCAACAGTGCGCCACGGCAATAGCAGCGGCTGCTGCGGCATATAACCAAATTTGCCTGCGCGCTCCTTGTTGGTCTCGCCATCAATGGTAATCGCGCCTTCATCCGGTTTTTCAATCCCGGCGATGATATTGAAAAGCGTACTCTTGCCGCAGCCGCTCGGTCCGATAATCGTCACAAACTCGCCGTCGGCAACGCTCAGATCGATGGGCGCGAGCACTTCCAGCGTGCGCTTTCCCTCGCGATACGCTTTGGTCACACCCTGCACTAATAGCCGTGGTGCATCTTCACGCATTCCATAAACCTCATCAGCATAGCCCGATCTCTACCAATACAAAAACAAAAGCCGCAGCCCGAGGGGCCGTGGCTTGAATCATCTGCATATCAGGTAGATCAGTGCCGCTTCCCTCCGCTGGTATGACCCAGATCAGGTTCTACAAGGGTCAGCGGTTCTCCGTTGGAACCACTTCTCAGCCAATCGGCTCCCCTAGCAGCATTTCGTTATTCTGTTACCTCATAACATATCTCCTGAAGGGGGGAGTTGTCAATGTTAGGTATCAGGTTTGGTGCATATTGGCGACAATGCACATTTCCAGGCGCTTGATCGCAGGGAATTGCTGATCAAGCGCCTGGAATTAGCATAATTATTTCACCAGCAAACTAGCTGCCGCAGGTCCGGCAGCAGCCAGCACCAACTGCACCGCCACGGTGAGGACGAGCAGCGCGGCGGTCGCCAGCGTGATGGAGGTCGCCAGGCCAATCGGCGTGACCAGGTGGTCTTCCTTCTTGGGGGCGTCAAAGAACATGACTTTGACGATGCGCCCATAGTAGACCAGGGAGACGACGCTATTGAGCAAGGCGATGATGACGAGGCCGGATTGTCCGAGTCCCCAGGCAGAGGTGAAGAGGATTACTTTGCTCCAGAAGCCTGCCACGGGCGGGATGCCTGCCAGCGAGAGCAGACAGAGGGCCGTGCCGACGCTCAAGAGCGGCGCGCGCCTCCAGAGCCCGCGGAAGTCCTCGATCCTGTCGCCGCCGGTCAGATCCGCCAGGGCGATAATGCCGGCGAACGCGCCCAGATTGGTGATGACGTAGACCAGGATGAAGAAGAGCACGGCAGCGTTGCCGTCAGGGCTCTTCGTCGCCAGGCTGGCAATGAAGCCGACCAGGATGTAGCCCGCCTGCGCAATGCTGGAGTAGGCCATCATACGCTTCACGTTCGTCTGTACGGCTGCTACAAGGTTGCCCAGGGTCATGGTGAGAATCGCGACAATCGACAATACCGTGATCAGCGAGGTCAGGTTGACCTGTCCCAGGCCGCCGTAGATGAAGACGCGGATCAGCGCGGCGAAGCCTGCTGCCTTAGAGCCGACCGAGAAGAAGGCTGTCGCGGGCGTCGGCGCACCTTCGTAAATATCGGGCGCCCACATGTGGAAGGGGACCGCCGAAATCTTGAAGCCGAAGCCAGCTATGATCAGCACATCGGCAATCAAGATCAGGAGATTGCCATTGCTGATGCCGGTTTTGATCGAGGTGGCGATACCGATCAGGTCGGTCGTGCCGGTCAAGCCGTAGAGCAGCGCGAAGCCGTAGAGCAGGATCGCGGAGGACATCGCCCCCAATAGCACGTACTTCACGGCGGCTTCGGCTGATTTCTCATTGTTGCGGATCAGGCCCGCCATTACATAGAGCGGGATACTGGTCAGTTCCAGCGAGATATAGATCGTGATTAATTCACCCGTGCTTGCCATCAACATCATGCCCACCACTGAGAAGAGCATGAGAGTGTAAAACTCGCCATCTGCCCTGACGTACCTGGCAACATAGCTATAGGACGCCAGAATCATCACAGCCGCGATCATCAGGAAAATTACTTTGAAAAAGATAGCGTATTGATCTACTACCAGCATGCCGAAAAAAGCTGTACGGGTGCCTGACAGCGTCAGCGCCTGCGAGATAGTAAAGCCGATTGGTACAGCCAGACCGATCAGCGCCACGCCCGCGACCACGGCGCGCCGCTTCACGAACAGGTCTACTGCCATCACCACCAGCGCCAACAACGTCAGGCTCAACTCTGGCGCCAGCAGGTAGAGATCAGATAATTGAAAAGGCATGGGAAACTCCTTACCCCACCTGGGGCCTCTCCCCCATCGCAGGGACCCGCTAATGCACAGTAACGAATGATTCAGGGAATGCCCCCGTAGCGACGCGGTTCACCACGTCCGCTTTAGCGCCACATTCACCGTCTCCAAAGGAAGGCAGTAAACTGGACGCGCTCAAGCACGTCGCTACAGAGAGATCGCCGGCATCATTTGTTCATCTGCATTATCGCGTTCCCACAATGGAAGCGCCGCTACTTTATCATAGCCGAAGCCGCCTGCATAAGCTGGTGGAGGCTGGGCGTAATTATATCAATCAAAGGCTTAGGGTAAATGCCGACAATCACAATCACCACAGCCAGCGCCAGTAACGGGATCAGCTCGCGCCGGTTCGCATCGGGCAGCCAGCTCCACTTGGGATTAAACGGTCCGAAGAAGACGCGCTTGATCATCCAGAGCAGATAGCCAGCCGTTAAGATCATCGTGAAGACAGCAGCAGCCGTCGGCACGGTCCAGATGCGGAAGCTGCTGGTGAAAACCATATATTCAGCGACGAAACCGGCCAATCCTGGCAAGCCAAGCGAGGCCATCGCCGCGAAGGTGAAGAGCGTGCCAAGCCAGGGCATCTTCTTCGCCACACCGCCGAAAATCGCAATCTCGCGCGTATGAGCGTGGTCGTAAATGACGCCGACGCAGAAGAAGAGCAGGCCGGTGATGATGCCGTGGCTGAACATCTGCACGGTTGCACCGGTCAGCGCCGCCTGGCGAAATGCCATATCGCCAATGCCAGCCGCCGCCGCCACGCCCAGCAGGATCACGCCCATATGACTCACGCTGGAGTACGCGATCAGCTTCTTCATATCCTTCTGCACCAGGCAGATGCCCGCGCCGTAAAGGATGTTGATTACCGCGAGAACGACCAGCCAGCCGGAGAACTCGCGCACACCCAGCGGGAAGAGCGTCAGGCAGACGCGGATCAGGCCGTAAGCGCCCATTTTCAGCAGCACGCCCGCCAGAATTACGCTGACCTCCGTTGGCGCGTCCGTATGCGCATCCGGCAGCCAGGTATGGAACGGGAACATGGGAATCTTGACCGCGAAGGCCATGAAGATCAGCAGGAACGTCAGCAACTGCAAGCTCATCGTCACGCCAACGAGCGGGATCTGTACGCCGCCGACGATAAAATGGGTCGCAAAGTACTGCATGCTCGCCGTGTTAGCGCCGCCCTTGAAGTAGAGCAGCAGGATACCGGCCAGCATAAAGATACTGCCGAAGAAGGTGTATAGCAGGAACTTCCAGGCCGAGTAGATGCGTCCCGGCATGCCATGCTTGATGACATCGCTGCCCCAGATACCGATCAGCAGGAACATCGGGGCCAGCTCGACCTCCCAGAAGAGGAAGAAGAGCAGCAGATCGAGCGCCAGGAAGACGCCCATCACCCCCGCCTCCAGGACCAGCAGCAGGGCCATATAATCCTTGACGCGCGTCTTCTCCCAGCCGCCGATAATCGCCAGCAGCGTCAGCAACGCGTTCAAGAACACCATCGGCAAGCTCAAGCCATCAACGCCCAGGAAGTAATTGATATTGAGCTGGATCGAGCCCGCTTTCGCTTGAATCCAGGGAATGTTAATCGAATAGGGCAACTGGCTCAGGCTGCCAAAGCCAACCGGGCTGGTAGCTACCAGATAGGCCACATATAGCGTTAAGGCCAGGACTAGCGTAGCCGTGACCAGGGCAATCCAGCGAGCTGCTTTGACAGGCGTCAGATAGACAGCGATTGCGCCGATCACCGGTAACAGGATAATCCAGGTCAGAGCATTTGAGAATATCTCCATGATTGCTTATCCTCTCACATAGGTGACCAGCACAAAAACAATCACCGCTAAGACCGCAATGCCGCCGAAGAAGCCGATCATGTACGTCTGCACGCGGCCCGTCTCGACCTTGCTGGTATCGCGCCCGAGCGTCGTCACAGCTCTGGCGGCTCCATTGACAATGCCATCGATGATGTAGGTATCAAACGCCTGCTCGATATGCGAGATGCCAAGCACGACGTAGCGCACAAACAGGTCGTAGAGCTGGTCTATATAGTAGCGGTTGTACAGGATGCGGTGCAGCGTGCGTAGCACTGCGTTGTTTTGCACGACGCTATGCAGCTTCGCCGGTTCCACCCACGCATAGAGCACATACGCTACTAGCAGACCCGCGAAAGAAACAATTACGCCAATCCAGGTATCGGGCGTAGCAAGCATTTTACCGATGTCCAGCGAGGGCGAGTTGGGGTTGAGGTAGGTAAAGAAGCCCACCCAGTAGCCTGCAATGACTGAAGGGATGGCGAGCAGGATCAGTGGGATCGTAATCGTGCGCGGCGATTCATGCGGCTCGCCCACGCCGCGATACGTTCCGCCCCATAGGCCGCCGACACGACCTCCTTTGCCGCCGAACGCCTGGATATAGGCCCGCAGCATATAGAACGCGGTCAGGCCAGCGGTGCCAAGCGTCAGCGCGTATAGTCCCCAATCGCCGTGCTCAAACGTCAGCCCGATGATGGTCTCCTTACTGAAGAAGCCGGAGAAGAAGGGGAAGCCAGAGATTGCCAGCGTCGCAATCAGCCAGGTAATCGCCGTGATCGGCATGCGGGTAGCCAGGCCGCCCATCAAGCGCATATCCTGCACCTCTTTATGCGTTGCGTGGTGCAGCGAATGCAGCACACTGCCAGCGCCCAGGAAGAGCAGAGCCTTAAAGAACGCGTGAGTGAAGAGATGGAACATGCCGGGACCCGATTGCAGTTCGGAACCGGCCACGCCCAGGCCCACAAACATGTAGCCTAGCTGACTGATCGTCGAAAAGGCCAGCACGCGCTTGAAGTCGGTCTGCACCAGCGCGATAGTCGCAGCGAAGGTTGCCGTGATTGCGCCAACCCAGGCCACTACTTCAAAGGCTGCGGGATCGGCGGCGGCAAAGAGCGGATAGGTGCGCGCCACCATGTAGACGCCAGCCGCCACCATCGTCGCCGCGTGGATCAGCGCGCTCACGGGCGTCGGACCTTCCATCGCCGACGGCAACCAGACGTGCAGCGGAACCTGCGCCGACTTACCAATCGCGCCGCAGAAGACCAGGATCATCGCCACCGTCAATAGCGTCTTATCCATCGTCTGCACCCGCGTCGCCAACTGGCTAAACTCGAAGGTGCCAGTGCTGGTGAAGAGGATCATGATACCGATGATAAAGCCAACATCACCAACGCGGTTGACCACAAATGCCTGCAACGACGCGCTCGCGGGCGAGGGACGCTGCTCCTCCGGCTTGGCGCGTTTATTGATCCAGAAGCCGATCAGCAGGTACGAGCTCAGGCCCACCAGTTCCCAGCCGACAAAGATCACCAGGAAGTTGCGCGCAAAGACAATTACTAGCATCGAGAATGCGAAAAGCGAGAGGTAGGAAAAGAAGCGCGCGTAACCTGCGGAGTCCTCCATATAGCCCTGCGAATAGAACTGCACCAGCAGCGAGACCGTCGTCACCACCACCATCATGGCAATCGCCAGATGATCAAGCTGGAACGCGACCACGTAACTGGCAGAGCCCTGCACCAGCCATTCGTATTGAAAAACCGTAATGCCTTGAGGGGGCAGCGCTTGAGGGCCTGTCTGAGGACCTATGAGCGTACTGATGAGCAGCACCCAGGAGTAAATACAGGCCAGGGCCATAATAGCAATAGCCACATAGCCGCTCACCTTAGCGCCTGTCGTTAGGTACGGTACTTTCGGGTCATCATCGTCGTCCTGACCATGCTCCCCATGATCATCACCTTCCGCTCCATGAACTTCGACCGCGTGCGCATCGGCGTGCGAGGTTGCGGAACCGCCTTCCCCCCCGTAGGGACCAGATTTATCGCGTCCGCCCGATTTATCGCGGCTAAGGAGGTCCCAGGGGCGGGTTCCGAAAATAATCACAGCGAACGCCAGCAGCGGTGCGAGCAGGATCAATCCAGAAAATTGATACAAAGCCATCGTGTTCACCACTTCATCATATCTATCTCGCCTACATCCACCGTATCACGCTTGCGATAGATCGCGATAATCATCGCAAGGGCAACCGCCGCCTCGGCAGCGGCCACGGTGATAATGAAAATAGCGAAGATCTGTCCGGTCAGGTGAGTCGAATAGCCCCTGACCTGGTCGAAAAACGAAAAACCCACCATTGTGATATTGACCGCATTTAGCATAATCTCAATGCCCATCAATACAGCAATAGCATTGCGCTTGGAGATCGCCCCATAGAGGCCGATGCAGAAGAGGATGGCACCAAGCACCAGGAAATGATTGAGCGTCAACATAGCATTAATCCTCCCTACCGATGACTATCGCGCCGACAATCGCCACCAGCAGCACCAGGGAGGCAACTTCAAAGGGCAGCACATAGCTATAGGTCGTGGGACTGTAGAGCAATTGACCAATCGCCACCACATTATTAATGCCGGGCGGCAACTGTCCGGCTCCATTGCCCACGTTGGCGACCGCGCGTGGGCTATAGGCTGCGGCATACACGATAGTCGCGCCGACCAGGGCGCATATCACTACCGCGATCCCCCAGAGCCTGTTCGTCGGGTTTGTTCGCGCCTGTCCGCCGATACGTGTCAACATGAGCGCGAACAAAATCAGGATCGTCACCGCACCTGCGTAGATCAGGATCTGCACAATCGCAATGAATTCGGCATTGAGCAGCACATAAATACCGGCTGCCATCGCAAATACCACCACCAGCGCAAGCGCGCTATGCACGATATTGCGCAACCCCACCACCGCCAACGCTGCCCCCACCAGGATGACAGCGAAGATCCAGAATATGAGGGTGGCTAAGTCCATAAAAAAATTCCTCCGGGTTATATCGGATATCGGATCGTTCTTCTCCGCGCTCCGTAGGGACAACGCCCACGATGAAACGGGGAGCTACCGGTTGCTTTGGAGCACGGAACACGTTCAAAGGTATATTCCTATCCTCGTTGATGATCTGTTATTATCTGCTATATAGTATTGTAGCATCAAGATGCGACCCGGCGGTCCGGGTCGCAGTGCTGCAACGCGTGATGAGTCCATTAGCGATTCTAACAAAACATCCGTCATGTGGCAAGGGGAAAATGTGCTCATTGTAACTCTCACACTGTGAAGATACGTGCTAATGCATATACATCCTACCTAATGGCCCAATCTCACATGACATCTAACATGGTATGTATGCTATAATTTTCTCTAGAGCTCTAATCTTTTTGTGTAAAAGGCGTATTAAGGGGTAATGAGCGTAACACGAATGACTCCTAACTATAGTCAATCTAGCAGCCAGCGGTGTAACCGTTGCCATATCCCGATCCCACGCAACGCAACGTTCTGCGGAACGTGCGGAGAGCGTTTTGATAAACAGAACAGTACACAATTACTGAATAAGGCTGATATCGCAGACCGTTACCGTATCACCTCCCTTGTACGCAGGCGCCCCTATGTGCAACTCTTTATAGCCATTGATCATCTGCGACAACAACCCGTAGTCATTCGCGATATCGATCTCAGCAGCCTGGACGAGAGCGGACAGGCGCAGGCGCTTGAGATGGTACAGCAAGAACATGATCGGCTGCGCAAGCTCTGCATCCAGGATCTTATGCCGATAATCGATCTGCGCTCCTTCCAGGGGCATCTTTACACGATTGCCGCCTGGCCTTTCGGGTTTCACCAACACGAGCGCGGATACAGCGACATTCCGCGCTATACCCTGCAAGATCTCTTACAGAGCGGGATCGGCCTGCCCGAAGAGCAAATTGCCATCTCATGGCTCTACCGCATCTGCCAGGCGGTCGAACGCCTGCATCAGGAAGAGATTATTCTCGGTGATCTCGATCCCTACGCTATTATTGTAAGCGATCAGGAATATGACGGGTTACCCGCACTAATGATCTCATGGCTGCCGCTGTCATTACAGAATCTTTTACCTTATATATCGACAGCGACAAATATCGTACCTGCTAGTGTAACAAACACTCTACGCGGCTCAGTAGAGAAACAGACTGACATTTATAGTCTCGGGGCTCTTCTCTACCTGTTACTTACAGGCACATCGCCCGAAGAGCCTGGCGCATCCATGCAGCACCTATTGCGGCCTGTACGCCCCCTCACTCCTGGCATTAACAGCAACGTTGATACGATTATTAAGCGAGCGCTGACAACAAAGAGTGAGGAACGATTCCAGAGTGCTGCCGAAATGACTGACGCGCTGCTTGAGCTCTGTCTTGGTTCAAGCGTGCAGCCGGCAAATAGTGTCAGCAATCAGTACATGCAGACCAGAGTCCTGAAACATTCCCCCATTCCTGAACCAGGTAGAACCCTGAGTCCTGGTGATAGTGGCGATGCTACCATTATTGCTCCGCTTCCGCAGCTACGGCGTAAGATCACCAAAGTTCTTACCAGCAGTCTTAAAATGCGCGTAGCTCACATGAATGAAGCATCAGGAGCCTCAGCAAACGCAAAGCATCCCAATGACCCCCAATCTATTATAATCGAGGAATTATCCATGGGAACGGAACCTACAACGGAGACTGAAGCTATGCTCGAACCATCCGCAGCAAAGATGGAGACTGTGGTCGAACCTTCTGCCGAGGAGACGAAAAAAGTGATAGAGCCACCTACCACCGAAACCGGAAAAGGGCCTGAGTCCTCTTCCGCCACGGAGATGGCTACTCCTCCTATCACAGAAACAGCGATGATTGTTGAACCCCCCTCTTCCGACGCAGAAGCGATGACCGACCCTCCCGTCCCAGAAGCGGAAGAAACGAATGACCCTGCTGGAGAGCCAGTGACGATCACCGGGCCGCTGCTCACGGAGGCCGAAGCAGCTTCTCTGGAGCAGGCAACGGAGGTGCAAACAGAACCTGAGTCCTCCCCAGCACTGATTGAGATAGAAGTTTCGCCTTCCGAAGATGAAATGAACGAACTGACTGAGACCGTTATCAAGCTTCCTGAAGACGAAACCGTCACTCCTGCTGAGACTATTACCGGACCTCTGCCTCCTGAGGTTACAGCGGAGAGCGAGCCGTCCAATGGTGAAGCAGAAATAGAGAACGAGCCTTTCGCACTGGCAGCAGAGGAGCCGAAGGCCGACACACCTTCAGCGCAGGTTGAAGAGCGCATTGAGCCAATCGCGCCAGCCACAATAGAAGAACAATTTTTACAAGATGCTCAGGTAATTGAATATTCCTTGGCGCAGACGGTACCGCTACAGAATGGTCATACCGTTGAAGCAACTCAGGGCGTGGATGCACAGACGGAGACCGGGTCCGCGCCCGCGGCAGAGCAGACGTCCGTAGAGGCGAAACCCGCTCAGGAGGAGCAACCGCCAACGCAACCCTTACCGGATTCGTCTGCCGATGCAGTATCGGATGGCGGCGCGATCCCTGATATGCATCCCTCGCTGGTGCAGCGCATGTTGGAGCACGTCAGCGGCGTATTGCCGGCTATCGTGCGTCCGACGCAGAAAGGTGCAGAGACGCAGGAGGAGCCCCTGCTCAAACGCTTGCAACGCTTTGTGCTGGGGGAGCAGCAGCATACCACCACGGCGGCGGCGCTGATCGAAACGCCGTTGCGTATCCAGCCCAACCAGATCTATTCCATTCGCATCCATATGATGGGCCGCGATGAACCTGACCCGGGCTCCATATATGGGGGATTAAGCGCCGTTACGAAGGGCGAGACGGTTCATATCGAGGTGCGCTCGGCCCTCTACCGCAATTTCGCCTATATTGTGCAGCAGGCGGATGTCACGATGCCGGGGAAGGGCTATGCTGCAGAAGTAACCATGCCCATGCAGGCGTTCACGCAAGGCCCAAGTGGGCGACGCGAACGCCTGCACATCTTCTTCACAGATGAAGCGCGTCGCCCACTGTATGAGAGGCCGTTCGTGATTGAGGTATTCATCTCGCACCTCGTACAGAGCGGGCGCGAAGGGCATAATGTACTCTCTATCCCGCTGTAATCGCCTACGAACCAAACAGAAAGACGGTACCGCCCATCATTGCATAAAGTAAAATTAAGAGCAGACCTTCCAGCCAGACGAGCTCACCATCCCTGGTGATCTCGCTGAAGAGGAAGGTCGCTAACCCCAGCACAGCCAGTTCGATGGGACTGAAAACTAAATCAAGGTGCTGCGGCATCAGCAGACTGGCGAGAATCAGGATCGGAGCTACCAGCAGGGCAATCTGAATAGATGAACCGGCGGAAGCGGCCAGCACCATCCCCATACGCTTATCCAGCGCCATTGATATGGTATTAAAGTACTCGGGGAGCGCGCCTATCAGTGGCACGAAGATCAGCCCTACGAATGCTGGATTCCAGCCCAGGATGCTGGTCATTGGCTCTATGGCCCCGACCAGGATCTCCGAAAGAATGGCAACGCCCACTGTTGCTACCAGCAGTAAGAGCAGCCCTCGCCACAATGGCGGTTTTTCCATTGCCTCTTCTTCCCTCTGGGGTACCTGGCCTTGCTTCGCCGCTAGCGGCGCTGCATTGGTTTTCTCCTGAGAGGGTGATGCTTTCTCTTGCGTTACATGCTGCCCTGCTTCATGCTCGATAATGGCATCAATGGCGGTATCGAGACGGCGCAGCACGCCACTTTTCCCCGGCGTCCCGCTCTGAGCCAGATGCTTACGATAGGCCAGCAAGCGCGAGAGCGCCCCGGCAGAACGCATGCTACCTATCGGGTCAAGCTCATCCTCCTCCCCTCCGCTGTGATTGCGAACGCGAAACACGCTGAAAAGAATCGAAGCCAGGTAGCCCGCCAGGAGCAGGATAGCAATAAAGTTGGAAAGCTCTCCCTCATGTAAGCTTGCCAGCGTCGCATTTGCACGAGATCCCAGGAACATCGCAACAGTTGGCAGCAACAGGCCCGCGACACAGAGCGCCAGGAGGGCCGAATACTGGCTGGCCGGTCGCGTCGGGAATTGCAGGCGTCCATGCTTGAGGCTACCAACGCAGATCGCCACGCCGAGCACTAATAAGGCGTTGCCCAGAATCGTCCCGATAATAGACGCGCGCACAACATCTACCAGCCCCTGGTTCAGGGCAAAAATGCCGATGATCAACTCGGTGGCATTGCCAAAGGTAGCAAAGAGCAAGCCGCCAATACGCTCACCGGTATGCTCCGCGACATCCTCCACAGCCTCGCCGATCAGGGCAGCTAACGGCACAATCCCCAGTGCGGCGACAATAAATAGTACTATTGGTGGCAGGCGCAAAAAATCCAGAACAGGAGCCAGTACGGCGAAAACCAGCAGAACATACAACCAGCGGGGCACAGCCATTCCTCCAGACCATTACTCAAACTTTTGATGTGACGCATCTCAATGGTATACGTACAAGCGGGTCATTTGGGGTATGTTTTTTGCTCTAAGTCCTATCCATTGCAGCCAGGATATTAACGCCATCGTTTAGCTTGCGGCTTTATGCGTGCCTGCTTCTTAGGAGTTGAGAGCAGAGATGTGAGCGTGTAACACTGCTTTCTCAGAGCATCCTTCTCGGTAGATTGCTCTGTGGCCTCCAGGGAAATCGCGAATATCCACACAGATGCTCGCAGTATGAGTACTTCATTCGCGTCAAACGCGGCAAGTTCTCTCCAGGCATTAAGCGTAATCATTCGCTGTATTTTTGCCTGTACTTGTTTGATAGTCTCTATGGCAAAATCTGAATGAGGCAATGGGTACTTTTGCGCCCGAATCATCTGCTCAAAGGGCATAAGAGCCTTTCTCATAATGACCAGTTGCTCAAGAGTAAGCAGAAGACAAGGAAGCTGCGCTTTCACTGTCCTGCCACGAATGCGGCGCTTCGCCATGTACCATCTCCTCCACGTATTGCTTGCAACTCACGACAATCCTAATTCTGTTGGGGTCGGGGATGAGTTTTAAAGGCGCGAGATGGCTGAAGGCTATTGAGGGTCTCAGCCAAAACCGCTATCGCTTCTTCTGGAGGCATAAGCTTACTTAGCCTTTCGAAGCAAGCTCCGATATTCTCTTGCCGTTGGGTGATGTACTGGTGTTTCGCTGTCGGCGTGAAGCTGGTAAAGACGCGCTGGCTTGCTTCATACTCCAGCCTGATTTGTTCTCGCAGACGGGCAACTTCGCTTTTATTGGTCTCATTCATACCATCCCTCGGTTAGGCTATCAGTGAAGAAATTTGAGCCGTTTCTTTTGTATGGTCAAACATGCCTGCATTGTGATACAGGACCAACTTTATCACAGAAGTATTAGTTAACAATGCATGCAAGGGCTGTACTGAAATTTGAGGTGCGCTTTACGAGTTGCATAGCAGGCAGCGTCTTCTGTATACTCTTGACAAGAAAAAGTACCAGAGAAGGATGGGTATACAATGGTGGATTATGTTGATTGGGTACGCTTTGGTCTGCCCTCTCCATTCGAGACGGGAAAGGATGGCTTTCCCCGCCCAGGGAAAGCCACAAGCTATTATCGGGAACAAAGAAAGCTTGCCGATGCTACCTGGACTCAGAAACGTCTGGCCCAGGAGTTAAGTTTGACGGAAAGGGCGATATGCTATCTGGAGAGTCACGACGTTGGACTTGATTCGATTTTCCTTCGCCGCAGACTGGCAGTTTTGTTCGATATTCCCCCCGTTCTCTTCGGGCTGGCCTCCCTTGAAGGTGAAATCGATCCTGGACAGATCGTCAAACAGTACCGTAAGATGAAGCCCAAAGAAGACCCCTTACACAGCCAAAAAGGACTCGCAAGATCGCTCAGTCTGACGGAGAAAGCCATACGAGATATGGAAAAAAGGAATATCGGGCTAGACTCCATCACACGTCGCCGGGTACTGGCACATCTTCTCGCTATTCCACCAGCTGCTTTAGGCATTATCACTCTTGAAGAAGTTCTGCTCCGGCAGCAGCAGGCAGCACCAATTATGTCACTTGCTGGAGCACAAAGAGAAAAAGAAGCCATATTCGATATTGCCTGCTATAAAGAGTGCCTCAAAACTCTTTGGGACCGCAACCATACCAACACTGCTCAAGACCGTATGGCACACATTGTCGCCGATATGACGGGTCTTGCCACTGCTTTACCCTATATAAGTGGGGATGATGAGAAAGAGGTGCGAGCAGTTCTCTGTCGTTATCACCAACTCTATGCTCATATCTTGCGCGATCAGGGTCGATACGACCTGGCATTAGCCGAACTAGAGAAGGCAGCCATTTTAGCCCAAAGGGCAGAAAATCCCCACTTGCTTGTGGTGACATTCCTTCGGATCGGGAGCGTTCTCCGCGATAGAGGGGCTGTGACCTTTGCGCAAGCAAAGATAGAGGCTGCAAGAGGGAATAGTACAGGCGCGAATCAGAAAAAGCTACAAGCGAACGCTGATTATCTGGCAGCTCTCGACCACTATACCAGGGTACGAGATCTCAGGCGGGTTCCCAGAGCGTTACATGGTGTGTTGCTGTTCGATGAGGGATATGCCCTGGCACATCTGGCACAGGGAAATCAGGATGCGAGACGAGCCGCACTTGCTCGTCTCAAGGCTGGCGGAAAGCTCATCGCAGAGACAAAAGGAATACTTGAGGATGAGTTCTCAATTAGGATAACCGAGCGAACCTATCATAACACCAAAGCTGCTGCTTTACTGGCAGCAGGCTGGCCCCGCGAAGCCCTTCAAGAACTTACAGACTTGATGGATCTTCCTATAGAAGAGGACATGACAAGGCAAAATGCCTACACCGATTATCTCTGGTCACAAGCCTATGCCGATCTGGGGTTGATCGACGCCGCTGCAACGCCAGCGCAAGATGCTTTAGTCAGAATGAAACAGATTAAGTCAAGCATTCACATTATGCGCATCGCCGGATTACAAGGACAATTGAGCCTGCTTGATAACAAACACATTGAGGTCATTCGATTAGGCGTGATGGTCAACTCATGAAGGAGGAAAAATGTACTGGCAACCTGTCAAGGAGTATCCGAACCATCAGTACGTGACTGGCAGGCAACATAAACCAGGAACGTTCATGTCGGATTCAACCTATGCGGAAGCGTTGGATGCTCTCGTTATTTGTTGCGCTGATGCCGCTATTCTTCATCAAGGATTGTGGTTGATTGCTAAACGGGCATGGCAACCTCAACCCGACTGGTGGGTGATCGGCGGACGGATGCGCAAAGGAGAACTGATTGAGCAAGCATTACGGCGCAATTTACGGCGCGAATTGCATCTTGATATTCCCGAAGACCGTCTCCGCTCTATCATCGGCTACTACAATCTGATCTGGGATACAAGAGCACAGGAGCCAACGACGAACGGTTGCCAGATGTTCTCAATCACTACAGCCGTTCAACTTACCGATGAAGAAAAAGCCCGTATCCAGCTCAACGAAGAGTATGCCGATTCTCAATGGGCAGAGCCTTTACATATCATAGAGCATGCTGACCAATTTCACCCATATCTTGTGCAGGTGGCACGGGATATCATTGGATATAAAACAGCGAAAGCGCAGAATATATGAGACGCGATTTACTATCCAGATTACGCACCAATGGAGTTTTTTATCTGCTTGGCGCGTTGCTCCTGCTGCTGGGGATTCCGCTCTACCAGCTTCTGATTCTGACGCCCCTGAGCTATAGTCTCGCCCTCAACGCGACCCAGGCAGGGAATTTTACACCCTACCTGAGTTGGATCGCCACCCATAATCTCCCGTTTCTGCTCTACCGCATCCTGCTCGTCCTTGCCTACTCACTGATATTGACGCTGCCCTTCTCCCTTTTTCGCATCATCATTGCACAAGAGCTGATGGATCAGAGGGAACGGGAAGAGCAGGAAGGAGGAGAAGCTGATGCAACGCTGGTGGAGGCGTGGCGCGGCAAAGGCTTCGCGGTAATCGCTGCCTGGGCCGGACTTTTTGGCCTGATCGCCTACATCCTGGGTACACTGGGCAGCACAACCTACCTGCTGTTCGTGAGCAACGGCTTCACGCCGAGCACGCCAGTACCAGGAAATTTCACGACCATCGCCAGTATTTTCCCGCTTATCTCGAATACGGCTGGCACCGGACTACTCGCCATCTCAACGCTATTTTTCGGCGCCTTTATCGCCCGCAGAGGGCTTCAACTCTGGCCCGGGAGCTGGGTGGCCTTTGCTTATCTGGCGCTGGCAGTCGCGGCCCTTTTGAGCGGGGCCGCCGTAGAGGTTGCCAGCGCGCCAGTCACAGGGCAGGCGGCGCTGGTCGCACCGGCAACGGTATTATTCGCGCTCTGGGTATTCTGGCTGGGTTTTATGCTGGTACGCCTCAAACCCGAAGCATAGCCAAAAAAGCTGAGCGCCCCACAGGGCAACCGCGATGACCGTGCCCCACGCTGCGACGGATGGGTAAGGGCAATGCCTTGCGCTTGCCCTGTGGGGGTGCTTCATTGGCTAAAATCCGCCAGAAAGGCTACTTAGCGGGCAGCCAGGGACGTGCCGCCTGCGCAATCTGGTCAAGCTCTTCTGGCGTCAAACGCCAGCCGATGCTGCCCGCATTTTCTTTGGCCTGCCTGGCATTTTTCGCGCCCGGGATCGGGATAATGCACTCATCCTTGCTCACAAGCCAGTTTAGCGCAACCTGACCGAGCGTTTTATCGTGCGCTTGAGCCACCTTCGACATTACCTCGAACAACGGCTCCATCTTCTGACGCTTTGCCTTGCTCATAGGAGCCATAAAGCGGCGAATGCCCGGAGGAGTGGTCGCATCTGGATTGCTCACGCGAAACTTTCCGGTCAGCAAGCCCTGTTCCAGCGGGCTATAGGCGATCAAAGCCACATTCAGTTCGCGACAGGCGTCCAGCACGCCGTTTGCCTCTGGCTTGCGATACAGGAGGCTATAATGCACCTGGTTGGAGGCCAGAGGAATATTGTGACGGGCAAGGCGCTGATGAGCTTTACGCATTAAACTGGCGCTATAGTTGCTCACGCCCACCGCTCGCACCTTGCCGGAACGCACCGCCTCCGCCAGCACATCCATCAGCGGATTGACTCCTATGACGGTGACAGGAAAATGGATCTGGTACAGGTCAATCTGCTCGACGCCCAGCCGCTGCAAGCTGTTATCCAGCGATTTGAGCAGGGCGCGAGCGGAAATATGACCGATGGGAGCAAACTTGCTGGCGATAATAATCGGGCGTTCGTCCGCTCGCCTGCACTCGCCTAAAATACGCTCCGACTCGCCACTGCCATAAATCTCGGCGGTATCAAAAAAGTTGAGGCCCGCATCCAGGCAGGCACGATACGCCTGCGTAATGTCGTCTCGTGTATGATCTTTGCCATAGTTCCAGAAGCGCGTATCCCCCCAGCTCCATATGCCCACCCCTAGCGACGGCACCACAATGCCTGACGCTCCAAGCTGACGCTGATCAAGTTGTATCATTAGTAACCTCTTATCTTATGGAATGAGAAAATACACCGGATTAAGTAGAGTACCCATTTCTTATCATAGCACTGGTAACGGCTTCCAGACAAACGCCGATAGAGCGTGAGAGACAACAAAAAGCCAGGATAGACAACGGATTGCTGCATCCTGGCCGATATCAGTTACTTATACACAACGTTTCATTTTTCCACAAGTTGCTTTTTAGATAACGCTTCATAGCCGGAGCGCCAGCACTCGATGGCCTCCTCCACACGTCCCAGTTCCTCCAGAGCCTGAGCGCGATAGCCGTATACTTCAGCAATATCGGGATAGGCACGAGCTATAGTCAGTTGGACCCGGGCCTGATCGAACCAGGCGGCGGCCTCTTCCAGCAATTCTTTGCGGCGCGCACCTTCGGAGCGCCGCGCCTCTTCCAGAGCCACTTTACCGATCACATTATAAGTGCCACCCTGACAATAGGGATCTTCCACCCGAGCCAGCACATCAACGGCTGCGTGACTATGGTTTTTAGCCTCTTCTATCTGCCCCTGGATCAGGCTTAGATCGGCCAGTGCCGCGCGATTTAGTACTATCATCTGGAAATTATTATCGCGGGTAGCAATAGTTAACGATTGCGTATAATGCTCAGATGCTTGTTGATAATCCTTAGAGGAGATGCAAATCCGCCCCAGCAGGTTATGCGTACGAGCGATCATGAGTTGATCCGTCCGTTGCTCAAAGAGCTGGAGCGCCTCCTGAGCCGCGTGGGAGGCTTTAGGGTAATCGACAGCGCGCAGGTAAGCATCTGCCAGTCCGAAATAAACGTGAGGGATTTCTTCTTCGTGATTGTAATGTCGGCATTGCCGCAAAGCCTCTTCATAGTGCTGGATGGCGGGTGCATACAACCCTCGCATGCTACAGGCCATCGCCAGCGAGCAACGTGCTTTAATACGTACGGCAGGGAGATGAACACGCCGGTCATGCAAAACCTTGAGGCAATAGGTAAAATGTAACGAGGCATCTTCAAAATGAGCAAGGGCAACCGCGGCCAGGCCGAGGTACAATAGACAGAAAGCAATGCGTTCTCGCTCTAAGAGCGCCTCCGGGGCATCCCACTGCTTTATCAGCGGTCTAAGGGCCTGGAGTGCTTCGTTCCACTGTTTTCGCTGAACGTAACACCATGCTAACAAATATGCAACATCCTGTTGCTGTTTTTCATCTTCCACCCGAATTGCCTGGATCGCTTCCAACGCTGCATCGTTCTGCCCCTCTTCTAAAAGGAGGCGGGTGCGATACAGCAACATCTGGCCATCCGCATTCTGGATCATGAGCGCTTTCCTCCCTGATAAAATAAGTGCAATTATAGCACACTTGAGGAGGGTGAAGTAGCCTTTTTGGGGGATAGGGAAGAAATTGCTATAGGTAAAAACTCCCAAAAAAGAATACAACGGGAGATCTTGGTTTCCCACCACCGCGCCCACAAAGTGGAGGGGAGATTCCCGTTAGACACAGTATAACGTAATAGTCGCATTTACACAAGAGCTTAGTACTTACAGTTAATAAATTTCGTAGTTCTCATTGCGGCATATATACCAATTGGTGGGGGAGGGTTGCGTTTTTATCGCTTGCGCCACTGGTAGGCCCGTGGTAGACTGTTGAGTGTGGACCATGAATCTTGATAGCTTCCGCGCCACAGGGCAACCGGTAGCTCCCCGATTCATCGAGGGAGGTGCCCCCCGGAGCGCGGGATCGAAGTATTCAAGATAGCCTTACCTGAAAGGATTGCATATCTGTGCTGTGACGCCTCACCTTATTTAGTAGTTGGTGAGCTTGCATTGGTCTTCGTCTATTCGTAGGAATGTATTGTGTAGGAAGAGGATTGTATTGTGGAAATCAAACCTGGAATCAGCCGCAGGAGATACACCGTGCAAGGGAATCATCGTGCCGGAGACAGATTTGCAGGACGCCGGGTGGTGACGATTGGCGGAGGGTCAGGAACATTTTCTGTTCTTTCACATTTAAAAAAATACCCCATGAACATTAGCGCCGTAGTGACAATGTCGGATAGTGGGGGAAGTTCCCGTCGTCTCATGGATGAATTCCGACGGCAGCTCCCATTAGGAGATTTACGCATGTCGCTAGTCGCACTGGCGCGCAACGGCGCTCTGTGGCGAGAAGTGTTCATGCACCGTTTTGAGCGTACCGAGGAACAAGAAGAGGAGCCGACTAACGGAGGCGTTGCCGGGCATAGCCTGGGCAATCTCATCCTGAAGGGGCTTCAGGATATTAATAATGGCGACCTCTTGCTTGCCATCGAAGATGCGCAGGAGCTATTAGACACGGCAGGCAATGTCTTGCCAGTGACACTAACTCAGACAGCTATTTGCGCCGATCTGGAGGATGGCACGACCATTTGCGGCGAAACCGATATCGATACGCGCGGCAAGAAAGCGTTAGCATCAGGCTCGCCCACGCCCTTATCCCCCATTGTACGTTTGCGCATGGTACCGGAGAACGCCCCGGCCTGTCCTCAGGCTGTACGGGCAATCCGTCGTGCCGATACCATCATCATCGGTCCTGGTGATCTTTATAGCAGCCTGCTGCCCAATCTTCTCGTCCCTGAGATAGCGCGGGCCGTGCGCGAATCGGACGCTGAGAAGGTCTATGTGTGCAATCTCATGACCAAATATGGCGAAACCTATGGGTATAAAGCTTCCGATTTTGTGAACACGATCCATCAGTATCTGGGGGCGCGGGTTGACCGCGTACTGGTAAACGACGGGCCATTCTCGCCGGAAGTGCTAAAAACGTACTTGGAGGAGAAAGATGAACCGGTGCCGGTAGATCGTTCGCGCCTGGCGCGGCTCGTACCCAATATCGTCATTGAGCACCTGAACCTGGAAGGCGATACATTGGCGCGCCACGACCCCGAGCGGCTGGTGCGAGCAATCTTTCAGGCTGATTATTAACGCGTGCGGAGACGTCTCGCTACGTTGTTTCCCGCACCATGCCGGGTGAGATCAGCTTTTCTCCGTCGTAGCGAGACGGTCTCCAGTCAATATCAAGGGCACATATGTTAGCGCAACCCTCTGGCGATCTGCTCGAACTCCTCGCGGGGAAAAGCCCGCATCGTCTGGGTACGCATACTGCCTTGCGCTATCGTGCTCAGGATCAGGCGAGCGGCTGTCTGGTCGTCGGGGGCTTCAGTAATGACGATATAGTCAAACTGTCCCATCACCAGATAGAAGCCCACTAATCTCCCTCCAGCCTCTTTCACGGCCTTATCAAAGGCTTGCAGGCGCTCGGGAGCATTTTTCGCTTCCCGCACTCCCTGCTCAGTCAGGTTGACTAAACTGATATAGGTCGGCATCTCTTCTCCTCCGCTTGCGGCTGAATGGCGAACAACACTCAGAATGGTTCAGTAGAGGCTCTAATGCATTCATTGTACACGCTTTCCATCCTATGGTACAAGGGTTTGGCTTTTCCTGAAAAAAAGCCATCCCTCACATAAACCCGCCAGCGCGCCGACGAACAGGAACAGCGTATGATGCCGCACTGAGTCATCGGTGATGATAAAGAAGCCGCTGGTAAAGAGCAGGTAGGTCAGGGTAGCAAGCACCGAGCCGATATAGGGACGGGTAAACCAGGTGATGATCACGTAGGGGGGGGGATTGACCACACGATAGCGCCCCAGCGTGATGAGACTGCTCACGCAGCCACCCAGTAAGCCGTAGACGAGCACCAGCACCGGCACGCCCAACGGTCTGAAGCCATTGGTAAGATCGCCATTGCCAAAGCCTTGCAGCATGGCAACAACCAGCACCGCCAGCAGCACAATCGCCAGATAGAGCGCGAACACGATCAGCCAGCGATTCGTCTGCGGCTCCTGCGCAGTCTCAGGCGTCTCTGCTTTAGTATCTGCTGCCAATTGCTCGCTGCCTTTTCCCTTCACAACCGGCAACGGCTCGGTATCGGGCATGTTACTTAATGGTAACACCGCCTGCTCTACATCCTGCACGCTACGGAACGCCGACCCAACTGGATCTGTATCGGTAGGCGGCGTATGAAACGGGAAAGGCGTAGTGGATGGATAGATGCTCAGATACTTCTCCGGCAGCTTCTGTTTTCTGGCAATCGTCGCCAGTCGCTGAGCCAGCGCCGTCTGGTCGCCCCCCTGTTGCCAGGAAAAGAGGCGTAGACGCTGGCGCATAGCATCGGAAACAAGATACGTTACGCAGGCAATCTCACGGTTACGATAGGTTTCATGGACAACGATCTGCATGCGTTTAAACAGGGCATCGTGGGTTCCGGCTCCATGAACAGTATCAAGCAAGGGGAGTTGATGCTCGTTGCTTTCAGCAACCCGGCGCGGAACGCGATAGAGCACTCCCCATACTTCGGCCTCAGGCTCTGAACGGGGGGCAATGGTGACAATTGTTTTACCGGCTGCACTGCGCCCATCGTATGCTGCGGAGCCAAACATAATGCTATATCCTTTAAGCACCGCTGGCCCGTAAAGAAGAGCGAGCCCATCCAGCCGCTCGGGGCTATTCAAGATCGCCGTATCCATCTCCAGGCCATATTCAAAGAGCCAGAGAAACTCTTGCGGATCTTCGGCCACCTGTTTTAAAGCGCCTGAGGAGGAGATAGGGACGACCGTTGCCGGAAGTTCCTCCTCTTCCTCTTCGCTCAGCTCCTCTGGCAGAGGAGGAGCGGAGGGGGCCTTACTTGGAAAAGCAGGCAGGGGCGCAGTTTCGCTCTGCTGCCCGCTTTGCGATTGTCCCTCCGGGGGAAACATCGACTCAAAAGAATGAGGACGCGGCGTATTGCTGCGCACAACAAGCACGCCTGGAAGGACCTCTTTTACATCCCGATTTTCACGCTCTTCATGGGCGACAGGTATCCTGATAGCTGGCATCTTCATCGTCCTGGACAGCCCACGATCATACTGATACTGCTGGTTTTGATTCGTTCCCACTGCTTCTCCTTCTATACACATACCCACACATCTCAAAACAACAGCCTTCTATCATCTCAGGATACTGCAATCATCCTCATTCACCAAATTTATAGGACTTGTGGTACATATAACCAAATTGCAAAACCTAGCGGTATTTACATTCAAATTGTGAAACTTAGTGGTACTTCTGCTCAAACAGCTTTTGCCGATCCTCTTTCGCCCTGGCGGCAATTGCGCGAATATCGCTGCGTTGCAGCACTCCGCGTTCAGTGATAATCTGGCTCACCAGCCTGTTTGGCGTGCAGTCAAAGTAAAAATTGCGCACTGTCACGCCCGGTATTGCCTGCTCTAATACCTCTGTGGCCTCTTTCTCTTCCAGCATCTCCAGGTTGTCGGCCCGTTGCTCTGGCGTTGCAGACCAGCGTTTGGGAGAGATTTTCAAGCTTTCGCAGAGCACGTAGAAAGGAATACGATGCCCGCGAGCGGCCCAGGCCAGCAGCGCGGTACCGGCCTTATTGAGCACATCCCCGTTGGCAAGGATGCTATCCGCGCCCACGACCACGCCCTGGCATTCTGGCAAGAAAATATCCGCCTGCGCATCAGTGATCAGGGTAATAGCGAAGCCGCGCTCGCTCAACGTCCGCGCCATCTCACGGCCCTCATAGCGCGGTCGGCCTTCCAGCACAATCACACGCTCGATCTGTTGGCGCAGGGCCTGCAAGACATCCAGCACGGTGCCAGAAATGCTACACGTCATCAAGCAGCCATGCAAAAACGGCTCCGCGTTAGCTGCAATGCGGGCGGGAGCCGCGTCGTATTCTGCCAGCAAATGCGTGGCGGCTTGCGCAACCGCATCGGGGCCGCCCTGGACATTGAGCGCCCGCCCCACGGCTCCGGTGAGCGCAGCCATTGCGGGACGAGCCTCAGCCAGTTCTTGCCCGACATGATGCAGCAGGCGCATCTGCTCAGTTTGTGACTCCATAGGAGTCTGGGCCAGATCGCGTAAAATGCTTATTGCCTCGCGCATCAACCAGCGTGAGCCATGTTCACGGTCAGCACGCACCGTTGCAATGCGTTGTTCCAGATTCTCCATGACCTCATTTTACCATCCTGCTTTCCACCACGCTCCTTGTGGGAATGGACCGGGGGACAAACCTGCATCTGGGCTCTGACTACAACGGCGTTCCCTGGCTTTATACTATGTATTACCTCCCCCAATACGGGAGTAACAATGCTGGGAACCCAAGGCCGACCGCGGCTTGCCGGAACTTTTCAGCCAGCTCCTCGCGTTGCAGATACTCCATCAAACCGACTGCACTCACAAAGATCTCGGCATCCAGAGGATTGAGCGCAATTGCCGCACAGAGCATATGCAACGCTTCCACCAGGAGATACACCGGCTTATCAAAAGGCGTCTTTTTGACCTCAACAGGAAACAGCCGCTTGAAATCCTCCAGCCTGTCCCTGGCGAGCTTTTTCTCCAGGGAACTGGTAAACTGGCTATTCACCATCAGCAGGTCGATATTTAGTCCGCCGGCGGCAAATCTATTCAGCGTGCTGACCGTAGCCAACGTCTGCAACATCGTATCAATGCGCTCCAGGTTTTTATCGATGCGTGGCCTGATGTCTCTGGCAGGAACACCATCAGTCCCCCATGACAGAAAGTACTTCATTCTATCGCAATCGTAGGAGACGAGCCTCATCAAGATCCTGATTTTTGACAAATGCACACGCACATCCTTAGCATTACGCTGGATTCTCTGCTCGCATGATCTCAAGAGCCATCCTTCTAAGGGCACGATTGCCATCAACCAGAGCGGTTTTCTCAACGCGGACAGGCTCAGGATCAGTATGCCTATCGGTATTACCAGACCATTCAGGATAGAGTGGTTGATCCCGATCATATACTGGATAAGGTTCAGCAGCGCGTCACCCAGGAGCGCAAACGCCATCACGAGCAATAAAAGAACCGATTTTCTCAAAGAAGGCTTCCTCCTTAGAAGGCGAGAATGCAGCGCGTATCATGCGAGGTAAAAATGATGCTATTATCCGAAACAAGTACCTCTGGTACACCGCAGTGGCGTATGACATCATACAATGTTACAAAGAAAGCCTCGTTATCTTGTTTGCGCGCAATGGCAGAGGTGAAGACAGCCCTTGAAAAATTTTTCCAGGATGCAAATACATTAACTCCTCTGTAGAGTATATTACACGGATTCTCTTGCCCAAACAAGAGGAGAGTTCCTTGCGTTCTAGAGCGAGCTGCCAGGCGCCATGCCCGATTTTTCTTACAATCTGGACCAGGTTCAGCAGCAGGGGAGCAAGGTCACTGCGCTGATCCAGATTACCGGCACCCACACGGGCAATCTCTCTTTACCATTGTTCGGCCTCCGGTCAACTCAGCCCACAGGCATAGCAATCGTACAGCCACAGGTACCGTGCGAGTTTCAAGTTGACGCCGGCAAAGTCGTAGGAGCTCGTGTTGAGCAGGTACCCGGCGGCGGCCTCTCGGGTCTGCTCCAGCAGATAGGAGCCGAGTTACCATAGCGTCCATGCGCGGTCAGGTTAGTGTATAATAACAGGTATTGTACGGCACTTGTATTTATACACCATAACGAAAGGCAGGCAAGTATGGGAAACGTGGATACCAATGTTCTGTCACAGTTACTAGAGGAACTGAACTCCGGTCGCCTGAAGGTTGTTGACCTGACCTCCCCGCTGGGGCCAGAGACACCAGTGATCGACCTGCCACCTATTTTCGCACCGTCGCCCGGCGTTACCCTGACCGAGATTTCGCGTTACGATGAGCGCGGCCCCGGTTGGTACTGGAACATTATCAATATGGGCGAGCATACAGGGACGCACTTTGACGCGCCAATTCACTGGGTAACAGGCAAAGATCTGCCCAACAACGCCACCGATACGATCCCGCCGCGCAAATTTATCGGTCCCGCCTGCGTCATCGACGTAACCGCGCAGGTACAGCAATCCGAGGATTTCTTGCTGAGCATCGACGATGTAAAGGCGTGGGAAAGCAAGCATGGTCGCATTCCGGCAGGGGCATGGGTCTTGTTGCAGACCGGCTGGAGCAAGCGCCAGAGCCGCGAGGAGTTTCTCAATGTACGCGCCGATGGCGCGCACTCGCCCGGCTTCCACCAGACCTGCTCCGACTTTCTGATCAAAGAGCGCGATATCCTCGGCGTTGGCGTAGAGACGGTCGGCACCGATGCCGGGCAGGCTGGCACCTTCGATCCGCCGTTCCCTAACCATACATTCATGCATGGTAACGGGAAGTTCGGCATCACCAGCTTGACTAACCTGGAAGCGTTGCCGCCCACCGGCGCGCTGATCATTGCCGCCCCGCTCAAAATCGTCAACGGCTCCGGCAGCCCCCTGCGCGTTATCGCCATCACACCGTAGGGTCCCGCTTTAGCGCGACCTGCGCGATTTATCGCGTCACCATATCGTACCGACCCGCTTGAGCGCGTCCAATTTATTGTAATGCAATAAACTGGACGCGCTCAAGCGGGTCCCTAAGGAAATATCCTCATCCCCATAAATCTTCCTGGAACGCCGATCTCTCTTTTATTACGCGCTTTTTCACCGCGCGTCTCTCACCCGTTCGCTTTCCTCCACTTTCAGCAGCTCCCGGCGGCCCGCTTATCGCCACGGGTTGCGCATCTTGCGCTATCTCATCTCCCGCATCCACGTTTTCAACCAGTTCAACCTGCACGTCAAAGATCGAATCACGCCGGATCTGCACCTCCGGCCACAGGTTCAACAACGCCTCGATGGTCGTATCTTCACGGACTTGAAGGGCCTGATTACGGCTTTTTAGTTCGTATAAAACTTGCGACAGGGAGGCGGACTGCTGTTCGTGCATCCAGACAAGAAACGCCTGTTTTAGCTGCTCGATCCAGTTGAGATAATACAATCCTATCCCCGGCAAAAATGCAATTTCCTCGTCAACGATCAGTTCCGCTGCTCGTTGCAGTTCCGAGCGGCGGTAACAGCATAGTGCCTGGCAGCAGGCTTTTTCTGATAGCAGACCTTCGCGCCTCACTTGCTCGCGTACTGTCGAAACGTCAAGGCGCGCCAGCCGCTCAGCAAAGTCATCGTAACGGCTGCGCAAAACCTGGAGCACATCGGTCGCGGAGAGCTGATCCTGGTAAAAAACTAGCGGGAAATCCTGCGCAATGCTGGCAAAAGCCTCTTTCGCCTCCACAGGAATCGCCAGCAGCAGGTCATCACGTCCTCGCAGTTGCTGCAACTTCTGGATTTTGCGTTCGCGGTACGCAGGCGTCCAGAAGCCGAGAATTTCAACATAGATGCGTCTGTTAGCACGGCTTAGAGCGAAATCAGGAATGAAAATGCTCTGGGGGAGCAGCAAGGGCTCCGGCTCGCGCTCCAACTCCCAGCCATCCATACCCCAACCGCCTGCTAAAGACTGGAATGCCTCCGAAAAAGACTGTTCGATGCTGCTATCAAAGAGCGTCGCAGCGGTGTGCGATGCTGCTGTAAGATCATGTTGCGCGGCCTCCTCGTGAGGCGACTCGATAAACTTGAGAACGTGGCTATCCATTGCGAAAGTATACGCGCGCTGCAAGAAATGCACTTTCGCCTCAGCCTCCACAATTGCCGCGGTCAGCAATGTTCTGCCCTTATTTCTGGCCTGCCCCCGTTCAGCATGGGCAATCCCGTAGCCTAGCAGCAAACGACAGAGGCGAGCAAGACGCAAACCATAATGCTGCGGCACACCGGTCACTTCCTGAGGGCCATAGAGTGTCAGCGTCAACAGCGGAGCAGTCGCTGCCGGCAGTTCCAGGGCTGTTTGCTCTCCCGGGAGCGCCGCATCATAGGTAAGGTCATAGTACACCCCAAGCTTGCGCGCCAGATAACTCAGACGTTTGATCACCGCACCGACGCCCATGCCGACCGCACCCGCAGCCGCCTGCCCCGCTTTCTTGCTAAACGCCTGGCAGTCAATAACGAAGCTCACGCCTGAGGCATTGAAAAGGGCTGCCTCGAAGACCCACTGATTATATAAAGTTGCAACGTCCTGCACGTCGGGGGCCTGAGGGGTCGTACGAGAGAGTAGCGCCTCCTCTTCGCTATCGAGAGCCAGCAGGTATTCCAGATCAGCAACGGCGAGCTGATAGTTTGTCGCAAACGCCTGCAACGCCCTGGCTCTCTCCTGTGCGCCGAGAAAGCCCCGATGTAGTTGATTGACATAATTATAGAGGGCCAGGCGCAACTGCACGGATGAAGTAATATCGGCCAGGTCGGGAGATCCGGTCAACGTCTGTAGAACCGCAGCCCATTCGCGCTGTTGCCAGCTATACCAGTGGCTCAGCGTAGCAATCAGGCAATGGGCGAGACGGTAATCGCCGATATATGAGCGGGCATCGTCAAGCGAGAAATTGCGCTGAGGCTGGCCCAGGAGCTCTTCATGATAGGCAATGAGGCGCGCTATCTCTTCCTGCAATTCTCCAGGTCGCAGAAAATGCAGGGAGACAAACAGCTCGCCATCGCGCCGTTGAATAGACTTTTTCACATCTTGCAGACTGAAACGCACAGGGTTGCTCCTCGCTGATGTTTACTACCCTCGTATTATAGCGGATTTCCAGGGTGCAATATAGAGCGTTATACAAAATGCCACCTCCAGAGCACGCCGCTCTGTTGCTACAGTATAGCACATTTGTTCTATCCAGCAAGCGGTAAGTGATGCTTTTCGATGGATATATTAAAGAAAAGACAAAAATGTTATACTCAACCTGACAACAGTATGTATGTCGAGTTTATAAAGAAAGAAAAAAACATCTATGATGCCAGATCTACCTGAGACCTTTCATGTCAGGCGACCAACGCTTGATGATGCCCAGATTGTAGTTGATTTAATCAGGTATTGCCAGCAACGAGAGTGGAATGGTTCAGAAATCACTTTAGAGGACACGCTGACGCTCTGGCAATCCCCCGAAATGGATCTTGAGCTGGACGCCTGGCTGGTCTTTGCCGCGGACAACCGGTTGGTAGCCTACTTACATCTCTCTCGCATCGACCCCCTGCACATGAGCATCAATAAGCGCGTCCATCCTGACTACGAAGCATTGGAGCTGCATAGCGCACTGCTGGCGTGTGCGGAGGAGCGAGCACGGCAGGTGATCCCACAACTACGGCCCGATGCGCGTATCTCTCTCAACACCACACATAACACCCTGACGGCTCCAATAGCCACCGAGGCAGCAAAGCAGACAGGCTTTGTTTATAGAAGAAGCACCTTTCGCATGGAGATAGCAATGGACGAGCCGCCATCCGCGCCAATCTGGCCGCAGGGGATCGTCCTGCGTCCCTTCACACTGGAGATGGCAAAGGCAGTTCATGCTGCTGACGACGAAGCATTCCAGGATCACTGGGGATACACCTCGCTCCCATTCGAGACATTCGAGTATCTCTTTATCAAGAGCCCCAGGTTTGATCCGACGCTCTGGTTTCTGCCTTTTGCTGGCAAGGAAATCGCCGGAACGGCCCTGTGCGAGCGCAGGGAGGAGACAGGCTTCGTCAATAGCCTGAGCGTGCGGCGACCCTGGCGGCGATTAGGATTGGGGCTGGCGTTACTGCATCATGCCTTTGGCGAGTTCTACCGGCGTGGCGAACGCAAAGTCGCGCTCTATGTCGATGCCCAGAGCCTGACCGGAGCCACGCACCTCTATGAGCGCGCCGGGATGAAAGTGGCGCGGCAATTCGATCGGTATGAGAAGGAACTGCGCCCTGGAATCGAGCTAAGCACGCAGGAGATCGAAGCTTCTTAATTTCAGTATCCTCAAGCGGATCGAGATAACTACGCGCTCTCGCCGCCTCCCTTGAGGGCTACTATACCTGTCATTTCCGAAGATGTCAAGTGAAAATGCATTAAATATTGTCGAGAGGCGCCTCGGGAAAAATAGGGAAATATATAGCACATTCGTTCTATACAACAGCAGTAATATCTGCTATAATGCACCCGGTCGGATGTAAATAGGACATGCATCCTAGCAGGATTGATCCTCAGCCATTTATCTGATATGGTAGTAAGGGGATGTTATAACATCCCCACCAGCCTATTTTTAGGGAAACTGGAGGATGCGATGAGCACTATCCCAAAACGCCTGGGGAGATACGAGTTGCAACAGCAACTGGGGCGGGGCAGCGTCGGCGAGTTATGGAAGGCTTACGATTTACAGGAGCGCCGGGATGTCGCGGTGAAAACGCTTCATACCGACTTCCAATCCGATCCAAATTTTCTCAATAGATTTGCCAAAGAGGGTCAGGCGATTACTTCTCTGCATCACTCCAATATCGTACAGGTTCACGAAGTCAATGTGACACGCCCGGGCAAATCGAACGAGACAACAGCGTATATCGCGATGGATTATATCGAGGGGCAGACGCTGGCCGACTATGTTCATGCCACCTCGCATCAAGGCAGATTTCCCCCGGTTGACCAGATCGTCTATCTTTTTACCACGCTGGGAGTTGCCATCGATTACGCGCACCAGCAAGGCGTGGTGCATGGTGATCTTAAACCGACGAATATCCTGCTCAACCGCCTGAATACGAGCAAGTTCGAGGCAGGGGAGCCGATGATCAGCGATTTCGGCCTTGCTCAACTTTTAGGGAATAACGCCGAAGTTGCTTCGCCCGCCTATATGGCTCCCGAACAGGCAAAGGGGCAGACGGCAACCAACCGCAGCGATATCTACTCGCTTGGCATTATCCTGTACGAAATCTGCACGGGCGTACAGCCGTTCCGCGATGAAAGTTCCGTCGCGGTGATGATGCAGCATATCAACACGCTGCCCACCCCACCCATATTAATCAACCCAAACATACCGCCCGGGCTTTCAGAGGTGATCTTGCGCGCAATCGCAAAGGATACCGCCACGCGCTTCTCGCTGGCATCACTGCTGGCGACCGCGATTGCCGACGCCTGCTCTATGCAGCCGGGCACCTCCTCTATGTTTTATGAGGACAGCATGCCATCGCAGAGGACGGGCGCTTCCATGCCAATTCTCGGCGTCTCACAGCCTCTACCCAGACAGTCGCAGCCGTTCTCTCAGATCTCTGCCCCATTGCCAGCACTCCAGAGTCAATACTCACCTGCCATCGACAGGTCTATGGCAATGATTCCGAGCACCACCAGTAGCATGCAGGTAACGCCCTCAATGGGCAGGTTGCCTGTACCCTTTGAGGGTGACCGCAGCTCCATGCCATCTCAACGTACCTCGTCTTTTACCTCCTCTATGCCGGTGATACCGACAACGCGCCAGCGAGGGTGGTGGAATATTACGGATAGCCCCATTTATATTGTGGTCGCCGTGCTGCTATTATTGCTATTGATCATCGGCGGCGCTATCGGCCTGAGCCTTGCAGGCAACAAAGGGCAGGCAGCAAACGGCCCCGCGGTCCTGACAGGACATGTCTTTTTCCAGGATGATGCGCTCGGACGCGCTGATGTGCTACGCATTGAGATACAGAATCTTGCAGCACTGCCCACCAACAAAAGCTACTTTGCCTGGCTACAGGATACAACTAACCATACCACACCGCTTGGTCAGCTTACTGTCAATGGCAATTCAGCTTCGTTACTTTACCCGGGAGATGCTCAGCACACAAACTTATTATCCGTCATTAGCGGCGTTATCATTACGCTGGAGGATGCCAACACCAGGCCGCAAACGCCAGGCAATCAGATCGTCTACCGCGCAATGGGTGATCCCGCCACCCTCCAGTATATCAAAAACATTCTCTACCAGACTCCTGGCCTGCCCGGCAACCAGAGCGCCGTCGCAAGCTTGCTTGACGCTATCAAATCAATGAACGATAAAGCCAATAGCATCGCCGATATCCTGCAAGGGACAACGCACGACTTCCCCCTTGTCGGGCGGCAGGCAACCCGCATCATTGAGCTAATCGACGGCTCAGCCTACGCCAAAAGCAGCGGCGATCTACCGGTCAACGATCCCATTTTGCTCAATGTAGGTGTCGGACTGCTCTCTTCGCCCAACCAGGCTGGCTATATTGACGCGCTAGACGCGCAGCTTACAAAGCTTAAACAGGCGGCGGGGAAAGACACAATGCTGCTCCAACACTTGCAGAATGTAGAGAACGCCCTCACGGATCTACGGGACTGGATTCAGAAAATCCGCACATATGACATGCAAATTCTCAGAGCCAACAATCTCTTAGATCCCGCGGCCATTAATACCGCCCTCCAGCTCAAGAATACGGTCGCCGATGCCTACACCGGTCGCACCATTCCACCCAATCCGGGGCCGCTGCCCATTCTCAACTCCGCCGGGGCTTACCAGGCGTATGTCGAGTCTCAATATATGGCCGCGCTCACCATCACACAAGCCTGAGTCCGAACACCAGAAACCTGTAGCGGTTACAGAAATTATGCTGTAACCGCTATTACAATGTAACTCCTCGTCGGACGCCCCACCGAACGTCTGGTAGCGACCCGATTGATCGCGTCCGATTGATCGCTTTTCTTCATTATATCATATGAGGCCGTTCATACCATAAATATACAACGATACCGCTTTTTCAAGAAAGCTAAATGTTCGCGTTCTCTTCCATGATTTCGTCGTTCGGGTGGCAGGAGTGCAACTCATCAGGGGGAGAACGGCAGTGAACCGGACGCGATCAATCGGGTCCCTACGAAGTGGTATAGTTCTTTTTATCGCTATTGCAGTTTTTGCGGGAGAGGAAGTGATGCAATAATGGCAATCCGTAACCAGTCATGTATTTTTACAAAATGTTCCGTTGACATGTAAACCTTTTTTTCTCGATAATTATGCTAGTATTCACTCATTTTACATAACAGCAGAAGTCATAGAAACACGTAGGCCATCAAGCACTGCCGCGTACTAATAGCAAAATCAGCACCTGTAGCGTCGCTGGTAGGGTGTCAGACATAGGTAAGGGTCCAATCTCTAAAGTGAGGGTATAGCGCAAAAACCTGGAAGCCCGTTCGGAACTGTTACCAAGCCCGTGATGGATGGGAGAGAGCATGAGCAAGGACCCATACTACCTGGGAAAATATGTTTTGCAGGAGCGCCTGGCGTATGGAGGCATGGGCGAGGTCTGGAAAGCCTTCGACACCCAACTGCAACGCCATGTCGCCATTAAGCTCTTACGCACAGATCGACGACACGATCCCGATTTTGTTTCCCGCTTCGAGCGTGAGGCCCGCTTCATCGCTTCGCTGCACCATCCTAATATTGTACAGATCCACGATTTCCGCCTTTCACAGCCGCCAGAGTCAAACCCCGCCGAGGCTTTCATGGTGATGGACTATGTACAGGGGCAGACGCTGGCCGATTATATCCAGAATACATCGCGCCAGGGGCAATTCCCTTCAGCTTCTGATACCATTTACCTTTTTACCGCTATTAGCCTGGCTATCGATTATGCCCACCAGAAAGGCATGATCCACCGGGACATCAAGCCAGCGAACATCCTCCTTGATCAGCGTTTGCCGACGGCAAGGCCAATGGGGGAGCCCGTTCTTACCGACTTCGGCATTGCTCAGCTTCAGGGAACAGCTCCTGGCATAGTGATCGAAACCCTGCTTGGCACGCCCCACTATATCGCGCCCGAGCAGGCTCAGGGAGAGCAGGGAGACGCCCGCAGCGACCTCTACTCGCTTGGCATCATCCTTTATGAAATGATGACCGGAGCCACGCCCTTTCGCGGCAATACAGCCATTGCGATCCTGATGCAACATATTCAAGGCGTGCCGGTGCCTCCGGAATCGATTAATGTGCAGCTTCCGGCGCAGGTTTCGAAAGTCATTTTGAAAAGTATTGCCAGGAAGCCTGCTGATCGTTTCCCCTCAGCCGCCGAGATGACGATTGCGCTCGCCGAAGCCTTTCATATCCCGGTGCCTCCGGTGCTCAACGAAACCAGGCATAGTATTGCGACGCCAACCGCATCCCCTCTATCCACGTCGGCTCCTGTTCCACTGGCGTCACCGATACCACCTCAGGAGGTGCAACCACCTGTGCAATTAGAGGCGGTGTTTGCTGTTCAACCGGGAAAAAACGCGGAGCCTATCACACCATCGAACGATATCTTGAAAGCTCCGACCATCCCTCCCGTCCCTCTCCAGACAGCAAACAATCAAGACGCTTACGCGGAACCACAGGGTCCCCTGGAGATCGTAGCTCAGCCGCCGATTACTTCCGTACAGTCCATACAGCGATTTACTATGCCGCCGCTGCAAGGCATGGTTGTTATCACGCTGCTGATCCTGCTCTTGCTCTGGCTCATCTTCTACGTTGCGCAATATGCTCCTCTGTTGTCCCACTAGTGATCAGCTCGTAGAGGAGAGCCTGTTCCTCTTTCGGACGCAAGATTCGCCCCAGGCGCTGAATATATTCGCGTTTTGTGCTATTGCCACTCACAATAATCGCCACGCGACAATCCGGCACGTCTACCCCCTCATTCAGCACACGCCCCGTTACCAGCTTGCTATACTGCCCTGTGCGAAAGCGTTCCAGGATCGTGCGCCGCTCTTCTGTGGGCGTTTTATACGTGATGCTGGGGATACAGAAGCGGCGGCTGATCTCATCGACCACGTAATTGTACTCGGAGAAGAGGATCACCTGGTCGCCGCCATGATCGCGCAAAATGCGCTCGATCTCTGCGTACTTGGCGGGAGCGTTCATCGCGATGTTGCGAGCCTCGCGCCAGGCGAGCATAGCGGTGCGCGCTTCGGGATCGCGTGCGCTCATAAAAATGAGTTTCTGCTGAAAGTCTTCGGGGCTGCGCAAAATGATGCGGCGGCGCTGTAAAAACGAGCGAAAGACGCGCCGTTGCTCATTATAACGTTCCTCATCCTCGCTACTGAGCGCAACATTGATCCGCTGCTCGCGATACTGCGCCAGGTAACGCTCCTGCGTGAGTTCCGAGGGAGAGCGCCGGTAGACCTCCGGCCCGATTAATTCAATCAGGTCGGCATGGGCCATGTCGCTGCGTTCAGGGGTCGCGCTCAGACCGAGGCGCAAGGGAGTGAACGAGCTTTCCGCGATCAGACGATAGGTAGGCGCGGGCAGATGGTGACACTCGTCAAAGATCAGCAGGCCAAAGTGCCGTAGTTCGCGCGGATAGAGGGCCGCCGAGTCATACGTGATGATCGTAATCGGCTTCAGATCTTTCTCGCCGCCGCCGAAGACCCCAATTTCGTCAACCGCTAACGAGAGCGCGGCAGCAAGGGCACTGCGCCACTGCTGCAAAAGATCGATTGTTGGCACAACCGCCAGCGTCCACAAGCCCGTTTCGTGAATTGCCATTGCCGCCACAAAGGTCTTGCCCGCTCCGGTGGGCAGCACCACCACGCCCGCGCTGCTCTCTGCCAACCAGCCGGCCAGGGCGGCATCCTGATAAGGGCGCGCTTCCATCGCTAGCTTTGTGCTGAAGGGTAAGGCCGGTCGCGCCTCAAAAGCAACGTCGAAGGGGACCTGCTGGCGGCGCAGGGCATCCTTGATGGCGCTGAAGTGGATCGGCAGCGTACGCAAAAAGTGGTGCCGCTTATCCTGTGCAATGTTGCTGCGCACATAGGCCGGGAGATGCTGCCCAAAGAGGGCTGAGAGCAGTTCCGGCAATGGCAGATATTGCCATTCCGCGGGCGGCGTGATAATGAGATCGCGGCCCCGCAGGTCGATGGTGGTGGACATACTACTTCATCCGCTTTCTGTACCTGGTTTATAAAATTTTTCCCAAAAATTAGCACACCACTATTATATTCTTTCTGCCTTTTTGGAGACGGAACTCCCAAGCCTCATGTTATATTTTTCAGTAATTAGCTTCCCACCTCAGCACAATACCTTTTTCGAACTAAAACAGCGTTTTTTTAATCGCCCTGGGTGATTTGGGCTATATTGACATCTACGAGTTTCTTGGTTAATATAAATATGATCAAGTAATAACTTTTTCTGATATGAGTACCGTTTGCAATAAACAACAAAAACAGCGTGGTAGTTAAAGAGCAAACAAAACATATCATTGATCAGCTATCAAAGTTTTCGATCCTCGATTCGTCTTGCCAAAAACATATGCTATTCCTTTAACAGCTAGTGGTGCTCAACCGAAAATAAAATCATCTTCTTTTGCAGTATCTCGAATGTTCACTTACGATGAAAAGCTGGAAAATGTATCAGGAGAAAAAAGAATGCCCATTATTAAAGGCCCCGACACGGGCGGCTCAAGCAATGATGAAATCCTCTTTCCAACTGATCAGCTTCGCACAGCGGCCAGCAAAATTCTTGCTCAAATCAGTTTGTCACGCAATGAGCATACCACCCACTGGAACGCAGTTCAGTCGTATCTTACACAGAGCGCTCCTAAGCACGCACATGTGACTTTGCCGGTTGTTTATGGAGCTGGGTTAATGGGAGGAATACCTTACTCGCTTGATGTCACCAGTTATATGAAAGACCTGCTTGATCCCCACGAAGAACGTTTACGCGACACCTATGACTGGCTGGAAAAGTTTGTTCAGGCGCTTTATGACGCTATCGATCAGATTGAGCAAACGGACACAGGTATAGCAACAAATTTCGACAACTATACCAACCACAGAGGTTTTACTCCGTAGCCTGAGAGGAACTAAGATTGTGGGGAATACCCTACAGGATGTCACAAATACACTGAACGGGATCTTTAATGATGTGCAGGCGTTTACCACCGCCGTCGAAGATGATTTTATCAGGCCACTGCACTTATTTCCCAAGAGGCCATCCAATTTCCCACCTCAAGATCACCTGGATCAGCTCGACTTCGCACATGATGATATGGTGGTGGTGACCCAGCAAGCCATCGGACAACTTTATACGCCTGGGATCTCTTTTCAGGGAACAGCGTCGGACGCTGTAGCAAATCTGATAGGCGACTACCTTACGAGCGAGAGTAAGCTTAGCGCATACGATGCAAAAGGAGTATCGACTTACCTCACGCAGGCTGCGCAGCTCTGTCAATCTACCATCGCTGACATGCAGCCTCATCTGAATGCCCTGAAAGACTTTCCCAGCTCGAACTTTATCCTCTCGGCAATCGAGAAGCAGTTTCAGCCGGGCGGCATGGGTGCAATGATGATGGAGTCTCAGAAGCTGGAACCACCTCCTGGCACCTGGGAACAGCTCCAGAATCTGGGAGAAGACATACTCAGTGGTCTGGAGTTGGCATCGCTCGTGGGACTCATTGTCGGAGGTATTCTGGATGATATCCAGATGGACTATCACCTCGGAGCGCTGGCCCTGGCTATCGACAACTGGCAGCAGTCAATGAAGCGTCTGGCGATGGAGCTGGTCTGGCAGAATGTGGACTCATGGCTCAACGGACAGATCCTCCAGATGAGCAATGCTTTTCGCAATGATGCAACAATCAGGTATCTAAGCATCAATGCAGGTATGCCAGCACCGAACCTGGAGGACCCAAATCAGCCAAATAAGAAAGATCTGGCGAACAGTATCTATGAGACGCTGAACGGTATGGCGCCCGGGGTAGTCACCCTGGCAGAGATCGAGTATCTCACCGCTTTTGCTCCTCGGAACCTTACGGGACCAGCTCTGCAAAAATATGTTGAGGATCAGGCCCTGGTCCTGCTGGATCTGAAACAAACCTATCCCAAGTTGCCAGACGGTTATCTGGTATACTTCGTGATGACTGGAATCAGTGAGGCTCAGATCAAGCAAGATCTTACATGGCTCACCCAGGCCGGAAAGAATTATGTCTCTGGTAGCCCTTTCTCCAATCCAGCCGCGGATTTCCTGGCAGCGGAGTCGCAACGCTATTCGCAACTGGCCGAGCAGCAACTCCTTGCCTGGAAGCAACAGATCGATACGCAAAACAATTTCCAGGGCATACCAGCATATGCATTAGAAAATCCACAAATCCGCGCCTTTCTTCTTGCCAGAAAGAGTTCTATAACAGGGGAGTATCCTTCAACGCTCTACACTGCGTATGGGTACGCTGTCCAGCGCTGGATTGAGCATAACATGCCCTCCGCAAGTTGGTATCCCACACTGACCACTCGTTTTCGTTATAAGATACGATTTGATAGCCAGTTCCCTGGAATGAAACAAAGGCCCGACGTGCAAATGGTTCTGCCCAATGGGAAAACGATCATTATTGATTACACATCCTATGCTGAAATCCCCAGTAAAAGCAAGTATAATCAAGGGGGCGTTATTGCGATTATTGCGATTGCTCATGGTCTGCCACCTGGTCCGGTTGCCAAACCTCCCAGGAGCTGACCCGAGCCACAAGAGAGAGCCATTTGCGCAAGCACGATTTCTTGACGGAGGTAGATATGATGCCGGCCACACGCCAACAACTTGAGGATCGCTGGGAAATCGAAGAGGGGAAGCAGATCCTGGAAACAATACAGGCAATGTACTATGAGCGTTCTCTCGTTGAACAACTTCCACAGCTTGTCGCGCGTTTGCCATTTAGCGACGAAGTCGCGCCACATCTTGATTTTCGCGGAATTCACACACCGGACGCGTATCTTGATCTGATAGAGGTGGATCTCTCAGGAGCGCGTTTTGATTATGCCCGCAATCTTCAAAATATAACTGCTTGCCAGATGATTGGCACCACTTTTGATTATGTCTCCATCATTAGGGGCAATCATTTTGAAAATGATTTTACCAATGCCTCTTTTGTGCAAGCCACCCTCCAGGGATGCCGTTTTCGCCTCTGCAATTTAAGCAATACCAACTTTCGTGAGGCACGCCTGGCTGTTGTCACATTTGATGGGACGAGTTGCAGGAATGCTTCTTTTGTGGAAGCCGATCTACGCTTTAGCAGTCTTGGAGTGGCTGATCTGCGGGGGGCCGACCTGCGCGGAGCTGATCTGACGGAAGCTGGCCTGGCAGAGATTCAATTTGATGAGCAGACGCAACTCCAGGGAGCGATTTTGCGAGGGGCATTCATGAATGAAACGTTTCACACGTTTGCCCGACAGCGAGGGGCCATTCTTGGAGGCGCAGAGCATTCAGTGCATGCCTATACCCTGGCCTGTGTCGATACCTTGATCAAAATTCTCCAGGAGCCTGATTACAACCCTGATGGGCATCTGACCCCGGCATTGCCGTATGTACAGGCGCAGCGCGAGAAGCTCGCTCAGGACACGGAGTACGAGTGGAGCACCCCTCTAGTCTATCAGCTCAGTGCAGACTTCTCCGAAGATTTCGCCAATGAAGTGCTCAATCTCTATGGTGAAGCCATCAAAGGGCTGCCGTATTATCTGTGAAGTTGTGCTTCATCTACTATATAAAAAACGAGCAGAACATTTTGTATGATCATACAAAATGTTCTTAAAATGGCACCTTCGTCATTACAAAATCACGTTTACCGCTTCAGTCCGATGCGCGCCTCCAGCTCTTGCGCTACGCTGTAGGGGTCGCGTTCGCGTTTGGTGATATCGGCGATGAGGGCGTTCCATTCTTCTTCGCTGATAGTCGCCTTCAGGGAGTTGGCGACCGCTTGCATGATCAGGACCTGGAGCTCGCTACGGACCTGACGCTGGGCGCGGTGCTCCATCATGCCGCTTTCAGTGAGATACTCGCGGTGCTGCTGGATGGCGTCAATGAGCTGCGGGATGCCCTGCCCTTTGAGGGCGGCAACTTTGACGATGGGGATGCGCCATGCAGCTTTGCGCCGGTTAGAGTCGAGGCTTAACAGCATCGCCAGTTCCGCCACGGTCTGGTCGGCCCCCGGCTTATCCATCTTGCTCACGACGAAGATATCGGCGATCTCTAGAATGCCGGCCTTGATGGCCTGAATGTCGTCTCCCATGCCTGGTGCAACCACGACGAGGACGGTTTGCGCGGTGCGCATGACCTCGACCTCAGCCTGTCCGGTACCCACTGTCTCGATAATGATGGGGTCATAGCCCGCGGCATCCATCGAGCGCACAACGTCGCGCGTTGAAGCGGCAAGACCGCCCAGGCTGCCCCGGCTCGCCATGCTGCGGATAAAGACTCCCGGATCGCCCGCCAGCTCCATCATGCGGATACGATCTCCCAGAATCGCGCCGCCGGAGAAGGGGCTGCTGGGATCAACCGCTACCACGCCAACTTTGCGCTCGCGGCTGCGCAATTCACGTACCATCTGCGTGACGAGGGTGCTTTTGCCCGCGCCCGGGGAGCCGGTGACGCCTACAATGTGCGCGTGCCCGGTATGCTGGTGAAGTTCTGTCAGGTAGCGACGAGCCTGCGGAGCCTCGTTCTCAATCAGTGTGACCATGCGCGCTAACGCACGACGATCCCCGTTCAGCAGTCGTTCAACGATGTTTTGCAAGCTAGCACCTATACCTCAGCAGCCAGGCGGTCGGGCTGAACATTTTCACGCACAAAGGTAATGATATCCTCCATCGGGGTGCCAGGTCCGAAGCAGCCCTTAATCCCCAGTTCTTTGATCGCCGGAATGTCTTCATCCGGCAGAATCCCCCCCGCGGCGACCAGCACATCATCAACATCGTTCTGTTTGAGCAGTTCCATAATTTTGGGGAAGAGAGCCATATGTGCGCCGGAGAGAATGCTCAAAAGAATAGCATCGACATCTTCCTGAATTGCCGCTTCCACGATCATTTCAGGCGTTTGACGAATACCTGTATAGATTACTTCCATACCGGCATCACGCAGGGCGCGCGCAATCACCTTCGCGCCGCGATCATGCCCATCTAGCCCCGGCTTTGCCACCAGGACACGAATTGGACGAGTTTCAGCCATCACATTGACTCCTTTGTCAGATTGTTTCTATTGTACTTATTATACTGTGATTCTATGCCCGGATGGGACAGGCCACCATGTCAGGGCGGGAACAAGTCCCGCCCCTACGAGATTGTATGCGTACAGGGCCCTTTAGTCAGGGCGGCCAGCCCTATTCCTAACGAGATCGCGTGGTGTGCCTGGGCAGGGGCCAGCCCTGCCCCTACAGGGCATGTGTATAGAGCGCGCAGATTGCGCGCTCCTGTTCTTCGTACATTTCTTTGTAGTGCCTCTCAAATTCTACAACGGAGGATTGCTGGCTGCAAGCATGCATCAATAGCTTTGCTTGCCTGATAATCTGGCTTCTTTCAGGGATATCGATTATCGGCACTGGCAAGTGGACCAGCACATGCTGCTCTATCTGCGGCTGCACCCATTTGTAGGCGGTATACAATACGTAGATATATTCCCGCAGCAAGCGTGAATTGAGCAGAGCAAGCAAAAAATAGAGATCGTCTTCTGTTCCATCTGGATATAAGCTGAGCAGGTATAACGTCTGTAGCACGACATGACCCTGTAAATCAAGCGCCGCCTGCAAATAGCCGGTGCTCTTCACAACGAGCAACTTAGGGGCAAGATAACGTTCAAGCGGCTTGCAGATGTTAGCGCGCGCTATCCAGCTATGCCCAAGCGGGCTCGCATACGGTCGCACATCGATGCCACCGAGCAACACGGGATGCCAGTCTTGCCCATCAACGGGTGGCGTTTTCAGCAGCGATGGATGCGCTTTCCCCAGTTCTTCGCCACGCCGCACCGCTACCAGATCACCTAACTCTGCAAAATTCCGCCGTTTATCAGCTTCCAGCACTTCGTACCGCAAAGCATGCAGCCGCTCCAGCAAGGTTCCCCGAACTTCGCTGAGCAGGTAACGCAATTCCGCGCCGGTTTGCTGTAATAGCAGCGATTGCGAGATAAATTGGGGCGAGGTTGTAGGGGCAGGTTCGTTGAGGGCGGGGGCAAGCCCCGCCCCTACAGCCCATTTTTCTCGCGACCAGCATATTTGATGGAGGGATGATGGGCGGGATTTCTGCGCGACAATCACGACGGCGCCAACAAAAGCGGAGAAGACGCCAGAGAGGTGCCAGAGGGCATGCACCGTCGTCTCTTTCAGCAGGCGCCGACGCTCCCGAGCTGCATTGGTGCGAGCCAGTACGGGATCGGGCAATACCAGGCCGATCCAACCACCGGGACGTACGACGCGCAAGGCGAGATCGAGAAATAACAAGTAGCTATCGGCCTGGCCGCGACGATGTGCAAAGCTATAACAACTCAAATCGCTATTTTTAGCCGCAAGATAGGGAGGGTTGGCGAGAAAAAGGTCAACGTCCTCGCACTCGCCCCAGGGGAAAGCCAGCCCGTCAGCCTGATGAATGTGTAGCGAGAGCTGGTCTTCTTCAATGTCGGCACCTGACATTGCTTGTCCTGTATTTTCGCAGACGACGGGCTCGTCCACGAGGATGGTACGCAACTGCATCTCAGCCAGAAAGCAAGCCACGGGATCGGGATCGAAGCCCCAGATGTTACGCTGTGCCGCTGAGAGGAGCGCGGCATGGTCCAAATTGAGACGGCCCGCGGAGGCGAGGAGGCGACGAGCAACGCCCGCCAGAAAGTTGCCGCTGCCACAGGCGGGATCGAGCACGCGTATTTGAGAAAGGTCATACTCAGGACAATAGCCACAGGAGTCCAATATGCGCTCTACAAGCGGTGGTGGAGTTGAGAAGTGACCGCGTACCTTCCGTTCCTTGAGCGGCAAATTCGCCTCATACCAGCTAAAGATATCTTCTGGCACCATTAACAAGCCTAATGTGTATCTTTCTTGAACAGGACTTCCAGGGCCTCGCGGGCTGCCAGGCGACCTGCCTCCTTGATACTGGACGCTTTGCCCTTACCCAGGAGGACATCATGCTCATAGACGCCGACCAGGAAAACGCGGTCGTTATTGCGACCGCTCTGTTCCAGCACGCGATAGCGCGGCAAGCTTCCTGAACGCTCCAGGACAATCTTTTGTAAACGGCCCTTAGGGTTGGTATCAAGCGTCTGGTGGTTGATCTGCTCTACCATTGGAAATATAATACGCGCCACAAACTCGCGCGCCGCCTGCGCTCCCTGATCGATATGGATTGCACCGACGATGGCTTCAAGCACATCGGCGCAGAGGGAATCGCGAGAGCGTTCGTTGAATGTGCGCAGATTGGCAAGATCGACGCGAATAAAGGAAAAGAGCCCTAGCTGCTGCCCGATCTGCGCAAAGACGCGGCGGCTCACAACTTCAGACTTTAACGCCGTCATCTCACCTTCAGAGGCTTCAGGGAACATGCGATAGATATACTCCACAACGTGCGCGCCGATAATGGCATCTCCGAGGAATTCGAGCGTATCGTACGAATCGCGCACGGCGGTAGCCACACAACAGGAATGATGAGTGACCGCTCGCTGTAAGAGTGTACGGTCGTGGAACCGCACCTGGAGCAGTTCTTCTAAAGCCTCAAGGTTGTCTGCGCCATCGATAGTTTGCATATGTTCTATTATATCTTAGCCTGAGTACAGCACCGATTCTTTTAATCGTAGCATATTCACCATTTTTATTTCAAGAAAAGGGAGTTTTGTGGGGGGCAAGCTCTGTCAAGATGTGAATTGCTATGTCTTGCGCCTTTCATCTTCTGTTGCACAGTTACATGCCAACGTACTATAATATTAGTACTCTTGTTTATCTCTCATACTCGCTGAGTATAATATTGCCAGGGAACAGAAGATCCACCAGGACAATCCTCGGATTTGCCAGTGGTGCCAGCGGATCTTTCATCAATGCCAAAGAACTCCCCGCTGCAGGTTACTAGGAGTAACTGGGGGAAGGCGTGAATCGTATATAGTTGATAGCAATGCAACCATCTATCACAATGGTTGCAGCATTCGCACGATGTTTTCATCCAGATTGGATTTCTTATGCAAGTTCAACGACGTCTGGGGGCTATACGACGCCTGCTATTGATCGCCATCCCGCTCGCTCTGGGCCTGATGCTATTTTTCCCGCTCACCAGCGAAGCCCATGCCGTGCTGCTGCGTTCTGATCCGGCACGAGATGCTGTACTCAACGAAGCTCCGTCGCAGGTACGCATGTGGTTCAGCGAAGACTTGAACCCGACATTCAGTACGGCATCGGTGATGAATTCAAGCAACCATAGGGTTGATACCGGGCAGGCACACGTTTCTTCTAATGACCCTCGCGAAATGGATGTGCAGCTCTCGCCCAACCTGCCAACTTCGGTCTACATCGTCATCTGGCGCACCCAGTCCGCCGCTGATGGGCATGTGCTCAGTGGCTCGTTTCTTTTCACCGTGGCGTTGCCAGGCGACCCGGTACCGACGGCCAGTGGTTTGAATAGCGGACAGACTAGCGCAAGTGGGGGCGCTGCTACCGGTCAGCTTGACGGCCCAACGCTCTTTAGCCTGATTATGATTACGCTGGTCGAGCTTGGGGTTGTTTTCTGGATGGGAGCGCAGCTCTGGCGCACCTTCGTCCTGCAGTTAGCAGAAGATGATCAACCAGAGCAGGCCGCCATACGACAACGTGAAGAAGAGCGTTTCGAGAGACGCTTCTCGCTGCCAGCTCTGGGAGTCCTTTTCCTGGCAAATATCGGGGTGCTGCTGGGCCTGTCTCTTTCACTCACCAACGGGCAGTGGAGTCAGGTATTTGTCCCGTCAAATCTTATTGGTCTGATATCACATGGACAATTCGGTACCTACTGGATCATGCGCGAGCTTGTCATCGTGCTGGCAATAGCGATTAGCGTATACACCCTGCTCGCCAGACAACTTGCAAAGGGCGTCAGAGCCGCTCTTTCCTGGATAAATTTAGTGCTCGGGCTGGCGCTGTTAATCGCGGTGGCGCTCTCGGGGCATGCAGCGGCAGTTAGCGGCAGTATTGCGACCTTCGCGATTCTGGGGGATTGGCTACACTTACTGGCTGCCTCGCTCTGGGTTGGCGGCATGATGTACATTGCCACTATCTATCTACCCGTCTTGCAGCCAGATTCCCTGATAGAGCGGGCGCGCTCATTGCTGACGACGCTGCCGCGCTTTTCGCCCCTGGCTATTACCGGCGTGATTATTATGTCGCTGACGGGGCCGCTGAACGCGACCGTGCATATGACCTCGTGGGACCAGCTCTATACCACAGCTTACGGACGCGCCCTCGTGGTCAAAGTGCTTCTGGTGGGCGGTCTCCTGCTGACCAGTGCCATTCACGTCTTGCGCTTGCGCCCGCAACTGGCTAAAACCTACCAGCAATATCTCACGACCAGGAAAGATAGCCAGGCCACGGCGCAGCAGGTTAAAATGCTGGAGATGAGCGTTTCGGGACAGACGCGCAGGCTGACGAATATTTTGCGTTGGGAGCCGCTGCTGGGCGTGGCAGTCCTGCTCTGCACAGGGCTGATGAACGTCTTTGCAGGCACATTGCTGCCTGCGACTACTGCTCAGACGCCCGGCATACAGTCGCCGGGTTCCACAGCATCGACGTTTAGCACAACAGCACATACCAGCGATGGCAAGTTTCAAGTCAAGATCACCATCTCTCCCAATACTTTTGGCCCGAATGCCTTCACAGCCACGGTAATGGACCAGAATAACCAGCCTGATACCAATGTGGGCGTATCGCTTTACCTGACCGGAGCTGATATGGATATGGGAACAGAGGTGGTCAACCTGCAACCAGATGGGAAGGGCGGCTTTAGCGGACATGGCGATCTTACGATGGGAGGTCGCTGGTGGGTCCGCTTCCAGATTCGCACGCCTGATAATACCCTGCACGAGAACAGAGTTCTGATAACTGTCCAGGGTTGAGGTCAGCTCGGCATTTTCTATTGTTGAGAATCAAGGATGTATCATGCAGATAGATCGTGCATCACGGGATCGCCCCTCATCAGGGGCGAACCACTTTATCTCTCGCCGTGGCTTGCTCACGATGTTCAGCCTGTCCACCCTGCTGGCGGCCTGTAACAGCGCTGCGGCAGATACGACGGTCGCGCCAACGCCAAGCAGCGGCCTTAGTGCAACGCAGCAAACCAGCGATAACAAATTCCAGATCAAGCTTAACGTCACGCCAAATCATCTTGGCTTGAACAACTTCATCGTTACAGTTATAGACCAGAATGGTAAGCCTGTTTCAGACGTAAGTGTGACGCTCTACCTCAACTCGATTGATATGGTGATGAGCGACGAAATACTCTATCTGCTGCCGGATGGTAACAACCACTTTACCTCTCAGGGCGGTTTTATGATGCCCGGTCACTGGACAATACGGGTACTGGTGAAGACGCCGGATAACGTGCTGCATGAGTGCCGCGTGCCGACGCTCATCCATACTTGACGATTAGAGTATGATCATACCAGAAGAGCATCTGAGAATCTGGAATAGTTCTATCAAGGGTAGGTCTATGAATACATATTTTGCAGCAAAGTATCGCGGGTTGAGTACCGCGAACCGCTTTATAACTTTCCGCGCTTCAACACCGCCGGACGCGCTAAAGCTGGTCCCTACGAAGCGCAGGCAGAGCAGATTCATCGCGCTCATCTTGCTGGTATTATTCTTTACAGCTTGTAGTGGCCTCAATGCAGATAATACAACATCAACGACGCCAACCGCGGCGCGCGTCAATGGCTTTGGCACGGCAGCTAATCACGTCCATTCGTTGCTCGCGTTCCCTAATAATGTGCTGGTCCTGGCGACCCATTACGGGCTGTTCCGGTCCGCCGATAATGGCGCCACCTGGACGCTCGTTGCCGCCGGTCCGGGCCAGCTCATGGACGGCCTGATGACCTACTCGCTGGTGAATAGTCCGCTCAACCCGCAACGGCTCTATGTCTTAACGCAGGCGGTAACCAGCTCTCATAAGGGAACGATAGGGCTTTATACCAGCGGCGATCAGGGCCGCACCTGGCAAATGAGCATCGCCGCGAGCAGCCTCACGCCTTCAGCTAACATCTATCTTGCAGCCGCGGGCAATGATACACCAGATGAAGTGTATGTCTACGTGCCGGATCTTGGCGCGCTCGGCCTCAAAATAAGTATGGATGGCGGACAGCACTTTACCACTATTGGTACGCTACCCTTTGGCACGCTGACCAGTCTATTGCCTTTACCAGATGCACCGGGCCAGATCCTGGCTGCCAGTAGCGACGGCCTGGCTCGCAGCAGCGACGGCGGAGCGCACTGGCAGCTAATCAAAGGGATTACCGGCGGCATTTTTGGCCTTGTCACTCCAGGACCCAGACAACCAATCTATGCCTCAGGCGATGCCGGTATCTATTCATCGACCGATGGAGGCAAGACTTTCTCCCTGGTGAGCGCGCAGGCCGCGTATAACTCCCTCACGGTCTCACCGGTAGATCCCACAACGATTTACGGCAAAACAGCTTCTGGCGTGTATCGCAGCACCGATGGGGGACACACATGGAGTATGCTTCCATCTATTAAAGGTACCCTCGGCAACCTGGTGGTGAACCCGACCAATCCATCGCAGGTCTACCTTTCGCTCTCCTATCCCACCGAGGTCTTTCGCTTCGATCAAGATAGCGCGAAATGGTCATCGCTTACGCCCAGGTAGAAGTGGAAATTGTCATGTGCTTAAAAATATATCGTTTGTTCGTTCTACCGACCTTTAGCTGTTTCCTGCTCGCCGCGCTGATGCCGATACCGGCACTGGCCGATGGCGGCGCGCCCAATCTGGCCTACGTGGCAGGGGCGAATAAAGGTATCGCCGTGATTGATGTGGCGCAACAAAAGGTCACGAGCACCATTGCCGCCAGCGGCGATCCGCACGGCATTATTCTCAGCACCGATGGTCGTTTCCTGTATGTGACCCAGCCTCAGATGGGAAAGGTTGCGGTTATAGCGGCCAGGACGGGCGACACGGTCTGCTCCGCTGATGTGCCTGGGCAACCGAGCTTATTAGTACTTGATACCAGCGCCAACCTGCTCTATACTGCCGGCAATGGAGCAGCCGACATCACCGTGATTGATCCGACAAATTGCGCGGTTAAAAAGACGTTCCAGACAGATGGGCCGGTATATGGAATGGCGGTGGCAAATATTGGCTCTGCCTCGCCTGGTAGCAGTGGCAACCAGCTCTGGATTGCTACCACCAACGATCTTACAATTCTCGACGATACAAGCGGAAAAATGCTTGGCAGCATCAACATCGCGGGCGGGCCGCAGTATGTGAGCATTCCGCCAGGCGCAACGGTTTACGTCACCACACGCCAGGGCGACATCATGGCAATTGGCCTGAGCGAACATAACCTTGTGCCCCTGATCAAAGGCGGAGTTTTTGGGCCGATGGACTATGATCAGACGACGGGCGAGGTCTACGTTCCCGATCAGCAGAACAACCGCTTGCTCGTGCTTGCGCCCGTCAATGCCGGCTTTGCGCCGCCGCCGGAACCCAGCCGGACCATCAATCTCGGGGTCAAGCCTGAATCGGTCGCGATTACCAGCGATGGGCAGCTTGGCTTTGTGGCGCTTGCCAGCGGCAATGTCGCTATGCTCGATCTGCCCGGTCGCCAGCCGATCACCACGATCAGCGTCGGCGGTAGCCCGCATTTCATCATCACGGGCCTCTATCCTCCCGTGATAGGCACAACGCCGCAGCAGGCGAATATCCTGACCACCGTCATCAACATCGCCGCCTATCTGTTTATCATCGTGTTAATCATTGTGCCAATACTTTTGTTCAGGCGTTACGCCAAAACCCATAGCAGTTCGTAGGGACGGGACAAGCCCCGTCCCCTATTCGCTCCGTTGCAGGGCAAACTGTTCGAACATCGCCTCCCACACTTCCTGGTTCTCAAGACGTTCGCGCGGGTTGGCGACGCGGGCATTGATGGCATCGAAGATACAGGAAAGCAGGCGTTGGAGCACCTTTGAAGCTTCATCGTAAAACGCTTCGGCCTTCTGGATATCGCCGCTGAGCACTTCATAACAGAGGGCGCTAAAATTATCGACGTCGATATGATTCTGATCGACTTTAAACTCGTAGGTTCCCATATAGTGCAGCCGCTCGCCATACATCAACGATCTCAGCGTATTGGGGTCCAGTTCGGTGCCGTTCGTCCGGCAGGCTTCTGCCAGGGCATCCATCGTCCAGTTGATAAACTCCACCAGGGCGGGCAGTTGTTCCATCGGGGTGCGCCGCTTATCCCATTCCTGCTCCATGCGACTGATCAGGTCCAGGAGCGCGAAGTTCTCCAGGCGCAGCTTCTCGGCTGGCTCTGGGAGCCGCACCTTCCGACCATTCATGCGTGGAGTCACATCCTGGTAGACGGATTGCAGGAACTTCTGCTGCACCAGTTGCGCCAGGTCGCGCGCAACCTCGAGTTCGGGACGGCGGATCGCGCAAGCAATGCGCCTGACTTTGCGATAAAGATTCACATGGGTAAGCAGTTCCAGGGAACGCACGTCAAAGCGCAATGGATAGGGGATGGCCGGGGCCATCTGAAGCATGGTCTGGACGCCCTGTGGAAGAAACTGGCGCAGTTCCTGCCACTCGTCCGAGTAGCGCACCATCTCCATCGTCACCCGCACGACATCGATATCGAGGGAAATTTCTCCGTAGGGTAAGAGTTTTTGCACGTTCGGGGTCGCAAAAAACTCGTAGATACCATCCTGCCAGAGAGACAACTCGCGGATCGTCCAGAGCGCCTTTGTACGCAAAGCCTCCTTCAACTGCTTTTCCGTAATTGCGCCCATATAGACAAGCCGCTCGCCAATGCGTTTGCCAAAGGGGTCCTGTAGTTGCTGGGCAAAAGCCTGCTCAATATGGTGAAAGGTGGTCATGCCTAGTTGTTGTAGTACATCACCGAGCGTCAGGGCTCCGGGATCAATTTCGGAGCTATTAGCCATTTTACCTTCATTGAAGTAAATGACCCCCATATGCCCATCGCCCTGCTTGAGATGAATAGCGCCTGTCATGCTACCCAACTCCACCACCTGCAACACTTCTACTAACCCAAAGTCCTTTAGTGAGCCAGACAATACCGTGTCTGCCATGCTGTCCTCATATCCCTGGTTATGCCATATACATCATCGGTAGCAACCGAAAAACTGCTATAAAGCATTATAACAAGGCTCGCATATTTCAACAAGGCTGCTTACAGCACCTTACGAAAATCGACGTGCAGGTATATTAGCCGGAAAAGTGTTATGATATAACTCAGGCACATCTCTCCGCATAGGTTCAGGAGAGACACCACCCGTTGCAAAGAGTATTTTACTATAGAAACAGGCGATTTGTTATGTTATGTTTCCAGATAGTACAAATTACTACCCGATGAACGCAGGCTAAGCATAAAAAGGATCAACCGATGGATGCTTCTCGTACGATGATTACCTTCAAACCGGCCAGAATACGTTTTACCTATCGTGTTGGCGGCGTTCTTATCCATAATGGGCATGTGCTCTGTGAGGCTGCCGTCAGAGAGAAGTTCTGGTTTCTCCCCGGTGGGCGCGCCGAACTGGGCGAATCGGCGACTTCCACACTTTTTCGTGAGATGCAGGAGGAACTGGGGATTACGGTGCAAATTGAGCGCTTGCTCTATATTGTCGAGAATTTTTTCAATCACTTCCGCTCTTTCGAGCACGAACTCGGGCTTTATTTTTTGATGACCGCTCCCGCCGATGCCTATATCTATCAAAGCCTGGAGCCATTCACGCATGTAGACGAGGAGGGAACCTCTTTACGCTTCGACTGGCTCCCCATTGCCCAGCTTGAAAAAATTCCGCTCTATCCTCCCTGCTTCCAGAAAGCTCTACAGAGCATTCCTGAGCATCCTGTGCATATTGAAGAGCGCCGGTCTCGTTGATAGAGGAAAAATGCATCATTTTCAGGAACAATTGACAAAACAACGTAGTAAAGAGCAAGGGTATCGCTTTGCTGAAATTTATACTTATGGCTTCAATATCTATCGTGGCAGAAGAAAAACTTAGCAGCAATTATAAAGTCAGGCGATCTCTTATTAACTTATCATTCATTCCCCACTTTTGTTTGCTCCTGCCCAAAACCAGTCTGGATTGCGACGGCGATGGCGATGGAGAATTCGACGAGGTCGGCGATGCTGACATCGAAGGCGCTGAGGCCGAGCTGTTCGGCCCGACGTTTCGCGTTGCCGTGCAAACGTACGGTGGGGCGTCCGCTGCGTAGTTGCACCACTTCCATTTCGCGCCAGGCGACGCCGTGGATACCGGTTCCTAGCGCCTTGCTGATGGCTTCTTTGGCGGCGAAACGTCCGGCGAGCCGCGTGGCTTTGCCGCGGCACTGCTGCACCTCGCGCTCGGTGAAAACACGCTTGAGGAAACGCTCCCCATGCTTCTCGTAGACCTTGCGCACACGAGCGACTTCGATGATGTCGATGCCAACGGCGATATTGACGCCCTGCGGCGGATGCAGAGGCGCTGGCAGACCGGCCAGCCCACCAGGACCAAAAAGCCTGTCAGGAATGGCTTCCCCTGGCTGGCGCACCAGTGGAGTAAAGAGCAATGGCCGGTCTTCTTCCATCATTTCCCCTTTTCCTCTCCCACCTCAAGCATAGGCTGACCCGATACAGACTCCTCGGGCAGAGTGCCGGTAACATCGCCCGCCGCTAGAACTGAGGGTGCCGGGCTGGTGCCCCGTCCCATGCCGCGATAGATAAAGCCGTGACGGTCCATTTCCGCCGGTTCGTAGATGTTGCGCCCATCAATCAGCACCGGTCGGCGCATGACTGAACGGATCTGCTGCATGTTGAGCGATTTAAACTCGTTCCAGTGGGTCACGACGACAACCGCGTCGGCTCCCTGCGCCACCTCGTACGCGTTTTTGCAGAAAGTGACGGCATCCATGCGCACACCTTCACGCGCAAGAGCCTCACGTCCAGTCTCAGTTGCGACCGGATCATATACTTTTACCGTTGCCCCCTGACTGGTGACCCAGCGCACAATATCGATTGAAGGAGCCTCGCGCATATCGTCGGTCTCAGGCTTGAAGGCCAGCCCGAGAATACCTACCACGCTATTACGCAGGGAACCCAGGATATTGGTCAGTTTGGTCACGATGAGCCTGCGCTGATCGTGGTTGATATCCATGACCGCGCTCAAGAGCTGTGGGTGCAGGCCAGCTTCATCGGCCATGTAGGCCAGGGCGCGCACGTCTTTGGGCAGGCAACTTCCGCCATAGCCAACACCGGCATCCAGAAAGGCATGCCCGATCCGCTTATCGAAACCCATGCCGACCGCAACCTCTTTGACATTAGCCCCCAGGCGTTCGCAAATCTGGGCAATCTCGTTGATGAAGGAGATTTTGGTCGCCAGGAAAGCGTTGGAGGCGTATTTGATCATTTCTGCCGTGTAGAGATCGGTGATGACGAAAGGCGCACGCAGCGGCAGGTAGAGCCTGGCAACTTTGTGAGCGGCCTCGCTATCGGAAGAGCCCAGGACGATGCGATCAGGATTCTGGAAATCGAAAATCGCCGAGCCCTCACGCAGAAATTCAGGGTTAGACACCACGGAGAAGGAGACGTTTGCCCGCTTGAGATTATTGCGAATAACGCGCGAGACTATATCGCCACTGCCGACGGGGACGGTGCTTTTATTGATGACAATTGCGTGGTGATCGAGCTCTTCGGCGATGCTGCGCGCGGCGCTCTCAACATAACGCATATCGGCCCCGCCCTGACCCATATTTGTAGGAGTGTTGACCGCGATAAAAATAAATTCGCTGTTATCGAGGCCCTCGCTATAGCTGGTGGTAAAGCGGAGGCGTCCGGCATTGACGTTACGTTCTACCAGTTCTTCCAGGCCAGGCTCGTAGATTGGTAAAATGCCTCGTTTGAGATTATCTATCTTCTCCTGTACAATATCAACGCACGTTACTTGATTGCCCATGTCGGCCAGGCACGTACCCGTTACCAGACCAACATAGCCCGTACCGATGACACAAATGATCGCCACGAATTTACTCCTCTACGGTTACGAAGGGATTTTCATATTTCTCTTCCGCAATGGTGGTCGGTTCCCCGTGTCCCGAAAAAACGACCAGGTCTTCTTCTAATATATATAATTTGTTTCGGATCGATGTGATAAGTTCCGCATAGTTGCCGCCCGGAAGATCGGTGCGTCCGATGCCGCGCTGAAAAAGCGTATCGCCACTGAAAACGCAGTAAGGACGGCTGATCAGACAGATACCGCCAGGCGTATGACCGGGGGTATGCACGACTTCCAGCGCAAGGGTGCCAAATGTAATCCGATCACCTTCGTGCAGCAAGATATCCGGTTTTCTTTTCACCAGAGGAGCCTTACGTCCAAACATACTGGCGGTACGCTCATCGGTATACATTGGAACGTCGGCAGGATGGATCGCCAGCGGAACGGGGTAAACGTCGCTCACGGCATCAATCGCGCAGATATGATCGATATGCCCATGTGTATTGATGATATATTTAGGAGTGAGCTTCAATTCCTGAATTGTCTGCAAAATACGTTCCGGTTCGTCGCCCGGATCGATGATGACCGCCTCGCGTGTTTGAGGGCAGCCGTATAGATAGCAATTTTCCTGGAACATGCCAACCGTCACGCAGGCAACAATGGGCATATTCTCTGTATTCGTCTCCGTATCAGCCATGTTTCTCTATTCCTCCTGGCCCTGGCATAAATCTACACTTGTGACCCATTATAACATAGCCATCATGTTCCGATGATGCAAGCTGGCTGAATTTCACACGAATGGATGAGCGCATGCCATTCCTTGCAGATCGCCAACGCTCCCACGATGAATCGGGGAGCGTTGGCGATCTGGAGATCAAGACCATTCTTTAATAAAAAATGCCAATTTGCCTTGATGAATTGGAATAAGTAGTGTAGAATGGGTTTAAGGTGTACGCGCCTGGAGAAGTTAGCAAGCGCGGGAGGAGCTGAGAAAAATATGAAGGATCGCTCGGAACGAAAAACTTACCGAAAAAGTCCTGGACGACAATATGGACATGAATATGAGCCGCTACGCAGCCGCAGCGGACATAGCCAGAGCGGACGGGCCAATACCCTGTCCTCACATGAACGCTGGACTGATCAAGAGGAAACAAGTAGCCAGTTTAGTTCAGCATCAAGTCAACGTCCCGATCCTCGTAGAACCCGGCAGCTCCTGCGGCAAAATATTCTCACCAGCAAACGCCTTGCCCAGGAAGCGCAGATGGAAGTAGCGGCAGACGAGACCTATGAACGCTACCCCTCGCAAGGCTCCAGGAGGGACCCGGCAAGAAATGGCGCACACATCCCTGCGCGGCGCGAACCATTGGAGGAGTATGAAGAGCAGGGCGAGTGGGCCGATTTTGAGGCTGTCGATCCCGATCTTGACTATGAAGATCCTCTCGATGTCCCTATGGGCTATATCGACGATATCCCTGCACGACCACGCGCGAGGGCATCAGCCAATGCGCCCGATCCCAGACTGGTACGCGGCACACCTTCCGGCAAAATACGGCCTCGTCACGTTGAAGACGATTACGATGATTACGAAGACGAGGATGAGCTTTCGAACCCGCGCAAAAAAAAGCGCAAAATCTCCCGCCGTGGCCTCCTGATGGGCATGGGCGCCGCCGCTGTGGCAGGGGCCGGTATCGGCGCGTACGAGCTGGTTCCCAAGATACCCCAGGCGCTGGGCGATGCGGGCGCAAACATCGAACACCAGCTCCAGGATGCCTTTAATCAGGGCGCTGATAGCGTTCGCAGAGAGTTTATTACCGCCCTGGACAACCTGGAAGGCTTCTCGCTGGAGGGGGCAGTTACGGCAGCTCGCCTGACACGGGTGGCCTACGATGTGTTTGTCTCCCCTATCGTCAAGTTCGGGGCCACGTTGACCGGTGACTTCCTGAATACGATGCTTAGCGCGCTGAAAACGGCTCGCGGCTGGCTGGCTGGCGCCTACCAGGATAATGCTACCCTGATCGCGATTCAGAAGGTGCTCGAAACCTGGGTCAGCCAGATTTCGTTGATGCCCAAGCAGCTTGATGCCATTACCCAGACGGACCTCGACGGCGCGCAAGCATACTTACGAGCATTGCAGCGCAAAATCGATGCCGAAAAGGCCAAGCTGAACGGCACGCCAACGACGCCCACTGCCAATCCCACGCCTAAACCGAAACAATAGGCGCTAGAAACCCTGGCAAGCTCTATGACAAAAGAATATTCACAATCTGCGACGCAAGATGATGCTCAGCCCGTCAGTAGCGACCATCTGGATATTGTGTCAACAATCAATATGGGTCGGCGCGAATTTCTCATGCTTGGAGCTATGGGAACGCTATCGACCCTCCTGATTGGCTGCCAGGACGTACAAGGCTCATCAAAGCCAACCGCGACGGCCACCGCTCCCCAACCCACGCCTGCGCCAACGGCCACCGACAACGACTGGGCGCAACTGGCCCGCTCGCTACAAGGTCCGCTGGTGCGCCCCGGTAATCCGCGCTATCCCACCGCGCTCCAGCTCTTCGATCCGCGTTACGATAGCGTGCGCCCGGCAGGAATTGCCTATTGTGCCTCAGCGACAGATGTGCAGACCTGCCTTGCCTTTGTGCGCCGCTTCTCCGTGCCGTTCGCCATTCGCAGCGGTGGGCATTCTTACGCGGGCTATTCGACGACGACGGGACTGATAGTAGACGTGACAGGAATGCATGCAATCACGGTGGATGCTGCTGGTGGCACAGCCACGATAGGAGCCGGTGCGCGCTTGATCGATGTCTATGCAGCTCTGGCTCAACAGGGGATGGCCCTGCCCGCCGGTTCTTGCCCGACGGTGGGCATTGCTGGCCTGACGCTTGGCGGCGGAGTGGGCGTTATTGGGCGCAAGTTTGGCCTGACATGCGATAATTTGCTTTCAGCGCAGGTCGTCGTTGCCGATGGGCGCATTCTGACCTGCGATGCCAATCACGATCCTGACCTTTTCTGGGCGCTGCGGGGCGGTGGCGGCGGCAATTTTGGCGTGGTGACCTCTTTCACTTTTCGCGTACATCAGCTCTCCACGCTTTCCCTGTTCACGTTGCGCTGGCCGTGGAGCAGCGCGGCCTCGGTGGTCAACGCCTGGCAACATTGGGCGCCACAGGGACCGGACGAGTTGTGGTCCAACTGCGTGCTGCTCACCAATAGCAGCAAAGCTGCCAATCCTATCGTCCTGGTCAATGGCGTCTACGTGGGAGGCGTTGCGCCCCTCAATGCGCTTTTGCAGCAATTGACCGGTCAGATCAATGCCGCGCCAGTCAGCGATTACGTTTCCGGTGCAACTCTGCTGGATACTATGCTCTATGAAGCTGGTTGCTCTGGCAAGAGCATAGACCAGTGTCATCTACCCAGCCAGAACCCGCAAGGTCAGGTCGCGCGCGATACTTCCGCCGTTAAATCGGCCTACTATACCACGGCGCTACCCGCGCAGGCTATCAACAATCTGATCAGTGCAATCTCACGCCGTCAGGCCTCTCCTAATCTTGGCGATGGTGGCATTGGTATGGATTCGTATGGTGGTGCAATCAACCGTGTAGCAGTTGACGCGACGGCTTTCGCGCACCGCAATGCGCTCTTCTCCAGTCAGTTCTCCGCCAGTTGGCAGGCGAGCGATCCGGCTTCCGTTGTCACAGCAAACCGTGACTGGCTCAATCAAACGTGGCAATCAATGGGGCCGTATGCCAGCGGGGCCGCATATCAGAACTACGTCGATCCCGACCTTAGCGACTGGCAGCAGGCGTACTACGGCTCCAATTTGCCGCGCCTGCAACGCATCAAAGCTGCGTACGACCCCGACAATTTTTTCCATTTCGCGCAGAGCATTACGCCCGCTCGTTAATTTGCGGAGTTAGATGGGTTTATGACCCGCTGGTCGCTTCGCTCTCTTCTTCGACCCTGACATCCTCAGCCTCTGTAGCCGCACCGGCTTCTTCCTCTGCGCTGACTTCAGGTTGTTCCTCTCTAGCCTCTGCTGGCATCGCATCTGCTGCTTTCGCCGGCTTCGGCTTCTGAGCAATGCCGTACGTGGCCGCCACTTCGCCAGCGGGGATCGGCTTCGAGTGGCGCAGCACCCAGTAGGTGATGGGCAGCAGGGCGACCAACAGAACGAGCGAGGTCCATTGCGCCTGCTTGAGTCCCCAGTTCAGGCCGAGGAAGCTCACAATGGTATTGTCACGTACGAAGAAAAGCAAAAACTGCGTGATGGCGTAGCTGTACAGGTAGACGAGCATGAGCACGCCGGGACGCGTGACGTGGCGGGCGAGGAAGAAAAGCAGGCCCAGCAGGACGAGATTGGTGAGCAGTTCGTACATTGCCGCGGGCTGTACCGGGACGTTGCAGGTGGCAGGGTTGAGGCAGGCCCAGCTATGGATGTTGACATACACGGTTGACCAGGGCAGGGTGCTGGGATAGCCGATAATATCGCCGTTGACGATATTGCCGATGCGCCCGAAAATTTGACCGGTGGTCGCAAACAACACGCCTGCATCGATCAGCACCAGGGGGTTGACGCGTTCAACGCGTGCGCGCCAGATGAGCGTCGCGATCACCAGGAAGATGGCGCCAAAGAAGGCCATGCCGCCCTCCCACGTTGCCAGGATGCGCTGCGGTTGCAGCAGATAGCCCTGGACAAGATCGGGCTGCTGGATTACAAAGTAGAGGCGTCCGCCGATGACGCCAGCGAAGATACACCACCAGAGGATGCGGTAGACCATATCCTGGTCGATCCCCTTGCGCGCGGTATAGCGTCTGATGGCCCAGAGGCCCATAAGAATGCCAACCACATACATCAGTCCATACCAGCGTACGGCCACCGGTCCAATGTTAAAAATAACCGGGTCTATGTTGAGGTAGATATACGGCGGTCCGATCCGCAACCAACCCCAGTTAATCAGATCAGCAAGAGGAAAAGTAAGCATACATTACTCCTGGAAACGTTTAAACACGTCTTTATCTTTTACCTTGTATCATAGTACCTCTGACGAATACATGCAAGTACCTGAGAAAATCCACAGGGCTATTTAATTCTTCTTTTTTTGCCCCCTTCGGGGGCGAGGGAGGAGAAGAATGAGCGGGGACACCCCCTTAGGCGTCAACTTAAAGAAAAAGTACCTGAACAATCGAAAAAACGAGGGAGGCAGAGTGCGATCTGC
>DATGMF010000098.1:0-3108 GCA_035293765.1 Ktedonosporobacter sp.
CGCTGCTTACGAGATCAGGTCTGTACCCCTGTTTCCGGCAGGGGCAAACAAAGAATCATAGAAAGGAGCACCAGAGATGCTAACCAAACAACATCAGATACAAGCTAAAGAAAAGGAGGTACACCGGGACCCGCGCATCGGTCAGCGCGTCATTTGCTGCTCGCTATTGCCCACCATTACCCTGCTGGGCACCATTCAGCGCATCAGCACCTACGCCAGTGGGGAGGAATACTGGCATGTACTCACCGATGGCCCCATGACCGAGGAGGCCCCCGCCAGCTGCTTTCTCGTCTATGACGGACCCGAGTTCGCGGCGGGTGCGCGCGTCCGGTACCGCGTGGGCCTGGCGCTTGCCCCGCTGGCTTACTGCCTCTCTCGCCCACAAAAAGCCCTCTTCCCATAGGGGAGGGTTCAATGCGGCGGCTCAACGACTACCTGCTTCAATCGCCCTCTCGCGTCACTCCCTTTTCCCACCTCCAGGCCGCTTTATCGCCTTCCCCAAAAATCGTGTCATCCCGCAGCAGGGCAAGCGTGCCTCGACAAAGCGTGAGCAGCCATGATATGATAGCAGTGATTTCATAAGTGAAGATCATGCAGAGGGAAGTTTGAAAGGGCACACCCTGAGACGGCAAAACTATACTCTCCCTTGTTAGTGTGACTGAAACACGTCTGCCAACGCCTTGACTCGCTTTTCCTGAGGCCAGAGAAGAGACAGTTGTTTGAAGTTCTCGTAGGCTTCATTGTAGCGTTTCTGGCTGCTTAGCGTTCTAGCCCCAGTCACCCCCGCTTCAACATACGCTGAGCCTTGCTCCAAATCTCCTGAAATAATAGCGGTTTTTGCTTGCTGATTGAAAATCTCGACACGAAGACGCTCAGGAATGATGATATCAGGGTGCTCAGCGCGGGCGAAAATGTCGAGCGCCATGTTGGTTTGGCCCAGTTGCGAATGCACAATCCCTTCCCCAAGAATCATGTGAGAACGGTTGTGCTCTGCATAGGAAAAACTGGCGTCTGTTTCGGGCCGATCAGGGAAGGTATCATGAGCTAACCCTAAAAATCTCAGGGAGTCTTGCTTTTGATCCATGTGTGCAGAGGCGACAGCGAGACTCAGATACACTTTTGATTGAAAGAGGGGCGAGGCTTCTTTTGCATATGGCAACGCATTCTGGTATGCCTGCAACGCTGTCCCGTATTGGTTTTTCATGTAGTAGTATGTATCTCCCTGGCCTATGAAAGCAGTAATGATGAGAGGCGTATCCCCTGAAAGAAGGCTGTATTGGACAGCTTGCTTGTAATACAGCTCTCTACTGAGCAGGTCATTTCGATGCAATGCAAAAATGCCGTAGAGGCGAAAACCCTGTGCAGCCAGGTTTGCGGCGGTCTGCTGATATTTAGATGATTGTTGCGCAAGCGGTACCAGCCTGCTCATGCACGATGGTAACAACTCTTCAGCAAGCGCTAATTCATTTCCCCAGCTCAGTCGCCAGCACGCTGCCATGAGCTTTTCAAAGCCTTGCATGGTGGCTTCATTGACTCTTGTTGCATCGGTTTCTGGTGAGAGGAAATGCTGCCAGGCTTCCGGCTGAAGCAACCCCTGTGGCTTCACTGCTGCGAAACTAAGAGCAGTGAGCAGTGTCTGTAGCATCTCTCTTTTTTTTGGATCGAACATGATCGTTTCCCCCAGCTTGAGCAGTGTGGTAAATGTGAGTGACTGATCCTCAGTAAGCCTATGAAGGTTCTGACCAGGAGACGATGGATCTCCCACTGCATCTCGTGCGACCTCTCTGGCACTCTCTATAGTGTTGGAGCCGTCTGGCTGACCTGAACTATCGTTCGTATGATCCACCCTGACTAACCCCAACTGGTCCGGGGTCTTCTCAAGACAGGCGCATAACCTCTGGATGTTATCTATCCTGATCGAATCCCCACGTTCTGCGCGTCCTACTGTAGCCAGACCTACCCCTGCGAAATCCGCTAACTGTTGTTGACTCCATCCCTTTTGAAGCCGTGCTTTGCGTAATAATGTGTTTTTCATCCTTCCCCTCTCCATGCGTCAAGCTCTATTCTCCATTGATTCCTGTTCATATCGTTGCTCACCAGATGCCCAGCTACGTAGGTGGTATGTGAACAATTTGGCATTATTATAACACAGCGCCATCAGCATGCATGTTTCTCGTCTGTAATTCCTAGAACAGCTTTCTCCTCAGGCGTGCTGAAAGCAGGTAACAATTTTGGATAGTGCCAGAACCCACCGAAGGTGTTACATGAATGGCAAATAAGTGATTGACGAGTAGCGATTTGGATCTCTTATTTTGTTCTACACTTCTCACTGGAATTATCAGCCGGAAGGAGCCAGGTAAGAAAAGTTAACCCCTGGTGACGATTCTTCCTGTGTTTCTGACAAGAGCATGAAGGAATTACATAAAGGAGCACCAGAGATGCTAACCAAACAACATCAGATACAAGCCGCAGGGAAGGAGGAATATCGAGACCCGCGCATCGGCAAGCGCGTCATTTGCTGCTCGCTATTGCCCACCATCACCCTGCTGGGCACCGTTCAGCGCGTTCTGCACTACGCCAATGGGGAGGAATACTGGCATGTGCTCACCGATGGCCCCATGACCGAGGAGGCCCCTGCCAGCAGCTTTCTCGTCTATGACGGACCCGAGTTCCCCGCGGGTGCGCGCGTCCGGTACCGCGTGGGCGAGTGGGGCTGCTGGCGCGCCACCGTGCTGGGGCCGAAGTGGACCCTGAACCACCTGCGCTATCTCATTCGCGTGGATACCAGCGAGCTCGCCGCCGTCACGGTGCGACGGGGCCATACTTTTGCCGCTCACCCCACCAGGCTCAGTCTCATCTGTGCGCCACCGCAGACGTGGAGGAGGAACAGACCGCATGCATGAGCCCCCGCCAGAGCCGATCACGTTGAAGACACCAACGAGCCTGCGGGCGCAAGCGAAAACGACGATGCAGCAGCATGGCTGCATCGTCGAAGACGGCTCGGTCACGCTGCCGCCGGGCAGCACGCGCACGCTGTGCGAACGCTATCTACAAACGTCAACGCAGTGGTATGACATCGTCTTACCCGATCAATTTCGCATCCTTGAA
>DATGMF010000099.1:0-150724 GCA_035293765.1 Ktedonosporobacter sp.
AAACGGCAAGGGGTACGAGCGGGTGTCACCAAAGGCCCGTAAGTCAAACAGGGTCTATTCGCAGTGGTCTTTTGCCGAACTGCACGCCCTCATCAGTTACAAGGCGGCGCTTTCCGGTTCGCTTGCGGTCAAAGTCGATGCGGATTATACCTCAAAAAGTTGCCCTATGTGCGGCTATACTGCCGATGAGAACCGGCCACACAAGGGGTTGCTCTTTGCATGTCAGCAGTGTTATTATACCTTGCATGCAGATCTGATTGGGGCCAGAAATCTGGTGATGCGAACGCTCGTACTCCGACAGGATTGGAGTGCGACGGGGCTTCTATCAATGGCCCCTGATGCCTCGGACCGTGAAGCCAAAGCTGTACGCCTGCGAAGGTATGCAGAATTGCGGTGGAGTCCTGAGGTAAGAAGCCTGCGGTCTGAGACCGCAGGTGATTGATTTAAGATAAGTGTATGGGGGTGAGTCAACTGCTAAACGCCACACAACGTACAATACTCTTCCTGATTGCCGACACCGGGGCCGGCCACCGCAGCGCCGCCAACGCAATCAGTAATGCCACCAAGATTATTGCTGAACAAAAGCAGGAAGCATGGCATACCCATCATCAGACAGCAGATCCTCCTCCTGCTTATCGCATTGAGATTGTCGATGTCTTTGAAGAATACAGCCGCTTCCCTTTGCGCGAAGCCGTGAAGCTGTATGGACCCACCATTCGCTATAACCCCAAGCTCTTTGGCGAGTTTTTCCATCGCAGCAACCGCGAAGATACCGTTCTTGCTGTCAACTCGCTTGCCACCCCTCTGATTCTCAACGGTCTGTTACGGCTCTTTACCACAGTGCAACCGGATGTAATCGTTTCGATCCACCCAATGCTGAACCATGTCACCGTCCGCGCCTTGCAGGAACTGGGGATGCGTATTCCCTTTCTCACGGTAGTAACCGATCTGGTCAGCGTGCATTATGCCTGGTTTGCCCCGTGCGTTGATGCATATATTGTGCCAACAGAGCAGGCGCGACAGCTTTATTTAAAGCGAGGGCTGAGCGCTGATCGTGTACATATGCTTGGCATGCCGATTGATCCCAAATTTACGCGCCCGACCGATAGCAAAGAGGTTTTGCAGCGCAAATTTGGCCTAGTTCCTGGCTTGCCGGTGATTTTACTGGTTGGCGGAGGCGATGGCGCTGGTGGCTTGCAACAGGCGGTGCGCGCAATCTCTCAGGCCCGCCTGCCCGTACAGTTGATGGTGGTGACCGGGCGTAACCGGCGCTTATATGCGAATCTGCAAAGCCGTCGCTCAAAGCTGCGGGTGCCCGCGAAGATCTTCGGCTTCGTTCACAATATGCCCGAATTGATGCACGCCTCGGATGTGATCATCACGAAAGCTGGCCCCGGCACGATTTGCGAGGCTCTGGCCTGCAATCTGCCGGTGATTCTCAGCGGCTACGTGCCGGGACAGGAAGAGGGCAATGTCGAATATGTCACCAGTAATAATGTGGGCGTGCTGGCGCTTGACTCGCGTACCCTGATCGACGCTTTACGCCGGATCATTAAACCCGGCTCGCCAGAACTGCGCAGGTGGTTGGAAAATGCCAGGCGCATCAGTCGTCCAGGCGCATCATTTGATATTGCCAGATGCATTTTGAGTTACTTGCCAGCCTGTAATGAGCCGGGCATCTGGAGCCAGCCGCATGCGCATCATCGCCAGCGCAAGATGTCTGGCCGCTTACAATCGGCTATTCGTCTCAGGAAGCTGCGCACCCATCTCCCCAGGCCGCTTTTACAGCGTCCAGTGATGCAGCGCATTATCCGGCGTGGCTCGCGACAGATTGCGGATGAAGAGAAGCAACAGATAGATAAATCTTTCTGATAAAGCAAGCGAAAGGAATTCCTTACCGCCAGCCTGAGCAAAGCTAGCGCGCCAGCAGCGTTGGCTGGCGGAACATAGAAAGGAGCAGATATGGCAAATTTCTACTACGGGGGCCAGGCAGTCATCGAGGGCGTAATGATGCGCGGTCGTACGTCGGTGGCGATGGCGCTCAGGAGAATCGATGGCAGCATCTATCTCTATGAGGAGCCTCTTCCTCCGCGGTTGTATCAAAACAGGCTGCTACGCTTGCCTTTGCTCCGTGGCATGTTTCTGCTCTGGGAGACGCTCGTGCTGGGCTCGCGATTGATGTCGCTCTCTGGTAATGTGGCGATAGGTGATGCACAGGTCAGCGCCCCACCTTTTGAAGCGGGGAGCGAGCCTGCTGCTAAGGGCGAGCAGTCGGTAGCTTTACCGCCATTGCCAGAGAAGCCAGCGCAGGGCGGCGGCGTTACGCTGATCCTTCCCTTATTGGTTTCGCTAGGCTTTGTCATCGTCATTTTTTTTCTGGGACCGCTCTTTGTCACCAGCCTGCTGCGCAACTGGATCGGCGATGGCTGGCTCAGCCTGACGCTTGAAGGCGTGATTCGCCTGGCTCTGCTGCTCGGCTACCTCTACCTGATCGGGCGCGTACCCGATATCCAGCGCGTCTTCGGCTATCATGGCGCTGAACATAAGGCTATCAATGCGATGGAGCAGGGGGAGCCGCTTGACGTGGCGCATGTGCGCCAGGCGTCGCGCGTGCATACGCGCTGCGGGACGGGCTTCCTATTGCTGGTGGTGGTGATCTCCATCTTCGTCTTCGCGCTCGTTGGCTCCCCCTCGCTGATCATCAAAGTGCTTTCGCGCATTCTCCTGGTGCCGGTGGTCGCAGGCGTGGCGTACGAATTGATGCGGTTAGGGGCCACCAACTACCGTTATCGCGTTGTTCGCTGGCTGCTCACTCCTGGTCTGGCATTGCAGGGGTTGACGACGCGCGAACCAGACGATAGCATGATAGAGTGCGCGATTATGGCATTGCAGCGTGTGATGTTTCATGATAAGCCACAAAGTACCACGAACGAGCACGGAAGCCCTACCGAGCCTCCTTTAGCATTATCGCAGTAGAACAGGAAATTTTCATATGTCATTAGAACCTGTAACGCCTCCGCCTGCCGGAGAGCAGGCAGAAAATGCTGATACTAATTTGTCTGAAGCTACTCAGCCAGAGATGCTTGAAGCCGAAGAACGTCCTCATATTAAATTTTCTATGGTCCGTTGGGCCTCCACCGGCGTTGTGCGGCTGCTCTACCGCTATTGGACGCGTATCGCCGCGCATCTTTTCCCCGAAAATTCTCTGGGCGAGCGTATTGCGCAGGCGTTGCACATTCCCCTGCCTGACACCCTGAACTTGAGCTGGGTACACGGTCATCTCGCCGTTGGCGGTCGTATCCGCCCTGAAGATGTCAAAGCTCTGCGGTTGCTTGGGGTGACTCATGTTGTGGATACGCGCTCGGAGTATTGCGACGATGAACAGATACTGGCAAAAGAGGGCATTACCCTGCTGCATTTGCCAACTCCTGATACCTATCCGCTGACTGTAGCGCAACTGCGGCAGGGAGCTGTCTGGGCGCATGATCATATTCAGGATGGTGGGCGCGTTCTGATCCATTGCGAACATGGCGTTGGACGGAGTGTGCTCTTAACCTGCGCTGTGCTGGTATACGGTGGCATGCATGCTCACGACGCTCTGATGCTGGTGCAACAGAAACGCTGGCAGGCTGCACCCAATCACAGGCAGATCGCGCGTCTGAAGGAATTCGAGACTGAACTGCGTCAACAGCGTAAGGCGTAACGCTCAATCGCCAGCGCCAGGCCGTCTTCGCGGTTGCTGGCGGTTACTGCATGCGCAACGGCCTTAACTGCCTCGGGTGCCTGTCCCATCGCGACGCCCCAGCCAGCGACCTGGAGCATCTCCAGATCGTTATGGTTGTCACCGATAGCCATAACTTGCGTCAGAGGAATATCCAGCAAACTGGCGAGCGTTGTAAGCCCCAAAGCTTTAGAGCACGCCGGAGCCATGACCGCGAGTTCGGAGCAGCCATAATTGCCGCTTTTGACCGCGTTCCACGAGCAGGAGAGTGTCGAGACCTCGGGAATCAGAGCGTAAATTGCCTCTTCGGAAGCGAAGGCGACCACGCGCAGCGGGTCCGGCCAGCCGTTGCAGAGCGCCTCATAATCCATGCGCCGTATCGTATCTTCAAGGAAGGCGGAGAGGTATGTCGCCGACCATGTGTTGTCGAACTGCGTGTGTCCGGTCCAGATTTCTTCGATCCCATCGTTGATATGATGCACGACGGGCTGTAGATTGTGACTTGCCAGCAGCTCGACCGCCTGTTGGGCAATCTCGGCCTGCAATGGATGGGTCTTCAAGACGTTGCCGCGCGGGTGCTCCATAATCATTGCGCCATCGCAGAGGATCAGGGGAATGTCGATCCCCAGTTCATCGGCGATGGGTAGCGTATTGCAATAACGTCTCCCTGTTGCTAATGTGACGATGATCCCCGCCTCTTGCGCCGCCTGGATGGCGGCCAGCGCGCGCGGCGTAATCTGCCTCATAGGGTCAAGAAGGGTGCCATCAATGTCTATCGCCACTAACTTAATCTGCTCTGATAATGTGTGCATAGATGCCTGTAGTATTCAATTGAGGAGGACAAAATCGCGCCGAGTCCATATACTCAGCGATATGTTTATTATATGCGGTGTATGCTCTGCTTTGCAAGGTTGGTGCTAGCTATGAATGATGCAAATCGCTACTATGTCAGTTTAGGGGCTCTTATTTCATAACTCCATATTGATATAGGACAGTATTCAATAGAACAGCAATGATCCATACCCCAAGAAAATAGACTATCCCTTCGGGACTTACCGCTGGTGCAAAATAAACGAGGATTACAGCAGAAATAAAAGCTATACCGAAAAAAAGCCCTTTCTTCTTGTTTTCTATTCTCTTTTTCCCTATACTCATAAGGTAAAAAAAGGCGCTATTGATTATCAGGATATCGATGAGAGATAGGAAAATAAAACCTGCACTCCATGAGGCGTTTAGGGACAAAAGAATACCGTATAGTAGTGAAAGAACTGCTAGTATAACGTTTAAAGGGTGATAAATAAGCTTTCCAGGCTGGATTTTTTCCTCTCGTGAGTGAAAAGTATGAAACTGGTATTCTCCAGGCTCGTGTTGTTGCATATGACTGTGGCTTTCCTAATAATTATACTTCATCCCTAATAGCTCGCAGAGATATGGTGATGCCCATCACCCTTTCTCCGCGAGGTACTGTACTGCACAAATTTTAGCAGGAGACCTGAATAGTAGCAAGGCTATTTAACTTTCCAGGTTTCGGAAATAGTAGCCTCCAGTAGATTAACACTGGCTTGTAATATCAAAGGAAGAAAGGGTGTCGTTATTTAACTTGAAGTCAACACCATCGAAGTTTGCTGACTGTCGAGATGCAAAAGCTTGATGGCTACCATTCCCATTGATATCTGCGTAGAATGTTCCCTGTGTACAGTTGGTTTGGTACGAAGATGCCTTATCATTCCAACTCACAAAAGGACCCCACCACCATGGTCCCTGAATATCAGTCAGATTTATAAACCCCGTGCCAATGAAGCAAACATCGCCATTACTAGCGTCAAAATCTATATTATTGTATAGATGGAGACTACTAGGACCACAATCAGAAACGCTAGTGTATGGGATGGCATGTTGGGAACTCTGTGATGCATCCATGCACTTGCTGGTTGTTGGGCTTGTACCGTGTAGATATACTATGAGGTGTCCACATCCTTGCTGAGTAGATGATTGTGAACTGTGCGCGCTGGCTATATTAGTGCATATAGTCGTAGCTAAAACTATGCCTAAGAAAACGCCTAAAACTTTGGAAGTCAACTTTTTCATGTAATCTCCTAAAAGCTTTTTATGGAAGAGATTATATACTCTTGTGTTAATGTCGTCTATAAGAGATAAGTACTGTTTTGCCAGCTATACCTCTATCAACTTGGCGAGCCCTCGATCAAACCGTTCTAGACAAGCTTCCTGTTAACCTGCTACAATTTAAACTATGGAAAAGCGAGAAGAGCCTTCCAGGGATGTCCACACAGAAAATCTACCCCTGGACCAGCAATGCGTTGATATCACGGTGCAAGCGAGCATGCATCAGTATTGGAGGGATACGGCAGGTTTTCCTCTGTTACCTGATGAGCAGCCGATAGGGACGGTGCGCGATAGCCTCTATGACCTGATCCCTCTGGGGCCGCGCGAGGAGAAGCTGATCGGCACTCCCGAGTTTCTGCGCCTCCAGCAGATCAAGCAGCTCGGCTTCGTCTATCGCGTCTGGCCTGGCGCGACCCATACGCGTTACGAGCATAGCCTCGGCTGCTACCATCTGACCGTGCGTGCCCTGCGTGCGTTGTTGCAGCGTGGCGCGCACGGCGGCCTTGATGGCGTTGCGGTCAGCAGCATTCAGACGCTCATCGTAGCGGCCCTGCTGCACGATATCGGGCATTACCCCTTTTCGCACACCATTGAAGAACTGGGGCATCCAATCATTCCGCATGAAGAGGTGGGGCGTTCAATTATCGAGAAGAGCGAGATTGCCACTATTCTGGAGCAGGACTATCGCCTCTCACCTGAACGGGTCGCGGATCTCATCGATCCGCCCAGAACCGGCATAAGGAATGCCGACGATGAGCTATTAAGTCATCTGCTCAGCGGCGCGCTAGATGTGGATAAGCTTGACTATCTGCCGCGTGACGCTCGGGCCTGCAACGTGCCCTATGGCGGCGTTGATGTGTCGCGTCTGTTAGGAGCGCTGCGTGTGCATGACAATGTCAATGGGCAGCGGCGCATCGTCGTGACACATAAGGGGATCAGCCCGTTACACTCGCTGCTCCACGCGCGGCAGGAGATGTTTGATAATATCTACTGGCATCATACCAGCCGCGCCTTCCAGGTGATGCTGGTGCGTGCGGTCTATGATGCCCTGAGCGCCGGAGCCCTGCGCGTTAACCAGTTGATGGGGCTGAGCGATGCCTCCTTGCTGGCGCTGTTGACACAGCCACAGATGCCCGCCAGTTCACAGATGCTGGGAGGCGATATAGAACTGCGTCGCCCCTATAAAGGCGTACTGGAGGTCAGTCGTCTGGCAGGTCGCCTGTTTAATCGCCTGGATGCCCTTTTCTGGGATGGTGAGCGGCGACATCGTATTGAGCAGCAGCTCGCGACTGAACTGGCTACAGCCCTGGAAACGGAGATCGCCGATTACGAGGTGCTGTTCGACATCCCACGCCCGGAGAAGTGGGAGATGGATGTATCGATCCTCTTTGCCCATCCCCCGGTAGGGATGGAGCGGGTGATGACCTGGGTTGAGGTGACAGGGCTGCAATCTGATGATCTTGCTCGCTATGAGCAACACCAGCGCCGTATCCGCGTGGTGGTCGCCGAGCGATTACGCCCGCTGCTGCTGGCTCACAGAGATGACGTGCTGCTGCCTGCGATGGAAAAGCTGCTCTAAAATTAGCCGTCCTTCTTGCCCTTGCGCTCCTTTCGCTGATACATCAGCTTCACAGCCTTTTCATGGATGCGGCGCGCGGGTGGGTAGCTTTGATCGATGCGCATAGCTTTCTCGGCGATAGCGGTGGCTTCGCGATAGCGTCCCAGCCGATAGAGCGTATCGGCTTTGAGCGTCCAGGAGCGCACATTAGAGGGGTCCAGGGCCAGAAGCCGGTCGAGCGCCTCGTTGGCCTCCTCAAACTGGCCTTGCCCGCGATGACCACGCATGTAGTTATCCCAGGCAAAAGGGTTATCAGGCGCCAGTATAGTAAGCTGCCGCGCGTATTCTGTCAGGAGCGCGTACATCTCCAGCGCCCGTGCAACCTGCACTCCCTGCACGAGGGAAGTCATGTTATTGGGACTGATTGTCAGGGCATGCTGTATCACGAGGATAGCTTCCTGTAAACGTCCAAGTTTGCAGAGGATCTCCCCTTTCATCTGCAAGGAAAAGAGATTATCCGCGTCGTGGGACAGGCTCTGATTGAAGGCGTCCAACGCTTCCAACAGACGGCCAAAGTTGAGCAGGGCCACGCCTTTATTGGCCCAGGAGCGAGGATCGTCGGGGGCCAGCTCAACGGCTCGCTGGGCGCTGCGCAAAGCTTCCGGGAACTTTTGCTGTAAGAGTTGGAGGCCGCTGCGATTAATCCAGGCCAGGCCGAGCGCGCTGTCAAGCAAAAGGGCCTGGTCGTTGGCGATAGTGGCTTCGGAGAGGCGCTCTAGTTTTTGCAATGCCCGGGCTTTATAGGCCAGTCCCGCTGCCGAGTTGGGGCTGATCTCAAGCATATGTTGTGCCACATCTAGCAGATCGTCGTAGCGGTTGAGCGCGTCATATGCTATGGCGATCCCTTGTAATGCCTCTTCATCGTTGTTATTATGGGAAAGCAGCTCCTGGAACGTTTCTGCTGCCTGGGACCAGCGTTGCGCTGCCAGGTGCGCGGTTGCCAGGTGCCGCAGTCTCTCCAATGTGTTCTCCAGTGCTGCTGGTGGTTGCTCACTCACGATTATTGCTTCCTATGTTAAAGAGGGATGATCGATTGTTCCCTCTCCCTGATGGTATGCTGTGCTTCGATTTCACGACTCTGTTCTCCTGCTCTGTTTGAGCCCTTATTATCTCATTATCGTTGCATCTGAGCAAGCCCCACGAAAGGAGTCAGAGATGGACCTGGAAGGAAGATTGGTTTCCATACAAACTTTTTACAAATCTCTCAAAAATTTCTTATGTTACTTCGATACAGTACAGGTATAGGATAAGTAAATGCAATTACCGCTTGTTGGCAGCAGGCTAGCATCTAAAACATATGCTCTGCTCTGTAAAAGATGTAAGCGCGTAGAACGTGTAAAATAGAAAGTAAGATACCTGAAGATGGAAACTTTGGAGGTTAGAAACGATGCTTCAGCCGGATGTAAATAACCAAAGAATCAATAGTCAAGCGGAGGAGCCAACGCAGCCATATCCAGATCATATGGCGGGGACATACCCATATCAGAAGGTGCAGTCGCCACCAGCGAGGCGAGGGCTGCGTACAGGAGCCATTTTTCTGTTGACCCTGGTCATTATCCTGGTCTTCGGCGTGGGCCTGTTTGCGGGCTGGCAATTTGGACAGAGGAGCGCAACCCCGACCATTAATGGAAACAGTGGCAGCGGGTTGCAGTCGGGATCGAACACTCAGGTGACGATTCCCCCTGTGACCGGGAGTAACATAGAGACCGTGCGCGAGGCTGTGATTGCAAAGGTGAAGCCCAGCGTTGTGCAGGTCAACGTCGCGACTCCCCGTGGCGATGCTCTGGGCTCCGGCGTCATTGTTGACAAACGAGGTTATATTGTCACAAATAATCATGTCGTCAGTGGCGCGCAATCCATCCAGGTCGTGCTCTCCGACGGCACCAAACTCACGGCCCAGCTCTCGGGGACCGATCCTGCCGATGACCTGGCGGTGCTGAAAATCAATCCGCCTGCCAATATGGCGGTAGCGACGCTGGGCGATTCATCGAAGTTGCAGGTGGGGCAGGATGTGTTGGCGATTGGTAACCCACTGGGTATCACGCAGACGGTCACAAACGGCATTATTAGCGCGCTGGGGCGGCCCGTCGATGAGCCGGGTGGGGCAAGGATTCCCGATGCTATCCAGACCGACGCGCCGATCAATCCAGGCAATAGCGGCGGGGCGCTGGTGGATATGCAGGGCAATCTAATCGGTATTCCAACGTTAACCGCCATTGACCCTGAATTCAATACGCCAGCGAGCGGAGTTGGTTTTGCCATCCCCTCCAATCGCGTCAAGCTGATTGTGCCGCAAATCATCAATACGGGCCAGGTGACGCATACCGGACGGGCTGCGCTTGGTGTCAGTGTGGCAACCGTTGACCCGGTCTTAGCGGCGCAAGATAATCTCTCCGTCGATCATGGTGTCTTGATCGCCGAAGTCGTCAGCGGGGGAGCGGCGGCGCGAGCTGGTTTGCAGGCGGGCGATGTCATTGTCCAGATCGATAACTCGCCCATTGATAACGTGTCTGCGCTTACCGATGTGCTGGCAACCAAAAATCCAGGTGATAACGTCTCCGTAAAAGTGTATCGTGGCAATCAGCAGCTTACCGTCAACGTGACGCTGGGCGAGCTACAAGCTGGCTCATAGAAAGTAGCGGGGGAACGTGCTAGATTGCACGTTCCCCCGCTTTTTTATCGCTTCAAAAGCTGGGCAGCCTCCTGGGGAACTGTGGATGATCGGGAGGAGCTGCTGCGTCGATTGGCTAGCAGGACGCCGACAAACAGCACAATCCAACCCACGGCCATAATCAGCCAGAACGTATTCTGTACCCCTAGTAAACGCGCAAGAGTGCCCGCTGCCGCATTCAAGAGGGCACCTATCAGGATCAAAATATTAGCCCAGAGCACATTGCTGGTACGCATATCTCCCACGCTGCTCTGGCGCCGCATTAGCTTCCATCCTGAATAGAGGGCCACTCCCACCACTGCAACCACGCCCAGCGTGTTGAGGATAATCGTCATCACCAGCCACGCCCCCGGCTGTATCGTTCCTGTACCTGGCGTACCCGCGATCTGACTCAACTTTGTCATGTTAATCTCCGCGAGCAGAATCAGTACGGCTGTCAGCACACTCAAGATGGTCAACACGCTGACGCTAATGCGTGTGACGCGCGGACTGCTGACCAGCGCGATACTGCCCAGACCCAGCCATGCAGGCATGAGCGCGCCACCCAGGATATAATACAGCCGGAATAAGAGGACTCCCGTGCCGCTCGTTGGTTGAGCGGCGATCATGCCGATATAGGCCAGAGTCGCCAGAAAAGCCATGCTGAGTGCAATCGACCAGTAGAGCTGGTAGATGCGGCGGCGCGTAACGTATTGCCGTACAATGACGCCCGCGAACAGTCCCGTCACAATCACATTGATGACCGGCGGAACGAACAGAATCGGATCGTTCATGCTAACTTCCCTATCTTTATGATGAGCAAAATATGCAGAAAGCTATAAGTTACAGTAAAAAATATACAAAAAACTGAAGTGCGATTGCAATGGGAGGAGGGAAGTACCATAAGCGTAAAGCTACTTTGGGCTTATAGTTTGCTGATCCTCTTGCGGCTAAAAAGGATGAAGCTCAGAATTCCCGCAATGAGGAGAAGCAATCCGAGCAGTGCGCGCTCGCCCCCATTATTCAGGTCCAGTAAAGGTGTGTGTACCGGCGGCGTTGGCTGCACTTGCCCTGCCTGTGCGGTTGCTTCAGGAGTGGCGGTTGCATGCGGCGTTGTCGCGTGGGGCGTCAGCGCGGTCTGCGGCGTTGTATTATCAGCAGGTAGCCCATCTTTGGTCGCCTGTGACGGATTGTTGCCTCCAGCCCCCGTTGGCCTGATGGGCTGTGCCGAGGATGCTGAAAATTGTGCAGATCGGCCCTGTACCAGGGGCAGGGCTGTTGATAATAAAAAGGCTATGCCCAGGACAGCGGCAATGGCGCTTAATGTGCGCATCGTTGTGCGGATATAACCGGGTCGAGTGGGACGGCGAAGCTGAGTGGCGCGCTGGCTATGCGCGGAGATTGGCGTCACAACGGCATCATCAACCGGTAGCGTGAAAGATCGAGGCAAGGAGGGCTGAGGCAGCGCATGCAGCAGCGCGACCGTCTGTCGTAAATCCGCCAACCTGAGCTGGCATTGCTGACAGGCGCGCAGGTGCGTCTGTAGTTGGGCCTGCTCGTCGGAAGAAAGCTGCCCGTCGAGCAGGGCCGAGAGTTGTTCAGTTGTCAAATGCCAATCGTTATGTGACACGCAGGTACTCCGTTTTACTTCGACTCCGCGCTCCTGAGCGAAGCTAGCGCGACGACGGCGTTGGAGCGCGGAACACTTCAAAGTAGTCTCAATCATTACTATTGGTTAGACGATAGTCGCGTGGCAAAAGTTCCCTATGCTGATATAAATAGTTGCGCAGGCGCGCGCGTCCTCGCGAGATGCGAGATCGCACCGTCCCCAGCGATGTCTGAGTGCTCTCCGCCACCTCCTCGTAGGAGAGACCCTCGATATCACAGAGCACCACAGCCACCCGTTGATCCAGGGGGAGCAACTCCAGCCCTTTTTGAATCAGCGCCTGGAGTTCCTGCGTCAGCAGCGTCTCTTCGGGATTGCCCTCCAGGCCGGTCGTTGCCAGTGTACTCAACAGGCCCGGAGCATGTGGCTCATCTTCTTCTGTCAGAGCGTCCAGGGAATCGGCGGGGTGGCGCTGGAGGCGTCGCCAGTGGTCGCAGGTCATATTCGAGCCGATACGCAGCAGCCACGCGCGAAAGGAAGAGCCGCCACGATAGGTGTGAATGTTGCGAAAGGCAGCGATAAACGCGTCTTGCGTAATATCGGCAGCCGTATCGGGGTCGCCCAGCATGCGGTAGACGGTGCCGTAGAGCGTTTGCTGGTAGCGCAAAACGAGCTGGTTAAAGGCGTGAACGTCCCCCTGCTGGCTGCGGGCGATCAGCGCCTCCTCCTCGTCTCGCGCAATTTTGCTCATATGGCTGCCTCGCTTTTGTATTGTTTAGGCAAGTATACTACTAAATGGAATCGGTGTCTATTTCTCAGCTACAGCTTATGAGATGGCTCTAGAAGAAGCCCCATAATTTTTATCATATCAACTCTCATCATATGTGTGCAGCTCGGCTCTGAGCGCGATGATATATATTCGCATTTATAAATTATCAACCAGGCTACAATAAAAATAGTTTCCAGGATTAAATTACATGCTACTGAGATAGGAGGAACGTGTTATGTCGAAAATGCCGGAAGGTGTTAATCTAGAATATTTGAATAACCTTCAGAAGCGAGGAGATGCAGCCCGAGAGAAAGAAGCTAAGGCCGCTCACCAGGATATGCTTCAAAGAGCTTACATGCATCAGCAAGGACTTAGCTCAGCCATAGAGCAATTGGGCGTAGATGAGCAAAGGATAAAAGAGGCAGTAGATGCGAAAAGGACGAGTCTGCAACAACAGATGAATCAGCGCAAACCACCTTCGTTTACGCCTCGCAAAGGGCATAACTCGGCGCGCTATGCTCCTTTTGACTTTCAATGGGACAGCATTAATTGTGGGGGAATCACATCCTGTAGTTTGTACGGGCCTGATGCCGAATTAGGGCTCATCGGCGCTGATCTTGCCAGCTATAACGCTGGCGGGGGTGCCTCTAACTCTGGAGTAGGGTTCTGGTATAACGCATCTGCAGAAGGAACGATGTTTGTGGATGTCCAGGCGTATGTCTGGGGAGTTGGGTACGTCTACTCTGCTCTTTTTGGCTATGCCCAGGCTTATGCAGGACTGCGCGTCTACGTTGAAGAATATTCGGGTGGCAATTTAGCAAATGTGTATCAGGCTACAACGGATATTTACAATGACAGCGGTGTTGTAGTGGTCGATGTCACCGACTTTAACTGGGAGATCAAGAACGTTACTATTAGCGTTCCTGTACAGGCCAATACGTGGTACGCTATCTGGGGAACCGCTGTGCAAAATGCCTACGCCGGTGGTATTGCCGATGCTGTCTCGAACTTCGAGATGTATATTGGCCCAATTACGTACAATATAGATTAACCTCTTATAGCTGTTTGGGATGTTTGTGTGCTTTCGGAACGCAAGCATCCCAATCATTATTACTCACAACTCGTCTGTGAACTTTTTCGGGCCGGGGCATCGGCTTTTCCTGGACTCAGGAGTGGTCATAACAACCCTTGAAGATCTTTTTTCAGCGCCTCGTAGCTCTGATAGCGGGCGGCGGCATCTTCCATCAGGGCGCGGCTCAATATAGTTTCTAGCTCCTGCGAAACAGTGGGGTTGAGCATGCGGACAGGGGGATATGACGGATAGTGCGGGGGAGCAACATTGGTCAGGGCGTGATGCATGGTCGCGGCCAGCGCGTAGATGCAGGTGCGCTGATCGTATGGCTTGTCCTGTACGGGCAGATACGGGGAGAGAATCAATTTGCGCGTCGTGCGTTTGCGCCCCTCCATGCGACTGGGTGATGGCGCGGGCGGGACCTGAAAGCCGGTCAGAAAAGCCCGTTTGCGCTTGCCCTCAATCACAATATTGGCGGGCGAGATATCGTAATGGCGCAGTAAGGGTCTGGAATGCTCAAGCGATATCAGTGTATTGAGAATCGAGTTCATATAGCCGAGCACTTCGCTCTCCGGCAGTGGCCTGAGCAGTTTGAGCAAGCGTTCCGCCAGCGTTTCTCCATCGATGTAAGACTGGACGATATAATAGTGCCTGCCCTCGGCGAAACGATCAAGTATGGTGGGGATCAAGGGGTGACGGATGCGCGTCAGCGGTTCGGTGGCCCGTTCGTAGTAGGCGACATCCTTCGCTCGCTGTACAAGGGGAAGGTCGGTGCATTCCCACCGTTTGAGCACAACGGATTGATCCTGTGATTGGCTATCCTCGGCTACAGCAGCCATGACGTGCGTTTCCTCTGATTGCTTGAGGACGCGCTTGATGATATAGCGTCCCTGGCGCACGCTCACGCCTACCAGCGGGCTATGCGAGACGAGCATCGGCGGAATGGTGAGCCGTCCGCAATTGGTGCAGCAGCGTTGGCCGAAGCGGACGGGAATTTCGCAGTAAGGGCAGTGGCGATTATCGTAATCGGCTCCGCAAAGCGCGCAACGTTGCGCTCCACTACGATTCTGCTGGCCGCAGCGTTGACAGACATACCGCTGTAATGCAACTTCGACCGCGCTGGCATAGCTCTCGGCGAATTCCAGAATGCTGCGGTAACGCTGCCGGTAATCCTTTGCCAGCGCGCGTTGCAGCACCGCCACGACTTCAACGGGGATGCGCGGATTCCATTGTTGCGGCGAAGGGGGCGTTTCTTTAAGATGCGCGTTCCACATCTCTTCCAGGCGCTTGTAAACAAAAGGCGTGCGGCCAGCCAGCAGCTCGTAGCAGCAGATGGCGAGGGCGTACTGATCCGAATCGCGGCGCGGGTTGCCCTGCCATTGTTCAGGAGGCATGTAGGCTGCCGTTCCCGTGACTTCTCCCAGCGAGGCATGCGTCTGCATTCCAAGATAGAAGGTGGTACCGAAATCGGAGAGCAAAATCTGTCCGCTGCGTCCGATCAGCAGGTTTCCCGGCTTGACATCCTGGTGGACCAGTCCATTATTATGGACGTAATGCAGTGCATCTGCTGCCTGCTGAATGTAGGGGACCAGCTCTTCCACGAAGGCCAGCCGCTTGCTGCCATCGGATTTGCGAAACAGATCAAGGATCGTCTGCGGGGCATACTCCATCACCAGATATGGCTGTTCGCTGCCTTCCACCTGGCCGAAGTTATAGACGGGCAGGATATTGGGATGCTGCATTGTCGCGATGCGGCGCGCTTCTTGAAAGAAGCTGGCCTGAGCTTTCTCATTGAACTGGTCGAGGCGTAGTACTTTCAGCGCCAGGATGCGGCTGAGCGGGATCGGTTCGCGCACTTTATAAACGTAGCCATAGCTGCCAGCGCCAATAAAGGAAACGACCTCGTAAATGCCAACATGCGCCCCCTGGATCAAAAAATCGCAGCGTTGGCAGCTAATAGCCTTCTCGGGGTTATCATGTCCTCCTCGTGGATTCAGGCAGCGGGCCACGTATTCTATCCTACCTCTTCTAAATGTTGTCGCGTGCCAGCGAGCATGTGCAGTTTGAGAGCTGTTACTCTCTCATGTTCATGTACGTGCGGGTGGGCTATAGGTTACGAATGTAGTTTTGTCTGTACGGCTTTATCCATATTATGGTAAAAAGCAAAAAGGCAGTTTTGTTGTATTTGAAACCTTTCATGAGAGGGTCTTTACCATGAAACGATACATTCTCACTGGTACACCAGGCTCAGGAAAAACCTCAGTACTTCATGCGTTGAAAAGCCAGGGATATGCGGTGGTGGAGGAAGCTGCAACCGATGTGATCGCCCTTGAGCACAGACGCGGCAATGCTGAGCCGTGGAGGCGGGCCGACTTCATTGATAAGATTGTCCGGCTCCAGCAACAAAGACAAATAGAAGCTGCGACGCCTGCTGATGAACTGCAAGTGTACGACCGTTCGCCAATTTGTACCTTTGCCTTGAGCTGGTATCTTGGCTACCTTCCCTCTGCTTGCCTGTTAGAAGAAATGGAGAGAATTGAGCGTGAGAACGTTTACCAGAAGCAGGTATTCTTTTTAGAAAATCTCGGGTTCTGCCAGCCGACTGAGGCAAGAAAAATCAGTTTTGCAGAAGCGCTCCTTTTCGAGAAGATCCATGCAGAAGTCTACACCTCTTTGGGCTATCACTTGATAAAAGTGCCTCCTGAAGCCCTTGAGCAGCGCGTCCATCGCATTATGCAGTGGATGAAGAGTTACTGACCCTGTGGACGGGAGAAAGCCATGTTACAATAGAAGTGATAGCACCGGACTGACCCTATTTGCTGCTAATAGCGGTGCGAAGCAATACACGGAAGAGGCGATCTATGACGGAGAAAATGCGCTTTGGCATCGTTGGCGGTGGCGTCATTGGCCCGCTCCATGCCAGAGCTATTGAAAGTTTGCCCGATGCGCAGCTCGTTGCCGTGACGGACATTTTGCCTGAGAAGGCGCGGCAACTGGCGGAGCCCTATGGGGCAACGCCTTACGCCGAACTGCAAGATATGCTCACTCGCGAGCAGTTGGATGTTGTCATTATCTGCACTCCCAGCGGCCTGCATGGCGAGCAGGCATGCCAGGCAATGCGCGCCAGATGCCATGTGATCGTAGAAAAGCCTATGGAGATCAACCGCGCAGCGATGGAGGAGATGTTGCGCGTCCAGCGAGAGATGGGCGTAAAACTGGCCGTCATTAGCCAGCGCCGCTTCGATCCTTCCAGCCAGCAGGTGCATGCGCTGATTGAGGAGCAGGCATTTGGTCGGCTGATGCTGGGCAATGCTGTTGTGCCCTGGTGGCGCTCGCAGTCGTATTATCAGAGCGGGAAGTGGCGCGGCACATGGGAGCTTGACGGCGGGGGCGTGCTAATGAACCAGTCCATCCACTCGATTGATCTCTTGCAATGGTTTATGGGTCCGGTCCTGAGCGTATCCGCTTATACAGACACGCTGGCGCATCAGATGGAGGCCGAAGATGTTGCTGTGGCTATTTTGCGCTTCGCCAATGGCGCATTGGGAACGATAGCCGCGACAACGGGCGCCTATCCCGGCGTAAACACGCGCATTGAGGTGTTTGGCGATAAGGGATCGGCCATTATTGAGGATGATCGTCTGAGCTACCTTCACCTGGCGCGCGATGATGATGGAAAGGTCGGGGCTTATGGGGTCAACGCTCGGACTGCCCGACCGGCGGAGCAGAATAGTGCGGTGGCGCAGAATCCGGCAGCTCTCGCTGCGACCAGCCACGCATTGCAAATCGCCGATATGATGCGCGCTATTCGAGAAGATGGCACACCTCTGGTGGATGGCTACGCTGGGCGGCGGCCCGTCGATATCATTCTGGCAATCTACGAATCGGCGCGCGCCCGCAAGGAGGTAAGCTTGCCATGATCCGCCTCTCCGCCTTTGCCGATGAAATCTCGCCCGATCTGGACGAGCAGCTTGCAATGCTCAAAAGTGAAGGTATCTCCTTCCTGGACCTGCGCGGCGTCGAACGGACAAACGTGCTTGACCTCTCCGATCAGCAGGTCGCCCGCATCAAAAAGCAGTTAGCGGCTCAGGGGATAGGCGTTGCCGCGATTGCCTCACCGCTTGGCAAGGTTCCCATTGACAGCTCATTTGATGCGCACTGGCAGCGTTTCGAACGCGCCATCACCCTGGCGCGGATCTTTGAAACCTCCTTTATTCGCATTTTCTCTTTCTATCCTCCCTCGAATTCAGCCAGCACGGGAGCCAGCCCGCAAGATTGGCGCGCCGAGATGCATAGGCGGTTGCAGGCAATGACGGAACGGGCGCAGGAGGCTAATATAACGCTACTGCACGAGAATGAGAAGGGGATCTATGGTGACACAATAGCACGTTGCGTTGATCTGCTACAGGAGGGCAATAGCCCATACTTGCAAGCTGCGTTCGATCCGGCCAATTTCATCCAATGTGAGCAAACGCCCTATCCCGCAGCCTATGAGCAATTGCGTCCCTGGCTACGTTACGTTCATGTGAAAGATGCGCGCCTTGATGGCAGCATTGTGGCGGCGGGCGAAGGCGTAGCGCGCTGGCCCGAACTGCTGCAACGGTTGCGGGAAGATGGCTACGATGGCTTCTTCTCGCTAGAGCCGCACCTGGCCGCTGCCGGACAATATAGCGGCTTCAGCGGACCCGATCTATTCCGCCACGCATCGCAGGCATTGCAAAATATGCTGCGGGCGATGGGGTGGGATTATGCATAAATTTGGTTCGTCATGCCAGCAGGGCAGGGGCCAGCCCTGCCCCTACAGCCACATTGGCCGTCTGTTGACGCGTTGGTAGGGGCAATCCCTTGCGGTTACCCTGCCCCTACCACAAACTACCTGATTTGCGAGCAGGGCAGGGGCCAGCCCTGCCCTACAGCCTGACGTTACTGCAAAGCCGAGTTATACTCGGTAAGCGAGTCGTTGGCGCTTTGCGCAGCCTGATCTAGAGCGGCCTGAGCGCTGCTCGTTTTGCCCGTGAGGAAATTATCCATAGCCTGCTGGATATCATTGCACTCGGTGAGCATATTTCCGGCGACGCAGCCAGCGTCGGGAAAGTTTGTCGGAGCGGCACGGATCTGGTCGATGGCGTCCTGGAACTGCGGATACTTCGCTAGCGTGGCTTTCATATCCGCCAGTTGGTAGGTAGAGGTTCTGACGGGGATGTAGCCAGTATTCGAAGACCAGTACGCCTGCATTTCCGGTTGAACCGCGAATTTAAGGAAATCCCAGGCTCCCTCTTGCTGCGCCGTCGTTCCCTGATTGGTGATCCAGAGCGACGCTCCGCCGATGATGTTGTGGCCTGAAGCATTAGCTGCATGCGGCATATAGGCGGTGCCCACATCGACCTTGCCGCTATTTTTCTGCGCAGTGGCTATATACCCACGGAGAGCAGCGATTGAATCGAAGGTAATAGCCGCCTTCCCGTTGAGAAATGCCGTACTGCATATGAAGATGGTGCGAAAGATGCCGATCCCGCTCACCCTCGCCTGCGCTAATGAGGCCAGTCCGAGCCCAAGCACGATTTGCAAGACGATCACCATCAGAGCAAACTGACAGCTAGTCTACAAGCTTTGTAAGTACGTGGTGCCTCCGCTGCCGCCGAGATTGAAAATGTTGGCGTAGTACCGTAAACCAATAAAGCGCACAGCGTTGCCCACTTCGTCTGTGATGTGCGGGCTCAGCCAGATGGCCTGGATAAGGGGATAGTAAGAAAAGACAGCAAAGATAAGTAATGCTGGGGAGAGATAGAGCAGTGCCAGGACAAAGTTTCGCCATTGCTTGAACGCAGGTAGCCGTCGCTGATCCAGAGCAGTATATTCGATAGCATCGCTATGTCTGGGCTTATCGCGCACAGCAGTGTCGGACGGTGATTGACCTATCTCCTGATATTTGGAAACATGTTGTTTCAATACAGCTTCTCCCTTCTAGCTTGTTTGGTTATCAATATAAAATATATAACATCATCAATAAATATATGAATAGAGATGGGGGTTATATATTAAACGAAGGTAAATGTGGAGTTAAGTTTTGATGAATGTTCAGAATGATTGCAGAGTTTGTAGGCATATAGCCGAAAGCGTACATTTTCAGCAAAGTGTGCATAAGGAGAACATATATATTTAACACAGCCTTAATCTGGCTATCACACAACACGGCTACACTGATTATATGCCTATATATTTGGCGCTGGTGGAATTGTTTGTATTTTGGTTGAACACATCGCTATGGAGGCAAGGAATGCTCTTTCCAAAAGAATGGGTTGGTGGCGCGCCGTTTCAGTTATCGCCCACTGCCAACCTGAGTGTGTACATTGTTATCTGGGCGATTTGTATTGCCGGACTCTTCTTTGTCTGGCGGCGTGGCCGAACTGCTGGCTTTGGGCGTTGGACGACGCAGGATATCCTCATCCTGGCTATCATGGGCGTTCTGCTTGAGGTGTATGATAACCTGATCGGCGATCAATTCATCACGCCCATCATCAATCTGATCCCCTTCGGTCACGCATTGGCCTTAAATGACTTGCCATACATGTTTTTACTGGTCACAGGTATTGCGCTCATTCGCAAGCCGGGTGCGGCAACCGCTATGGTCTTTCTCAACTTCATCTTGATGCAGTTGCTCTATGGCGGCTCCGGTATCAATGCCCTGATGTGGCCTTATGGTATTTTCCAGGGAGTTTTCGTGGATATGTACTTTGTGATGCGTGGCGGTCGCGTGTTTGCGGGTGGCGATAAAATCGCGATTGTTGATGGGTTAATCATGGGAGCATTGCGTGCCTTCCCGGCGGTTACTATGCAATCGGCGATCCTGGGTCCATATATTGAAGGTTCGACGCGTACCCTGACCTATATCCTCCTCTATACCCTTTTCAATCTGGTTGGCAATGGGGTAGAGGCTGGCATTTCCGCCCCGCTGGCTATGCGTATTGCGCGCTCTGTCAATCCGAGTGTGGGCGGAACGCGGTACGAAGCCGAAGAACTTCCCCAGGATGTTGCAGTACAAAAGGACGGCGGGGACTAAAATGAATCCTGTAACGCTCAAACGCATCGCTATTGCTGCCGCCATCCTGACTGTGCTTGTCGCCATCGATGGTCTGTACATGGTGTTGACAAACTACCATCCAGACGACACAAGCAATAACGGCTTTGGCGCTTTCCATCCCTCGGATGGGCAGACAGTTCTGATTGCTGCCGGTCTGTTACTGCTGGTTGCGATCATCGCTTTCGTACTCTCAAACCGTACACAGTTGACAGTAGGGGCAGCGGGGCAGCCCGCGAAACAGGATGTAGAGCCAGAGGTCAACGCGTAAGATGCCGGATGTGCGCATACACAATGTCTCTTTCTCTTACGCGGGTTCTTCCCAGTCGGTTTTGCAGGCGATCAATCTGACCATCCCTGAAGGCGAGTTCGTCTTGCTGGCCGGGCCATCCGGGTGCGGGAAATCAACCCTCGCGCTCGCGGTGGCGGGCCTGATTCCTTCGCGTATCGCCGGTCATCTGCAAGGCGGCATTTACTTTGGCGAGAGAAATGTGAGCGCGATGGACATTCATGAAGCCTCGCAGCATATCGGGATGGTATTTCAAAGTCCAGAGGAGCAACTAATCCACCTCGATGTTGAATCAGAGGTAGCCTTTGGACCGGAGAATCTGGCCCTTCCTCGTGCGGAGATCGAGCGGCGCGTGGCAACATCGCTGGCCTCCACCGGCATAGAGCACCTGCGCATGCGTGAAATTTTTGCCTTATCGGGCGGTCAGAAACAGCGTGTGGCGGTCTCTGCCACGCTGGCGATGTTGCCGCAGGTGCTGGTGCTGGACGAACCAACCTCCGACCTGGACCCGCTTGGGACGGAGGAAGTCCTCAGCGTGCTGCGTCGCTTAAACAGGCAGTATAGGATGACTATTCTGCTGATAGAGCACAAAATTGATGAAATAGTCCCCTGGGTTGATCGTGTGCTGTTAATGGACGAAGGAAAGGTGGTGCTGGATGCGCCCCCACGCAGGGTATTTGCTGATGTTCAGCGCTGGTACGATATGGGCGTTTCGGTTCCGCAGGTTGTCCAGCTCGCGAGAGCGTTGCCCGACATTTTTCAAGGCTCAATGCCACTTTCTGTCGCTGAAGCTCATAGTGCCATCCAGGGAACCAGCTATGCGCAAACGCTATTGCAGCGCAATAAGGCGCAAAAAAGCGTAGAAACGCATACATCTTCAACCGGTACCGCCTCTTCAACCCGGCCTCTCCTTTCATGGGAAAACGTACATCTGTCCTATGGTGCCAACGAGGTGTTGAAGGATGTCAGTGTGAATATCGCGTCGGAAGAGTGGCTGGCGGTAATTGGGCCGAACGGATCTGGCAAAACTTCGCTGGCCTCGCTTGCTATCGGATTTCAGCCGCCAACGCATGGGCTTATTTGCTATAAAGGGAAGCCTGTGGCAGCCGGACAGGTTTCTCGCCAATCTGAAAGCATGGCATATCTCTTTCAAGCTGCCGATAATATGTTGTTTGGCGCTACGGTAGAGCAGGAATTTTTATTTGGCGTGAAGCACCATCACAGGCGGCAGAAGGAAATTCCATTTTCCCTTGATCAGCTTTTGCAAACGGTTGATCTAGAAGATTACCGGCATACCAATCCCTTTCACCTGAGCTTTGGGCAACGGAAACGCCTGGCAATTGGGGCTCTCCTCACAAGGCAGCCGGAACTGCTGATCCTTGATGAACCGACTACCGGCCAGGATGAGAAGCACGCCCACGCTTTTTTGCAATTTCTGCAACTGTTACGTGAGCGCAACAAATTTACGTATATTATGATCACGCACGATATGCGCGCTGTGGCTCAGTATGCCAGTCGCGTCGTAGTGTTAAATGGTGGTCATATAGTCATGAATGGACATCCTGAAGTTGTGTTTGCTCGTGTGGACGAACTGGCGCAATGTGGTATCCTGCCGCCTCCCATCGCGCAGCTACACGCACGCCTCTGTGAAGGACAGGCTGCGCGTGTTGCGCTGAGCCTCGATGCTTTCTTACGTGCCTTACAGCCAGCGGAGGTGACACCTTGAATCTCTTCTCGCAATTCTTTCTCCACACCCTGGTAGGTCGCACCATCGTTGGCTATCTCTTAATGTTCGTTGTGCCAGGTATGCTGCCAGCTCTGTTTATCAAGCTTGTTGGCGTACAGGGGTTGCGCCACCTTTTTTCTTACGAGCCGAAGCAATCCATCATCCATAAACTTGATCCGCGTCTGAAGGTGCTCTACCCGTTCGTTATTGGAGTTGTCAGCGTATTATTGAACTGGGACTTTGTATTTATCCTCTTCGGCTTCACGCTCATTCCCTGGCTGCTGATGCGCACTTCGTCGGCCCGTATACGCGTTGTTGCGGTGATGATCATCACGCCCGCCATCGGCCTGATCTGGTCGCAGGGCCTGTTCCATATCCAGGATTATGCCCATCCCCAGTTAATTTTTGCGTTTCCCGAGACGATTAGCTGGTTTGGCACGCCGGGCCTCTCCGCGACGGGTCTCCTCTATGGAGCGCAACAAGCGGGAAGAGTCATGTCAGGGGCAGCCGCGTCATTGATACTGCTGATGACGACCAGGCCATCCGAAGTCATCTGGGCCTTCTACAAATTCCGCATGCCCGCTGCCGTTGGTCTCGCCTTTACGGCTGCCTTACGCTTTTTGCCTCAGATGATTGAACGCATGACGGTCTTGCTACAGGTTATGCAAGTGCGAGGCTATGATCTGACCATTCCTCGCTGGTGGCAGGTGTATGAATGGCCGGGGTATATCGCGCGCGTATTTATGTGCATTCCCATTGTGACCGTACCCTTACTGATCAGTTCGCTGCGCTCTACATCCGTCATGGCAATGGTTGCCGATGGTCGAGCCTTCGGCTCACATCCTGAAAAAACCATGTTAAAAGAGCACCAGACGACCCGCGCGGATCTAATCGTGTCGGCCTTACTGGTAACGCTGGTGGTAACAGTAATATTGCTAATCAGCTTCCACATCGGGAATCGCCAGATCTAGTGACGAGTAGTGTATAGCTGATTCGAAAAAAAGGAAAATACATTATGCCCATTCACGCAGTGATTTTTGATATTGGGGGAGTGCTCACCTACACAGTAGATTGCAGCAGGCATAAGAAGTGGGAAGACTATCTTGGTCTACAAGGTGGCAGGCTGTTTGATATTGTCGATAAAACTGGCATGGCGCATGCAGCCAGGCTAGGGCAGGTCTCGGTGGAAGAGATATGGCAGCGCGTGCAAACATTCTACAGGCTTGATGACGAGCAGATGCAAGAGCTTGAGCAGGATTTCTGGTCGGGAGGCGCATTCAACCGCCAGCTCGCGAACTTTTTAAGTAGCCTGCGCCCCCGCTACAAAACGGCGCTCCTGAGCAATGCCTGGCAGGGCGCACGCGCAAGAGTCAGCCAGGATTTCCGTCTCAACGAGATCGTAGACCTCATGCTTTTCTCCGCCGAAGAGGGATTGGCGAAACCAGATCCACGATTTTACCAACTTGCCCTCAGCCGCCTGGAGGTGCAGGCTGAAGAAACGGTGTTTCTCGACGATAAAAGCGAGAACGTAGATGCTGCTCGGGTGCTTGGTATGCGAGGGGTACGGTATGAAACCAATGAACAGGCTATGGCAGAGATAGAAGCATGCTTTATATCCCGCAGGGTATGATAATTGTTATCTATATCTGGGAGGAATATTTCATGCATCCTGATGAGAGAAGAAAGTCCTGGGAGCCGGATACTACCATATACGAAATCACTCGCTTTTTCAAAATGGAGTTCATTCCGCCAGCATTGCGAGAGGTAGAGGGAGCAGAAGGATGGATCGATCTGCACCTCCGTTTTCGCCAGGGAAGCCTGGATATCGCGAAAGAGGCTATGGTATGCACGCAGGAGGGAAAGGCGTACCCGGTGTGTATCGAGGGCACTGCTCACGTCCAACCAACTGATGAGAGCAGGCGAGCGGGTATCTGGCAAGCAGGAGATTGTCTGCTCGTCGTTTCTGGCGTCCCTTATGAGAGCCTCCAGGCGGGAGATCTGCTAGTGCAGGAGAAGAATGCAAAAGGGCGAGCGCCGAGAGTGTGGAAGAGTAGAAGTAGTTGAATGCTATTCACCGATATGCATCAGCTAGCCAATAGTACCTGTTTAATCGTTATACTGATATTCTCTATCCCCCTCCGCTATATAAATAAAAACGTCGATGTCTAAGGGTCCAAGATACTGAGCCATGAGAGGCCCTGCCTTGTCCCAGGAGAGTTTGCCGTTTTGTGTTCCCAACTTCGGGAAAGCGATACTTGTGATACCATCTTTCTTATAGTTATTAACGAAATATACCAACCCCTGTTCTAGATGCTCTAGTTTTGAATTGGCTCTCCAGCTATCCTTTGTAGGAAAGTTCAAAATCCACGGTGTGCTTTTCGTATGGAGCGTTGGTCTACCGATGCGCAGCTTGCCGGTCTTGCACTCTTGCCGGTAGGCGAGAAACATATCCGGGTATCGCTGTTTAAAAGCCAGAGCTAGTCCTTTCCCCATAACGCCCTGGCAGTTTACCGGATTCACGATGACCTGCGCGGGCGATTCAAAAATATCGCCATATAGATATTGTATGTGTGGCATAAGCAGTTCCTAAATGCTCCAAACAGACGAAAGCGAGGGACCATAACAGCATCCCTCGCTCCAAACTGTCTCGTATATTAGTGATCGATTTAGCCCACGCTGCCCGACATCTCCAACTGGATCAGGCGGTTGAGTTCGACCGCGTACTCCATCGGGAGCTCTTTGGTGATCGGCTCGATGAAGCCGTTGACGATCAGCGAGTAGGCTTCGGACTCGTCCAGGCCGCGGCTCATCAGGTAGAAGAGCTGATCCTCGCCCACCTTCGAGACGGTTGCCTCGTGTCCGATCTCAGTCTGATTCTCTTCGACGCGAATGGTCGGATAGGTATCGGTGCGTGCATCCTCGTCGAGCAGCAGCGCGTCACAGCGCACGCTGGACTTCGTATGGTGCGCGCCCGGATTGATGCGAACCAGACCACGATACGAAGCTCGTCCGGTCCCCTTCGAAACCGACTTCGAGAGAATCTGTGACGTTGTATGTGGCGCCAGATGAGTAACCTTCGCGCCCGCATCCTGATGCATCCCATCGTTGGCGAAGGCCACCGAGAGAATATCGCCGCGCGCGCCCGGCTCCATTAGCAGGACGGCGGGGTACTTCATAGTCACTTTGGAGTTGTGAACAATGAAGCCCTGCGAGACGAAGTTTCCAGTACCCTCGACCTCAATATCCCAGGTTGGTACCTCGACAATTGATGACTCAGAGACATCAACATCGACAATTTCGACGCTCTCAGGCAGTTCCAGTGAGGAGCGACCAACGTGGCGATTCTGTTGCAGCGTTGGTGCATTCTGCTGGGCCTGCATGCGCAGTATCGGGCTGACGTGGGCGTAGAAGCGCGGGTCGGCCACAAAAACGAGACGGTGAGAGCTATGTGCAGTGCAAGTGACGCCCATAATCTCTACCTGCCTGGGTTCTGCAAATTCTGTATGGAGACGTGAGGTGATTCCTAGCGTCACCAGCAGAGAAGCGATATCTTCCAGCAGGCCGCGATTGGCCGATTTGAGGCTAAAGCGACCCTGAACAACGCATCCGTCAGCATCCAGGTAGCCCGCGATAAACGCAATACGCTGCGACTCTGGTAGGGACCAGACCCAGGCCGGGACTCGCTTGCTGCGAGCATTGCTCTCGAATCCGTTGAGGTGGAAGAACTCGGCCAGTTCTTTGCTATGCCAGGCAATATGCCTGCTATCAGCTCGTTCTTGAGCAGGCGCATCGATCAGCGCGGTCATTGTACTCATCAGACGCTCCCGTGCTCGGTCGCTCGTCGGAGAAGAGAAACCAACCTTCGCATAGCGCATCACGCCGGGAGTCTGCGCTGCTTTGATCTCGATATTGCCGTCGCCGACCCAGTAGCCGAAGAGCCACATCAAATTGTCGGTAGTCGTGGTTGTTTCTACCATACGTGAGGTTCGCGCACGAGTCATTGTCAGCTCCGAGGCATACTGGTTGAGCGACGTGAATGTCGTGCTGAGTTCAGGTATGCGCAGTTGGTATGGCATGCCATAGTCTATGGACGTGCGTGGGATAATGGCCTCTTTCAAATGGTCCGCGCGTACATATGCCAGTTTATAGCGTCCCAACTTCTTCGCGACCTCAGCGTTGTAGACATACGAGAAGAAGGGGTGGTTGGCCGTCACACGGAGTTTGCGCTCGCCAACCGAGACTGTATGTACGGGCTGCATGCCGGAGAATCGCTTGCCCAACACACGGCGAAAGACCAGTTGCCCCGTTTTCTCATCAAATGAGAGCACTTTGTCTCCAACGTTGAGCGACTCAATGGTCTTGATGCCATCGGGCGTCGTTACTGTTGAGCCTTCGGCCAGACAGCCTAAATTGCCATCGACCCATTCCATTGTCGCGTCGTGATAAGCGGCGGCGCGCTTGGTCACGAGGTTGTACACGTTCTTCGACCAGTTCTGGATCGTCGTGTAGCGCACGCGTGCGCCCTTCAGGACTTTGATCTCGACGACGGCGCTGTGCAGGCTGTCGCTGGTGTAGGTCGGGGCAGTACAGTTGTGAGAAATTACGCCTTCAGCTACGTACGACTCATCCTCTTCCACCGAGAAGTTGTAGACGGTTGTCTCTTGCTGTTCAAGCTCAATAGCTCGAATGGGGACATACAGGTACTGCTCGTCGAGCGCAAAGACGGAGCCTTCGTTGCTCCCATTGGGGGCTGTATAGCCAACGATTTCGCCAAACTTCTCGTTCCAGGGAGATGAAATGACGACTGTGTACATTGGTAAGCGATTCTCAGAGCGTTGCTGGAGGTTGACCGAGGCGGCTACTCCGAGACGAAGCAAGGCATCCCGGAATGCATAGGCAAGCTCCTGCGAGACGCTACTAAAGCGGAACATGTTCTTACGGGTGTCGTAGCTACCATCTCCCAGCCAGGCACCGCGAACCCATTGGGCGAGGTGACTTGTGGGGGCGTTGCGAATGAAATCTGGCACCTGCTTGTTGTAAACGGTCGAACCAAATGTACGCGCAAATGCTCTTGCCATCTCGGTCGAACAGACTACCAGCGTTTGCCCATTCTGCCGCACCTTGTTTTCAATTGCGGTCTTGTCCATGTAACGCTCGATCAGATCGCGAGTGTCATCAAGCAGTTCTGTCTCTTCTGCATGGAACGAGAATGAAATGTAATGCTCGTTATCTACATGGCCTTCAGCGTGGTAGTAGCCGACCAGACGGAAGAAGTCTTCCTCTAAGGGTAGCGTGACCTCTCTGCTGACCGGATCATGGCGACCACGTCCGACCGAGACGGTAATAGTATGATCCACATCGGTCACTTTTTCGGGCTGTGGCACCGGAATCAGCAGGTAGTCGCCCGGCTTCACCTCTGAGACTGGCAGCCATTCGGGACGGAATACTTCATTGCGATATTCCGCTTTCTTTCTGCGTGCTACCAGCAGTGGATGCTCTTCCGTGATGTGTAGCTCGCGCCAGCTATCGCCATAGAAGCGAACATGATAGATGTCGCCCTTATAGGGGCGCTGCATCGTATGATAGACGCGGCGATAGCGTCCCTTATGGGTGAGTACTTCGTCACCTTCCTGGATCTCCTCTATCGGCTTCTCACCCTTGCTTGTTCGTACCTGCGCTCCAGCGATAAAGCAGCCCTCGACATAATGTACGTACGAGCCTGGTTCGGCGATAATCAGCGTGCGTTCGAACTGGCCCATGTTCTTGGCGTTGATGCGGAAGTATGCCTGCAACGGGATTTCTACGCGCACGTTGGCGGGCACATAGACGAAGCTGCCACCGCTCCAGACTGCGCTATTGAGCGAGGCGAACTTATTATCGGAAGGCGGGACAACGCTGCCAAAGTGTTCCTTCACGATATCGGGATATTCGCGCAGGGCCGTATCCATATCGGTGAAGATAACGCCCAGCTTCTCCAGGTCCTCACGCACTTTATGGTAAACGGCCTCACTCTCGTACTGGGCCGTGACGCCTGCCAGATATTTCTGCTCGGCCTGTGGGATACCCAGGCGGTCGAAGGTATCTTTAATCTCGGATGGGATATCTTCCCACGTCTTGCCCTGTTGGGGGACGGGCTTAATATAATAATAGATATCGTCGAAGTTGATACCCGAAAGGTCCGCGCCCCAGGTCGGCATCGGGCGCTTCTCAAAGAGGTCAAGGCTCTTCAGGCGGAACTGCCGCATCCAATCGGGTTCGCCTTTCATCTCGGAGATCTGCTCGACGATCTGCCTGTTCAGCCCCTTCTCGGACTTGAATGTATAGTTCTCAGCGACGTGGAACCCGGGACTGTACGCGTCCCGTTCCAGCTCAAATGCCTGACTCATTAGATTCACTCCACTAGATTGCTGTTGTCTATGACTTGTTACACAGAAGTCAGCTTTTTGCTTTAATCCTTAGCTCTGAACTCGGATTTAGTGTTATTATATGTCCTGCGCGAGCTATTGTCAAGGCAAAATCTCCTGTCGTGCCGGTTTTATCGCTGCCTGCAGGCTCCCTTTTTTGAAAGTATGGTTCCAGAGAACCACATGCCATCTTGAAAAATGCTTGACAGAGCTTGATGGAACTTGCTATTATGGTCATGAAGTTGCGCCCATAGCTCAGTGGATAGAGCAACCGCCTTCTAAGCGGTTGGCCGCAGGTTCGAGTCCTGCTGGGCGCGTTTTATATTTCAGCTTAGTTTGGGATTTAGGAGCATTTGATTTTCTAAATATCGATTCATACCTTCGGAGCTTCCCTTATGGTGACTCTGCCGCTAGAGAAGTTACATATATCCCTTTGAAAAAAGAAACGATATAACCCGCCAGGGTCGTTTATCGTAGATTATCCAATATTTTTATCAGATCGCTCATCTTGTTCTCGACTGCTCTTTGGCGCAGGTCAGCAAGCCCCAACTCACTAACTTGCAGTTGTTTTGAGAGCAGTTGTAACTGCTCTTCAAGGGTCTGCCTTTTGAGGTACTTTTGTTGACTTTTTACCATTTTCAGCGCGCGTTCCAACGCAGCTTTCCGTCGCAACACTTTATTATCACACCAGAGTTGTATGAAATACCCCTGCCGTAAATCATAGTCACCAACTTTTATCAGCGCGAATTTTGCTTGTGGTCCTTCAAAGTCCGCAGTTGATAATGATACCTGCCAGGTACCATCAGCACGTTCTAATGGGAACACACCCCGAATATCTTTCTCTGCGAGCCATTCGCGCCAGATATGAGAGGGAGCAAGTTCTTTTTCACCACATAATGCTGCATATACTGCCTGGCTGTTATTAATGATGCCTTCAAAGTAGGCATCACGTAGTCCACGTATGCCTGTGTAGACAAGATAATAGGGCCTTTGTGGCTGTATCTCTGATCGATATCCAGCGTTAGAGGTCGGTTTTTTCGATTCGATAATGTACATTGGCATATAGGCTGGTTGGACTCCCAGCGCCTGGATATGGTGCATTTCAGGTGGAATGTTGTAGTCTCCCTTGTCAATACGCGCTTCTAGTTCCTGTAATGCCTGAGGATGCCATTGCCTGACATTGCTAATGGGGTAAAAGCGGTATCCCCATGTCTTGCGCTGAAGAAATTCTGTAGCCTCATCGGGAGTGAAGATACGTACTTTGCGATAATAGTGTTCTTTGCGCAAAGGATATGAGAAATAAGCGTCAAAGTAGAGCTTTGTACGCTTTTCTTTAGCGACGTAGCGCGTCCCTTCCCTGACAGATTTCAGGCCGAGCGGTGTGAGATGCCAGCCAGTGTTCGTACGGGTGACGTGACCAAGAGTTGCCAGGAAATTCAAAATTTTTTGGACCATTTCTCTTTGCAGACCCAAAAAATGCGTAAGCTCCTCGACAGTATGAAGTTGTCCCTCGTCAATGCCGCGTTCAATATATTTTTCCATCAGTTCATACGGTCTTCCCTCCTCCTGAATGGCTGTCGTTTCTATCTCCCAGAGCGGGAAGAAGATAGCAAAGAAGCGAATAGGATAGAACCCCTGGAGCGTTTGGAGGTGTTCTATGGCCCTTCTCGGATCGTAAAGGGGTTTAAGATCCGTTAAGCGGTTATCTTGTATGCTCATTGTGCCCCTTTCCCTTCTTGTATTGATCGTAGTTTTCCAGAGCAGGCGGCGTATGAGAGGAGTTCCCCGTATTGTTCAACATATGCTCGTAAGTGTATCATGAGCTGATTGAATCGCGCATCGTCCGACCGGGTCAATGTCGAGAAATCGCCGACAAGCACGAGTTGCTGTTGTGCGCGCGTCATGGCAACGTTCAAGCGTCGTAGCTCTTTGAGGAAGCCGATCCTTCCTTGTTCGTTACTCCGTGTAAAGCCATAAATAACTTTATTGCGCTCTCCGCCTTGAAATGAGTCGACGGTAGAGACGTGCTCCTCTAATGAAAAGTCGTGGGTATCGATCCGTTTTCTCAATTCCTGAATAATCTTGCGCGCCTGCGCTCGATAGGGGACAATAACGATCCATTGCTTGCCAGCGCGTTGATAGATTTCTGCTATACTGGCGATCAGCAGAGCTTCAGCAACGTTAGTGTAGCCTGACTCGCCCAGGCTCTCCAGCCTTCTTTGTTGTTGCTCATACCTCATATGTGCAGGTGCGTCAGTGGTATCTATCACAGCGAAAGGATAGCGAAAAAGCGGGTCCCGGTCGATGGTATGCAGCATTTTTTCGGCGCTAAAGGTGCCCAGTTGACTGTGGTAGAAGTGCCGGGAAGCAAAATCGGCGATGACCTGCGGCATGCGTCCCTGTATGGTGAAACGCACAATGTGGGCCGGATCTTCCTTCGCTGTGAAGAGCTGTTCAAAGGCGCTTTTGGTGAGAAGATTGGCAATCTGTGTGGTATCCATATCGACATCAAGATCCTCTGGTGCCTCTGTAGATGAACGATTGCGCAGCCACGTTTGAACCTCGTTATCGACAAAAGGCGGAAGCTGGTGATGATCTCCCACCAGGACGGCTCTTTTGGCCCGCACCAGGGGTACAAGCAAATCAGGAAGGCCAATCTGACCGGCCTCGTCAACGATAGCGAGATCAAATTCTATATCTTCCAGCCCCTTTGCCGTGGCTGTGCCAATACAGGTTGCTCCGACCACGTCAGCATAGCGTAGAAGCTCAGGATAGAGTTGATCGGTAGGCTTTCTAAGCTCTTCCCGCCAGTCCTCAAGCAGCTTCGCCTTCCGCTCCAGTTCCCCTCTTGTTTTCCTGTACCAGAGGCTATACTGTTGCAGCGAAGTCGCAATTTTTGGTTTAATCTCCGGCTGTCCTGGAACGAGATCCGTCATTGTCGCTTGTAACCTGTGAGCGACTTTCAGCAGATCCTCCCAGCTCTTCTCATATTCGGCTGTCAGGTACTGGAGATAGCGCTCTTGCTGCTGATATTCGCCGTCCGCGAGCAGAGCTTGTTGCACAGCTCGCTCCACGTCTGCTCGTTCCTGATGCAGCCTCTGCACTTCAGGTTGGGTTTCCTGGATCATCTGCTGCTTTTTTTCGATACGAGCCGTGTAGAGGTGAAGGAGCATACGAAAAATCCAGCCAAATAGAGTAAAATCGATCTTTACCTCGGCTCTGATCTGTTTTTCTTTCAGCGTATGAATCTTCTTTTGTGCGCGTGAAATGCTGGCAAGCAGCTTTTGCGTTGCTCCCTCAAGCTCGTTCAACGTGCTAGTAAAGGGGGCGATGATTCGTTGATAGGCAGCGAAACGCTGTTGTGAGATCGCTTGTAGATGAGCTTCAGTGTTGGCAACGGTGGCGAGTCCCTCAGAGAGTTGCTGTTCCCAGGCTTGAATTGCTTGCTTGTAAGTGAGTAAGCGAGTAAGACGAAGAGCTTGATTCTCGGTATTTTCTAACAACACCTCCTGCAATTTCTCTGCCTGGGCATCGATCATTTTCGGACGTATCTTCTCAGAAACATTGCTCTCATGCCCTACTCGAATCACAATAAGATCTGGCGGCATCCGCTCTAGGACGTTATCGACGGCTTTATGTGTACCGGATGTGATGAGGACACGCTGGCGTCTGAAGCCACAATGGCGAGCAATTTCCGTGATTGTACGGGTCTTGCCGGTGCCAGGCGGGCCTAATACCATCAAGATATCTGGCACGGTCAACGCCCGGCGAAAAGCCTCAAACTGTTCATGTGTGAGCAACTTTAAATCTTCGTCGCTGCTCTGCAAAATACGATCAGGCTGGTAAGGCAAGTAATGATGATTGACCAGGATGCGGAGCAAGTGAATGTTTTTAGCTTCCCGCATTCTGAGCATTGTCAGGGCTTCACGTTGTTTACGATAAATGACCGGACTGATAGTTGGCTCAAGATGCCCCCGCTCGGGAATACGTTTTCTATCGATGAGCGCCTCAAATTTAAGAGTCAGTTTGGTACCTTCCAGTTCCACCACCCGCCCTCTAAGGTCTGGAGCTTCTTTGAGGCGGAGCATACTTTTCTCGGTAAGTTGTGGGATGTCATTGAGGCGAAAAATATAGATATCACGCGGCGCATCTCGTTCTTCGCCTGCCGATTCTACTTTTTGATAAAAAATGCCTGCATTCAAGTTATTTCTGGCCTGCTCTAAATCATGCGTGGCCTCGATCAGGTCTTCTACAGTATCCAGGTAACGCTCATGGGTATGCGTCAGTTCCTCTTGCAGTGCCTGAGGAGCTGCTTGCTGCTTCTGCCTCTCAAGCTGGCACCAGGACTGATAGATGATAGTCCAGAAGTTTTTATTGCCAGGAGGAATTTGCCTCACATCCTGATAAAGATACCATCCCTGCGCTCGTATATGGATTGCCCCCTTGCTTAGCCGCGCGTGTTCGTGCAGGTTCATCGAGTCCACATAGCCGATAGTATAGCCATCACGGTGCGAAGATTCATACAATGCCAGGTAGTAAGAGGCGGCATAAAGCAGGAGTTGCTCTTTTCCCTCGCGGTTGGTGCTGATAATTGCAGGTACCCCCTCTCCTCGATTCATCTCGTGAAGATCGGCAAGCATCGCTGCTGGCTCTGGTAAATAGGGGTAACGCTGCTTTTTTTCCAGCAGTCTCTGTAGCACGTTGCCACTCATAACCATATGAATAGCCCCTACATTGACATCTGATCTCTGCATATATCATCCTTATCAATGCATATTACGATAATGTTTTTCTTAATGCCGAGGAGAAGTCAGCAATGGTACGCCAGCGTTCCTTAACAGGGAAGGCCAGAGCGCGTTGCAGCACAGCATCCGTTTCAGAGGAGATAGCCTCATTGCGACTATACAGTGGAAGCAGTTGCCGGTGAGAAGCTGGAAATTCTCCTGTGAGAAAACGATAGAGGATCATCGCAAGCTGGTAGACGTCGGTAGAAGCGCCGGGAACAGCGAGGCTTCTATTTGAGAGCCCCTGTTCGGGCGCCCGGTACAAATCAGGTCCCTCGCCAGGTACATACTTCCAGGTAGCCAGCCCAACATCCTGCAGCAAAGCTCGACGACCATCCAGGAGAAGAATGCCTTCTGGTGTAAGATTACGATGGAAAAGCTGCTTGCTGTGCAATACCCGTAACATTCCACAAAGTGCGATAGTACTACGGAGCAAAAGTCGTGTAAGATAAGGATCTAAAGGGTCAGCAGATGAGCCGAAAGTCTGAGCCCATGATCGGCCTTCTACAGCAGTATGGACAAGTGTCGCCGCGTGAACATTGTGTTCAAAAGCAAGACGGCGAGGAAAATCTTGCCGTCTTTCCTGCTCTAAACGATCCAGGAGCATGCTCTCTTTTTCCAGAGCTGTTTTCCAGTTCGCCGATAGCGCCGTTGCCTGGTAGAGCTGAACCTGCTTTAGCCAGACTGAACGATTAGCTCCCAGTTGCTGTGCTTTTGCTCGCTGGTAAAGCGCGCTCTGATCAGGTGTCCAGGCTATAATAACCGGTTCGTACAGGAGATACTTGTCTCCCTGAATGATGATCGCAGCGTCTCCTGTCCACAGTTCATGAGAAGGCAAGATGGCGCTCGAAGGCTGTTTCTCAACGATTGTTGGCTCCTCTGACCTGCACAGGTCGAGAAACTGGAGGTAAAAATGGTCATAGGTGAACCGTATCAACTCTTCAACAATTCGGCTTCGCTCTGCATTGTTGTCGGAACTGGAACCGTATTTCTTTTCTCGCTCAAGGCAATCATAGAGCCGGAAATGTAACAGGCTAAAGTCAGGTAAAAGTTCGGGAGATCGATGCTGTACGATCTCTTGCAGTGCTGCGAGTCCCTGCTCATAGTTCATCCTTGTCCTCGATACCTATCTACTAGCTCTTAGTAGAGAGTTTCAGCATGTTTCAATGTAGTGTTTATATTAACATAAGAAAAGGTGAATGAGAATAATAACAGGCAATTATGGGCAAATTCTTATTTTTTTCCTATGCTCTAAGTAGAACATCTACTGATTGCTGTGGTATAAACAGGCATTAACAAATTTGCTTATAGCTACTGCATTATTGCAAATAAACTGTATTACTTTTAAAATTAAAGAATGTTTATGAGGAAAAATCAGCGGGAGTATAGGGAATGAATTATGAGCAGGGGCTTGCACGGCTGAAGCAGCAGGCAAAAGGAACGGATTGGATCGGAGAGTTTGCGCTTTACGAGGCTCGTTTGCGCGAAAATCTCTCTATCGAGAGGCGCTATGGGACGACAGAACAGGTACGTGCAGACCGCGCTCAAATCGTTGATCAGTTGAATCGCCTGTCTTTGACCTATCTTCATATGAGTTTCGTGGCTCTCTGTTTAGGGAGCAACCGACATACGCCTGCAACGCCTGCTGAGTCAGAACCAACCATCGATCAGGCAGTTATAGGTTCAGGAGTGTCCTCGTCTCCGTCTATACAAAAGCTCTCGCCCTCCCATGTTTTCATCGGGTATAGTCATCAAGATAAAAGCTATCTTGAAGAATTGCGTCCCCACCTGATTCCTTACATACGCTCAGGAGTCATAACCTATTGGGATGAGACGAAAATTTTGCCTGGCGATCAATGGCGCAGCAGAATCGAAGAGGCGTTGCAAGCAGCAACGACAGCGGTATTGCTCATCAGCGCAGATTTTCTGGCATCCGATTTTATTGTGAAGTATGAGCTACCGATGTTGATGAAAGCTGCGCAACAAGAAAGATTGACTATCTTATGTGTCATCGTCAGGCCATGTCTGTTCGAAGATACTGCCCTGGCGCAATTTCAGCCTGTCAATGCCCCTTCCCAGCCGTTGAGTGCTATGAGCCGTAGCAAGCGCGACGCAGTATGGATGAGAGTCGCTGAACTGCTCAAAAACAGAGTGTAGTACTTGTGCCATAGGTACCAGCGCGTGCAGCTTCTCCGGTTGGCATGGAGCATTTGCTTTTCTCTACATTTTCCGTATGCTCTATTTGTAAGCGTTGGCTTGCAGCAGTAAAGAATCGATATTGTCTACAATATCATCTTTTCTTTGAATGAATGCGTCTAGTTGATCCAGAATTTGTTGCCGGGAAAAATCGGCTTCCTGATACGATGAGGTCCTATAAACTTCATGGAGGGTGCTGATGCTATTGATCAAATCGTGCAGTAACCCGGTAGCGTTGTCAAGGATAATAAGCAAGGGATGGCGATGGGATCTGGCGGCTAAGGGCAGTTGCTCCGGGGTATCCAGCAATGCATAGAATTCACGTAGTGGATTCTCTGCTGAACGGATGGAATTTACGAGACGAGTACATTGTCCGGGACCAATATCCTGCTCTTTGCTGATAATTTCCTGAGCGTACTCTACTGAGTCCTGGATCTGCCAGAGATCTTTCCGATGATTCAAGACCTGTCTACGAAACGCATCTGGCGGCACCATCACATATGCCTTTCGTGCAAAAATAACTATAAGCACGTTTATAATAACATTTAAGCATAATACTTGTCAATCGCTTTAAATATTTCGTATTGCGCGATTGAGTGCATTAAAACAGTTATCAAGGCAGTCATAATAGCCAGCTCTTGCCTGGATGTCAGGTTTCGTCGTTTTTTTCTCCACATCAATAGCAACTCTGAGCCATTTGATCGCTTCTTTGAGAGCTGCATGAACACTGCTAATCGATTTGCATGATCTCTCCAAAAACCTTATCTCTTCGGGGGTCATTGCTGGCTCATCATCGTTCACTACAGGCCCGATAAACTTGAGATACTCCTGAAGTTCATCCTTGATGCCAATGATATAGCGGAGGCTAATATTCTCAAGTGACTTTTCAGGATTGAGTGTATCTCTAATTGACTTGAGAGATGTCTTGAAATGTTTAAATTTATCTTGAACAGATAATTTCCTGTAGGCGACGGGATCAAACGCTGCAAGGTTATGCAATAAGCTGTTTACCCTGCCTTTCGCGAAAAGATTGGTTGCGGAGATTATACTACCTGAGATGCAAGAAGACGAGTGGGGAGACGACTGGTGGTACTCTTGTTTCTATTGATCAGAGGGAGGCTCCTGGAAACGTCCTGGCAGACGACGACGCAATTCTTCTTCTAACTCCGAAAGCCTGTTCTCGTTGTCTAATTGTTCCGTGAGCGAGAACGCTTTTGCAGCATGACTATCCCCATTTAGAAGGTTGTAGGTTGTTCCTACAATACGGCAAATCTCTCGTAGAGCCAGGTCGTCTGTATACATCTTTAATAGCTCATATAACGACATAAATAAAGGGGACGATTGTTTTTCTGAGAGGCTAACGCTGTCAATGGGTACAGGCTCTGTTCGTTGCTTATGCTCCTCTTCGGTACTTTCTGAGGAGCTATCACCATTTTTGTCGTTGTTGCTGCCTTTTTGAGTGGATGGAATTTTGAGGATATCCGCCAGTAACTCGTTAAAGTCTGATAAATGTTGCTCAAGCGTCCGAGTAGCATACAAAATTGCAGCTCTCTGAGCTCTGGTCTCTTCCCATTGTAAGTTACCATTAGCAAATGCTTGTAGGCATCGTTTTAAACTATCTACTGACGGCTCAATTTTTTGAAATGCTATCTGGATATCGTGACGCCGTTGATTAATGTGATCTGGTAAATGAATCTGCTGCAAGAGCACATGAAATGTTACAATATGATCATCAAATTGGAATAGAGGTTTGACATGGCGAGAACATAGAGCGGGTGTGCTCTCTCCTTCCCTGGAGAGGGAATCCCCAGCAATTTTTGCTTCTTCCTGGAAGCGTAAAAAGGTCTGGTGATGAGATGTTATCTGCTCTAATAGTTGGATAGATTGCTTTATCTCGTTGTCATCGCCGGGCGATACATGTGCCATTGTACCCTGGTCCTGTATCTCCGCTCATGGATCTGGGTTTTCCTGATTATGCTAAAGCCGCAAGATATCGCGCCTTTGTTCACCGTCTGCAATGCAGTGAAGAACAACAAGTGCCAGGAACGCTTCCAGCTTCATAAGCTGTTAATGACGCATGCATACTATTTGATCATACTACTTATAGCCACATGAGAAGCGCTAAGCGCACTACAGATCTGAGAAACGCCCCGGTAATCGACTACGTAATTCTTTTTCTAACTCCGAAAGCCTGTTTTCGTTATCTAATTGCTGTGTAAGCGAAAAGGCTCTTTCTGCTAGACTATCCCCTCTTAAGCGGTTATACTTCACCCCTACCTTGCGACAAATTTCTCGCAGGTCCAGATCAGTAAGCTCCGCTAACAGTTCATATAAGCTCATAAACAGGGAAGGCGATTGCATTGACTGTGATTGCTCCTCACTCTGTCCCAGCTTCTTTTTTACTCGGGTAACAGCAGCTATGGTTGGATCGCGGTGAAGTTCTTCAAAGAGGAGCCGCAGTATTTTTGTGATGGTTGTAGCATCCGTTGGATTCCCGAAAGAAATGTATTCGGTGGCCTCGTGCCGGTCCCAGAAAAAAAGGACCGGCAATTGGGCATACGCATTGAAGTTGGCTTTGCGGAGAATCGTGATCTCGTCTATAAAAGCATATGCGTTTTCATCCTGAGGATTTTTGAACTGGCTCACGACGGGATGAATATCACAAACATCGCCGGAAAGCCGATCTAATTCACCCCAATGATGAACAATATAGGTTTCTATCTCTCGATCTGCGGCGGTGTAGAGAAAAAGCGCGTGTAGAGGGACGCTATGATAACGCTCTAGTATGTCTTCGATAAATGAGCGCCCTCTGCTCCCTGCTCTGATACCTTCCTCCCTTGCCAGTTGTTCCGTCAACTCCTGATGAACACGCCCATCACGCAATGCCGTAAGATCGCCAATATATGGTTGTATACGCTTTGCGGGGGCCTCCTGGGATATGGCAGGTTTTTCAGAAGTTCCTGGCTCTTGTCCATCGGGCGAAGTTGTATCAATCGCAGTTTTATGGTGTAGGGCATACTCTGTAAGTACGATATCTCCTGAGACAAAATAGTCCAGTCTTGGCGATTGGCTTACCGATTGCTCAAGCGCCCATTGCTTGACGCCGTTTGTCACATAGCGGTTAACATCCTGAACGGTGACGAATCCTTTTTCATCATTGTCAGCTTTTCCCTGCAATGCCTCTATAAGGTAGTAGGTGAAGACGCTGCACTGCTTCTCCGGCCACTCGTAACTGTACTGTTCCTCTTTACAGGAAGAGATGATGGCGAGCCCGACAGCTTCTTTAAAGACGTTGTTGATGAATTCTGCCGACATAGGACGTTTGCCTTTTGCAGCTTCTAAATTCGCTCCCGAGTGGCAGGCGTCCACGATGATGACTTTCGCCCGGGCTTGAGCTTTGCCTATGATCTCCTTGACGCGCTTCATTGGAACTGCCGTATCATGTAACGCAACTCCTCGGCCATTGCGGGGGACCAGATATCCTGCACCGCCTTCTGCTTGACCGTGACCACTGAAGTAAAAGAGGAGCAAGTCGTCCGGTCTGGTAGCTTCGGCAATAACTTGCAGTTCCGCTAAAATATTCTCACGCAGCGGTAATCGATCTCGCTGATCGGTTAAGATGCGTATGTGTCGATCTTTGAAGCCACCTGCAATCAATTGCTGGTAAAGCGTTGTGGCATCGTGAGCGCAGACCTGCAATTGTGGGTAAGAGCGTGTATCTTCATAATAGTTTATCCCGACAACCACGGCCCAGTGATCGCCGTTGCCATACAGTTCCGGTCGAGTTGGCAAGGGAAAGCTCTCTTTCTTCTGCTTCGTAGGCGAAGTATCCTCGACTTGCTGAGCAGTGGATGAGGAAGAATTCATGCAAAGCTCGCTGAAGGTCACTGACATTTTATGGATCGAGGCCAACGTATCGAGCCGGTGGATGAGTTCGTAGCGGTCGCGGCGTGATTGTTCGGTCGAACCAAAAAGCATTTCCTTATGGAGATTCTCCTGCAATGCCACTGCAAGAGCGTTGAACTCGGCATACCAATTAGTATCTTTGGCCAGTTGTTTGAATGTTTCAAGAGCCTTGTGATAATTCAGACTCATGATGCTCCTTGCCATGAGAGAGAAGTTGGCCTGGTTGAACTATCTATAATAGACGTGCTTGCATCGTCGTTTTTTCCGAAGATGTTACAATTCTACGAATATAAAATTAAGACGCTTCAAATCAGAAAAAATCAAAAATGCCTTAATTTATCAAAATGTCTCGTGCATCTTTGTAATACTTATCACCTTGTAAAAGTTTATCGATACTGTTAAGCCATGATTGTTGAGTGTATCGTTCTATATCTGGTCTGCTCTGCTCGAATTGATAGATAAGCTGGAGAATAGTCTCGTCTGAAAGAGAACGCAAATTGAGCAATTGGGGGTAGTACATGCTGAGCCAGTAGATGAAATTAAGCATGGTGGAACTTATTACTGGCCGCATTCCTTTTGATGGTGGCTGCTCTTTCATTGCATCTCCTTTTCTACTACTTAATCAGTAAAAACAAAAGGAACAAATATTGTAGGTTTTATGCTTATTTTATAGTATTTCGCTAAAAATATATAATACCTCTTTTAAAGTATAGACTTTTTTGTGGTGGAAGTCAACGCGTGCAAATACGCTCTTCGCTAGACTTTATCTATTAGCAAGAAGGTCCCTTCTTCGATTCTACAACATCTTCTTCTCGCTTTCTCATAGGCAAAAGCCAATGCAGATAATGTGTGCTACACACATTCTGGCACGATTCTTGCTATTATGCTGGTAGATGGCATATGCTCTATCATTATGAGATAGCGCTGGCCGATCTCTGTGATGCTCGTCGAGTAGATCCTTTCATTTTATGCAGTGTAGAATCGTCGCAAAGGAGATAGATCTATGCTCTCCGCCAGAGAACCGCGCAAGGGTGGCACGGTTGTAAAGCGCATACTCCCTCTGTGCTTCGTCGCTTTATTGCTATTCGTGACCGACATTAGCAATGCTTATGCCGGTGGCACCGCGCCTAATGGTCCCGGAGCCCCTTCCAACTGGACGCCGTCGAACAATACTATTCTCGGGACTGCCGCGAACAATACCAGCCAGGTCTGGTTTACCGGCTACAGCGGTATTATCGGCGAGGTCTTCTATCCCACCGCGGATACGCCCAATACCACCGATTTACAGTTCCTCATCGGCGACTCGGCCCACACCTGGGCTGATGAAGAGAAGGTCGATACCACCTCCCAGGTGCAGCTTTTCGATAATCATGCGCTGGCCTGGACCGCCACGAATACAGCGAAGAATGGGAAGTACCGCATCACAAAAACCATCTATACCGATCCTGCTCGCAATTCGCTGATCCAGAACGTTACATTTACCGCGTTGAGCGGCAACATCTCGAACTACCTGCTCTATGTGCTCTATAATCCAACCATGCACGACGCGGGCAATAACAATACCAGCTCCACTCAGGTATCCGGCGGCAGAACGATGCTGGTATCGACCGATGCTTCGGGAAATTTTGCGAGCGCATTAGCGGCGTCGTTTCCCTATCAAGCAGGCATGACCAGCTCTGGCTTCGTCGGGCAGAACGATGGCTGGACGGATATCAAGGGAGCGAGCAATTGTGGCAGCGGCAGTTGCCCCGATTTCACGATGAATGATACCTTTAGCGCGGCCAACAACGGCAATACCGCTCAAACGGGGCTGCTGGACCTCTCGAACGGTGGCACGATCAATACGCAGACGGCGACCAGCGTGACTTTTAACCTCGTGCTCTCCTTCGGGCAGACGGGCGGCGGCAACTCGGCTAGCGTTAACGCCGAACAGACCTTAAATGGCACGCTTGGTGATACCTCGAATATGCTCGGCACCTACGTCTCACAATGGAACAGTTTTGATAACACCCTGAAAACGCCCCCGGCTGTGGGTGGCATGACGGCAATCCAGCAGGCGCGGCAGCAGGAGTATTACCTGGCTGCCAACGTGCTCAAAACGTCGCAGGATAAGCAAACGGGCGCGATGGTCGCGGGGCTGGGCGTGCCGTGGGGCGCGTCAAACGGCGATGGTAATGCGGGCGGCTATCACCTGGTCTGGGAACGGGATATGTATGAGTTCTCCAGCGCCCTGATTGTTGCCGGTGATACCAGCGATCCCAAACGCGCTCTACTGTGGGCCTTCAATACGCAGCAGCAGGCGGATGGACATTTTCCGCAGAATAGTTTTGTCAATGGTACGCCCTTCTTTAATGGTATCCAGATGGACGAGCAGGCTTTTCCCATCGTGCTTGCCTGGAAACTGGGCGTGACCGATAGCGCCAACTATAACCAGCATATCAAGCCTGCCGCCAACTATATCATCGAGCATGGCCCCTTTACCGGTCAGGAGCGCTGGGAGGAGAATAGCGGCTACAGCCCCTCGACCATCGCAGCCGAGATCGCTGGTCTGGCCTGTGCCGCCGATATCGCCCGCATCAATGGAGATACCGTCAACCAGACGCGTTTCAATAACTATGCTGATTACTATCAGGGGTTGGTCGCGAACTGGACCTTTACCACCACCGGCCCGCTCGGCAGTGGCTACTACTTCGAGCGCATCGACGATAACGCCAATCCCAACGATGGGCATAGCCTCACCATCCAAAACGGCGGGGGCACCTTTGACGAGCGTTCGGTAGTGGATGCGGGCTTTCTGGAACTGGCACGGCAGGGCGTGATGCCGGCGAACTCGCCCTATATCACGCTTTCGCTGCCGGTCGTCGATTCTACAATCAGCCAGGTGATTAACGGCAATCGCTACTGGTTCCGCTACAATCACGATGGCTATGGCGAGCATGCTGATGGTTCGGATTTCAATGGTTCGGGCATAGGGCGGCTCTGGCCCATCTTCTCCGGCGAGCGTGGCATTTACACGGCAGATACTGGAGGCAGCGCCGATGCAGCTTTGACCGCGATGACGTCCGCAGCAAACAGTTCCGGCCTGATTCCAGAGCAGGTCTGGGATAGCAGCGCACCGGCTGGCTTTACGCCGGGGACGCCGACCAAGTCGATGGACCCGCTCAACTGGGCAATGGGCGAATTTATCACCCTGCTTTTCTCCGCCAGCACGTCAACCATTGCCGACGTTGCCTCTGTGGTCTCCAGCCGTTATGTGAGCGGAGCCTTTCAGCCGCATTCCGGCTTTGCCGTCGATGACGATAGCAGCCAGCTCGTGCAGGGCAAGGCGCTGACCATCTACTATCGCGGTTCTTTAAGCTCTGCCAGCCATGTCTACCTGCACTGGGGAGAGAATAACTGGCAGAATGTCGTGGGCGTCGATAAGCCGATGGTCAAGCGCGCCGATGGTTTCTGGCAGACGACGATCAGCGTACCGACCGATGCGACGCAGCTCAACTTCGCCTTTAATGACGGCCTGGGCAATTGGGATAACAACGGCGGCGGCAACTGGAATGACGCCATCAGCGCAGCCGGACCTTCGCCCGCGCTGGCAACGCCGGTGATGAGCTTCCCCTATGTGCCTGTGCAGAGCCAGCAGGTCAAGATCACGTATAACGGCTCGCTAGCCGGCTCAGCTTCCAGTATGACGATGCACTGGGGTTTTAACAACTGGACCAGCCCGACCGATGTCACCATGACAAAGCAGAGCGATGGCTCCTGGCTCGGCCTCGCCTTCCTGCCACAGAGCGCGGGCCAGCTCAACCTCGCCTTCTTCAATCAAAGTAATACCTGGGACAACAACGGGGGCAGTAACTATAACCTGGCGGTTTCCCAGCGGTAGCCGCTTTAAGAAGACGACAACCAGAAGATGGCTGTCGTCTTCTCTTTCTCATGCAGGGCCTGAATTACCAGACATACGGAATGAGGCGATATTTGACCTGCGTCATATAAGCATCATAGCCCGGCAGTTCTTCGCGCAACATATGTTCTTCCATGACTGCTCGCAGCCCCATCCCGGCGATCAGGACCAGGGCGAACAGCACGCCGTACCAGGAGCCTAGCAGCAAGGCTGTTCCAAGAAAAAAAGGGATCGCGCCAGCATACAGTGGATGACGGACGTAGTGATAGGGTCCGGTGGATACCACGGTTTGCCCCCTGTCTTGCTGGATACGTATGGTTGACGACAGGAACGTGTTTTCACGAAAGGTCAGGGCCATGAGAACAAACGAGGTCAGCAACAGAATGACTCCTGCAACCTGGAGGAAAAGGGGCATATACGACCAGTGAAAACGCACTGCATCGAATGGGATCAGCACCGTCCAGGCAAGGCAGAGCAGATAGTAGAACGGAGTGAACACCTTGTCCCAGGTTTTTTGATTCGGCTGAGAGAAGTTCATGCGCTCTTGCAGCAGATCGGGATTGTACTTGAAGAGCAGTGCTATGCCAACGCAGGAAACGCCGTAGACCAGGATCAAGAAAATCCAGGCGGCAGGCCAGGCGAGGGTACCTGCCGGAAGAAACAGAGCCAGAGCAAAGACCACAAAGCTGATCACGATATATGCCAGCATCTTCAGCGCGAGAAGCATAAAGCACCTCTTTCCATAGAGAACGAGCATCCATATATATCTACAAATAAGAATACCTGCTTTGGCTCATTGTCGCCAGCGCGCTTTTATGTTACAGTGTGGAGGGATGGCCGGTTACGAGCCATCTTTGGAGAGATTCTATGCGGTTGTGCGGCCAGGAAGCTAGCACCAGGGATGTTGTCGCGCTGGCTATCAAAGGTGAAAGGGAACTATTTTTTATGGATACACTTAGACGCGAAGTGTTGTCACAGCGCGTTCGGCAGGTTAGACCTTCGGGGATTCGCAAGTTTTTTGATATCATCAATACCATGCCAGAGGTGATTTCGTTGGGCGTGGGCGAGCCGGATTTCGTGACGCCCGAACATATTCGCCAGGCGGGTATCAATTCTATACAGCAGGGCCATACCAGCTATACATCGAATTATGGCATCCTCGCGCTGCGTGAAGAGATCGCGGCCATGTTGCAGCGCCGCTATGGCCTCAGCTATGACCCCAAAACGCAGATCCTGGTCACGGTGGGCGTGAGCGAAGCGGTGGATCTGGCGATGCGCACCATTATCGATCCCGGTGACGAGGTCATCTCGCCCGATCCCGGTTATGTCGCCTATGAAGCGGACATTATTTTTGCGGGCGGCGTGCCGGTTCCGGTCCCGACTTACGCTCGCTATGACTTTGCGGTACGCGCCGCCGAGATTGCCGCCGCCATTACGCCACGCACAAAAATGATTCTGATCGGCACTCCCAACAATCCCACGGGGGCGGTCATCCCGAAAAGCGAACTGGAAGGCATCGCGCGACTCGCCATTGAGCATGATCTGATCGTTGCCGCGGACGAAGTGTATAGCCGCCTCGTCTATGATACGGAGCATGTCTGTATCGCATCTCTGCCCGGCATGCAAGAGCGCACTATCTTAATGGATGGCTTCTCGAAAGCCTATGCCATGACTGGCTGGCGCGTTGGCTATGTCGCGGCAGCTCCTCATATTTTAGAGGCTATGCTTAAAATTCATCAGTATGCGATCATGTGCGCCGGTACGGCTGCTCAAGAAGCGGCGCTGGAGGCATTGCGTCATGGCGAACCCGATGTGCAGGCGATGCACGATGAGTATGCGCGCCGTCGCCAGATGTTTGTCGCCGGACTCAATCGCCTGGGCCTGCCCTGTTGCGAGCCGCGAGGAGCCTTCTACGCCTTTCCCTATATCGGCGATACCGGCATGACCGAAGAGGAATTTGCAGAGAAGCTGCTCTTTGAAGAGAAGGTTGCGGTCGTCCCCGGCAACGCTTTTGGAGCGGCTGGCACCGGCTATGTGCGTGCTGCCTATTGTACCGCGTATGACAAACTGGAGGAAGCTCTGGTGAGGATCGAGCGCTTCCTGAAGAGCCATAAAGCTTAGAATGTGTCTGCTTCCTATGTCATTATCTTTACTTCGTTGAGGCTGGCGCGGCGAAGCCGCGCCAAAAGTGATAAAAGGAGTGCAACAGATGCGCGTAGCGCATCTGTTGCACTCCTTTTATCAAGAAAGCGAGCACCGACGGTGTGAGCACGCTGTCTCCATGCACATTAGGCACATTCTTAGCCAGAGGCAGCAACAAGAGGAGCCGCAGAGATACCCCTGCGGCTGTTCTCGTTCCAATAAAATTATGCGGATACCGGTCCCCACTGGGCCTGAGCGCGGTCACGTTTTAGCTCGAAGATATTGGGCTGATTGAGCGTCCACGCCGTATAATCCCACAACTCGCCGGCCTCTTCTCCGCTGGGAACGCTATGGATGATAGGACCGTAGAAGCCGACGTTCGACCCTTCCAGGGCGATGGTGGGCACGCCGAAGGCATGATAGCGTTTCACGGCTTCTTCATGGTCGCCTAGCACGTCCTGGATCGTGCTTTCGTCTGCCAGAGCTTTGTCTACAAAATCTGGCCCGAAGCCGACCTCTTCTGCGCAGGCGGCGACGACGTTGCGGTCTCTGATGCTTTCCTTGCGCCCATGTTGCGCGTTGCCGAGCGCGACGTACAGCTTTTCCCATCCTTCGTTGCCGTGCAGGCGTTTAGCCAGCGCCAGCGAACGTAAAGCGGCCCAGCCGGCTCCATTGACATAATCTGGCTCTGTTCCTTCCTTGCGGTTGACGACCTCAAGGCTAAATAAACGCCAGTGGATATCGACGGGGCGAACATTGCGCGCCTCGCGTATCCAGAGCGCAGTACGCCAGGCCAGAGGACAGAGCGGGTCAACGTGGAAGTTGATGCTGGCAGGTGTTGACGCCTCTTTCAAGCTCATAAATACTGATCCCCTCTCATGTCGTAATTATTTTAACACTTCAGAAAGTGAAGCACCCAGATGATAGGATATCGCGGAAAAACAGGGGATGTCAATAGTCGCCCACATTTCCTGTTTAATTTATATTGTTACTACTAACCGTAAAGAAGGAAAAAAGAGGAGAGTGTAAGAAGGTTTTGTGCTAAGAGATATCGATAACTTGTGCTCGCTTTACCAGCTCTTTCATCCCTATGTACCCAGGCTCCAGGCTTTCAACCATTAAAACTCCCCCTTCTTTGTCCTGATAGATAACTTTTCCACGCCATATCTTCTGCGGATTGGTTGGCAAATCCTTTGGATGTAGACGGTAAGAGATAACCACCTCGTGGGTAGTAGACTGCGACTCTGGCGTAGCTTACCTTCCCTCTTTTCTCGCTATACTACCAGAAAAACGGTGCTATAAAAATGCAACCAGAAAAATTGTATCAAAAAACTGATAGTACCGTCAACACTTATTCCTTGCTACAATCAAGCTCAGACAAATTGCGGGAGAATGCAAACACCATGCTGAAATTGCGCGTGAAAGAGGTCGCAGAAAGCAAAGGCTACAATATGTCACGGCTCTCACGGGCCAGCGATATTTCTTTCAATACGATCAAAAAATTATGGCAGCAACCCTATTCTGGGGCAAATATCGCTACGCTTTCAAAGATTGCCAAAGTTCTCGATGTTCCCCTTGCTGAACTGACTGAGGAGATTCCAGATCAGCCGCATGAAGGGAGAACACCTTCAACAAGTTAAGGTCTCAATGGCGCTTGTGCGAGTATTTCTTTCATTCTTGCGACCAGTTGCTGCTGCACTTTGTAACTAATATCGTTGAGCATCACAATATCGGGCGGTCTCATTGATGTATCCTCAATGATCGAATTAATGGTCGTGTTGAGGACAGCAAGGCACATGCCGTCTAGCTCAATAGTCAGGGAGTCACCTATTTTGTTGATGATTTCCCCCACATAGATTGCAAGCGCCGGAGTGTAGCTGTGAGATTGAAGAAGGCGCTTCAAGAGAGCCACTTCATCCTGGCTCAGTTCTATTTTTGAAATGGCAACTTTAGGTATTGGCATCATTTCCTCCTGGCACGTCTTCAAGACAAATATAGACCTCCGCTAAATACTCTCCATTGCCCAATGGAATGTCCAACGATCTTACAAAGAACTCACCTTTTGCCACGGTTATTCTTTGCAGGTTGGTTCCCAGATAGCTAACGGCTGTGGAAGCAGCTTCGGGACAATATATCTTCACGTAAAGCTTGCCTTTTATATCACAAGAAGTCACTACCACGCCCGCTTTGTTCAGATGATCGATCATTCGCACATGAGCGTGGAAGTCTGGTGATGGCAAGCAATAAAACGTTCTAGAACCCATTCTCAACTCCTACACATATTTTTTTACAGTATAGAACAGTATAGAGTGCAAAATAGTATTGTGATTTGAGTTTTATTCAAACCCTGAACCTTACTCATGTATTGCAATAAAAAAGGTTAGATCGTATAATTACCGTAAGATCGTTAAGTAAGAGGGGAGGCTGCAATTGGATTGGACGCAATTTGGATATAATGGCATTCACTACGACGATGTAGGTTTTCCCCATCCAGGAGAGCTAATGCGTCAGAAACGGCAGGAGTTAAAGATGTCGCAGAAAGAACTGGCCGAACTGTTGGGCATATCGAGTAGTATGGTAGCCCGTATGGAGGCGTCAGGCACAGGGCTGGACAGCGTGATAACGCGCCGAAAAATTGCGAAAATATTGGGGATAGCTCCTATCATGCTGGGTATCGTCTCGCTTGATGATGTCGCGCAAGGAGTTGCACACCTGTATAGCACGATCATCCTCAGAAAGACGCTGCACTATCACAGCGAAGCGTACTTTGGCGGTGCATCGGTGGGCGGCATAGTTGAAGTGCAAGAAATGGTGCAACAAATATTTGAGATATCAAAAGCACTCGGCCATAAGAATGCCGAGTTATTAGATATTTTGTGCCAATATACGCAACTTGGAGCATCGATAGCGTATGAGGAACAGGATTACAGGGCAGGGGCATGGTTTGCAAAATGGAGCCTTAATTTCGCCAATAAGCTCCATGATGATAATCTTGTGGCAGGTAGTCTCCTAAACTTGGGATCTGCACTTTACAGGCGAGAAGACCTTACTCGCGCACAAAAAACCCTAGAGGAAGCAATGACTCTAAAACAACTTCCTGTGTCTACCATCGGAGCTGTAACCTTAGATGCTGCGCGGATTTATTCGCGGCAAGGAAACAGAGATGCAATTAAGCTCCTTGAAAAATCGACGAATATTGCGCGTAGAGTGCAGGCATGGGACCATGCAACTATACAGGCAGATTTGGGTTTTTGCTATATACGAGGAGCACGCATTTTCTTAGACCTGGGAGATACAGCTAACGCTCAAGATCAAATTGAGATGGCCGATAGCGCCGTGCCAGGGAAGTTTATGCGCAGAAGGTCTCTAATCTCTGTATTAGAGGCGGAGATAGCTATTGCCAGGGGACAATTCCATGACGCTTTGATACATGCCGATAACGCATTATTGCTTGCAAAAGACCTGGGGGCGAACGAGAACCTCGTTAAGGGGCATATTCTTAATATCTCAAATCTGCTCCAGGCCAGCTCGTTCGGTACTTCTAGAGAAGTAAAGGCGTTTTCCAATAAGGTGAGCCTTTTTATTGGTGATAAGAAGATCAAGCCAGCAGCCTGTTAACAGCTTTCCCTTAGAGTACTATGCTGAGGTTAAAACATAGTACTCTATTTTTTTATATTTGGCTATATTTGCCCATATTTTTTGAAATGTAGCTCCCCGATTGATCGGGGGAGCGCGACGCGCTGCCCAGTTGAGGAGGTCGTATTTTGACATGTCAGAACCCACACAATCCTCTATTTTTCCCCAGCTAAAAAAACCGTATATCTTCGCCCATCAGGGCGGAGAATTGCTGGCCCCGACCAACACAATGGCCGCGTTTGCCATGGCGGATAGCATCGGTGGCAGCGATTTCCTGGATATTGATGTGCATATGACCAGGGACGGTCACCTGGTCGGTATCCACGATGATACGGTAGATCGCACGACGAACGGCAGCGGGCGCGTTGACTCTTTCACCCTGGCAGAGTTGCAGCAGCTCGATGCGGGCTACCGCTTTCAGGATTTGCAAGGCGAGTATAGCTATCGTGGCAAAGGCGTGCGCATCCCGGCGCTGGAAGAAGTATTTAGCGCGTACGCGACAAAGTACTGCCTGCATTTCGAAGTCAAAGATGCCTATCCCAAAGATCGACCATCGCAAATCGAAGCAAAGCTGTGGGAGCTGATCCAGCGTTATCATGTGGAGAAGCGCGTGATCGTGGCCTCCTTTCAGCAGGCTATCGTTCAGCGTTTCAACCAACTGGCTCAGGGACAGGTCGTGATCGGAGCCGGGCGCGCCGAAGTGACGCGCTTTGTGCTGGCCCACAACGCCTGCCTCCCTTTCCTCTATCGCCGCTATTCCCACGTTTTAGAAATCCCGCTCACCAGCAATAGCATTAACCTTAAAAAACGTTCCTTGATCGCAAGGGCGCGCCGCCTGGGCATGGAGGTCTATTACTGGACCATCGACGATGTTCCCACCATGAAAGAACTGATCGAGCTGGGTGCGGATGGAATCTTTACCAATCGACCGGATCTTTTGAAAGGCGTGGTTGAGGAACTGGGATTGCGCTAAATGATGCGGTACAGTGAAAAAAGAATGTTTCGAAGTTGATCATTAGATGAGATTTGAAACCTACGGAAGACTTGTACGTAGATTCTTCATGCAAGTTGGTTGTGGCGCGATGGCAGGATGTATGTTAACAGAGCAAACTATACAGTTCAAAGACGATTGAGGGAAACAGCCGGCTGCGACAATGCCTCATCAGTGAGGAAAAGGAGCAATTCATGGCAACTGATCAACTTGGCAAGGCAGACCGCTTGCTTATGCTGGCGGACCTCTACCGCAAACAGGAGAAATATGCTGAGGCTGAACCTCTGTACCTGCAAGCCCTCTCCATCCATGAACGAGAGGTGGCAGCGGATCATCCACGGATGGCAACCAGTCTGAACGCCCTCGCGTTCCTCTATCACAAGCAGAGAAAGTATGCGGAGGCCGAGCCTTTGTACCAGCGAGTCCTGGCGATTCGTGAGCGTCAATTCGGGAGCAATCACCTTGAGACGGCGATAAGCCTCAACAATCTGGCGGTTTGCTATCTGGATCAGGGAAAGCTTACAGCAGCTGAACCATTGTTGAGGCGCGTCCTGGCGATCCGCGAACAACTCCTGGAATCCAACCACCTTGACCTGGCAACCAGCCTCAACAATCTGGGTGTCTTCTATCATAAACAGAAAAATTATGCGGAAGCTGAAGCGTTGTATCAGCGGGCGCTGGTGATCCGCGAGCAGCAGCTCGGGCCTCATCACGCTGACACCGTCTTCGTCCTCAAAAATCTCACTGATTGCTACGAGGCACAGGGGAAGATGGCGGAAGCTGAGGCGTTGCTGGTGCGCTCCCTTGAGAGAGATTGACGGCGGCAAGGGAACGCGGTCTCTTCCCACAAAAATGCCATAACGATGAGGAGGCGCTTTCCCAGCCGTTTGTAGCAGAGGAGATGGATGAAGCATCTTCGCCCATCTCTCCATCTGTAAGGCCAGGCTATCCCTTATACGTCAGCACGCGCCCCCACAAACTCTTGGTCCCCCATATGCCTGCGCGTAAGCACTCAAGTTGCACAATTTGTGAATGGTCAACAAAAAGATTCACTTCGGCCCCATAATTTTTGATGTACCAGGCGAAGACCTCAGGGTCGGCGGCCTCGAACATTACCTTCTCCAGTCCCAGCGCACCAATGATTTTGGCAGCGGCATCGGTGCGCCACGTTTTGACGTTTTCGGTGATGCCCTCCGACTCGATCATGATCATGTAGGCGCCGGCCTCCAGAAATCTCCTGGCCTGGCTGATGGCCCACTCGACATCTCTTGTTCCCTCTGACTCAAGCTCCTCAGCAGTAGTGGCTCCGCCCGCGCCGAACTGGATGCCGACCTCCGGCTTGGCTTTGAGGCCCGTGCGCTGCACCTTCTCGACCAGCCGCAGCCAGTCGTCAACCGGAATGGTGATAAAGCCGCTGGAGATTTCGAGGATGTCGAAGCCGACGTTGCGACACTCCTCAATATAGCGGTTCACAGCTTCCGATCCCTGCGCCAGCACATGCTCAATGAAGCCGCCGGTCGAGACCAGGACGTTGTAGCGATGGGCAAGATCAATGATCTCTTTCAGTTGCTTCTGCGGCATCAGGGTGAAGGAGCCGCCGGCGAACTTGAGCGAATCGACGTAATCGCCCATTGTCTCCAGCACGTCCTCCAGGTAACGTTTGCCCATCGGCGTATAGTAAGGGCCACGAATTTCGGTAATGCCACGCGTGCGGGGTTTGCCCTCGCGCTCGTTCAATCGCATAAATGGGAATGCTCGCTCGCTCATAATGATCTCTCTTTCTTCGCTTAAAGGATATGTGCAAAAGATGCGTTTAACAACTCGGTTAACTGCTCTACCGTTCTCGTTTCCAGGTGCGCCACGGTCTCTATAATGGCCGTACGGTCCGCAACCTGGGAGAAGGGAGCTGCAAGCCGCTCGAATTTGGCTACGGCCTCTTCCCACGACATGGGGCGCGTATAGAATCCCTCGTAATCCTGCTTCTCAATATGCAGCATGCGGCCATCTTTGAGCGTAATCTGGATGTGGCTGGGCATCTCAGTGGGGAAGCGTTTGCTCAGCGCCTCGTCGGGTCGGATGGTTACTTTGCGCAGCAGATCCTGAACATCCTGACGTACAATGCGCTCCGGCCTGTACTGAGCGGGAGAAACGTCGCCATCCAGCAGGGCGACGGCGACCATGTAGGGCAGGCTATGATCGGCCTCTTCTTTCGTGCGCACCTGCTGCTTGTCTCCCTCTTCGCCGCCGCCGATGATATGATAGGCCACATCAAAAATGTCGATGGTGACATGCTCAATCTCTTCGGGGCGGATATGTTGCTCTGCACGTAGCTCTAGAATGCCCTCAAGCGTAGATTGTGAATGAAACTCGGCGTTGTACTTCTTGACGCTGGTCTTGCGCACCGCTTCAAGGTTCTCCCGGCTCCAGTCGAGTTCAAAGCGTCCGGTGATGGTGTCCATCAAGCCTTTATTGCCCTCGAACACTTCCAGCGGACCGGTGATGCCGCGCATAGCCAGGAAGGCGGCGTGAGTTGCGCCAAAGGCCGTATTGGGATAGGCCAGTCCTTTCCAGTTGGAGAGGCTGCCCGTTCGCGTGACGCGTAGTGAGTTGTACGCTGTTCCGCTAATCGCGATAGCGTTAGCGGTGCCCTGCTGATCAAGGCCCAGCGCCTTTGCCACGCCGGCGGCGACCGCGTAAGCTCCCTGCGTCGTATGATCGAAGCCCTTCGCTCGTACGGGAGCCACATCCGAGAGGCGGCACTGCACCTGATAAGCCAGCGCCAGGGCGGTCAGCAGATCCTTGCCACTTTTGTGGGCGTACTCGCTGGCAGCCAGCGCGGCCCCGAGATTGTCGCTGGGATGGCAGGTTTCCTTGCTGGCAATGTAGCTATCGTTGTAGTCGAGGTAGCGGACGAGGGCCGAATTGTAGAGCGCGGCGCGGTCCGGTGCGGTTTTCCCTCCTCCTATCAACGTAACTAGAGGATTGCCGCCAAAATCCTCAAGCTGCGCGCGCAGCATCTTCAGCGGCGGACCTTCAACCGCGCCAAGCGCGCAGCCGAGGGCATCGATGATGCGAATCTTGAGTTGCTGGCGCGCCTCCTCCGAGAGATCTTCGTAGCGCGCACGCACGGCGAAAGCGGCCAGTTGTTCGACCTGTGTCATATCTTCCTCCTCAGGGCGGCGCAAGGCACCGCCCCAACCACGTTCGATCATGCCAGTGCTGTCCCTTTATTCATTGACACGTACCATCTGGCGCCAGAGTGATCACATCCACAGTATAGAAGCAATTACTTGATGCGTCCAACACCTGTTTGATATACTATTGATCTCACGATGAGATCAACTGACGAGGAGGAGCATGATGGAGTTTTACCAGCTTACCTATTTCCTGGCAGCGGCACAGACGCAAAACTTTCGCAAGGCCGCCGAATTATGCCTGGTGGCGCAGTCGGCGTTGAGCCGCCAGATTGCGGCCCTGGAGGACGAGCTGGAGGTTGAGCTTTTCACGCGCAGAAAGCAGCGCGTCGCGTTGACGCCAGCAGGCCAGGAATTTGCGATCCACGTCAGGAATGCAATGGAGCAGTTGCAGCAGGGTCAGCAGTTGTTGACCGAATTGCAGGCCGGGCAGCGTGGCACGATTGTGCTCGGCTGCATCGAATCGCTGGCAACCTCTTTTTTGCCGCAACTCTTTGCCTCTTTCCATCAACACTATCCCCATGTGCGGCTCAAGGTGCGCGTCAATCATACCGACGAACTGGTGACGCTGGTGGAGCAGGGCGAGGTGGAGCTTGGCCTGATTCTCGACCCCAGGCTACAATCCGAGCTATTGATCATTAAAGAATTATTCCGTCAACCCTTGCATCTGCTGGTTTCTGCGCAGCATCCGCTGGCGCGAAAACCAGCGGCGGCGGTCACATTGGAGCAGATCGCGAGCGAGCCGCTTCTACTGCTGGACGAAACCTCGCGGATGGGCCAGATTACGCAGCGCATCTTCACACAGCGCGGGCTATCGCTGCGTCCATTAGTGGAGATAGAGTCGGTCGAGGGACTCAAAGAGATGGTCAGACGCGGCATCGGCGTCACGCTAACGCTCCCGGCCCTGATACGTCCATCTCAGATCGGCAATGACCTGGCGCTCTTACCAATCGCCGATCTCAGCGAAGCGTTTATTTTCGCGCTTATTTACCGACGCGTCGGCCCTATCTCGCTGGTTGCCCGCGAATTTATCAATACCATATCGCAGCGCGTGATGCCATCCGCCTCCGACGTTGAAGCTTGAAAAGGTAATTCATGAGCTTTTGACTTTTTGCGGCAGTTTTTGTAGAAACTGTTCTACCTCGGCTAAGCGATCAGCCATGCCCAGCCGCTCATAGAGATCCCTGGCTTTCTGCGATGCCTGGAAGGCGAGCTGTAATCGATTGGTTTCGACATATACCTGGGCCATGCGGTAGTGATTGCGGGCGATCAGACGGCGCTCGTTCCAGGTGGTAGCCATTCTCAGGCTCTGGATTAGATATTGCTCAGCGGCATCAGGCGCACCTTGCTGGAGCAATATCGTGCCGCGTAATTGCAGGTTCCAGGCTAACTGACGCTCCCAATCGAGCTCTCTAGACCACTGCTCGCCTTTATCCAGCCAGGTTAACGCGTCGTCAAAGTGCAGCCTTATAGCTTCGAATTCGGCGAGGCGATACGCAGCCAGAGCTTTCAATTCCAGATCTTTGAGTCGGTCGCCGATCTCCAGGATCATGGTTGCCATTTGCTCCGCCTCTAGCAGTTTGCCCTGGTTAGAGAGAATGGCCGAACGGGCGTGCTCGATTCTGCCCAGCTCAATTTCATCGTTGAGGCGCAGGGCAATGTCTTCTGCCCTATCTAAACACTCGGTAAGTGCCCTATCGTATTGTCCCTGGACCGAGAAGAGCCTGCCAAGCCTGCGGAGAAAATGGGCTTCCCGTTGCTCGTCTCCTAGTGCCCGCGCGGATTGCACGGCGGCTTCCAGCACTTCCAGCAATTCGCCAAAGCGTCCCACCAGGTAAAAGTAAAACCATGTACGCTTTGCCAGCACCAGTAGCGTTTCCCATCGTTGCTGCTCAAGGCACCAGCGAATCGCGATCAGCATATTCGGGTATTCAGCATCGACCAGTCCCACCCCTTCCACATGTAAGTTCAGATTGGTGCCGTAATTCTGCGTAAATTCCAGCAGCCAGGCAAGCCAGCGCTCAACCATTTCCTTGTGAAAGGTTGTGCGCATCAGTTCCGCTCCTGCATGTCCCCGTACCATTGGTAACAGCCAGAAGCGATCATTTTCCTCGGGATTGATCAGCGAGAGACGTTGCAGGAGCGTCAGGCCATCGTCTCGGTCAGCCAGCGAGAGATTGGCTATGGAGCCGAGAGCCTGGCGAGAGGCCCCGGCATCCTCATCGAAGAGCGAACAGGCCAGCAGCAACTTCCAGGCGTCGGCATTGCGCTGCTGCGCTATATCGATCTGTCCGCGGACGCAGTATTCGGGAAGATTGCCCGTAGCATCGCCCAGCCATCGTAATACCTGATCAAATGTCTCTCCGCTTGCCATGCGTGCAATGCTCAGCTTGATGGGCAGGGGCAGCCCGGCTGTGCGCTCAAATAGCTTTTGCTGCTCCATCTCGCTGATGCTGATGCCGCGCGTGGTCGCGTTCTCGATGATCATCTTCTTCGCTTCTTCGGCGGACAAGCCCGAGAGCTTCAATTCGATAGCCATCTCTATCCACTCGCGCGAAGTGATGATGCATTTGGTGGATACCGGCAACCTATAGAGAAAGGTTTTGACGTTCTCATCGGTCACATTTTCCAGATTATCGACGATCAGCAGGGTGCGTTGCGCGCTCAAGGCTTTGCGTACAAGGTGATGCTGCTCCTCTGGAATGGCGCGGGTGATATCTTCTCGTCTTAATGTATCGGCAATCGCCGTATAAATATCTTCAAGCGTGTGGAAAATCATGCTGGGCAGGAATGATTTCTCCCGTCCTTGAATGGTCAGGATTTCTTCTTTGGCCGTCACCCAGATAATCGCATCGAATCGTTCCTCGGGCGGCAATTCCTGGTATCGTTCGCGATAATCATGAGCGATAGCGAGCGCCAGCGCGCTTTTCCCCACGCCGCCGATACCGGTGATGACGATCTGCCATACCCGATCCTGCGGTGATAAGCGCCGACGTAGCTCATCTAATTCCTTTTGCCGACCAACAAAGTGTGTATAATCCGGTTGGAACAGGTTATGGTAAGGAAACGCGTCCGGCAATGCGGATTGTGGCAGCGGCGTTACCAGTAAATGCTGCTCCAGCGTCGTTGCCAGTTGCAGCAGCGCCTGGCGTACATCCGTGCTCAACTGCAATTGTGCCTCTAATTGGGCCTCTAAAAGCTGAACTTGCTGCCGGGCCAGATCGGTGCCATGTTTCTGGAATTGCAAACTGTAGATGGCGCGTATCTCGTTGACGCCTGGCAGCGTCCAGAGTTCCTCTAAAATCGAGCTTAAAAGGGAATTCACTGCTCTATCCACTCGTTCGCGGCTGATCCGTTTAGGCAGGACATCGGCAAAGTGCTGTGTGATCATTTCCTGCTCGTTCACCAGCCAGGAGCCGGGGTGCTGAATTAACTCCATCAGGGCCTGCTGCACGGTTCGGGATTGCCAGAAGGCGCGATCAGTCGTGATAGCTTCTACAAGGTCTTCGTCCTGGGCCATATAGTTGATGCGGAAGTGCTCAATGCCTTTGCTTGTGGCTTTATCAAAGGCAGTGTAAAAAGCGGCTTCGGTGGATAGCTGCCTGATCGCCTTAGCCGTTTTGTTTCCCCCGGGCAGCTTTTCAGCCTGACGAGCCAAAAATTCTACTACACCGTTGCGCAGCCTTTCTTTCAGATCTTCTGGCAGGTCTAATATTTCCATTGCTTCCTCCTGCAACCATTGGAGCGTCCAGGGCCGGTTCCTTGTTGTTGTATATATTTTTGCGTCTCACTGCTACCTTTATTAGACGTTAAACCAATCATCTTTAAAAATAAAGCAAATACAGTTTTTCGCAGATGATAAAATGGGGGATGAGCTAGATATCCCATCCCCAATCTTAGGATTGTGATTTACGCGTATCGCTCGGGGTGTAGCCGCATCTCATTCAGGAAGTCGTCCACCATTTGTTCCTGGTTATAGTGCGGCGACCAGTCCCACTCCTCGCGCGCCCGGCTGTCATCGAAGCGCACGGATAACCTGGCAAGCACGGGCCGTAGCGCCGGATCGGGCCGGAAATCGATCTGCGCCCCCGGTATTTTCGCGCGCACAATATCGGCCTCTTCCCCCGCCGTCACAATCGGATTGGTGCCACCGAGCAGATAATTGACAGTCTTGATGCGTTCCAGCGGAGCCCGCGCCAGCTCTATCACGGAGCGAGCGGCATCCTTAAAATACAGCACCGGAGTGCGTGTCTCGGGCGGAGCCCAGACGGTAAAGGGCTTTCCCTTAGCGCATTCCTCTATCATCCAGGAAGTGTATTGCACCACCCCCGGCGTTTTCACGCCCGGCCCAATAATCGAGGGGTAGCGGATACAGCGATAATCCAGGCCATACTTGCGTTTGTAGAAAAGGCCCATATGCTCGCCCAGCACTTTAGTGATGCCGTAAAACAGGGTCGGTCGCTGGATGGTGGTATCGCCAATCACATCTTCCTCGAAGCCCGAACCGTAGGTTGCGATGGAGCTAGAAAATATCACCTGTGGCACATCGAAAAGCCGGGCCGCTTCCAGGATATGAAAGGTGCCCAGGGCGTTGGCTTGAAAGGAAGCTGAGGGATCGGCATCGGAGGCGACCGAGAGTATCGCCCCCAGGTGATAGATCGCGCTCGGCCTGGTCTTCTTCACCACATCCAGAATGTGGCTGAAATTCCCCAGGTCGCCGCGTACAAACTCGACCTGGTCCGCTACATCCGCCAACCGTTGCCGATTGCCGCTCACATGAAATACCACGGGTCGCTGCTCCCCCTGAGCGAGCAGCATACGCACCACCTCCGCCCCGATAAAACCGGTGCCGCCGGTAATCAGAATTGTCATATGGGATCTCCTTACGTGTTGTGTCAACCGTCTCGCAGTGCGTGTCCACGTTTTACGCGTTTAGGGGTCTGGATGAGTATATCACATGGCGTTCTTAGGGCAGTTCTGCTTTGGCTTTTTAAGGTCTTATTGGCTGTTGATTAGGAACGTGATTTCATCTCCCCCTTTTGAATCGCCATTTGTCTAAATTCTGTTCTCTTCCATTGTGTTGATAAAAAATTTTCTGTATACTTATGAGAGTATTATATGTTATTCAGCTTTTTCAGCAAATTCTTACAGCGGAAAAGAGCCTTATCATGACAACTGACCCCTCAAAAAACCACACCTATATTCTTGATCCCGAAAGCCCCGTTGAAATGGCTCGCTTAATTCATTTCGATCAAATCACTACTAAAGCGATGGGGGGACCACTGACTGAGCAACCCCCAGAGGTGATCGCCTCACTCCACTATGTCCTGGATCTGGCCTGTGGCCCTGGCGGCTGGGTTTTAGACGTCGCCTTTGCCTATCCTGAGATGGACGTGGCAGGTGTAGATATCAGCAAGACCATGATCAATTACGCGGGGGCGCGAGCCCGTACCCAAAAGCTCACTAATGCTTCCTTCGGTATCATGGATATCACGCACACGCTGGACTTCTCCGAGAGCATCTTTGATCTTGTGAATGCCAGATTTATCAATGGCGTGCTCCATCGTGATGCCTGGGCTCCATTCCTCGCTGAGTGTCGGCGCCTTCTGCGTCCTGGTGGCATCCTTCGTCTCACGGAAATGGTCGATGTCGGCGTCAGCAATAGCCCTGCGTTTGAACAGATGAGCGCCTGGCTCTCCAAGGTGATGTGGAAGCTCGGCTATGGATTCTCTCCTGATGGGAGCGGCCTTGGGATTACATCCATGCTCTCTCGCTTGTTGCGCACCGCTGGCTATATGGATATTCAACGGGCCGCTCATACGCTGGAGTTTTCGATAGAAGAAGAGGAGGCGTGGACTGGCTTCTATCACAATATGGAAGTAGGCTATGCTCTGGCAAAGCCCATCTTTGTGAAGACGGAAGTGGCGCTACAAGAAGAATTTGAACAGTGCTATCAGCAGATGCTGATTGAGATGCACGCTGCAACCTTTTGCGGGCTCTGGGATTTCGTCACCGTGTGGGGAAAGAAGCCGTAAAATCTTTTCCTTCTGTTGTCCAGGTGCGTTGCTGTTTAGTACCTGGACTCTGCTCGCACATCATGGCCGAGTCGCAACGCTGCGGTGATTCCCTCTATAGTTCCAGCTTGCTCTTCGCCTCCACCAGCGCATCACGTAGCACATCAAGCTTCTTCTCTTTCCCAATAGGGAGGACCCGCAACCGATTATATGTTTTCTCCACCCATCCGAGATGTCGCTTTGATTGATACTCTGTAGCAAGCTGCATACCCTTCAACGAGAGCGTGATTCCCTGATCTAAATCCCCAAGAGACAGATATGCCTGAGCTTTGTTAATAATATATCCTCCCTGATCCCGTAACGGGCGGAAAGATCGCAATTTATCCGTTTTTTGATAGATCTCAATTGCCTTCTCCGGCCTCCATAATTCGGTATAGCCAGATGCCTGCTCCTGAAGCACATCATCCAGGCTGAAGTCATTGGCTAGCCCCGCGATACTATCCTTCATATGCTCAGCAATTTCTAATGCAGGATGAATGGTCCGAAGAAACCCTTGCTCGTCTCCAGAATCGTAATACAGGCGCGCCATCAGATTGTAGCGCACTCCCTGAACGCCTGCAGATGCGCTGGCTGCATAAGGTTGTGTGGCAGTGAAACATCGGAGGGCATGTTCAAAACGTCCTCGCTTCCGAAAAACGCTCCCTTGCAGCGTCATCCCCAGTGTAATGATATCGGAATCGTTTAACTCGTGTCCGAGATCAATCATTTCTGTGAAATGGCCTGATGCTGCGGCTAAGTCGAGGTGATCAAACGAGATCTTTCCCATCATCTGATGAGCATAAGCAAGCAGTTGTTGAGCTGGTTTCAGTAGTTCGCCGTGATAGGAAATGAGGGCTTGATCGAGCTGGTAAATCAGGTTGCGTAAGCTCTCTTCAATCACTGGTTGTTGATCAGCAACCCACATCAGGTAGGAAAGCCGTACCATGTCGCGGCCAGGGGCAAGCAGCATCTGTAAGATGGCGCTATCGGCCTGCTCTGGTTTTTGCACCTCTATTTTTCTCTTGGGGATACCGCGTCCGATCTCTTCTAGCTTCTTTTGAGGAATATCTAAAATATCAGCCAGGCGCACCACTTGCGTCATGCTGTCCAGCTTTCGTTTGCCTTGCTCGATCTGGGATACGTAGGCTCTGGTATGTCCCCATCGTTCTCCTAGTTCTTCTTGTGTCCAGCCACGTTGTTGTCTGTATGAGCGTGCTAATTGCCCAAATGCGTTGCTGTTTAACACCTGTGCTCTGCCTTCCTGCTGAGAATGTAACACGCTGTTACACGAATTTTTCTGCTAATTCCTCTTTAAATTCCCTTACTGCCTGAATATCTCCATAGCCCTCATCATCCAGAGCGTGTAATACCTTCTGTACCTGGCTCAGGGCGTGCGATGACCCCATAATGGTGCATCGCCTATAAAACTCTCGTAGTTCTGTGATACATTGTTCGATCTCACCCATCAGCTTATATGCTTTCGCCCAATCAAGGGGTATCCAGGCTTCTACTCGTACATCCTGACCTACGCGCAACGCTTCGGTGATTTCCTCACGCATGGCTAAAGTTTTTTCAGGCATTCCAAGCTCTATATAGCCCCAACTCTGCTCGGCCATAATCGCAGAAACAGCACTCCAGGAATAAATAAAATCAGTCCCATCTTCGTAGTCTCCTGTGGACTGTGCCAAAGTTAAGCCCGTATTGACTGCTCTTTCAAACCGAACAAGATCCTTATTTCCTCCATAGGCACGAATCAGGTAGGAATGAACAAATGCGCGTAGCAACCGACTTCCATCGATTGCCGCATCTCTCGCTTCCTCAAGATAGTCAACGGCATCCTGGTGCTTGCCTTCTCGATTTAATTCCTTGCCAATGCTTTTAAGTGCCAACGCTTTAAGTGATGGTTCTGCTTCGTTTTTGACTAAGTGAAATATCTCCTGGTAAGTCTGTATGGTTTCTTTGTACTGTTTTTTCTCAAGAAACGCAGTTGCTTTTAATCGAAGGTACTGGACATAGAGAAAGCAGTACCGTTTCTCAAGCCGCACCGGAGGAGGGAGAGCTTCATTGAAATAAGCAAAGAGTTGTCCAAGTTTTTTCACGCCTTTATCTGCTTCGACGATCCGAGCTGCGCAACGTAAGCTCCAGATATGGCGTATTAATTCCTCGACTGTATCAAGAGTTGTCTCGTACATGGCTTTGCCATATCCGGGCAAAAGCGTCTGAGCGAATGGGTCAAACTCGGAGAGGTCAACTTTCCAATATGGAATATGGAGGATATCACAGACTTTGCGTAAAGTCTGGCTATCTTCGATGCGTTTTCTGCCATGTTCAATATCCTGAATATATTTCCAGTTTACTCCCTCACCCCCTCCGAAACGTTCAGATCGAGGCCATTTATCTGCTAACTGTTGCTGGGTCATTTTTGCTTTTTCTCGATATTCTCGAATGGTCAAGCCGTAGTGATACATGGATTCACCTCATGCTCCATCAATGCTCCACACCCACATATAAGAGGGTACTATTTAAAAGGCTACCTTATAATAATACCTACATGCATGTATTCCAACTGGGCCTATTCTACGGTACTTTTGTTTATGGGGATCTCGCTCTTCTGTTTGATTGTATCACATGAAAGGCAGCAGTTATGCACAATAATAGCGAAGTCGCGGAACTTCTGGAAAACATACGGCTTTCCTATGAAGCAGCACATGCAGCCTTATATGGCCCGGCAATTGTTGGGAGGCACGAATTTATTTCAAGGAAGATGGAGTGTATGCAGCAAGATCACGAAAAGCTCCAAACAATTGTTGGCAAGCGCGTGGCTATCAAACTCGTAGCAGAAACCCTGGAGAACGTCGAAGAAGTGAGGAAGCCGCAGGGTGAGCACCATGATGAAAAAGATGCAGTTTCTCGTCGATCAGCCAACCCAACCTATTCCGATTGTGATGGTTAGAAAAGAGACGCAACAGGAACGGTTTATGAGGCTAAAACGGACTGCCGATGCGACTGGCAGGCGGTTTATTCATGTATATCTGGCGGATGAGAGACGACGAAAGAGCTATCAGCGCTGATCTTGCTCCTTCTCATCAGGGATTTCAACAATAAGCTCATGTACCGAGACTTTCAAAGCCTTTGCTAATTTACTGAGCGTCTCAGTAGTCACTGTGGCTGTGGGATTTCTGTAAATGCGCTTGATGGTATTGTCGTCAACATCACTGGCTCTGGATAGCTTGCCTTGTGAGAAGCCTTTTTCCTGGGCGATCTCTTTCAGGCGAATATATATCATAGCTCGTCTCCATAGGCTTGATTACAGTAGCATACCAGAATAGGCATACCAGCGTAAGAAGTATTAAAATGGTGCCTTTACTTTTGACCTAATTTAAGTAAGCCCTTGTATTGGCAGAAGGGGAAAGATGGAATCTTGGGCAAGAAGAGAAGACGCGCACACCAACCAGCGCAACCACAACCAGTCTCAACAATACTTTTTACGCTGCCGACAGTACGATTGTTGAAGGATGCTATTTGCATTTTTGAAACGATGCTCCCACAAAATCCCGCTAACCTCCCGAACGTTCCTTTTGCCAGAGCAGTGACCGCAGCATTAAAAACGAAATTGGATCAGATGCTGCAACTGGAAGACTGGAACCGAGAGACACCGTTCGATTACAACGAAGTTCATATCCTCTATGCTGCCATTCGCATCTATCTGATAAAGCTGAAGTCTTCCCAAAAAGAAGAACTGGCATTGACTTGTACCGTGTTGTGCAGGCAGTTCAGTTTGATGGTGGAATCTGCTAACGTGCAAACAAATGAGCCTACCCGGTGATATCCTGTACTATTTGTATAGAGCTTGTGTGCTAGAGATAATAGGCAAGCAGTCTCATGGCTTCAGGATAAAGCACATCAAACACTTCTTTGACCATCTCCTCAGAGGTCACCTTTCTGAGTTCCTTCCCCAACTCTTCGTCCCAATAATAATATGGATCTTCAGCTAGTTTCTCGCGTTGTGCCACGACATAGGGGATAAGTCTATCCAGATGGCCGTCCTGGTTATATGCTTGCTCTTGCATGAGGGCTATCAGTGCATCCAGACAGGCTAAGTCATAGACCTGCATGTGCTCAGCAGGCTCAGTCACTATTGCCCCGGCGGAGCGGGCAAACGCTCGAAATTCAGTACTCATACTGGCGCTACGTAGATTTGCTCCCTGCAAACGGGTCTGGTCGTCAAATTGAATACCTCTCAGGTCCGCCCCGCTGAGATCAGCTCCGCTGAGGTCGGCCCCACGAAAATCCGCTCCAGGGCACTTTGAGAAGCGCAAGTCTGCCTCAAGGAATGTTGCTCGGTGGCATGAAACCTCACTCAAATCGGCCTTACCCAGGCGAGCCTGCCTGAAATTCGCTTCACTCAGATTAGAATTCCAGAGGCGAACTCCCTTGAGAGTTGCCCTCACAAAGGAAGCTTCCGAGAAATCACTGCTGAAGATGCCATTTATACAAAACATCTCGTCGAAGATAGTCTTCTGCATCTGACAATCCACAATGTTGCCGATATCAGTCAGATAATCGAAGCGCGCTCCTGAAAGGTTCTTCTTCTTGATAAAAATATATTCATTGCTGGTGCGACTTGCTTGAGGAAGGTGTAGTCCACGAAAATCCATGTGTGGCGCTACTTCCTCTATAAAAGGCAGACGGGAGAGCAGTTGCTGCAATGTTTCTATAGACGCATCTAGTTGTTCAAGCTTTTGACAAACAGATTGTATCAGTGTTCCGCCAGGCTCGGCCTCCCAACGTGCCATGAGCTGTTCCCGTGTCGCCGCCATGTAAACTCCTTTCCTCAACCGGTGAAGTAGGATAAGCCGTCACGCGTTTATCCTATAGTTATCGTTGCGTATTATACTAGCCTTGCGTGAGGATTTCATCTTTTCCAAACGGTCCATTATGTATCAGGACAATGTTAAAATTATATGGGCTGCGATTGTACTTTTTCTTGCTACCAAGCTGATTGTAGGTAGTATAATCGAACGCTGCCCATTGACCATTGCTTAACTGTAACTGGATATCTGGCCTTTGACCAGCCGCATCAGACTTATCAAGCAAAAGATTATTATCCAGGAGGTAGCTTTGTTCATTTCTCACCCAGGGAGCTGTACGTATGTTGGCCTTTACCATTTCCTGCACAGCAGTCCCAAAAAGCCCATCATAGCCATCTGGCAGTTTTGAACCTGCGATATTAGGATTATAGTTCGCAAGTTGGGCTTTATACCTGTAGGTTTTCATAAGGAAAGCCTTTACGGCATCATCTGGGAGATTGGCAATATCAGTAAGGGTCATCTGTCCATTCAAAACCTGATTTTGCCATGCGCGTAACTGGTTAGCGGACTGAGCTTCATAGCGGTATGTTTCCGCTGTCACAAAATCTACATAAGGGTTGGTTAATGCAGAGCCTTGCATGTAATAGATATTGCCGGGCCCTTTTCCCTGCGTGTTGGCTGCGGCTGTTTGTAACCATTGAACATCCTGGACAATCGTAGTCATTGAAAGTCCCTGGAGGACGAAAAAAGCCAGATAGCCATCTGGGAGCTTGGGAAACATTGTTTTTAGTTCTGCCAGCATAAAAACTTTACGTTCGGCAACATCTTTGGGGAAGTATTGAACGAGATATTGTACTTCTGTCAGCGTAAGTACTCCAGGATACAGCGCCTCAGCAACAGCATATAATTGTTTGGCGAATTCGTTTTGCTCTGGCGACAAGTTAGGACCGGGCAGATGACAAACTCTTTTAAGCATGAAATTGGCAGCTTCATTTTTGAGTGCAGTATGAATACTTCCCACATTTCCTGATGGGTTGGTGCTTGAGTTCTGCATGAGTATATGATCATGCAGGCTATTCATCTGCGATACCCATTGCCACGCTAAAAAGGCCAGAGATTCCATATGCCAGTCGAGACTGAATTGTTTGATAATCTCTGTGATGATATTAACGACAATGATCAACGCAGCAAAAGGAGCAAGTATTGCAGCAACGATATCCCAGAAGCCCGAGACAGGAGTCTGCCCTTGCGGGCCGGGTTGTTGCAGAGGTTGTTGCATTTGCAATTGTTGACTGGATTGAACTTGTGGTCCAGCTCCTGGCTGTCCACTCAGAAAGTGTTCTACTTGCCCCATTGACCACGGTCCAACCTGTAAGCCATCTATTAGCGCCTGAGGTCCCTTCTGAAAAACATCTGACCAGTAATGAATAATGTCGCCGAGCAGCACATTGGAACTATTAAAACTACTTACAGCTTCCAGATGAGGTTCCATCTGCTGGATGGTTGAACTGCATAATTGCTCAAGCTGAACCATATACTCGGATATACCATTGGTTGAGTAGTTGCTTAGTTTGCTTTCGTGATCGAAATAGTCCCCCATCAGGTTAGCAACAGCAGTAGCCCCTTCACCTTGAAATGTCGTCCCAGGGCCAAATAATTTACCCAAAGAGGTCTGTACTGCCTGAACGCATTGATCATGAATAATATCAAGTTCATCCACCTGTTGTTTTGGGAAAATTTTTAGCGGGTGGATGAAGTCGTCTTCATATACCTTCCTTCTTGTTTGAACGTCGTTAATAATTTCACCCAGTGCATTCTCTACCTCGTGCAGAAAGTCGCTCATGTCTGTTGCTCTCCAGGTGATAGTTATGAAAGTGGCTCATGTTACTCAACGTCTTCGAGAATTTTGCTACGATTCAAGCGTCTCCTACTCGTTACTCGGTGGTCGAGTCGAAATAGTTTTTCATCAGCGTATCTGTTTTATCGATTTCATCCGCGGCATCAAGCAGAGCCTTAGCAAATTTTTCAAGCCAGTCATATGTGCTATTCAAACGCTGAGCATGAGGTTCAAGAACTGCTTTCATATGGCTTGATACGTCATCTCCCCAGGTGAAACCGAAAGAGGGGGTAATGTTAAATGGCCTGTATGTAGGAATTGCTTGAGTAAAGTACTGCTGAATTATGTTCCACTGCTGATTGTGCTGCTGACGTGAAGCTTGAACTTTGGCGAGGATCTCATTGGCAACATCACGCATGGTACTGGTGGGGTATAAAATAGTATCTGAGCTACCCGAGCCATTAGCTACTGTAGACGTCATTGATGCCCTTTCTTCTAAGAAGAAGCAAAAATACACAGATACTCTTTTTTACGGACAAGCACTAAAAATTCTGGTAAATCTACCTACGCTTTTTATGGTAGCATAAATCGTTATATTTTTCAATATTATATGATATAAACCAGGATTATAATCATTTTACAGATTCCATTTGTGTGAACAGAAGAATATCTCCGTAGCCATCCCGATGAGATTGATGATTATGTCACCGAACTCTTTGAAGAATGCGCACAGGGCGATACCGCTGCGCTGCTTTCGTCTTTGCGAGTTGTTAGTCGTGTCAAGGGCGTTAGCTTTATAACAGAAACTTCCGGTTTGAACTGGAAGGGAGTGCAGAGAGGAACATCTCTTATGTCAACCGAAGATAACAAAGCCATCGTTCGCAGGTTGCATGAAGAAGTCTGGGGTAAGGGGAATGTTGCCATCGTAGATGAGCTGATTGCTCCAAGCATCGTTGTACATTTTCATTATCCCGCAGATGTCTCTGTGCCCGCAGAATATCTGCAGAGCCTGGAGGAGTTTAAACAATCCGTCACTCACTTCCGTACCACCTTCCCCGACTACCACTTTACCATTGAGCTTCAGGTTGCCGAAGGAGATCTGGTGGTGACTCGCGGGACTGCTTGGGGAACGCACTCAGGAGAGTATCGAGGTCTGGCGTATAAGGGCGTTCCTCCAACCGGCAAGCAGATAATATGGACGTATATTTCAATTGATCGTATCATTGATGGCAAGATCGTGGAGCAGTGGTCAAACGGAGACGACCTGGGCAGGTTGCAACAACTCGGTGTTCTCCCCATGCCAGGATAATCCTGCGAGCATGCCTATAAGCGAGCGTTTTTATCCCCTGATCGCCGTCTCCTGCGCGTTCACGCTCCCCACATACGCGCACTCGCTATACAACGGGCAACGCGAGCACTCTGGTCGTTGGGCGTGGCAAATCTGCCGCCCGTGTGTGATCAGGTTGACATGCAGTGGATAGACCCACTCCGGCGGCGTCACTTTGGCAAAAAGCAGATGGGCATGGTCGGCGCTCACTTTCGGTCCGATCAGCCCTAGACGCTGCGAGGTGCGATGAACGTGCGTATCAACTGGCATGGCGGGCCGATCTAAATGAAACATGAGCACACAGGCTGCCGTCTTTGGCCCAACTCCTGGAAGCTTACGCAGGTATTGCCACGCGTCCTCCGTCGTGCGCTTCGCCAACTCGTCCGAGAGATACTCCGTCAGCGTCTTCGTTCCTCGCTGTTCCTGCTGCTGTTCCGTGAGCGTGTGCAAAACATCCTGGATGCGTACCGATTTAATATTAGCCAGTCCCCCGCTTTTGATCGCCTCAGCAACCAGGTGCGTTGGGGCGTCTCGCACCTGCTCCCAGCTTGGAAATGCCGCGATTAACTGGCGGTACGCTCGTTCCGAGTTGATGTCGGAGGTATGCTGCGAGAGGATCGTGCCGATCAGGCCGCCAAGTGGGTCATAATCGGGCTCGTTCTGCGGCGTGCCGTAGGCGGCAACAAGGGCTTCGTAGACGCGCATTAAATGGAGCGTTGGGGTAATCAGTGTGGTCATGTTTCTTTCCTATCATACGGTTAATGATAGGCAATATTCTATCGCTACGGCCCTTCATATGCAAGCGAAATATCAGGTTCAACTCAACATTTACCAGATCCATCTCCATAGTGTAGCCTGGAACGGAGCATAATCAGATCATGATTGGGACGCAGCTATAGGAGATTAGTAGTTGTTGGCTCAGCATCTTTTTCCCTCCAGATTTAAGAACCACACCAGCCATGACACCTCTTTAGAATAATATAGCACAAGATGGTCAAAAAATGAATAAATATTGATGAGAAGTACTAAATTCTTTTTCAATAATCCATACAAAACATTTTATATCATGACATTTCATAGATATGTCGGTAATATCTATGAGAAGCGGTTATCACATGGTATTTACGGTAACAAAGCCTCTCTTTCCTCAACAATGAAAATACCTTCACATTTTCTCGCATACCGTACTTTTGTCTTGATCAAACTCTTTCTGAAGTGAACTTTTTTTCATTTATATGCTTGCATTCTTGCTTTGTGGGAGTATCTTGAAAGGTTCCGCGCTCCAACGCCGCTACCGCGTCTAACTGCGTTCCTGAGCGCAGAAGCGAAGTACTGGGCCTCTTGTCAGCGCGGCGGAGTCGTGTTACACTTCAACAAAAGATTACAACTTTTTTAGCCGCTGCTCGTACATGCTCATAGAAGATGCTGGTTTTTGTCTTCCTATGATATTGGGTGAAATAGATACAAAATGAGCGGTGACAAATGATAGAATCAACAGTGAGCGCTTCAGATATACTGGGGGGAATTGGATCGTTAGCAAAGCCGGCTACAAAGACACGTCGGGGCCAGAGTACTGAGGTAGTAGCAGGTGTACAGGGTATTTCCAGTACAGCTCGTACACAGGCGAAAGCAGGGGCCATAGTGGAGTCGATGAGCGATACAGCGCTTGTCGAGCTTGTGCTTAGTGGTGACCAGGACGTTTTCGCGACGCTTGTCGAGCGATATAAGGATGCTGTGCAGAATCTTGCGTACCGGATGCTGGGCAACACCACGGAAGCGGAAGATGTGACACAGGAAGCTTTTGTGCGCGCTTATACGCAGCTCGCAACATATAAGGCTGCACATAAATTCAGCACCTGGTTGCTTTCCATCGCCTCCCATCTGGCAATCGACCAGTTGCGCCGCAGACGTTTCCTGGCGCTCCCGCTGGAGGATGTGCCATTCCTGGAATGGATCGTCGATGTGGGGACCGGCCCGGAGCAATCCGCGCTGCAAGGGGAGCAGCAGGACGAGATCCAGAGTTACCTGCAACGCTTGCCCGGTAAATATCGCGCCGTCATTGTACTGCGCTACTGGTATGATTTCTCTTACGAAGAGATTGCGCAGACCTTAAACCTGACGCCGCCACTGGTCAAAGCCCGTCTGCATCGCGCTCGCGAGCTGCTGGCGCGTTACATCCAGCAGGATAAGCAACAGGAAGAGGAGCAGGTCGATGCGCTGCCAGGACGCTAGAAGATGGCTGAGTATCCAGCGTGACGGCCACGACGCGCAGGCTGATACTCAAGCATTGCAGGAGCATCTGCGGCACTGTCCTGGTTGCCAGGCATTCGAAAAGCGTCTACGGAGCCTGGACAACACGTTACGCCCAGTCGCTGCCCCTGTCTACACCAGCATTTCGACTGAGCGCATCATGCTCGCAGTCCAGAGGCAGGCGCGGATCACGCAGCAGCTTGAGGATATTCGTCAGCAGCAGCAATCGCGTATAGCGCGCTGGCGGACAGTTGCAACGGCTCTGGCGGCTATTGGCATTTTCACTTTGAGCAGTATTCCGTTGCTGGCGCTGGCTATCATCATCATTCAGACCGATCTCGCCGTAAAGGTGGTATTATTGTTCGGCTCGGTCATTGACATGTTCGTCGTCCTGGGGCAATATCTACAGCCAGGGCTGACACAAATAACACACGACAACTGGCTCCTATCAGGGGTTGCCTTCTTGATGGTTGTCATGATGGGGATGTGGCTTCGTCTGATGCGTCATCCGCAGGAGGTGTGACGGCAAACATCGTGGCTCGGTTGCAGGTCATGATGAGGAGTTCCAGTATGCGAAAAGTCGCTCGAAAACAAAGATTGATACTCACGCTGCCTGGGCTCTGGCTCTTAGCAGCGTTCTTAATAGGCATTGGGGGGGTAGGGATGTTTGTAGGCTGGGCGGGTGGACCGCCTGCTGCTTTGGCAATGGTCTCGCAGGCCGCCCGAAGCAACCAGCAATGTACAGGGGAGATTCACGGGCCATCCTTTGGTAGCGCGGTGGTGGTCTCAAGTGGAGAGGTGATTTGCAGTAGTATCACCTCGTTCGGAGGTACAGTCGTCGTCCGAGGCGAGGTGAAAGGCGACATCGTCTCATTCGGTGGCAACGTCGTTATTGACGGCATAGTCGATGGTGATGTCACCCTCTATGGTGGCAACGTCACCTTACAGGATGGGGCACATATCAATGGAGATATTCATGTTTGTGGAGGGCATTGGATTGAAGGCACAGGGACGCAACTGCACGGTAGTGTTTTTGAATGCACGAAGAGTGTAAGTCTACTTTTCTTCGGCGACGGGGGAGCCGGTTTTCGCTTCTGGTCTGTTCTGACATGGGTGGCTCTGGGGATGCTGCTCACCACGCTCTTACCAGAACACATTATGCTGGTACGTACGACCGTAAAGAGCAAGATGCGGCGCAGCTTTCTGCTTGGGCTTCTCAGTATTCTGCTTGCTCCTGCCATTATCGCTGTATTGATCGCACTTATCATTTCTATTCCGCTGGCAATTATCGTAGCAGTCGGGCTTGTTGCAGCCTGGGCTCTGGGCACAGTCGCTGTTGGGTGGCTTGTTGGTGAATACATTTTGCACAAGGTCGCACCACATTTGAACACTCGTCTGCTACAAGTCGTTGTGGGGTCTGCCGCGCTCGCGTTGGCGGGGTCTCTCCCCTATATTGGTTGGTTCGTCAGTATCGGAGCTGGTTTGCTGGGGCTAGGTGCCGTCTTCTTGAGTCGTTTTGGAACACGGCTCTATAGTCAGCCCAAACAGCCACTTCCACTGTAGCCACATCTATTGCGCCGATGCTAAGGTGCTCCCTCGTCTGAGGGCAAGAGGCCCGAACCGGACCGGACAGAGGTCCTACTCATACTGCGAAACTCCAGACCGAGGATCGCAGTATGCAGTACTTATGAACGGACAGATACAAAAACGCTGGAAAGATGGGACGGCCACTGCGACATTGATGTACGAATGGCCGCCGAGGTGAACATGAGCATTGATGTTGAACTTACAGATCTCGCCTACGGGGGCGACGCCGTAGGTCGCTATGAGGGACGTGTCTTGTTCGTTCCCGGAGGGATTCCGGGTGAACGGGTACGAGTGGAAATTGTCGAAGAGCGCCGCGGGCATGCACGCGCAAACCTGATCGAGATCCTGCGCCCCGCGCCCGAGCGGGTGGAACCACCCTATCCATTGCTAACAGATTGCGGTTGTCAGTGGCAACATATCTCTTACCCCGCCCAACTCACATGGAAGGCGCATATTGTACGCCAGCTCCTGGTGCGGATCGGCAAACAGCCAGACGCCCTCGTGCATCCCGCCATTGGTATGCCTCCGGGCGTTTCCCCCTGGCATTACCGCAATATCGCTTTATTTTCCGTTGGCCCCGATGGCGAAGTGGGCCTGAAACTGACTGAAAGCCACGATGTACAGGATTTGTCAGACTATGCGCTGTTGCATCCCGCGCTTGACCAGGTCTATCAGCTCGTTCGTACGAAATTGCTCGATTATTTTGGCGATGCGCTGGGTGAGATGATCCAGGGCTTTACGCTACGCGGAGCTATTGGGGCCGCCAGCAATTCGAATACAGGCATCCCGGTAACAAGCGTGAAAGCTGTACCCACGCTGCTCTCAATTCATGCTCGCCCCGGCTCCCTGATCGAAAATCCTCAGCAGTTGGCGCAGGAGATGATGACCATCGCTCCTGGTATCGTCGGTGTGATTATCGAGCGCGTTGGGGGACGCTACGGTCGCGTTTTCGCGGGACAGGAGTTCCTCACCGATGTCATTCTGGGGCGACGTTTCCGCATCTCGGCTGACTCTTTCTTCCAGGTCAATCTTGTTCAGACCGCCACGCTCGTTGAGCGCGTTCTGGCTATGCTGGAACCGCAACGCTCGGATATCGTACTGGATGGCTACAGTGGGGTAGGGCTCTTTTCTGCCTTCCTGGCGCCGCGCGCTGCCCGCGTCATCGCTATCGAATCTCAACCCAGCGCCGTGATGGATGCGCGCGCCAGCACTGCGCTCAACAACCAGAACAACATTACTGTGCTGGAAGGAACGCTGGAACGTCTGCTCAGCCAGTTGCACTACCGGCGCGAACGTATTGACGTGGCGCTGGTCGATCCACCCAGAACCGGCTGCCATCCTAAAGCGTTACAGGCCCTGCAAGTTATGGCGCCACGGGCTATCTGCTATGTCTCCTGCGATCCCAGCACCCTGGCCCGCGATATCGCGACCCTCTGTTCCGGCGGTCGCTATCGCCTGGTTTATGCCCAGCCTATCGACATGTTCCCGCAAACCTACCACATCGAATGTGTCGCCTTACTGGTCCGCGTCAATACACGCTAAGGGCAATCGACTGTAAGGGCGGGGACAGGCCCCGCCCTATCCATTCCCACCCTGTTCGCCCCGCCCCTACGCCTGGGCGGATTGGTCTATGAGCGCAGGTCTTTTGCTCAGCACGACTTCGATTTTGCTGCCCCTCTCCATAACAGTACCTGGAGGAGGATTCTGTTGTAAGACACGACCAGGCGCGACGCTGATGCTGGCAATCGCTTCACCAGAGACGGTTACTTCCAGCCCCAGCTCCTCTGCGCAGGCCATCGCTGCCAGCAGGTCCATATCCTTGAGATTAGGCGTACCCCGGGTCTTCGCAGTCTCCTCCAGCTTCGCCACGACCGTACTCATCCACTTATGCAGGTTCTTCTTCTCGTTGTTTTCTTTAACAACGCTGTCCGCTCTCTCTTTGTGCGTCTTAATGCCCAGAATTTCGTCCGACAGTACAAAGGGGTGATCTACCCCTTCCAGGACAATATCCGGGCTGCTCCCGGGTGTCTCCACGTAGACGTTTCCGATATCCAGGAAACGCTCAATAACATTGGGCACCTTCACCTTGATATCACGGATATTCTTGTATTCCGCTTCTACCCGTGTCTCATAAAAGATGATGAAGCGGCGTTCGATATCGATGATACGCTGATTCGTCAAGATATACACGTCATCTACATAATTGGTGTATATCAGGGCAATAGAGATAGCCAGGCCCAATACTGCCAAGCCCGAGAAGAAGAACCAGTACGCCCACAGAGATGGAGGAACGCCAAAGCCGGGGCCGAACAGGGCTACCGGGAGCGCAACCACCAGCGCCAGAATCGGCAGCGAGAGATTACGCCAGAGCACATACTGGGAGCGCTGAATATATTTGACCGTATACTCTCCCGAGAGATAGCGCACATCGCAGGGAATGCGTAAAAAACCGCCAAAGGTGCGTCGCGGGCCGCGCACGCGCTCAGCGTTGGCCGGAGGAGGGTAGTTTTCATCGGCGTTTGGCAGTTGAGGAACCGGCTTGGCCTTTGCTAGTGCGTCGAGCACGGCTGCCATGTCGGGATCTTTCGGCACGGGGACAGGCTCTTCTTTGGGCTTTTTCAGCGTTTCGGTGATCCCTAGAATCGCATCGCGCACCTTTTTCGGATTCGGCACATCTTTCATATAGAAATCGCCGCCGGTAAGGTAGACATGGATGGTACCGAAACTCAACAGGAAGCCCAGCCCCGAGTGAATGTCAACGCCGACCTGCTGCACTTTCTCGACCGGCGTTTGCTGGCGAGTTGGCTCCAGCAGCCCTTTTGTATGGATAATACGTTTATTGGTAATGATGTAGCTGTCGTACCACCAGATAATGAGGTCTTTGTAAGCGAACCAGATGCCAGTTGCTATAATGCCCAGCACCCCCACCCCTTCAAGCAGCAGCCAGAACGTGCCAAATGCTGGCAGAACGGTAGCCGCCCACAAGATGACAAAAAACGCGAAAACGGCGCCGATCAGCGGCAAAGCTGGTCTTATCAGGAACCACCAGTGCCTGCGCACAACCATCCGCACTTCCTCACCCGGTTGCTGCCCTGAGAAGTGCCATTCGCGGTTTCGCCCACGACGTAACGCCTGGATGCCAAAACGTTTGCGCCCCGAAAGATAGGGGTCGGAAGACGATGCGGAGGTAGAGGCAGCAGCCTGCTTGCCGTTGGACTTGTCAGCCATGTGTCACCTCAACACGTTGGTTATGTACTTTTGCTACTTCTTGGCAGGGTTTTTCTTCGTTCTGGCAGCGATCAGCGCCACTACCAGAGCAACAACGGCGATGACAAAGATCACCGGCAGATAGTTCCCCGGGTCCGGCGGCTGGATCGCAACCGTGAAAAGAGAGCGACCGGCAGCATCTTTAGGGAAAAAGTTGCTAAGAAATGCCAGGACAAAGGAGCCGGAAACAACGGCGGGGATAATGCCGATAAAACGCTCCTGGGGCGTTGAGGGCTTGCCAAAGGCTCTATTGCCAACCAGATATCCTATTACCCCAATCGCAAGAAAAATCAGCAGAGACCCTAAAGGCCCCATAAAATTGCCGGTTCCCCCTCCACCCGTACTCGCTTGGGCCGTCCCCGTTGTAAGTAATGAGACAGATTGAGGCAGGCGCGACACAACCTGGCTAAAAGCTTTACCACTATCTGGACGCACCAAAAACACTGCCAGGAGAACGAAGACCAGCGAGACCAGCTCTCGCCGCCAACCGCGTTGAAAACCCGCTACCGCAAAGACTAAAATAGCGACAAAAAAGCATTGTTGATCGGTAAATGGCAATGACATACTCTTGTATCTCCCCTAAGGCATCAGAGTCAACAGGCACTACACACACATCGCAACCACTAGAGTGTCGCACTCCCCCTGAATCCCCTTCTTGCATTTATCATACCACAGGTTCCATTTAAAACATAGGCCATACCATAGCAAATTTAGTCACACCTGACTCACAATAATACAATTTCCGTTGTTACACCTCAGCCAAAAAGGCCGAAAACTCGTATCTATGACCCAAATGTGCTATACTATGAGAGGTAGGATCAAATTTTCTAGACCCCTCCAACCAACTATAAAAACGCTTCAACCCGATATCGCCTTCCGGCTATGTCTGATTTTTTGGTGAGGATGTTACTATGGATCTGGGCAATATTAAACCAGTTAGTATTGTTGAAGAAATGACCGGCGCTTACCTCGATTATTCCATGAGTGTAATTGTGAGTCGTGCGCTCCCCGACGTGCGGGACGGCCTCAAACCGGTCCACCGCCGGGTTCTATATGCTATGGAGCAGATGGGCCTGCAATCCACAAAACAATTCCGTAAATGCGCGGGTACCGTCGGTGAAGTCTTAAAAAGTTACCATCCCCACGGCGATGCCGCCGTCTATGACTCCCTGGTGCGTATGGCGCAACCCTGGGCGATGCGCTATCCTCTGGTGCTGGGACAGGGCAACTTTGGCTCCCAGGATGATGACCCGCCAGCCGCTATGCGCTATTGCGTCACGGGAGACACACTCGTTGTCACTGACAGCGGGCTAGTACCAATCAGCCAGCTCTCGCAACCCGGCGTCGAGGACATCTCCGTGCGTGTTCTATCAAAAGATGGGCAAACCAATACGGCCAGTAAGTGGTGGGATTGCGGCAGGTTTCAGACATGGAGTGTGCGAACGCAGCGCGGATACGAAGTTACAGGCACGGCCAACCATCCCTTGCTGGTGGCGAAATCTCACGATGCTGATGGACGCGTCACACTCACCTGGAAGACGATTGCACAATTAGCCGTTGGCGACTATGTTGTTCTGGATCGAAGCAGCGTCATGTGGCCGGAGCAGGCCGTTGACCTGCATCCATTCTATCCTCCTGTTCTCAGCAAATCTCGTGTGAAGCAGCACACGCTTCCAGAGACATTAGACGAGGATATGGGCTTCCTTCTGGGGGCGCTGCTGGCGGATGGAACGTTTCGCGATAGCGTCATCGAGTTTACCAATATCCCCGGCGACTTTGCAGAACACTTTATCCAGGCGTGGCAGCGCGTCTTCCCAACGTGCCGCTTACACGTTTTTGAGAGGGAACCTGTCAGCTACGGCAAGAAGCCGTTTCTGCAAATCCAGATAGTTAGTCAACACGTTATCGCATTCATCAGGGCTTTAGGATTGTCAGGGCGTTCAGCACAACGAGAGATACCTGAGGCAATCTTGCGTTCACCGCGCAATGTGGCCGCTGCTTTCTTGCGTGGGCTCTTTGAAGGTGATGGGGCGGTCGAAAAATCCGGTCGCAGCCTGCTACGGATCAATCTGACGGCAAGTAACCGCCTTATGCTACGCCAGGTTCAAACGCTTTTGCTGCGTTTTGGCATTGTGGCTTCATTGAATAATGATAGAACCCGGCGTATGCATCGCCTCTTGATTTCTGGCCGCGATAATCTTACCCTGTTCGCCCACGAGATTGGTTTCACCTCAGCGGTGAAAGGCAAGGCGCTTGCCACAATCCTTGACCTGCATACTGGCAGAGCCTTGTCACGCACTGATTTTATTCCCTATTTGGCCGAGTATGTCAGAACATATGCCACGCGTGGTCAGCGCGAGTGGTTGTCTAAGCACAACTTTGACCGTTCAGACCGTCTGACCGCAACGCTGCCTCGACGCGCTCAAGTGTTACCGGCAACGGCTGTTGCTGAGATTGAAAATCTGGCTCGCCAGCGTTATCTCTTTGAGCGGATTGAGAGTATTGAAGAGGCGGGCGAGCAACTGGTCTACTCGGTGCGTGTCGATAGCGCATGCCACTCGTTCGTGGCGAATGGCTTTGTGAACCATAACACCGAGGCAAAAATGGCGGCCATTGCCGATGAGCTACTACGCGATATTGATAAAGACACTGTCGATTTCGGTCCCAACTACGATAACCAGACCGAGGAACCAAGCGTCTTGCCTGCGCGGCTCCCCAACCTGCTGCTCAACGGCTCCACAGGCATTGCGGTCGGCATGGCTACCAATATTCCCCCGCACAACTTGGTCGAGGTCTGTAACGGCATCGCTCACCTGATCGATTTTCCTGAAGCCACTACGGAAGAGCTCTCTCGCATTATTCGCGGACCCGACTTTCCCACCGGCGGCATTATTCAAGGGCGCGAAGGCATCCGCAACACCTACGCCAATGGGCGCGGTCGCATCGTCATCCGCGCTCGCACCCACATCGAGGAGTCAGAGCGCGGGCGCATGAGTATCATCGTGACCGAGCTTCCCTACCAGGTCAATAAGGCCGAACTGGTCAAAAAGATCGCCGAACTGGCCCGCGATAAAAAGATCGATGGTATCTCCGAGGTACGCGATGAATCAGATCGCCAGGGGATGCGCATGTTGATCGAGCTAAAGCGTGATGCCAACCCGGATAGCATCCTCAATTCGCTGTTCAAATACACAGCCATGCAGAGCGCCTTTAACGCCAATATGCTGGCCCTGGTCGATCAGCAGCCGAATACGCTGACCCTCAAGAAATTCTTGCAGCATCACATCCATCATCGCGAAATCGTGATTACGCGCCGCACAAGATTTGAGCTCGCCAAAGCGGAGGCGCGTAAACATATCCTTGAGGGTTTGAAGATCGCTCTGGATAATATGGATGCCATCATCCATATTATCCGCAGCTCGCAATCCGCCTACGATGATGGTTTGATCAACCTGCGACAGCAGTTTGGTCTCTCGGAGGAGCAGGCCCGGGCGATCCTGGATATGCGCCTGGCTCGTCTCGCAGCTCTGGAACGCCAGAAGGTGGAAGACGAACTAAAAGATGTGCTCAAAAACATTGACTATTACCACATGCTCCTGAGCGATATCGGCGAGATTCGCAAGATCATCAAAGCGGACCTGCAAGACCTGAAAGAGAAATATGGCGATGCTCGGCGCACAGATATTGTCGATGCCGAGGCGGGGGAATTCAAAGATGAAGATCTTATCCCTAACGAAGAAGCCGTTGTAACATTAACGGAAAAAGGCTATATCAAGCGCCTGCCATCCAGCACCTATCGCGCTCAACGGCGTGGTGGGCGTGGTGTGACCGGTATGGTGACGCGCGAGGATGATACTGTTCGCCATCTGGTGGTCACGCATACGCACGATAGCCTCCTTTTCTTCACTGATCGGGGCCGCGTCTTCCAGCTCAAAGTCTACGAGTTGCCCGATACCAGCCGCACAGCCAAAGGCGAGCATCTGATCAACCTGATCTCTATCGAGCAGCGCGAACGAGTAACCGCCATCGTTGGCGTCCCAAAGGGTGTCAGCCGCGACTTTATGATCGTTGCCACCAAGAAGGGCGAGGTGAAGAAGACATCGATGGGCGAGTTCGAGGTTGTGCGTCGCCAGGGCCTGATCGCGATGAACCTGGAAGAGGACGACGAGCTCATCGGCGCCAAGCTGGCTCGCGCCGATGATGATGTTTTACTCATTACCTCCCATGGACAGGCGATCCGTTTCACCGTCGAGGAACTGCGCACAGCCTCTCGCACCAGTGGCGGCGTGCGCGGTATTCGCCTGCACAATGATGATACTGTCGTCTCGCTCAATCTCACACCTAAGGATAGCGAACTCCTGGTCGTCACCGAGTACGGGTATGGCAAGCGTACTCCCATTGATGACTATCCCCGCCAGAGTCGCGGCGGAGGCGGCGTTATCACCTCTCGCGTGACCGAAAAAACCGGCAGGGTCGCTTCGGCCCGCATTATTACGGAGCAAGATAACGATTTGATGATTATCTCCGCCAGCGGCGTGGTAATACGCACTGATGTGACGCACATCAAGAAAGCCGGACGCGTAACGCAGGGGGTGATCCTGATGAATCTGGGTGAAGGCGATACGGTCGTCGCGGTTGCGACGACCAACGGCAAAAAGACCGAGGCCAACAACCACGAGGAGAATGGCGAAGCCGAGCTGAATCACGGGGAAGATGAGGCTACCGTTGTCACCATCGGCGAGCATCTCGCCTCTGTGGAGGACGAGGAAGAGTAGCAACCAGGGTGGGAAGCTTCTCAGAGCAGGACTCCCCTTAGACTGACCGGTTTCGTGGGGGTCCTGTTCTTACAATCCGTTCAAAGGCAATGATTTGGCTTCGCGGCGTATCGGTTGCCCATAACGAACCTGACGAGCTGCCGCTCGATCCTTCTGCGCCTCCAATTTAATCAGCGGGAACGGTCGATGAAACCTTCGATCAAACTCCTCGGCCTTCTCATCGGACAGAAGGGCGCGTTGTTCATAGGAATGGGCCAGGATATCCCGTTTGACATCGTCAGGCGCATCCAATAATAGCAGATAGGCCAGCGCGAAATCAGGCTTGCCCTGCTCGGCGTAAGCATCAGCGCACGTCAGCGCATCTCCCCCCTGCTCTAGCTGCGTTTGGGCCTGCTCTAAAAAAACCTTTTTGAGTAATCCACCATAGAGTTCGTTGAAGGTTGACATATATCGCTCCAGAAAAAGGCGTAATGATCTTTTCTACTACTTTGCTATGCAGATGACTAACGCCCATATTATATATCACCGGAAAAACACACGGTCAGCCGGTAATATACAGGCGGATAGTGATCGTGGGCGTCACAATCTGATCGACGAACTGGTAATTGTTATTCAGCCATTGCTGCGCTGCATGAGCACGAGCGGCGGCGGCGTCATCAGGAACGCGACCGACGATAAAGAAGAGGCGTGGATGCTTTGCGCCGTAAGCCGCCAACGCCGCCGGATCAACAGCTTCCTCAGGACCAGCAGGGCGCGCCGGACCGTATTTTTCCCAGGAAAACGCTCCTGGCGCATCAGCAGTGAAATGGGCCTGCCCTGGATATGCGTGGAGATAGTACTCGGTAGCAATCTGGCAGCCTTGCTCTAGAGCATTATCATAGCAAACCAATCCGTCGCCTACCTGATAGTGCTGCTCTAACCAGGATGTGGTCGATCTCCAATCCTCCACCTGCGCGTTTCTATAGTAGAACGGAACCGCAGAGACTGCAAGTAACATCACCACCAGGGCCAGAGCGAGCTGGATCATGCGCCAACGCAGCATCGCAATTCCCAGGCCAACCAGCAAAAAAAGTGGAGGGAGGATCACCACCAGATAGCGCGATGAGAAGAGCCGCGTTGTCCCCTGCGATACCACAAAGCTCACAATGAGCGGGACCAGGAACCAGCAGAACAAAACCCAGGTTATACTCTGCCAGCGCCGGTATGATAGGAGCAGCTTGCCTACGGCGCAGCACTCAAACTTCCCGCGCATTAACGGCAGACAATAGGAGGCAGCCGCGCTTGTTATAGTCAGACCGGCGCAGGCCACAAATGCCACGACGTAGAATCTATGCTGGCCGCCAATAGTTATAAAGAGAGAGACGATATCGGAAAGATCGGGAATAGGAAGCCAGCCTGTCTTGGCCCCCTGTAAGCTCACTAACAACATTGGAATGATTAGCGCTCCTATGGCGAGCAGGCTGCCTCCAAAAGCTACGATCCGCCTCCTTACCTGCTCACTGCGCCTGCCCACCAGCAACAGACCGCCTACCGCCACAACCTGTGCCAGCAGCACCAGTATGCTAAAAAGATGAACGTAGATTGCCAGAGCCGACGTGATGATATAGCCAATCCACCAGCGCTTCTGACGTGATTCAGCAGTCATAGCAACCAGTAAAGCATACCATGCGAGACAGGTGAGCAACAATTGCAAGCTATACGAGCGCGTTTGCTGGGCATAGGTTAGTTGTAAATCATTAAGCAAATAGAGCGCGGATCCAACGATGCCGCCTCCGGTGCCTATGAAGCGTCGCCCTAGCAAGAAGACGGCCACCGCGCTCAGTGCCGCGAAGATGGCGGAGGGGAAGCGCACAATAAATTCGGTCGGGTTAAATCCCAGCCAGGCGGTAAAGGCGAGCCAGTAATGCAGCAAAAGATAATAGAGCTCCATATTTGGCTCAGGACCAAAGATGATATGCCATAGGAGCGGGAGCGGTTGCCGCGCCAGCTCCACCGAAAAAGCTTCATCGAACCAGAGGCTGGGAGCCCCCAGTCGATACAGGTCCAAACTCAGAGCTGTACAAAATAAGATGACGCCGGTCGCTAGTAAAGGAAAACGATGCCACTCTCGCCGCTCTCCAGGCTGTTTACTATCCTTTGTCCTCTTTAGCCTGGTATAGAGCTCCCGAGTGTAGAAAGATATTGCACTCGTTTTACGCTTTTTGCTGTCGTTCTTCCTGGTGCCATTTACGAGCATACGTAAACATCTCACGAAAAGCGCGGGCAATGACCGATAACTTCGCCCCTGTGGCCTTCCCTCCCCGGCGCGGCAGGTGCTGCACTCCTACCTCAGTATAGGTATAGCCAGCGCGCCTGAACTTATACAGGAGTTCCGTGTTGATCATCGCGCCACGCGTCTCCAGCCGATGCTCGCGGAAGAACTGACCACGATAGAGTTTGAAGGCGCAATCAATATCACGCACCCGCAATTTAAATACGACTCGAACGAGCATCTTCCAGCCCCAGGCATTGAGTTTACGCATCCAGGTATCCTGGCGATCAATCCGATAGCCCAGAACGGCGTCGTACTCCTCAATCAAGGGGAAAAAGCGTTCCAGGTCGCGGATGTCAAATTGGCCGTCCGAGTCCATGAAAAAGACCAGATCCTTCTCACTCGCTTCGAAGCCACTGACCAGAGCTGCGCCATAGCCCTGGTTCACGTCATGATTGATGAGGCGCACGCGTGGATTGACGGTTGCGATCTCCTCTACAATTGCCCGCGTCCCATCTTTACTGCCATCATTGACCACAATGACTTCATAATCCTGGGTCCAGTTCGCTAAAGCCTCTACTGCCGCAGAGACCGTCGCGGCGATAGCCACTTCCTCGTTATGCGCTGGCATCACCACTGAGAGACTATGCTTCGTGCCCACCAGCTCTCCCTTTGTGCGCGGCTTGTGCTCCTGCGCTCCCATGCTCAGCATAGACCCGCCTGAGGACTTCTTTCCTTGCCCCTGCCCTGCACTGGCAAATACCCAGAGACGCATCCCTAAATATGATATAATCGCCGTCCCGATTACCGCGGTGAGCTTGGAGGTGTTAGCCCATAATAGATTATTGCCAATGGATGGATGTAATAGCTTTGCCATAAGCCAGAGAATCCCGTCGTTACAACAAATACCTACAATACTGATCAGGGCAAAACGCGTTACCTCCCCACCGTTCACGCGACGTTTGTGCTGAAAGGTCCAGTATTTATTGAGGCCAAAACTATTGACAGCTCCTATAGTATAGGCGATAGAGTTATATATGAGCAAAAGGTTTGCGTTGTGAGTGGGGAAATACCATAGGAGGAAGTTCAATATTACTACATCTACCAGCGTATTCAGCACCCCCACCATGCCAAAACGTATAACCTGCCATAGTGATGCCGCTTTTGTGCGTTTATGTGAGAAGACCTGTACCCTGGAAGGTAGTTCTATCGAATGCTGCATTTCAGATACTTTTGCCAATGTGTCTCCTACATCTATTTATTATCGAAAGAAACCTGTATGGTTTTAAACGAGCGACTTTGCCTCTCTGTAACTAATAGGGTACCTGGATGACTGCTTCCTGACCAGGATGATCTCACGATTGCTCCATAGCTATGACGCTCTTTATGCTACTCTCGTTCCATAAGAGCTTCTGAACCGTCTATAAGATAGCAGATGGCACAACTTTTGTCATAAGTTCTGCATGCTGGGAGGATAAAACTACTATGCGCACCGGAGAACGCAGCACAGTATCACCCATAGAGATAGCTAACGCTGCCACAAAGATAACTCATCAGGGTCGCTATGCCTGGTTGCGCTCGCCCCTATGGTTCTGTTTGCTGCTGGCTCTCGGTCTGCGTATCTGGTTGGTGATTCGCACCCAGGGCTTTATCGATGGAGATGAAGCGGTGGTGGGCATTCAGGCGCAACACATTCTGCGCGGCGAGCTTCCCGTCTACTACTACGGCCAGCCCTATATGGGCAGCCTGGAAGCCTATTTCATCGCGTTGATCTTCGCGCTGGTCGGCCCCTCCACCTGGGCAATGCGGGCTGAGCCAATCCTGCTTTCGCTCGCTCTGGTCTGGTTAAGCTGGCGACTTGCCGGCGCGCTCGCCGCTGCAGCAAAGCTGTCAGCGAGTGCTCGACGTCTCTTCATGACGATTGCCGCGCTTTTTGCCGCACTTCCCCCGCTCTACGATGCCGTGATGGAAACGCGCACCTGGGGCGGCCATATCGAGACATACGTGATTATGCTGCTGCTGTTGCTTTCAGCACTGCGCCTGACGCAACGCTGGCACGCCGGAGCCATGCGCCGGGAGCTGCTCCTGCGCTGGCTCGGATTCGGCTTTCTTATTGGGCTGGGCCTCTGGATATACCCGCTGGTCGTTTCTGCCATTCTCACGGCTCTGCTCTGGATCGCGGGCTATTGCATCTTGGCGATCCGTAGAAGTCGCCGCACGAACGAGGAGCGGCAGCCAATTGTTCCTGTTTGGCGGTTGTTAACTCTGGCGGTTGCGGCTATTCCAGCGGCGCTGGTCGGCTTTGCGCCCGCGCTCATCTGGGGAGCTACCAACCGGTGGGCGAATATTACCTATCTGCTTGCTCCTGGCAATAACGATTCGCACAACGCGCAGTTGCAGCTTCTCTATCCCAATCGTCTTTCTTTATTGTTTGGTACGATCAAGCTCTATACGCAATGCGTTGCCCCACATGTTATCGGGGGAGCTTTGTCCAATACGCGGCTCACGTTCTCGCTGCTCCAGGCGGGCATTGGCATACTGTGCATTCTCGCAACCCTTAGTCTGATCACAGCCGCGCTCTTCCGGCATCATCCTGCATTAATACGCATCCGCCAGATGGCGACGCTGCCGATGATCTTCGCCATAGCCACCGCCGTTATCTTCTGCGGTTCCAGCATCTCCGCCGCTGGCTTGCTTGTCCCCTGTACGCGCGATGAAGTGGGGCGCTATGCCGCTCCCCTGCTGCTGGTATTGCCTTTCTTCTTCGCTACTATCTTGACCGCAGCCTATCTCTACATCCAGGAGCGCACCGGGCGGCAGGCAGGAAGCGTCGAGCGAGGAAACGCTGCCATGCAGCGCAAATCCAGGCTCGTACAGATCGCGCTCGCCATTTTTCTGCTGCTGTATCTCGGAGCTCATAGTTATGCTTACAGCCGGGCCAGGGCTGATTATACCTTCCAATCGTTCGCCTGCGCGGCTGCCCCGCTGCATAACGAGCCGATCATCGCCTATATGCAACAGCAGCATATCAAATACGCCTGGGCGACAATGTGGATTGGGAATGCGATTGTTTTCAAGACGGGGGGAAGCATTCTGGTGGCCGATCCGCGTATTATCACTGTAGGAGCGACCAATCACATCCCGGCTATTACTGCGGCAGTCCGTCATGCAGATCGCCCCGCTGTCCTGGCTTTCGCCCTACATACGGACGCGCACCCGGACTTGCTCAAGGCGCTGGATGCAATGGGAGTAAGCTATCAGCTAGCCCGCTTTCCGGCGGAACAGGGACTCGATGTATTAGTAGTGACGCCAGACCGCACGCTTTCGCCGTTTGATGGCAATTCTTTAGGAGCGTGGTTTTATGGATGCTAATATTAAGTTGTTCGACGGCTCGATTACTCAGAGCTTGAGGTAACTTTCACTGGTAATGCTCCAGGCTCTTCCAGAGCGTCTCACTAGTATAAAATACCAAATGCACCGCGAACCGGTGCATTTGGGGGAATTTGCTCTTTTTTCTTTTTAGGAGGAAAAACATCCCTATCGCGTTTTCAGGCATCAAGGGGAAATGTTTTATTCAGGGGTTCCGTTGGCAAAGTAAATGTGACGCTTGTTCCTTTGCCCTCATTACTTTTTAGCATCATATTCCCTTGCATCGCCTCTACCAGCTTGCGCGAGATGTAGAGGCCAAGCCCGGCCCCGGTGACGTTGGTTGTCGCGGGATGTTCCAGGCGGGTGAACGGCTGAAAAAGATGCGGCTGTTGCAGCCGGGGGATGCCAATGCCCTGATCCCGCACGGTAACATAGGCCATGAGCGACCCGCGTGCAACAAACGTTTTGCTGCTTCTCCTCGTAGCAGCAGCGGAGGCCCGTTCGGATAGCGGGCAGAGCGTCACCGGAAAAATTGTGCGCCGCGTATACGCCATGATATCAATCAGCCCTCCATCAGGAGAGTACTTTACAGCGTTCTCGATCAGATTGGTGAGCACCTGCTGCACACGGTCGGGATCGGCCCAGACCAGCGGCAGATCGGGGGCCGCGCTATAGCGAATATAATGCCGCACCGGTTGCTGGCTGATGCGATAACGCATAAGTTGCACCGCACGTTCGCATTGCTGTACAAGATCGACCCAGGCGCAGCGCAGGGCTAGCCTCCCGGACTGAATGCGCGACATATCATGCAAATCGCTAATCAGCACTTCTAGATGATTGGCCTGTTCCATAATGACATCGAGGTATTGCTGCTGGCGCTCTGCCGTCATTGGCATGGCTACACAGCCATCATCCCGACTATCAGAGACGCTATATGCTTGTAGCAGACCAGCGTACCCTTTAATTGCCGTCAGGGGCGCGCGCAATTCGTGGCTTACCAGGGAGATCAATTCGCTTTGCATCTGTGTATCAGTCATCGTGTCTTGGCACTGCTCCGGGTCGGGTGAGAGGCAGGTTTCGCTCAATGCCTCTTCTACCCGTTGCGCCATAACGGGCAGATACTGCTCCATCAAGCTGCATTCTCCCTGTAAAAAGGACTCGGGACGAGGATCTACCAGTAAAAGCAAGCCCAGGATTCCCTGTGGGCGCTCTAGAGGAACGGCTGCCATGCTGCCGCAGTTCTTCATTCCTGGCAGCATGATGCGGTCAATGCACCACATCAGCCCGGTCTGCACTGCCATATCATAGAGGGCGCACACGCGCTCATCGTAAAGGGGCGCCGGGCCAGCCAGGGAGCCGTAACAATGGGGGGTGCGGCGTCGCTGTCGATAAAACAGGTTGAGAAGGGGATGCCGTAAAGTGGGCTCAGGGCAACCCAGGAACAGGTAGGCCCCTCCACAGTCCAGCAGGTGACGCGCATCGTTAGCCAGATTGCGCAAGCTCATTTCCGTTGACATTCTCTCCCTCCCAACCTCACTCCATAGCAAGTTCTTTTTTAGTATATGGCGTTCTCCAAGAAGCAAGCGGTATTAGGAAAAAGATGTGCTAATGGGCTTTAACCCGTGAATCTGACCGCTTGGGCGTGTTCCCACAGGGGCATGATCAGTATAATTTGTTCATACCCATTAGAGATCCTCTATGGTGTAGCCCTTGACCGAAAATACCAGGAGCGGTACAATGGGCCAATAGACTGAACATATGCTAACTGGCGCTGAGACGAGCATAGTTGCGATTAGAGAAAAGGATTGGCCCATGCCTGATAAAGACTTCGCAATGCCTGAGCCTGCAAATCCTGCCGGAAGTGATAGTGTGGAGCATGGTTTCCTCCACATTGAAGAGACCGAAGAGGAAAAGACAATTGCATTGCCTGCCCCTGCCAGAGTGGCGAGCCCGCCTCCACCGCAAAATATGGAGCGTCCGGGAACTATTGAACATCTTGCCGCGCGCGAGCCTGTGCCCGAACTCGATACCAGCACCCCTGAGATGAAACAGCGCCTGAGCGAGTTACGCGCCGAAGTCACCAGATTGCTGACCGGATTACGCTGGCATGGTCAGCAGGTAGATGACGTTGTAGAGCATCTCGTTCCTCTCCTCAACGTTGGTCCGGTCGAACAATGGAAATCTGTCCTGGTGCCGTTTCTTTTCGAAGTGGACCGCGCGGGCAACCTGGTACCGGTCTGGCTGAAAATTATTGAGCGAGGGGACCCGACGGACCTTCCCGTCGGCACAAATCCTGCCGAGACAATGGAAGGCCGGGCGCGGCGCTTTGCTATTTTGATGCTGGGAAATTACAAATCGGCTGAGACGTTTGTTCAAAGTAAGCCCATCGGCTTTTCCCGACAGAGCGCAGCTGTCGCCAACCCTGCTAACACTGACCTTCCTCGCTTGCTTGGTAAGCTTGCGCTCGATCCCAACTCATCGCTCTATGCCACGCAGGCGCTGGTGAAACAAGGCACTACAACAGCCATTCAAACGCTGGTCAGCGCGCTCAAGGACGCAAAAGGTTGGGCGAAGGTCGATGTCGTCGAGGGAGTGCTGGCGCTAAAACAAGAGCGCTTTAACGATATTCTGATCGCGAGCGGACTGGATGGCGCTCCCGGCCTGGAAAGCTATCTGGCCGCCCCTCTCTATCAAGGGGTTGCGCTGGAGCAATATCTACGTGGCAGCAATGAGGTCAGCCCGCGGCTGAGTGAGCAGGCTGCCTTGATTTTTCATCAGACACTGCAAAATAGCATGACTCCTCCTACCGAAGAGGGTAGCCCGCTGCCCATCATTTTTGAGCGCAAACTGCCGCCTGTGGCCCAGGCATTGTTTGAAGGAGCTCGCAGCTCTCCGACCTGGCAGAAGACTGTTGCCATCCACCGTCTTGGCGTCTTGCTTGGCCGCTATTGGAGTCAGATCGCGAACGGAACATTGCAAAATCAGTCGGTTGTTGAGCAGGTCTACGGCTGCTTGCCGATGATGAACGAGGTTGAGCGCTGGATGAGCGGCCCCGGTCGTGATATTTTGCTCGACACGCTGGAAAACTCTGCCGACACGGAGGCTGTGATCGCGACAACCAGGGTACTGGGCGAGCTACGTGACCCCCGGGCCATAGGTGTGCTGTTGGCGCAAATTGAGAAGGTCCAGGCGGTTACAGATCGCGAGCAGGCTCTCCTGCTGGGCACAAAGTGCCAGACGTTAGGGCTGCTGGGGGACCGGCGCGCCGTCGCTCCTCTGCTCCAACTGCTTCAGCGCACAGTGGACGTCGAGAGGCGCAGCAGCTTGCCCAGACGCGACGCTCCTTTGCCAACCGGGGACCCAAATATTCCTGGCAGCATTGTGTATACCGCGATTATACGGGCCTGCGGGCAGTTAGGTGATCGCAGCGCGCTTGCCAGCATTATGCAAGCGACCAAAGATACCGATCCCTATGTGCGTAGTCGCGCCACAGAGGCGGCCAGGCGGCTTAACCCAACCGGGGAAGAGTATATAGCTCAGTAAGAGAGCGGGCCGGAGAAAAGTAATCGCGGCCCTCCCAGAGCCCATTGTTAGCGGTCCGGCTCAAGTTGCCTTTACCTGCTTTTAATTCAGGCAAACGAACATGCTGATGTAGCACGTTTGTCTTATTCCGCATGATCCTCTTCGGCTCTCAATGTATACTATCTAAAGAACATGTATTAGCGCGAAGTCGAGAGCTTGTAGTATCTTTTTGCTCATCTTGTCCGGCTCTCGCATCTTATGATAAAGGATATTGGGATGAATATGTTGGTGGGGAAGACTCTCGGCGGGTACCGCCTGGTGCGGATCATCGAGAGTGGTGGTATGGGTGATATTTATCTGGCTCAACATGCGCGTATTGGACGAAAAGTAGCAATCAAAGTGGTGTGTGGCGACCTGCGGGCGGTACCCAATACCCCGGAGGGGAAACAGGCGGCGTTACGCTTCGAGCGTGAGGCGCAGGCCGTCGCTGAATTGGATCATGAGAATATTTTACCACTGTACCATTTTGGTGAAGAGACGATTGAGCCCGGTGGCCCCCCCATTACGTATCTGGTGATGCCCTACCTTGCTGAAGGGTCGCTCTGGAAATGGTTGCAGCGGCGTACGCAGCAATTTGGCTTCGGCTGGCCTATTGCGGCTGAGGAGGCCGGCTATTACCTGATGCAGGCGGCGTCGGCTCTCCAATATGCGCACGATCATGGGATTATCCACCGCGATATCAAGCCGACCAATTTTTTGATCCGCGTGGAACGTGGCTCTTTGAGGAGCGGGCAATATGCTCACCTTACGAATATTTTTCCGCACGGCAGACCGACGCTTCTGCTGGCAGACTTCGGGTTGGCCGCTTTTTATCGCACTGGTCGCTCCTTGCATCGTTCCGTAGGCACTCCGCTCTATATGGCCCCGGAACAATTCGACGATCCCTTACTGGCTACATCTGTTCATGTAGGTCCATCGGCAGACCAGTATGCGCTGGCGGTCATGATCTATCAACTAATGACCGGGCGGGCCGTTTTTGAAGGGACCACGGCTCAATTGTTGCATCACCATCATCATACGCCTCCAACTCCACCAAGCACACACAATCCCGCGCTGCCACCGGAGATCGATGAAGTTTTTTTGCGCGCGCTATCGAAAAAGCCAGAGCAGAGATATCCCAATATTATGGCATTCGCACAAGCCTATGATGCAAATTTACAGCGAGCAATCCATGCGGGTCGGGATCAAACAGGTCAAGGTGAAGAGAAGCCGCGAGCAATTTCCAAAGAGACAAAGGTTTTCGCGATCAACCAGTTGCGCGAGGCGACCACATTGCCGTTGAAAGTATCGTTCCGCCATCCTGCTATTCCGCCCAATCACGTTCGCCCTGTAACAGCCCATGTAGCCACGCTGGAGAATCCGCCTGCGCGCAGGCAGACCCCCGTACCTGGAGAAGGAGAGAGAGCTGGCAAGAGGGCTATGGGCGGTTCGCCGCCGGTGTCCAGCTTGCCGACCGCAAAGCTCTGGCCCGGGTCGGGGCTGCTCTCTTTCCTCCAACGCGTGCCCGCTAGTATGGTTATGATGGGGGTCGCACTCCTGATGTTATTGATGATCGGGCTGGTTCTCCTGCTGTTTTTGTGGCATGTCCGGTAGGGGCAGGGGCAAGCTCTGCCCCTACGATTACCCCCTCTCTTTCACCAGGAGGATGCCTTCCCAGGTGGGGGAGCGGCCCTGGACGCGTTCCTCTAGCAGGGCGAAGGCGACGTAGAGGTTCAGCGTATGTTCGATGACGCGCTCGAACGCCTCCTTTTCGCGCTGGCGAGCGGAGGCAAAGCGCAGAACAGCACTTTTTTGCGGGCTTTCCAGAAAATACGACAGGTAACGGCATATTTGCGCCAGGGTGTAGGCCGAAAAACGCACATACCAACGCAGCAGCTCAGCATCTTCCTGGTTGAGGGCAATAGTGCGGCTGAGAGCAAGTTCGCGAATATGATCAAGCGTGAAGATGAAATCGGAAGCTAGAGAACGCGCAAATATTCGCGTCAGGTTGGGTGCCAGTGCGCGGGCCAGGTCGCGGTCGAATGCTCGGTTGAAGGCAAGATCCAGATCAGTAACCAGGCTGCGCGCAAGCGTCAGATCAAGATCGAAGGCGCGGTTAAGGTCCAGGGCGCGGTCAATGGAGCGCTCCATGTCAAAAGCCATGCCGCGCGTGAGCGCCCGGGCAAGGGGGTGGTCAAGATCGCGCACCAGATCGCGCACCAGATCGATCACGCGGCGCCGGGCCAGGTCGGGCGCATGTAGCCGCATGAGTGCATGGATACGCAGCAGAGCAGGCATAAGGTCAGGAGCGCAGTCCCGGCTCAGCATTTTTCGCAGGTCCTCCTTCGCCTGCTCTAGCTTATATGGTACCTTTTTGATGATGACGCGATGGCCCCCTATCCAGTGACCCATATTGGCATCAATGGTAATGTCCGTTCGCATCTTCTCCTGGAGAAACCGCAGTTCGTTTTCCTGCGGCAGACGATAGCGCCAGAGATTGGTATCGCGGGCTGTGAGCCAGGCGCAGAACGCCTTTGCGTCCGAATAGCGCATCCCCGAGACCGAAGCGCTGGCCTGGTATGGCGGGAAGCAGTGAGCGTGCCAGTGATCCGGCTGATAAAAGTTTCCTCGCGCCATCTGCTGGTTAAGAAAAACCTGGTATTCGGCATTGGTAATCAGCGTAGTCGCGATATAGGTCTCATGATGCAGGTGAAGCATGCGCTGGAGCCGTCGCTCTAGTAGGGCCTCGGCAACCAGTTGCCGCCGTTCGAGATCCGGATCTTCGAGCCGCTGGATCAGAGACGTTTCCAGATGATTGCTCACCTGCGGCTGAATTTCCTGTGCCTCTTCACAACTATCTATCGCCAGTGAGAGCGCGAACGCAGGCGGATTGCCGACGAGGCAGGCGGAAACGATAGCTGAGGCATCAGCCTGGGCGCAGTAGAGACGAGCCGTTTCGTGCCACCAGCTTTGCGTAATATGATCGAGCAGCACCTGTTCGCAAGTTCCACTCTTTATATAAGTTGCAGCCAGATACTCCTGAAAAGTGAGATGTGCAAAACTCATCATCCCTTGCGTTCTCTCTAGCAGTAGTCCGCTGGCGTTTCCAATAACTGTTAAAAATGTCGTCGGCGAAAGATCCGTGTTGAGCTGTGCCAGTGGCGAGGCGATAATCTGGCCGGCCTCTGCCGATGCGATGCTTTGCACCTGCCTCTCCATCATTTCATAAGCAAGATGAGCCAGCACCTGGCATTGCTGCTCCGCCGTTAACTCCAACTCGTCGGCGCCTGGCTCCTGACATCGCTCAAGCAAGACCTGGCACGCTTGAGCGTAGAGCATGACCCGTTTCTCTGGAAGTACGCTACGATAATGATAAACAAGAGCCATCAAAGTCAGCAGCAGAGGACGCGTCGCGAGCGCGAAAAGCGCAGGCGTGGTGCGTATGCTCCTCAACAAATTTTCGGCTCGATCATGCGCGATCAAACGCATTTTCGGCTCATCCTTGCGCGCATTCATCACTTCACTTGCCAAATACCATTGATGGGCGAGTTGCGCCATTTGCGCCGCTGTCAATGCCTCGATTTGCAGGGGGATAATAGCGCCTGGTAGATTGAGTAGATTGGTCTGATATCCAGAACGAGCGGTGATAAAAAAGCGGTTTTTGCCATAGATACTGATCTGGCGCTGTAACCAGTTCATCACTTGCCAGCGTCTCTCATGATTCGCAATCTCGTCCAGCCCGTCCAGCAGCACGAGGCAGGTTCCCTTACACAGCTGATGATGGAGCCAGCCTGCCGCGAGCGGCTGCTTTCCCTGCCGCTTGAGCTGTTCTTGAACGGCATCTTCAAGCTCAAAATGAACTTGCTGCCGATAACTCTCCGCGATAGATTCTACATGCTCTCGTAGAAAGAGCAAAAGGGGTAAGGCGTGTGGGACTTTCTCAGCAGGAGGACGCGCATGTTTATTAAGCAGGACAAGTACGAGATGCTTTAATAGTGTAGTTTTGCCACCGCCAGGGGCGGCGAGAATAACAAAATGCGCTCCCTGGAGTGGCCTGAACGCAAGGTAATCCCAGATGGGATGCTTGCCTGTGCTTAATGATGAGGGCATCTGGAGCGGGCTGACAGGGCTGCGATGAGTCGGAACAGGAACAAGAAAAGGCTCGACAAAAATCTGCTGAAGCGCAAGGGTAAAGGTGCTCTGGGGGCCAAGTCCCCTGATATCAAGGTAGCGATACTGGTCGCGCATATACCGCCGATATTTTCTTCCTGGCAGAAAAATCAGCCAGCGTACACGCATACGAATCCAGGTGACGACAGCGAGAAGAGGAGCCAGCCAGGAGCTGGAAGATGGGGAAGGATTGCGCATTGCTCACTCCTTTTGGTCAGGAAACAAGCAAAGATCTTTATAAAGGGGCCGTCGGTTACTTTCAATTATAATTGTACATTACCGGAGCTGCTTAGTCAATTGTTTTAAGCACAAAAAAAAGGTTGCAGGGATGAAAATTCATTTTTTCATGCAAATCGTTTCTTTTTATCAGAGGGCTACCTGGTTGGTCAGAGCTGACCGGTCCCGGTGCTAAAGAGATTATCCAGCAGGGTAAGGTCGCTTTGCAGACGTTTGCTCAGAGCTTTGACCTGCTTCTGGCTAAGGTTGCCAGCATCTGCTGCTGGTTTCAGCCCGCTCTGAACGGCATTGGCAATGATGGTTCTCAACTGCGCAAGAGAGATATTCTGCGCCTTCGCGACATCTCGCAGCGTCTTGCCTGCTTGCAATTGTTGCGTTAGTTGATCGGATGTCAGGTGTAACCCTTGTGCGATTTGCTTCTCGATATCGGAGGCATATTGTTTCAGATATTGGATGGTTGCCTCATTAAGGATGGGTGTGGGCGTAGCGGTCGGGACTGTCTGGGCCTGTGTATTGTTGGATGAAATGATCGATGGCAGGACTAAGAACGTAATAATGCTGGTTGCAGCAATAAAAACGAGAAGTACTATTCCACCAATAATATAGATGTGGCGTCTGGTCATCGTTCAAACTCCCCGGAGCATATTTCCACTTTTATTAAGTATAAGCGCAACGCAAAAAAGGGGCCAGTACACCAGAATGTGTACTGGCTCGTAAAGAGGAGGTCAAGAGCTATTTCTTCGCTTTGCCAAAGTGCTGGTTGAGCAGCTTATCCAGCATCTGGGGATGCTGTTGCAGCATCTGCTGGTAAGCGGTAGCCTGAGCCTGAGTCAGGTCGCCCGCGCTCACAGCTTTGCTCAGCTCGTCGGTAATCGCTTTGCTCAGAAGGTTGCGCAAATCGGTCTGGGACACCTGTTGCGCCTGCGCTATATCATTGAGGCTCTGGCCTGACTTCAACTGTGCTGTCAATTGAGCAGGAGTGAGTTTCAAGCCCTGAGCAACTTCGCTAAAGATGGCGGTACGATACTTCTTCAAAAACTGTCCTGAGGCAAAGTTGACAAATCGACCGGCGTTCAGACCGCTGCAATCCATGAGCGGATGCGAGGCCAGGCGCTTTGTAATCTGATCGGCCTGAGCCTGCGTAAGTTTGCCATCTTTTACCAGTTGAGCCAGCACATCGCCAAACGCGCCCTGGCGATCCTGTTGCAGCGTAGTCACCGAAACGCCCAGACGTTTAGCCAGGCTCTGCTCAAAAAGGTCACAATATTGATTCTTCGTCGCGGTCGGAGTGCCAGCCGCCGGAGTATTGGTGTTTGCCGAAGCAAAAAGCGGTCCGGCAAACAGCGCACCAACGACGATGCTCAGCAACAGCAAGACCGCTCCGCCGCCAATAAGTAGCCACTTTTTCATAAGATCTCCTTTGTTATGGAAAGGCTGTGAAAATGCCTGCTATCACTATCACTTTCTCTAATCTTCATCTTGTTACTTTTGCTATTTCTCTGTAACAGAACATGTTTTGTTATTTTCCGTCCTGCGGATATCCTTATCATAGTACGCAATGGTGAAAAATTCGTCTGGCAACCTTCAAGATTTGCTCAAGATTGGCAAAACGTGTAGTAAGGTGACAAAAAGAACCTGTATTTCTGCTGTTTATGTGCTACTATACTAGGGAAGTTGTGCGTAAGTCCCAGGAGCGCCATGCATGTCGCAAAAAATTCTGATTATTGAAGATGAAGATGGTATTATTCACCTGCTCAATCTCTACTTAAAAGATGCCGGTTTTAACGTTGTGGTAGCAAAGGATGGCGCCGATGGCCTGGCGCTGCACGCGCGTGAACATCCCGATCTGGTAATTTTAGATATTATGTTGCCCGCTATTGACGGCTTTGAAGTCTGTCGCCGCATTCGGGCCTGGTCGCAGACGCCCATTCTCATGCTCACAGCACGGGGCACTGAAGACGACCGCATTGCCGGACTGGATCTTGGCGCGGACGACTATCTGGTAAAGCCATTTAGCCCGCGAGAAGTCGTCAGCCGTGTGCGGGCCATTTTGCGGCGCGTGGGTCAGGGGGGACAACAGGACGCGGCTGAGAGCGCGCCTGCATCTGCAACGCCGCCCCGGACGCCTGACAGCGATTCCGTTCTGCGCTTCCCGGGTCTGACGATTGATATCCTGGCGCGCCGCGTTGAGGTGAATGGCGTCGAGGTGGCGTTGACGCCGACCGAATTCGATCTGCTGGCGCTACTGGCAAAATCGCCTGACCGCGTCTTTACGCGCGAGGTCTTGATGAATAAGGTGTGGGGCTATGATTATCTCGGCGATGGACACACCATCGATGTCCATATCAGCGCGCTCCGTAAGAAGATCGAGCTAGACCCGGCGCAACGATACATTAAAACTGTATGGCGAGTGGGCTATCGCTTTGAGGCGAAGACGCGCTCAGCCGCTCCTTCATCTTAAAGGGAGAGAAAGATGCGTATGCGTTGGTGGCAGAGTATTCGCTGGCGATTGGCATTGGGCTCTGTCCTGCTTTCGTTGATCGCGACCACCCTGCTGGCGCTGACCGCCATTTTCGCCATTGCCTACTACTATGGCGTTGATCAGAAAAGTCGTCTGGAAGCCCTGGCTGTCGATAAAGCTCAGAACATCGGCATGGATTTTGTCCAGACGAAAAATCTTGTTAGGTCGGCAACCACGCTAATAAACGGCGTTTCCGGGCAGGGTACGTCAGAGGAGCAGCAGCAGTTGCTTATCGTGCTTGATCGCCGCGGCAAGCTAATCTTCCCTCGCTTTAGCCCCACCGATCCCAGAAATGCTGTTATGAATTATTTGTTGAGACTGTCCAATCCTACCTTTCAAAATGGCGACCTCTCCAAATTGGGACAGGCGGTTACGAGAGGGTTGCGCGGCGTTTCGACGGTAGATGAATTTAGCAGGACCGGCCCGCTTGGCATTCATCAGCCGTTTGTTGTCTACCCCATTTATGCAGGCGGGACGAGTGATACTGGGGATCTGATCGGTGTGCTGATCGTGACAACTCGTTCGGATGGCGTGCCTGCATTTGTGGCGACGGTGGAAAGCACAGTGATCTTCTCCTCCATCATTGTAGCTCTGTTAGCCGCTCTGGCCGCGATCCTCTTCTCACGTACCATAACGCGCCCGCTTATCAAGCTAACAGGTGCGGCACGTATCCTGGGGAGCGGCGATTATAGCGCGCAGGTCAAGACCAATGCCCCCGGCGAACTGGGAGAGCTGGCTAACACCTTTAACGAGATGGCTGCTCAGCTCAGCCGGGATGTGGAGGAGCTGCGACGCCAGGAATTGTGGCGGCGCGAGCTGATTATGAGCGTCACCCACGACCTGGCAACTCCCCTGACGGCCATCGCGGGCTTGGGCGAATCACTGATCGATGGCGTCAATCAGAGCCACGAAGATTACGAAGCGACCGGGCGCATTATTGTGCGAGAAACGTTGCGCCTGCGCCGCCTGGTCAAAGATCTGCATGTGATGGCGAAAGTGGAGGCGGGCGCGTTGCAGCCACAACGCAAAAATATTCGCCTGGCGTCGCTGGTTGATGATGTGCTGGCCGTGCTGACGCCTGAGTTCGAGCGGGCGCAGATCGAGCCGTACAATGCCGTCTCGTATAATTTGCCGCTCTTACAGGCTGATCCCGATATGCTGACGCGCGTTTTCTCTAATCTGTGCGATAATGCCATACGTCATACGCCCGTGGGCGGCTCCGTCAAAATTGAGGCGATGCAGCAGGGGGACAGGCTGGCTATCGCGGTTACTGATAGCGGCGAGGGCATTCCTCCGCAGGCTCTGCCGCACATTTTCGAGCGTTTCTTCCGCGCCGATAGCTCCCGCCAATCAACGACCGGGGGCAGCGGCCTGGGGCTGGCGATAGTGCGAGCGATCATCGATGCCCACAGCGGCGCCATCTGGGCCGAAAATGTGCCGGGCGGGGGCGCGCGCATCATCTTCACCCTGCCATTAGCGCCGGAAGGACAGGGAACGCTTGACCCCGATATTACTCAACCCCTCAGCCAGAAAAGCATTCGTAGCGCCCGCTTGCGCCAATTGCCGTAGGGACCCGATTTCATCGCGTCCGGTTCACTGCCAGTCCTTCCCCATACGCTAATGCGGCGCCCTCACATAAGATGACTCAGGCTCGAAAATCATACACACTCTGACGAGGTAGGGAAGTCATGCGCGCATCCCATAGGTATCGTGATTTCAGAAGTAAAGATGCAAATACGATATAAGGAAATTTAAAGCACACTCTATTATGTGATATTACTTGACATATTATCATAGCATATGCTAATATTTTGCCTAAGTATTCATGTTTAACAGGTTTTTACATATATTTTGTAATATAGAGGATAACAGATGCAACATCACGAGATTCATATACGTTTGGGATTTGCGGGAGTTCAGGCTGCTGATAAAGAGCAATCTATGGCTTCGCTTGCTCAGCGCAAAGACCAGCTCGTTAGCATCATTTCTGAATCACTTGAAGACCCTGAGAAGCCGAGAAATATAGATGCAGAAGATGTGGCATGGCTTGCCCGATCTTACCCTGTTTTAGCTATTCTTTCACCTGTGATGGCGACTCATGAAGGTAAAATCGAGTTTCCAGGCGATCCTATGTGCTTATACTCTGCCTTGAGCGTTGCGATAGATCAGGCAGTTAAGGCGAAAGAAGCTGGTTTAGTCAAAGAGAGCCCGTATAATGATTTATGCCCTCGCTGGGGGCTCTTACCTTCGAAGGAATATCGTCAGCAAGCAAGTGACAGTGGAGTTAGAGATTACTCTGGTTTCCTGCTTAATACAGATCAGACTATTTTTGATCCCAGGGTTTGGAACGACGAAATCAGAAGCTATTTTGTTGAACATGTTTTGAAGGTAATCCAACCAAGAGTGGTCTTGATCAGTACGGTTTCTCCTGGGCATCGCTATGCTATAGATATCGCAAAAACCGTTCGTAGTCATCTGCCTGGAGCGATTATTATCATGGGAGGACGTCACATAGACGAAACCATGCGCTATAACGACAAACTGCAGCAGTTAGACCTTGCTTACAGTAGTACCCTTAGAGCAATCGACGACGGGCGTATTGAGCCGGTTGTTGATTTTCTCATCAGCGGTGAAGGGTACTTTGTCCTTGATCTCTTGATGAAAGCCATTTCGCTTGCAATGAATTTGAGAACCAAGGAATGTGAGGTTACTGACGTTGTCCGCGTGCTTGATGAGATGGCTTCTACGTGGCAGATACCTGGGAGAGCCGTGCTGGCAGCTATAAATGGCACTAATGTTTATGTATATTTGATAAGAGGCAGGGCCTTTGATCTTGCCTCATTGCCTTCTCCTTATCGGGCTGCCGCCATCCGCGCACGTTTTCCTATATTTCTATCAGCAGATGGCACTGTTCAGCGCACTGCCCATGTAATGTTAACGAATGCTTGTCCTTATCATTGCAACTTTTGTTCGGAAGGAGCCGCATTAGCTTTGCGCCTTTTACGGTTTTCTAGCGATCCAGTTCAAGCAGCCCTTGAGCGTGTTTTCGAATACGTTAGTTATGGGGCGGAGGCGCTGTTTTTTGACGACTCGGTATTCTGGAGCGGGAACATCAGAATCATGATTGAATTTTCTAAGGCCCTCGCTCAGGCGAAAATGAGTAGGCCCAGTAATCGCTGGTTAAAGGACGTTTCTGATTGGGAAAAATTAGAAAATTTGCAATGGGGAGCTCAGCTCACTGCTGAATTTTTAACCACTCTTCAATCTAGAGAGAAAGTGCTGACATGCCTGCGGGCTATGCGCGAAGGAGGATGTACCTACATTTATGTAGGTATAGAGAGTTTAGCTGCTTCTGTCATGAATCAGATTCATAAGAACATTAAGAAAGAGGACGGACCTGGATGGGCAAGGAAAATACGTTTGGCACTCGAAGTAGCACAGGAGGCTGGTATCAGAGTTGGCTCGTCCGTCTTATTTGGACTCGATGGTGAGACGCGTGAAACTATCGAGGAAACCATCGTAGGAGTAGCGCAGCTTATAGACGAGGGACTTCTTTTTATTGCTAGTCCTAATATCTTAACGTATCATCCAGGTACTGCGATTACCCATATGCATGGCATACATGAGAAGCTTGACTACCACTCATTGGATGTTCCCAATAAGCCTCCATATGTCTACTTTGAAGAAGCATTTCCCAATGTTGTATCCAGGAGGCTGAGTGAAGAAGATATCTGGTACATCCATCAACAAACGCAGAAATATTGGGGTCAGAAACGTAACTCTAATCCTATGGCACCGACGCCGATTCTTGCATCTATTGGTACTTTGATAGAGGATTTATAGCGAATACTACTCCGGTAGTTTCGCTGAGAACGAAAAGCGTTGACCTGTCAATCAAAAGCCCTCAGGTCGCGGGGCTATTTACTTCTCCACACAACGTCAGAAGTCCCGAAAGCCAAACAAAAGGAATCAGTCCTTGTTAAAGTGATGATAACCAACACATCACGAAATGAGGACTGATCTCAGATGAAATGTCCCAGAAAAACATAGCATCACAATGGATAGAAATAGACCTTTGCCAGATTGCTAAGAATCTGCGAGTCATGCAAGCATTGGTTGGGGACATAAAAATCATGATTTGTGTAAAGGCAGATGCTTATGGACATGGAGCCTTACAGGTAGCCCACACCATTCGTGAGAACGGAGCGTATGGGGTCTGCGTCGCGTGCGTGGAAGAAGCGCTCTGGCTGAGGAGGGCCAGGTTAGATGGCCCTATCCTGGTTTTAGGGCGGGTATATCCAGAGCAAATGAGAGAAGCCATCCAGCATGACCTCATCGTCACAGTGGAATCTGAGGAGGAGGTGACTCAGTTATCCCAAATTGCTACATCCTCAGGACGATCAGTAGAGGTTCACGTTAAGATAGATACTGGGATGGGGCGGCGAGGGATAATGTATACAGAGCCCGAGACCCTTGTGGACCTGATGAAGAAGATCAGGGAGCTTCCGGGGGTGATAGCTTCCGGCTGTTATACACATTTCAGCCAATCAGACGGTCCAGATTCGCACTATACGAAAATCCAACTTCAGCGCTTCCTGGAGCTTGTAGAACGGCTGCAAGTCCTGGGGTTATGCCCACCACTTCTTCACGCGAGCAACAGCGCGACGACCCTGCTCTTCCCTGAAGCCCGTTTTGATATGATCCGAATAGGGATGGTCGTCTATGGATATAGATCAAGCGACTCTATGCCTGCTTTACCAGAAGGTGTCCGCCCCGCCCTTCGGTTCAAAACCAGACTGGGGGGCATAAAATTGGTCCCAAAGGGGACCCCGATTGGATATAGCTCACATAACCAGGTAGAGAGAGATACATGGGTATCCACAATCGATGTAGGGTTTTCCCATTGCTTCGGCAATGGTCCTTCTAGATGGAAAGCTGTAATGATTCATGGAGTAAAAATTCCCGTGCTTGAGGTGTGTATGAATTCTTCTATAGTAGATGTGACTGATTACGCTGGTCCAGAACTGCATCCAGGGGACGAAGTTACCTTGCCAGAGGAACATCTGATGCTGTTTTCACCTCTTATCAAGCGCGTTTATAAAAAGGCTTGTACTCAGTTCGCATAGGGAGATAACTCTCTCCTGATATATTTTTCTTTTTTTATTCTTCTCTGCTCAAGATATCTGAATATATACGTTTTAATACAATGTTAGCTCTAATACTCATAAAATGTCAAAAATCTTGACTAACTGTTTTTACTTATGTATAATATTATTGTTATCTTAGCTATATGAAGGTGCTGCAGGTAGCAGTTGGGCGCCAATCCACTGGTGCAATTCATCAGTTATCACGATTTCGCGCTGAGAGCTTGTTAGTAATTAAGGAAGGATCTACTCGTGCCAGGACCACACGCCTTTTTCGACAGCGAGGAAGCAGAGTCGTTTCTGAATCCCGCTTTTTTTCCGCCAGAAATTGATGAGTTTTTGCGTATGGAGCGATGCATACTTGATATGCTCAGCCTGTCTGTTGATACCCTGATTGAGGTAGGATGTCATCAAGGGCTTAATCTCGACTGGGCAATCAATCATAACAAGCGTTATATTGGCATCGACATTTCATCTAAGAGTATCGATGCGGGCCGCCAACGCCTTGTCAAATACCAGCTTTCCCCTGAGATGTATCGTTTTGTGGAAGGAGCTGCAGAAGACCTTGAACATTTGCTGGAGTGGAAATCGTTGCAACCTGGACGCAGCCTGATCTTTTTCCCTTTTAATTCATTTGGGTTGGTACCTGATATTGCTCCTGTTCTGACTTCATTAGTCTCACTCCATTGCATAGGATTCCCTTTTCTCATCAGCTCATATCCTACAACCAGTTATGCCACACGTTGTCGTCACAAATATTACGAACAATGTGGGTATAAACAAGTCGAAATGTCTTTAAATTATCAGGGGGTGCGTTTCATCTTCGAAGAAGGACTTCAAACAATAGCCTATCATTCAGCGTATCTACAAAAGGTATTTGACACGCAGAATCTCCCGGTAGTCTCCATAGATTGGTCCGATATCAATGAAATCTATCTGAGCTGTCCGATAGCGACGACCTGAAGTTCCGCACCTTGTGCTAGCAACCAATGAGGAGGTCTTTTACGATTGTAAAGCTTAGATTAAGAGAGTTTCAACACAGATGACACAGAGAGGTCTTACGACCTAAAAAAAGCTTCCGACATCCGCTGTGTCATACATGCACGCTTCCCTGCGCCATTGTTCTTCGCACCGTCAGTTTACTTATACCCATCGTGCTTGCTGACGTCGCTCTCTATCTGAACAGTGGGGGCCTATCACAGTATATAGGCGATCAGGCACCCAGGAGTTCGTTGAGGGTATCATCGCTACACAGGGAGAAGGCATGATGGTGATCCGAACAATCATAGAACAATGATCATTGGCGCTAGCCTCGCCCAAGCTTTTGCTCGCAGCATATGTTCGTGAAAATTCAGAAACTGTAAGTAGCTTTATGCTATTTGCCGTCTAAACGGTGGAGGTTTTTTTATGGTACCCAAGAAGCTCCCTTTCATACGAACCGTCTGGTGGGAAGAAGACGAACAAGGTAGCGCTGTCCGCATCATTGATCAAACGCAGCTTCCTCACCGCATCTGCTACCTTCAGCTACGCCATGAGCAAGAAGTTGCTGAAGCTATCGTCTCTCTCCGTGTGAGGGGGGCCTTAGCGATTGGCGTAACCGCCGCTTTCGGCGTGCTGCTGGCGGTTGTTCGGCTCACGAACGAGCGAGCTGGCGGTGTAACTACGACAGAACTCCAACGTCACGCCAGATCCGTTGGACTGTTTCTCTGTGAGACGCGTCCCACCGCTGTCAATCTTGCCTGGTCCGTAGAAAGGATGCTCAAATGCATAGATGAAGGCCCTCATCATATCTCATCTGCGCAAGATCTCTTGCACATTCTGCGTAACGAGGCATTGAAGATTGCTCAGGAAGATCAGGAGGCGTGCTCACGCATGGGAGAATTGGGAGCCAGCCTGATTGCTGAGGGGGATACGCTCCTGACCCATTGTAATGCGGGTGCATTGGCGACAACCGGCATCGGTACAGCACTGGCTCCCATCTACGTCGCACATCATGGTGGCAAAAAACTGCATGTCTTTGTGGATGAAACCAGACCAGTGTTACAAGGTGCGCGACTCACTGCCTGGGAGCTTCAACAAGAAGGGATTCCCTTGACCTTGATTACAGACAATATGGCAGGCTATTTCATGCGCCAGGGACGAATCAACTCCATTTTTGTTGGCGCTGACCGTATCGCAGTGAATGGGGATGTAGCCAATAAGATCGGGACGTATTCTCTCGCTGTGCTGGCCCATGCCCATACTATCCCCTTTTACGTTGTTGCCCCACTCTCAACCATTGATTTCTCGCTTTCTTCAGGGAAAGATATTCCGATTGAGCAGAGGAAGCCCGAAGAAATTACGACTCTTCATGGGGAAGCTATTGCCCCCATCGGGATACAAACTGCTAATCCTGCTTTTGATATTACCCCCTCCCGCTATGTCACGGCTATTATCACGGAGCAGGGAATCGCGCGACCTCCATATGATGTTACTTTGCGCGACATGGGACAAACGCCGTAAACACTCCACTCTCTTTCAAGACGATTCTAGTAATAGAGGATAATTGCCTTAGGTTCCGAAGCGAGGAGCAGTTGTGGTGTTTTCGCGAGGAGAATTTGCCTCAGGATTACCAAAATACGAAATCTTTTTTAAACAAGAAAGGTCATTTATGGAAACTCAGAGTGCATCAAGGCGTGGCCTTCTACTCGTCATTTTCGCCTCCATTTCATGGGGAACCATCGGCGTTGGGAATCAAGCATTGTACGCTTATAGCGCCACGAATGCCTTGTCCTTAGCCCTTTTACGCCTCGCTATCGCTGCTCCTCTTTTTCTTTTTTCTGCCTGGAGCGTTTTAGGTTGGCGTCTTTTTCGCATCAAATTAGATGATCTTGGTGTAATGCTTTTCATGGGTGGACTACAAGCAATCTACCAGATCTCTTATAGCTCTGCGGTTTCTTATACTGGAGTGACAATCTCAACGCTTGTTGCCATTTGCGTTGCACCTGTGGTTGTCGTGCTCTTTTCTCTACTTATAGCGCGAGAATACCTGAAGCCCATTGTGCTGCTTGCTCTGGCCGCTGCACTTAGCGGGACAATCTTACTTGTTATAGCTCGTGGATATCCTTTAAAGGAAAGTCTTTCGCTTCTTGGAGTACTTCTGGCGCTGCTGGCAGCTTGTTGTTATGCTGGATTTGTCCTCTGTGCGCGGCGTTTTGCTAAGCGATACCACTCCTTACAGATCAATACCATTGTATTTACGGTGGGTGCTTTAGCTCTGCTTGGTTTTGCTTTGACCGGAAAAGTAATCATAACATATTCTGGCTGGCAATGGCTGCTTCTATTCTATCTGGGAAGTATACCTACCGCGCTTGCATATGGTCTTTTTCAAATCGGGACACGCTCTTTATCTGCCACGATGGTAAGCATTGCGACTTTATGTGAGCCGTTAACTGCTGTTTTACTTGCCTGGATACTCTTTCACGAAAATTTAAGTGCATTAGGCTTGCTAGGGACAATTCTGCTGTGCGGAGCTATGTTACTCATCTTGGTTTTTCCAGCAGGATGATGTAGAATGGCTGTGATATTGCTGTTTGAAGGGAGCATTCTATGCATTTAGAAATCCATCCAGATGCTAGAAAACGCATTGTGGGAATTACTTTAGGTACTGTTACCATTACTCACATACAGGTGATGATGCGCAATGAACAGCTATGGAAGCAAATTGAAGAACTGAGTGAGCACGTAAGCAAGGAGTATAAACTTGAAAATCTATCGCAGCAATCCCAGGTTGCTGCTGTCCGTGAATTACAAAAGATGCTCGGTTTCGATCCCGCACGCTATCGGCCTTCGTCTGAATCGCTCTTACGCCGTGTTTTAAAAGGACAGGGGCTTCATCAGGTCAACACAGCGGTGGATGTGAACAACCTCTGTTCGTTGGAGTTTCTTTTGCCGATGAGCATCTATGATTTACGCAACATAGAGGGACAAATACACGTTCGTATTGGATCTCCTGGGGAACAGTATCCAGGTATTGGACGGCAGCTCTTTCAAATTGAAGATAAAATCATTGTCGCTGATAGTCAGGGTGTGATAGGGAGCACTGTTTCTGACTCTGAGCGCACAAAAGTGACAACGGCAACGACAGATGCAGTGTTGATAATCTATGCACCGCCCTCACTTGACCTGCACACCGTCAAGAGCTATACAGAGCTGGCAGGCCAGAGAATTGTCGAATTTAATGGAGGGGTAGCAGGAGATATAGAGGTATGCAGAATCTGATCGCTTGAGAGCATAGCATCAGACCCTGGAAGAGAAGTCGATCAGTTGTTGCTCTTTCAGGGTTCACCTTGCTCTGTTCGCAAGGCTTTGAACCGTCCCACTCAACAGCTCGACAGAGCGAACTCGCCTCTCGCGAAAATCCGTGCTATACTTCCTTTTAATATTCATCTCATATGCTTCACAAGCCATTCCTTGCAGATTGCCTGAGCTGTAGCTCCCCGCTTCATCGTGGGAGCGCGTCAGCGGCGTTGGCAATCTGCATAGCAAGCCGATAATATAAACATAGGGGATTTTTTATACGTTTGCCAGCATTGAACAGGCGAAGTAGCGAAGAGGGCTAAGAATGACCGCACATACGAATCTATCTTTTGTCTATGATCGCCAGCCGACGCAGAACGAGGTCGCGATTGAGGCTGAGTCGCAGGAACTGGTGAATGTTCTGCAAAAAATTGTGAAAAATGCTGGAGCATTATTAGAGGTCAAAAGTTGTTCGATTGCGCTATTGGACGCGACCGGAACGGTGCTGGTAACGATGGCCGCCCTGCAAAAAAACGGACATAAACCTCGTCGGACACGCTTCCAGTTGAATGAAGGGGTCGCGGGATGGGTGGCAGAGCATCGAGAGATGCTGGTGATTAACGATGTCAGTCTCGATCCTCGCTTTAAGCGGCTTGGGCGTGTACCTGTCGGCTCGATTATGTGCGTGCCGCTGATCAATAATAGTAGCTTCATCGGCACGCTGACCGCCAGTAGCCAGGATGTGAATGCCTTTGATGAGCGCAAAACGCAGATGCTCACGATCTTCGCGGACCAGGCGATCCTGGCAATCGTCAATGCGCGCAATGCCGACCTGGCTCTCCAGCAGGCCAACCAGCTTGAAATGCTGATCCATCTCTCTCGGGGCATTACCACCCGTCTTGAGCCGGATGTCCTCTATCGCACGATCCTCTCCGATGCGCGACACCTGGTTCCTTGCGAACTGGCGTTGATCTACCTCTATCATGCAGGCATGCAGGAACTCTATCCGGTGGCCGAATGGTCTTCAGCAAGCGCCCAGGATCGTGCCATGGGAGAACGCATGGCTGAGGTAAAGACCTCAGAGCTGGGCCGCGAAAAGATCAGCCTCTATAATCAGGAAGAGGTGACGGCGTGGGCTGCGATCCATCGCCACCCGATTTTACGTTCGCCGGGTCAGGAGGGGCCAGTCGAGAAAAACAAATCACCCCATCCGTCTCAGGTAGCGGAACTGGCCGTGCCCTTCATCTCCAAAGACGCCCTGTACGGCGTACTCTTGCTGAAACGTGCGCGACCTTTTACCAGCGAAGAACTGCGCCTGATGCGCAATTTGAGCTGTATGGCGGCGGCGGCCCTGGAAAACGTCGAGCTATTCCATAAAGTGCGCACCGACCAGGAGCAGCTACGGGCTATCCTGGCGTCCAGCTCGGATGGTATCGCACTCCTGGGCGATAACGCCTGCTTTATCGAAGTCAATCCCGCCTTTGGCCGTATCTTCGGAATTGAGCCAGCGCGGGTCGTGGGCATGGAGTGCATGGAACTCTTCGGTTGCTATAATGAAGATGGCCCTCAGTGCTGCCAGCAGATGTGTATGATTCGCACAGCGTTGCAGCAGGAACAGCCACAACCGTATATTGAGATTGACTTGCGCGTCCAGGGCGCTGCGCGTTCGATAGGGATGAGTATCACGCCTGTCTCCACAGCGAGCAAGCCATTATGCTTGCTGGTGGCGCGCGACGTAACCGCTATTCGCGACGCGACCCGCATGAAAGCAAATTTCCTGTCCATGATTACGCATGAGCTGCGTTCGCCGCTCAACGCCATCAATGGCTACCTCGATCTGGCGCTCAACGGTGTAGCAGGCGAGCTGAGCGAGTCACAGCGCGAATTCATTCTGCGGGCGCGAGCTGGCAGCGAACACCTCTACGCGCTGGTAGAAGACCTGCTCATCGTCTCGCGGGCCGATACCGGACAACTGCGCCTCAGCCGGGAGATTGTGAGCCTGCCGGATATCGTCACCAACGCTGTTGAAGAGATGGAACTGAGCGCCATTGATAACGGCGTCACGATCAACGTTGATGTTGCCAGAGATTTTCCGCGCCTCTACGCCGACGCCATGCGGCTCCAGCAGGTGTTGCGCAACCTACTGAGCAACGCTTTGCGTCATACCCCTGCTGGCGGTCAGGTGACGGTCGCGGCCAGCGTTGAAAACGTCACGCAACAGCAACAGATAGAGGAGCATTTTGACGAGATTGAACGGGTTGCCAGGCTTCAGGTCTCGGATACCGGCAGCGGCATTACCCCTGAGCATCAGCAGCATATCTTCGAGCGTTTCTACCGGATACCCGGCACCAGAAGCGATCATGCGGGCGGACAGGGGCTGGGGCTAGCGATAGTCAAAATGATCGTTGAGCTTCATGGCGGCTCAGTGCAGGTTGAAAGCACACCCGGACGGGGTAGTACTTTTACCTGTATATTGCCGTGTTTGCTTTCATAATTTCAGTATCCTCATTTCAGTATTTTCAAGCGGATCGAGCTAGCCGCCAGCTCCCGCTGCCTGCCTTGAGAGGGAGTATAGGTATCACACCCGAAAATGTCAAGGGGAAATGCGCTAGAGCTTGAGAACGTTCTCGTTGTCGCTCGGCAAGAGGTTGCAAATAGGACATTATCAAGCTTCAATTTTTGAAAAACCGTCACATTATACGATTTACCCTTGACTCATTATTAGAATGCGTGCTATGCTCAAACTATCTCAATATGTTCCTCGGTGTTGAGCAACCAGGGACACAGCTCGGTAATGTAAGGCTTGTACACGAGAAGGAGACAGACAGTGGGTATGCTACGAGTCATGTCCCGGCGCGGTGATGACCGGATTGTTTGGGATTCCAATAAAGTAGAGACGAACGATCCAGAAGCCGTGGCGGCGATTCGAGAAGCTGAACGTATCTTTAACGAAGAGCGTAAGAGAGGAGCGACCGCCTTCAGAGTAGAGTCAGGGAAAACTGTAGAACGTATCGACTCGTTTGATCGTACTGCCGAGCAGATTGTGATCGTGCCGCGCGTAGTGGGCGGATGAGGAGTAGAGGCAGCTATGTTGGAAACGCTGAGCTTATTCCTCGGTATCTGGCTGCTGTTCCTCTTACTGGCTATCTACTACCTCTCACAGTCCCCGGATGGGAGTGTGGGGCGGTTGCGCGAGTCGGTAAGCGAGCACTTGTCTGCTGAGAGTCGGGCGAAAGCACTTCTGCGCGAGATGTTGTCCGAGAACCAGTACCAGCAACTCATCAAGTTCGGCTATCTTGAGGTGACAAGTCCCTCGATAGAGAATCGGATCTATCGCATTCCCGGAGCTGGTGGGCTGGTCAAGGTGTACGAGCGCGGTTGCGCTGTAATGGAGTTATGTTTGCAACCGGCGGAGCCATTGCCCGATGGTGATGTGGTCGTGATGCACAAACTGATGATTGAGGGCAACGAGCAGGAGTATTTGCAGAAGGCAAATCATTTTGCACCCGGCATCATTTCTCTGCGTTGCCAACATTTGTAGACTCTTCAGAGACATAGGACAGCCGCTCCTGGCTGTCCTTTTTTGTTTTGTACTCTCCTCCGAGATCTCTGTTGAACTTTTCCCCGCAGAATACGTATGTAATAACAGGATATGTCTGTTCATCTCTCGACTAGCGTCAGAAAACACAGTATAATCATCTAAAACTTCTTCTGTTGGGATCAGGAGAGAGAGTTGCTGCTCTTGCATCTCAGAAGGTAGGCAAGAAAGATGGAATGTCCTTACTGTAAGGCAGAAAACCGTGATGGAGTGCGCTATTGCGGCAGTTGTGGGAAGATGATTGGTGTGTCTGCCGCAGCAACGCCGGGGGGTGATAGCTCTCGTTCTCTCGCTCCAGGCTCACGGTTGCAGGGTGGTCGTTACGTTGTCAAGCAGGTATTGGGCCAGGGAGGCATGGGAACTGCTTTGCTGGCAACGGATCTGCGTCTGGATAGCAAACCGGTTGTGATTAAAGAGCTTCTTTCGGACAATGTAGAGCCTTCCAGGCTACAGGAGGATGTGCGCAACTTCAAACGCGAGGTGGCGACCCTGGCCCATATCGATCACCCTCTGATTCCGGCTGTGACCGATCATTTCCAGGAAGGCACCCGCTACTTCATGGTGCAGGAGTATGTCGAAGGTGAGACGTTGGAAGAGCGCCTCAATCGCACTCAGCAGCCTATGCAAGAGCGCGATGCACTGATCTGCGCTTCTGAGGTGCTGGATATCCTCGACTACCTGTCGCAGCAGACCCCGCCGATTGTTCACCGCGATATTAAGCCTGCCAACATTATTATTGGTACCAGGGATAAGAAAGCGCACCTGGTCGATTTCGGGATCGCTCGTGCAGATGCGGCTCGTAACGCCCAGCGCAAGCAAACTTCGGCTCTGGGCACGCCCGGCTATGCTCCACCGGAACAATATCAGGGCAACGCCGATCCGCGCTCTGATCTCTACGCGCTTGCCGCGACGCTGCATCACCTGCTCACCCAGCGCGATCCCCGCAACTATCCGCCGTTTGCCTATCCGCCGGTCCGCACATTTAATCCCCAGCTCTCTTCGGATGTTGAAGAGGTGCTGACGCATGCTCTGACGAATGATATCAATCATCGCTACCAGAGCGCCATGCTGATGAAGCAGGATATCGATAAAATTTTGCAACAACGCTACGGCATTACGGGGAATGTTAGCAGCTACACATTGGGCACATCGGGACCGATGAATGCGGTCAACAACCAGAATACCGTTACCGCTCCTACCGCTGTCAATGTTAGCAATCAGCCCACAGTCATCAATCCTGTGACGCCGCTGCCTGCTGTAGCATTCTCGGCTCAGCCCGTACATGCAGGCACGCCACAGCTACAATCCACGACGCCCGGCGCGCTCTACCAGCCGGGCACATATGCTCCCCCGGCGGCCCAGAAGCGCCAGAACAGGCTGGGATGCTACGTGCTCGCGGTTCTTGTGGTGCTGGCTCTTATTGTGGGCGGAGCCTTTAGCGCGCTGCGCTACTTGCAGCCTTCAAAAGCAGGAGCGCTTCCTACTACTAATGTGAACGGGAACGGCATCGGCGTTAGCCTGGTCAATAATGAGGCTATCGGTATTAGCGACGGCACGTTTGTTTTTGATGGCGGACGCCCCAGTGGCACATTTAAATCTCAGGCCGCGCAGTTGCTCAGGCAGCAAAATCCCAATGTGAGCGCCGCCCTCTCGTTGTTAAATCAAGGCGTGGCGCGCGACTCGAATGACGCGGAGGCCCTGATCTACCTGGAGGATCTACGTGTGCTCAACTCGGCGAGCCCATACGTTACTTTTGTAGTCGGTACCATGCTTTCGGGCGATCCCGGCACTGTTGGCGTCGGGCGGGATGATTTGCAGGGAGCCTACGTTGCGCAAAAAGAATTTAACGATGGCTCGAAGCTTACCGGCGGCATTCAGATTCGGCTATTGATCGCTAATACGGGCAGTCAGACCTCGTACACCACCCAGGTGGCTCGCCAGATCGTGCAACTGGCGCACGCCGACCCCCACTTCGCGGGCGTGATGGGCTGGCCCTACAGCTCGCGCACCGTGGAGGCCGTTGGCATCCTGGCAGCAGCTCACATCCCGATGATCTCGCAGACAGCATCGAGTGACCTGCTCACCAATACATCGCCCTACTTCTTCCGCGTCGTGCCATCCAACAAAATTCAGGGCATCGAGGGGGCCAAATACGCCGAACAGACGCTGCATGCAAAAACGGCGGCCCTGTTTTATGATCCTAGCGATCCCTATAGCCAGAGCCTGGCTCAGGATTTCCGGCAACAGTTTGAGGCCGATGGTAATACTATCGCGGTCGAAAAAACGTATACTGTTGGTCAGTCAGAGAAATTGCCTGGACTTTTACAGGATGCATTGACTCATAATCCCGATATCATCTACTTCTCTGGCTATGCCAACGATGTGAGCGCCATCCTTGCCAATCTGCCGCCGGGCAGCAATCTGCCGGTGATGGGAGGAGATGCGCTTTACGAGTTGAACGGCTATCCTGGCAGCGCGAGGGCAGGTTTTAGTCATCTGCACTTCACCGCCTTTGCCTATCCTGATGAATGGATTGCACTGGGCTATGGAGATAGAGCGCCGGCGTTTTTCGCCGAATATATTAATGATTTCGATCCCAACAGGGTACATACTGCCGGGATCTACGGCTATACTCGCGCCGATAATGATGTTATCCTTTCTTATGATGCCATGCTGGCACTTTTGCAAGGATACAATATCGCGTTGAGCAGCGGCAAACAGAACGTGACGCCGGAGGAACTGCAACAGGGATTGAGAAAAGTGACCGGTGATCAGGCCGTGCAAGGGGTGAGCGGTCAGATTGCGTTCGGCCCTAATGGCGATCCTGTAGATAAGGCCATTGTCATTTTATTCGTTGACCCTGAGGGGCATATCAAGATAGAACCGGCACCACTGGGTCGTTTCCTGAAATAGGGAGGGGTGTGAGCGAGCCTCTCTATGTTGATCGTAGTAATTTTTGGAATGATAGGCAGGGATCATGAAATGTCCTTTTTGCGGCTCTGATAATCAGCCGGGCGAAAACTTCTGTACTAACTGTGGAGGATACCTGAGCACATCACCCACTGCCGTGGCGGCGGGCAGCACGAGTACCGCGCAGGCAAACTCAAGTTCAACCACCACAGGGGGCACTTCGGGCGTCTCTGGGACGCTGGCTCCCAATGTGCGCTTACAGCATGGGCGCTATATCGTCGAAAAAGTCCTCGGCCAGGGAGGAATGGGGACCGCCGTGCTGGCTCGCGATGCCAATGTATCTAACAAGACCGTCGTCATCAAAGAGTTAATCTCCGATAATACCGATCCGGCCAAGCGCCAGGAGGACGTGCGTAACTTCCAGCGCGAGGTGGAGACGCTGGCGCAACTGGACCATCCGCTGATCCCTGCTGTGACCGATAGCTTCCAGGAAGGCACGCGCTACTATATGGTCCAGGAGTATGTTCCTGGGGAGAACCTGGAAGATCGCATGGAGCGGGTGAAAAAGCCCATGCCGGAGCGCGAGGCCCTGGCTTACGCCTCGCAGGTGCTGGACATTCTTGACTACCTGGGGCAGCAGCATCCACCAATTGTTCACCGCGACATCAAGCCGGCCAATATCATTGTGAGTAGTAAGGATAAACGCGCGCATCTGGTGGACTTCGGCATCGCGCGCGCGGACGCCGCCAAAAATGTGAAGCGCAAACAAACTTCAGCGCTAGGGACGCCGGGTTATGCGCCCCCTGAGCAGTATCAGGGGAATGCCGATGTACGGTCCGACCTGTACGCGCTGGCGGCGACGCTGCATCACCTGTTGACGAATCGCGATCCGCGCGACTACCCACCATTCACCTATCCGTCGGCGCGCACACTAAACCCGCAACTCTCGCCCGATATAGAGCAGGTGCTGAACCGTGCGCTGATGATAGACGTGAGTAAGCGTTATCAGAATGCGGCAGCCATGAAGCACGATATCGACGATATTATGATGAAGCGTTTCAGAACTTCGGGCGATACAAGCAGCTACACATTGGGAACGTCGGGACCAATAAGCGTTCCGCCAACCGTACCCGCCACACCTCGTCCCCAGCCCGCTCAGGTGCAGCAGATGAAGCAACCGCAGCAAGCGCCCCCTCCGCCGCCTCCAGTGCGCTTCCCACCGTCAAACCGGCAGCCAGGAATGTTCCAGGGGCAGGGGGCGGCGCCGAGACAGCAGAGCGGGGGAAGCTTTGTGCGCACCAGCTTCATCCTGCTCATCATCGTCGTCGCTCTGCTGGTGGGCGCTACCTTTATTCTGCCCCGGCTGGGCGCGCATCCTAACACAGGCCCCGGCGGCCCAAATCCCACGGCGACGCTGCCTCCATTTAATAGTAGCAACGGCATCGGTGCCACCACCGTCGGGAATCAGATAATTGGCGTCAGCGACGGTAGCTACACGTTCGATATCAATCGTGCGGATGGCAGCCTCAAGCAGCAGGCGGCTGATAGCTTCAGGAATAAAAATATCGGCAGCGCCGTTGCGCTCTGGAATCAGGCCGTTTCGCAAGATCCTAATGACGCGGAGGCCCTGATATACCTGGAAGATCAGCGTGTAGCCCTGTTTCCCCATGTCACATTTGTGGTCGCGACCATCCCTTCCGGCTCGGACGCGCTGGTGAGCGTGGGGCGCGACGATTTGCAGGGGGCCTATGTCGCGCAAAAAGAGTTTAACGATAATGCCAAACTGCCCAATAACTTGAAAATCCGTCTCCTGATCGCCAGCTCTGGAGACCAGCCGTCCAACGTCCAGGCGGTTGCGCGGCAGATCGTTCAACTCTCCAAAGCGGATAACACTTTTGCCGGTGTGATGGGTTGGCCGCATAGCGATTTGAGCTTTGCAGCTATACAGATTCTCAGCGATGCTCATATACCGATGATCTCGCAGACGGCATCAAGCGATCAGCTATCAGGGGTCTCGCCCTACTTCTTCCGCGTCGCGCCTTCCAATAAATCTCAGGGGATCGCGGGCGCGAAGTACGCTGAGAACACCCTGAAGGCGAAAAACGTGGCGCTCTTTGTCGATCAGGCCAATCCCTACAGCCAGAGCCTGGCTCAGGATTTCCAGCAACAGTTCGAGGCCGATGGGAACAAGATAGTGGTGACAGAAAAATACACGGTGGGACAGCCTGGCACCTTACAGCAGAGCTTGCAGGATGCATTGACACACAATCCTGACCTGATCTACTTCTCCGGCTATGCCAGCGATGTAGGCGTGTTATTGACGGATCTGGTATCAACGAACGCGCCCGCGAGCTTGAATGTGCTGGGCGGAGATGCTCTTTACGAACTGGGCGGCTATGCCGGTAGTGCCCGATCCGCCTTTAGCCGCCTGCATTTCACCGCGTTCGCCTATCCTGACGAGTGGGAGGCATTGAACCTGACATCTCGCAAGCCGGCGTTCTTTAGCGATTACGCTGCGGCATTCGATCCCACGAACAAACATCAGGGCGCCTATGGTTTTTCGCGTCCCACCAGCGACGTCATTCTTTCTTACGATGCCATGCTCGCCCTATCCAACGCTTATGGCACGGCTGTTTCAAGCAAGACGCCTGTAACCGGTGATGATCTCCGGCAGGCGCTCAGCAAAACGACCTTTCAGGGGGTAAGCGGGCAAATCAAATTTGACGGCAACGGCGATCCCGTCGATAAAGCCTTCGTCGTGCTGGCTGTTGACCCGAACGGCCATATCCAGATGGAAAGCGGGCTAGGGAAGTTCCTCGCAGGATAGCGAAAATAGGTCAGGCAGCCGTTTTTCAGGTGGTTGCCTGACCTATTTTCCGTTCCACCTCCTCCACTGTCACCCCCTCAATCTCGACCGTTTTCTGGCGGCTGGTGGTGCCGCGCACGATGGTGATAGCGCGCCGAGGAACGGCGAGGCGCTCGGCCAGTAGCTCTATCAGGGCTTGATTGGCCGCCCCATCAACCGGAGGGGCTTTCAAGCGGGCTTTAATCGCGCCCTGCTCCCACTCCAGCGCGCTTTTGTTGCTACGAGGAATAACGCGAACACTGATGCGCATATACCTACCAGCCCAGTGGTAGGGACTGAAGCAGCAAGACCTCCAGTGTGCCCAGCATAAACCAGGCGATCAGGAAGGACAGGTCTATCATTCCTACCGGAGGAACATAACGCCGCAATGGCCTGATAAACGGATCTGACATATAAGCACAAAAGCGGATGAAGGCATACCTCTCATCGATACGGAACCAGGATGCGAAGGCGCGGATCAGCATGGCAATGATGATTGCGCCGATGACGATGCGCACGGTCAGGCTCACTATGGGAAATGGGAGAGGTGATGGAACAAACATACGTTACTCCTGTACCGTTCGTACATCGATCAAGGTGAAACCCAGGAATTTGCGCCGTTTAATCTCCGTGACGCGCACCCCGGTAAGGTCGGGCAAGGTCGTAAAGTGCCGCTGCACATATTCGCCCAGGGGACGTGCCGCGGCCCAGCCTGCCAGGGAAGAGACGGCGGCAGTGGCGACGCGCGTGCGGGTCTGGCTGGAGGTCATGCCGAGCAAGGTGCCAATGGTGATCAGAGAGACGCCAACCGCCAGATTGGTGCCGCAGTTGGGATGGATAGCCAGCTCCGCCTCGCCAGCCTGTAGACGACGCAGCGCCTCATCTAGTGCCTGGCGCAGCTTCCCCAGATCCACATCGCCGAAAATGATAAAGCCATCTGAGCTGGAACGGGCGCTTACACTTAAATTGGGGACGATTCGACTTAATATAGTAATGGTCGCGTGCTCCAGAGCATGGTTTTGCCGGATGCGCCGACTGAACAATATATCATCTAACTTCATTTTGCGTCTGCCTTTCAGGATGTGTTATACGTTCACCAAAAATTGCCCGTCCAACACGAACAATCGTTGCTCCTTCTTCAATCGCTACTGTATAATCGTCGGTCATTCCCATCGAAAGATGATGCCAGGAATGTTGCGGCAGTTCGTCACGCAAGCGATCACGCAACACGCGCAGGGCACGAAATACCGGACGCACCTCTTCCGCATCGGCTACCAGCGGCGCAATCGTCATCAGCCCCTGAACTTCAAGGTGGGGCAGTTCGCCAATCTGACGGGCCAGCGACGGCGCTTCAGCCGCAGCCATACCTTCTTTACTTTCTTCGCCCGCGATATTGACCTGGAGCAGGATGGGCAGCCGTACCCCGAGTTCCCCTGCGTGACGGTCCAGTGTCTGAGCAAGGCGGAGGCTATCAACGCTATGAACGCAATCGAAATTCCCCACCACCTTCCCCGCTTTATTGCTCTGCAAATGTCCGATCATATGCCAGCGCATATCTTGGGGACGAAAGGCGGCAATCTTTGGGAGCGCCTCCTGCACACGATTTTCCCCAAAATGAACCACCCCTAGAGAGTAGGCTAATTTCACCAGTTCTACCGGTCGCGTCTTTGATACCGCGACCAGCGTCACCTCATCAGGATTGCGCCCGGCTCGCTCCGCCGCCTTCGCAATATGAGAGCGAACTTCGGCAATATTTGCCGCCAGAATTTCTTGCTGGCTTATGGAGTGGTCATCCATAATTACAATCTCTCAACGCTTTAACTGTAGGGGCAGGGCTTGCCCCTGCCCTGTTAGCTACAATCTTTCAATAATGTTTCATCCAACCGACGAGGGCAACCCGTAGCTCCCCGATTCATCGTGGGAGTGGTCCCCTACCGTCGCTACCCTGCTAGCTTTCATCCTTACATTATACCAACTTTGGCTACCTTGCGTTTAGTTATTTAGGGCCATAATTACGGGAAAGCGTCCGGTTTTGCTGTTTTCTTTGCGATGGGAAAAGAAACGTTCGGTATTGCAGCCGGTGCAGATCGCGGCAACCTCGATATGCTCGGCGATCAATCCCGCCATCAGCAGTTGCTTGCGGTTGGTTTCCCACAGGTTCAGGTAGATCGCGGTAGCATCGGGCGTGGGCCGGACAGAGAAGGTCGCGGAGTCACGGACCACGCCGCGCAACTTCGCTGCTGTCGGCATCGTATCAAATTCCTGCTTACCGAGAAAAATGTCACGCACCGTCTCTGTGATTTCATAGCAACATGCTCCGATTGCAGGCCCGATGCCCGCGAGGATGTTTTGCGGTCGGCAGCCAAAGCGCTCGCGCATCGCCTCGACCGTCGCGGCTACTATGCCCCGGGCCGTGCCACGCCAGCCACCGTGAGCTATGCCAATCACGCGCTGCACCGGATCATAGAAGACAATGGGGACGCAGTCGGCAAAAGAGAGGGCAATCGCGACCTTGCTCTGCCGCGTGATCAGGGCATCCGCCTGGCGGATCGATTGCGGCGTCCAGCTCCGATGATAGTAGGAGTGGTAAGCCCAGTCGGTGCGCCATTCGTCCTGAGGATCGAAGATGGCAATGCTCGCGCCGTGAACCTGCCAGAGCGTGACGCAGGGCGAATCGGGCATAGCGAGCGCCCGCAACGTCAACTGACGGTTGCGTACAACATTATCGACGCTATCACCTCCGTCCTTGATCGAGGTTGACGTATTGAGCGAGCGATAAGGCTCCTCGCTGTAGCCACCCTGACGCGTAAAAATGCCGTGTGTAACATTGGAAAATTGCGCAAGAAAGTGAAATTGCAGATAAGCTAGCTCTTCCCACGATTGTTCGATCAAGGTCACTCCCTCTTGATAATAACTATTGCTGGGGATATTGTACCATAGTTCGTGGTGCGTTATCCTGTTACATTGCAGCTCTGGGCGTCATTTAGCTCAAAGACGCGATTGATAAAGGGCTGGATGGCGGCACAATTGGGGATGACCACATCCTGGTTTGCCCCGATCAAAGGGTCATAGACGGAGGCATAATTGCCAAAATTCTGATCGGCAGGGCCAGGTCCCAGTGTGATCCGTTGAATCGATTGACTGGTAAGGACGCGCCCGAAGTTGGCGAAGGCAATCATCTCATCCTGGCTGAGATCGGTATAGACCTGGCCCGTTAAGTCCTTAATCAGCCCTGGAAGATTATTCAGGATACTGGCAACCGTCAGCTTTTGTTTGAGTGCCGTCAGCACCTGTTGCTGGCGCTGCGTCCTTCCGATATCGCCCACCAGATCGGCATGGCGTGAACGTACATATTCCAGCGCCTGCTCGCCCGTAAGATGTTGGGGGCCAGGAGGCAGGTAGAGGCGTTTGAACGCGAAAGGATCGTTGGTAGCAGCGCCCTTGCCAGTATCATCTGGATATGCATCGTCAACAATAGGATGAGTGACATCAATATCGACCCCTCCGAGAGTATCAATGACCTTAGCGAAGCCTGATAGCCCGACCCAGGCGTAGCGATCAATCGTAATTCCATAATCCTTTTCTATCGTAGTGCGGGCCAGTTGTACGCCGCCTTCAAAGGTGTTATTCTGATTGACCCCCAGCAGAAAAGCCTGGTCGATCTTATGCATGCCATCTCCAGGTACCGATACCCAGGAATCGCGAGGAATAGAGACCATATAGACGCTATTCTGATCCGTATCCACATGGATCACCATCATCACCTGCGTCAATACAGCCGGAAAGGTGTATTTCTGATCATTATCGCTGCCCAGCAGCAGGATATTCCAGGAGCGGCCCTTGATTGTATCATAAACCGGAGTCGTATTGATCACTGGCTCGTCCTTGCCGCGCGCCACGGGACGAATAAATTGGGTAATGGGCGCGCTAATAGTGGTCATAAAGTAATAGTAGCCAGTGGCGAAGACGCCAGCCAGGGCCAATACCAGCAGCAGGAGAATTGTCAATATGGTCCGTCCCCTGCGTGTTTTACGCCGCTCCCCTTTATTGGGCGGAGGCAATGGCCTTGTAGGCTGATCCGCGTACTGCCGTCCATTTTCTGATTGCTGCGCCTCATCTTTGGGGGCTGAAGCAGATATTTTTTGGGTAGTTTCATCGTCCATAGCAAATTTTAACCGTGTATCATTGACACTCCGCCTGTCAAAAACGAGTACTACGTTGCCGCATCCCAGTAGGGACGCGATAAATCGCGTCCAGCGACGTTGCAGCATGGAAGCTATCAAGGTAAATCCTGATAATGTCGTCAATCGACCTTTTAATCATGCCCTTTAGCATAGTATAACCGAGATATATCAAGAAACAGTCAAATATCTCACAAATTAAATACATGTCTCGCAATTTGGCAGAATTTCCCCTTCTGCCAACGCTATCACCTTTCCCCAAACAAAAAATATGCACGTCCTTTGAACAATCCTCCTTTGATGAACATATACCCCCAAACGTCTGCGCATCCCTCTCGAACGTACGCTCCCTACGAAAGGTTCAAACTGTTAAAGCTTCTTTTACATTTCGGGCATACGAACGTTTATTAATAAATAGAGGTGCCTATTTTGTGAGAGAAAGAGGTTGAAGTGATGCCCGACCCGTTTACGCTGGCGATTGGCGGCTATGTTGCGGCCTATGCACACGAGTGGCTGAAAGATCTGAAAAGTACCCTGCTCGATAAAGGCAAAGAGAAGGGGAAAGCGTGGCTGAACGAAAAAGAGCAGGAGCGTCTCCTGCAACAGCTTCTCGCAAAAGCCGTAAAGCGAGGACTGGCAAAATTTCGCAAGCAGCAAGAGCGCGATCAATACAAAGATATCTTGCAAAACCTCTTTGAGCCAGGAGAGCATAATGAAGCCATGCGTCGCGAAGCAATGGCCCTTTTCACGCTCTCCGATACTCCTGATCTAGCAGAGCTGAACGAAATCTACAATCGCTCCCTGCGTATCCGTCACCTCTCACAACCCGTAGCGCCCGCCGAAGTTGACGCAGCGCGCTATCTGACCAGCTTCTTTGATGCGCTCATCGCCGAACTGTATAGCAATGACCGTTTCCGTCCCCAGATCAGCGACGCCCTGCAAGCGCGCATGGCGCTGACAATGCCTCAGCAGATGACCGAAGCGAATACAACATTACATAAAATTCATCAGGCCATCGATCCCGACTATACCGAAGAGCAATTTCAGCGCGATATTGCGACGTATACCACTCATGTAGAGCGCATCCTGCACAATCTCAAAATCATTGGTTTCCTGCCTAAAGAACAAAACAGAGATCCCGAACTGAACGGCATCTTTGTGCCACTGCGTATCGCTCTGACCGATGATACAGCCAGAGCCGACAAGCAGCATCACGCGCTGCTTGAACTACTCGAACGCTATCAATACATCGTGCTGCTAGGCGATCCCGGCTCCGGCAAATCGACCGTTGTACGTCACCTGGCTTGGAGCCACGCCTATGCCAACATGGCGGCATCCGAGCAAGCGCAAGCAGTTCCGCTCCTCTCGCGTTGCCCCTTGCCCCTGCGTATCGAACTGCGCCTCTTCACCCAGAGCCGCAAGCACCATCCCGATCTCAGCTTCTTATCCTATGCCACCGGCGTGCTACTGAAGCAAGAAAATATCACGATCAACCCGCGCGTGTTTGAAAGGCTGCTTGCAGAGAAACGCATGCTGATCCTCTTCGACGGTCTTGACGAGGTCACAACGCTTGACGAGCGCCAACGCCTGGTGCAGGAGATAGAGCACTTTGCCCAGCACTATCCCGGCAATCATGTCCTGGTGACATCGCGACCGGCAGGATACGAGCTTGCGCGTTGCTCAAAGCAGCTCTTCACCCATGCCCAGGTGCAGAAGTTTGATGACGACCAGATTCACCAGTTTCTGGAACGTTGGTATGAGTTCGTTTTACGCCTGAACCCGCTGCCATACGAAGAGCAGCAAGAGCTTGAAACGCTTTTCGGAATATTGAAAAAGAACACGCGCCTGCACAGACTGGCGGAAAACCCTCTCCTGCTCACCGTCATCACCGCGCTCTACCGCTCCCAACGGCTCCCAGAAAAGCGCGTCCAGGTCTACGACAAATGTGCGGAACTACTCCTGGAGACCTGGGCCAACCTCAAAGGCACGCATGCCCGCTGGTCCGAGATGAAGCTTGGCCGCGACGACCAGTTTGCCTGCGTCGCCCATCTCGGCTTCAAACTGCATCAACGCTCGCAAGAGGATAGCGCGGAGCAAGAGCAGAATCGTCCTGACTCTGAGCAAGACACCGCTACCGACGTACCGGAGCGACTACTACGGCGAGAAATAGAAAACTTTCTCGATAGCCGCAAGCTCATCAGCGAGAAAGCCGAGCGGCGCAAAGAGGCCGAACAATTCATGGAACTGATGCGGATAGAGGCCGGACTGATCGTGGAGCGAGGAACGGACGAGAACGGCGAAAACATCTACGGTTTTGTCCATCGCACCTTCCAAGAATATTTTGCCGCCGCCGATGTCTACGAACGTTACAGACAGGATGAAGACCCTGAAATTATCAAAGACTTCCTCGTAGAGCACCTGCACGATCCTCACTGGCAAGAAGTAATCCTGCTCTTACTTGGCAAGCTTGGCCGTAAGCCGGTCACACTCCGCTTGCGCGAGATCCTCAACGGCACCATCACAAGCCGCCGCAGCCGCTACACCGATCTGATACAGCAAGACCTCTTCTTCGTTTGCGATTGTCTGATAGAGGAACTACCAGTGGAAAGCGATTTGGCAGAGTCGGTGATTGCCCGTTTGAGTGAGTTGATAGTGACTTCTCCTTTCCAATCGCAGTGTTCTCAAGCCATAGAAAGGCTTGGAAAATTGATCCAGACGAAACAATATTCTGGTATGACAAGCAAAGAGTTGGTGAGGTTGGTGAAACTGGATACAATTATGGATATAGATCTGAAAATAGAGATGGCAAGGATTCTCCATGTCAACAGTTTAGAAAATTCTGAAGAGCAGCAAGAGGCAAAGCGCATACTGGCGGATTTGCTTCATAGTGAAGATATCTTGATAGAGCAAGTTATCCAGGCAGCAGCAATACTCTACAGGCTAAGCTTAGGCTCCGAAGAAAAACAGGAGGCAAAACGGAAGCTGGTGGCACTGACCCAGCGTAAAGATATTGTAGTGGAGCAAGCTATCCGGGCCGCAACAGCTTTTTACAGGTCCAGTCCTGAAAATTCGCAAGATAAGCAGGAAGCAAAACAGATACTAATAGGATTAGCTCGTCGAGAGGATATTGCAGTGGAGCAAGCTATTCAGGCGGCGGAAGCTCTCTATAATTGGAGTACTGAAAATTCCCAGGAAGAACGAGAGGCAGTACAAGCTTTGATCAACCTGGCCCGGCGTGAAGATATTTTCGTGGAGCAGATGATTGAGGTAGCAGAGGCGCTCTATAGACTTTGCCCTGAAGACTCCAGGGGGAAACAAGAGGCAACGCAAATACTACTAGGGGTGGTTCACCGTGCAGATATCCCAATAGAGCGAGTCATCCAGGCGGCAGAGGTTCTCTATAATTGGAGTCTTGAAGACTCCGAGAGAGAACAAGAGGGAGCGCGAATACTACTCAATGTGGCTCACCGTACAGATATATCAATAGAGCAAGTCATCCAGGCGGCAGAGGTTCTCTATTGCGCCGATTCTCAGGAAAGACAAGAAGCAGCGCAAATCCTGCTCAATGTGGCTCACCGTACAGATATCCCAATAGAGCAAGTTATCCGGGCGGCAGGGATATTCTATATGTTTAGTTTAGAAGATTTCAAAGGAGAACAAGAGGCGGCGCAAATCCTGCTCAATGTAGCTCACCGTACAGATATCCCAATAGAGCAAGTTATCCAGGCAACACAATCGCTCTATACATGCAATCCTAAAAACTCTGAGGAGAGACGGTTGGCTTTACGAGCACTCTGGCAGCTAGCGCAGAATGAGAGAACGACAACTGATCAGTGTTTATATATTCTTACCGTGCCTATCATTACCTGGGATGCCAGTTATTTAGATAGGGCTCTAGCACTGGAAAAATTATTTGCTCTGCTACCAGAGGATCAGATAACGAACTATCCTGAAGAACATTGGTATTATGACTCTATCCCGAGTTGGTTGCATGAAACTCTGCAGCCAGAGGAGATTCCCTATGCTGTTGCAATCGCCAAACAACAGCTTTCACCGCTTCGAGCGCGTGATCATGCCTACTCATCACTAAGCAACTCAGTCCCACAATTCGACAAAATCCCCTCCTCCGACGTTACCATCACATTGTAAGGCCGGTTTATTGTCGTATTTGCGGTAATTGGTGATTTTGTTGGGCGTGAGGAGGAGCGTTTATGCAGTAATGGTGGGGACGGCCAGGACAAGCGCGAGGCCCCCACCCCATTTCCACCCATCCCCTTGTCCCTACCGATTCTGTCCAGCGTTGCGCGGACCGGTTCAGGGTTTACGTGTGTGGAGACAACGATGGACGGATGGGTAGGGGCAATCCCTCGCGGTTGCCCTGTTCCCCACCAACGATGCCCCTCGTCGCTAGGGGCTCGCGGTTGCCCTGCTGCGGCAACGGGAACCTTGCCCTTCCCCTGCAACGGACCATATCCCTTTGGATGGTTAATGATCAATGGGTGGACAGGCAATAAATTGGACGCGATAAATCGGGTCCCTACGAGGAGGGGGGTTGGCACGATTGCAGGTGGCGGCACGGCGATGAATTGGACGCGATAAATCGGGTCGCCACGGCGAACGGGGCAACGGTAAGTGGTGGGGGCCTGACGGTCGCCCTGGTGCGGGCTGATCTGCTAACATCAATCATCCAGCAGCTCTATCCAGTCGAGATGGCCGCTGACCTGGGCCAGCGAGACGGGTTGGTCGTCGCCGGGGCCGTGCAAGGCCAACACGCCGCGCGGATCGGAGGGCATGCCGGCGTGGGGCGCGGATGCGGGCTCGTGCCAGATGTGGTAGAGCGGGCCGTCTTCTCCGAGGGTATCGATTGCCGCGTCAAATGCTGCTCGTCGGTTGATTGGGACGTGCATGCGGGTTGCGGCGTGGAAGACGATACGCGCTTCACCGGGAGGCAACTGCTTGCCTAATGCAGGACACACGTCGATGGCGTCACCGGCGATAATGGTTGGGGGAGCGGACGCAATGCTCTCAAGGGCGGCGGAGAGCTGATCCGCTTCGTGCTGGTTCTCGGGCCAGACGAGTGCTCTCAGCCAGAGCCGCTCTTCGGGGTTGGCAGCGTCCACCGGATGGAGATCGATGCCGAGACGACCGACGATCTGTGGCCTCGCGTCGAAGTCAGGCGGCTGCTTTCCTCGCCATTGCGTTTCGACGACGACTTTCGAGTCTTGCTGTCCAAACACGAGGCCACCAATGAGATAACGATAGCGGTCAACGTGCAGATGAATGCCTGCGGAGGTCCCGACCTCGATCAGATGCACACGCTCTACGCCTCGCATTCTTACAGCTCGCAGCGCGACCAGGAGGCCCACCGACCGCTTCACGACGTTCGTCTGGACGAGCCGCGTGCGAATGAGCGTTTCTAGTTCGTTGCGATAGGTGTGGCAGAAGTCAAGCAGCTCTGGACCGGCCTCCCCCGGAGAAGCTGTTACCCTATCGACCAGGGAGGGGTAGAAGTCGCGCAAGGGGTGCTGTGCTCCACTGAGCAGGAGGTAGTGTATGGCGCCGAAGAGCAGAAACGATGCCTGCTGCCCCGTTTGCCGTTGCGTGAGCAGCTCAAGCACTGGCTGATCCTGCGCGACTACCTTGCAGAACGATTGGTAGAGCGGGGAGGTGGTGAAAATAGCAGGCCCTTCCGCGAAATGCTGCGCTAGCTGTTTGATCTCCTGTGATCTGGTGTCCATGATACTTACTCCATATGACAAAATTTTTACTGCTTCAATTTTACATAATAATTGTTTGGATCAACAAAGATTTTTTCTTTTCCCATTTGTCCAACGAATCTCTGTGTTCAGGTGGTAAGATGAATATTGCATTGGCTTATTTTTAGTGAATCGGGAGGATTGATTATGCAGCTAGAACGCATTCAACAGGCATTGCAGGAAGAGAAGCTGGATGGGTGGCTGTTTTATGATTTTCGTAAGTCTAACCCTATCGCTTTTCAGGTGCTGGGTTTGTCGCTCAATGACATGTATACGCGGCGCTGGTTCTATTTTGTGCCCGCTCAGGGGACGCCGACGGCTATGATTAGCGCGGTCGAGTCGCATGTGTTACATACGCTGCCGGGCGAGCGGCTGGTTTTTCGCACATGGCAGGAGATGCACGCATATCTGAAGAATACCTTGCCGGCAGGAGCGCGGGTCGCGATGGAATATTCGCCGATGAATGATATCCCGTACATCTCGCGCGTCGATGCCGGAACAGTGGAGCTGATACGCTCTTTTGGCGTGCAGGTGGTGAGCTCAGCCAATATTTCTCAGCGGTTCGTCGCTCAGTTGACGCAGGAGCAGGTGGAGAGCCATCGCGAGGCGGGTCGGCGTCTGATTGCCGCCAAAGATCGCCTCTTTGTTGAACTGGGAGAAGACCTGCGCCGCGATGTTGAGCTGAACGAATATCAGGTGCAGCAGCGTTTCCTCGGACTGATCCGGCAGTCAGGATTGGATATGGCGGAGCCGCCGATTGTGGCCGTCAATAGCAATGCCAGCAATCCGCATTACAAGCCAACCAGCAACACATATAGCCCTATCCGGCGCGGCGACCTCGTGCTCTTCGACTTCTGGGCGCGTCTCCCTCAGCCCGATGCGATTGTGGCCGATTACACCTGGATGGCCTTTGCCGGCACAAAAGATGAGATTCCCGCGCGCCAGAAGGAAATTTTTGAGATTGTGAAGACCGCCCGCGATACCGGGATCGCTTTTGCCCGCGAGCGCCTGGCGACGGGCGAGCCAGTTGAGGCTCGCAGCGTCGATGATGCCACGCGCTCCGTTATCGCCAGAGCGGGTTATGGCGACTACTTCTTGCATCGCACCGGCCATAGCATTGGCTTTATCGCGCACGGCAACGGGGCCAACCTGGATAACTTCGAGACACGGGACAAGCGTGTGCTGCTGCCGCGTACCTGTTGCTCCGTCGAGCCTGGCATTTACCTGCCCGAGTTCGGGGTGCGCAGCGAAGTCAACCTGCTTGTCCTTGAGGGGGATGCGGAGGTGACAGGCGTGCCGACGCAGCAGGAGATCCGCCCACTACTGTGAGTTTGTGAGGACTCGCACCCATTGCGAGTCCCTATTCTACCAACCTTAGAGAGCAAGGAGAAAGCATCTGAGCTGACCTACAACCCTCTCCTCTGTTTGCCGTATATACGGTAAGAAATAATTTTTGAGAAGTTATTCCAACAGATGGAGAAAGTAGTCTACGTCTCCGGGAAGGGATCAGCACATGGGAGAAGATCGGGAGCAAGACCCGCGTTATAGAGCGTATGGACCGGGTCAGCCGAGTCAAGATGAGATGGATAAACGCATAGAAGACATCAAGCGCCTGGTGTCTCAGGGAGCCAACGAGGCGCAGTTGCGGATCAAACGCGTGGTAGATCGAGCCAATGAGTACTGGCAGCAGGCGCAGACCGCCCCGACTCCGCGACCGGCAAACACGCTTGAGGAGCAGCGTATTCGCCACCTGGCGAATATGTGGAGCAATGAGAACTGGCGCGTTGCCCGTGAACTGGGAACCTATATGGATATCGTCTCGTGGAGCAGTGATGAGATGTGGGAGACGATGGTGGAGACGCGCTGGGAGACGCGCAAAATGGAGGGCCTGACCGAGCCATATACGGGACATAACGTGGGCGTTCCGCAGCCGCTGCTCCCCGTGTGGGATTACGAGCTCCCTCCCGTCGTCGGCCTCAAGGCGGCAGAGTCACGCACCAGGGTTGAGGGGTTGGACGAGGTGGTATCCTGCACGCTCTGCAATAGCACGGGTCGCATGCTTTGCACCAGTTGTAGCGGACGCGGCTGGATCGTCTGCCCCGATTGTAAGGGGCGCATGAAGAATCGCTGCTCGACCTGTCGTGGACGCGGCTATGTTGCCGATTGGACGCCGGGGGAGAAGAAGCCATTCTTCCAGAGGAAGGCTGAAAATGTCGCGCACTCTCTTGGTAGTAAGGTCTCGGATGTCTTCGATAATATACGTCAGCAGGGAGTACCGATTCCCAATCCGGTTGATACAGATCCGGCGACGAAGGGCCGCACTATCCCCTGCCCGGACTGCGTCAACGGCGAAGTTGACTGCTCTTGTGGCAATGGCAAGCGCGTCTGTGCATCCTGCCAGGGGGCAAAATCATCGCTCTGCACCAACTGTAACGGGACCGGCAAGCTCGTGCGCCATCGCGAGATCGTACGCCAGTTTGACCTGCGCTCTCAGGTGCGCCTGGTTGGCGATTGTCCTATTCCGCAGCAGCAGGTACTCAAGGCAAGCGGAGACGTGATTTATAGCGCCGAGGTCAACGAGATGCTTCACCCTGAAGCGCCGCCTGATAGCGTGCCGATGGATGTTTGGGCGCGAACGGTCGAACTGGTGCGCAGCGAGCGTCAGAGCAAAGATGGCGTAGGAAATGAACCTTATAACAGTTCGCGTGCGACATTGCAAGTGATTGAATTAGTGCGCATTCCTTACACCAGGGTGCAATATCGTTACTCGGACCAGGATTATCTGCTCTACATCTACGACTCTGAAGGGAAAGAGAAGTTTTATGCTGAGCGTTACCCGGCGCGCTGGGACCGCATCGACCGCCTGGTAAAAGCCATCTCGGCTGACCTGATGGCCCCGGTGCAGAAGGAGCCCTCCCCGCCATCGCCTCCTCCCAACCCCGGCGTCTATCGCGTCCATATCGAGGTCCCCCCTCAAGACGAGAACGAAGAGGAAAAACCGTAGGGGCAGGTCAAGCACCTGCCCACCCTCCGGTCAAGCATTTCATTCCCTTTCTCCTCATTTTCCCTTCTTCCTGTCCTTTCTGCCGCCATCGTCACGCGCGTTCTTCTGCTTAATTGACACGTAACCTGCTTCCGTGTTACGTCTAGTGCATGCATAGAAAAGCGTAATGGTGTGTGATGAAGCAGATAGGTAGACACCGAAGGAGGGTCAACATGCGCGCAGTGGTGTATAAGGGGCCGTTTAAGGTCGCTGTAGAACAGGTAGCGGACCCCAAGATCCAGCACCCCAATGATGCAATAGTGCGTATCACCTCATCCTGTATATGTGGTTCGGACCTGCATATGTATGAAGGAAGAACGGCGGCTCAGCCGGGCCTCATATTTGGACATGAGAATATGGGGATAGTCGAGGAGGTTGGCCCGGGCGTAACGTCGCTACGCAAGGGTGATCGTGTCGTCCTGCCGTTCAACGTAGCCTGTGGCTTTTGTAAGAATTGTGAGCGAGGCTATACCGGTTTCTGCCTGACAGTGAATCCGGGGTTTGCCGGCGGCGCCTATGGATATGTCGCTATGGGACCCTATCCGGGCGGTCAGGCGGAGTTTCTGCGTGTACCCTATGCTGATTTTAATGCCTTGAAGCTGCCTCAAGGAACCGAGCATGAGGAAGATTTTGCCTTACTGGCCGATATCTTCCCCACAGGATATCACGGCACCGAGCTGGCGCAGGTCTCGCCCGGCGAAACAGTGGCGGTCTTTGGGGCCGGGCCGGTGGGTGCAATGGCCGCCTATAGCGCCCTCATTCGTGGAGCCTCCGAAGTCTATGTGGTTGACCAGGTGCCGGAGCGGCTCAAAAAGGTCAAGGATATCGGTGCTATCCCGATTGATTTTAGCAAGGGCGATCCCGTCAAGCAAATTCGCGATATGCGTCATGGCGATGGGGTGGATAAGGGCGTTGATGCCGTTGGCTACCAGGCTATCGAACCCGGTAAATCATCCGAAGCTCCCAGCACTGTGCTTGAAGCACTGATACAGATTGTGAATCCAACCGGGATGTTAGGCATTCCGGGACTGTATGTGCCTTCCGACCCAGGCGGCGTGGACCCTCATGCGAAACAGGGCCGCCTGCTCATTTCCTTTGGTAAGCTCTTTGAGAAGGGGCTGCGCCTGGGTACCGGGCAGTGCAACGTCAAGCGGTATAACCGCTACTTGCGCGACCTGATCATAGCGGGCAGAGCGAAGCCCAGCTTCATCGTCTCGAATGAAGTCCCGCTCGATGATGCCCCGCAGGCGTACGAAAAATTCGATAAGCGCGTCGAAGGGTACACAAAGGTGATCCTGAAGCCGTAGCCGGATCGCACGCTACGCGAGATGAAGGGGACGCACACGGCTGTGCGTCCCTAGTCACCCAGCGCGGTTGGATCGTCCGGCAATGTTGGCAGCGGCTTGACCCACTGCATCCGCAGGTTATTGGTACAGAGCGGACACGTTCGTTCATCTGGTAGGGGAACCGCAATCAAGGAGATGTATCTCCAGGCTCCATCCAGATTCCGCTCCCAGACCAGCGTGCAGTCCGGGCAGACGTTGCGTTCCCATTTATGCATGAAAAATCTGTTCTCCTGTTCTTACGCCTATAGTTGCTGGCGGGCTGGAGAGTATTACCGCCTACCCGCTTTTATGTAAGAAACGTGTGAAGCATGATGTATAACACGAAGGATAGCCCAGAAAGGCTACAGCGTTTTATCCAAGCGGGTTAAGTAATCCACCAGCTCCGGGCGTTTTACCAGAACCTGCTTGTTTGCGTCCTCTATTCCTTCGGTTCGCAGGTCTTTGACCGTGACCGCGTTTTCGGCCAGCTCGCTTTCGCCGATGATCAGGGCGTAGCTTGCGCCGGAAGCATTGGCCTGCTTCATCTGCGCTTTGCCGCTGCGATTGCCGTAGCTCATCTCGGTCTTAATGCCAGCATGGCGCAGTTCCGCTGCCACCTGTACGGCGGCATCTTTGTATTCCGGCGTCTTCCCAAAGTAAACGACGAAGGCGTGAGCAGACGGAACTGGCGCTGGCGCGATGCCCTGCCGCTTCAGTTCGAGAATAATGCGCTCGATCCCCGCGCCAAAACCGATGCCGGGAACGTGGCCGCCGCCGAGAATTTCTGCCAGGCCATCGTAGCGCCCGCCGCCGGTGAGCGTCGCATTATCGTGCGCGGAGATGAACTCAAAGACCGTACGCGTATAGTAATCCAGCCCGCGCACGATCAGCGGATTAATGGAATATGGTACCTGATAGCAATCAAGATAACGACGTACGGCGGCAAAGTGCTCGCGGCAAGGCTCACAGAGATGGTCGCTGATTTTGGGGGCAGCCTCAATCTTTGGACGGTCCTGCGGCTCTTTACAGTCCAGCAAGCGTAACGGGTTTTTATAGAACCGCACCTTGCAATCCTCGCAGCAATCGTTGAGGAGCGGGCGATAGTAGTCTTTGAGCGTCTCGATATATTGAGGGCGGCAGTTCTGATCGCCAATGCTGTTGATGTATACACCCACCTGCCGCAGGCCGAGTTGCGTGTATACCTGGTAAAGCAGCGCGATCATCTCCGCGTCAATAGATGGATCTTCGTCGCCCAGTGCCTCGCAGCCGAACTGGTGATGTTCGCGATAACGGCCCGCCTGTGGCTTTTCGCGCCGGAACATAGGAGTGCGCATATAATAGACTTTGACGGGCTGGGGCAGCTTGAACATGCCATGCTCAAGGTAAGCCCGCATCACGCCAGCGGTTCCCTCTGGTCGCAACGAGAGGTTGAGTCGGTGGCCCTCTTTGTCAGCGCGGTCGTCGAAGCTATACATCTCTTTCTCGACGATATCTGTGCCTTCGCCGGAGGTACGACGAAAGAGCGATGTTTCCTCCAGCAGTGGCGTCTCAATGCGCTGGTAGCCGTATAACTGTGCAACCTCGGTCGCTGTCCGCTCAACAAAGCGCCAGTAAGGCTCTTCTTCGGGTAAAATGTCTTTAAAGCCCTGTAAGCTTCGAAACTGTTCAGGCATAGTCGTTCCTTCTCCTCCACGCACATTCGGATGTCCCGCTATTATAGCAGATTAGTGGCTCATATGCAGCCTCTATTTTCGCCTCCTACTACTCTTTAACCCTTGCGAAATACAGCACAGTTTGCTATAGTGTGCATAGTTATTAAGACTCTTTTTACCAGAGGGAAATCATATGCGAGTGGGCCTGCTTGAAGACGATGTAGCGATCCAGGAAATGCTCCTTCTCGTTTTACAGGACGAGGGTCATAGTGTCTTGAGCTTTTCTACTGCCGAGGAATGCCTTGAGGCCCTTAACTCGCCGGACCTGCTCCCGGTCGATCTGATGATTGTGGACTGGCGCCTGGGCGGGTCAACTTTTGGCACCGAGGTAATCAGGCAAATTCGCAATGACCCGCGTTTTCAGTCCCTGCCCATTATTTTAACCACCGCAGCTTCACTGCAAGATAACGAAGAATTGCAAGATTTCCAGGTGGCGCTGCTGGAAAAGCCCTTTTCTGTGGACGAGATGATCTCTCTCATCAATGAACTCACCGATTCTTAACCTTCCCCTTTGTTACATAATGTCCAGTTTAAGAACAGACTCTTAATATTTCCATGACAATTTTTTCTGATCCTGATGGGAGGACGGCTTTGTATACTGCTGAGTAGTAATTTTCGGCCATTCGTCCTCGTGGGGAATTGCTAAGCTTTTCCTAAGCTTAACAATAACAAGCTCATGCAGGAGGGATTTTACGCGTGTATAATAGCATATATCATGATAAAAAGAGCAAAAAGTGCTCGTAGAGCTGAGCAATTCCTTAGAAATGGTTGAGGCTACCTTAGAGAATGCTGAAACTTTTTATTGCTGACTTGTCCTTGTATAGAGTAGCTGTTATGCTTAAATTGGTGAGAGAAACCAACGTTGTTTCACACGTTAAGTCAGATCTTGTAACAGATGAGGAGAAGGATTGATGGAAGCTCAAAAAGGACGCGGACGCGGTTTTGCATCAATGAGTCCAGAGAAGAAGCGTGAGATTGCCAGCAAAGGTGGCAAAGCTGCTCACGCTCTTGGCACTGCACATAAATGGACAAGTGAAGAAGCGCAGGCCGCAGGTCGCAAAGGTGGCTCGATCAGCCGCCGTCGCTCAAAGTATAATGTACAAGCATAGTCAATCAAATAGAAAATGGAGGCAGGCAACGCAGCCTGCCTCCATTTTTTTGTTTAGCATTATCGGCCCGTCTCGTCAGGGTAACGCAACATACAGGGTGGGATCGACCCAGATATTATTGATGAGCACCATAAAATGCAAATGCGGGCCGGTAGAAGCTCCGGTGCTCCCCTCATACCCGATCACATCGCCTTTCATGACATTTTGTCCGGTTTTGACCACAAAGCGCGCAAGGTGCCCGTAGATGGTGGCAATGTAATGTCCATGATTAATCTTAACGGCCCAACCCAGGCCGGACCAGTCCCAACCTGTCCAGATTACCTGCCCGCTATCCGCCGCCATAATAGGGGTCTCGTAGGCCGCTGCCAGATCGATGCCTGAGTGCGGCTTGATACAGCCACACCACGATTGATATTCAGGATGTGCAAAGTACTGCGTGATGACCGCTCCATTGATCGGCCTCTGCATCTGGCCCGTTCCCATCAAGCCGCTGGCCGTGATAGCCGTCGCGCATGTCCCCCAGATATCGGTTCCCCCGCAATATCCTTCATTGGTCAGGAGAGCCGGGGTCGGCGATGGCGTCGGCATGTGCTGCAATGGATTGAATGAGCTAAGCTGCCCGGTCGAAATAAAGTTGCCGATGGTTTGCGCGATAGTCTGCGAGTTCTGCCCGCTGCCCAGTGGAGCGGCGAAGATTGCGACAAAGATAAACATCACGACGCAGCTAGCCAGCGCACTGAAAAATACTGCCGGTCGGCGACGGCGCTCCGGTGGAGGCGTCGAAGCGGAACGCTGCCGCTTCATGGCCGCGGGAATCACGGTCGGCATTTTGGTGGAGGTGCTTACGCTCAACCCCGGGAGCTTTCGGGTGATGAGGGAAGGTGGGGTTGGGAGGGGATCGGTGGTGCGTGGTACCAGACCCGAAAGAGGACCTGTGCTGAGGGGCATAGATGGCTCTACTTGTGGCTGCCTGGTCTGTCCCGATCCTGATAATACCGGCATTGCTGCCGTGTCGGCGGAAGTAATGTCCTGCTGATTACGAGAACGCGTTACGTGGTGGTCCGAAGATGATGGCATGGTCAATCCTCGCTTATAAACCTATAGGAAATGCCTATAGTTAATAGACAGAAATACTTACATTAAAAACTGTATATGAGAATACTAGTAATAGCTAGAACTGAGCCATAAAATAGCGAAAAATGGCTATGGAAAAAGGGCAATCAGTACTTTTTGAAGGCGAATTAGTCATTTGTGACAATCACCGCTATAATGGCTGCAATGAGACCTGAAAATTATGTGTTAGGTGAGAGGAGATAGGAGTATTTCGCACGAGGTCCAAAAATCGATTCGCCCATCAACGGAGACGGCATCCGTCGTTGAGGGGAAATGCGATAGTATTGCTGTGGTCGTTGCAGACAGGGCGGGCTCCCGCCGGCGTAAATCCTGGGGCGGGAGGACGTTCCGTTTTAGCCTCCAGAGCTTCCTTCCAGGCAAGGGGCTGTTTCTCAGACGTTTTAGCGTAGTGGAGGCCGCGCTATTGTTGATGATGGCGCTCCTGGCTTCACGCGGCCTGGGCGTTGTGCGGCAGAGCATTTTTAACGCGCTTTTTGGGACTGGACCCGAAGCCAATGCCTACTATGCCGCGTTACGTCTGCCTGACACGCTATTTAATCTGATAGCCGGTGGCGCTCTGGTTCACGCTTTTATTCCCGTACTCCTCTCGTATGAGAAGGAGCGGGGAGAGCTCGAAGTATGGCGACTAACCAGCTTGGTTTTCAACGTCTTACTGGTTCTTACTGCCGTCCTCTTGATCATCGGCGAATTCCTGACCCCAGCATTTGTCAACCACCTGCTGGTCCCCGGCTACTCCCCTACTGAGCAGGCGCTGACCGCTTCACTGACGCGTATTATGCTGGTGCAGCCTCTCATCCTCGGGCTTGGCACCATCGCTATGGCCGTGTTGAACGGCAAGCGGCAGTTCATGTTACCGGCGGCCTCAATTGCTATCTATAACATCGGCATGATTGCTGGCCTCCTGATCACTCTCGCCATACCAAAAGCCGGCATCTATGGTCCCACTTATGGGGTGCTGATCGCGGCCATCCTTCAGGTGGGGATACAGATTCCCGGCCTGGTGCGGCAGCGGGTGCGTTACGAGTTTGTATGGGATCTGCGCCATCCGGGATTGCGCCAGGTAATGCGCCTGCTGACGCCCAACGCCCTTGCTATCGGCATATTCTATATTGGCACGATTGCCGACACCGCGTTTTCTTCCTACCTCCCGGATGCCGCCGGCCTTTCCGCGCTGCATAATGCGCAAATGCTCCAGGCCGTTCCCCTGGCGCTAATGTCGCAGGCCATCGGACAGGCGTTGTTGCCACATCTATCGGTCCAGGCCGCCTCGAACCACTACATGCGCATGACTCAGACAGCCCTTAAGGTCATGGGCGTATCGATCCTGTTGGCCGTTCCGGCTGCCATTGTGCTAGCGGTTGCAGGCAAGCCGGTGATCCATTTACTCTTCCAGCATGGTGCGTTCACGCAGCACTCGACCGATGTGACCAATCTTGCGCTGCTAGGATACGCTGTGGGCGTACCCGGGCTGGTAGCGGGCGATTTAATTGTACGGGGGTTCTATGCACTGAAGGATGCCTGGACGCCGCTCTGGACCAACATTTTTGCCCTGCTTTCGCGCGTTAGCCTGATTATTCTCCTGCTTCAGCTATTAAAAGGACCTCTCGTTATCCTGGCGATTCCCCTGGCACTGGCTGGCTCGGCCAGCGCGGAAGCGGTGTTGCTCTGCGTGCTCCTCTTCTATCGTTTACGCAAACGCATCACGCTGGATAAGGGGATGCAGCGTTTACAACGTCGTCGCTTTTATCAGAAACGTCAGCAAGAAAAAGAGGATTTTCAGTCTATAAGGTGAGCCGGTTCATGCCGTAAGTGCGATGCGGTGCTTCAGTTCTCCCTTCTCCCGACCGAACCGGCCTGCGGGGTAGACGCAAGGCACCTCACCTGAGGACTTTTTGCGCGTAACTACGTGACCAATGTCTCTACCCGCAAAGACGCTGTCCTGCTATTCTGGAACTGTGGGAAGGGGGGCATACGAAAATGATCGGGATGGCAAGTGGAAAGATGAAGGGGTTGTCTCGGGACGTTACTATGTGGTTATAAGGTGTAAGCGGTGAGCTTCATTTTCGTCTTGCTCTCCTTCGCCATAGTTTTCTCTAAAGGAGTGTGCAGCATGCCCAACTTCGCCAGGAAGGAGTTCGGCACCCTGCAGGGCAGCGTCGCCATGAAAACACAAAAAATCGATCCCTATCCAAATAACTTGACGGTAGCATCTCAGCGCAAAGCGAAAAACACACGGCCAGCCAGGCTGCGTAAAAATGCAGTGGCTGGCGCTCAAGCACGCCTGATCCCCCAGGAGAATGATAAGACCCGCCAGGCTCAGGTTGAAACCTTACAGGCCCAGATCGATGCAAATACCTATCACGTTGACAGCACAGATATTGCTCAGCAAATGCTCGAATCATCTATGGCGTGCCGGATGCTGGATGTGACAGACTAAAGCGGTCATGTAAAAAATTCCATGATGGCTGCGTTATATTCCTTTGCACAACGGATGTGAGCCGGATGTCCGGCGTCGAAGAGCAGGAGGCGCGAGCCGGCAATGCGCGTATGCAGGGTGTGGGCGTATTCGACCGAGACGATGCGGTCGCGTACGCCATGCATAATGAGCGCCGGACAGGTAATAGCAGCCAGTTCTTGATCGGTGATGATGATTCCTCCTGCGGCAACCAGCTCCTCCTGCCCTTTTACATACATAGCGGGCAGCGAACGCCAATAGGGTTCTCCGTGCAGTTGCGCCAGTTGTGCCTGCCATTCCTCAGATAATGGCTTCTCCAGCAGCCAGTGGCGGATCGCGCTAACGTCTCGTTGATTGATCGTGGGTTGCGCGCCCAGCACCGCCAGGGACTCGACCCGTTGAGGGTAGAGCGCGGCCATGAGCAGCCCCACCGTGGCCCCATCGCTAAAGCCCAGCACGTTCACCCGCGCAATGTGAAGCGCGTCTAAAAGCTCTACCATATTTGCCGCATCTTCCCTATAATAGGAGGGAACATAGTTGCTGCGCTGGGACGAGCGACCGTAGCCATATAAATGCGGAGCCAGAACGTTGTAACGGGGGCGTAACAGCGGTATCTGAGCCTCAAAATCGCTTTCCGGCGTTCCTGCGAAACCGTGCAACAAGAGCAAAGTAGGAAAGGAAGCAGATTCAGGGATACCAGAGCTAAAATAATCGTAGTATAATGTCATATTTGAATGGGGCATCGTGGCAAATGGCATTGTTCACCTGCATATTGACAGTAGTACAGTCCGCGCTCCTGAAATCAAGAACAATTGATAGTATAACATGTGAAGGAATGGCAGATGCAATTCGAGCAGGAAAATTCTGATGAGTTTCTCTCTCCTTCCTCTGGGGAACTGCCACCAGAGGCCATTGTTCCTGAAGAGGAGATCATTATTCGTGCAGTCAGGCTGAACAAATATTTTGGGGACAAGCATGTGCTCAACGATATTGATTTCGAGGTGCGGAAAAAAGAGGTTGTGGCGCTCATCGGTCCCAGTGGCTCCGGTAAAAGTACGCTGATTCGTTGTCTGAACGGATTGGAGAAGGCGACGAGCGGCGAAGTGTATATTCATGGAGAGAAGCTTGATCCCTATCTCTCCGTAAAACAGCTCAGCCCTATCCGGCGGGAACTGGGGATGGTTTTCCAGAATTTTAATCTTTTTCCTCATATGACGGTGCTACAAAACGTGATCGAGGCTCCTTTGCTGGTGCGCAAGATGCCGAAAGATCAGGCCGTGGCGCTGGGCGAGAAAATGCTGGCGAAGGTTGGCCTTGAAGAAAAGCGCGATGTCCACCCGAGCCGCCTTTCGGGGGGTCAGAAGCAGCGGGTCGCGATTGCGCGGGCGCTGGCAATGCAGCCGCGAGCGCTCCTGTTCGATGAGCCAACCTCCGCGCTGGACCCCGAACTGGTAGGGGAGGTCTTGAAGGTCATGAAGGACCTTGCGTATGAGGGCCGCACTATGGTCGTCGTGACTCATGAGATGCAGTTTGCGCGCGACGTTTCTGATCGCGTAGTATTTATGTCTGACGGCTCGATTGTGGAACAGGGCGATCCTGAAGAGCTTTTCAGAAAACCGAAGCAGCAGCGAACACAACTTTTCCTGGAGCGTGTGCTCTCCGTCTTGCCTTAATCTATTTTTGTCAGAAAGAAAGGGATCATCGTCATGTATTTCGAACTGAAGCGGCGAGATTTTCTCAAACGAGCAGGTGGCCTTGTCGCGGTTAGCGGCTCTCTTGAGGCGATACTGGCGGCATGTGGAGGCAATGTCGCAACCAATCCCACGCCTACTGCCGGCACGATAGCCAGCAAAGGGCTGAAAGTCCCGGGCCTGTTCCAGTGGGGAGCCACATCGGACGGCGGCGCACCTTACGTATTCCAGGACCCAAATAACCCGACGCAATTAGTGGGCTTCGAGCTTGATATTGCTAATGCGCTCGCCAAGACGATGGGCATCAGGCAGAAGCAGGTGGAGAACGATTATACGCAGCTCGACCAGGCGCTGACGGCAGGCAAGTTTGACGTGATCATGAACGGCTGGGAAATTACCGAGGATCGCAAGAAAACCGAGATCTTCTCTCAGCCCTATTATCGTTATGGGCAGCAGATCGTGGTGCGCAGCAATGACCCGCGCTTCGCCAGCAAAACTACCAGCGATACGCTCTCGTTAACCGATCTGGAAGGCTACACTGTGGGCACCGGGGCAAGCTTTAAGGCGGCGGACATTCTGGCCTCCGATAAAAAGATTAACCTCAAGACCTACGATCCCGATCTTCCCTTCGATGACTTGGCGCTTGGCCGCATCGATGCCGTGCTGATCGACCTGCCTATCGTCACCTATTATGTAGAGGGGATCGGCCCCGGCGGTAAAGCCAATCCGGCATTAAAGAGCATTGGCAAGCCCTTCGAGACCAGCGACTACGTCATCGCGTTCAACAAAGCCAGCTCTAACGCAACCACCCTTCAGGGCGAAATCGATCAGGCGCTCACCCGCCTCAAAAACGATGGCACGCTGCACCAGATCTACCTGAAATGGAACCTCTGGAACGACCAGCAGGCCCAGATCGGGATTAAATAGGGGCCTTGCTGGCCGCGTAGCAGGACAGGGCAGGGGTAAGCCCTGCCCCTACCGGAGGAGACATTATGGATCTGATCCAGCAGGCATGGCCCGAGTTTTTAGTGGGCGTGGGCAATACCCTGATCTATTGCGTCGTGTCGTTCCCGCTGGCCTTGCTATTAGGGCTGGTGCTGGCATTGATGGCCGATGCGCGCTTTATCTGGCTGAAAGCGCCTGCACGCACTTTTATCGAGATCGTTCGTGGCACGCCGATCATCGCCCAGCTTTTCATTATTTACTACGCGCTGGGTGCCATTCTGGCAGCGTATAATCTGGTCTTCCTCATCAATACCTGGTCGGCAGGCATTGCTGTGTTGGCCCTGAACTACGCGGCCTACGAAGCCGAGGTCTTCAGGGCCGGCTTTCTCTCCGTTGACCGGGGACAGACGGAAGCTGCCTATTCTCTCGGGCTGACGGCAGGCCAGAACTTCTTTCATATCGTGTTGCCGCAGGCCATCCCCCTGATGATTCCCCCCTTTGTCAACGACTTTATTTACATGCTCAAAGACTCGGCGATTGTCAGTGTAATCGGGGGCGGCGAGCTGACTTCCGTGCTTACCGCGTGGGTGACACGCCACGGCAGCAACCCGATCCCGCTCTATGCGCTGGCTATCGTGCTCTATCTCGTACTCAGCCTGCCAACTTCCTACGTTGCCAGGCGCTTCGAACGCCGTTTACGAGCGGCCCTATAGCAGAAATAGCATCATCAGATAATTTATGAAGGTAAGGTAGTAGCCATGTCGGATATATACGAGTCACGCGCTGAAGGCTCAATGATAGATAAACCAGTGGCAAAAGGCGCTTTGACGCGCGAGAAGATGAAGGCCCGGTCGCGCGGCAGATTGGCGTCGCTCGATTATCTCTTCTATGTCGTGGCTGCGGTCGCCATATTTGCCTTTATCTACTACCTGTACGCCTTCCGGCAGCTCGGACGCCTGTATCTGCCGGTATTTCTGCAAGGGACGCTGACGACGCTGGTAATCTCGCTGGTGAGCATTGTGCTGGCGACATGCTTCGGCTTTATCGGCGCGCTGGGCCGCCTTGCGCGCTTCGCTCCCGTCCGCTGGCTTGCCATCACCTATGTCGAAGTTGTGCGCGGGACGCCGGTGCTGGTCCAGCTCCTGCTCTGGTACTATGGCGTCGGCTTTGTACTTTCAAGCATCGGCTTTGATCCCTACTCAGCCGCTTTCCAACTCATGACGGCGTTGCAGAACAATAGCCTGGTGCCGGACGCCTTCAACGGCTACTTCTACGGTATCCTGGGGCTGAGCTTTAACTACGGGGCCTATCTGACGGAGGTCTTTCGCAGCGGCATCGAGACGGTAGATAAAGGGCAGACGGAGGCCGGATTAAGCCTGGGGCTGAACTCGCGCCAGATTATGCGTCATATCGTGCTGCCACAGGCGATCCGCATCACCATTCCGCCCTTCACCAACTACTTCATCACTCTGATCCAGGATAGCGCCCTCCTCTCCGTGCTTTCTCTGATCGAACTGGAGCACGTCACGTATGCCCTGGCTCTGCCGCAAATCAACGCGAACAATAAGATGTTTGTCTTTATCCTGGGCGCTCTATTCTACCTGCTCCTCTGCTACCCCCTCTCGTTGCTGGCCCGTTACTTTGAAAAGCGCATGGCGGTGGCATATTGATATGCTGCTGGGCGGAAAAAGTTAGAGCGGATACTATCGACGCTATCCGCTCTAACTATGCCAGATAGCTCTTATGCGGTTGGCATCGTTGGTTGCATGGGCGATAGCCGCTCTTCTTGCGCGCGAGCGCGAAACGAGCCGAAAATGGCGATAACGCCAAGTACGATGGCGACAATGCCCAGCACAACCGGAAAGACGGCGGTGGCGATTACAGGCTCACTTAGCAGAAAGATACCAAGAATGATATTAATGACACCCAGCAGGGCCGCGCCCCAGCCTCCTCCCTGGAAAGCCTGGATTAATTCAATGATCCCCTGGATAATCGCCTGGACACCCAGGATAATGACGATGGTAAAGGGAACCAGGAAGGCGCTCCATAGCGGGTGGCGCACGACCACAACGCCCGCCAGAATACCCAGAATGCCGGAAAAGAGCTTCCATCCCCAGAGCGAACGATCAATAAAAAGGCTCACCAGCGCCAGAATGCCCGTGACAAACCAATAGATACCCAGGAGCTGGATCAGCACAATCGTAGTTTGCCGGGGAAAGGATACTAGCAAAATCCCAACGATCACAGCCGTGATGCCTTCCAGTAGCAGATGCCACCAGGGAACAGCGGCATAGCGTCTGGCTAGAGCGTTTGCGTACATGACTTCTCTCCTTCTAGTCTTGTCGTCAACACTACTTCATGAGCAGAGCGAACTTCTCCACTCTCCAGACGCTTCCGTTGGGTGGTTCCTGGTAATGTTCTGTAACCCTCTTTTTGTTGTAGCAGTCCAGGACTGGATGGGCAATGCAAGTTACAAAACATGCATCAGGTAGATTTACCGAAAATATGATATAGTGGGCTATAGTAGTTCTGCGAGAAAGAGAGACTTGAGTGTGGGAATCGAATATACCTCGCTTTAACGAAGGTAGCCATTATGCGACTCTTCTAACAGCCAGCGCCACTACTGGCTGGCTTGACTGGATTCATGGTGAACTGTGGTTATTTCCTGACGGTTTGCTTCGTATCCCGCTGGGGCTCATAGCAACCATTCTGCACGGGATGGGACCAACCGTCAACAGCGCACAACCAGTGCAGTGCTCTTTTGACGATCAGGCGTGGGAAATACTCTTCGCTTCGCGGAAAAATAATATATGGGTTCCGCGCGAAGCCATTCAAGTAGCATATCTGCATCGTGGAATGGGTACGGATAGGCTTCGCCTCCTATTAAGGGACCAGCGTTCCGTCAAATTCCTCTGGTTTCCCTGGGATAGAGCCTGGGAACCGCTCCAGATCGCTTTAAGAGGATGGCTTGGGGATGGGTTGATCCTGGACTGAATGAACAAAAACAGCGAGCTACTCGAATATATCATCCTGCTCGGGGAACGCGACGTTTCTATAAATTTGCGTGAGGGGAAAGCGCAAGCTGAGGCTTGATAACTCTACCTCATCTCCAGGTCTGAAGACGTAGTGGGTCCAGAGATTGACCCTCTCCCACCTGAACAACTCGATGCAAGGGCGCAGGGAGTCAATCATCACATATTCTCTCACAGTTGGACATTCCCGGTAATATAACATTTTGCGGCCTCGATCATAGCGTTCGGTACTTGGTGAGAGAACTTCAACAATCAGACAAGGAGAGAAGAGCATATCTCCCCGCTCCTGATCTTCTGAATCGCAGCTCACTGAAACATCTGGATAGACATATCGTGATTCAGAAAGGCATACTCGAACATCAGAGGTATACACGCTACAAGGCTTCCCCTCTAATAAACCATAAAGCGTGCCAATCATATTGGCGCTGATCTTGGCATGGTCGGGGGAACCGCCAGCCAGCATTCTTATATGACCTTCAATATACTCATAGCGTGCATCGGGGCTATTACGATCAAGCTGAAAATAGTCTTCAACGCTCATTATATGGTGTCGAGGAAAAGCTGTCATTTTTGCTACTTTCCTTTCCCTCTGGAGAAAGCTGCGCGCTACTTGATACTCATTTGCGCTGTCCATAGCATACCACTCCCAACCATACCTTATCCTGTTTACGAACTGAAACTGAGAGGATCTGATTATTATCAAAGCCAATAAAGCGGAGAGTAAAGAATCAATCCGCTTTTAATGGGGGGAGATAGCGCGCCCGGCAGGATTCGAACCCGCAACCCCTTGAATAGGGTAGACGGCCAGCGCGTTACTCCCTTGCGGTAAGTACGTTTCCAGCCGCCCCCCTCCGAACCGGACGTGCAAGTTTCCCCGCATCCGGCTCTCCAAAGGTACTTATTCTACTCTGCCAGAGCGACGTTAATAACCAGAAAGTGAGTTGCTCATATTCCAGTTCCTAACGCCGCCCTGCCCATTCCTGCTTTATCCCGACTTGCACCGTTTTCAAAGTGCCGCGACAAGGCAGGGTAGAGTACCTTCTGCATCCCTTCCCCCTGTCCTGGACATTACTCCAGGCGTTTGAGTACTATGGATGCTCTGTCACCATGAGCCTCTCGGCTTTTAGGCGATCCCGCAGTTCCTACGCTAACCTGGTCCGTACTTAGGTTCCCTGTTGGATGTTTCCTCGTTCGCTACGAGCGCCTATGGGAAGAACGTTTAACAACCCTTCGGATCTCAGTTGTTAATCCCATATTTCACGTCTAAGCACCATTCCGTGAAGCCATTTTAAAGGCTGCTCATCCAGAGTTCGGTCCTCAAGACCTAACCATATACGGCCTAGCTGCACGGCTGATTGGGATTATTGGTACTACTCCCTCACCGTACTTTTACAATCATGCTACGGTCCCCTTCGAGTTTCCCCGTCAGGTAAGATTGTACTTTAGTCACTTCCGTTCTAGTGACACTGGACTACCCCAGCAAGGTTAACGTAAACACAACGGCGCACTCCGAAGTCAAGTGCTCTATCCGTTGAGCTACAAGCGCGTCAACATTATCTTGCCACAACCCTCCCTGATTGTCAATACTCAAAGCGAGCATTGATAACTCCGCATTATCAGTGTTGACGTTAATGGGTATCTAGGGCATAATACATGCGTGCGGAAGTGAAATATCCTTCATAGAATCGTTCAGCTAAAGGAAGCAGCCAGGTTGATGTGTGATGCATAAGGATGCCGGAAGTAACAACATTCCCTCTGATCAGCTCGTGCGTGGTAAGTACGAGGTTATTGTCGTTGGCGCCGGGCACGCGGGCTGCGAGGCTGCTCTGGCCTGCGCTCGCATGGGTCGCAAAACGCTGCTGTTGACGATGAATCTGGATAGCATCGCATTGATGCCGTGCAATCCCTCTATGGGCGGCCCCGCTAAAGGACACCTGATCAAAGAGATCGATGCCTTGGGCGGCGAGATCGGTCGCAATACCGACCGGACGTTTATCCAGATCCGCCTGCTAAATACCAGTAAAGGTCCCGCCGTACAGGCCCTGCGCGCTCAATGCGATAAGCAGGCGTACCGTCTGGCGATGAAATATGTATTGGAGAGCGAGCCCGGACTGGAGCTGAAGCAGGTGACGATTGCTCGCCTGTTGAGCCATGTCGGCAACGATGGGCGGCCCGTGATTACCGGCGTTGTGACGAACAATGGCTGGCTGTACGAGGCCGACGCGGTGATTCTCACCACCGGCACCTTTATCAATGGGCGGCTCGTAGTGGGCGAGAAGACACAGCCAGGCGGGCGAGCTGGCGAAGGGCCTGCTCTGGGGATCTCCGATTCGCTGCGTGCGTTGGGGCTGGAGGTGCGCCGCTTCAAGACTGGGACGCCGCCACGCATCGACGCGCGTACGATTGATTTCACTCTGACGGAGCCACAGCCCGGCAGCCGAGTGCCGCTCTATTTTTCGCGGGATGTCTCAGCCCGCGAAGATGTGCAGTTGCCCGGCGGTCGCCCGAATGCCATTTATCCCGTTGCTGATGACGATCTGCAAGGATGGCGACCACAGCTTCCATGCTACCTGGTACGTACTACCGAGCAGACCCATCAGGTTATTCGCGATAATCTGCATCGCTCTCCGCTGTATACCGGCGTGATTGAGGGCATCGGGCCGCGTTACTGCCCCTCCATCGAGGATAAGATTGTGCGCTTCGCCGACAAGAGCGCGCACCAGATTTTCCTGGAGCCGGAGGGATGGCGTACCGGCGAGGTGTATGTGCAGGGGATGAACACCAGTCTGCCGGAAGATGTGCAACTGGCGATGCTGCGCAGTATTCCCGCCCTGGCGCGTGTGGAGATGATGCGGGTTGGTTACGCGGTCGAATACGACTATGTCCCCCCCGACCAGCTTCTGCCCACCCTCCAGACCAAAGCGGTGGCGGGCCTCTTCCTGGCCGGTCAGATCAACGGCACCTCTGGCTACGAGGAGGCAGCGGCGCAGGGCATCATGGCTGGTATCAATGCCGCACTCTATGCGCGAGGGGAAGATGGCTTTGTGCTGGGACGGCATGAAGCGTATATCGGTGTGCTGATCGATGATCTGGTGACGCGTCCGATGAGCGAGCCTTACCGCCTGCACACCTCGCGCGCCGAGCATCGCCTCTTGTTGCGGCCAGAGAGCGCCGATCTGCGTTTGAGCGATCACGCCTACAGGTTGGGCCTGATCTCTGAAGAGCGTTATGAGCAGGTGGTACAGAAGCGTGTAGCCATTCAGCGTGCTCTGGAGCAGCTCAATACTATCACCTTCACTTCCTCGCGCTTGGTCGAGAATCACGCTCAGGAAATCGGCATTGCGCCCCTGAATCAGATGCTTTCGGCGCATGAGCTGCTCAGGCGACCGGGCGTAAGCTATCACCAGGTGGCGCAACTGGCGCTGCGCGTCGCAACGGCGCGTAGTGACGATATGGCTGCCGATGGCGAAAAAGCGCCATTGCCTGTGCTCTCGCATGAGACCGCCGAAGAAGTCGAGCTGCATGTCAGATATGAGAGTTATATCCGCAAACAGGAGCAGATGGTCAACCGGACTTTGCGGCTGGAAGAGATGCGCATTCCAGAAACGCTCGATTACCAGGCGGTGCAGCACCTGCGAACTGAAGCGCGGCAGAAGCTAACGCGCACGCGCCCGCGCACCGTCGGACAGGCGTCGCGGGTAGAAGGCGTCACGCCTGCAGACATAGCTATTCTTATGATCTATCTAGAGAAATTGCGAGCATTAAAGATGTCATCTTGACATCTACAGTAATGTACGTGTACCATACTCACGCACATTGCTATCTATAATATATTTGGTATAAGTCAAGCTGGTAACATACGTTCCCCGCGTATGGTAATGGTTTTGCATGACATCCTGTATGGAGGAAGATATGCCTGATGTGCAGCCAACCGAGGTATCAAAAAAAGGGGGAGATTGTGTACATACTTGTCGTTGATGACGATCATTTTGCCAATACGCTGGTGCAGTTTGTCCTGAGCAAAGAGGGTTATGAAGTCGAGACTGCGGATAACCCGCGTGGCGCGATGCTGATGATCCAGAAGCGTGTACCTGACCTGCTGATCCTCGATGTGACGATGCCATATCTCAACGGCTTTGAGTTTTCAGAGAAATTACGTGCCGATGGCTACGAGATCCCGCTTATTTTTATGACGGCTCAGGATACAATAGAGGCCAAGCTGCAAGGGTTTAACATTGGCGCGGATGACTATATTTGTAAGCCTTATAACCATCAGGAGCTGGTGGCGCGGGTGCAGGCGGTGCTGCGCCGCATCAAGAAAAGTAGCAAGCTGGGGCAACAAAGCATCCGCGCCGGGCAAATTGAGCTATTTCCCGCAGAGCTGAAGGTGGTTGTAGGCGGAAGATCGCCGGTCACATTGACCTTTACGGAGATGCAGGTGTTGCGCGTGCTGATGAATAGCTCCGGTCAGGTGGTTAATCGCGATCAATTGCTGGCGGAAGTGTGGAATGATAACGAAAATAATAGTAATATTGTAGATGTTTATATGCGGCGTTTGCGTGTAAAATTGGGAGATGACGCTGAGAAGCCGCAGCATATTATAGCGGTTCGGGGCGTCGGCTACAAATTCATCGGGAAATAGGGGGGAAGGGTGCCGAAACGTATACATAAACAGCTACAAGTAGAAACGACGAAGAAAGGCGCACAGCCAGCCAGTGAATTGCAGAACGAGCAAGGCGTGCAGGGAGATCGGGAGGTTACGAGCGAGACGGACGCCGCGGTGACGGAAAAACGCCATCGTTATCTGGAATCGATGATTGCCAGCACTTCTGATGCGATAGTTGTGCTTGATCAAGGCTATCATGTTGTTGATCTCAATCCATCCGCGGTTGAAGCTCTCGGCCTTGTATCAGAAGAAGTGATGGGGCATAGATGCACTGAAATATTGCGTTGTCAGAATTTGAATCGTATGGCGTTATGTGGCACCTCAAGCTGTCCCCTCGTGCGTGTGCTCCAGGAGGAAAAGTCGCTCTCCAACGAAGAACTGATTATGGGCACCCAACCGGACCACTCCTGTGAAGTTTCGACGAGCGTTACCCCGATGCATGTTGATGAGGCCCTGTATGTTGTCTTTACGGCGCGGGATATGTCGGCGCTCAAAGTGGCGAATCGCGTACGCTCGAATTTCGTCTCGATGGTCTCGCACGAACTGCGCACACCTCTCAACTCGGTGCATGGTTTCATCGAGTTGCTCTTGCAGGGTCATATGGGTGAGCTGACGGAGGAGCAGCGCACTTATCTCGGTTATACTCAAGAGGGCGTCCACCAGCTCATCTCGATCGTAGAAGATATCCTCTTTATGACTCGTTCCGATCTTGGTCAATTTGAGAGCAAGCAACAGGAGGTGCATTTCCGTAACCTGGCTAAACAGGTGATAAGCGGGCTGCAGCCACAAGCTTTAAATGCCGGCGTGGTGCTCAGCCTGGATATTCCGGCCAAAGCTCCCTCCCTCTATATCGATCCCCAGCGTATCAAGCAAGTATTAAATAACCTCATCGCCAACGCCATCAAGTTCACGCCGCCGGGCGGCACGGTGACGGTAAGTTCCTGCCCTGCGGATGAGCATTTTGAGATGATCTCCGTCAAGGATACCGGCTATGGCATTCTGCCCGAGGATCGCCAGCATATCTTCGAGCGTTTTTACCAGTCGAATCATAGCCAGCAATCGAAAATGGGCGGCTACGGCCTGGGCCTCTCCATCGCCAAATTGATCGTAGAGCAGCACGGGGGGACCATCGGCTTTGATACGATGGTCAATAAGGGCACGACGTTCTATTTTACGCTGCCGCGCTATCACGAAGCATGAAGCTGCATTATTCCCATAGCGTGGGCTGTTGCTCGTTTTCATCGGGTTCGCGCCACATATGGTCCTTTGAAAGTTTATCGGCCAGGCGCGTTGGTTCTGGCAGACGATAGCCCCGGCAGCAGTCAAGCACGTAGCGTATACTTGTTTCCAGGCTGATCATGTGGCCCGACGAAATAATCATCGGATTGACGCGCCTGCGTGTGCGGACAACGGCTCCGATGACCTCTTTTTTTGATAGCAACGGAACCCACGAGCCGGCTTCCTCGCTTAGTGCGTTATGGTCGTAATGCCCGGTAAGAATCGATTTGCCGCAGCCGATGGTTGGCAGTTCGAGCCAGAGCCCCAGGTGCGAGGCGATACCAATGCGGCGGGGATGTGCGATGCCCATGCCATCGACCATCACCAGATCGGGCCGCTGGCGCAGCTTGCGAAACGCGCCCAGGACGGCAGGCGCTTCGCGGAACGAGAGCAGGCCAGGGACATAGGGCATGCGGATTGGCTCCTCGTAGATATGCTGCTCGACCAGCTCCAGCGCCGGATAGGTTAGCAGGACGACGGCGGCGTGGGCCAGCTCCTGGTCTTTGCTGAGCGCCATATCAACGCCTGCCACAAAATGAACTTCCGGCAGGCGGTCTTCCAGAATAATCCTCTGGGCCAGTTCTTGCTGCAAGGCAATCGCTTCGGTAGGGCTAAGGTTCCATTCATGCAACGGGGCCTGAGTATTATGGGGCGTACCCGTCATCATCCAAACTCCTCCAGACCAGTTTTTATGCTTGTATTGCTTCCGCTATGCAAATCATGCGCGGGCTCTCCAGTTGATAAGGGCTAAGATCGTAATCGCCATAGACATCTTTGATGACGAAGCCCGCCTGTTCGAGTAACAGCTCAAGCTCCGGGCGCTCAAACAGGTATAGCTGCGTTGTAATGACTGTGCGCTCGACCGGTCCGCCCTGGCGATGCTGTTCGTAAAAGTGGGTTAATTCGAGCTGGTGTTTATGCGTAGCAGAGGCCGGGCTGACAAAATGAGTGATCTGCGTGCCATCGGCAGCTTGCCACGTTCCCTGATGCAGAACCTGGCCGCCGAGCTCCTCCATATAGCGTGCATCCGCATTGCTGATATCAACGATGAAGGTGCCGCCGGTGCTCAGATGCGCCCGTACTGCTTTTAGCGCCTGCTGTTGCTTTTTGCGGGTGGTAAGATGCGCAAACGATCCCAGGGCAATGAAAGCCAGGCGAAATTTCTGCTCCAGGCGTAACGTGCAGATATTCTGCTGCACCAGCGTGCAGCGTGACTCAACTCCATGCGCCTGAAGATGTTGCCCGGCGAGCTTGAGCATGGCTGCGGATGTATCGACTCCCGTCAGCTCATACCCTTCCTGAGCCAGTGGCACGAGCACGCGCCCGCTGCCGCACGCTAGTTCAAGAATGCGACCGCCACAGAGTTCAGCGAAGTTCTGGTACATGTCCAGATCTTCGCTGAAGCGCGCGTGCTCAATATCATAAAATGGAGCTATCAGATCATAGTCGCTCATCGATACTATTTTCTAGATACCGTCAGCATTGACGATCTTCCAGTCGTTGCCCTCTTTCTTTAAGTCGAGATTCACAGTATACGATTGCCCGCCGCGAGTGACAAGCATAGCCACAGTGGCGGTAACATTGTCACTGTTGATATGGAAGGTGGATGGTGTGGCGCTGGTAACCTTGCCTTTCTGGGAGTCGATGGCCTGCGCTCCAGTCGTGAACACTGTTTGTGTCAGCGACTGACCGCCAACGGAGGCGCCTGCGGGATCGATATACGAATACGCCTGGGTGTAGTTCTGTTGCTGGATCGCCTGGTAGTACTGGGTAGCGACGATAGCTGGCCCTGTCTGATTGAAGATATTTACGCCAAAGACGTAGATAGCAATGGCACAGCCGCCGCAAGCGAGCACGATGAGTCCTCCAACGATGCCGAGGGTAATCCACAGCCAGCGCAACGACTTCTTGGGCTGAGGTTGTGGAACGTAGGCAGGAACCGGGGGGACGCCATACTGAGGCTGTCCATAGGGTGGCTGCTGTGGCTGATTCGGATCATTATACATGGCAAAAATCTCCTATAATTGCTGCTGTTGTCGGTCTACTACTTCCTTTGATAACCTGCGCCGTTTAGTATAACGTCGCGACGCACAGATTACAAGAGCAACTTCTCCGCTCCCTCAATAGAACGCTGGATTTCCTCGATTATCAAATGGATGCTCGCTCATTAGAAGGCTAATGCAACGATGACAGCAGGGCAATGAGGGCGCAGCCGCCACAGAGCAGCAGCGGGATCACGATCAGCAGCACGATGCGTACGGCAATACCCATCATCAACCAGCGCGCCAGAAAGTTGTTGGCATTGGGTTGAGGTTGGGCGTAAGCGGGTATCTGGCCGTATTGTGGTTGAGCATATGGTGGTACCGGTGCCTGCCCGTATTGCGGCTGGGCATACGGCGGCAGTGGTTGCTGGTTCCACTGCGGTTGAGCGTACTGCGTTGGCGGCTGCTCTCCATACTGTGGCTGGGCATACTGTGATGGCTGTTCCTGCGAAAAAGGTTGTTCAGGATTATTGTTCATGATGAAAAACTCCTTTGTCGTAACGCCGACGTATCTATACAGTGTTAAGTGTATAGTGATGTTGGATGGGCTACAATGGAGTGCATCACAGTCGTAATGAGAACTGCGAACAGTCTATAACGAGCGTGCTATAGTTACTAAAAATATAGACACGGATATCATGTCTACACCCTCAGCATTCAGCTTCGCCTGTTTACAAAGCAACTGACTAGGCGGCAGGTTACACTACGGGCAACCTCTCACAGAGGAAGAAGCACCACGCCTCAGAGAGATGAAACAGGGACTGAGGATTTCCCTCGTCTCCTGCGTTTCACCGGACTGGCAGTTTCTATCCCCTGCTGTTGTTTCCATGCCTCATGACGTTGCATGAGCACGGCCTTGATGGCGGTGCGGTCACGACACGCACGTAACGCATTGTCCCCTATGCGCCGACTGATGTTGATCGCCGCGTTATAATCAGCATGGGCCTCGAAGCCGCAGACCTGGCAACAAAACGTTTGCTGGTTCGGTCGGTTTTTGCGGTCGGTATAATGGCACACGCTGCACTCCTGAGAACTGTACGCACAGGTGACCGGGGTCGCCTTTACCCCACGTTTTTGACTATTCCAGACGATCTGCTGGGGAATGCGTCCCAAGTTGGACGCCCGCAGATAGGCATTTTGCGCTTTGGCCTTAAAGCGCATCGATGCCACCGATAGCTGCTCATAGGCAAACTGAACGCCCTGATGCTCAGGATCAGTAAAGCATTGATTGACGGCACGATTGATCTCCTGCTTGACATGGCGCAGCAGTCGCTGCCCGCTCCGACTGCTCGTGGAGGGCAGCTTCTTGACCCCTTTTTTCTGCAAGCACACTCGCAGTTTCGCTTTGCGGCGGCGTTTGGCGCGATCTCGTTGGTGACGCGCGCGCAGGTGTTTATGGAACGAGCCGTACTGCTTGCCGGTACTGGTCGTCACGAAATTGGCTATGCCCACATCGATCCCCACGACAGGCGCACCCGAAACGGGGTCTTGCGTGACTTCTTCATCATAGGAGAGGGTGAGCCACCAGATACCTTTGCGCCGATTGAGTTGCACGCTGCTATTGAGCTTTCTTGGCTGCTTGGTCCTGGGGTCGATCAGGACACGCTTGTGATACGGGGCTGTTTTTGGCAACGTTAGAGCCACCCACCAAGCAGAGGAAAAACTGACCATCTTGAGGAGGAGACCTCAAAGGTGGCAGAGCAAAAAGTTGACCACCTCCTTGTCAGAAGATAGTCGAGGGGTGGGAGCAATCATCAGGA